>NZ_QKMF01000015.1 GCF_003208435.1 Pelagimonas varians | reverse complement strand
AAGCCATCTCCGGATCAAACCAGATCGACAACGATCCGCGCTGCTTCAAGCTGTCATTGTAAGACGACCAGTTTGTGGTCTTGTACTTCGTCGGGCTCCAGCTGCTCATGACCGCCTGCTATCACACTGGATTCGCGACATGAATCCCCGCACCCGATTTGTGCAACAAAGCCCCTTCGTGCCCTAATACAGGATGCATGGCTGCGCGCAAAAGAACGTCAGCTTCTAGAAAATGGGATATCTGCTCGCATCCAGCGTGATCGGATGGATCGGCTTTCGAGCATGATCAATGGCACCTCGCTTGACCAAGCTGGATCGGTAGAGATTTACCTCCTATCCCAATACCGCAACCTTCCATGCCAAAAGTTTGGGTTTCAGGACCGCCAGAACACCGGTTCGGAAGGCGGTGCGCAATGACCCATCACGCTGACATCCATGTTGGGAAACGCATCCGCCATCACCGCTGGCTGAAAGGGGTCACTCAACAACAGCTGGCCGAAGCAGTTGGCATCAAGTTTCAGCAAATCCAAAAATACGAAACTGGAGCCAACCGCGTCAGTGCGTCCCGCCTGTGGGACATCGCCGCCACGTTGGATATTCCTGTCGCCCATTTCTTCGATGGAATCGAAGACGGAGCCGCTCCCAGGCAAGACGTCGACAGCAAGGACGAAGCACAACTGGTCGCAGATTTCCGCCGCCTTGCAAAGCATCAGAAAACTGCGCTCCGCAACGTCCAGTCCGCCATCCTGGAGGTTTCGTTTTGACCCAGTTCAAAATAAATCCAAGCGGGTTGTTCACCCTGGCCATCTTGATTGGCAGCGCAGTGCTGACCTTCGTTGGTCTGCCATACGCTATTTGGAAACTATCCACTTGGGCGAACGCAACCAATGCCAACTTCGGCGCATGGTGGCCATTGTGACTGTCTACGTCGACAAACCGCAGCACAGGCTAGGCCGCATGGAAATGTGCCATATGCTGGCCGACAGCGTGGTCGAATTTCTTGCCATGGCCGACACCATCGGAGTCGACCGAAAATGGTTCCAATCCCAAAGCCATCCACATTTCGGCATTTGCAAAGCCAAACGCACGCTAGCGATCGAGGCCGGTGCGGTCGAGGTCGACCGACGCACCCTAGTCGACGCCAAGGGACAAAAATGATGGCAAAACAATCGCCCGACCATCTGGCCGTAACCGATAGAACCGCCGCGACCATGCTAGACATGTCTGCCACTCAATTTTCAAGGTTGGTTTCTGCGGGGGCGCTACCTCAGCCCGTCACATTGCCAGGCGGTATCGCCCGATGGCGTGTTGCAGACCTAGTTGCGATCATTGACGGGTTTGCCGCAAAACCTGAGGAAGAAAAGTTTGAGCTTTAAGCCAGCAAAACCCCGGATCAATAAGCCGCGTTTGCTTTGGAAATGGAATCCTCGCCGCGCGGTATGGGACCCCTACCACCGCATAACTTGGACCGAGGCGGGTCGGCGCAAAGAAAAGACTATAAGATTGGACTGGCAAGGCGACAGCCAAAAACTGGACGAGTTGTTTTGGCAATGCGAATCTGGTCGCCACCAAACTCAAAGGCCGGCACCTTCAAAATATTGCTGGAAGGAACTAGTGATTGCATGGCGCACTGATCCCCGCATTCAGTCAAATCTCGCGGCCAGTACAAAAGCCAGCTACCGGCGCGACATGGACGCCATCCTGTTCAAGAACGCAGACAAGTACGTTCGCAAAACGCAACGCCAACATGTTCGCGCGGCGCATGCCGCCTTGCACGTGACACCGCGCAAGGCAGACAAATACCTACAAACCATTTCTTTGCTCTGGAACTTTGGGGCTGAAAAGCTGGATTGGCCGCTTGGCGAAAACCCTGCCAAAGGAATCGAAAAGTATGGCCGCTAAAAAGAATTCGAGCCCTGGCCTGACTGGATGGTCGAAAAGCTGAAACATGCACCAACCAAAGTGAAAACGGCGGCAGAGCTGATTCTCGGAACTGGTCAAAGACCAAACGCCGCCATCAAAATGCGGCGAGACCAATTTGATGGCGAATGGATGATTGTTACAGACGAAAAACAAAGCAAGCAGTTCGAAACCTTTTGCCCCGACCATCTGCGCACCTACTTAAGCACGCTTCCTCGTCATGGCACATTCGTTCTAGCCAAAAACCTAACCGAGCCGTTGGGGTATGATGCCATCGAAAAAGCGTTTCGAAACTGGCGCGCTACTTTGGGTGATAAAGCCCGTCCCTACGTCCTGCACGGTCTGCGCAAATTGGCCATCGTAAGGCTTGCAGAAGCGGGATGCAGCGACGCCGAAATTCAAGCAGTTACAGGTCAAAGCGCCGAAATGGTTGCTTACTACCGGTCTAAGGCCAGCCGCCGCACTCTGAGTCGCTCGGCCCAAAAGCGACGTGAAAAATGAGTATGCCTGTCTATAGAACAGAACAAAAACAAAACAGGAAAGTGTGAGCTGCATGTGTGAGCAGACAAATACCCCGACCCAAGAAACAAAGAACCCCGCCTCTACTGAGACGGGGTTCTTTAACGTTTCCATCGAGTTACGATGGTACCCAAGGCCGGACTCGAACCGGCACGTCCGCTAGGACGGGGGATTTTGAATCCCCTGCGTCTACCATTCCGCCACTTGGGCACTGGCGACCGTTTACCCAACACACTGGGCAAGGTAAAGGGGCAAAATGCATAGAAAATCGCTTTGGCTTGACGCTTTCTTTCCAGCATGGTCTTTGCCCATAAAAACAGGGATTATCAAAGCATGCTGCGCAGCCTTTATGATTGGACCATGGCACAGGCCGAGCACAAACACGCACTTTGGGTGTTGGCCGCCGTTGCCTTTATCGAAGCATCCGTTTTTCCGATTCCCCCGGATGTTCTGCTGATCCCGATGATTATCGCCGCGCCGAACCGGGCCTGGCTGATTGCGCTGGTTGCAACCGTATCCTCGGTTCTCGGCGGATTGCTGGGCTATGGCATCGGCTTCTTCTTTTATGACAGTGTTGGGCAGCCAATCCTTGAGGCCATGGGCAAGGCCGGTTCGATGGCCGAGTTCAACGAGAAATTCAACGACGTCGGCTTCTGGGCGGTTCTAACCGCTGGTGTCACGCCCTTTCCGTTCAAAGTAATCACGATTATGTCCGGTTGGACCGCAATGCCGCTTGGAACATTTGTTGTGACTTCGATCATTGCGCGGGCGCTGCGGTTCTTTATCGTGGCGGCATTGCTGCGCAAATACGGCCTCCCCATTCGCGATTTCATCGAGCGCCGCTTGGGTCTTGTCTTTGTCGCATTTGTGGCGCTGTTGCTTGGCGGGTTTATACTGGTGAAATATCTATGAGACGCATCTTGATCTTGCTAGCGACCCTCGGGTCTTTGGGTTTGATAGTTGGGGCCTACGGGTTTCAGTATATTGGCGGTTTGACCCCCTGTGATTTGTGTTGGCCCCAGCGCTATGGACATTTCGCGGCGATTGCGGCCGGAGCTTTGGCCCTGGTAATAATGCCGCGCCTGTTCAGCTTTCTTGCCGGTCTCGGGGTTCTATTCTCGGGATTGGTGGCGATCTACCACTCCGGTGTCGAACGGTTCTGGTGGGAAGGCCCGTCAACCTGCACCTCGGCCCCTGTTGCAGGCTTGTCCGCAGAAGAATTGATGGAGCAGATTATGAACGCACCATTGGTGCGCTGCGACGAAATTGCGTGGGACCTGTTTGGCCTGAGTATGGCCAATTATAATGTGATGGCTTCGCTCACATTGGCAGGCATGTTCTTTTACGCCAGCCGCCTACCCCGCTAACACGCGCCCGCCGGGGTGGTTTCCCCGGCGCGCACTGACATCTAATTTACGCCTGCAGATCCCTTATAGACAGCCGGAGCGCCACCATGACCACTCAACTCTCTATTATGATCGGTCTTGCGATCATTGCTGCTGTGGCTGCGGATATGACGCTCAACAATGCAGATGCCTTGCTGTTCTTAGGTCGCAAGTTTTTTGTTTTACTGGATTGGATCGCGTTCTGGCGCTGAATGCTGGTGGATACCCCCTCTGGGGCTTGACAATTTGGCTAACCGATGGTTGTTAGCGGTAACAGCTGACACCGGCCGTTTTTGAGCCAAACAGGGGGAACCCACATGTCCGTAAAAGTCGCCATCAATGGCTTTGGCCGTATCGGCCGCAACATCCTGCGTGCGATTATCGAATCTGGCCGCACCGATATCGAAGTGATCGCAATCAACGATCTTGGTCCTGTCGAAACAAATGCACACCTGCTGCAGTATGATACTGTGCATGGTCGCTTCCCAGTCGAAGTCACCTCCACTGAAGACAGCATTGATGTAGGTCGCGGGCCGATCCGCGTGACGGCGATCCGCAACCCTGCCGACCTGCCATGGGCCGACGTTGACGTAGTGCTAGAATGCACGGGTATCTTTACATCCAAAGAAGCCTGTCAGGCGCATTTGGAAAACGGTTCAAGCCGCGTTCTGATTTCCGCACCGGGTGCCGGAGCTGACAAAACCGTGGTGTTTGGCGTCAATGACGACGTTCTGACCGCCGAGGACTTGATTGTATCCAACGCATCTTGCACCACCAACTGCCTGTCGCCAGTCGTCAAAGTGCTCAATGATACTGTTGGCATCGTCAAAGGCTTCATGACCACTGTGCACTCCTACACTGGCGATCAGCCAACTTTGGACACAATGCACAAGGACCTGTACCGCGCCCGCGCTGCAGCGATGAACATGATCCCGACATCCACAGGTGCCGCCAAGGCTGTTGGTCTGGTTCTACCTGAATTGGCAGGCAAGTTGGACGGCGTCGCCATCCGGGTGCCGACGCCCAACGTATCGGTTGTTGATCTGACCTTTGAAGCGGCCCGCGACACCAGCGTTGACGAAATCAACGCAGCGATCCGCGCTGCTGCTGATGGCCCACTGAAAGGTGTGCTAGGATATACTGATCGCAAGCTGGTCAGCATGGATTTCAACCACGATCCACAGTCGTCAATCTTTGCAACCGATCAAACCAAAGTTCTGGAAGGCACCATGGTGCGCATTCTGACGTGGTATGACAACGAATGGGGCTTTTCGAACCGCATGGCGGATACCGCTGTTGCCATGGGCAAGCTTATCTAAAACCTAACGCAGGTCTTTGATCCCTGATTGGATCGGATTACAGAATACCGGGGCTGTCCTTTTTTGGACGGCCCTATTTTGCAAAAACCGCCATTTTTGCGGCCTGATACCCGAGCGCGGCCCGTGCCGGAGTTTCCCCGGTCCGCTCGGGTTGTGATTGCGGAACCATCCACAAATGCACCACCTGAGTCGGTTGCAAAGGTGCTGCAACCCGCCGCAACGGGGCCTCGTTTATTTGGGGTTGCACCGGCTCTGGCCGCGCAGGCCGCATAAACGGACGGCGCTGAGACATCAAAACATCCATAGTTCACTCCTTACTTCAGCGCGGCACCCCGCCGGAGCGCATTGCTGTCTTTGGTGAACAAAGGATTATCATAAACTGGTTTACAACACCTTACTGGGGCCGGATCGGCCCGATCCCGCAAGGAACCAAGACAACCGTTTCAAAAGGCTCGGCATCAAAAAATTGTCAAAATCCATTAGGATTTATGGAGATGATACGCGATCAAAAAACTGGTCAATCATCTCAAGATAGGGTGGGGTTTTGAATAGATCTGTATGCCCCGCCCCTTCAATTGCAAAAAAATCCGCCGTTGGCATACTGCGCGCCAAGCGTTGACCGTGGTCAATCGGAATCAATTTGTCCAACTCTCCGTGCAAAATCAGCGTCGGGGCCGTCACTGCGTCTGTAAACACGGCACTGTCCCAACGTTGCACACCCGGCATTGCGCAGGCCGGCAGGCGGGTGGCTTTAGCCATAACTTCGCACATCCGATAAAACGGAGCACTGAGCAAAATTCCGTCCACGGAACGGTTTGCAGCAAGATACATTGCCAGCCCGGTCCCCAACGAATGCCCATGCAAGATGATAGGCCCGCCAGAAGTCAGCTCTGGCAGCGTATCAAAGACCGCCAGTGCATCGCGTTTTAAAGTGTCCTCCGAAGAACTGCCGGGCACACCGCCGCCGCCACGATAGGGCATCGCCACAACGGTACGACCCTTGGATTGATGGTGTTTCAACATAGCGCCAAACAGTTCTAGCGCCCCGACATTTCCCATGAGAAACAATACAGTCGGGGTGCCTGCGTCTCCGGCAGAGACTTGAACAGGCAAACTGCGGGCCCCCGGGACTGCGACTCGCGTGCTCTCAAAACCGGGTATCTTCAACTGGTTCGGTAAAAACGGGTAGATGAAATGGGCATGATTGCGATAGAGCAATGCCGCATATCCCAGATACAGCAGAACAGCAGCGCCTATCAGCAACAATATCCCACGGCGCAGGATCACCCCAACCGGTCGCTGAGGGCTGCCAAAACCCGTGGCGGCACGAACTTCGATACATCTCCACCCAGTCGGGCAATTTCTTTAACCAGCTTAGAGGCGATCGCCTGATGACGTGCTTCTGCCATCAAAAACACCGTCTCGACACTGTCATCAAGAACACGGTTCATGCCGACCATCTGATATTCGTACTCGAAATCGGCAACGGCGCGCAGCCCTCGCACTATGATCGAAGCCCCGACATCTTTGGCGCAATCAATCAACAGATTCTCAAAGGGGTGAACAACAATTTCAGTGCCGGTCTGTTCGGACAAGATCGCACATTCCGCCTCGATCATCGCCACCCGTTCTTCGAGCGTGAACATCGGCCCCTTGTCGCGGTTGATTGCAACACCAATGACGAGACGGTCCACCAAGGACGCACCGCGTCTGATGATGTCAATATGACCATGTGTGATTGGATCGAACGTACCAGGATATAGGCCGACGCGCATAGGGGTTCCCCCGAGGGCTGATTGCAATTTGCCGCGCACGCAACAATATTGCGCGCGCGATTGCAAGAGCGAAATGTCACGCAATGCTGCTGTGCAGTATTATCGCGACATCTTGCCTAGCTTTTTATCGTGCAGGGCCTCAATGCCCCATAATCATCCCTTCGAGCGCATCTTTTTCCATCGCCAAATGCGCCAAGCGCGCTTTGACAACATCCCCAAGTGTGATCAGCCCGATAAGTTCACCGTCTTCGACAACGGGCATGTGACGGAACCGGCCGTTGGTCATTTTCTCCAAAACAACGTCGGACATATCCGCCCGCGTGCAGGTGACCAGATCACGGGTCATATAATCGTCGACTTTGGCCGCGAGACAGGCGGCACCACGCACGGCCAGTTCACGTACGATATCGCGCTCGGACAAGATGCCATCGGCGGTTTTTCCGTTTGTGGAAATCACCACTGTACCAATCCGATTATCAGCCAGAAGTTTGGCTGCATCAGAAACCAAGGACCCCGGCTTGACCGTAAAGACATTGTTAGAGTCTTTGCTCTTTAGAATTTGCTGCACCTGCATGATGAACCTCCTCGCACATTATCTATCCTAACCCAGCGTCCTCTGCAGTGCGGGCACTGTCAAGCAAGACCTTCTAACCGCGCCAATTCGCGCCTTATTCCTGACGAAAGCGCCTCGGCAAAGCGGTTCATGCGTTCAAGACGTTGATCATCTGCATGGCGCACAAGATAGAAACTGCGGATCAAATTGACCTGATCCGTCAAAACCCGTCGCAAATCAGGGGCTACCGGCATGGTGAAGTCATGCACAACCCCGATTCCAGCCCCTGTACGCACCCAATTAAACTGCACCGAGACTGAATTTGACGCCAAGGGCACTCTCTCCATCCCCAGCGCGGTAAGATAGTCCAGTTCTTTGTCAAAGATCATATCCGGGATATAGCCGATGATCCGATGCCCCTTCAGGTCAGACAGGTTTTTGATAGGGGCATGTTCGGCCAGATAGTCCGCGCTTGCAGCCAAATGCAGGCGGTAATCTGTCAACTTGTGCACCACAAGACGGCCCGCTGTTGGCGGCGATACTGTGATCGCCATATCCACTTCGCGCCTCGACAGGTTCAACACACGCGGCAAGGCAACAATTTGTAGATCGAGATCCGGATTATCCTCGGAAATTGCTGCGCAGACCTGAGGCAGCAAGAAATTCGCACAGCCATCCGGAGCCCCGATGCGAATTTGCCCGGACAGCCCGTCAGACCGACCGCGCACAGCCTCATTGGCCAGCGAAAATGCTTGCTCAGCAGATTCTGCATGGGTGACAAGCCGTGCGCCAGCTTCGGTCAACCCATAGCCTTGCGGCGACTTTGCAAACAGCGGCGCGCCGATATCTTGCTCAAGCCGGGACACCCGACGGCCGACGGTTGCCGGATCCATACGCAGATCGCGCCCTGCCGCGGACAGGCTCTCGCCGCGCGCCACGGCCAAGAAAATGCGCATGTCGTCCCAGTTACTCATCCCACCACCCTTGCAAAAATGCAAAACCCATTTGGCAAATTACCCCTTCCCTGCGCATTTTTGCAAGGTTAGTCTGCGGTCAAACCTTTAGGGAGGACTCCATGCAAGAGCTTAGTCATTTTATTAACGGTGAACATGTGCCAGGCGCATCCGGACGTTTCGCTGACGTAATGAATCCCGCCACCGGCGAAGTTCAGGCCAAAGTGCCCTTGGCTTCTGTCGCGGAAATCGACGCCGCCGTTGCCAAAGCCGCCGAAGTGCAAAAAGTTTGGGGTGCCACCAACCCGCAAAAACGCGCCCGCGTCATGATGAAATTTGGCCAGCTGATCAACCAACACATGGACGAGCTAGCCGAAATGCTGTCGCGTGAGCACGGCAAAACGATTCCCGATGCCAAAGGCGACGTTCAGCGCGGCTTGGAAGTGATCGAAGTTTGCATGGGCGCACCGCACATGCTGAAGGGTGAATTCACCGACTCAGGCGGACCCGGCATTGATTTGCATTCCATGCGTCAGCCACTGGGCGTTGTTGCCGCGATCACACCGTTCAACTTTCCTGCGATGATCCCGCTTTGGAAAATGGGCCCCGCCCTGTCTGCCGGCAACACTATGATCCTCAAACCATCAGAACGTGTGCCATCGACGGCTTTGCGCTTGGCCGAGCTGCTGAAAGAAGCAGGTCTTCCCGACGGAGCCTTGCAGGTCATCAATGGTGACAAAGAAGCTGTGGACGCACTTCTGGACAATGAAACTATTCAAGCGGTTGGCTTTGTTGGTTCAACCCCGATTGCGCAATATATTTACAGCCGCGCAACTGCGAATGGTAAACGTGCCCAGTGCTTTGGCGGTGCAAAAAACCACATGGTTATCATGCCTGACGCCGATCTGGACAAGGCCGCTGATGCGCTGGTTGGCGCGGGCTTTGGCGCGGCTGGCGAACGCTGCATGGCGATTTCTGTTGCTGTTCCGGTTGGAAAAGAAACCGCTGACGGGCTGCGTGATCGCTTGATCCCACGTATCGAGGCGCTGAAAATTGGCCCCTACACCTCCGGTGACGATGTCGATTTCGGGCCCGTTATCACTGCCGCTTCGCAGGCGCGTATCAACGGTTTGGTCGAAAGCGGTGTTGATCAGGGCGCGAACCTAATCGTCGATGGTCGCGATTTCAAATTGCAGGGCTATGAGAACGGCTATTTTGTCGGTGCCAGCTATTTTGATGACGTGACCCCGGACATGGACATCTACAAGGAAGAGATCTTTGGCCCCGTATTGTGCCAGGTGCGCGTCGATGACTACGAAGAAGCGCTTAAGCTGGTCATGGATAATGAATACGGCAATGGCACCGCAATCTATACCGCTGATGGCGACACTGCCCGCGATTATGCGAACCGTGTGAATGTCGGCATGGTTGGGATCAACTTCCCAATTCCGGTGCCCCTGTCCTATCACACGTTCGGCGGCTGGAAAAAATCGGCCTTCGGTGATTTGAACCAGTACGGCCCTGATGCGTTCCGGTTCTACACCCGAACCAAAACGGTCACATCGCGCTGGTTCTCCGGAATCAAAGAGGGCGGCGAATTTAACTTCAAAGCCATGGATTGATCCTGAGATCCATTGCTACGTGATACAAAGCCCCCCAAAACCAATTGGTTTCGGGGGGCTTTTATTTGACCCAACGTTTCGACATTGGTTTCTCTGCAGGCCATGGATTTTGTCCTCAAATTCAGCTACGGTTGAGAACCATTCTAAAACGGACCCCGTCGCCCTGTTAGCCAGAACAGAAAATGGGACCAAAGTTATCAATTGCCGGCTGTTTATTACCGCAGCTATTTATTTGTCGTTTGAGCCGTTTTCAAACAAACCAGTGTTGAGAAATACAATGCCTGCAACGTATGAATTCTATTCCAAACACAACCTTGTGGTCTTGAGCTTTTCGGGAGCCTACACAGCAGTGGTGGCTTTGGGTATCGTTGAGCGCTATTTAAAGGACCCAAAATTTCGCCCAACTTATGAATTGATTATTGATTTCTCCGATGCCGAAGACAGCGAAGTTGCCTATAAGGAAATGCAGATGGTTGTCGACAGCATTTCCCCCAAACTGCAACATATGGAACGCAGCCTATGCGTTATCATCGCCACCACCGATTTGTTTTATGGGGTCGCGCGCATGTATCAAACCTTGATCAACGACCAATTGCCCTACCCCATCGAAGTTGTCCGCAGCGCCCAGAAAGCCTTGTCCCGATTTGACATCGATGGCGATAGCCTTTCGGTTTTGGGTAGACCTGACTGACCACTTGCACCCCCACCCGTTTGTGCGTCAAACTGAAGGCACAACGGGGGAACTGGGATGTCACAACCGGAATTCACGCTAGGAATCGAAGAAGAATACCTTTTGGTCGATCCGCAAAGCGGCGCTTTGGTCCAAGCGCCAGACGGGTTAATGGAGGCCTGCGCCAAAGATTTGCACGGGCAGGTCAGCCCTGAATTCTTGCAGTGCCAGATTGAGATTGGCACGAAACCCTGCGCCAATATTTCCGAAGCGCGCGATGACCTGCGCCGTCTCCGCGCCAGCGTTTCCCACCACGCCGAAAGTTTTGGACTGACTGCTTTTGCAGCCTCTTGCCATCCCTTTGCCGATTGGAAAACCCAACACCATACAAACAAACAACGCTACAATGAATTGCAGCGCGATCTTGGCGGCGTGGTTCGGCGAATGCTAATTTGCGGTATGCACGTGCATGTCGGGTTGAACGATGACCCTTTGCGCGCCGATCTATTGGGTCAAATGAGCTACTTCCTGCCCCATCTGTTGGCCTTTTCCACCTCCTCTCCGTTTTGGAATGGCCGTGACACCGGCCTTGCGTCATACCGCATTTCGGTATTCGACAATCTGCCTCGGACCGGATTGCCGCCGCAATTTGACAACTGGCAAGACTTTGAGCGCTCGGTTCAGGTTTTAATCGACGTTGGAGTGATTGAGGACAGCAGCCGTATTTGGTGGGATCTGCGGCCATCGTCACGCTTTCCGACTTTGGAAACCCGGATCATGGATGTCCAACCGCGACTTGAAGATACGCTGACGCTGGCTGCTTTGACGCAATGCCTGATGCGAATGCTTTGGCGCCTGCGGGTGCGCAATCAACGGTGGCGCATCTATGACCAATTCTTGATTGGTGAAAACCGTTGGCGGGCGCAGCGCTATGGCGTCAGTGCTGGCTTGATTGATTTCGGAGCCGCCGAGATTGCGTCTTTTGAGCAGCTGGCAGAGGAGTTGTGCAGCCTGTTGCAAGAAGACGCCGAAGCCCTGGGATGTGTTTCGGAGCTGCACCGCATCAAACAGATCGCCGCCAATGGCAATTCTGCAGACCGTCAACGGGCCGTCTGCGCCGCCGCCCTGGATAACGGCGCGGATCACGGTGAACAAATGCGCGCTGTTGTGCACCACCTGATCGAGGAGTTTCACCAAGACCTTTAACACCTGCCCGTTGCCAAACCTCTTGCAGCCTTCTGGCGCTAGGGTGATAAGACCCGCCAACCAACAAAGGTCGCACCATGAAAACTGCCATCGTCACCTCGGACTATTTCGTCATGGGCGAGACCTTTATCAATCGTCACATCGAACATATGTTCGACGGTGATACTACGGTGATTTGCGGACGCCACAATGGCGAAGACCCCTACGGAAAACCGCTTTTTGTCCGGCGATCTCCGCTGTCTTTGACGGACAAAATACTGGCTCCATTTGCAGCATTGTCGGGGGCGGCTTTGCACGGCACCTCACGGTTGCCCTTCGGGACCAACCGCCGCAATCTCAAAAGCTGGCTTATCGACAACGGCGTCGAAGTCATTTTAGCCGAATTTGGTACGCAAGCGCTGGTGGTGGCCAAACTGGGGAATGACATGGGTATTCCGGTCTTTACCTATTGGCGCGGCACCGATGCCAGCCGGGCGCTGGGGTCATCGCAGCGGGTCCGGTCCTATAAGCTTATGATGCCGCGGTTGGCGGGGATGTTTTCGGTTAGCCAATTCTTGCTCGACAACCTCGCAAAACACGGCGTCAATCACCCCAATGCCCATGTTGTGCCATCTGGCGTGAATGTGCGTTTGTTTCAACCCGCCGAAAAACGTCCCGGCAGCTTTCTGGCAGTCGGGCGGATGGTCGAAAAGAAAGCGCCTCAGATCACCCTGCAGGCTTTTGCCAAAGCCGCCAAAGGACGCGAGGCGCATTTGACATTTGTGGGTGACGGTCCTTTGCTGGAGACCTGCAAATCTTTGGCCAATGAATTGGGCGTTGCATCGCAGGTGACATTTACAGGTGCCCTGCCCCACGACGAGGTGCGTAAGCACCTCGAAGTCACAGAAACCTTTTTACAGCATTCAATCACTGCCAAAGACGGCAATACCGAAGGATTGCCAACCGCCATCCAAGAGGCATTGGCCTGCGGCTGCATCACAATCTCAACCGTCCATGCCGGAATTCCCGAAGCGGTTGAGGATGGCAAAAACGGTCTGCTGGTTGCAGAGTGGGACGAAGCTGGGTTTGCCGACCGCATCACTCGGGTGCTGGATATGCCAGACAGATCCGCGATGACTTTGGCTGCCCGCAAGACCGCAGAAGCCAAATTCGACAATGCCATTTTGTTGAAAAAGGTCGAAGACACCATTCTCAAGACGCTGTGTCCCAACGCATCGTGACTTAGTTTGTGTGGTCGCGGCCACCTTCGAATCTCTCGAAGGCGACCTTGATTTGACCGACAGGCACCTACCTTCGCGCCGGGCGGGTGAAATCCTACAAATCCTTGCAACTGCGGGCGCTAACACTGCACTTTGCGGGCCAAAAACGGGCGCAATTCCCTTGCTTTTTGTGGCCCCCTCGGTCAAGTTATGAACAAGTGTTCAATTCATGACTTAAGGAGGAGCCCATGGATTTCGCGCTCACCGAAGAACAAAGCGCCATTTTCGATATGGCCTATGCGTTTGGCCAAGATAACATCGCGCCCCATGCGCAAAAGTGGGAAGCCGAAGGCACCATCCCCAAGGACCTATGGCCCGAGCTGGCCGCCCTTGGATTCGGGGGTCTTTATGTATCCGAAGAAAGCGGCGGTTCCGCCCTTTCCCGTTTGGATGCAACGCTGGTATTTGAAGCCTTATCAATGGCATGCCCATCCGTGGCGGCATTTTTGTCGATCCACAACATGTGCGCCAAAATGATCGACACCTTTGGATCAGACGAGCTAAAGGCACGCATCCTGCCCAAGGCGATGACGATGGAAACCGTGCTCAGCTATTGCTTGACCGAACCGGGTTCCGGATCAGATGCCGCCGCGTTGAAAACCCGTGCCGAAAAAACCAATGAAGGCTATCGCCTGAATGGATCCAAGGCATTCATCTCCGGTGGAGGCTATTCTGACGCATACGTTGTGATGTGCCGTACCGGTGAAGATGGGCCCAAAGGGATCTCAACCGTTGTTGTCGAGGACGGGGCCGAGGGTCTCAGCTTTGGCGCACTTGAGGAAAAGATGGGCTGGAGAAGTCAACCAACTGCGCAGGTCAACTTTGACAACTGTTTGACCGCAACAGACAATCTGGTTGGTGAAGAGGGCAGCGGCTTCAAATACGCCATGGCGGGTTTGGACGGTGGCCGACTGAATATCTCGGCTTGTTCATTGGGTGCCGCCCAAGCGGGCCTAAATGCTACTTTGCAATACATGAGTGAACGCAAAGCCTTTGGCAAAAGCATCGACCAGTTTCAGGCACTGCAATTCCGGCTTGCCGACATGGAGATCGAGCTGCAAGCAGCGCGGACGTTCTTGCGACAAGCGGCTTGGAAGCTGGACACCGGCGCGCCGGATGCTACCGCGTTTTGCGCCATGGCCAAGAAGTTCGTGACCGAAACCGGGTCCAATGTGGTGGATCAATGTCTGCAACTGCATGGTGGCTATGGCTACTTGTCGGACTATGGCATCGAAAAGCTTGTCCGCGATTTGCGTGTGCATCAAATCCTGGAAGGTACCAATGAGATCATGCGTGTGATTGTCGCCCGCCACCTGATCGCGCGCTAAGACCTTTTGGCGCGCGCCACAAAGCCTGACCAAGGGGACCCATTCATGTCCGATATCGATATCCGCACGGAGGGCCGCGCTGGCCGTATCACTCTGACGCGGCCAAAGGCATTAAATGCCCTGTCTTATGACATGTGCATCGCTTTGGAAAAGGCCATTGACCGATGGCGCAATGACCCCGACGTCGCTTTGGTGATCATTGATGCCGAGGGACCCAAGGCCTTTTGCGCTGGCGGCGACATTGCAGAAATGTATCGCACGGGCATGGACGGCAACTTTGATTTCGGGCGCAAGTTCTGGCGTGACGAATACCGTATGAATGCCAAACTGGCAGAGTATCCCAAACCGGTCGTCAGCTTTCTACAGGGCTTTACCATGGGCGGCGGCGTTGGGGTCGGCTGCCACGGCAGCCACCGGATTGTTGGCGACAGCAGCCAGATCGCCATGCCGGAATGTGGCATCGGATTGATCCCCGACGTGGGGGGCACCTATTTGCTATCCCGTGCCCCGGGCCGCTTGGGCGAATACATTGGCCTGACCGCATCGCGCATGGGCCCCGGAGACGCTGTCTACACCGGCTTTGCCGACTTCTATGCACCCGAAGACAGCTGGGACACCATCAAAGCCACATTGATTGAAACCGGCGACGCCGCCACCATCCGCAACATGGCGCAGGCCACTCCGGAAAGCCCGCTTGCTGCCACTCAACCGCAAATAGACGCATTGTTCAGCGGTGAAAGCTTTGGCGACATCCGCAATTTGCTAGACAACAGCACCGGCGAAGTTGCGGAAAAAGCGCTGAAGGCCATCAACCGGAATTCACCGCTGTCAATGGCCCTGACCATCGAGATGCTGCACAGGTTGCGCGCCCCGTCTTTGACCATTCGCAAGGCGCTTGAGCTGGAGTACCGTGTCAGCCACCGCGTGATGGAGCACGGGGACTTCCTTGAGGGTATTCGCGCCGCCATTATCGACAAAGACAAATCCCCCAAGTGGCAATTTGCCGATGGGGATGTACCTGCAATTGCGATCTCCAAAATGTTGATGCCTTTGGGCAGGGACAGCTTGGATTTTAGGGAGGATGGAATGAAAATTGGGTTTATCGGACTAGGCAATATGGGCGGCCCTATGGCGGCCAACCTTGTCAAAGCAGGCCACACGGTCACTGGCTATGATGTTGCCGGAGTAACAATTGACGGGGCCAGTAGCGCGTCAACTGCGGCCGAGGCTGCAACCGGCGCTGATGTTGTAATTACCATGCTTCCCAACGGCGGTATTTTGCGCAGCGTTGCCGATGACGTCATTCCCGCGATGAAACCCGGAGCTGTTCTTTTGGATTGCTCGACCGTTGATGTCGAAAGCGCCCGCGATGTGGCCGCACAAGCCGCCAAAGCCGGTGTAGGCGCATTGGACGCCCCTGTTTCCGGCGGTGTCGGCGGCGCAAGTGGTGGCACCTTGACCTTTATGGTCGGCGGCAGCCAAGCGGCCTTTGAAACGGCCAAACCGCTCTTTGACATCATGGGTCAAAAGGCTGTGCATTGCGGCGAGGCTGGTAATGGTCAAGCCGCCAAAATCTGCAACAATATGATCCTTGGGGTCACGATGATCGCAACCTGCGAGGCCTTTGCCCTCGCAGATAAACTGGGCCTGTCACGCGAAGCTATGTTTGATGTGGTCAGCACATCGTCCGGCTATAGCTGGTCAATGAATGCCTACTGCCCTGCCCCCGGCGTTGGGCCAAAATCCCCCGCCGACAACGGCTATCTTCCGGGTTTCGCGGCCGAGCTGATGCTCAAGGACTTGCGCCTGTCTCAGCAGGCTGCCGAAGCGGCTGATGCAGACACCCCGATGGGCGAAGCCGCGACAGCGCTTTATTCCCAATTTGTCGAAAACGAAGACGGATTGGGCCGCGACTTCAGCGCCATGTTGCCGCGCTTTGAAACCAAATCGCGCGGGTAATCCGTGCTAAAAAGGGGGCCGCAACGATGCAGGCCCCCTGTCCTTAAATATCCCTGAGCTTACCAAGCCAGCGTTTTGACATTCGGATCAAACAACAGACCTTCGACCACCGGCCAAGTCCCCATTGTGACGCCATCAATATAGTCGTCTTTGGTCAGTCCTGCTGCCTTGGAACAGGCGCTGCACATCAACACCTGCCCACCATCCGCGATAAAGGCCGCCAGCATGTCCTGAATGGACGTGCCTTTCTCTGCCATCGGCCCCGGAACGTGGCTGGGGCGCTTTTTATCTGCCAGATACACGCCCCGAACGTTGAGCCAGATCGCAACCGGTTCATGACCGTTTTTGAGCGCTTTTTCATGGGCAAACATGATGGCTTTGGCGGCGGACCACGTGTCATCCGTCGTCAGGTTCACAAACAACCCTGTCTTGGTGTCCCCGGCGTAGGCCCCAGCGCCCGGCAAAACCATGGCCAGTGCGACTATGGCCAGTTTGATCATCTTCATAAACCACATATTGGATTCCTCTTTTATTGATATCCGCAGCTTAGCAACACACAAACGTGACCAACTTGCGCTGGATCAAGTTACATTCAATATGCAATATGTATTAGGTATTGAAACCGGAACAGTCCGGGACGCTTGAAAGGACAAAACATGTTTGAAAAGAATGTTGGCGGAATCGACAAGATCCTTCGCATCGTAATCGGCGCATTGCTGATCGTCGGCGCACTACTGGGTTACGGTGTTTGGATGTGGATTGGCGTTGTGCCGCTGCTGACTGGACTGACCGGCCGCTGTGGTGCCTACAAGCTGTTCGGAATGAACACCTGCCCGCTAGAAAAAAAGTGAGTTTCCTGGCGATGCGGTTTCGCACCGCATCGCCATCCGACTTGCCGAGGTATGCCTATTCGGCAGCTTCGCGCACCAGCCCCAGCATCGGTGCGAGATAGTGGCCAGTATGTGAACGCGGCTCCTTGGAGACCTTTTCGGGCGTGCCGACCGCAACAATTTCGCCGCCGCCATCACCGCCTTCGGGACCAATATCAATCACCCAATCTGCCGTTTTGACCACATCCAGATTGTGTTCGATGACCACAACGGTGTTGCCCTGATCGACCAACTCATGCAGCACTTCCAACAGCTTACGCACATCTTCGAAATGCAACCCGGTGGTCGGCTCATCAAGAATATACAAAGTGCGCCCGGTAGACCGCTTTGCCAATTCCTTGGACAATTTAACGCGCTGTGCTTCGCCGCCTGACAGGGTCGTCGCCTGCTGGCCCACCTTAATATAGCCAAGCCCCACACGGGCCAGCGCATCCATCTTGTCGCGGATCGTCGGCACTGCTTGGAAAAAGCCCTGCGCGTCTTCGACAGTCATGTCCAAAACATCTGCAATGCTCTTGCCTTTAAACTTAATCTCAAGAGTTTCGCGGTTGTATCTGGCCCCATGACACGTCTCACACGTCACATAAACATCGGGAAGAAAATGCATTTCAATCTTGATAACGCCGTCCCCTTGGCAGGCCTCGCACCTGCCCCCCTTGACGTTGAAGCTGAAGCGCCCTGGTTTATAGCCGCGCGCCTTGGACTCAGGAAGACCGGCGAACCAATCGCGGATTGGCGTGAAAGCGCCAGTATAGGTCGCAGGGTTTGATCGCGGTGTCCGCCCAATCGCGCGCTGGTCAATGTCAATCACCTTGTCGAGGTGCTCTAAACCCTTGATTGTTTCGCAGGGGGCTGGTGTTTGCCGCGCTCCATTCAGCGCCATCGACGCGGTTTTGAACAGCGTTTCAATCGTTAGCGTGGATTTTCCGCCGCCCGACACTCCGGTCACGCAAACAAATTTTCCGAGCGGGAATTCAGCCGTGACATTTTGAAGGTTGTTCCCAGTGGCCTTGACGACCTTGATCTTTTTGCCGTTGCCTTTCCGCCGCTTGGACGGCACCGAAATTTCACGCGTACCGGACAGATATTGCCCGGTTAGGCTGGCCGGATCATTGGTCACTTCTTCAGGTGTGCCCTTTGACACAACCTGTCCGCCATGCACCCCTGCCCCCGGACCGATGTCAAAGACATAATCCGCCTCGCGGATCGCCTCTTCGTCGTGTTCGACCACAATCACTGTGTTACCTTGGTCCCGCAGGTTTTTCAGCGTTTCGAGCAGCCGCGAATTGTCCCTTTGGTGAAGGCCGATTGAGGGTTCATCCAAGACATACAAAACACCTGTAAGGCCGGAACCGATTTGACTGGCCAAACGAATGCGCTGGCTCTCGCCCCCCGACAAGGTGCCGGAATTGCGCGACAGCGTCAGATACTCCAACCCGACATTGTTCAAAAACCCCAACCGTTCGCGGATTTCCTTTAGAATTGCACGGGCGATTTCGTTCTTTTGAGGCGTCAGCGCATCCGGCACCATCTTGCACCAATCAAAGGCTTCTTTGATCGACATTTCCACCACTTTGCCTACATGTAGACCGGCGATTTTCACAGCCAGGGCTTCGGGACGCAGACGGAATCCACCACATGAGCCACAAGGCCGGTTGTTCTGATACCGTTCGAATTCTTCGCGAATCCAATTGCTGTCTGTCTCGCGGTAGCGGCGCTCCATATTGGGGATAACGCCTTCAAAGATACGCTTCACCTCGTAAACGCGGCCGCCTTCGTCATAGCGAAATTGAATTTCTTCCTCGCCAGAACCGTATAAAAACACCTGTTGCACATGGGCTGGAACATCCTTCCAGCGGGCATTTTTGTCGAACTCATAGTGCTTGGCGATGGCTTCAATCGTTTGAAGGAAATAGGGCGACTTCCCTTTACGCCAAGGGGCCAATGCCCCGTCATAGATTTTCAGCGTTTGGTCAGGCACCACCAGACGTTCGTCAAAGAACAGCTCTTTGCCTAGCCCGTCACATTCCGGGCAGGCCCCAAAGGGCGCGTTAAAGGAAAACAAACGCGGCTCGATCTCGGGAATGGTGAACCCGCTTTCGGGACAGGCAAAATTCTCTGAGAAAACAATGCGGTCGGGATCACCTTCTTTGGGGGCCGTCTCCAGAATGGCGATGCCTTCGGCCAGATCCAAAGCCGTGCGAAAACTATCCGCGAGCCGGGTTTCCATTCCTTCACGAACCACAACGCGATCGACCACAACATCAATGTTATGGCGGAACTTCTTGTCCAGCGTTGGCGGCTCATCCAGCTCATAAAATTCGCCGTCGACTTTCACACGTTGAAAGCCGGATTTACGCAGTTCCAAAAACTCTTTGCGGTATTCGCCTTTGCGGTCGCGCACAATCGGGGCCAAAAGATAGGCGCGCGTGCCTTCTTCCATCGTCATGACACGGTCGATCATGTCCTGAACTTGCTGCGCCTCAATCGGCAGGCCGGTTGCAGGGCTGAATGGGGTGCCAACACGGGCAAACAGCAGGCGCATGTAATCGTAGATTTCGGTGACCGTGCCCACGGTCGAGCGCGGATTCTTCGACGTTGTCTTTTGTTCAATCGAAATAGCTGGCGACAGACCAGAGATGTGGTCAACGTCAGGTTTTTCCATCATATCAAGGAATTGGCGGGCATAGGCGCTTAGACTTTCGACATAGCGCCGCTGACCTTCCGCATAGATCGTGTCAAAGGCGAGGCTCGACTTGCCCGAACCCGACAGCCCGGTGATCACCACCAGCTGATCGCGCGGAATATCCACATCAATCGACTTGAGGTTATGTTCCCGTGCGCCCCGCACTTCGATCTGCTTAAGCTCTGGCATCTTGCCCCCCGTTTACGCGTGCTTAACAGATAGGGGAAAGCCTGCAATTCGCCAATGGATATTTTAGTACGAAAGGGGAACGTGAGCACGCCACCGCCAAAAACTGACAGTAAGATTTCACATTGACTGCGCAGGTGGCAGGGATGCACTGCACAGTCGGGCGCAGGCGTCAGGTCTGGCGGGCAAGTAAGCCCGCCAGATCCCGAGATTAGCGATACAACAGCGATGTGCCAGCCGCGAACAAATGCACTTTGTCCGGCGTGGTGGTCAGCGCGACTTCGCGGCCGCGCATCTCCAAGTGGATACCGGGCAGCTTGGCGATGACGGAATGTTCCCCTTCGGGTGAGCCGAAATACAACAAGGTGACTTCACCCAGAGCCTCTGTGATGCTCACTTTACCGGTAAAGATCATCTGGTCTTCTGCCATGACGAAATCTTCGGGCCGCACGCCAACATTCACCTTTAACCCCATGTCCGCATCTGTTGTCGGGTAATCGGATAGGGTTTCGCCGCCGCCCTCAAGTTTAACCCGCGTTTGGGTGCCGGTTCCAACCACTTCGCCGGGGATCAGGTTCATGGCAGGTGAGCCAATGAACTGCGCCACAAACTCCGAATTTGGACGTTCATACAGCTCAAGCGGCGATCCGACCTGCGCAATGCCTTTGTTTGCCAGTACAACGATCCGCGTCGCCAAAGTCATGGCTTCAACCTGATCATGGGTCACATAAATCATCGTGCGGTCGGGCATCTGTTCCTTGAGCTGCGCAATCTCAATCCGGGTCGCCACGCGCAGCGCAGCGTCCAGATTCGACAGCGGTTCATCGAACAAATACACCTTGGGGTCGCGCACAATCGACCGGCCAATCGCTACCCTTTGCCGCTGACCACCGGACAAAGCTTTGGGCAAGCGATCAAGGTATTCATCCAGCTGCAACATCTTGGCGGCGCTGTTTACAGCTTTGTCAATTTCGGGTTTGGATTTACCGGCCAGCTTCAAAGCAAAGCTCATGTTTTCGCGCACTGTCATATGCGGATAGAGCGCATAGCTTTGAAACACCATTGCGATTCCGCGCTGCGCGGGTGGCACATCGTTGACCAGCATGCCGCCGATTTCCAATTCACCTGCGGTGATCTTTTCAAGACCCGCAATCATCCGCAACAAGGTTGATTTCCCGCAGCCCGACGGGCCAACAAAAACGATCAACTCGCCTTGTTTGATATCAAGGTTGATGTCCTTGAGCACTTCGACCGCGCCCGCATAGGTCTTGCCGACGCTCGTCAGCTTCAGATCAGTCATCGCCCTCTCCCTTTATGTCTTGATACGCCGCGCCAGCGCGACTTGCCATGGGCCCAGCTCATAGCTTCCTGATTGCGGAAGCGTGCAGCTCAACTCGTCGCCAATCGCCTCCCAATCGCCGCCGGGCAAAACAGCCGGTGCTGCGCCATTGCTCAGATTGAATGCACAGTAAATCACGTCATCCCCGTCTGTGCGTTGGAACTCCACGACATCGCCAAAGGCGCGTAAGCCGGTCAGTTCACCCTTTGCCAACGCCCGTTCTGCGTGGCGCAGGGCCACAGCGCGGCGGTAGTGATGCAATAGGGCACTTGGGTCTTGTTCTTGCGCGGTCACAGACTGGCTTAGGTGCTCGGGGGCAACGGGCAGCCAAGGCTTGGCGTCTGAAAACCCGCCAAAGCTGTTGGATTGCTCCCAAACCATCGGTGTGCGGCAGCCGTCGCGGCCTTTGAATTCCGGCCAGAATTCAATGCCATAGGGGTCTTGCAAGTCGTCAAAGCCAACCTCGGCCTCCTCTAGGCCAAGTTCTTCGCCTTGGTACAAACAGGCCGACCCGCGTAGACACATCAACAATGTGGCAAAAGCCCTTTGCGCGGCACCGTCCAAAGACCAACGCGACGCGTGGCGCACGACGTCATGGTTCGAAAAGGCCCAACAGGCCCAACCGTCAGGCGCGGCCTCATCCACCTTAGTCAGAACATCGACGACCCGCGCCGCTGACGGAGTATCGCCGGACAGGAATTCAAATGAGTAGCACATATGAACGCGGTTATCGCCAGCGGTGTATTCTCCCATAATCTCCAGGCCGCGCTGCGCATCACCAACTTCGCCGACGGCAGCTGCCGCGGGGTATTCATCCAGAAGGGCGCGAAACCGTTCAAGAAAGGCGATATTTTCGGGCTGATTTTTGGAATACAAATGCAGCTGGTGATTATACGGGTTCACACGCGGCGCGATGGAGTCGTCGCGATCCTCGGGGGCCAGTGCCGGATTGCTGCGCAGCTGTTTGTCGTGGATGTAGAAATTGATCGTATCCAGCCGGAAGCCATCAACGCCGCGATCCAGCCAGAACCGCACACTGTCCAACAAGGCATCTTGCACATCGGCGCAGTGGAAATTCAAATCCGGCTGCGATGTCAAGAAGTTATGCATGAAGTACTGTTCACGGCGTGTATCCCACTGCCACGCCGAACCGCCAAAGATCGATAGCCAGTTGTTTGGCGGCGTGCCATCGGGATTCGGGTCAGCCCAGACGTACCAGTCGGCCTTGGGATTGTCGCGGCTGGAACGGCTTTCTTTGAACCAATCGTGCTGATCGGAACTGTGCGACAGGACCTGATCTATCATAACCCGAAGACCCAGTTCATGGGCCCGTGCAATCAGCGTATCAAAGTCGTCCAGCGTCCCGAACATCGGATCGACATCGCAATAATCGCTGACGTCATAGCCAAAATCCTTCATCGGAGATTTAAAGAACGGCGATATCCAGATCGCATCCACCCCAAGCGATGCTATGTGTGGCAAGCGGCGCGTGATGCCGGGAAGATCGCCAATACCGTCACCAGTACTGTCTTGGTAACTGCGCGGGTAGATCTGGTAGATCACGGCACCGCGCCACCAGTCTTTGTCCGCGACCAACGGAGAGATGTTGATTTGAGAGTGCGTATTCATCGTCATTCCTAAGTTCTCGGCCTATTTAACCGAACCGGCCAGCAAGCCACGTACGAGATATTTTTGCATGGCGAAAAACACCGCCAACGGCACCGCAATCGATACAAAAGCCGCCGTGGCCAGAATTTCCCAATTGCCACCGCGTGTGCCCAACAATTCGACAATCTGCGCGGTCATCACCGTGGTTTGACCGGTGCTGTCGATCAAAAACACTTTGGCGACCAGCAAGTCATTCCACGTCCAAAGGAACTGGAAAATCGCGAAACTGGCGAGCGCTGGAAAGCTGAGCGGCAAGATAATTTTGGTAAAGATCTGAAACTCGGTCGCGCCATCGACACGGGCATTTTCAATAATGTCGCGCGGCAGACCGACCATATAGTTCCTGAGCAGATAGATGGCCAAGGGCAGCCCAAAGCCGGTATGCGCCATCCAAGTCCCCAAATACCCTTTGCCGATGCCGGTCGCCAAATGCAGTTTCAGCAGCGGGATCAGCGCCAGTTGCAGCGGCACAACCAGCAGGCCCACAACAAAGGCGATCAGCAATGCCCGTCCCGGAAAATCCATCCAAGCCAAGGCGTAAGCCGCAAATGCCGCCACAACAATCGGGATGATCGTCGCTGGTATAGTCACCGTAAGCGTGTTGAAGAACGCATTGGCCATGCCATCGATATTCTTGGGGTCCAACAGCATATTGGCGTAGTTTTCGGTGGTGAATTCGGGAGGGGCCGTCGCGGTCACAAAGATACGTGTCCCGCGCGAACCGGTAAATGGCTCCTCGTTCTCCATCCGGTACAGGCCATCGGCCGTCACAGTAACGCGGCCACCTTTTTTCAATTCGGCTGTTTGACCCGCTGTATAATCAGCAATGGCCCGCGACGAGATTCCCCATACTGAAATCTCGACGTCTTTTTCTTCGAACAGGTCGCCTTCGATCACGTAAAGCCCGTCAATCAAAGTCTGCGTATCCGGGGCCGCGCTGCGCAATGTCAGGTTTTGTTCCGATGGAAACAGGGAATTCCACCAACCGGATGTCGCAATCTGATCTGCCGTCCGAAACGACGACACAAACAACCCGACGGTGGGAAACAACCACAGTGCCACAAGGAAGGCGACCGAGATATGCACGGCCCATGTCAGCGTGCTTTTGGTTCCTGCAATGTTATCCATTACCGCATCTCCTTGCGTGCATTGCGCACGTTCCAAATCAAAATCGGCGTCACCAAAAGCATGATGATCATCGCCGAGGCCGATCCAACGCCCCAGTCCCGTGTCACAAACAATTGGTTAAACATGTAGTTGGCCAAGACCTGCGTTTCCCATTGGCCGTTGGTCATTGCAAAGACCAGATCGAACACCTTGAGAACCACAAGGGTAATCGTTGTCCAAACCACCATGATGGTCGATTTGATTTGTGGCACTTTGATTTTAAAGAAGATTTGCCATGGGTTGGCCCCATCGACAATCGCGGCTTCAATGGTTTCTTCTGGGATTCCGCGCAGGGCCGCGCTGAGGATCACCATAGCAAATCCCGTTTGGATCCAGATCAGGACCGCCATCAAGAAAAAGTTGTTCCAAATCGGGATTGTCAGCCACTGTTGCGGTGCACCGCCGGAAAACCAGACATAAATCGCGTTCAAGACGCCAATCTGTTCAGTGCCTTCGGGGCGCGCGTCATAGACCAGCTTCCAGATCACCGCTGCGCCGACAAAGGAAATCGCCATCGGCATAAAAATCAGGGATTTGGCCACATTGCCCCATTTGATCCTGTCGGTCAGTTGCGCCACCATAAGGCCAAACATCGTAGACATTGCGGGCACAAAGATCAGCCACAGCATGTTGTTGCGCATGGCTTCCCAAAACTTGCTTTCGCCAAACATCTGCCGGTAGTTGTCTAGCCCGACAAAGGCCCCGTCCGCATCGCGATCCGTCAGCGACAAACGCAATGTTTCAAACACCGGGTACGCCAAATAGATCGTCAGAGCCAAAAGCGCAGGCAACAAAAACAGCCAGGGCCGGATCATATTCGCACGGTTTATATTGCGACCAGCCTGCGGCCCCTTGGCCGGATACAGGACATTGTCCAAAACCCAGTTCGAGCTGAAGTAATAGGCCAAGCAGCCCCCTACCCCGATCACAATTGTTATAAGACCCAGAAATGCTGGATGCATCGTACCCTCCCTAACTGTCAGGATTCCCATGCGCCAAAGAGCGCGGGCAGAGGCCTTGCCCCAAAGGGGATCAAGACGGGTAGTGTGGAAAATCTGTCTAAAAAAGCCCCGATGGCAACTGCGCCACCGGGGCCTCCCGTGAGTGGGTGGCTTACTTCAAAGCGTCCCAGCTGGACTGGATCTCGGCGGCAACTTCGCCGGCGTCTTTGCCGCCTGCGTAGTCAACCATGCCGGTCCAGAATGAACCCGCGCCAACACCGCCGGGCATCAGGTCAGAGCCGTCAAACCGGAAAGTTGTGGCGCCCAAAAGGACTTCGTTCATTTTCTGCAAGGTCGGATCACCAAAGGCTTCCGGATTCACACCTTTGTGCGGAGTCAGGAACCCTTTGAGAGCCATCCAAGTTTCGTGGGCTTCTGCGGTTTGCAGGAACTCTACGAATTTATGCGCTTCGGGGCTGTCGTTGGTGATGGCCCAAAGAGTACCCGCACCAAGTACCGGATTGCCAAGCTCCTTGCCCGCGTAAGATGGGAAGTAGAAGAAATCTGCATCTTCGCCAACCACGGTGCCTTCAGGGAAAAAGGCCGGAATGAAGGATGCCTGCCGGTGCATGTAGCACTGCGGAGGCGAGGCAAACATGCCTTTGGGGCTGTCGCGGAAGTCTGTTGATGCCACGGCACCGGCACCGCCAGCGACATAATCGTCA
Organism: Pelagimonas varians; assembly: GCF_003208435.1. Lineage (GTDB taxonomy): Bacteria > Pseudomonadota > Alphaproteobacteria > Rhodobacterales > Rhodobacteraceae > Pelagimonas > Pelagimonas varians. The sequence goes on along the minus strand of NZ_QKMF01000015.1, from coordinate 89,020 downwards.
TTGCGGGCAAATGCGCCGAATTCTTCGATCGCGCCAACGATACGTTCGTCGGTGAAGGGGATCTCGTTGCTGACCCAACCGTCATAGACGTCGGGGGTCTGGGTGCGGAGCAGAAGGTCTTCGACCCAGTCGGTTGCCGGCCAGCCGGTTGCGCCGCCTGATCCCAGACCGATACACCAAGGTGTGCCTCCATCCGCGACGATTTGATCGCTCAACGCCTTCAGGTCTTCCATCGAAGTTGGCACTTCGTAGCCTGCGTCTTCGAAGTTTTCAGGCACAAACCAAACCAGAGACTTCAGATCAACTTTGTAGAAGAACCCGTACAGGTTGTCCGCGCCATCTTTGCCCGCATAGGTGCCCAGATCGACCCAGCTTTGACCAGCTGCGTAGTTTTCCTTGATCCAATCGCCAGTGCCATCGGCTAGCGGTGTCAAGAAGCCGCGCGATGCCATGTCCGACGCCAGACCCGGCTGCGGGAACACGGCGATGTTGGGCGCAGAGCCGGATTCCGCATCGATGATGATCTGCTGCTCAAAGCTGTCAGAACCGACATAGCTGACATCAATGCCAGAGGACGCCCGGAATACATCCAGAACCTTTTGAACGTTTTCCTCATCGGCACCCAACCAGGGGCCAGAGATTGTCAGCTGCTCGGCCCCTGCCGAACCAGCAATAAGCGCAGCCGCAGCCGCGCCAAGGTAAAATGATTTCATCATGGACGATCCTCCCATTTGATCACGCCGCGACGGGCGCGTGTCCTTACTCGGGCGCTTTGGCCGTCAAAGTTGTGTTTTGACATTTTCCTCAAAGCGCTTTGAATGGCTTCAAATGATCCGAGTCGCAGCGACCTGTCAAGCATCAAAGCCATATTTTGTTGGATTTTACCACTTGGTCAACAGTGCTTCCCCATTTTAAAGATAGGTGCAAGATGCATCAGAGCCTTGACAAATCCGAAGCGCTTTGACCCTTAATGGGGCATGAACCTTAAAACGCTATCAGAACACCTCAAACTGTCCCAAACCACGGTGAGCCGTGCGCTCAACGGCTATCCGGAGGTGAGTGAAAAGACACGCATGAGGGTGCAACAAGCCGCTCAAGAGCTGAATTACAGCCCAAATGCGCGCGCCAAGGGACTTGCCACAGGGCGGGCTCAAACCATCGGGCACGTGATTCCCGTTTCGACCCAACATGAAATGGTGAATCCGGTTTTTGGGGATTTTATCGCCGGTGCAGGATCCGCCTATGCCGCTGCGGGCTTTGAGATGATGATCAGTCTGGTGGATGACAAAAGCCAAGAGAAACTCTATCGGGACATCTGCGCGCGCCGCAATGTCGACGGCATTATTGTTCACGGTCCAACAATGGACGACCCGCGGATCGCCTTGCTGAGCGAGCTGAACATGCCCTTCGTTGTGCATGGTCGCGCTTCCAATATTGATCTCCCCTACTCCTGGCTCGATACGAACAATAGCCGCGCCTTCCAACGCGCGACCGAATTCCTGCTCGACCTTGGCCACACCCGTATCGCTCTCATGAACGGGCTCGAATTTATGGACTACGCCAACCGGCGCAGGCTCGCCTATGAAGGCGCGTTGACCGGCCGCGGCATCGCACTTGACGGCGATTTGATGTGCAGCAAGGAAATGACAGAAATCAAAGGGTTCCTCAGCGCCAGTGCTATGCTGAAACTAGAGAGCCCGCCCACTGCCTTTTTGACGTCATCAATGATCACGGCCATTGGCGTGCGCCGCGCAATCCATGATGCCGGCCTGACATTGGGCAAAGATGTGTCGGTAATCACCCATGACGACGATCTTGGCTATCTCAAGAACGGCCATGATGTCCCCATCTTCACCGCAACGCGGTCCTCTGTCCGCGAGGCGGGCATCCGCGCCGGGGAAATATTGCTTCGCCTGATCCGCGACCCCTCTGCCGGACCAATACACGAAATCATCGAAGCCGAACTGATCATCGGAGCCTCAACCGGCCCTGCACCTCGCCGCCAAAACGCTTAAAGTAGAGAATTACTATGAACTTTCAACGATCTGATTTTCCAGATGATTTCCTGTTTGGAGTTGCAACATCAAGCTATCAAATCGAGGGTCATGGTTTTGGCGGTGCCGGGTCAACGCACTGGGATGATTTTGCCGCAACGCCGGGCAATGTTGTGCGTGCGGAACATGGCGGTGTCGCCTGTGATCATTACCACCGATACGAAACTGATTTTGATCTGATCAGGGACGCCGGAATCGATTGCTATCGGTTTTCAACATCTTGGGCGCGCGTGATGCCGGATGGTAGAACTCCCAACCAAGAGGGTTTGGATTTCTACGACCGCCTGACCGACGCAATGCTGGAACGCGGCATTAAACCCTGCGCCACCTTGTACCATTGGGAGATGCCCTCGGCGTTGGCGGATTTGGGCGGATGGAGAAATCCGGACATCGCCAAATGGTTTGGTGAATATACAGAAACCATCATGGGCCGCATCGGCGACCGGATGTATTCTGCCGCCCCGATAAACGAGCCATGGTGCGTCGCATGGCTGAGCCATTTCATGGGCCATCACGCACCAGGCTTGCGCGACATCCGCGCCACAGCCCGCGCGATGCACCACGTTTTGCTGGCCCATGGCACTGCGATCCAAGCAATGCGCAGCCTTGGGATGGATAATCTCGGAGCGGTGTTTAACTTTGAATGGGCGACACCGGCAGATGACAGCCCCGAGGCGGCGGAAAAAGCCGCGCTCTACGACAGTATCTACAACCGATGGTACTTGGGAGGCGTGTTTAAAGGCGAATATCCGGCCAACGTTTTGGAGGGGCTAGAGCAACACCTGCCTAAGGGCTGGCAGAATGACTTTGACACGATCACCACACCGGTCGATTGGTGCGGATTGAACTACTACACCCGCAAATTGATCAAACCCGACAATTCGCCATGGCCCTCATTGGTCGAAGCCGAAGGCCCTTTGCCAAAAACCTTTATGGATTGGGAAATCTACCCAGAGGGGCTCTATAAATTTCTCACCCGCACCAAAAACGAATACACTGGCGATCTACCGCTTGTTGTCACCGAAAATGGCATGGCTGCTCCTGATGTTCTGAAAAACGGCGTTTGCGATGACCCTGATCGGATTGCGTTTATCAACGCGCATGTTGCCCAGCTAAAGCGCGCGCTTGCAGATGGGGTGCCGGTCAAAGGCTACTATTTGTGGTCACTTTTGGACAATTATGAGTGGGCACTTGGCTATGAAAAACGCTTTGGAATGGTCCATGTTGACTTTGAAAGCCTTGAGCGTACGCCCAAATCGTCGTACTACGCGCTAAAACATGCCTTGAGAGCGCTAACATGAAACAATTCAAAGCTGTTGTCGCCGACATTGGGGGCACCAATACCCGCGTTGCCTTAACCAGTGGCACGCATGTGCGGCATGATACCATCCGCCGGTTTCGCAACTGTGAGAACTCCGGAATCGAGCCGATTTTGAAGCAGTATCTGGCCGAGCTGCAAGAACAGCCCGAAGCGGTGTGCATCGATATGGCAGGGCCGGTCCATGAAGGGATTGGTACTTTGACCAACCTTGATTGGCGGATCGATTCAACCTCTGTCGCGGAAACGACGGGGGCTAAAACAGTTGCTCTTCTCAACGACATGCAAGCAATGGGTCATGCGCTTGCCCATATCGGGCCGGACAGTTTGCAGCAGCTCTTGCCCGGGTTACCTGCGTCGAACACAGAAATGGCCGTGCGCCTTGTTGTCAATGTCGGCACAGGTCTAAACATGGCACCGGTTTATCGCACCGGCGGACATACATCTGTTCCGCCCGCAGAGGCAGGCCATGTGTCCTTGCCCGCGCAAACCGCACAAGAATTACGGCTGCTTGAGTGGATCGCCGAAAGTCACGGCACCCCCAGCTTCGAAGAAGCCCTTTCCGGCCGCGGTTTGGAACACGTCTATGCCTTTCATTGCAAAGAAGACGGCGCAGGCGACCTTTTGGAGGCCGCGCAGATCATGCGTGCCTATGGCGAAGGGCAAGACCGCGCCATCCGCACATTACGAATGTTCACCCGATTTGCAGGGCGCTATGCCAGTGACTTGGCGATGATCACCCTGCCCTTTGGCGGCATCTATCTTGTCGGTGGCGTGATGAGCCATGTCGGCCCGCATTTGCTGGACCTTGGCTTCGCAGAGGCCTTTGCCGACAAAGGCCGGTTCAGCGAATTTATGGCGCAGTTCCCCGTACACTTGATGACAGACGACTATGCGCCACTGGCGGGTTGCGCAGGGCACCTGTCAGAAAAGATGGGCTTGGACGGCTAAACGCCTCTCAGGCTTGCAAAACCGCCATTTCCAAGCAATACCGGACGGGCTCTTCCTTTTGCCGTCCGAGGCCAGTTGCATGTCAGTCATCACCGTCAAAACTGCCCCTATAGCCAATCAAAAACCCGGCACGTCAGGCCTGCGTAAAAAGACGCGGGTGTTTCAGGAACCCGGATATCTGGAAAATTTCATTCAGGCGATCTGGACCGGGATCGGCGGCACAAAAGGCAAAACTTTTGTGCTGGGCGGAGATGGTCGTTTTTTCAACACCGAGGCCATCCAGATTGTCCTGCGCATGGCCGCAGCCAGCGGCGCAGCAAGGGTGATCGTTGGTCAAAACGGCTTGTTGTCAACTCCCGCGGCTTCTCACCTGATCCGGTTGCACGGGGCAGATGGTGGACTTGTTTTGTCAGCCAGCCACAATCCCGGCGGGCCAGACGGCGATTTCGGTGTCAAATACAACATCGCCAACGGCGGCCCTGCGCCAGAAGGCGTCACCGCTGCAATTCATGCTGCAACGGAAGAAATCAACGTCTACCGCATTCTGGAAACCTCTGACGTCGACCTGTCACTTTGTGGCATCGCGCAGCTTGGCCGCACTGAAATAGCAATCGTCGATCCGGTCGCAGACTATGCTGCGTTGATGGAGGGCATATTTGATTTCTCTGCAATTGCGGCCCTGTTTTCCAGTGGCTTTCGAATTCGGTTCGACGCCATGCATGCCATTACCGGCCCCTATGCCAAACTGATTTTGGAAAACCGGCTCGGGGCCTCCAAAGGCAGCGTTGTGAATGCCGTCCCCCTGCCCGACTTTGGCCAAGGGCATCCGGACCCGAACCCGATTTGGGCCAAAGCACTGGTCAACGAAATGATGCGCCCTGACGGCCCTGACTTCGGGGCCGCCAGCGATGGCGACGGTGATCGCAACATGATCATGGGCCGCGGTATCTATGTAACCCCGTCAGACAGTTTGGCCGCCATGGCCGCCAATGCGGCGCTGGTGCCGGCCTATGCAAATGGTTTGGCAGGCGTTGCCCGATCGATGCCGACCAGCCTTGCCCTAGATCGCGTTGCAGACAAACTGGGGATTGAATGCTATGAAACCCCGACCGGGTGGAAATACTTTGGTAATCTTTTGGATGCTGGCCGCGCCACCCTGTGCGGCGAAGAAAGCGCCGGGACCGGCAGCGATCATATCCGCGAAAAAGACGGGCTTTGGGCAGTTCTGTTTTGGCTGAACATATTGGCCGCGCGAAAATGTTCGGTTTCCGAGTTGATGACGGACCATTGGCAAACCTATGGCCGCAACTATTATTCTCGCCATGACTACGAGGGCATAGACAGCGGCATTGCCAATGATCTGATGCAGGGCCTACGCGAAAAGCTGTCCGCTTTGCCTGACAGCATTGTTGCCGGCTTGCGGATTATTGCGGCGGATGAATTTGCCTACGATGATCCGATTGACGGGTCCCATAGCGAAGGGCAAGGCATTCGCATCCACTTTCACGGCGGCGCGCGTTTGGTGTTTCGTCTATCGGGAACCGGAACAGTAGGTGCAACACTGCGGGTCTATCTGGAAACGGTGGATGCACAAAACATTCACAGAAATCCGCAAGATGCACTGATCCCGTTGATCCAAGCCGCAGACCAACTGGCGATGATCGCCGAACGAACGGGCCGTAAACGCCCGACTGTGATTACATAAATGAACGTTCGAGCAATCTCTATCATGGTGGCAGGCATGGCACTGTTGGCGTTTAGCGATGCCTTTATCAAAAAGTCTGGCCAAAGCGCGCCGATGGGCCAAATCATGTTTTTGTTGAGCACGGGCGGCACTTTGCTGTTCGTGTTCATGGCCAAATCACGCGGCCTGATCGTCTGGTCTCCCGACTTTTGGCATCCGATGGTTTTGCTGCGCAATGGATTTGAGATTATCGGCGCAATCGGGTTGATCGTCGGCCTTACCCATGTCCCGCTGTCGATTTTCGCAGCCATCATGCAGGTTGCCCCGTTGTTGACCGTTCTTGGGGCGGCTTTGTTTTTAGGCGAACCTGTGGGCTGGCGTCGCTGGGCCGCGATCTTGGTCGGCTTGACCGGAATGCTGATCGTTATCCGCCCCTTTGGCGCGTCGTTTTCAGGTTGGGAGCTTTTCGCCGTCATGGGCGTGTGCGGCCTCGCGGCGCGCGATCTGGTCACACGGCTTGCACCGTCACACCTGCCCGCGCTGACAATGTCTGCTTGGGGTTTCGGTGCAACCATTCCGGTCGGTTTGGTCGTTTACATGTTTGAAGACACCCCTCTGACATCCGAGCCCATCGTCTTGGCGCAAATCCTTGGCGTCATCCTGTTCACCTCCTTTGGGTATCTGGCGGTTACAGCAGCCATGCGTATGGCCCCCGTGTCTATCGTTGCACCGTTCCGCTACACGCGGCTTCTCTTTACAACCAGTCTCGGGATTTTGGTGTTTGGCGAACGTCCGGATACCGCGACTTGGGTCGGAGCGGGTTTGGTGCTGGCGGCCGGGATCTACAGCTTCTTGCGCGAACGCAGCTTGATGCAGGAAAAATAATACCTCCGTTAGCGCAACACGTTAGCGCAACCCGCACAAAAGCAAGCCTGTTAGCGATAACGATTCCGTTGCCTTTCCCGCCCAGCCTGTTATGAGACAAGCAAATTTCAAGGCCTAAGGGACACCCCATGAGCACTATCATTGATATCCACGCCCGCGAGATCCTAGACAGCCGCGGCAACCCAACTGTCGAAGTAGACGTGACACTGGAAGACGGCTCCATGGGCCGCGCAGCTGTTCCATCGGGCGCATCAACAGGTGCCTATGAGGCGGTCGAGCGCCGCGATGGCGACAAATCCCGTTACATGGGCAAAGGCGTTCTGGAAGCCGTTGCCGCCGTAAACGGTGAAATCGCCGAAGCGATCCTTGGCTTCGACGCCACCGAACAAGTCGCTATCGACATGACGATGAACGAATTGGACGGCACTGAAAACAAAGGCCGCTTGGGTGCCAATGCGATCCTTGGCGTTTCGATGGCGGCTGCAAAGGCTGCTGCGGAATTCACCGGCCAGCCTTTGTACCGCTACATTGGCGGCACCTCTGCCCGCATCCTGCCCGTTCCGATGATGAATATCATCAACGGCGGCGAGCACGCTGACAACCCGATCGACATTCAGGAATTCATGATCATGCCGGTCGCCGCGGAAAACATCCGTGACGCGGTTCGCATGGGCTCCGAAGTGTTCCATACACTGAAAAAAGAACTGTCAAATGCTGGTCTGGCGACCGGAGTTGGTGACGAAGGCGGCTTTGCCCCCAACATTGCCTCTACCCGCGAAGCGTTGGATTTCATCCTCAAAGCAATCGAAAAAGCCGGTTACAAACCCGGTGACGACATGCATCTTGCTTTGGATTGCGCCGCCACTGAGTACTACAAAGACGGCAAATACGTCCTGTCCGGCGAAGGCAAAACCCTGAGCAGCGAAGAAAACGCAGCCTATCTGGCCGCTCTGGTCAATGACTATCCGATTATCTCGATCGAAGATGGCATGTCCGAAGATGACTGGGACGGCTGGAAAGCCCTGACTGACGTTCTTGGCGACAAGATCCAACTGGTAGGCGACGATCTGTTTGTAACCAACCCTGTGCGTCTGGCCGAAGGCATTGATCGCGGCTGCGCCAATTCGATGCTGGTAAAAGTGAACCAGATTGGCACGTTGACCGAGACACTCAAGGCCGTCGATATGGCCCATCGTGCCGGCTTTACCAACGTCATGTCGCACCGCTCAGGTGAAACCGAAGACGCTACAATCGCCGATCTGGCAGTCGCCACAAATTGCGGCCAGATCAAAACCGGTTCATTGGCACGGTCTGACAGATTGGCAAAATACAACCAGTTGATCCGCATCGAAGAAATGCTGGAAGAAACGGCTGAATATGCCGGTCGGTCAATCCTGAAATAATTGGGTCCGACATAAATCATCAAGACAAGGGCGGCCTATCAGGCCGCCTTTTTTGTGCCCTCCTTGCACAGCGTCAAATTGCCCAAATTTCACGCAGACCTTTACTTTTGCAAAAATTATGGATGAATTCGAATAATCGAATGGTAGACAGCCATTGTCTTTCTATAAGCCAGAGAACATCTCAAGCATGTCCAGCGACACTTCTGCTAGGTTAATGAAATTATATCGAGCGGATTTCGCGGACCGCACCGAAGTTTTGGTGCGGCTTGGATCAACCGGTTTTGTGTCGATGGTTCTGGTCTACGCCACTGACAACTGGTTGTTTATGGCTTGGGCCATGGCCTACTATGGACAACAATACCTGTATTTTCGCACGGTAGATCCCAGGCGGCGGGGCGGCGCACAGATCCGCCTGACCCAAGCCAAGATCATTTATTTCTTCGGGGCGGGGATCTTCGTATCCGCACCATTGTATTTCCTGCACCACCCCGACCCTGTCCTTTTCGCAGCCGCACTTTTGGCTTTGCTCGCAAATGCGCTTTATATCTTGCACCGTGAAAACCCGTCTCGGGACACTATCCCTATTGAAACTCTGTTTTTCGCCCTGTCCGGCGCGGTACTGGCAACCATTCTCTGGCCGCATCTAAGCAGTCTTGCCCATCAAGTGGTTGTTCTAAGCATGTGTGCGATCTGCATTTATCTGTTTTGGCGGGCACAGCATGTTGACGAACGACGCCAATTGGCACGTCGCACTGCCGAGCGGCGTTATGCACAGGCGCAAAAGGCCCGCGCATTGAACCAGTTTGTCGGTGGGGTTGCCCATGACTTCAACAACCAGCTAACGGCCATCATGGGTAATCTGGAATTGATTGACCTGCTTGACGACGCCGAAGAGCGACGCTCAGCCATGCAGCAATGCCGTGTCGCCGCAGAGCGCGCGGCCCAAACCGTCCATCAACTTGTGGCCTCTAGTGGCCGTACGCGTCTGAACGACGGCGTGATAGATGTTGCCCAATTGCTTGGCGACATCGCCCCTGTGCTAGAGGATTTGTTGGACCCAAAGGTAAAGCTGACGCTGGCCCCGATCAAAGGGCGGGTTTTACTGGTTGCGGACCGTGATATGCTAGAGACCAGCCTGATCCAAATTTGTCTGAACGCCCAAGACGCTATGAAAGCACATGGTCAGATCACCATCGGTGCAAGCAGCTATCCTGAGCGGGGTACAAACCGCAATCCTGGCGCTAAAGACGGACATCGGCTCGTCGGGATATACGTCCAAGATGCGGGTCCGGGAGTAGAGAGCGACACACTAAACAAGCTGTCAGAGCCTTTTTTCACCACAAAGGGTGTGCGGGCCGGAACCGGTTTGGGGCTCTCGGCTGTAGAAGGTTTTGCCAAACAATCCGGCGGCGCTCTCGAAATAGACAATGCCGCCGCAGGTGGCTTGTTGGTTACCATCCTCTTGCCGCAAGCCAAACCGGAAGAACTACAAAATTAGCTTTCAGGTTCTTGATACACGCCCTGCTCTTTGAGCGCGTCGACGACCTCTTTGGGCATGTAATTTTCATCGTGCTTCGCCAAAATCTCGGAGGCTTCGAACACGCCATCTACATAGCGGCCAGTACCGACCATCCCCTGATTTTCGGCAAACAGATCGGGCAATACGCCATCAAAAACCACCGGCACTGATGCGCCGCCATCTGTCACGCTAAAAGTGATTTTTTGACCTTGGCCACGGATCAAGGATCCGTCTTCGACCAACCCGCCGATCCTGAAGGTTTCATTGGGGGCTGGCGGTTCCTCGGATACCTGCGTCGGCGAGCGGAAGAGATTGATTCCATCTCGCATCGCGTATCCGATCAAGATAGTCGACACTGTCAGTGCAACCGCCGTCAGAGCAATCACCTGCACCCGGCGTTTTTTCTTCAAAGATTTCAAAGCCATTTTTCGTCTCGCTCTGCCAACAGTTCGTCCAGACTCTATATAGGTTTCGCAAACAGAAATTTGCAGTCCCCAATTGTCACACCCTAGGCCGCAGGGGCATTTCGTTTCCTTGACTTTGGGCAAATTGGCGGCGTCTGGACAGCGTTTATTCCGCCCAAATCGCCTGCTGTATCAAAAAGCCCCAAGCAAATGCCCGCCTCTGGCCTCATGCGCTACGGAAAACAAGGGGCCAGCGTTAAGCCTGCCGTCTCGGGGGCACCCAGCATAAGGTTGGCGTTTTGCAACGCTTGACCAGAGCTGCCCTTGGTCAGGTTATCCAGAGCTGCAACCACAATCACCCGGCCCGGCAATCGGTCTTGGACCACGCCGATATGGCAATAGTTCGAGCCGCGCACGTGATGTGTGGACGGTGTTTCGCCCTTTGGCAGCACTTCAACGAATGGCTCATCCTCATAGGCGGATTGCAAAGCCGCCAAGACCGCATCGCTATCACCCCGTACATAGGCGGTGGCCAGAATGCCGCGATTGAACGGTCCAAGATGCGGCGTGAACTGGATTTTCACGTCCCGTCCCGCTATGGCGCTGAACTCTTGATCAAACTCACCCAAATGGCGATGCGTACTACCAACGGCATAGGCGTTTGTGCCCTCGCTTAGTTCAGCATGCAAAAGGTTCTCTTTGAGCGAGCGTCCCGCGCCGGACACTCCGCATTGCAGATCAAGGATGATTTCATCCAAATCAATCACGCCAGCAGCAACCAAAGGCCGCAAAGCATACTGTCCCGTCGCCGCGTTGCAGCCTGTGCCTGCCACCAACCGCGCCTGAGAAATTTCGTCACGGTAGAACTCGGTCAAACCATAGACCGCTTCACTTTGCATTTCGACGGCAGAATGGGCGTTGCCATACCACTTTTCATATTCCGCCGGATCGCGCAGTCGGAAGTCTGCGGACAGATCAACGATCTTTACCGATTTTGGCAGCTTCGAGATCACCTCCTGGCTGGTCTTATGCGGCAAGGCGCAAAAACACAGATCAATCTGGGAATAGTCAATCTTTTCCCATGTCACCAAATCCGGCAAATCCAGATGGCGCAGATGCGGAAAGACATTGGCCAAGGGCTGACCCGCTTTGGAATTGGCAGCAAGCGCCTTGATCTCAAAGCTGGGATGCGTGGCCAAAAGCCGGATAAGTTCAGCGCCGGTATAACCGGACGCACCAATGATGGCGATGGAATGCGACATATTACGTCTCGTGCTGGTTGGGGGTGGCCCTAAGCGCGGGCCAGAAAACAAAGATCAATCCAAGGCTATGCAGCCTTGAGCGCCAAAATCATCGTCGCAAGAACGGGACGGCCTTATCGGGCATAAGTGATCTCCTTTCCCGCCGTATACCTGTGCCGCAGCTTCGTTTCAATAGGTTTGCGCAAGCGGCGCGATGAATGCAGCTTGGCCTTTTGTCACGCGCGTTTTCTTGCTAATTGATGAACGGCGTTCAACCAATAGCAAGGCCTCTATCCATGTCAGATGCAACCAAAGCCCGCAAAGCTGCCCTGCGCAAAAAGCTGATTGAATTGGCCGAGGCCCAGATTGCCGCAGAGGGCCTTTCGTCGCTGCGCGCGCGCGGCCTTGCCAAAGAGGCAGGATGTGCAGTTGGTGCCATCTACACGCATTTCACTGACCTTGACGCTTTGGTGCTAGAGGTGAACGGCCGGACGTTCCGCAGGCTTGGGTCAAGCGTCGCAGCCTCGGTCGCAGCCGCCGCCGATCAGCCGCCTCGCGACCGCCTGATTGCCATGTCCCATGCCTATCTGCATTTCGCTGCTGAGCATGCCTTTCTCTGGCGCGCCTTGTTTGATGTTGAAATGTCGGCGGATGGTCCGGTGCCTCAATGGTACTTGGATGCACTCGGCGGTTTGTTCTCTTATATTGCGGCGCCGCTGGCCGAATTGTTTCCCGACATGCCCGAACATGAACTTGATTTGTTAACACGCGCCCTCTTTTCATCTGTGCATGGAATTGTGTTGTTGGGATTGGAAAAACGGATCTCCGGTGTTCCCCTTGCTCAGATCGAACAAATGATTGCACAGGTTCTTTCCCGAGTTCAGTGACGCCACGTAAAATGAACATCGTTCATTTATAGATTGAACAACGTTCACACTCTCGTTATACCAATTTCATGAACATCGTTCACAGCGCTGAACGTTAAACAGGAGAGCGACATGTTTGGAACATTGAAAACGTTGATTGCCGGTGCTAATGCACGCGCCGAAGAAAACGTCCGCGACCACTACAGTATCGAACTGATTGATCAAAAGATCCGCGAAGCTGCGGCCAGCCTAAAAGCCGCCAAATATTCTCTGGCCAGCTTGATCCAGCGAGAGCGCGCCGAAAGCCGGCAAGCCGAAACGCTTGAAGGTAAGATCTCCGATTTGATGGCCCGTGCCAAAGAGGCAATGGACGGCGACCGCGCTGATCTTGCCACTCAGGCCGCCCAAGCGATCGCTGAGATGGAAAACGAACTCACCTTGCGCCGCAGCACGATCCAGCGCCTCGAAACCCGCATTTTGCAGCTACGTCAATCGGTTGAAACCGCCAACCGCCGCATTATCGATCTAAAACAAGGGGCCATTGCCGCCCGCGCCGCCAAGAAAGAGCAGCATATCCAAAAGCGTCTAAATGCGCATGTGTCCAAAGACACGTCGTTTGAAGAGGCCGAAGAGCTGATCGCCCGTGTTTTGCAAAAAGATGCCCCCTTTGAGCAAGGGCAGATCCTTAAGGAAATCGACGCCGGTTTAGACAAGTCGGATCTGGCCGACCGCATGGCCGATCAAGGGTTTGGCCCCAAGTCCAAAAGCACTGCCAATGATGTGCTCGCCCGCATCAAATCCATGCACTGACCCCTTCCCCCAACACAAATTTCAACCATAAAATTCAAAAGTCAGGACCAAAAAATGCATAATGAATCCAAAGAAAACGGCATGATCATGTTCATCAACTCAGCCGGTGTTGTGCTTGCTTATCTTCTGCTGGGTGTATCGCTTTGGCTGTCCGTAGACGTGCCGCTGGCCACCAAAGGGTACTGGGGAATGGGGATTGTTTTACTGACCATCAGCCTGATCAACGTGGTGAAGTACAAGTTTGACATGCGCATGAACGCCGACCGCATCAACCGCATCGAAGAAGCCCGCAATGAAAAGATGCTGGAAGACGCGCTGCGCGAAGACTAATCCAACAGATCGGACGCCAAATGAAAACGCCCACCCGTGCCGGTGGGCGTTTTCATGTTCGAAGATTAAGCCGCCTCAAATTTGATTTCGCGGCGCAAGAACTGCGTCGCATGAACCGACACTTTTTTCGGATCACCTGTTGTCAAAAACTTGGCCTCTTGCCCTGCCCCGATCATCGCGGGATGGCGCTTCAAATAGTCCGCCAAGGAATCCGCAACCAGATTTGCCTGTGAATAGACAGTTACATCGGGCCCAAGCGCGTCTTGGAACACCTCTTGCATCAGCGGATAATGGGTACAGCCCAAAATCGCTGCCTGCGGATCCGGCATTTTGCGCTTCAATGCTTCGACATGTGACCGGACCAAGGCCTCGGCCAAAATCATGTCACCGTCTTCAATTGCATCGACCAATCCACCACAGGCCTGCGCTTCTACATCAACGCCAATGGCGCGAAAGGCCAGTTCGCGCTGAAAGGCACGGCTGCGCACTGTGGCTGGCGTCGCAAACAGCGCAACATGTTCCACAGCCACTTCGCGCGGTGGGGAATTGTCACCCCACTGCCGTTCTGTCATCGCTTCGATCAGGGGAACAAAAACCCCCAACACACGTTTGTCTTTCGGAATCCAGCTTTCTTGCATCCGGCGCAGCGCGGCTGCCGATGCGGTGTTACAGGCCAAAATGACCAGATCACAGCCTTCGTCCCACAGCCGTTCCACGGCTGCGGTGGTGAGGTTGTAAACGTCATCAGCGTCGCGCACCCCATAAGGGGCATGGGAATTGTCGCCATAATAGACAAACGGCACCTCTGGCAGCGCTTTGGACACCGCATCCAGAACCGTTAAACCACCCAGTCCAGAATCAAAAATACCGACTGCCATTGCACTACCCTTTGCCTTTGATCCGGCTTTATCTGCGGATCTTGTGTTTTGCCTCGAACTCGAACCCGAAGTCATAGGTTTGGCTTGGGTTCGGGGATAGATCATATGTGGACTTGCGCAAGAAATCCATCAGTCCACGCGCATTGCCACGATATGCCTCAATTTTGGCGGGTGCGATGGGCTTTCCGATGCAAACCCGCACTGGTGCATCGGTGCGATCGCGAAATTCCTTGATCAAAAGACCCATCCGCAAGGACGCATGCAGGTGGCTGGCCAGCTGGAACAATCGCGATGTGTGCCCGTCAAAATAGACCGGCACCACCGTAGCATTCGACTTTTCGATCATCCGCGCAGTAAAGCTGCGCCAGCCCGGATCCATCGGTGGGCCAAAAGGCTTTTCCGCCGTCGCCACAGTACCGCCCGGAAAGATCCCGATGCAGCCGCCCTGCCCCAGATAGCGCAGGCTTTCTTTGCGGGTCTCAAGGTTCAGCGCGACAGCCTCGCGGGTGTCGTCAAAACTGACGGGCAGGACAATGCGATCCAGCTCTTCTGCTTTGCGGAAAATGCGGTGGGCCAGAATGCGAAAATCCCCCCGCACAACCGACAAAATATGCCCCATCATCAGCCCATCAAGAATGCCGTAAGGGTGGTTGGCAATCACAATCAGTGGCCCGTTTTCAGGGATATTGTCCAACGCACCGCCGATAACATCAAGTTCAAGCCCATAGCGATCCACCATGACTTGCCAAAAGTCACGGCCCCGCGCGACTTCATCCTCATAGCCTTGCGCCCGCTTGATCAAGCCCAGCCGGCCGGTGGCATTTTCCATCAATCGGATCATCGCCCGGCCCGGTTTGCTTTGCGCAGAATGGGCGTATGAAATGTCGCGGGCTGCATGCCTATCTGCTTGGGTCCAAAGGGGCGTGTTCATAGTTTCAGCCTTTTGCTTGGCAATTCCCTAAATCAAAACCCCTGCGGGTTCCCACACAAGGAAACACCGCAGGGGCCTAATTTTTGCTACAAACCGGTAACCCTTTTATGACGGATCACTCTGCTGCTTTGGACATCTCCGAGATACCTTGGCGCAGCGCCACCAATATTTCCTCACGGCGTTTGGCGGCCTTGGCTTCGTTGGCCTGCTTGACCGGACCAAATCCGCGAATGTCTAATGGCAGTTCGGCCAGTGCTCTCAATGCATCCGCATTCACACCATCCGCCTTGGGCAACCATTCGGCCATATCGCGCTGGTATTGCTTGATCAAAGCACGCTCCATCTTGCGCTCTTCGGTTCGGCCAAAGGGATCAAACGGCGTGCCGCGCAGCCCCTTTAGTTTTGCCAGATAGCGAAAGCCACGAAGCATCCCCATACCGTATTCTTTTTTCATTGGTCGGCCATTGGGGCCTGTTTTTGTGAGCATCGGCGGGGCCAGGTGAAAGGTCATTTTCAGATCCCCCTCAAAAACCTTCTCCGCCTTGGCTTGGGTCTCCAGATGCAGGCGTGCGACCTCATATTCATCTTTATAGGTCAGCAGCTTGTGATACCCTTTGGCCACGGATTCCTTGAGCGCTGGATCGGTGATTTGCGCCAAAAGCTTGTCAAACCGCTTGGCCAGACCTTTGCCTTGGTATGCGACCAGATGAGCGCGGCGAAATGCGATTTTTTCATCCAGTGTCTTTGGCAGTGCCACAACTTTTGGTGCGGCAAAACTGGCGGCATCTTCGGGGAATTGCACCGCCCAACGCCCGATTTCAAAGGCGCGCAGGTTTTTTGCAACGGCTGCACCGTTTAGATCAATCGCGGTGGTGATCGCTTCATGGCTCAGCGGAACCAGGCTGCGTTGCCAAGCCGCGCCAAGGATCATCATGTTGGAAAAGATGCTGTCGCCCAAGGTTGCCTTGGCCAGATCCGAGGCATCGAACATCGCAACCTTGTCTTGCATCCGCGCCTCAAGCGCCAATTGCAAGCGGTCGGTCGGCAGAGCAAAATTTGGATCCTGGGTAAAGGCCCCGGTCACGATTTCATGGCTGTTGACCACCGCGCCCGTGCGGCCAACGCTGGTCAGCCCAAGGGTTTTCGCACCTGCAGAAACCACCAGATCGCCGCCAATCAACGCATCGGCTTCGCCCGTTGCGACGCGCACAGCGCTGATGTCTTCGGGCTTTTCGGCCAGACGCAAATGAATATGCACCGCGCCGCCCTTTTGGGCGAGACCAGCCATTTCCATCATTGCCGCGCCTTTGCCGTCGATCTGAGCTGCCTGTGCCAAAACCGCGCCAATGGTGACAACACCAGTACCGCCGACGCCGGTGATGACAACGTTGTGGGTGCCATTGATCACTGGCAATTCCGGTTCAGCCAAATCCGGCAGGTCCAATTCGCGGGTCGCTGCCTTTTTCACAGTGCCGCCTTGCACGGTCACAAAGGATGGGCAAAAACCGTTGACGCAGGAAAAATCCTTGTTGCACGAGGACTGGTCAATCGCGCGTTTGCGGCCCAGTTCCGTTTCTGCTGGGACAATCGACACACAGTTTGATTGCACGCCGCAATCGCCGCAGCCTTCGCACACATCGGTGTTGATAAACACCCGTTTGTCCGGATCGGGGAATGTCCCGCGTTTGCGGCGACGGCGCTTTTCGGCAGCGCAGGTCTGAATGTACAAAATCACCGACACGCCTTTGGTCTTGGCCATTTCGGCCTGCACCACCGGCATGTTCACCCGTTCTTGGAATGTCAGCCCTTTGGGGAACAGGCTTTGGTCGACGTCTTCTTTTTCATCATAGACAACGGTTAGGTGCTGCACCCCCATAGCCAAAACTTCGGCGGCAATGCGCTGCGGAGTGAGGCCGCCTTCGTTTGCCTGCCCGCCAGTCATGGCCACGGCATCGTTGAACAGTATTTTGTAGGTGATTGTCGTGTTCGCGGACATCGCCGCACGGATCGCTTGAATGCCCGAATGGTTATAGGTGCCATCGCCAAGGTTCTGGAACACATGTTCGGTTTTGGAAAAAGGAGCCTCGCCGATCCAATTCGCGCCTTCGGCCCCCATGTGGGTAAAACCAGAGGTTTCGCGGTCCATCCATTGCACCATATAATGACAACCAATACCGGCATAGGCGCGGCTGCCATCGGGTACTTTGGTAGAACTGTTGTGCGGACAGCCCGAACAGAACCATGGTGTGCGGGTGGCAATTTCTTCGGCATTGTCGGCGCGGGTTGTCTCTGCCAACTGCGCAAGCCCGGCTTGAATACCGTCGGTGCCCCGCCCTTCCTCGATCAGAATACCGCCCAGTTTTTGCGCAATCCAGATCGGATCGAGCGCCCCGCGGGTCGGGAACAATTCTTCGCGGCCGACATCTCCGGTGCCGCCCTTGTACCAGCCATACACACGGCGCCCCTTGCGGGTGTCAAAGATCGCTTCTTTGATCTGAACCTCGATCAATTTGCGCTTTTCTTCGACAACAACAATCAAATCAAGACCGTCGGCCCAGGTGGTGAAGCCCTTCATATCCAAAGGAAAGGTCTGACCAACTTTATAGGTGGTGATTCCCAGACGTTCTGCCTCAGCCTCATCAATCCCCAGCAAGGACAGCGCGTGCTGCAAATCCAGCCAGTTTTTGCCTGCGGACACAAAGCCGATTTTGGCCCCCGGTTTGCCCCACATGCGCTTGTCCATTTTGTTGGCATGGCTGAACGCCTCTGCCGCAAAACGCTTGTAGTCAATCATTCGGGTTTCTTGGGCATGCGGGGTGTCGCCCAGACGAATATTCAACCCGCCTTCGGGCATCTCGAACTCTGGCAAAACAAGTTGCATGCGGTCAGGACGTCCATCGACAACGGCTGTCGCCTCGACCGTGTCCTTCATGGTTTTCAACCCGACCCAAACGCCCGCGAACCGCGACAGAGCAAGGCCGTACAAACCGTAGTCGATGATTTCCTGAACGCCAGCAGGGGACACCACCGGCATATAGGCATCGACCAATGCCCATTCGGATTGGTGTAATACGGTTGAACTTTCGCCGGTGTGATCGTCGCCCATAGCCATCAACACGCCGCCATACTGCGAGGTGCCCGCCATATTGGCATGGCGCATCACATCTCCGGACCGGTCAACACCGGGGCCCTTGCCGTACCACAGCCCAAACACACCGTCGTATTTGCCTTCGCCGCGAAGCTCGGCTTGCTGTGCGCCCCACAGTGCGGTGGCCGCAAGATCTTCGTTCAGACCTTCTTGGAATGTCACCTGAGCTTCGGTCAGGAATTTTTCTGCCTTGCTCATTTGCAGATCAACCGCCCCAAGGGGGGATCCGCGGTAGCCGGTCACATAACCCGCCGTATCCAAACCGGCCGCCTTGTCGCGGGCGGCTTGGGTGAGCATCAAGCGCACAAGCGCCTGCGTGCCATTGAGCAATACTTGATCCTTGGTCAGATCAAAACGGTCGTTCAGTGATACCTTTTGAGTGGTCATCGCACGCCTCCCCTCGCCGAATACAATTCTAATATAGCGCAATATTAGGTCACAATTGCTGACCTGTATAGGGAATTTTTTGTCTTTTTCACCCGTTACGTTATGGTCCGTTTCAAGTAAGGGTTTATGTCGTAAAGAGAGCGCTAACAAAGGCGGAAGTTGCTAATATGGACTGGGACAAGCTCCGAATATTTCATGCGGTTGCCGACGCGGGGAGTCTGACCCATGCCGGTGACTACCTGCATTTGTCGCAATCAGCGGTGTCTCGGCAAATTCGTGCTCTTGAGGATTCGCTTAATACCACCTTGTTTCATCGCCACGCGCGGGGGCTGATTCTGACCGAACAAGGCGAATTGCTTTTTGAGACGACCACTTCGATGAAAAAACGGATAGAAGCCGCAACGGCGCGTATCCACGACAGCGAAGAAGAAGTTTTCGGTGAATTGCGGGTGACCACTACAAATGGCTTTGGGGCCATGTGGCTCGCCCCGCGTCTGGCCAAACTGTATGAGAAATATCCGGACCTCAAGATTGATCTGATGCTTGAAGAACGGGTGCTCGACCTACCGATGCGAGAGGCGGATGTCGCCATTCGTATGAAAGAGCCAAGTCAGGCAGACTTGATTCGCAAACGATTGATGGCCATTCAAATGCGCCTGTATGCGTCGCCGGAGTACATTGAGGCGAATGGCATGCCGGAATCTATCGAGGACATGAAGGATCACCGGCTGATTTGTCAGAACCCGCAATCCGCGCAGGTACGCGCCGGTATGAAGCTGAACGAAGAATTATTGGATCACACACATAAAACGCTTACCGTGAACAATTATTTCGGTGTTCTACAAGCAGTTGCGTCGAATCTCGGGATCGGAGTGCTGCCAAACTATATCATCGATGGAAATCCGGACATCATTCGGGTGCTGCCTGATGTAGAGTCAGTCGAAGTGCCTGTTTTTCTTGCATATCCTGAAGAGTTGCGTCAATCCAAACGGGTCTCGGCCTTCCGCGACTTTATTCAAGAGGAAATTTTGGAGCACAGACGCTCATTACGCGCCCTTGACGATACCTAGACACCCCCGACTCAACCATTGCGACAATGCAACACTGTGGTATGCACACAACGCATAGCGGTAATGCTGCATGTGCGACATATTAAATCTTGATCGACTCTAAACTGATGCCATATTCAGCACATGATGATTGCACGCTTATCCAAGCAGCATCATCACCTCCCTGTTGGACTTCGGCCGAGCTTAATGCTCGGC
Source organism: Pelagimonas varians (assembly GCF_003208435.1). Lineage (GTDB taxonomy): Bacteria > Pseudomonadota > Alphaproteobacteria > Rhodobacterales > Rhodobacteraceae > Pelagimonas > Pelagimonas varians. The sequence goes on along the minus strand of NZ_QKMF01000015.1, from coordinate 68,946 downwards.
CTTTTTTCTTTTTGGGGCCATGGTCAAGACCTTTTGATTGACCAACCTTGACCTACAGTCTTGCTTTTCAAGCCAGCGCTGCCATCTTGCCTCTTAGATTAGCAATCGCCTTTGCGAACAGGAATTCAGGTGACTTCCAAGACACATCATTACATCACACGCCCGATATGGGTGGTGTTGGGGTCCGTTAGCCTCGTGTTGGGTGTGATTGGTATTTTGCTGCCTGTTTTACCGACCACCCCCTTTATTTTGCTGGCCGCATATTGCTTTGGCAAGGGATCGCCGCGCCTGCGTCATTGGCTCGAAAACCATCCGAGGTTCGGCAAACCCATATTGACGTGGGAAGAACACGGAGCAATTGCGCCGCGCCACAAACGCATGGCAGCCGTGATGATGGCTGCAACCTTCGGGCTGAGCCTTGTCTTGGGCTTGCCGGCTCATGTACTGATTATCCAAGCAGTCTGCCTTGGCGGCGCTGCACTTTTTGTTCTGACGCGGCCGCCTGGTCCTCAGTAAACCTGTGTCACCTTCAAAGGAGTTCCGATGACCAAGCAATGTTCCCTATCGTGCAGTTGCGGCAAAATGGAATGGCACATCGCAGAAGGTGCAGAAGGCAAGCATATGATGTGCTATTGTGCTGATTGCCAAACCTTTCCAAGGCACTTGGGCAAAGCGGACACCTATCTGACCAATGGCGGCACCCAGTTGTTTCAAACTGTTCCCGGCAATTTTCATTTTGACAAAGGGCTGCAGCATTTGGGCCTAAAACGGCTTGGACCAAACGGCTTGTTTCGATGGTATTCCAAATGCTGTGACACGCCCATTGCCAATACTGTTCCAAAGGCCCGCTTTCCCTTTGTCGGGGCTGTTCTGCCTGCCGGGCATGACCATTTTGGCCGCGTCACTGCCCGCGTAAACACCGGGTCCGCCACCGTGCCTACCAAACAGACAGGCATGACGGCCACGGTCTATGGCATCTTCTTTCGCGCCGCCAAGGCTGCCATCACCGGCAAGGGCAAAACGTCGCCGTTTTTTGATGAAACCGGTGCCCCCATCGTGACCCCAACCGTTCTGACACAAGAGCAGCGCCAAGCCGCGCAGCCCTAAGCCCAGCAATCCCCCTTCCCCTTTGCAGTCGCTTGTCGTAAAGAGCGCGCGACACCAGCAGATGCGAATATATAGGGGGCTTCCATGCAAGAACCGGCCATCACCACTGAGCTGATCCAATCCCACGGGATCAACGCCGAAGAATATGACCGCATTCTTGAGATCATGGGCCGCGAACCCTCGTTCACAGAGCTGGGGATTTTCTCGGCGATGTGGAACGAACACTGTTCTTATAAATCCTCGAAACTGCATCTGAAAAAGTTGCCCGTTGATGGCCCGCAGGTCATTTGCGGCCCCGGCGAAAATGCCGGTGTGGTTGATATCGGCGACGGTCAGGCCGTGGTGTTCAAAATGGAAAGCCACAACCACCCGTCTTATATCGAACCCTACCAAGGCGCGGCCACCGGCGTTGGCGGCATCTTGCGTGACGTCTTTACCATGGGGGCCCGCCCGATTGCGGCGATGAACGCGCTCAGCTTTGGTGAAAAGGATCACCCGAAGACGCGCCAGCTGGTGCACGGTGTCGTTGAGGGTGTTGGCGGCTATGGCAACGCGTTCGGCGTTCCCACTGTTGGCGGCGAAGTCCGCTTTCATCCGGCCTATAACGGCAACTGCCTTGTAAACGCTTTTGCCGCCGGTCTGGCCGACGCAGACAAGATTTTCTATTCCGCAGCCAGTGGCGTTGGCCGCCCTGTTGTCTACCTCGGGGCCAAAACAGGTCGCGACGGAGTTGGCGGCGCGACGATGGCCTCAGCCGAATTCGACGACACCATCGAAGAAAAGCGCCCCACTGTTCAGGTTGGCGATCCTTTCACCGAAAAACGCCTGATGGAAGCCACGCTTGAGCTGATGCAAACCGGCGCTGTGATCTCGATTCAGGATATGGGCGCTGCGGGTCTGACCTGTTCCGCCGTTGAAATGGGCGACAAAGGCAAATTGGGCGTGCGTCTTGATCTGGAAAACGTGCCACAGCGTGAACAGAACATGACCGCCTACGAAATGATGCTGTCAGAGTCGCAAGAACGTATGCTGATGGTTCTGGATCCCGCAAAAGAGGCTGAAGCCCGCGCCGTGTTTGTGAAATGGGATCTCGATTTTGCCGTTGTTGGCGAAACTCTGGCCGAAGACCGCTTCTTGATCGTCCACAACGGCGAAGTCAAAGCCGACATGGTTTTGTCCAAGCTCAGCTCGACCGCGCCGGAATATGACCGCCCGTGGGTTGCCACGCCTGCTGCTGCCCCGCTTGAGGATGTGCCGCAGATTGATGGCATCGACGCGCTAAAGGCCCTGATCGGGTCGACCAACTATTCCAGCCGCGAATGGGTCTACCAGCAATACGACAGTCAGGTGATGGCCGACACTGTTCGGGTGCCCGGCTATGGCGCGGGTGTGATCCGGGTGCATGGCACCGACAAAATGCTGGCCTTCACCAGTGATGTGACTCCGCGCTACGTTAAGGCGAACCCGGTTGAGGGCGGCAAACAGGCCGTTGCCGAAGCCTTTCGCAACCTGTGCGCCACTGGGGCCAAGCCGCTTGCCACAACTGACAACCTGAACTTTGGCAATCCCGAAAAACCCGAAATCATGGGCCAGTTTGTGGGTGCCTTGGACGGGATCGGTCAGGCGTGTATTGCGCTTGATATGCCTATCGTTTCGGGCAACGTATCGCTGTATAATGAAACCGACGGCCAAGGCATTTTGCCGACCCCGACCATCGGTGCGGTCGGCCTGATCGCCGCTGGCGAAGAACCAATCCTTGATCTGGCCCGCGACGGCCACGTGGCTTTGCTCATCGGGGACACAATTGGCCACCTTGGCCAGTCTGCCCTTTTGGCCGAAGTGTTCAACAGCGAAGACGGCGATGCACCTGCTGTTGATCTAACCGCTGAACGCCGCAACGGCGATTTCATCCGCGCGCAGCGCGCCTTGATCAAATGCTGCTCGGATCTGTCCGATGGCGGTCTGGCTTTGGCCGCGTTTGAAATGGCAGATGCCTCTGGCGTTGGTGTTCAGCTGGACACCGATGACACTGCACAATTGTTCGGCGAAGACCAAGCTCGCTATCTGGTCGCCTGTAACTTTGATCAGGCCGAAGCCTTGATGCTGGCCGCAGGCCAAGCTGGCGTTCCAATCACGTCGGTTGGCAAATTCACTGGCGATACCGTAAAATTCGGTGCCTCCGAAGCGCCACTGGCAGAATTGTCGGACATCAGTCGCAGCGCTTTTGCAGGCTTCTTCGCCTAACAACTGCTCCGCACAGAAAAAAATCTGGGCCCTCGTCGTTTGACGGGGGCTTTTTGCTTGGAGGGTGACACCAAAAGGACGGCTGCCAAGCATTGCCCTTCGCGCCTCTCAGCCCCATATTCACCCTATGTTGAAATTCGCCCCCATCCTGCTCGCCCTGATTTATGGCTATGTCACCTTTCGCATGTCCACATGGCGCACGGCGCGTGAACTGGATGAAAAATCGACCGAACTGGCTGATCCACGTTTAAAACAGCTGACGGATCAAATGGCCGCCGCGCTCGACCTGCCGCGGATCAAGGTGTTCATCTACGAAATCGAGCCTGTGAACGGTCTGGCCGCTGCGGATGGCCGGATTTTCATCACCCGAGGGTTCTTTAACCGGTACAGGGCGGGCGATGTAACCGCTGAGGAAATGTCATCGGTAATTGCCCATGAACTGGGCCATGTCGCACTCGGGCATTCAAAACGGCGTATGGTCGACTTTTCCGGTCAAAATGCCATGAGAACCGCTCTGGCTATGGTGTTGAACCGCTTTTTACCGGGCATCGGGACATGGATTGCCCATAGCGCAATGTCCTTGCTGTCGGCCAAACTATCACGCAGCGATGAATATGAAGCGGATGAATATGCCTCTGCCTTGTTGGTCAAAGCGGGAATAGGCACAGGCCCGCAAAAGGCCCTGTTTCATAAACTGGACGCGCTGACGCAATCACGGGGCGGCACAGCCCCCGCCTGGATGCTGTCGCACCCAAAAAGCGGTGAACGTATTGCCGCCATCGAAACGCTTGAAAAGCGGTGGGCCAAGCTCACCTAAAACGGATCAGGTCGAGGGATCAGCGGCCACCAGTTCAAACTCGCCGTTGGCCACGTCTTGGCCGTTGACTTGCACGGTGACGCCATGCGTTCCCGGATGCAGCGTAAAGGTGCTGGCATTGCCCTTTAGCTTGTGGGTTTTCGACAAGGCCAACATGTCCCCCTTGGCCAGTTTGGCAGTCTTCAACTTGAACACTTTTTCAGCGCTGCCTTTGGGCCGCTTGAACCGCAACCGATAGTCAACCATCACCGGCAAATCACTTGGTGCGCAAAGCTCGATCTCAAACTCCAGCGCAGCCCCAACCGTGACCTGCGGCGTCAGGATGCGCAGCTGCCCCGTCACGTCGCCCGCATGATACCCAAGCAAGTCCAAAGCCCCGCGTTCGCCGCGTTTAACAGCAGTGCGCAGAGAATGCCGGGTGATCCATGCCATTTCCTTGGGGTCTTGCGCGCCGCTATCCGCCCAAGCGCCAAGTCGCGGGACCACGTCATCTGGAACAACTTTGCTAAGGTCATTCATGTGATTGGCCAAAGACCGCGTCACATAGCGGGTCGGGTCGGCATAGAGCCGATCCAGATAGCGCAGCGGCACCAAGGGCGCGATATCGATGTTGCGCGCCCAAGGCAAACGCGGACGCGTGCCTTCGGACACCAGCCGCCGCACATGGTAATTTTCGTCTTCGCACCATGTATCAAGCCGCGCCAATGTCTCATCGGGCCAGCGGTTGATGAAGGGCCGGATATAAAACTCCATCGAGAACCGTTTGGTGGCTGCGTGAATCAGATCCAAAGACAAATCGCGGTGGGTTTCCAATCCGTGACGCACCGCCAAAATGCCCGGAACCGCATGGATGAACCGGCCAAAATCATCGTCAGTTTTATCGGCGTCCAATTCAGGAGCCATGGCCGCGCTCAATGCATCGGCCATGGCTGGAAAACCTGCAGGCAGGCGTTTTTCAACACAGGTCGCAATCCAGTCAAGCCGTTCCAACAGGCCCAAATTTGGGAAACCTGCCAGAACCTCTTGCTGAAATGCGTCGGGGTCAAATCCGGGCAATACACTGTATTCGCGCGCTAAATCGCCAACGCTGTCTGCGTTGAACAACTGGTCAGCCAAGGAAAACCCTGCGCCGCCGCCCTGCCCGTCTGGACCCCGTGCCATAAAACACCTTTACCTTAGTTTCCGGTCGCACCAAAAATCTTGAACGATTTTTGACACTCCTGCTTAAAGCGTTGCGTTGGTTGCCCCGCCATCAAGCAATACATTTTGCCCGACAATGAATCCCGCATGTTGCGAACACAGGAACGCACACATCTGGCCAAATTCCTGCCGTGTGCCGTAGCGCCCCGCAGGAATTGTTGCCGCGCGCTGCGCCGACGCCTCTTCCAGCGTAACGCCTTTGGCATTCGCAATACCGGTGTCCAAGGAAATCGCGCGGTCCGTCGCATGAATGCCCGGCAACATGTTGTTCACAACAACACCTTGCCCCGCAACTTGGCGTGCGGTGCCGGCCACATAACCGGTCAAACCTGTCCGTGCGGCATTGGAAAGACCAAGCTGCGGAATCGGAGCCTTAACGGATTGCGAAGTGATGTTGACCACCCGCCCCCAGCCCTTTTCCGCCATTTTCGGCATCAAGGCTGTCATCAATGCAATAGGCGTCAACATATTGGCATCTATGGCTGAAATGAAATCGTCACGGCCCCAGTCAGACCAGACACCCGGAGGCGGGCCGCCTGCATTGGTCACCAAAATATCAACATCGCCTGCTGCTTCCAAAACTTTGGCGCGGCCCTCTTCGGATACGATATCCGCAGCGACAGTTGTCACTTCGACCCCATAGGTGTCACGAATCTCTTGCGCCGTGCTTTCCAGCGCGTCACTGCCGCGGGCGTTCATCACCAAATTCACCCCGGCCTCTGCCAAAGCTTCTGCGCAGCCCCGACCCAAACCCTTTGAAGACGCGCATACCAGCGCCCGTTTCCCTGCAATCCCCAGATCCATGATCTCTCCTGTCATCGGCCGCTCGTGCCGTTTGTTGTATCTGTCCGCCGACAAATGGCCGGACCACTGGCAATTTGATGCCACAATCATGTAGCATACGAAAGCGGAAGCCAAAAAATTGTCCGGGATTCGCCCAAAGGTTTTACTCTGGCGGATGTGTACTCCGGCCCGCTGTCACGAGGTGTCATGAGGAATAGCCAAAACAACCGGTCTGCCCAGACATTACATGTGTATCGTGCCGAAATGATCCGCGTGATCAACGGGGCCAACCTCGGGGACCCTCTCGGCTTTTGCGATGAACTGATGCCTGACGATGTGTACCGGCTTTCGCCAGTTGCCGCGACCGTAAGTCTGGGCGTTGCCACCAACGCAACTCCGCCGTTTTCCATTGCCGAAGACACCGAAATGGGCACCCCCGGTTTTGACCTGTATCTTGATTGCTGCCTGACCTTTATGTCCACCAGCGGCGAAACAATGGAATGCATCGTTCTGGTGGAAACCGATGAAACAGGCAGCGTCGCCCAAGTCTACGCACTGCCGCTTGGCACCATGACGGCAGATTCCGAATACGCATTGGTTGGGGTCGATAAGGACAACGCATTGCCCCGCTTTGCACAGGCCGCCTGCGCCTCTTTTACCGGCGGCACAATGATCACAATGGCCAACGGCGCACAGCGCCCCGTCGAAGATCTCAGGGTCGGAGATCGGGTTCTGACACGCGACGACGGACCACAAGACATTCGCTGGCTGGGCCATCACACCGCCCGTGCTGTCGGGGATTTTGCACCCGTCTTGATCCGCGAAGGCACCTTGAACAATTCTCGTGACTTGCTGGTCAGCCCTGACCACAGGCTTTTCATCTATCAACGCAGCGATGAAATTGGCGTTGGCCGGTCCGAGATTTTGGTCCGCGCCCGGCATCTGGTGAATGACACAACCGTGGTGCCAGTAACTGGCGGCTTCATCGACTATTATCAAATGCTCTTTGACAGTCACCAAATCATCTATGCCGAAGGAATCGCTGCGGAAAGCATGCTGGTTGATACGCGCACCAGCGCCGCCCTTCCAAAAGAGCTGGACAGTGCGCTTGGCGACTTGATTCCGGGGCACAAGCGGTCTGGTTTTGGTGCGCTTGAAGTACAAAAATCCCTGCTGTCACAGCCCAATCTGGCTGACCTCTTGCGCAAATCATCCACCAGCTAAACCTATAGGCTTGCCGACCAGACCCTAGGGGAACGAATAGAGACGTCTTTTATGGCCGGAGCGCAGGCATCCATTGCAGGCCGCCCGCCGCATCGTTATATGCCGGTTCATGCAAGACACCGCCTCAAACCGCCCCGCGCTCCCGCCCGAGATTGCCCGCCGCCGCACCTTTGCGATCATCTCGCATCCGGATGCCGGGAAAACCACGCTGACAGAAAAATTTCTGCTCTATGGTGGTGCTATTCAGATGGCGGGACAGGTGCGTGCAAAAGGCGAAGCACGGCGCACACGCTCTGACTTTATGCAGATGGAAAAGGACCGCGGGATTTCGGTTTCCGCCTCCGCGATGTCTTTTGATTTTGGCAAATACCGCTTTAATCTCGTCGATACGCCCGGCCACTCGGATTTCTCCGAAGACACCTACCGCACCTTAACGGCGGTGGATGCGGCTGTGATGGTGATTGATGGCGCAAAAGGCGTCGAAAGCCAGACCCAAAAACTGTTCGAAGTGTGTCGGTTGCGCGACCTGCCCATTCTGACGTTTTGTAACAAAATGGACCGTGAAGCGCGGGATACATTCGATATTATTGACGAAATTCAGGAAAACCTTGCAATCGACGTCACACCAGCCAGCTGGCCTATCGGCATGGGCCGCGATTTTCTTGGCTGTTATGATATGCTCAACGACCGGCTGGAACTGATGGACCGCGCCGACCGGAACGTTGTGGCCGAAACAATCCAGATCAACGGCCTTGATGATCCCGAGCTGGAAAAACACATCCCCGAAGCGCTGCTAACCCAACTGCGCGAAGAGGTCGAGATGGCCAAGGAACTGCTGCCGAAACTCGACCCGCAGTCAGTGCTGGAAGGGCATATGACCCCGATCTGGTTCGGGTCCGCGATCAACAGTTTTGGCGTCAAAGAACTGATGGACGGCATCAGCACCTACGGGCCGGAACCACAGATCCAAACCGCCTCGCCGCGGTCTGTCGCGCCCGAGGAAAAGAAGGTTGCAGGATTTGTATTTAAGGTCCAGGCCAATATGGACCCGAAACATCGGGACCGCGTGGCGTTTGTCCGGCTAGCCTCTGGCCATTTCAAGCGCGGAATGAAGCTGACCCATGTGCGCACGAAAAAGCCGATGGCGATTTCGAATCCCGTGCTGTTTCTGGCCGCCGACCGTGAATTGGCCGAAGAGGCATGGGCCGGTGACATCATCGGTATTCCCAACCACGGACAGTTGCGCATCGGCGATACATTGACCGAAGGCGAAGCCATCAAAGTCACCGGTATCCCGAGCTTTGCGCCAGAATTGCTGCAAGGGGTGCGGGCCGGAGATCCGCTGAAATCCAAACATCTGGAAAAAGCGCTGATGCAGTTCGCCGAGGAAGGGGCCGCCAAAGTCTTTAAACCGATGATCGGGTCCGGTTTTATTGTTGGCGTTGTTGGTGCCTTGCAATTCGAAGTGCTCGGCAGCCGGATCGAGCTGGAATATGGTCTGCCGGTGCGGTTTGACGCATCTCAGTTCACCTCTGCCCGCTGGGTTCATGGTGACGATGCGGCGGTCGACAAATTCGTCAACGCCAACAAACAGCACATCAGCTATGACAACGATGGTGATGTCGTCTACCTGACACGGCTGCAATGGGACATTGACCGTATCGAACGGGATTACCCCGATGTGACCTTGTCTGCGACCAAGGAAATGATGGTCTGAACAAGCTGACCGATCCAGACCCAGAATGACAAAAAGGGGCGGCTGAACATCAGCCGCCCCTTTTGAGTTTTGTCTGTCAATATTTATTCCGCAGGTACCTCTGCGCCCTTGTCCAAACCGGACAAGCTGTGTGGCAAGACATAGGCGACAAGGATAAAGATCACCCCGATCAAAATGCCCAAGATGTCGCCTGGCACCGCAAAAAGGCCGTCAAATTTTGAACCCGGAACATCGCCCAAGGTGACCTTACCGCCAAGGATATCCTCCAACAGACCGGATGCTTTCCATGCCGGATAAGTCACCATGTAAGCAGCTGCGCCAAGCAATCCGCCAGAAATAAAGAACACCGCATCCTTGCGGCCTGTCGCAGCCGCGCAAACGCCTGTACCGGGACAAAAGCCAGATATGGCCCAGCCGACCCCCAACATCAAACCGCCAATCAACACCCCGACATAAGCGGATTTGACGCTCATATGGGCCACATCGACCAAGCCAAGCATCTGGCCGCCAAACATCAAAATGGATCCGGTTCCGATGGCCATCATAATGGTTTTCGCAAGGTTCAAACGGCGCAGTGTCAACATGCCCGTCAGCACACTTGGATTGGTAGCGCCAATTCGGTCAAGCATCGCGCCAAAGCCCGCACCGATCAAAAGTGCTAGTAAAATTTGCATGGTTTAGCCCCTTTTATACATAATCATTGCGGTTGGAACGGCGGCAGCAAAGGTCGCTGCAGTGAACAAATACCCCGAAATCGATGTCTGCATCATACCAGACATCATGTGACCGGAGGTGCACCCCCCTGCCAAACGCGCACCATAGAGCGCAATAAACCCGCCCACAAAGGCAACCATATAGCGTTTGAGTGGTGTATTTCCGTAGTTGGCAACCCATACATCTGGCAGACGCGACGCCGCTGCAAACCCGCCGCGCAAGTAGGAAGATGCCGCTGCACCAATCATCATGGCCAGCACAAAAACAAAGCTATAGTTCAACGGATTGGCAGCGCTTTTGGCATATTTTCCGTCCGACTTGGCCATATAGGCATTGGTAGACGTAAAACCATCTTCGGTTTGGGTGATAAAGTCCGGTGAAGCAACATCAGCCACAATCCCGTCCAGAATTACAAACTGCGTTGATACGCCGATCGGCTTGACCAGCAAGACCGCCGCAAAGAAGACGAGCCCCAAAAGCACGCCTCCGATTTTCCAATCAAGTGCCATTTTGATCTCTCCAATGGATTTCATAGAGAAGGATCATAAGAACACATTCCAGTATCAGAATGATTCAAATCAAATACATTCCAATTTCAATAGGTGTTTCAAAAATTGGAGTGTCTTCTTGCTAGAGCATGGCCATCAAACGGGCTTTTTCCCCTGCATCATCCGGCTTTGAAATCGCACTGGCCAGATCCTCGAGAGACTGGATCGAATGCCCCGCGCGAAAACTGTCAACAAAGGGAAGCATGGTGCGGATGCCAGTGGCCTTGGGGGCGAATTCATCCCACCTGAGCAATGGATTCAACCAGATCAACCGCCGTGATGACAGTTGAATGCGGTGCATTTCCTTGGCCAGATCTTCAGGTACACCGCGATCCAACCCGTCGGTGATCAGCAAAACAACTGCGCCCTGTCCCATCACGCGGCGCGACCAGTCCCGATTGAAAGCGTGCAGGCAATCGCCAATACGGGTGCCGCCTTCCCAGTCCTGAGCCTCGGCTCCGGCTGATTTCAGCGCCGCATCCACATCGCGGGTGGCCAAATGGCGGGTGATGTTGGTCAACTGGGTTCCAAAAGTAAACGCGTGGACCTTGGACCAGCCAGCGCCCTTTTCATTGGCAACAGCATGAAGAAAATGCAGCACCATGCGGCTATATTGGCTCATCGAGCCGGAAATATCGCAAAGCACCACCAGATTGGGCCAGCGCAAACGCGGTTTGGCATGGGCAATGGCGCGAAATTCTCCGCCCTGCCGCAGAGCATTGCGCATGGTTTTGCGATAATCCGTCCGCAACCCGCGCGCCGACGCCATAGACCGCCGCGATGCAAAGGGTTTTACCGGCAAGGACAGTCGGGACAACATCCGTTTGGCCTGGGCGATCTCCTCTGTCGACATCTGCTCGAAATCCAAAGACTTCAGCATTTCATCGCTGCTGATCGTCATCGACGCGTCGACTTCGATCTGGGTGCCGTCCTCTTCTTGTTCGCCCTCGGGGACATCGGGCATCTCGTCGCCAAGCAAGGCCTGAGCAGCGCGTTTTTCACCTGATTGGGCTTGCTTGTCCTCTTGAACGCCGCGGACGGCCGGCAGCATCAAAGCCATCATATGTTCAAGATAGCGCGGATCACGCCAATACAGCCGAAAGACCTGTGCATAGATCAAACGGTGTTCGGGACGATTTACAAAACAGGCGTGCAACGTCCAAAAGAAATCCATGCGGTCGCTGAAACCCGCGGCTTCGACGGCACGGATCGCGTCGATCACCCGGCCCGGCCCAATCGGCAAGCCAGCTCTGCGCAGCGCGCGGGCAAAATGGATGATGTTTTGCGCAAGGCGCGGCTCATCCGGAATTTCGAGAGGGATGTGTTCAGCCATCAGCCTACGTGGGGGCGCTGCCCCCACACCCCCGGGATATTTTCAGACAGAAGAAACATCAGGCCGGTTCCAGAGCAGCGCTGGCTTCATCCAGTATGCGTTTGGCTTCGGAGCCGTGGATTTTGGCAATGTCGTCCTGGTATTTCAAAATCGCGCCGAGTGTGTCCGAGATCATTTCCGGTGACAGGTCGACCACGTCCAGAGCGAGAAGGCACTTTGCCCAATCGATGGTTTCTGCGACCCCCGGTTTTTTGAAGAGATCTTCGGTCCGCAGGGTCTGCACAAAGCTGACAATCTGGCGTGACAAGGTATCGGCAACTTCGGGGGCGCGGGAGGTCAGGATTTCGACTTCGCGGGCGAAGTCAGGGTAATCGACCCAATGGTACAAACAACGACGTTTAAGGGCGTCATGCACTTCGCGGGTGCGGTTTGACGTCAAGATAACGATGGGGGGCTCGGGTGCCTTGATTGTGCCGATCTCGGGGATTGTAACCTGAAAATCAGAAAGGGCTTCGAGAAGGAAAGCTTCGAAGGGTTCATCCGTGCGATCCAATTCGTCGATCAACAAGATCGGAGCGCCATTTTCATCCGGGCGCATGGCCTCAAGCAGAGGCCGTTCGATTAGAAAATCTTTGGAAAACAGTTCAGTTTGCAAAGTGCCGCGGTCTGCTCCGCCCTGCGCTTCGGCGGTGCGGATGGCGATCATCTGCGCTGGAAAGTTCCATTCATACACCGCAGAGGAGGCATCCAGCCCTTCGTAGCATTGCAGCCGGATGAGTTTGCGGTTCAGCATCAAAGCCAGAGCTTTGGCGATTTCGGTTTTACCGACGCCTGCTTCGCCCTCTAGAAACAAGGGGCGGCCCAGACGCAGCGATAGGAACACCACTGTGGCCAAGGCCCGTCCGCAGACATAGCCTGTGCTGGCCAGTTGTGTTTGCACGTCATCGATAGATGCTGGAATAGTCATATATAATCTCCCTCGGCCCCTCTCGATTGCCCCGCCAGCAAGGAAGGGTCAATAGCGCCAAAGTCGCACAAGACGGCCCGACCTTATGCTTTGCATTGACGGGTGCCGCGCGGAATGCGATGATTCTGTCAACGAACAACCGGGGAAAACCGGGTGATTGGCGGATGAGCAGACATGCCCCATAGCACATGCACGGCGCAACGCCTGGGATCAAACAACATGTACCCCGCCGGTTTTTGTGATGCCGTCGTAACCTTCGGTTTGCAAGGTGGCGCTAGTGTGTGCGCATATCCGCCCCCAAGGAGTCTGCCGTGCGCATAACCGCTGTCACCTGTGTTAAAAATGAAGGTCCATTTTTGCTGGAATGGATCGCGTTTAACCGCCTGTTGGGTGTGACAGATTTTCTATTCTATTCAAACGATTGCACCGATGGCACGGATGTTTTACTGGACGCATTGGCCGAAAACGGCGCTGTCACTCATCTGCCAAACCCCGCCAAAGGCCGCAATTATCAAATGGAAGCCCTAAAGGATGCCGCCAAGCAAGACGTCGTGATGCAAGCCGATTGGGTTTGGATTGCAGATGTCGATGAATTCTTGAACATACATACGGGTGATCACAGCATTCCCGCACTGATTGAGGCCTGTGGGAATCCGCAAGCAATTTCGGTGACGTTTCAATTCTTTGCCAACTGCGGGGTTACAGATTTCGAAGACCGCCCTGTGATCGAACAGTTCACCGCCTCGCACAATCCTGATTTGTGGTGCGCAGAAACCGCGATTGAGGTGAAGTCATTGGTTCGGGGCGATTTTCCGCTGCACTATTTTGGCGCGCATCGACCGTTTTTCAAAGCCAGACTTCCCAAAGGTCGACGCCCCAGCTGGACCGATGGATCGGGCCGCAATGTGCCGCACAAGTTTTATGTTGCAGCAAACAGCCGCCGCATTCGCAAGTTCCCCGCGGCTGGAGCGCGCGGGTTGGCGACTTTGAACCACTACGCTTTGCGGTCGCTCGACAGCTATTTGGTCAAAAATGATCGGGGCGATGTGAACCGCGAAAACCGCAATTTCGATGACACTTATTGGCGTGAACGCAATGACCGGTCTTTCCAAGACCGATCGATTTTGCGCTATGCCCCTAGGCTAGAGGCCGCAATGTCAGCCTTGCACGCCAATCCGGTGATTGGTCCGTTGCACAGTGAATGCGTCCGGTTACACCGCCAAAAGCGCGATCAGTTGATGGCCGATCCAGCTTATGCCGGATTATACACACATCTTCGCGATTTGCCCCCCTATCCCCCCGGCGAATACGAACTGATGCGGGAACTTGGTTTGGCCTCATGACAGGGGTCAAATGCATCAATTTGGGGCTGCCCAAAACCGGTACAACGTCTTTGGCCTATGCATTGGACAAAGCCGGTTGGCGGGTGGCTGACCACAAGGTGCGGCGCGTTCACACGCGAGACCCACAATTGGGCGGCACCTTTGTCGGGCGTCAGCTCTACAATGGCTATTTTGAAGGGAACCCTTTCAAATATCTCGACGTCTATGATGCGCTTTCAGAAATAAGTGCACTGAACGGTGAAACATCGCTTTGGCCGCAATGCGATTATGTGATGCTTAAGGCTATGCGGATGACGCGGCCTGACCTGTTGTTTGTTGCCACTTGGCGCCCTGCTGAAGAAGTATCTGACAGTATGCGACGCTGGAACAGTCTTGGCACAGACCGCTTGCCCGGCGGCACCATTCCCGGCCTTCCCTTGGGCTACGGAGAAAGCGACGCCGAACGCATCCGATGGATCGAAGGGCATTATGATATGCTGCGCGATGTCTTTGGCGATGATCCGCGATTTTTGGAATTGCCTATGGGGGCCTCAAATGCGCGGGCCCGCTTGTCCGCCCATGTCGGGCTAAAGTTACCCTGGTGGGGCAAGCTGAACGTAAACAAAAAGATCCGCGATCCCAGTGGTTCGAAGGGGATGATTTGATGCGGATCTATGTCCACATCGGGCCCGATTCCGGCAGCAGTGACCGGTTGCAAAGGGTGCTGGATGCCAAACGGGACCAGCTCATTGGCCAAGGTGTGCTTTATGCCCGCAGCCTCGGTGCACGCAATCACACAAGGTTGTATTTGGCCGTTAGCGATCCGGAAAACGTCGACAGCCTGCGCTATAACCGCGGGTATATCGCAGCCGACAAACAACAGGTTCTGCGCGACGATGTCGCCCGTCAATTACAGGCCGAAGTGGATCGGCATACCCCCGATGTCCTGATTTTGTCAGCCCATCAATTGGGCTCGTCTTTGTGCACCGCCTCCGAATTGAAGCGGCTGCGCGCAATGCTATTACCCTTGTCCGATGATATTCGTGTGGTCGCCCATCTGGATGATCCTGCCCGCATGCTGGTTCAACGTTATGCAGGCCAGTTGATTGACGGTCGCGCCCGTTCACTGGATCTGGAGCTAGGCTGTTTGACCGCGCCATCGTTCTGGGACGCCGCATTGGCCACCCGCCCAGCCCCTGACCCGCAAGCTGGGCAGTTCAGCGAAATCCAAGGCGCGTGCTACTGGCTTGATTTTCAACGCCTGCAGACCTTTTGGGAAAATGTGTTTGGCCTTGGATCAGTTACCTTTCGCAACATCCGACCAGAACAGTTCTATTCACAACATGCCCCCAAAGAACTACAAGCCGCTTTTGGAATTCCTCGATCATTTGGCAAATCAGACCCAGAGGACATGCCAACCGCGCCGTCAGCGTCTTGGCTGACCAGATCACGGATGTTCAATGATGCCGTCTTGCGGCTGCTGGCCCAAAAAAAGGTCATCTTGCCCCGGCAGCTGTGGCGCAAGTTTTTGGGAGAGATCAAAACCCACGGTGCCCCCATCCAGCCCGGCAGCTTGCAGGCTGTATCCGGGTATTTTGCTGAGGATATTGCACTACTTTGCCAAACGCATGACGGGTTGGACCCACACCTGATGGCCCCGGACCAACCAACGCATAATTGGCAAGAGGCGGACCCAACGCGCGGCTTTCGCCCAACGCAATACTTGATGGCCTTTCGGTGGCGCATCAACGAAGCCACCAAAGAAGAGTTGGCCAATAAATCTGCCGATTTGGCGTCCCTTGGCGCAGCGCCAGCCCCTGAGAACGGTGCAGATGCGAACATAGACGCGCAGCTCAGCCCAGTTGCGCGCAGGGTATTGCCCCCCTTGGCCAAGCAAAACTTTGCCAAGCTTCAAACCTCGGTTTTCGCGCCGCACAACCGCCTCGGGGTTATTGACGAAGAGGCCTCTGCCCCCGCTTATTCGGCAATCAAAACGCGGATTTTGCCAAAAGGGTCCAGCGGAAACGTCATTGTGGGCTGCATGAAAAATGAAGCCCCCTACATCATCGAATGGGTCGCCTATCATCGTTCCATAGGCTTCGACAGCTTCTTGATCTACACCAATGATTGTAGCGACGGGACAACAGAAATCCTGAACCGGCTTCAGGATATGGGGATCTTGCAGCATCGCAACAATGACTCGTGGTCCGGAAATTCGCCGCAACAACATGCACTTGATAACGCTCTAAGCGAACCTGTGATCAAAAACGCGGATTGGATCGCCCATATTGACGTTGATGAGTTTGTGAATGTGCGCTGCGGCAACGGCACCTTGGCAGATGTCTTTGACAGTGTGCCCGACGCCACTAACATAGCCATGACTTGGCGGTTGTTTGGCTACAATGGCGTAACCAATCTGGCCGACGCCTTTGTCATCGAACAATTCGATGCCTGCGCACCAAAGTACTGCCCCAAACCGCATACAGCTTGGGGCTTTAAGACTATGTTCAAGAACATCGGAGCCTATGGAAAAATCTCCTGCCACCGTCCGAACAAGCTGAAAAAAGGGGCAGAACACAAGGTGAAATGGGTCAATGGGTCCGGCACCGATATGACGCGTGACGCGCTGAAAAACGGCTGGCGCAACTCAAAAAAGACCATTGGTTATGATCTGATCCAATTGAACCACTACGCCCTGCGCAGCGCCGAAAGCTATCTGATCAAACGTCAACGCGGCCGGGCGCTGCATGTCGACCGGTCCATCGGGTTGAATTACTGGATTCGCATGGATTGGTCCATGAATCGCGATGTGACAATCCAGCGGAACCTTTCAAGGATGCAGGCAGAATACAACCGGCTGATGACCGACCCCGTTTTGTTGGTGTGGCACCAAAAGGGGGTGGACTGGCATCACGCCAAGGCGGTTGAGTTGCACGCAATGCCGGAATTCGAAGACCTCTACCAACAGGCGCTGGCATTGGACCTGACCGAAACCGAACGGGTGGCCTTTGCGCTCGCCCTCGACATGGAGAACTGACATGGACGAAAGCGCGCCCAAAACCCGCAGCCCCTATATCCGGTCCCGGGGGATGAATATCCCGAAACATCCGCAGTTGACCACAGGCCGGGTACGCGGTGCGATACGCGAAGGCACCTATGAGCGCAAAGAATGCGACGCGGTGATGCGGGTGGTTCGCCAAGGGGATCGGGTGTTGGAACTGGGCGGTGGGCTTGGCTATATGTCGACGCTGCTGTCGGTCAAGAAGAAGGTGGAAAAAGTGGTCAGCTATGAGGCCAACCCGGCGCTGATCCCTTACATCCATTCGGTGCATAAAGCCAATGGGGTCACAAACGTAGACGTGCGCAACGCTTTGCTATCACCAGACGTTGGCGATCCCGTAAAGTTCTATGTGCGCGACAACTTCCTTGGGTCGTCCATGGATTTCGATGCAGATCCCGATAGCGTAAAGGAAATTGTAAACATAGAACGTCATGCCATCGGCCCGGTGTTGGACTGGTTGAAACCGGATGTGCTGGTCTGCGACATCGAAGGGGCCGAAGCGGTGTTGTTGCCTTCTGCAGATTGGACGGGCATTCGCGTTGCCATAATAGAATTGCACCCCCAATGGATTGGGCAACAGGGGGTTCAGAATGTCTTTGACGCAATGCACAGGGCCGGACTGACATATTTTCCCAAAGCATCAGAAGCCAAAGTTGTTACATTCCGTAAAGGTTGGGGATGATTGAATTTTCGCCGAAAATTCGTCACCCGCGTTACACGAAGGGCACGATATGAAGGTCACCGCAGTTCTATGTGTCCGCAATGAGGGTGGCTTCCTTTTAGACTGGCTGGCCCATCATTTGGCCTGCGGTGTCACCGATGTTGTCGCCCTTAGCAACGATTGCCAAGACGGCACCGATAAGATGCTGGACCGGTTGCAGGACATGGATCTGGTCACGCATATCCGCAATGACGGACCCTTTGACAAAAGCGGAATCCAATTCACCGGACTAAAGCTGGCCGACACTTCAAGCCCTGTCACGCAGTCCGATTGGTTGTTGGCGTTGGATATCGACGAATTCGTCAACATCCACATCGGGGATCGTACCCTGCCCGCTTTGATCTCCGCCTTGCCGGATGCGGACGCCATCACGCTCACGTGGCGGCTCTTTGGGAACAGCGGTGTCGTGCCATACGTCGACATCCCTGTGACGCAACAATTCATACGAGCTGCGCCAATCATTATGCATTGGCCGTGGCGGGCCGCTATGTTCAAGACGCTTTACAAAAACAACGGCATTTACCGCAAGCTCGGGGTACACCGTCCCCGCAGCCCCGATCCGTCCAAAGTTGATATGGCCCGCTGGTTTGATTGCGAAGGCCGTAATTTGGGCGATCAGTTTCGACACCGCCGGATATTTTCAGATTACGGCCGGTCCAATTATGGTTTGGCGCAGCTCAACCACTATCCGCTCGGGTCAATGGAAAGCTACCTTGTCAAGGCAGACAGAGGCCGAGCGGTGCATTCCAACCAAACTCTGGGAATGGACTATTGGTCAGAGCGCAATTGGAGTTCTGAGGAAGACAGGTCAATTCTGAACATGCCGGGCGCGGCAGATCTGCGCGCGGATCTCGCCGCGGATCAGACCCTATCCGAACTTCACAACCACGCGGTACACTGGCGAAAAGCCCGGTTTGACAATCTGATGGCCCAAGAACCCTACCGCGCGCTGTTTGCCCGGCTTTTGATGTCCAGCCCGGCCCGGCCAATAACGCCCGAAGCCGCAAGGTTTCTGACCGCGCATGCCAGCCGCGCCAAAGCCGCCGACCGCGTGTAGCACCGCCCCTTGCCTAAAATTACCCAGCATTAAACACAATTTCGCCCGAAATCGTGGCTAACTTCATCTCCAAATCATCCCCATCAAGAGGCGTGGGGACACCAAAGGACATGCGGGTATGCCACAGTCAGAGACCAGTTTCCCTCCCGATCTTAGCCAGCTATCGCGGGCTGAGTGGCTAACCGAATTGAAACGCATTGGTCAAAATCTGGGGTTCGCTGAGCCTCTTGGCAAACGGCATGCGTCGATCTTTGTCGAGGACGGTGACACTCTCTTGGTCAGCTTTGAATCCGTACCGGGAATCGAGGCGCTGTCTCCCACCCGTACTCCGCTAGGGTTCGATATGGTCCGCAACAACGGCTGGTCGTCGCTTTCTGTGCTCAGCCAAGGTGACACCTGGTTTCGCGACG
This sequence comes from Pelagimonas varians, assembly GCF_003208435.1. Lineage (GTDB taxonomy): Bacteria > Pseudomonadota > Alphaproteobacteria > Rhodobacterales > Rhodobacteraceae > Pelagimonas > Pelagimonas varians. The sequence goes on along the minus strand of NZ_QKMF01000015.1, from coordinate 49,721 downwards.
CCAAAGTCTTTGCCTTCTTTGACCAGATGCTGGACGACGGATTTTTTGATGATTTTGAAAACGTTGTCTTTTATGGGGCTGGCCCCTGCGGATATGCGGCCGCTGCCTATTCGGTTACCGCGCCCGGTGCGCGTGTCTTGATGTTACAACCGCAAGCAACGCTTGATCCGCGGGTCACAGGCTGGGATGAAAGGTTCCTTGAACAACGCCGCCGCGATTTCACCTCACGCTACGGGTTTGCGCCGGATATGATTGAGGCGGCCCATCATGCGCATGTCTTGTTTGACCCCAACGAACATCTGGATGCCATGCATTCTGCCCTGTTCGAACGGCGTAACGTCACGCGCCACCGCCTGCCCTTGATGGGCGGCGCATTGCAAGCTGACATGATCGAATTGAACCTGCTTCCATCGCTGTTGACTGCCGTCGCCGAAGACCGCTTGGACACCAATACTTTTGCCAAAATGCTTCGGGCGCGGCGCGATCACCCGCCCTATCTGCGCCGCCTATTGGCCCGCATTGATGCAGATGAGCGCAGCGATCTGGCCCGCTTGTTGTGTCAAAATGTGGTCTCACGGTTGGATGCACCGCGGTTTCGCCGCCGTTTGGCGCAGCTCGTCTCCCAAGATAGCTAGCACAGCACCGAATTTCCGCGTCAAAGCAGGTTCTGTCGGTCGAATCTCTGGAAATAACCGGCCGTGCGTGCTACCGGACCCCCATGCAAAAACTGACCCTTCGCCGCCCCGATGACTGGCACCTTCATTTGCGCGATGGCGCTATGATGCGCGCCGTTGCTCCTGAAACCGCCCGCCATTTTGGCCGTGCGATCATTATGCCAAATCTGGTTCCGCCTGTTGTCACACGCGATGATGCAGCGGCCTATCAGGCGCGGATCATGGATGCGCTGCCAGATGGCAGTGATTTCCAACCGCTGATGACACTCTATCTTACCGAACAAACCGATCCGGCAGATGTAAAACGCGCCAAGGACGAAGGGTTGATCCATGCGGTCAAGCTGTATCCGGCGGGCGCGACGACCAATTCCGCCTCGGGCGTGACCGACTTTGACAAGGTACGTGCAACCCTTGAAACCATGGCCGAAATTGGGCTGCCCCTGTGTGTGCATGGTGAAGTCGTCGACAGCGATGTTGATATTTTTGACCGCGAGGCCGTGTTTATTGACCGAGTGCTGGATCCTTTGCGCAAATCTGTTCCAGACCTGCGCGTGATCATGGAACACATCACAACCAAACAGGGCGCAGACTATGCCCGCAGCGGCGGTGACAATCTGGCTGCGACGATCACCACCCACCACTTGGTGATCAACCGGAACGCTATTTTGGTCGGTGGGATCAAACCGCACTACTATTGCCTGCCCGTGGCCAAACGCGAAGAGCACCGCCTTGCGCTGCGCGCCGCCGCCACATCCGGTGATCGCAGCTTCTTTCTTGGAACGGACAGTGCGCCGCATATTGATCCACTCAAGGAAAACGCCTGTGGATGTGCCGGTTGCTTTACCGCAACCAACACCATGAGCATTCTTGCGGAAGTGTTTGAACAAGAAAACGCGTTGGACAAGCTGGAAGGGTTTGCATCCCTGAACGGACCGGCCTTTTACGGTTTGGCCCCCAACGACGCGCAGATGGTTTTGACCAAGGGCGACCCCGTCACCTATCCGGCCAAGATTGAAACGCCGGACGGCGATGTCACGGTGTTTGACCCGATGATGCCCTTGCACTGGACGGTTCAAACTTAGAGGCCAGCCCTGCGGCTGCGGCCCAAAGAAATAACACGGCGGGGTTTTGTCCCGCCCTGTTTCGCGCTAAATCCGCGCAAAATCCAGGAGAGCTGCCCGATGATTCCGACGTCTTATCCCTCTGCCGAAGAAATGGCCCGTTTGACCGCCCGCATGCTGTGGGAAATCGAAGCGGTACATTTCATGGGCGACGAGCCGTTCAAATTGGCCTCGGGCCTGCCGTCACCGGTGTACATCGATTGCCGCAAGCTGATTTCGTTTCCACGCATTCGCAGCACCTTGATGGATTTCCTGACCGTGACTGTGATGCGCAACGCCGGCTTCGAAGCCTTTGACAACATCGCCGGCGGTGAAACCGCAGGGATCCCGTTCGGCGCACTGGTTGCCGAACGTATGGCCCTGCCCATGACCTATGTGCGCAAGAAACCAAAAGGCTATGGCCGCAACGCCCGCATCGAAGGTGTGATGACCGAAGGCGAACGTGTGTTGCTGGTCGAAGACCTGACCACCGACGGCGGATCAAAACTGTCCTTTGTGGATGCCATCCGCGAAACCGGTGCAACCTGCGGTCATACTGCCGTCATTTTCTACTACGGTATTTTTGACGAGACGATCAAAACACTGGGCGATCACGGGGTTGAACTGCACCACCTGTGTACGTGGTGGGACGTGCTGGAAGCCGCGCGTGAGATGGGCAATTTCTCGGATGAGAAACTCGCACAGGTCGAGGCCTTTTTGAAAGCACCGCGCGCTTGGCAAGACGCCAACAAAGACTAAGCGCATCAGTATAGGTAGCGGGCAGAAAACCGTCTCCGGTTCTCTGCCGCTACCTTATATTGACAGACCGCTAAGTCTAATCGCAATATCTAGCATGGGGTTTCGGCAGGAAGCTTATCCCCAGAAATATACAATTTGCCCCTTTGCCCCGCTTGTTGATACCAAGCGCACCAAAGGCGTTACATTCGCAAATTGGGGCAGTTGGGGAACGGCATGAACGAAGTTATGACAATAAATCCGACCGGAATTCAGGTCGAAGCCGCCGACACCATGCCGCATTCCATCGAAGCCGAGCAACAGTTGCTGGGCGCTATTTTGACTGACAATGACGTCTTTGACCGCGTCGCATCGATCATTGGCCCCCAGCATTTTTACGATCCGGTTCACGCCCGAATCTATGAGATCGCCGCTGCACGTATCTCTAAAAACAACCTCGCTTCACCTGTAACGCTCAAGGCGTTTATGGAAGCCGACGAAGGCCTTAAGGAACTGGGCGGGCCCGCCTATCTGGCGCGACTTGCCGCCTCTTCTGTCAGCGCGTTTGCGGTGCGTGAATATGCCCAAATGCTTTATGATCTGGCGGTGCGCCGCGATCTGATCCGTTTGGGCAAAGATATTTCTGCCAAAGCGGCCAAGGTCGATATCGCATCCAACCCCAAAGAACAGATCGTCGAGGCCGAGCAGGCGCTCTATAGCATGGCCGAGCAAGGACAGGTCGAAAGCGGTTTTGTCTCGTTCCTCAAGGCCGTCACAGAAGCGGTGAATGTCGCCAATGCGGCCTACCAACGCGAAGGCGGTTTGGCCGGTGTGTCGACCGGTCTGATCGATATGGACGGAAAGTTGGGCGGTTTGCATCCGTCGGATTTGCTGATCTTGGCAGGCCGCCCCTCGATGGGGAAAACATCGCTGGCAACCAACATCGCCTTCAATATTGCCAAGGCATACAAGAAGGGCATCAAGCCGGACGGAACCGAGGGCACAGTAGAGGGCGGCGTTGTTGCCTTCTTCAGCCTCGAGATGAGCGCCGAGCAGCTTGCCAGCCGGATCTTGGCCGAAGCCTCTGAAATCTCGTCCCATAAAATCCGTCAGGGTGACATGGACGAAATCGAATTCCGGCGCTTCGTTGAAGCGGCCAAGGCGCTTGAAGCCTGTCCATTGTTTATCGACGACACTGCCGCCTTGCCGATTTCGCAGGTGGCTGCGCGGGCTCGGCGATTGAAACGGACGCATGGGCTGGACGTTCTCATCGTTGACTATTTGCAGCTGTTGCGCGGAACGTCGGAAAACCGCGTTCAGGAAATCGGTGAAATTTCGATGGGTTTGAAAGCGATCGCCAAGGAGTTGGCAATTCCTGTGATCGCCCTGTCCCAGCTGTCTCGTCAGGTTGAAAACCGCGAAGACAAACGGCCGCAATTGTCGGACCTTCGCGAATCTGGATCGATCGAACAGGATGCGGACGTTGTTATGTTTGTGTTCCGCGAAGAATACTATGTGGAACGTGAAAAACCGGGCGAAGAGCAGCTGGACAAAATGGCCGAATGGCAGGAACGCATGTCGCGCCTGCATGCCAAAGCCGAGGTGATCATCGGCAAACAGCGGCACGGCCCGATTGGTACGGTAGAGCTGTCCTTTGAGGCTCAGTTCACGCGCTTTGGCAACTTGGCCAAAACATGGCAGGGCGGCAACGAATACTAACGCCGTCTGCGGTGCGCGCGGCTTTTTGCCCGCGCATCAAAACCAGACCGACAGGCCCAAATAGGCCCCGACTTCGCTCAGTTGCATCACGCCGCCGAGGCAATCGCTGTTGTAACCGCCCAGTTTGCCCATCATTGCCGAGCGGAACAATTGTCCCAAAACGATGCTTCCCAAGATCAGATAAAGCGGCGGCCAAAGCCCCATATAGAACACCGCCGCGATCAATACGGCGATTGAAGACAAAACCGCAAAACGATAGCCGCCAGATGTTATGTACGGGGCGGCAGCTTGCAACCCATTGCTGTGCACATAGGGCGTTGTGGCAATCACATGGACCACCGCCATCATCCCGATCATATGTCCCAGAACCAGCGCAACACCGGCCAAAACCAGCGGCATATGCGCCAGCAAAACCAGTTTCAGCGCTACAACCAGTGCAACAGCCAAGGCTCCAAAAAGCCCCAACCCGGGAGAGGCCATCATCTCCAGCATTTGGGTTCGGCCTGACCCGCGGCTCATCCCTTCGACCGCATTGGCCAACCCGTCTTCATGGAAGGCTCCGGTCACCAATAAGGTCGCAACCAGCGAGATGATCAGGGCGGCCGATTGCGGTAGCCAAACACAACTGGCCCAAAACACCAAAGCGCCAATAGCGCCGACAAAGGCCCCGACAATCGGGAAATACTTGTGCGCCCGTATCCGTAAATCGTCCGACGTCGAAAGATCGCCAGCAGCGGGCATGCAGGTCAAAAACCGCAGCGCCAGTTGAAACAATTGCCACTCCAGACGCAACTTGTCTTTCATATGTGTCCCTCCGCTCCCAGCCTAGCTTATCCCAACAGGTGTTAACCAACATTTTCGCCAAATCAGCCAATAGGCTTGCGGCCTGCGGTACCCAAAACATCATTTCCTCTTGACGCTCACGCCTATCATGCCAAAGACACGCATATGGCTGTTGCAGAACTTACAATTGATCTCGCTGCGCTTTGTGCCAACTGGCATGCGCTATCTTCAAAATCGCACACCGAAACGGCTGCGGTTGTCAAAGCTGACGCTTATGGGCTTGGCATGGCGCAAGTTGCCCCTGCGCTTGCCCAAACCGGTGTCAGGCAATTTTTTGTCGCCGCTTGCGAAGAAGGTGCGGAGCTGCGCGCGATCTTGGGCACCGGCCCCGAGATCTTCGTTTTCTCGGGACATATGGAAGGCGATACCGCACTGATCCGCGATGCAAATCTGACACCGATGCTCAATTCCATCGACCAGATGCTGCGCCATGTCGAAGCCCTCCCCGGCCACAGCTTTGGCATACAGCTTGATACCGGCATGAACCGTTTGGGCATGGAAGACGCCGAATGGCGCGCGCTGCGCGAAATCGCACTGGCGCAGCGCCCTGCGTTGGTCATGAGCCATCTGGCCTGCGCCGATGCACCAGATCATGCGATGAACCCGTTTCAGCTGCAAAACTTCACCGATATGACCGACGGAATTGACGCACCGCGCTCTCTCGCGGCGACGGGGGGCATTCTGCTGGGCAGCGACTACCATTTTGACGTGACCCGTCCCGGCATCGGGCTATACGGCGGATTGCCGTTTGCACAGGCCCGCCCCGTGGTGCATTTATCAATCCCCGTCATTCAGACCCGCGATGTGCTGGCCGGTGAAAGCGTCGGCTATTCAAACACATGGATTGCGCAATCTCCGACCCGTGTCGCGACAATTGCCGCAGGCTATGCCGACGGGCTGATCCGGGCAATGGGCGGCGACGCCTGGCTGTGTCACGGTGATACCCGATGCAAAGTATTGGGCCGCGTGTCGATGGATATGATCGGGGTGGATGTGACTGAATTGAACGAAGAGCCAAGCGCGCTTGACCTGATAAACGCGCATCAAACGGTGGATACAGTGGCAGATTGGGCCGGTACCATTGGCTACGAAATACTGACTTCGCTGGGCGCACGTTACAAACGCCGATACTTGCCAACATGATCCTTTTGTCCCCCCTCGGAGCCTTAGGACGTGCAACGTTGCAAACTCTGGCGGCGATTGGCCGTGTCGCTTTGTTCGCATTTCAAGCCATCGGCCACATGGTCCGCCCGCCATTTTATGGCCGCGAATTTGCGCTGGCTCTGCTGAACATCGGCTGGCTGTCCCTGCCTGTTGTCGGCCTGACAGCGATTTTTACCGGCGGTGCCTTGGCACTGCAAATCTATGCTGGCGGCGCACGGTTTAACGCCGAAGCCGTGGTGCCACAGATTGTTGCCATCGGCATGGTACGCGAACTGGGGCCGGTTTTGGTGGGCTTGATGATCGCCGCGCGGGTGACATCCTCGATCGCGGCGGAAATCGCAACGATGAAGGTGACCGAGCAGATCGACGCCCTTGTCACCTTGTCGACCAACCCGATGAAATACCTTGTTGCCCCGCGCGTCTTGGCCGGTTTGATTGTTGTGCCCTTGCTGGTGGCCGTAGGCGACGTGATTGGTATTTTCGGCGGCTGGGTGGTGGCGACCGGATCGCTGGGGTTCAACCCCGCGACCTATCTCAAAAACACGGTCGATTTTCTTGAGCTGCTGGACATTGTTTCATCGCTGACCAAGGGGTGTATTTTTGGCGGCATTGCAGCCTTGATGGGATGTTATTTCGGTATGAATTCTGGCCGCGGCGCACAGGGTGTCGGCAAAGCGACCAAAGGCTCTGTCGAGGCGGCAGCGGTGCTGATCCTTGCTGCGAACTTCCTACTGACCGGGGCATTTTTCTCACTATGATCGAGCTTATCTCAGTTGAAAAAGCCTTTGGAGACAACCACGTATTGCGCGGTGTAAACCTAAGCATCCCCAAGGGTACGTCGATGGTGATCATCGGTGGATCTGGGACGGGGAAATCCGTGTTGCTCAAATCTGTACTGGGTTTGGTCCGACCGGATGCCGGTGTCATCACCTTAGACGGCAAGGACGTCACAACCGGCGACCGCGATGCGTTTCTGGCGCGTTTTGGCATGTTGTTTCAAGGCGGGGCCCTTTTTGACAGCCTAACCGTCTGGCAAAACGTCGCCTTTCGTTTGCTGCGCGGATCGCTCAAACGCCCTGTCGCAGAGGCCCGCGAAATCGCCATCGAAAAACTGCGCCGCGTTGGATTGAAGCCCGATGTGGCTGACCGGTTTCCTGCCGAACTTTCGGGCGGCATGCAAAAGCGCGTCGGCCTTGCCCGTGCCATTGCCGCCGAACCCGAGATCATCTTTTTCGACGAACCAACCACCGGATTGGATCCGATCATGGCCGGTGTCATCAATGAATTGATCCGCGAAATCGTTGACGAAATGGGCGCGACTGCGATGACCATCACCCATGACATGACCAGTGTCCGCGCAATCGCGGACCACGTTGCGATGCTGCATGATGGGGTGATCCAATGGACAGGACCCGTCCGCGACCTTGACCAAAGCGGTGATCCATTTGTAGACCAATTCATTTCGGGCCGCGCCACCGGCCCCATTGAATCGGTCAGATAGAAGGGGCCGCTGCATGACTTTCTTTGAGCCAAACCCGGTGCTGCTGGCCTTCATATTCTACAAGAAATTCATCTTTCTCGAAGCGCTTGTCATAATCGCATTGCTTCGGGTGATCGGCGGGCGCGGGATTTCCCTTTGGCCAGCGCTTGCTGCGTTTCTATTAGCGGCGGGCGGCGTGGCCACAGTTTTTGCGCCTGCGGTTGGCATTGCAAGCGGTCCCCTCTACGTGGCAGCCGCACAAGCAATGGCCGAAGGCGGCGGAATGGCGGCGCTTTTGGTGCCATCCGTGATGTTTTTGGTCAGTTCACTGACGCCGCGCGCCCGTTGGCGCTGGCTCGACCTTGTCCATTTTGTGCTTTTGCTAACCTTGCTGGGCCTCTGGTGGTGGACCAAATAACCGGCACAAGGCTGGAACATCGCGGTGTTACTTCCTAAGTGGCTGTCATGCGTTGGTTTAATCTTGCTTTGCTCATCCTTTACCCGATTTCCTGGTTCGCGCCGCTTTTGCGGGCCGGGATATTGCCGTTCTTTGGCCTGACGGAAATCAGTGTGGTATCCGGGCTGCAGTCCTTGTGGGATGCAGATGTGTTTTTGGCCCTTGTTGTCACAATGTTTGCACTCTTTGCCCCGATGCTGAAAACCATGGGTTTGGCACTGGTGCAATTCGGGTTGCTTGACCGCAAAACAATGCCAACCTTGAACCTATTGGGCAAATTCGCGATGGCTGACATATTCTTGGTCGCGCTCTACATAACCTTGTCCAAAGGTATGGGCTTAGGCACAATAGAGACGGCATGGGGCCTGTATTTGTTCACCGCTTGTATCCTCGGGTCTGTGATGTTTGGCGCAGCCGAATCCAGAAAGAAAACGCTTTCAGCTGCCCCCTGAACAGAAACCACCGATCTATCTCCCCCACCCATTGGCGCGGCTCCGGCTTTGGGGCATAACCGCCCTGCCCGCCCAAGATCAGCTGCGAGACAGGAAACCTTATGGCCAAACCAGTGACCACCTTCGTGTGCCAATCTTGCGGTGCCTCCAGCACCAAATGGTCGGGCCGTTGCGATGCATGCAGCGAATGGAACACCATCATCGAAGAAAAACCGCTCAGCCAAGGGCCATCCAAAAAGTCTTTGGGGGCGGTTCGAGGGCGCAAAATTCCATTGACCGATTTGTCGACCAAGGAAGCACCGCCGCCGCGCACAGCCTCCAAACTGGACGAGCTTGACCGCGTCTTGGGCGGCGGCCTTGTGCCAGCCAGCGCGGTATTGGTTGGCGGCGATCCCGGCATCGGCAAATCAACCCTGCTGCTACAGGCGGCAGCGGCCTTTGCCCGCACAGGACTCAAGGTCATCTATATCTCTGGCGAAGAAGCCAGCGCGCAAATTCGCATGCGCGCCCAGCGTCTGGACCTGACCGACGCGCCGGTGAGATTGGCCACTGAAACAAGCCTGCGCGACATTCTGACAACGCTGGACGAAGAAGAACCCGACCTCGCTATCATCGATTCGATCCAAACCATGTGGTCCGACACTGTCGATAGTGCGCCGGGGTCTGTATCGCAGGTCCGGGCCGCTGCACATGAATTGACCACCTTTGCCAAGAGCCGCGGCAGCGCCGTGATCTTGGTTGGCCATGTCACCAAAGACGGGCAAATTGCCGGGCCGCGTGTGGTCGAACACATGGTCGACACGGTGCTCTATTTCGAAGGCGAACGCGGCCATCAGTTCCGCATCCTGCGCAGCGTCAAAAACCGTTTCGGACCCGCTGATGAAATCGGAGTGTTTGAAATGACCGGCGCGGGTCTGGCCGAAGTGTCCAACCCGTCAGCCCTGTTTTTGTCCGAGCGCGGTGAACCTGCACCGGGATCGGCGGTTTTCTCAGGCATCGAAGGCACACGGCCGGTGATGGTGGAATTCCAAGCGTTGGTATCCCCGTCGCCGCACAGCCAGCCACGCCGCTCGGTTGTGGGGTGGGATGGGTCACGTCTGGCAATGATCATGGCTGTGCTCGAATCGCGTTGCGGCATCCCTTTTGCAGGGCTTGATGTTTACCTGAATGTGGCTGGCGGAATGCGTGTGACGGAACCTGCGGCCGATTTGGCTGTGGCCGCTGCGCTACTTTCCGCCCGCGAAGACATCAGCCTGCCCGCCGAAACTGTCGTTTTTGGTGAAATCAGCCTATCAGGGGCCCTACGTCCGGTCGGACAGATGGAAAACCGGTTGAAAGAAGCGCAAAAACTTGGTTTCAGCACGGCCATACTCCCTTCGGGGGGCAAAGCCTCTTCTAAGGGGGGCATGAAATTAACCCGGATGTCGGATCTGACCACATTTGTGGGCGAAGTATTCGGCGCTGGATGAGCGCGAACAGAAAGAGGCAGGCAGATGGAAGGCTTTACAGTCGTAGATGGCGTGGTGGCAGTGATTATCGTGCTGTCGGCGCTTTTGGCATATTCGCGCGGATTGGTACGCGAAACTCTTGCCATCGGAGGATGGATCGTCGCGGGCATGTTGGCCTTTATGTTTGTCGGTCAGGTACAGCCTTTGGTTAAAGAGGTGCCGGTGATCGGTAATTTCCTTGGCGACAATTGCATCTTGTCCCTGATCGCGGCCTTTGCGGCCATTATGACAGTCGCCTTGGTGGTGTTGTCGCTGTTCAATCCGTTCTTTGCCTCACTGGTTCAAAAATCCGTTTTGGGCGGGCTCGATCAAGCGCTCGGATTCTTGTTCGGCGTGGCGCGAGGCATCATTTTGGTGGCCGTGGCGTTTTTTGTCTACGAAGTTGCGATCACCGCGCAAGACATTCCGATGATTGACGATTCGCGTTCGGCTGCTGTGTTCAGCCAGTTCACTGACAAAGTCGAAGAACAAAACCCAGAAGAAGCCGTGAGCTGGATCACTGCTCAGTATGAATCTTTGGTCAGCGCATGTGATGCACCTGCCGAAGCTGCGAACTGACCCACAAAAGTCACGTTTCCAGACAGGTTTAACGGCACCCCCAATCGGGCGGTGCCGTTTTGTTTGAGGCCCGATTGGGCAGCAAGGTTCGAATGCGCATCACCTGCACATTATCAAAACTGCACAAAAGACACATTCTTATGCCAAGTATTGTGATCCTTTCGTGACAGTGCCGCCCGGGTCGCCTATGACGGGGCCGAACACTCGCGACAGGATTCGGAGCTGCCCTTGCCCGACGGTATAATGCCCCCCGCCCACCCGTTCGATTTCGACGCTGCACTCAGCGACGGAGACAAACTCAAAGAAGAATGCGGCATCTTTGGTGCTGTTGGCGTTACTGACGCTGCCAATTTTGTGGCACTCGGTTTACACGCTCTTCAACATCGCGGCCAAGAAGCCGGCGGGATCGTGACACACGATCCTGACGAAGGCTTCAACTCGGCGCGACGCTTTGGGTATGTTCGGGATAATTTTACATCCGCTCGGTTGATGGAAACCTTGCCCGGACCAATCGGTATTGGTCATGTGCGATACTCCACCGCCGGATCCAAAGGGGCCGCCATCCGTGATGTGCAGCCTTTCTTTGGTGAATTTTCCATGGGCGGCGCAGCAATAGCGCACAACGGCAATATCACCAATGCCGACGCCCTACGCCGCGAACTGATTGAGCGCGGCTCTATCTTTCAAAGCTCGTCTGATAGTGAATGCATCATTCATTTGATGGCCCGCTCTTTGCAGCGCAATATCCCAGAACGGATGGAAGATGCCCTGCGCCGTGTAGAAGGCGCGTTTTCGATTGTCGCCATGACCCGCACCAAGCTGATTGGTGTGCGTGATCCGATGGGCGTGCGCCCGCTGGTTTTGGGCAAAGTCGGAGATGGCTGGTGTCTTGCCTCGGAAACCTGCGCGCTTGATATCATCGGGGCAGAATATGTCCGAGAGATCGAGCCAGGCGAAATGGTGGTAATTACCGCCGATGAGGGGGTGCAAAGCCACCAGCCTTTCCGACCGCAGCCTTCGAAATTCTGCATCTTTGAACATGTCTATTTCTCACGCCCCGACAGCCTCATCGGCAGCAAATCCGTCTATGAAACGCGCCGCCAGATTGGTGTTGAATTGGCCCGTGAAAACCCGGTCGACGCTGATTTGGTCTGCCCTGTTCCAGACAGCGGCACACCCGCTGCCATCGGTTTTGCCCATGAAAGTGGCATCCCCTTTGGCATGGGCATCATCCGCAACCAATACATGGGCCGCACGTTCATCGAGCCGTCCGAGCATATTCGGAACATGGGTGTCCGCCTAAAGCTGAACGTCAACCGCGCGTTGATCCGCGGAAAGCGCGTGATTTTGGTCGATGATTCCGTTGTACGCGGCACCACATCGCGCAAAATCAAGGAAATGATCCTTGATGCTGGCGCAGCCGAAGTCCACTTCCGAATTGCTTCTCCGCCCACGGCTTGGCCCTGTTTCTACGGTGTCGACACCCCCGAGCGTGAAAAGCTGCTGGCCGCAACAATGACCGAAGAAGAGATGCGCAAGCACCTGTCGGTTGATAGCCTTAAGTTCATTTCACTGGATGGCTTGTATCGCGCCGTTGGCGAAGCAGAGGGACGCAAATCCAACTGCCCGCAATACTGCGATGCTTGCTTCTCGGGTGAATATCCGGTCACGCCGGCAGACATGATTAAAAAGGGCTTTCAAATGAAGGCGGCTGAATAGCCTACAACCCCCAAATGGCTAGGGGCGGAATTGGATCTTCATTCTGTCTCTGGCCGGTACTGAATAACAGTGGGACTGTTTTAGCAAAACGGACAGGCCATATCATGACCCTTCTTGCCCTAGACAGCCGCTGGCGGCGCTTCAACGATGAAACGCGGGCCTGCCCTTGCTGCGGGCAAACGTTTAACGGCATTTTTGATCTTGGCTATGAACATCCAGAGGGCTGGCCCCATGGACAGCGTGATGGCGGCGAAACCCTGATCGTTGGCGATGACAAAATGGCGACAGATCTTTGCCGCTTCGACGGCCGGTACTTTCTGCGCTGCGTGTTGGCCTTGCCCGTCAAAGGCGCAGATGACAGCCTGTCGTTTGGTCCCTGGGCAGAAGTATCCGGCGAGGTTTTCCAATTATACCTGACCTGCCTTGACGACAAAGAATTCCCGCAATCAGAAGGTCTTTTGGCCAACGTCCTCCCGCTCTTTGAGGACGCAGAACAACTCCCCGTCACACTGCAACAAAAGGACCCGAACCAGTGCCCGGCTCTTTCCGCGGCAGCCGGTTCATTGGCCGAAGCGCAAACAAGCGGCATATCGTTTGACCAGCTATTGGATATTTATGCCGCCGCGGGTCAGGACATCCGGCCGCATTTGACCCGAGACTAAGATGTCCAACGCCCCCGCCCTCCGGTTTAGACCCCATCACTTTTTGTGTTCACTTGGATTTCAAGGCAAAGGCTACTCCGACGCCTTTACAGCCAATATGCGCAACATCGTCGAAGACCGGCTGCGCGCCCCCAAGGGCCGTGACACCTTGATCAAATTGACCGGCTATACAGATGATATCTGCGCCCCCTGCCCCAAACGTCAGGGTCGCCTGTGCACGAACCAAAGCGCCATCGCAACGCTTGACCGGTCACATGCGGCAGCGCTGCACCTCAAACCTTATGAAACCCTTACATGGGGCGAAGCCCTGACCCGCATCAAAGCCAACGTCCCCCCCGGCGCACTCTCAACCGTCTGTGCCGGGTGCCAATGGCTAGACTATGGCCTGTGCGAAGCCGCCCTAAAACGCCTGCATGACAAAGACGAAGGCTGACGCCTCGTTTCTTCTGTCTTCCAATATCCCGGGGGTTCGGGGGCTGGCCCCCGTCTACACCGCCGGCGAAGCTACTCTCACACAACAAAAAAACGCCGCCCCAAATCAGGACGGCGTTCAGATCTTTAGCATTCTTCAGATTTTAGCGCTTCGAAAAGACGCTCCAACCACCGGCCATAATCAAAGCAGCCAGAACAGATTTCACTGCATCGCCGATCAAGAATGGCTTCATGAAGTACGCCCAGTAGTAAGCGCCGAAATCATTGCCGACCCAGCTGGCTTCAACACCGGAGATTTGAGCGACAGCCATCGGCCAGGCGACGCCCGGAACATACAGCAAAGCCGATACAGCAAGCGCAACCAGAGCGGTCGATACGAACCCCTTGGCGATGCCGCGATCAGCCGCCAGACCTGCCAAAAAGGCTACGCCAACGAAACCGATCAAGAACCCTGCGGTCGGGCCGAATAGCGCCGCGCCATTGCCGCCATTTGCGAAAACCGGTAGACCCATCGCGCCTTCGGCAAGATAGGTAATCAATGCGGCGGTCCCCAAACGGGCACCAAGTGTGAAACCGACCAACAAGATGGCCAGCATTTGCAATGTCATCGGAACCGGAAACATTGGAACGCTGATCTGCGCTGCAACGGCGATTACGAGCGATGCACCCAGAACAAGGCCAGCCTGCTTTAGTGCAGACTGTTGGCCAAGAACGGATTGAGAAAGGCTAGACATGCGCGTCCCCTTTTCTTTGATGTGTAAGACACCGCTTTCATGCGGTCCCCCCGCTGAACTGTCAAGAAGGCGACAGGCCTTCAGACCTATGTTAGCGCCCTTTCAGGCTGCTAAACTTGCAAATTCGGGGCACCGTCTGCTTTGCAAAACCAAGATTGCGACAATACCGCCGCCTTGACCTTTTGATCAAAGCGCGACACATCACCTGTATGACACAGATCGCCCTTATAACCGGAGCTTCGCGTGGGTTGGGTTTCGCCCTTGCCGAAGCCCTCGCCCCGGACTTTCACATAGTAGCCGTTGCCCGCACTGTGGGCGGGCTCGAAGATCTAGATGATCGCATCAAGGCAAAGGGCGGCGAAGCAACCCTTGCGCCGATGGATATCACCAATCGCGATGCCATGGCACATTTGTGTCGCTCGATCTTTGATCGCTGGGGCAAAGTCGGTCTTTGGGCACATACCGCTATTCATGCGGCGCCTTTAACCCCGGCCGCGCATATGGACAAAAAGGATTGGCAAAAATCGCTGTCGATCAATGTCGATGCTATGGCGCACATGATCCCATTTGTTGCCCCTCTCTTGGGGACAGACGGACAGGCGCTTTTCTTTGACGATCCACACGGCGGAGAGCCATACTACGGCCACTATGGCACCACCAAGACCGCTCAGATGGCGCTTGCCCGCACCTGGTCTGCCGAGACTGCCAAAACCGGTCCTCAGGTACACATCCACCAGCCAAAACCGATGTCGACAGCCCTCCGCGCCCGCTTCCACCCCGGCGAAGACCGCGATCTGCTTGCCGCACCTCGCGATGAAGCGGCTCGTCTGCTCGCGCAGTTTCAGCCTGCAAAATAGCCGGTTGGGGACATGAAATATCTGCAGCTCCTGATTGTCAGGGGTTGCAGTGTTTGGCATCACATTTCACCGGCCACGACCTGTGCCGCCTTAGACGCACTCGTAGACGCACTGTCAGATTTGCCACACCCGACCACCACCCGCCAACCACAGCTGCGACAAGTCCCTGCAGGCTTGCCCCATGGCCAATCATTGCCTATGGAGAACCAAACACCATACAGGCAGCCCCATGCGCATTCTCATCACAAATGACGACGGTATCAACGCACCAGGGCTCAAGATCCTCGACGCGATTGCAAATGAACTTGCGGGCCCATCCGGCGAAGTCTGGACGGTTGCCCCTGCTTTTGAACAATCCGGTGTCGGACATTGTATCTCCTACACCCATCCGACGATGATTGCCCAGATGGGTCCGCGCCGCTTTGCCGCCGAAGGCAGCCCCGCTGATTGCGTCTTGGCCGGTGTGCATGATGTCTTCAAGGAAACCCTGCCGGACCTGGTTTTATCCGGTGTCAATCGCGGCAATAACTCGGCAGAGAATACCCTTTATTCCGGCACCATCGGGGCCGCAATGGAAGCCGCTCTGCAAGGGCTGCCCGCCATTGCGATGTCCCAGTACTATGGGCCACAAAACAATGAACTCGAAAACCCGTTCGAAGCGTCAGCCGCCTATGGCGTGCAAGTCGTGCGCAAGATCCTTGCCGCGGATCCCAAGGATCAAGACGGATACCGGTTGTTCTACAACGTCAATTTCCCGCCGGTTCCAGCCGCAGATGTGAAGGGCACCGTCGTTGCCCCGCAAGGCAAACGCGCAGACACCCGATTTTCGGTTGAACCGCATAACGCGCCATCGGGTCGACGGTTCTTGTGGGTACGCGGCGGCGACCAGCGGGCCCCGGCAGACCCCGGCAGCGATGCAGACCGGAACCTTGCCGGTTACATCTCGGTCACGCCGATGCGCGCGGATCTCACCGCACATGATGCGCTCTCCAACCTGAAAGACGCCTTCGAATGAACTTCGACGCAGACGCCAAAATGCAGTTTCTCTTTGCACTGCGTTCAAAAGGTGTAACCGACAAGAAAATTCTGTCGGTGATGGAACGCGTGGATCGTGGCGATTTCATCCAAGGCTATTTTACTGACCGCGCCTATGAAGACATGCCTTTGCCGATCGCCTGCGGCCAAACCATATCGCAGCCTTCTGTGGTCGCGCTGATGACACAGGCCTTGCAAGTCGGTCCGCGCGACAAGGTGCTCGAAGTTGGCACCGGGTCTGGTTATCAGGCAGCCATCCTCGCGCTTCTGGCGCGGCGGGTCTACACCGTCGATCGCCATCGCCGTTTGATCCGCGCCGCCAGCAAGGTTTTTGACAAAATGGAGCTGTCAAATATCACGGCTTTTACGGCAGACGGCAGCTTTGGCTTGCCCGATCAGGCCCCCTTTGATCGCATTATTGTGACAGCAGCTGCCGAAGACCCGCCCGGCCCCCTATTGGCGCAGCTTAAGATTGGCGGTATCATGGTTGTGCCGGTGGGCCAGTCCGACACGGTTCAACACCTGATCCGTGTCACACGGCACGAGGACGGTTTCGAATACGACGAACTACGGCCCGTGCGATTTGTGCCGTTGGTTGAAGGGCTTGGAAAAGACTGACGCGCCAAAACCGGCGAAAAAATGGTGGTGAGACGCTCCGGCAACAAGGGGCGCGTATGAGGAAATCGAGATGACAGCCAGACTCCGAATTGTATCGGCCCTTGCCTTGGGCGTCGCGCTTGGTGCCTGTTCCGAGCCCATTGATCTCGACCTTCGTGGAAAGATCGGTGGCCCGGTCGACACTTCTGCCGCCGCTCAAATGGCGACGGAAAACCGGCCCGAACCGGATGACCGCGGCATCATTTCTTATCCGAACTATCAGGTCGCGGTGGCAAAACGCGGCGATACCCTGTCCAGCCTTGCCACACGTATCGGCCTGCCCGCTACAGAATTGGCGCGCTTCAACGGCATGAAAGTTGACGATCCGCTGCGCAAGGATGAACTGGTCGCCCTCCCCCGCCGTGTGTCCGAACCTTCGCCTTTAACGGGCGCGGACGTCACCGGCCCGATCAAACCTGCGACCTCGGTCGATGTGGCAACTTTGGCAGGCAGCGCGATCGAGCGGGCCTCACCAACCGCACCGAGCGTCAACCGCGTTGTCAGCGGCACCGAACCGGTACGGCACAAGGTTGAGCGCGGTGAAACCGCATTCACAATCGCCCGTCTCTACGATGTCTCGCCCCGCTCATTGGCCGAGTGGAATGGTCTGGACAAGGATTTTGCACTGCGCGAAGGCCAACTCTTGTTGATCCCGGTGGCGCAAAAAATCCCAGCCGCAACCACAAAATCTAACGCAGTTCCTGTACCTGGCAGCGGATCGCCAACGCCGACGCCGCCTTCGGCCTCTAAACCGTTGCCCGCAGTGACCCCGCCCGCAGCTTCGGCAGGTGCCGCAGCCGGTACAGCCGCAGTCGCAGCAACGCCGAAACCCGCAAAACCCGTCGCTGACATTGGGCAAGCGCAGGCTACCCCGGCCAAATCGGACATGGTGATGCCAGTGTCCGGCAGCATCATTCGCGACTATTCCAAAGGCCGCAATGAGGGGATTGATATCTCAGCCGGCGCAGGCACAGCGGTAAAAGCCGCAGCTTCGGGTCAGGTTGCCTCAATCAGCACAACGGCCGAAGGGGTGAAATTCCTGTTGATCCGCCACCCCGGTGATCTGATTACCGTCTACACCCATCTCGACAATATAACTGTCCAAAAAGGCGATGCCGTCAGCCGTGGTCAATCCATCGGCAAGGTCCGCTCGGGCGATCCCTCCTTCTTGCATTTCGAGGTTCGCAAAGGATTTGAGAGCACCGACCCGATGGGCTATCTGCCCGGATAACCGGCCGTTCAAACCCAAACGCCCCCCGAAAATCGGAGGGCGTTTTTCAAGTCTTCATCCAACCAATTAAATTTCTGCGGTCAATCCAACCGCTTCGATCCCCGCCTTGCCGGCGATCGCATCGTTGTCCGAACTGTCTCCCGTGACACCGACAGCGCCAATCACGGCCCCAGTCTCATCACGCACCAAAATGCCGCCGGGAACAGGGATCATTTTCCCGCCAAAGGCACCACCTGCCGCCGCGACAAAATAGGCTTGGGCTTCTGCTCGCGCCATTTGAGCCGAGCCAGCAATGCCAAGCATGACGCAGCCATAAGCCTTGCCACGAGCGATATCAAACCGCCCCGGTGCCGCCCCATCCGATCGCTCAAAGGCTTGCAAATTGCCACCTGCATCCAGAACCACCACCGACAGCGGGTTCATCCCCTTCGCGGCCCCTGTCTCGAATGCAACACGAATTATCTCGCGCGCCTGCTTCAATGTTATTGCCACTGGCCAGTCCTTTCTCTTGTCCAAAATATCCCGGGGGAATCCGCCTAAGCGGATGGGGGCAGAGCCCCCTTTACCCCTGTGCCTTCAGTTCCAACCGGCGACGGTGCAGAACAGGCTCGGTATAGCCCGACGGCTGAACGCGTCCTTCAAACACCAGGTCACAGGCCGCCTGGAAGGCAAGGCCGTCAAAGCCCGGTGCCATTGGCACATATGTGGCGTCTCCAGCATTCTGGCCGTCAACCACGACGGCCATCTGCTTCATAATATCCATGACCGCGTCTTTGCCGATAACATCGTGATGCAACCAATTGGCAATATGCTGCGATGAAATCCGGCAAGTCGCTCGGTCTTCCATCAACCCGACATCATTGATATCCGGTACTTTCGAACAGCCAACGCCCGCATCAACCCAGCGTACAACATAGCCCAAAATGCCTTGGGCATTGTTCTCGACCTCGCGGCGGATTTGGTCTTTTGTCCAGTTGCGATAGCTGGCCAGTGGAATTTCCAGAACCGTATCCACATGGGCACGCCGTCCGCCTTTGCGCAGCTTTGCCTGAACCGCAAACACATCCACACCGTGGTAGTGAAGCGCATGCAAGGTTGCGGCGGTCGGCGAAGGAACCCAAGCGCAGTTCGCACCGGCTTTGGGATGCTCGCTCTTGGCTTCCAGCATCGCGGCCATTTGATCCGGCATGGCCCACATCCCTTTGCCAATTTGGGCACGGCCTGACAGGCCACACTCAAGCCCGATGTCGACATTGCGGTTCTCGTAGCCGCCAATCCACGGTTTGCGTTTGATAAAGTCTTTGCGGCTGAACGGCCCGGCTTTCATCGAGGTGTGGATTTCATCACCGGTACGGTCAAGGAACCCAGTGTTGATAAAGGCGACACGTGATTTGGCGGCGCGAATGCACTCTTTCAGGTTCACCGTGGTACGGCGTTCTTCGTCCATAATGCCTAGTTTGACGGTATTTGCCGGCAGCCCCAACACTTTTTCAACAAAACCAAAGGTCTCATCTGCAAAAGCCACTTCTTCAGGACCATGCATCTTTGGCTTAACCACATAAACGGACCCGTGATGGGAATTGCGCGCACCGTCGGTTTTGGCCAAATCATGTTTTGCAATCAGCGCCGTAACCATTGCGTCCATCAGACCTTCGAAAATCTCGGAACCGTCGCGCAATGTGATCGCCGGATTTGTCATCAGGTGTCCGACATTGCGTACCAACAGCAGCGCGCGGCCCTTGACCGTCAATGATCCGCCGTCTGGTGCTGTATAGACCAGATCGGGATTCAACTGCCGCTTAACCTGCTTACCACCTTTGTCAAAGCTTTCAGCCAGATCGCCGCGCATCAAGCCCAGCCAGTTCTTATAGGCCTGCACTTTGTCTGCGGCGTCCACACAAGCGACGGAATCTTCGCAATCCATGATCGCGGACACGGCGCTTTCCAATCGTACGTCCGCCAAACCTGCCTGATCGTGGGCACCAATGACATGCGTGCGATCAAAGACCAATTCGACATGCAACCCGTTGTTGCGCAGCAAAATCGCGTCAGGGGCTTTCGGGTGTCCGCGATAGCCGGCGAATTTGACTGGATCTGCCAAAGGGTGTTCATCCACCAACAATGCGCCGCCCTTGACATGGTAGCGGCGGGCGTCCGCATGGCTTAGGCCTTCAACCGGAAAAGCCTGATCCAAAAAGACACGTGCGCGGGCGATGACACGCGCTCCGTGGCCCTTGTCGTAGCCGCCCTTCGGAGGCAAAGTGCCCATTGCATCGGTGCCATACAGCCCGTCGTACAGGCTGCCCCAGCGGGCATTGGCAGCATTCAATGCGTAGCGGGCGTTGGTAATCGGAACCACCAGTTGTGGACCCGGAACCGAGGCGATCTCCGGATCGGTGTTCGCTGTATCGATCTCGAAATCAGGTCCTTCGGGAAGCAAATACCCGATCTTGGACAGGAACGCCTTATAGGCTTCATGGTCATGGGGGGCATCGCGGTTGGCTATGTGCCACTCGTCGATCAAGGTTTGGATATCCGCACGTTTGCCCAAAAGCGCCGCGTTGCGCGGGCCAAAGTCATGCGCCAAGTCAGATAGGCCCTGCCAAAATGTATCTGCATCAATATCGGTGCCGGGCAAGGCCTGCGTGTCGATAAATTCAGCAAGCTCTGCAGCCACTTGCAGACCAAAACGATCCACGCGATCTGCGGTAGGTTCGGGCGCTGTATTGGACATGGACGATTCCTCTTCAAATGCGTGTTTGCAGCATGAATAGAGAAAAAGTTTCCTATAGGCAACAAGTGTGGTCATATAATATTACCAAAACAAAAGGCCCCGCTAGGGGGCCCCTTATTACATCAACAAAAAGCCGGTTCATTGGCCTAAGCCGCTTCATCTTCCGAGATTTGCATAGTCCACAACGTCGCATAACGCCCCTCACGGGCCAGCAACTCCTCATGGGTGCCCTCTTCGACAACTTCACCCGCATGCAACACGACAATGCGATCCGCATCCGCGATGGTCGACAAACGGTGGGCAATTGTGATGACCGTGCGCCCTTCTCCGGCGCGTTTTAAAGCGCCCTGAATAGAGGCCTCGGTTTGCGTATCAAGCGCCGAAGTCGCTTCGTCCAACAGCAAAATCGGCGGATTTTTCAACAGGGTGCGCGCGATTCCAACCCGTTGCTTTTCGCCCCCCGACAGTTTGAGCCCCCGCTCCCCGACTGGCGTGTCATAGCCCTCAGGCAACTCTTGGATAAAATCATGGATTTGAGCGGCCTTTGCAGCCTCGATGATCTGGGCTTCGGTCGCGCCTTCCAAACCATAGGCGATGTTGTAACGAATGGTGTCGTTGAACAGCACCGTGTCCTGCGGCACCACACCAATGGCCGCGTGCAAGCTGTCTTGGGTAACGTCACGCACATCCTGACCGTCAATTTTCAAGGACCCTGCGCCAACGTCGTAGAACCGGAACAACAAGCGGCCGATGGTGGATTTTCCAGATCCCGATGCCCCGACCAGTGCCACGCTTTCACCGGCACCAACATGCAGGCTGACCCCTTTGAGGATTGGACGCGCCGTGTCGTACCCGAACTCTACATCCGTCAGCTCAACAACACCGCCCTGCACCACCAAATCAGGTGCACCGGATTTGTCATCCACTTCGCGCGGCTGTTCGAGCAAATGAAACATTTCGCCCATATCCACCAAAGCCTGACGGATTTCACGGTAAACTGTTCCGAGGAAATTCAAGGGCATGGTAATCTGGATCATATAGGCGTTGACCATGACAAAATCGCCGACGGTCAACGTGCCGTCTTGTACGCCCATTGCCGCCATCACCATCACAGCGACAAGTCCGGTTGTGATAATCACCGATTGACCAAAGTTCAGCGCCGCAAGCGACGTCGCCGTCTTGATGGCTGCGCTTTCATAGCCCTTCATCGCTTCGTCATAGCGGGCAGCTTCGCGGCCTTCTGCGCCGAAATACTTGACGGTTTCAAAATTCAGCAGGCTATCAATGGCTTTTTGATTGGCGTCCGTGTCTTGCGCATTCATCTTGCGGCGCAGCTTGACCCGCCATTCCGTGACCTTGAATGTGTAGGCGACATAGGCCGCGATCACCACTGTCACGACAGCCAAGTACCACACATCAAACATCACAAACAGAACCAGCCCAACCAGAGCAAGTTCCAGCGCCAAAGGCCCGATACTAAAGAGTAAAAAGCGCAACAAGAACTCAACACCCTTGACGCCGCGTTCAATAATCCGGCTTAAACCGCCGGTTTTTCGGCCGATATGATAGCGCATCGACAAGCGGTGGATATGGGTGAAGGTCTCAAGCGCCAATGCCCGCAATGCCCGCTGCCCGACTTTGGCAAACACCGCATCGCGCAACTGCTGAAACCCGACCGTCATCAGACGGGCCATCCCGTAGGCAATCGTCAAGCCAACAGCACCAATGGCCAGATCGGGCACATCGCCGCCCAAATTGTCCACGGCCTCTTTGTAGAAAAACGGGGTTGTAACGGCGATCAGTTTTGACAAAAGCAAAAAAGCCATGGCGATGATGACACGGCGTTTGACCCATGTTTGGCCGTCTGGCCACAAATAGGGGAAAACCCGCTGGATGACCCGCCAACCGGAACGGCGTTCTTCCTCGGCGATGTCTGCAGTGTCGGTATCTGGCGGCATGGCTGGCTCCTGCTTGCGTCGCTTATAGGTAAGCCAGTCAGACCCATCTTACCAGATCATGCAGAGCCATTGGGCCTGTGCATATGCGCACAGTCCGACAATACCGGGATCCCCGTCGGTACTAGCCTAGCTGGACAGCTGCGAGGTTCAGATCAAAACCTATTTGGGAAGATCGAAAATCTGGCCCGGATAGATCAAATCGGGATCGCCGATCCGGTCTCGGTTGGCCTCGAACACCCGAACATATTCCTTGCCGTCGCCATAGCGATTGTTCGAAATTTCCCACAGCGTATGTCCAGGCTGAACTGTGATGGATCGGGCGATACCGCCGCCAGACGCCGCAGCACGTGTCAGCACCTCTGCACTTTCGCGCAAAAACAGGCTTTCGACGCGCGCAATCACTACACCGCTGTCATCAATCTGATCGACCCGCAGCGTATAGGTTCCGGTGTCCACCTGTGGCAGTTCAACCCGCCAGCGGCCATCTTCGCGAATACGCGAGGTCGTGACCGGTGTGTTGTCGAGATAGATCCGAACCGAGCTGGCCTCTTCGCCCCGCCCCGCCAAAAGCACATCGCCTTGTTCGTCATAGCTGATGGAATCCAGTGCCACGTCGCCCGGAGACAGAGGCGCAGTTTGCAAGACCTCTACGCCGCGCGCACTGGACAGCAAGATTGTTGGCGGCACCAGTTTTGCAGGCTCTTGCGCTTCTTCAGGCTCTGAGCGCGCCGCGCCTTGGGGAACTGCGTCCGGTGCTGAAGCGGCCGCTATGGCGGTTTCGACAGGCTGCGGCGCGACCGGAGCTGGCGGATTTTGCGCCTCGACTTGCGGGGCGACTGGCTCGGGTGCATCAACTTCGGCCGTTTGCGCAACGGGCGCTTCCGCAACAGGCGTTTGGCTGCTTTCGACGACTGGCAAAGGAGCATTTTCAGGGATTACCAAAGCCAGATCGGCTTCTTTTTGCGGTTTCTTTTCAGACGCTACAGGAATCGCAGGCGTGATAATCACCTCTTGCTCGGACAGGCTTACCCCTTTGTCCGTTTCATTGCGCAATGTCAGAACCGATGCAGCCCCTTCGGTTGGTAAGTCCAGAAAGGTAACAAATCGGCCATCGCTTCCGACGGTGACAGAAGTTTCGGATTTTCCATCCAGCATGACGTCAAGCTGACTGCCCGGCACCGCTGCACCGGCGATCAGAGTGCTGCCATCCGTTTCCGTGCGGACAATATCAAACGTCGGAGCGGGTGTTTTTGAGACCGGCTCCACAGCTTCGGCAACCTGCGGGGCTGGAACAGGCTTTGCTTCCTCTGGCAGCACCCCCGGGGCTGGCGCTGACGGTGCCTCTTTGGGGGCGGCCTCGGGTTCCACGATTGCTGCGACCTCTGGCGTGGGGTCGGTAGACGGAACAGGCGGCGCGGCTTGCGGTACCGCTGATGGCAAATCTTCCGCAGCAGGCGCGTTTGTTTCCGGTTCCGGCTGGGCCAAAGCAGCCACTTGCACATCCTCGACGGGTTCGGTTGGCGCAGGCACATCCGGCAACGCCACTGCAGTTTCGACCGGATCTTCTGCCGGGGATGCGGCAACAGGCTCTGGCGTTTCGCTTTCTATCGGTGCAGCTACGACCGGATCATCCACGGCGACTGGCGGCTCTTGTGCAATGACAGCTTGTTTGGGCAAATCTGACGATTCAGGGTCAACCACTGGTTCAGGTTCTGGATCGGCAACCAAACTGGCGGCTTCCCCTGCATCCGGTTGCGGCGCAGGCTTGGGCGAGACCGCCCCGACGTCAGGCGCGACCAAAGCCGCAGGTGCTGGCACAGCCAAAGGGTCCGGTTTTGACAAATCAAGTGCTCCGGTCGCAACAGCGACAACAACCACCCCGACAGAGCCTGTTCCGGCGATTGCAGAATATAGTGCGATTTTGCTCATGACAGCCTTTTCTTTCAGCGCTAACCCCTTTGGTCCCCAAACCAAAAAACTGCGCGGTTGAGCGTGTATATCTTACACGGTATCAGCGGTCAAAACCCCATTTCGACGTCGCATTCGGCGAAATCGGCGACCAGCATTTAGGAAACCTTATGATACCCAAGTCAATTTGCGTCTATTGCGGCTCTCGCTCGGGCAAAGATCCCGCGTTTGCCGCGCAGGCCGAAACCCTTGGCCAGGCGATTGCCGGTGAAAACTGGCGGTTGGTCTATGGCGCAGGTGATGTCGGGTTGATGGGCACTGTTGCCCGCGCGGCGCAATCGGCCGGAGGCAATACCTTTGGCGTGATCCCCACCCATTTGATGGATATGGAGGTAGGCAAAACCGACCTGACAACCTTTGTCATCACTGAAACCATGCATGAACGCAAAAAGGTGATGTTGATGAACGCTGACGCCGTGGTGGTGATGCCCGGCGGCGCAGGATCCTTGGACGAATTTTTCGAGGTTTTGACATGGCGCCAACTTGGACTGCATGACAAGCCGATCATCTTGCTGGACGTAAACGGCTATTGGGGCCCCTTGCGCGGTTTGCTGGGCCATATCGTCGATTCAGGGTTCGCCGATGCATCGCTTCTGGATTTCGTTCAGACTGGCGGTTCGACCGAAGAAGTCATGGCGCTTTTGCGGCGGGCGCTGTCCTGACGCCAACTGCTGAAAGAATAGATCGCGAGCGCAAGCCAAATCAGCGCAAAAGCGATGGTGTGGTAGCGGCTCAGCGCTTCGCCAAAGATCACGGTCGCGCAGAAAAACTGAAGCGTTGGGTTGATGTATTGCATCACGCCCAGCGTGCTCATGCTGACGCGCTGCGCAGCCGCTGAGAAGAGGATCAACGGCAAGGCCGTCATAACGCCTGAAAAGGCCAGCAAACCCGATGTCCAAAGATCGCGGCCAAATTGCCCCTGCCCGCCCGCGTGCACATAGGCCAGCCAACCGAAGGCAAATGGCACCAAAAGCACGACCTCGGCTGTAACAGACACCACCGGCCCCGTCGTCAACCGCTTTTTGATCAACCCGTACAGAGCAAAAGTCACCCCAAGGATCAATGATATCCACGGCGCGGTGCCCAATCCGATGGCCAACTGCAAAACCGCGACGGTTGCCAGCGCAATGGCCAGCCATTGCAGTGTTGACAGGCGTTCCCGCAAAAGGACCACCCCGAACAACACAGCCATCAACGGAAAGATGTAGTAGCCCAAAGAGGTTTCTGTGACGCGGCCGATCTGGACCGAGATTATGAACAGCCCCCAATTGATAGAAATCATCAAAGCCGCAAAAGCCAATACTGCTACCGCGCGGGGCGTCGCCATGGCCGATTTCAGATTGCCAAGCCGCCCTTGCAACGCCAGGACGCCTGCAAAAACCACAAAGGACCAAAACGTGCGATGAGCCAGCAACTCACCCGGCGGAACATGCAACAATGCTTTGTAATAAATCGGGGAAAGGCCCCAGATCGAACAGGCCCCAAGCATGGCCAGCAAACCTTGTTGTGTGTTGTTCATGCGGCCCCCTGCTGTTGGCTTATCGGGGTCGGTCCATAGGAACAAGCACGAAAAAACGGGGCCAGCAATGCGGCCCCGTTCTTTGAATTCTTCACCGTAAAGTGCAGGCGCTTAGCCCAAACCTTTAGCCGAGGCGCGATGCCACGTTTTCCCAGTTCACCAGGTTGTCCAGGAAGTTGGCAAGATACGCAGGACGTTTGTTGCGGAAATCGATGTAGTAGGAATGCTCCCATACGTCGCAGCCCAAAAGCGCGGTCTGACCAAAGCACAATGGGTTCACACCATTTTCGGTTTTAGTGACCTTGAGGCCGCCATCCGCGTCTTTGACCAACCAGCACCAGCCGGAACCGAACTGACCAGCGCCAGCAGCAGAGAACTGATCGCGGAACGCGTCGACTGTGCCAAAGCTTTCTTTCAAAGCGGCTTCCAGTTCGGACGGCATGTCGTTGTTGCCAGCGCCCATCATTTCCCAGAACTGTGTGTGGTTCCAGTGCTGCGATGCGTTGTTGAAGATGCCGTTTTGGGCCACAGCAGAGGCGTCATATGTGCCTGTGATAATGTCCTCAAGCGATTTGCCTTCCCATTCGGTGCCGGCGATCAGCTTGTTACCATTCACGACATAAGCGTTGTGGTGAATATCGTGGTGATATTCCATTGTCTCTTGGCTCATGCCTTTGGAAGCCAGAGCGTCGTGTGCATAAGGAAGATCAGGAAGTTCAAAAGCCATGGTGGAGCCCCTTGTTCGCATCTATTGTGGTTGTGTCATACCTGTCCCCTAGACCGCGTAAGGTCAAGTCCAAGTCTCGGCTTTACGTCAGCTTTCGCGCTTCGCAGGTGCCGCGGCCGGTAAACGTGTCCTGATATCCAAGCGGTTTGGCTGAAATGCTAAGTTTACCAGTCGCCTTAAAAATAGTGGCCCGATAGGCCATGCGCACAAACTGTCCGGTGCCGCTTTTGGTTTCAAGACGCCAAGTCACCGAAATTCGATTGTCCGTATCCGATTCCAACTTGCCTTTGACGGGCTGGCGATCATTGAAATACAAAATAATCGGATCCGAAATAATGACCAGGTTTTCAGCGGGTTTATACCCGATGAAAAGAAACTCTGGCAACCAGTTTCCTTGCTGGGATGTGGTTGCCACTTTGCATTGATAGCCAACCCCTTGGGCTTGCGCAGGTGTGGCCTGAATGGACCCAAAGGCCAGGACAAGCGCAACAATGGCGTTTCTCATAGGGTACTCCAATGGGTTCAATCAGCACATAGCCAGCAGGCAGCAGGGGTTCAAGGTTGCTTCCCACACCTCCCGCCTGACAACCCCGTACACGCCTAGATATAGGCCGCTTAAGTTTATTTTCTAAGCTTGCAGGTGCCGCGGCCAAAACTGCGGTGATTATGTTCAACTAACAGGGCTGTTACGTTTAGGCGGCCATTTTGTTTGTTCGCCGTTGCGGTGTAGAGCAACTCAATCGGAGTCTTGTTTCTGGAAGGTGCACGAAACCGCCAATTAAAGACCAGCTTCGTCTCTGTGTCCTTTTGAATGGTCGCTTCCAGCCACTTCTTGTCATTGTGATCCCAGATCATCCCGTCTAACAGCGACACCGTGCCTTTTTCGCTGTCATACCGATAATCCATTTTCGGCATCACCCAGCTGCCTTTTTTGAATTTAACGTCACAAGTGTACTGAACCGGTTTTGCAAAAACCGTTTGCCCAACCATGGACAACGCCGCGCAACATGCTGCAGCCAAAATATAATTCATCGTAAATTCCCAAGTTTATTCAACCGGAACCTACGCAATGAATTCAATTTGCACAACACAACTGACGCTAGTTAGCTACAGAAAACCAACGTCGCTACCTGGTGCCGCGGCGGTCTTGAGCAGGTTAAACATATATTCACCAACCGACCGGAAACACACGATCTGTGCGCCTTCTTCGCCAGTCAACCAGAACGCCGCTGCAACCTGCGCCAAACGGGTACGGCGCACCTGCCCTGCGCCAAAACTTTCGGGAGACATGTCAACCGGTGCCAGTTTTGCCAGAACTTCGCGTGTTGCCGCCCCCTGAAGCGTAAAGCAAGCGCGGGCATCGGACACATTCACTGCCAAGGCATGATACCCTGCCAATGCAGCCTCAAGTTTGCCCAGCAAAAACGGGGCTTCGGCATAGGTGCATAGCAAAAGCAGCTCATCAGGTGACATCCAGAGCAAGCCGCGCGTTCCGTCCATTACGGCCCCGCGTTGGCCCGGCAGGGCAACCTCAGCCAGATCGGTGATCGTCTTGACCAAACCACTATCCGAAAAATCACCGCGCAGGGTAATCATCCCTTGCGCCCGCAACTCTTCAACTTGGACCAACCCGTCAAAGCTGGCTCCGTTCAACGCTGTGGCAATATCAGACATTCTGCTTCTCCCCTTCGGGGTCATAGAAAACCGGAGTGACGATTTTGGCGGCCACCATGGTTTCACCGTCATCCATCGCAAACTCGATCACTTCGCCCATTCGGTCAGGGCCGTTTAGAACCAGCCCCATCGCAATCCCCTTGTTCAAAGTTGGCGAATGATAGGTTGAGGTTACGCGCCCTTGGGTGTTGCGCTGGCCGTTTTCATTGTTGCCATCCGCAACCGCATAGGCACCATCCGGCAGGGTTGACCCGTCGGTTGTTTCAAGCCCGACCAGCTTCCAGCGTTTTTGGTCGGTCATATGGCTGCGCAATTGCGCGCGCTTGCCCAAGAAGTCTTCTTTCTTTTTCGAAATTGCCCAGTTCAGCCCCAAATCCTGCGGGATCACTGTGCCGTCGGTTTCGTCGCCAATCATGATAAAACCCTTTTCGGCCCGCATGATGTGCAAACATTCCGTTCCGTAGGGCGTCACTTTGTATTCCGCCCCCGCCTCAAGCAGCTTGTCCCAGAACGCACGGCCCAAATTGGCGGGAACCGCAATTTCATAAGACAATTCGCCCGAGAACGAGATGCGATAGGCCCGGACAGGGAAACCCGCCAAAGTGCCATCGCGCCATTCCATAAACGGCAAGGTGTCTTTGGACAGATCCATGCCGCCCAGCTTCTCCAAGACTTTGCGGGCATTCGGGCCAACAACGGCGACCTGCGCCAGCTGCTCGGTGATATTGGCAGTGTAGACTTTCCAATCCCACCATTCGGTTTGCAGCCATTCTTCCATGTGGGCGTGGATACGATCCGCGCCGCCGGTGGTGGTGTGGCACAGCCATGT
Organism: Pelagimonas varians; assembly: GCF_003208435.1. GTDB lineage: Bacteria > Pseudomonadota > Alphaproteobacteria > Rhodobacterales > Rhodobacteraceae > Pelagimonas > Pelagimonas varians. Next base: position 20,295 of record NZ_QKMF01000015.1, on the reverse strand, counting down.
GTTTTCATCGATGCGCGCAACCACGCCATCATCCGACAAGAACCCGTTCTCGCTGCACATCAACCCGTAGCGGCATTTGCCAACCTTCAGGTTGGACATCATGTTGGTGTACATCATGTCCATGAAGCGCCCGGCGTCCGGTCCTTTGACGATGATCTTGCCAAGGGTAGAGGCATCAAGCAACCCAAGGCTGGTGCGGGTTGCGGTGACTTCGCGGTGCACCGCCTGATGTATGGTTTCGCCCGATTTCAAATAGGCATAGGGCCTGCGCCAGTGTCCCACCGGTTCCCAATGAGCACCATTGGCTTCGTGCCAATCATACATCGGTGTCTTGCGGATCGGCTGAAAAACATCACCGCGCGCTTCGCCCGCAATAGCGCCCATTGAAATAGGCGTATAGGGCGGCCGGAAGGTGGTTGTACCAACCTTGGGGATTTCCGCACCAAGTGCATTAGAAAGCGTCGCAAGGCCGTTGATATTACTCAATTTCCCTTGATCCGTAGCCATCCCTAAGGTGGTGTATCGCTTGGTATGCTCAACACTTTCATAACCCTCATGCGCCGCCAGTTGCACATCAGATACTTTGACGTCGTTCTGGAAATCGAGCCAGGATTTAAGCCGCAAACCGTAATGGGCGCCCTGCGGCATCAACCAAACCGGTTCAAGCGGAGCTTCTGCGGTATCTGCGGCCACGGATGCGTCCGAGATTTGGCCCGTCGCACCTGCGGCCAGAGCGGCAACTTCGCCAGCACGCGCCGCATCTTCCAAGACGGTCCTTAATAACATTTCGCCGTTGGCGCTGCCAGCCACATGGACCATCGTCTGACCGGCGTCGCCCAAAGGCGGGCGGGTTGGATCGGGGCGGAAAAAGGCTCCTGCCTCGTCCCATGTCAGCTTGCCGCCGCAATGCGACCACAGGTGAACCACGGGCGACCAGCCGCCTGACATGGCCACAGCGTCACATGGAATGTTCCACAACATCCCGCCTTCGCCAGCCTGTTTACAGATATCCACGGATGTGACCCGCTTGCCACCATGCACCTTGGCGATGCCGCAGCCGGTTTCTACACGGATGCCAAGACCGCGCGCCTGATCCATCAAGGCCCCGCCGCCCGTTTCGCGGGCATCTACGATCATCGGCACATCCAGACCGGATTGTTTCAAGGTGATCGCGGTGCGATAAGCATCATCGTTGTTGGTGACCACAACTGTGCGGTCCCCGACCGACACGCCGTAATTGACCGAATAATCACGCACTGCCGCCGCCAGCATCACACCGGGAATGTCATTACCAGCAAAGCTGATCGGACGTTCAATCGCGCCGGTCGCTGTGATGGTTTGTCCGACCCGAATGCGCCACAAACGGTGGCGCGGCCCCTTCATTTCCGGCGCGTGATCGGTCAGGCGTTCGTAAGCCAGCACATAGCCATGGTCATAAACGCCCGCGCCCATCATCCGGTTGCGCAGGGTGACATTGGGCATGGCTTCAAGAGCTTGAAGGGTTGAGTTCACCCAATCTTGCGCAGACATACCGTCAATATCCGCGCCGTCGACAACAGTGCGTCCGCCCCAATCGGGGGTTTGTTCGATCAAAAGGACTTTGGCACCAGCCTCACCCGCGGTTTTCGCGGCTTGCAAACCTGCCACGCCGCCGCCAATCACCAGAACGTCTACGAAGGCATAGAAATGTTCATAGGTGTCAGGATCAGAGGTTTCAGGATTTGGCGCTTTGCCAAGGCCCGCGGATTGGCGGATAAACGGTTCATAGACGTGCTTCCAAAAGGCACGCGGGTACATGAACATTTTGTAGTAGAAGCCTGCCGTCAAAAGGCGCGAGGCGTATTTGTTGACCGCCCCGATGTCATAGTCGAGGCTTGGCCAGACGTTCTGCGGGGTCGCGGTCAAACCATTGAACAGCTCGGTCGTGGTGGCGCGGGCATTCGGTTCGTGGCGGTCGCCCTGCCCCAGATTGACCAATGCGTTCGGCTCTTCGCCACCAGAGGCAACGATACCGCGCGGACGGTGATATTTGAAGCTGCGACCAACCAGCATTTGATCGTTGGCCAGCAAAGCCGAGGCAAGTGTATCCCCCTTGTGGCCCGACATGCGTTTGCCATCAAAGGTGAATTCAACACGGGAGGATCTGTCGATCAGGCGACCGGACTTGGCGAGACGGGTGCTCATGTTATTGGCCCTTTTCGCACGGGGAGAGCTGGGGAGCCTCCGGCGGGAGTTTATTAAGCAAGATGAAGATGGAGGTCATGACAAGTCCCTCCAGCTCCAGCCCGGAAGGCGGGCGGTGATTTTGTCTGTGATGTCACTGGGCGGTGCCAGCGTCTGGGCGCTGTAGGTGCCAAAGACCTCAAGTGTGGTGGTCGAGCGGGCAGCGTGGAACCATTTTCCGCAACCGTTAACATGGCGCCAGCGTTCGAAATGCACCCCCATCGGGTTTTCGCGCTGGAACAGATAGGTTTCGAAGTCATCATCCGATGAACCGGGGCCGAAGCGTTTGATATGCGCTTCTCCGCCTGCATGCAGTTCGGTTTCTTCGGCTTTGACGCCGCAATAGGGGCATTCAAGGATTAGCATGATGCACTCCTCAGACTTGAAAGGACACAAAAGCCAACCGCGCGGGCGGTCGAGGACTTGAGCTTGAGTTTGGGCGGGCGGTCTTGGTCTGTTTGTCGAGAGCCTGCGAGTGCCATCAGTGCGCCACCCCTGCTGCGACGCTTTCGTCAATGAAGCGGCCTTCGGAGAAGCGGTTTAGCCCAAACTGATCGGTGAGCGGGGATTGGCCGCGGGCCATCAGTTCGGCAAAGCCCCAGCCAGACCCCGGAATCGCTTTGAATCCACCAGTGCCCCAGCCACAGTTGATGAAGCAGCCTTCGAGCGGGGTTTTTGACAAGATCGGGGAGCGATCACCGGTGACATCCACAATCCCGCCCCATTGGCGCAGCATTTTCAAACGCGACAGCATCGGAAAGGTTTCGATCAGGGCGCGTACTGTTTCCTCGGCGTGATGGAAGGATCCGCGCTGGGTGTAGTTGTTGAACGCATCGGTGCCGCCGCCGATAACCATTTCTCCTTTGTCGGATTGCGACATGTAGCCGTGCACCGTGTTGGCCATGACAACGCAATCCATCGCGGGCTTGATTGGCTCTGACACCAAAGCCTGAAGCGCGACGGATTCCAACGGCAGGCGGAAACCGCCCATATCGGCGAGCGCGCCGGAATGACCTGCCACCACCATTCCCAGTTTTTCACAAGCGATGTCGCCTTTGGTTGTCGAAACACCAGTGACTTTGCCGCCTTCTTGGGACACACCGGTCACCGCACATTGCTGGATGATATCCATGCCCATGTCCGAACAGGCCCGTGCATACCCCCAAGCCACTGCATCATGGCGGGCTGTGCCGCCGCGCGCCTGCCAAAGCGCACCCAGAACCGGATAGCGCGGACCATTGATATTCATGATCGGGCAAAGCTCTTTGACACGGGCCGGTGAAATAAACTCCGTCGACACACCTTGCAGCGCGTTGGCATGGGCGGTGCGCTGATAGCCGCGCACTTCGTGTTCGGTTTGCGCCAGCATCATCACGCCGCGCGGACTGAACATCACGTTGTAGTTCAGATCCTGGCTCATCGTTTCGTACAGCGAGCGGGCTTTTTCATAGATCGCCGCTGAGGGATCTTGAAGATAGTTGGACCGGATGATTGTGGTGTTGCGACCGGTATTACCGCCCCCAAGCCAGCCCTTTTCCAAGATGGCCACATTGGTGATCCCGAAATTCTTTCCAAGATAATAGGCCGTTGCAAGGCCATGACCACCCGCGCCAACGATTATAACATCATAGCGTTTTTTCGGTTGGGCCTTGCGCCAGGCGCGGTCCCATCCGGTGTGGTCGCGCAGGGCTTCGCGGGCAATGGCAAAGGCAGAATAGCGTTTCATAAGGCTCGAATCCCAAAGCTCAGGGTTTTGATATTGTGATAAATGGTTGCCGCGACAGGGGCGATACGCAACCGTCACATTTGACACAGTTGCGACATCAGCCCACTTCACAAGATGCGCGGGATGTCACATGAGACGCATCGCTTGACTTTTGCCCTTTTTTCCAGCGCCCCGCGCCTATAGATCAAGACGGAACACAGGCGGAGATGATATATGTTCTGGATCCTAACGGGCGCTTTGGCGCTGGTACTGACCGTTCTATTGCTGTTGGCGCTGTTGCGCGGCCAGCGTGAGACCGGCCCGGCCGAAGCGTTTGACCTGAACGTATACCGCGATCAGCTGACCGAGATAGAACGCGATACCGCCCGCGGCACTATCGCCGCCGATGAGGCCGAGCGACTGAAGGTCGAAATCTCCCGCCGAATCTTGGCGGCCGACACAGCCGCAAAGCAAAATGCATCAACAGAGGGCACCGCGGGTACAGGCAGTTATATAATGGCCGGGCTGATTGCCGCTTTGGTGCTGGGCGGCGGATTTGGACTCTATTGGAAACAAGGCAGCCCCGATGCGGTTGATATGCCCCTGTCTGACCGGATTGCCGCTGCCCAAGAGCTTCGCGACAACCGTCCATCGCAGGCCGAGTACGAATCCAGAATGCCAGCAGCAGAGGCTGCCAATGCCCCGGAAGACTACATGAAACTGGTCGAAAAACTGCGCGAAGCTGTGGCGGCGCGCCCGGACGACCTGCAAGGTCATATCTTGTTGGCCAGCTCGGAAGCGGCGCTCGGGAATTACAAACTGGCCTATGAAGCACAGGCGCAAATCGTGGCCCTGCGCGGGGAATCCGCCACGGCCAAAGACTACACTGATCTGGCAGATATGATGATCATCGCAGCTGGCGGTCTTGTTTCGCCCGAAGCTCAGGTTGCCCTTGAAAAAGCGCTGGCGATTGATCCCGAAGACGGTGTGGCACGGTTCTATGGCGGCTTGATGATGGCCCAAACCGGACGCCCCGATGTGGCGTTTGGCATGTGGAACAGTCTACTGCGGTCCAGTGCACCCGATGCCCCATGGGTTGGCCCTATCCGCGCACAGATCGAAGAACTGGCCTATCGCGCCGGCGAAACCCGCTTTGAGTTGCCGCCGCTGCCGCATTCCGATGATGACAACCGTGGACCCAGCTCTGATGATATCGCTGCTGCGTCTGACATGACACCCGAAGAACGCCAGGACATGATCAAAGGCATGGTTGACCAACTGTCCGAACGTCTGGCAACCGAAGGCGGGCCTGCCTCGGATTGGGCTAAGTTGATTAACGCAATCGGCGTGCTGGGCGATATCGAACAAGCCACTGCTATCTGGAACGAGGCGCAAAACATCTTTGCCAACGATCCCGAATCTTTGGCACAGGTCACCGCTGCGGCTACCCGCATCGGTATCGCCGACTAGACATAATCCGCACTGCCTGCCCCACGAGCCCCCAAAGCCCTTTTCATGCGGCGGGGTGGGTGAGTGGGCGGCGCTTGAAAAGGGCTTGAGCCACAGATGATCCATGATGATGTCACCGAATTCGCAAGCGCCCTGCCCCCGATGCGGGCCATTGCCGGGCTTGACCTCGGGACCAAGACCATAGGGGTTGCAGTGTCTGACGGGCTGCGCAGTGTCGCCACGCCGCTAGAGACCATCAAACGCAAGAAATTCACCCTTGATGCCGAACAGTTGGTCGCCATCCTCGCGAAACGCGAAATCGCCGGTATTGTCTTGGGTTTGCCGCGCAATATGGATGGATCTGAGGGTGCCCGCTGCCAATCGACCCGCGCTTTTGCCCGCAATTTCACCCGCCTGTGGGAAGGGCCCATTACCTTTTGGGATGAACGCCTCAGCACTGTTGCGGCAGAAAGAGCACTTTTAGAGGCGGATACGTCACGAAAACGTCGCGCAGAGGTTATCGATCACGTCGCGGCCTCCTATATCCTGCAAGGAGCGCTTGATCGTTTGCGCCACATCGGAAGTTAATCGGAGATGGCCTGGATGAAAGACGACGTTTGGAAACGCGACGAAGTGCAAAGCCCCTGCATCAATATTTGCGTTGTGCATCCTGATGCACGTATATGCACCGGTTGCCTGCGGTCTATTGATGAAATCACCGCGTGGTCAAAGCTGAGCAATGACGAACGTGCCGAAATCGTTTTGGCCTTGCCTGATCGCAAAGCACTGCTGACCAAACGGCGGGGCGGCCGGCAAGCGCGTTTACAAAGCCGGGGCTAAACACCGACCTTGCAAACGCTAACGCAAATTAGGCGGTAGCACCCGACGGATCAACGAGCACCGACACCACGTTGTTGATTGTGAAACCATTGGCAACGCCATCGTCAATGCGCGCCAGCGTCAATGTACCTGACCCGTGTTCTACCTGCACAAGCATATCGCCTGTCAGCCCGTCCGGCACGACAGACAGATCACCGCTTGGCATGCCTGTTCCGCCAAAGTCTGCCGAACTCAGCTCAATGCGCAACACATCGGCTTCAGAGCCGCTTGGGGTGAAGTCGGTCACCCTGAGTGCGACGTCAGCGTCGCCTGACACCAGATCATCGACAGTATCGACCACAAAGGTATCCGCCCCTGCCCCACCAGTCGCGGTACCCGCGCCGCCAGCATTGGTGATGAGGTCATCCCCAGCGCCTCCCAAAAAGACATCATCCCCAGCGTTGCCAATCAAGGTGTCATCGCCATCCTCGCCGTTCAAGGTGTCATTGCCATCGGCAGTTTCCTCTTGCACGCCTTCTGCGCCGCCCTCCAACCGGTCATTGCCCGAGCCTCCGTTGATCGAATCCGACCCAAGCCCTCCGAACAGAAGATCATCCGCAGCGCCGGCTTCCAGCGTGTCATTTCCGGCACCGCCATCCAAGGTGTCAGAGGCAAAGTCCAGAGTGAACCCAGCGATCAGCAGACCATCATCACCATCGCCGCCCTCAAGCACATTCGCGCCTTCGATGGCTTCCAGCGTGTCATCGCCTGCGCCGCCAAACAGGGTATTGTCGCCAGCCTCGCCGTCCAGATTATCATCCCCTGCGCCGCCATCCAGAATGTCGGACCCGGTGCCACCTTTCAGCGTGTCATGGCCGCTGTCGCCGTTCAGCGTATCCTCCCCTTCGCTTCCCCTCAAAAGGTCGTTACCATCCGAACCGAACAACAGGTCTTCGCCGTTCTGACCATCCAGCTTGTCGTCATTGCCTCCCCCCAACAACGTGTCATCGCCGTCTCCGCCCAAAAGCCGGTCCTCACCGAGATTTCCAGCCAGAGAGTCGTCGCCCTGATTGCCATGCAGAGTGTCATCGCCGCCATTGCCAGATACTGTGTCGTCTCCGCCCTCTGCATAGACCAGATCATTCCCGCCGAGCGTCTGTATAATGTCGTCACCATCCGTTCCGGACAGCACATCGTCGCCGTCCGTCCCGATGTCCGGCTCATCTGTGTTCTGATCTGATGATGAGTCATCATTATCGTCATCATCGGAGTCGTCTCCAATGAACGTGGTCAACAAAAGCAACGGAAAAAGCGTCAAAAACCAAATCATGGCAGCCCCCTTCAAAGAGGTAAATTTCTAGTATACTTTTAGAAATGATTGGACTTTTTTTTACCAGCGTTGCGTCAACAACATATAATGATTGATTGAGGTTCCGATTGTTTCCCAAACAGGGCTAGGTTTGCGGAAGAAATCCAAAATCCGACGCCCGTTGTTTCAAAAATGAAGGGAAATAGGTGCGGGAAAACGCTTTGATTCGCGCACAACTGCTCACATAGCCTGAACAGAGGCCTGCTTTGCCTCATTGATCGCGGCAACCGCAACCTCAAGCAATTCTGGCCCTGCCCCGTCTTTGTTCGCGCCTGTCGACAGGATTTGCCGCCATCTGCGCGCACCGGGCTGACCTGCGAAAAGCCCCAGCATATGCCGTGTAATTTGATGTAACCGACCGCCGGATTGAAGGTGTTGTTCAATATAGGGCAGCATTTCAACCACCACTGACTGAGCCGTTTTGTCGGATCCCCCACCGAAGACAGCCGCATCGACCTTGCTTAAAACATCCCAAGGCTGGTGATAGGCCGCCCTGCCAATCATCACGCCATCCAAGCCGCGGTCCAAAAGATCGAGAGCGGTGTCCAGATTATCAATGCCGCCGTTGATCGACACATGCATATCGGGAAACATCGCCTTCATCCGCATCACCAGATCATAGTCCAATGGCGGGATTTCCCGGTTCTCTTTGGGGCTAAGCCCTTGCAGCCAGGCCTTTCGGGCATGAACGGTGACGCGCGTCACCCCCGCATCCGCGATAGAGCTCAGAAACTCCGGTAAAACTGTCTCCGGGTCTTGGTCATCTACACCAATCCGGCATTTCACCGTGACATCCACATCGACAGTGTCGCGCATGGCGGACACACAATTGGCCACCAATTGCGGGTCTTTCATCATAACCGCACCAAACGTGCCTGATTGCACCCGATCCGACGGGCAGCCACAGTTCAGATTTATCTCGTCATAACCGGCATCCGCACCCAACTTGGCCGCCTGAGCCAGCTCCTTCGGGTCCGAACCGCCTAATTGCAACGCAACCGGATGCTCTTCGGGACTATAGGTCAACAAATGCAATGCCCCACCGCGAACCAAGGCAGGTGCCGTGACCATCTCTGTATAAAGCAGGGCATGGCGGCTGATCAGACGGTGCATATAACGGCAATGTCGATCCGTCCAATCCATCATCGGTGCCACTGACAGGCGCGCTGAACTGACAGCTGTGTATTTATTGTTGTCTATCAACAGATTGCTTTCCGCTTACTGGAATTGAGGCGCTCTATAACGCAGTCCTAATGGTGCCGTTTTGCGAAGGCAACGCAGACGAGAATGTAACATTCAAACACCGATGACACTGTGTGCAAACGAAAGACTCATCCGCATGGCAATCATCTATAAACCACGGGACGCGTGGATGGTGCAAGTCAACTTGGCCGAATGGATTTTGACGAATTGCGCAGCACATCCTTCCGATCGAGATCCGGAACGATCCACGGCGCGTATCAGGAGACCTTGGGCGCGCCGACCGTGTTGCGTTGCGCAATCGCTGGACCAAAGGCTGCCCTGTGACTTGCGATGATCTGGCCGCGCCGTGGGCCAAGGATCACACCCCGCGTTGTCCGAGAAACCAATTACAAGCGCGGAGGCGTTTGTCAGTGGATCATGTTGGGATAGGACGTTCAGTCACCTGATGGACAAAGCAGGCTGGCGACGCACACAACCGATCAATCCATAGCTTTTGCCAGTGCTTGAACCGCTGGCCAAACCAATCCTTCTCTATCGAGAGAACCAGCACACTGAAACGATCTGAAAATTCTTCGCACAGCAGGATTTAGCGGCGCAGTCCAAAATCCACCCAAAACATAAACGTGATATGAAATATATGCGTCACCGGGAAAACGAAAACAGGGTTTCCCCGGTGGCAAAAGTGGCTCAAATCAAAGGCAATTGCCTTTTCAATCAGCTTGTATCAGCGAGTATAGCCGCTAAGCCGTGCCATATAGGCTGGCGCAAACGGCTCCAAAACCGCTTTTAGATCATCCCCTGCCGGACCATAAACCGCGACCGAATTCACCGAAAACGTTTGCAAAAACTTTTCTGCGAAGTTTGCGCCGAAATTCCCCATATGGGTCATCGCTGCCGCATTATCAGCATAGCGTTCGACAATATGCACTTGGTCTCCGGCACCCATATAGTCATAAGTCAGAGCACCCGGTTCGTTGGCTTTGGTCGCTGACACCATCTGGTCCAGAAGCGGCAGGACCGCATCTTCCATACCGGCATTCACCGTCATCACAATGTGCCAGCCCACATCATCGGCACTTTGATCGTCGGCCAGCGCCGGCCCTGCTGCCAGCATAGTCGCAGCAATGAGAGACAAGTACTTCATAGTGGTTCCTCCGGTTAAAATTTGGATCAGCCTCTAGCACCCCACAGCAATACGCAACCTTTGATTTACCTTACGGCAACTCCGGATCCTGACAGTCAGAGAAGTGATTTCCGCAAAGAAAACGTGCCCCGGCGTTTCAACACGCCTCCGGCCTCCCCCTCACTCACAGCAATATGGCGAATAAGTTCCGATGGCGAAATGGCATCTTTTATAACTACGGGAAAGCTCTAGGCTTTGCTTCATATCATTCGGAGCGACGACTATGAGAGATACAGATTTCCAAAAATCACTTCGGGGGCCGAAAAGATTGGCCACCGCGCTGATATTTAGCTGCGCAGCAGTCAGCGCAACGGCCGACGTGGATTCTGCAAACATTGACGCCGATGCAACCACCGTCCTGACCAATATGTCATCGTATTTGACCGGGCTGTCCGCATTTTCTGTGGACTTCGACGCAAGTACAGATGCCATCACTCAAAACGGTCAGAAGTTGAAGCTCGCCAGATCAGGCAGTATTGCGGTCAACAGGCCGGGCCAGTTTCGTGTGACAAACCACGGTGCTTTGGCAAACATGGAGTTCATCCTTGATGGCGACACCCTCACGGTATTTGGCAAAAACATAAACCGCTATCTGCAACTGCCCGCCACGACGATTGACGACGGGGTTGCCGGTGTGAGGGATCTGATTGGTTTCGATGTGCCGGGGGCTGATCTTTTGTCAAACTCCCCGCTTGATCCCAGTTCGGCCAATGTTCTGTCCGGTGTGCATGTCGGTATGACAACAATCGGGGGGCAAGATGTCCATCATCTGGCGTTTCGCGGCGATGACGTTGATTGGCAATTGTGGGTCAAAGACGGCGATGCCCCTTTGCCTGTTCAATATGTGATTACCAGTAAACTTATCGCCGGAGGGCCGGAATACTCTATCCTTATGTCGAACTGGAACACAAAGCCGATGGCCGACGAGGCGACGTTCACCTTTGCTCCGCCGTCCGGAGCTACCGAGCTTTCGTCGTTCGAGATCGACGCCGCGGGCAACATCAGCGAGATTTCGGAGTAAAAGCTATGAAAATCATCAATAAATTCGCGTTGATTGCGGCACTGGCCACGGCCTTCACCTTCGAAATAGATCCTGTTTCTTTGGCATCCGGCACCTTCGGCCCGCAGCCGGTTTCCGCGGAAATCGGACGTCCTTTAACACCTGGAAGCATCGCAGGCGTGGCCCGGCGCACAAACCGACGGGCGATGCGGCGCGGTGCTTACTATAACTCCCTACCAAGCGCCACATGCGTGCGTGCAACCGTCTACGGGTATGCCGTTTGGGATTGCGGTGGGCGTTACTATCAAAGTTCCGGCAACGGGTATGTGATCGTGACATTCTAAAATCAATCTTGCCGCCACATTGGATTGAATGTGGCGGCAAGATGTGTCCATGGGTGCATTCTGGATGCCCATCAAAGCGGCGAAACAGAAACGTCCAGCCGCGTTAAAACCGCCCCTGCGCCATGGGTCTGACGGGCTTTAGTCCAAGACTTTGGCCCGATACCCAATCCGTGGGAAGTGTACATTTATTGATCCTAAATCGGGATCATTGCGCCGGACCACCAAGCGATCTGAATTGGCATAAACCAAGGTGCCTTCGACGGGTTGTTCACCGCCATCAAGATCAGGAGACACAACAACTGGCGTGCCGACAGCCAAGCCTTGCGGATCGTTTTTGTCGTCATGTTGCAACCCAAGAGGCTCACATTCAGAGGCCTGTTTTATCGCCTCTTCTGCGGACAGATCCGATACTTGACCATGGCCAATTTGCTTCACATTGGCATCCCACTTTTCCAAAAAGGGAAATTCGCTTAGAAACTCGGGCCCCTGCGTCCAACGGCCCCGCAAAAACCACACCAAATGGTAGACCTGCGCATCAAGAGCAGCCGGATTTTCACCCAGCAAAAATCTGCGCCCATCAGAAAGCTGGCTGTTGAACCAAGACATCGGACCGCGCATTTGGGACGCAAGGTGTGGAAGGTTCTCGTGGGCCTTTTTCAGGCCTTCGGCCCAATCTGCCCCCAGATAAAGGCGTCCGCGATCTTCGGCAAAATCCTTCGGCAGATCGTCACCGGCAGAGCCCAAAACAATCTTGACGGTTAGATCAAACATCGGCCCATCGATCCATCGGCTGAGCCCCATGACCAACCCCGTGTCGGAAGTCGGGAAAAATGTGGGGGATGGGACGCGCCGCTCAAGCTCGGCAAGAATGCAGGACGAATCGCAATAGATATCCGCCCCGATCTGCATAACGGGCGTGCGTCTGTACCCGCCTGTCAATTTGGTCAACATCGGTTTGGGTGGCAGTCGCGGGATCTCGACAGAGGACCACGCCAGATTTTTGATACCCAGTGCAATTCTGGCTTTTTCAGCAACTGGCGATTGAGGGTAATTGTGTAAAATGATCTGGGACATAGCTATCTCGTCTGAGGGCGTTTGACTTATGTATTCACCTTAAGTCTCTGTGTGCAAGATCAGCCAAGCCGCGCGGCTTGCAAGCCGCACATCGGTCGGTCATCTTGGCATTGCCGAGGGCGGTATTGTTTCATAAAGATGCCTGTACGAGCGGCTGGCAGGAGAAACAAGAATGTTAAATGGCCTTCGAACGACCATTATCGGCGGAATAATTTTTCTCGTTCCCATAATCTTTGTCTTGCTGATCTTAGGCAAGGCATATGGAATTGCGCTGCAAGTCGCGGCCCCCATCAGCAAATTGTTCCCCATTGAATCCTTCGGAGGCATTGCGCTGGCCAACATTCTGGCTGCATTCGCCGTGATCGCCGTGTGCTATACCGCCGGCCTCATTGCCCGCAGTTCCCTGATTTCTGCCAAAGTCGCAAAGATGGACCAGTTTCTGACACGCGCAATCCCGACATACCACTTCACCAAAAAGGGCTTCATTGACTCTGTCGGGAACAAATCCTTCGAAGACGACTGGAAAGTTGTCTGGATCGGGGATCCTGCTGACAAACGCGCTTTGGGATTTGAAATCTCAAAACTGGCAAACGGCGATGTCTTGATTTTCCAACCCAACACCCCGAACACATCCACCGGATTTGTCTGGTCGGTCCCGGCCCATCATGTTGAGCTCATCGACATCGCTCCGCGCGATCTATCCAAACATCTGAAATCTTACGGCATTGGCTTGCCAGGCGACATTTGACTGCCCAGCCCCCAACTCCGCCGCGGCTACTTAATGTCTACAACCTGCGTGAATTCAAGAAGTTGTCGTCGGGACAGGCCTTTGGAAAACAAGAACCCCTGCCCTAAGGCGCAATTGCGGTTTTGAAAAAACCTGAGCTGTGACTCGCGTTCGATGCCTTCTGCGATCGCGCGACTTCCGAGCCGGTTGGACAAGCCCAAAATGGTCTCGCACAGCGCAACAGCCCGTTGGCTTTCGGGGGCGCTTTGCGCAAATTCCCGGTCAATTTTGAGATAGTCAAATTCGTTGTTCAAGAAATAGAGCAAGCTAGAGTACCCGGCCCCGAAATCGTCTAATGCAATCTCGATTCCCGCATCGTGGAAGCTTCTGAGACTGGACAGGGTAAACGGAGTTGGATCCAACAGCGCCGCTTCGGTGATCTCGACCATAATCGACGCATCAGACGGTGTGTTTGCCTTGATGTAACTGGCCCAGTCCAGCCCCTTGCCATGCTCGCGGGCGCTCAGTTCGGACGGGGAATGGTTGACACAAATCTGAAACCCTTCGCCAAACCGGTTGCGGAACGCCGGTAGGTCATTGCAGGCCCGTTGCAGCCCAGCATCCCCCAACTGAACCATCAACCCGCCCTCTTCCGCCAGCGGTAAAAACCGGTCCGGTGCCAATTGGCCGAGTTCGGGATGGTTCCAACGCAGGAGGGCTTCGGCAAGGACGACACGCCCTGATTTCAGATCCACAATAGGCTGATAGTGAAGTTCGAATTCATCTTTGATCAATCCGGCGTGCAGGTCATCCATCAGACGGATACGGTTGGCATTTCGCAATCCGATTTCAGGGGTAAATAGATGAATTCGTCCGCCACCACTTGATTTCGCTGAATACATCGCCTGATCCGCCGCACTCAAAAGCGCCTGCGGTGTTTTGGCATCCTGCGGGCAGATTGCCGAGCCGATGGACGCGGAAATATGGACAGTCTCTGCACCAACCACAAATGGCCGTTGCATGGCGGCCAAAACCCGCAAGGTTGCCGCTCTGGCGCGGGCAGCAGGATCGTCACCCCGCAACAACAGCACAAATTCATCCCCCGCATGGCGCGCAGCGAAATCCCTTGGGCCTAGACAGCCGCGCAACCGCTGTGAGACCAGTTTAAGAAGACCGTCTCCGGTTGCATGCCCCAGACGATCATTGACCTGTTTCAATCCATCGAGATCAACGAACAACAAAACCAACTGTTGGTCATTGCGGTTTGCATCATCAACCGCAGCGTCCAGTTCCGCGGTCAAACTTGCCCGATTTGGCAACCGTGTCAGAAAATCGGTGCGTGCCTGCAACAGGATTTTTTCACGTGCACGCTTCAATTCCGAAATATTGCGCGCCACGAGGACCATCTCGTCGCCATCCCCAATCGGACGAACACGCGCTTCGAAATCAACCCGATGTCCGTTGATTTCCAGCTCATACTCCCAAGAGACTGCCCGTCCGGTCTCATGATACCGCTTCATGTTTTCATCAAACAGCTTCAACGCAGGCGCAGGCAAAACATCAGCAGCCCGCCGGCCAACAAACTGTTCCGGTGGCATCAGCAGGTCTGCCGCCTCGGTTGCACTATATTCCAGAATAACTCCGTCACGATTGAGACGGAAATAGCTGTCCGGCAAAGCATCCAGCAAAGCCTGAAGTTGCTGCAAGCGTTCCCGTTCCGATGTTTCCGCTGCGAGACGCGCCCGAGACATTCGGCGAAAACTGCTCGAAATCTGTTCAAAATCCGAAACTTTCGAGGTCTGGGCTTCGAGAATGTGATCCTCGATCTGACCTTTTTCAAATCCGAGTATAGCTTGATTCAAAGCACCAAGCGGTCTGATAACCTGCCCTTCCAGAATGCGAAGAGCGAGACTGCTGAAGAGAACCAGAAGGCTCCCCAAAACGGCCAACCGAATAAGAACTGACTGGCGCGCTTCTACGAGGACCTGCTCAACTGGAAAGGCGAGGCTGACCTCAATTGGCTGACCTTCGCCATCTTGGAACAAGATGCTACGGGACATAACCCGCCGAATTCCATCGTCTCCTTGCACCATTTCGCCTTCGGGCCCAGTGACGGGCGGATTTGAAAAAGCCGCTTGAGACGCCAGTTCTTTCCCCAGTGCGGTTTCGTCCGACGGGTGGATCGCAATTATTTTGCCCTCGCGGTCGGTGATCGCCGCCTTGGTTCCGTCCGGCAGCTCCAATCGCATCAACTGCTTGCTCCACCACTCCAGCCCAAGAACGGCAACGACAGCCCCAACCGGCTCCCTTTGCCCGTCGGGTATCACTGGATAGGCAAAATTCACGCTGATCACCTCAGCAGCACGGTCGCTTTGAAAGCTACCGACACTGAACACCCCTTGGTCCAAAGCTTTGCGAATATAAGGACGGTCCGCCACATTTACCGGCTGTGCAAGCGGTATGGCCGTGCACAGTAAATCACCGTTCGCCCCAGGAATTCCGAGGTTTTGGTATCGGTCCGAAAGCTGCAAAATATGAGACAAAAACACACTACAGGCCGGATCGGAGGGATCTTGAACAGTCTCATCAACGGCCAGTTTTTGCAAAAAACTGAGCGTTTCGGAAATCAACGTCTGCTGAGTTAAAACCAACTCATGTGTGATCCTCGCAGAGTACATTGCGTTTTGATGGATCGACGCCTCGTAGTCTTTGAATCCAAAGAAGATAATACTCGCAGCACTTGGCACTGCCGCCAACAAAATCAAAGCACGCAGGCGCTGCCGCAAAGGGCTTGGTAGTATTTTTCGAACGGCTTTGGATTTATCAAACACGGCCATCTCTTTTATGAACAGGCAAAGCCCAACAGCCACAATCGGCACCCACAAATGTCACCCGACCTATTCGCTGAACGCTTCGGAAACTGGGGAACATCATTATTTTTGTTCATTTTTTATTGCCCAATATTCCTTTTGGAAACGATCCTTTACCGCAAGCGCAACCGCCTAAGCCGAATGATAGATAAACAACACTACCACAAGTTTATCTACGCGCTCCTATTGTTTCTAGATAATTGATGTTCTCAGACGGTTTTGCAGACGGAATGTCGCAAAAATGCAAAAACTTCAGTAAGTTCCGCTCATGAATTAAGCATCGCCTCAGCAATCGGGGAACGTGTCAGGACGTGCGAAGTTTTCCGGCACCAAAAGCGCTGATTCCAAGCATTGCGGCCGCAACCAACAGGCACAAAGACAAACCACCGGCTTGATAACTGAGGCCAGAGAGGACTGTGCCGATCAATCGGCCAGCCGCATTCGCCATGTAGTAAAAACCGACATCCATCGTCACACGATCCCCTTTGGAAAAGGCCAATATCAAATAGGAATGTAGGGAAGAATTAACAGCAAACAGCGCACCAAAGACCAACAGTCCAATCGTTATCAGTGTGGTCAGCCACAAGGCTGGCGCGCCTGCTACCCAGATCAGCCCGGCAAGCACCACGGGGACAACCATCAACCCTGCCGCCCAGTTTCTGGCTGCAGAGATTAGCTCATATTCGGACCGAATTGAAGCCCTCAGCAGCTTTGGCGCGGCCCCCTGCACCACCCCATATAGAATGGTCCAAACCGCCATAAAGCTGCCGATGATGAAAAAGGCCATGCGATTGCCCTCTTCGGTTCCATCCGACAAGACAGCATAGAAATAGATCGGTATGCCGACGACAAACCACACGTCGCGCGCGCCGAACAAAAACACCCTCGCAAAGCTCAGCCAGTTTATGTTGCGGTCCTTTGACCAGACTTCGCGAAATTTGGCGTCTTTTTTACCGGCAGGCAAGCCCGGCGGCATACGTAAAATCACGGCCAGCAGCACGGCAGCCAAAACCGCCGCCATCCCAAGGACCGCAGGCACAAATCCGGCAAATCCCAGCAGGGCCGCGCCCAGCAAGAAACCCAATCCTTTGACGGCGTTTTTAGAGCCTGTCAGCAGTGCCACCCACTTGAACAATCCGCCCTGCCCTGTTGGTGCCAGCAGTTTGACCGCAGATTTGGCCGACATCTTGGACAAGTCTTTGGCAACGCCGGACAGCCCTTGAATAGCCATCACGAAGACAACCGATGCAGTTATCCCCCAGGCAGGGTCAAGTTGCGTTAACGCCAGCAATGCAACCACCTGAAGGCCAAGCCCGGCATAGAGCGTCGCACTGAGCCCAAAGCGGGCTGCAATCCAACCTGCCGACAGGTTGGTGATGACCCCCGCCACCTCATACAACACAAACAGATAGGCAAGTTGGACAGGCGAAAACCCCAACGTATGGAAATGCAGCAGCACCAACATACGCAGTGCACCATCGGTCAACATAAAGGCCCAATAGGCGGCCGTGACGGCCATATAGGCCGCTATCCCCTGAGGGCGGGTATCTGTCTGTGTCATGAGTTTTCTCTTAGCCGCTTAGAGCGAAGCCCCGACTTTTTGCGCCACATCCGCCAAACGGTGCGCATAGCCCCATTCATTGTCATACCACGCGTAGATTTTCACCTGAGTGCCATTCACAACCATAGTCGACGGCGCATCCACAATCGAACTGCGCGGATCATTGACGTAATCCGTGGACACCAAGGGCCGGGTTTCATAACCCAGAATGTCCTTCAGATCACCTTCGGAGGCGGCTTTGAACAAGGCATTGACCTCCTCAACTGTGGTTTCGCGCTCGACCTCAAACACACAATCGGTGAGCGACGCATTGAGCAAAGGCACCCGCACAGCATGGCCATTCAACCTTCCTGTAAGCTCAGGGTATATCAAGGTGATCGCAGTGGCGGATCCCGTCGATGTCGGGATCAAGGAGTTAAGCGCAGACCTTGCCCGGCGCAGGTCCTTGTGCGGCTTGTCCACAATGGTTTGGGTGTTGGTGACATCGTGGATCGTGGTCATCGACCCGTGTTTGATGCCGAGGCCTTCGTGAATGACTTTGACGACAGGCGCCAAACAATTGGTGGTGCACGAGGCCGCCGTGATAATCCGGTGATGCGCCGGGTCATAGATGTCGTCGTTGACACCGATGACCAGATTGGCCGCGTTTCCGTCTTTGACGGGGGCCGAGACCACGACTTTTTTGACACCGGCCTCGAAATAGGGTGCGATCAACGCATCGGTTTTGAAATAGCCCGTGCAATCAATAACCACATCCGCCTGCGCCAACGGTAGATCTGCCAGATCGCGGGTTTGATAGGTCGGAATGCGGGTGCCATTGACTGTGATGCTGTCCTCATCGCTGGAAAACTCAGCGTCCCAGCGGCCATGCACTGTGTCAAACTCAAGCAGATGCGCATGAGTGGGCGCGTCACCAACCGCATCATTGATCCATACGATCTCTGCTCCGGCGTCCAGCATCGGCTTGAGAACCAGTTTGCCCATCCGGCCCAAGCCGTTGATTGCATATTTAGTCATGTGTCAGTCTTTCGTTTTAGCGATGTCGTCGATGCGGTTTTGCAAACTTGCACGGTCTAACGTTTCAAATGGCAGGGCGGCAAATGCGCGGATGCGGTTTTGGAGCGCGCCGAATACCTGTTGAAAGGCCAGGTGTTTTTCGGCTTCGGTTCCTGTGGCTTTGGCGGGGTCCGGTTGCCCCCAATGGCCGCTGACGGGCTGGCCCGACCACGACGGGCATTCTTCGTTTGCCGCCCCGTCACAGACTGTCAGGACAAAATCAAAATCCGGTGCGTTTGCACCGCGAAACTCATCTATGTTTTTCGCCCGAAGGCCACTGATAT
This sequence comes from Pelagimonas varians, assembly GCF_003208435.1. Classification (GTDB taxonomy): domain Bacteria; phylum Pseudomonadota; class Alphaproteobacteria; order Rhodobacterales; family Rhodobacteraceae; genus Pelagimonas; species Pelagimonas varians. The sequence continues at coordinate 1,428 of NZ_QKMF01000015.1, read as the reverse complement.
CGTACCCTTTGGCCTGCAATAGATCGACCGCAATGGGGTTCAGATCGGATTGCGGGCTGGTGCCTGCAGAAAACACCTCAAACCGGTCACCTGCCTCGTTCCGCAAAAGGGTTTCTGCGAAAATGGATCGGATAGAATTGCCTGTGCAAATAAACAAAACAGAGAATTTGCGCGGCATGGCTCCGTCCCCCAATGTTGCAGAAGCGAGGCATTGCTCAGGCCGCCCCCGACAACAATCCGCGGAAAGATAGTCTATCAATTGCGACGCAGCTGTTGTTTGAGCGCTGTATAACAATGATGTCCCCTCCCGCGATTGGGACACCAGATTGGCGCGGCGCAAATGGGTCAGACAGGCCGAAAGCGAGGATGCCGGCAAGTCCAGTATTTGGGCAATGTCCCCAGCCGATACAGCATCAGGATATCGCCGCATCAACAATCGAAACACTGCTAGGCGGCGGTCGTTTGCCAAGGCTGAAAGTTGAGAGATCGCTATTATTTCCATATTTCCGGAAATACGGAAATCTCTGAGATTCGTAAAGTGAACCTTTTGTAACGCGGCTTTTAGCCTGCATTCCCCACCTTGCTCTGAAGATCAAAGCAACACGGAACCGGTTTTTTTCATATCAATTAAGGTTCCAGAGGGGATCCCGCTTACAAAGTGCTTATATAGGTGGACCCGCCTGTTCGTCGCAGGAAACCATGCGTCAAAGTTCAGGTTTTCCGCCACTATCGGGAAATCGACAGGCTCAACCTCATAGGTTTCAACTGACCGCACCGCAGTTCCGGACAATACGCGGCCCCACTTTTTCAGCCGTCTCGCTGAAAAACCCGTCAGAATTCCTAGCCAGACGACCTTGCTTCGCCCTCTTTAAGGACGCCGTTAGTACGTCTTTGAACGCTTTCAAGTCAAAATAGCGAGATTCGCCTTAAGGTCGAATGAACACCTGTTAGCGCTCAACAGATTTGAACCGCAGCACTTTGCCACACCGTACCCACTACTACGTAGGTCTTAGACCGTGCATTAAGTCTTGAACAGGTTAAGGACTGCTTGCGCAAACAGAATTTGAACACATCCAGCAAAACGAAGGGGTTAGCAGGCAGTTCGAAAATTCATTTACAATTAGTACACCTGCCTTGAAAATAATTTACAGATAACCCTTTCATATTGCTTATTTTCTACAAAAGTTTTCAGAATACCCTATGCTCCGATCAACACGGTGACGTGACGGAAGTACGTGCCGTAACGGGACTTTTACTGGGAGGAGATATCCATGACCGATCAGAATACATCCAAAGAGGCCGCTACAACCTATGCGCCTTCTGCGGATCTCGCCGCCAATGCGAATGTTACGCTTGCGCAGTACAATGAGATGTACGCACAATCTATGAGTGACCCGGACGGGTTCTGGGGCGCTCAGGCGGAGCGGC
>NZ_QKMF01000014.1 GCF_003208435.1 Pelagimonas varians | reverse complement strand
AGTTGGCCCGGTGTTCTTCTACAAACCTAAATCTCATTGCTTTAGGCCCGCAAAGAACTGGGTGGCCTTTTTTAGGATCTCCCTCTCCTCCTTAAGAAGCCGGTTCTCGCGCCGAATTCGGTCATTCTCTTGAGCGAAGCATGTCCTCTTTCGACACCACATCGGTGTCTCTGTGTGCTGTGATCCATTTGTTCAGCGTCGACATGCCGACACCCAGATCGTAAGCTACTTCCCTGCGCGTTAGCCCGCTTGTCAGTGCAATACGCACCGCATTATGGCGCAATTCGTCCGTCCGTTTCAGTCCCATAGCCCGTCTCCTTTGCTGCAGTAAATGCTATCAAAGGAGCGGCATCAAACCGCGACAGGTCCATTTCCGTGTTCTAGCTGAAGTGCAGGAGATACCTTAGAATTTGGGTTTCCAAGAAAGGTGGCGTCCAGTGACGCGCAGAGGATGTCAAGAACTGGAAAAGCACACCAATTTGTAGCTAGGGGCCAAATCGCGGAACCTCTGCTGGCTATCGCTTCGCGTTGTGCTCCTTGGCCATGATCAGCTATCTCGCGCGCGTCAGGCAACTTGAGGCGCATACAAACGTGGCGGAATGCAAAACCAACCGTTCATTTCGGAAAGCGCGGGTCGTGTCCGCGACGCGCACCGCATCTAAATGTAAAGCAACGCGGCCGTGCAAACCATCCGTCCTATAGCTCTGCAAAGAATACATGGGCTCTTCGACGGTCACGACGCCGGCGCGCAAAATGGGGTCATGCTCGCGTCGCTCATTGAGACCTGCAACCTGAACCAGATCGAGCCGCGCGCCGACCTGACCGGCGACCTCACAGCCATCGTCAGCGCCCCCCAACAAAACATTGAGACATCAGTCAACCGCTACCCGAGCAGCCTTTTCAGCGCGGCGTGGTTTCAGTGTCCCGCGGGAGGTGGACTTGAGGCGCGTGACCCGTATCGAAGCATGGCTGTGACAGGCAGTCGACAAGACCATTCGCTTGCTAAGCAGCGCCAGTGACGCAAGTCATCGACCTAGATCGCGTGTTCGAAATCCAACCAGATTGATAAATATCAACTCCGTCAGACCCTGTGTCCCTAGCATTTCCCAAACCGGCGCAGGATGCTTTGATTGTTTTCCTCGCCTCTCATCGCGGATCACAAAGGCTAGGCACTCGATGGATCAATACTCTATCAAAAGAATTGGGAACGGTCCGTCAGTGATGTCGCGGATATTCATTGGATGCGTTCTTTGCGGCATCGGCATGAGCGGTTTTGCTGCGAATGCGGAGCTGGTTGCAGACGCCGACGGTATTCTTGCCGCCCAGATGGCCGTGCAGGTTCAGGGCGAAGACGGCGCGAGTCTGTTTTCGACTGCCGAGCAAGCAATTTATACACAGCCACCCGACAGCGCCGATGCAGAGGGTGCGGGAACTGTTTTTGCTGCGACGCGGCTGGACGTTCTGGCGCGCGAACAGGATGCTCTTCGGGTCCGGATTGCGGGATGGCGGTCAGGGCGGGCAGATCGATTGATCTATGAGGAGATGGGCCATCGCATTCTGGCGGCGGTCCTATCCAAAGGTGCAGTTGATCGGGTCGAGGTAGGTGCACCCGTGATCGATCCCCAAACTGATGTAACCTGGTACCCTGTCAGCATCGATATCTGGCTCCCGCCCGATTTTGTGGCATCAAGCCGGAGGAGGCTTTGGGACACTGGTGCGAACCTTTTCACAACGGCCTGCGCGAGCTGTCACGGATCGATGCAGCCTGACGATTATCGGTCCAATCAATGGATTGGGATCATGCAGTCGATGGAGCACTATGTGACGCTGAACGAGAAGGAGTACCGGTTCCTTCAGAAATACCTCCAGCTGCATGCGAGCGACACGATCCGGCAGCGCGAACTGGAACGCGGCCATGAAGACTGAAACGCGCAACATCGTGGGGGCGACAGCGCCGGACAGCAGCCGGATCATTGCGGATCATTTGCTGTCTGGCATTCTGGCACGCGAATTGACGGCTGCGTATCTTACGGCTTTGCTGCGCGCGCGTTGCACGGATGCGGCGGACCAAGGCGCTGCCCTTGGCCGCCTTTTCGTGTGGCTTGTTGGTCTGGAAGAGGATCTGCTTGCCGCTGAAAGGACCTTCGCCAGTGATCTTGCGTTTGTGTTTCTGGGGGCGGGCGGACTGCAGGCGGCAACACCCTGTCAAAGTGCCTTCGGCGGCGATGACAGCCTCCTGTGTCGGACGCCGACCGCTCGGATGGTACCAAATCTTGCGCGGCGTGACTGTCATGTGATGCCGGATTTTCCCGATCCGGTCGTTCTTTTGCGCTGGTCGCCCAGACCTCCATCACCCCGGAGGAGGAGACGCAGAATGCTTGATGAGCCAAAGGACATCATGGCGAACGGCTGACGCGGTTTAACGGCCGCCCCGCCGTACGAATTGGCGGGGTGGGCGGCTTTTTGAAGGATCATTTCTATGCATATCGCTTACACAATGGCGCCCGGTCGTGGCTATACGGACCTGCTGCTGGCCCGCGTCGCTGAAAGGTTGGAAACGCAGGGTTACAAATGCCTCGGTACGGTGCAAACCAACACCGAACGCGGCGATGGCCCGTGCGACATGGACGTCAAGGTTCTGCCCGATGGTCCGGTTTTGCGCATCTCTCAGACTCTCGGCCCTGCCTCGAGAGGGTGCCGTCTGGATGCAGCCGCTCTGGAAACATCCGTCGGGCTGGTTGCGTCGACTTTGGATACCTCCACCGATCTGGTCATCATCAACAAATTCGGCAAGCACGAAGCCGAAGGCTGTGGTTTTCGCGATGTGATTGCACAGGCCCTGTCGCTCGACATTCCTGTGCTTGTCGGGGTGAATGCCTTGAACCATGAGGCTTTTCAGACATTTTGTGATGGTGCGGCAACACGGCTGGAACCTGATATAACGTCCCTGCACACGTGGTTCGACAATGCGCAAAAAGCAATCGTCACGCCAATCAAACGGCCTGCAGTCAGCGAGACTGCTGCATAGCATCGGTCAGCGTCGCCGCCCAAGTCCAACAAATGAACGCTTGTGTCCGTCTCACACGAGGAACTCTTTGGAGGGCTGCAAGCGCCATCAAAGCCGTCAGATCGACCACACCTCAGAACCCTGAAAGAAAAATCTGGTGCTTTGATGTCCAAGAACAGATTACAGCGTCTTGGTTGTACCTGCCTCGATCTGAGTGAAGCAGCCTTGTTGTGAAAAAGAAAAGGCCGGGCGCTGTTACGTCCGGCCAACTTCTTTTGGCAATTGGGTGTCCCTATCAGGCAATAGGTTTGAAAATACCTAGATCAGGGATGTCACTCTCGTATTTTTCGACTTCGGCCTGTGCGGTGTGCCCACAGTTGCCTTGGGCCAGCTTGGAGGTGCCGATGTCGGGCATCAGCACGTTGACATCGCCATGTTTGCACAATGTGCCCGGCACGCCTGGTTCGGCAGGATCATACCAGCCGCCCTGACATATACGGACATGGTCCGGAGCGATTTCTTCGGAGATCACTAATCCCGCCAAGACCTGACCGCGGTCGTTGAACACGCGCACAATATCGCCGTCCTTTAGCCCGCGCGCCTCGGCATCTACCGGGTTCATGGTGATCGGCTCTCGTCCGCCGACTTCGTAGCTATGGCGCAAGTCCGTATTGTTGAGTTGCGAGTGCAGACGATTGACAGGGTGCTGACTGTTGACTGCGAGCGGATACCTGTCCGACATCGCTCCGCCAAGCCTTTCAATGGGCTCCATCCAAGTCGGGTGCGCGGGACAATCGTCATAATTGTAGTCGGCGATTTTCCGTGAATAGATCTCGAACCGTCCGGACGGCGTCCCGCGCGGATTCAAGAGCGGATCTTCGCGTGTCTTTGCGAACTGCACATGTTCCTCGGCCTCTTTGCTGGTCGGGAATATCTGCATCGGTTCATCATTCCAGAACGTATCGAAATCGGGCATATCGACGCCATTCTCTGCCGCCTTCGCCCGCCCTTTTTCGTAGAAGTTCCGAAGGTGGCCCATTTCGTCCAGACCTTCGGTATAGTCGTCTTCGTAGCCGAGGCGTTTGGCGATTTCGGTGAAGATCTGGTAATCGGTGCGCGATTCATACATCGGCTCGATCACTTGCTTCATCGCCACAAGACCGTTGTTGCTGCGCCCAAACATGGACATATCGTTGCGTTCCAGATTGGTGCTCACGGGCAGAACGATATCGGCGTGACGCGCAGTTGCGGTCCAGAACAGTTCATTCACGATGATGGTTTCAGGTTTGTGCCAGTACTCGAGGTGCTGGTTGCGCTCCTGATGGTGATGGAACGGGTTGCCGCCCGCCCAATAAACCAGCCGCAGATCGGGTGCGGTGTATTCAGTGCCGTTGTAGTCGTATTTGGCACCGGGATTGCCCATGACCCAAGGCACACGGGACACCGGAATGGGCGCGGGCATATCCTTGGATCCTTCGCCAGCGGAAAACCCCGGGAAGGCCGGAACGTTGCTTTTGGGCGTGCCGGAATTGGCATAGTGCATGGTGAAATCAGCGCCGCCACCGGGCAGACCAACGTATCCCAGCATGCACGCCAGCGTAAAGGCCATCCACGGCCCCTGTTCGCCATGGTGTTGCCGCTGGATCGACCAGCCCATTTGGATCAATGTGCGTTTGGAGGCCATGAGCCGGGCCATGTCGCGCAGTTTGTCCGCAGGAACGCCGCAGATCTCACTGGCCCATTCTGCAGATTTGACGACTCCGTCCTCTTCTCCGCGCAAATAGACCGCGAACTGGTCAAAGCCTTCGGTGTATTCATCAAGAAAGTCCTGATCGTGCAAACCTTCGTCAAGCAGGGTGTGCGCAATGCCCATCATCATGGCAACATCGGTACCCTGACGCGGGGCGACCCAGTCACTGTCCAACAGTTTCGCCGTTGCATTGTGGATCGGATCGACCACAATCGACGGCTTGCCAGTGGCTTTGAAGTCGCGCAGGTATTTCATCCCCTTGTGATCGGGGACAGACCAGCCGATGCGGCAGGTGGTTTCCGGGTTGGACCCCCAGAAGACGATCAGTTCCGTTTTCTCGATGGTTTTCGGCCAAGCGGTGCCATTGGAGTAGGAGCCTCCCAAAGCGTAGGGCATGATCACGCGGATCGCCCCGGTCGAATAAGAGTTCACATCGTCGACAAACCCACCATGCAGGTTCAGGAGACGATAAAGATTGTTGAAAGAGTGGTGCATCAGCCCTGGGGTTTTCCAGCCATAGGATCCACCAAAGATCGAGCTATTGCCGTGTTCTTCTTTGACGCGGGTCAGTTCGCTAGCAACAAGGTCATAGGCCTCATCCCAGGTGACTCGCACATATTCGTCCTGTCCGCGTCGGGTGCGGTCGCTGTCCTTGCCATTTTCAAGGAAGCCCTTCCGAACCATCGGATATTGCACCCGGTCAGCCGCATTGACCCAACTGGACAGCGATTCAACCATCTCGTTGGCTACATAATCCGCCTCATGTGGACGGATTCCCACAACGCGGCCACCTTCGATTTTGAAATAGCCTGCGCCAAAGTGTGACGCATTCACGATCTCGCCATCTTGAAACATCGCCTGGGCTTGTTGGAGCCACGCTGGTATCATGGCTGCGCTTACGCCCAAGGCCGTCATACCTTTAAGAATTGAGCGCCGTGTTGGATGAATGGTGTTCTGTGTCATTTTGTTTTCTCCCCGCGATGCGAAATGGGTGTGTATTCGGACTCTGAAGGACCGCCGAATTCACATTGTTGAATATTATATTGAACACCTCTCCACTGATTGACGTAGATCAATCGCTAGAGGGGGCTGTCTGACATCAGCACCCGTTGGACAGATTTGAGGATTTTAATAAGGGAGGCTTTCTGGTTCATCTTATCGTCTAGGAGATCGAGGTGACGAAGAAGCCCCAAACATCGAAAGATGCCGCCAACAAGGTGATCAAAAACATTCGTCGCGAGTCTCGGCAGACGTATTCAGCTGAAGAGGAGATGCGCATTGTTTTGGCCTGCCTGACGGCGAAACCGTGAACCTTGTGCAGATGTCGGACCGTCCGGATCTGCGTACATGTTGGGTGCTGGCAGACGGCGTTGGGGTCGATCTTTGCGTCGACGTCCCCGGGGCATGAGGTTGATGTCAACCGGACGACAACGCTTGCGAATTTGGTTGCGCGTTGGTTGGGGGACGTGGGTGTGCAAGCAGCGGTTGATGACAGTACTATCTATTTGGACGGGCCAAGGCATCTACTAAATACAGCACCGAATTGGATGGCACAGTCTCCACTTGTTGGGGGGAAACCTGCTAATGCGGCTCAATGATTTTTCTTGCCCGGCCTTAATTCCTAACTTCGGGTCGAAAGCTGATGGGGTGGATGGCTCCTGCTCCAACCGGCGTCGCAATGCGGATTTCCACATCTGCTTATAGGAGGAGCCGCCCAATGCAAGTTACCACAACCGGCCTGGATCTGGCCAAGAATGTTTTCCAAGTTCATGGGATCACTGAGAGCGATGAGGTCGTCTCCTACAGGCACTTGAGACGAGCACATTTGTTGCCTTTCTTTTCGAAGATTGAACCTTGCCTGATTGGCATGGAAGCTTGCAGCTGCGCGCATCATTGCGCACGCGAACTGACGAAGTTTGGCCATGACGCCCGTCTGATCCCACCAATGTATGTGAAGCCGTATGTAAAGCGAGGCAAGTCTGACGCCATTGATGCTGAGGCGATATGAGAGACCGTCAAGCGTCCTAAGATGCGTTTTGTTGCGATCAAAACTGTCGAACAACAATCCTTGCTATCACTGCACCGCGCACGGGATCTGTTGGTCCGTCTGCGCACTAAACGTATCAATGGTTTGCGTAGTATGGTCGCTGAGTTCGGCGTCTACATTGTAAGAGGGCTCGCACGTGTCGTCGTTTTTGCCGAGGACATACTGCCAGGCGAAGTTTTAGATCTGCCTGATATCGCGACCGAGGTGATCCATAGCCTCTGCGGGCAGCTTATGGGACTGCGCCCGGATCCGCTGGTACGAAGCCCACCTGAAGCAGGTCGCCAAGGAAGACGCGCGGGTGCGGTTGTTGCGTACGATCCCAGGCGTTGGCGCTGTGACAGCGTTCGTGATCATGCGCCAGCATTGGTGACGGACATCAGTTCAGCAATGGCCGGGAATTTGCAGCTTGGCTGGGTCTGACGCCTGCAAACAAGTTCAGCGGTGGCAAAGAGAAACTTGGAGGGATCACCAAGATGGGTGATCAATACTTACGCTCATTGCTCGTCGTTGGCATAACATCGCTCGTTCGACAAACTAATTCGCACCCTGAGCGCGCAAGTAAATGGCTGATATCATTTTTGGAACGCAAGCCTGCGCGTGTCGCAACCGCCGCTATGGCTAATAAAACAGCAAGGATCGTCGGGGCAGTTTTGGCCCGCAACGAAGCTTAGACACCGCAGGCTATCTAAAGGGAGAAAGAACAACGAGTTAGCAAGACCTGCGAGATGATGGTGCATAAGTCAGATCTAAAGTGTCTTGCTATGCAGGAGCCATCCACACACGACATTCGCTGCGCAGCGGAAATTGGACACTATGGGCTGATTGTGTTGAAAAACTCTTGCTTGATCGAAGCGTCAATCGCTGATTCAATTCCCTTATTGATTGGGGGATTTGGCGATGATGGGACCGATGCAGGAGGCACAGGCGGCGCTTTTCTACGAGTTCTCTCTGGAAGATCACGTCCCACAAGACCACCTGCTGCGCTCGATTGATCGGTTTGTCGATCTGAGCAGTATTCGTGCGCATCTTTCAGATTTCTACAGCCACACTGGTCGCCCCTCCATCGACCCTGAGTTGCTGATCCGGATGTTGCTGGTGGGTTATTGCTTTGGCATCCGCTCTGAGCGTCGGCTTTGCGAAGAGGTTCATCTGAACCTTGCCTACCGTTGGTTTTGTCGCCTTGATTTGACTGATCGGATTCCTAACCACTCCAGCTTTTCAAAGAACCGCCATGGTAGGTTCCGTGAGAGCGACTTGTTGCGCCACGTATTTGAGACGACAGTCGCGCGCTGCATGGAAGAAAGGCTTGTGGGCGGTCAGGGATTTGCCATCGATGCCAGCTTGATCAGTGCAGATGTCCAGAAACAGAACTCCAGCAATCCCGAAGACTGGGCCGCCCGTATGGCTGACGCCGATGATGCACCGCGTGCGGTGCGAGAATATCTCGACACGCTGGACGACGAAGCCTTTGGTGCGGCCACGACGACCAAACCCAAGTTCACGGCCCATGCGGACCCAGCTAGCCAGTGGACAGCAGCCCGCAAGGGCCCCGCTTTCTTTGCTTATTCTACCAATTATCTGATCGATACAGACCACGGCATCATCATGGACGTCGACGCCAGCCGCTCGAATAGAACCGCCGAGGTAGGAGCCATGCACAAGATGATCGACCGCACCGAAGAGCGCTTTGGTGTGAAGCCTGATTGGATTGCCGCTGATACCGCGTATGGTGCTGCCGACAATCTGGTTTGGTTGACACTGAAGCGGAAAATCCTGCCGTTCATCCCAGTCTTTGACAAAGGTGAACGCAAAGACGGCACCTTCTCGCGGTCCGACTTCACTTGGGATGACGAGAACGACCGCTACATCTGCCCAGGTGGCAAGGAGATGTTGCACACGAGGCGAAACTATTCCGATCCGGCCCGAAATGCGCCAGTTTGGAAAGCCAGAAATTATCGAGCCCTGATGTCAGACTGCACAGGATGTGAATTAAAGGCAAAGTGCTGCCCTAACGCTGAAAGGCGTTCGGTTCATCGAGAGAAATATGAAGTTGTCAGAGACTTTGCCCGAGCATGCACAGACTCGGAGTTCAATCCGAAGGCTCAGGCCCGACGCAAAAAAGTCGAAATGCTCTTCGCACATCTCAAACGCATCCTCGGATTGGGCAGGCTCCGATTACGTGGCCCATGTGGCGTCCAGGACGAATTTACCCTCGCTGCTACCGCCCAAAACCTCCGTAAACTAGCAAAACTCAAGCCAATGGTGCCCGCCACCGGATAAAAGGTGGTCGACTTAGGGACATTCAAAATAAATCAACGCGATAGCTGACTTCGACAGGCTGAAACCGAAGAGTTTTTCAACACAATCGGCTCGTAGCGGACCTTCGCTGCGATCTCAAGCGTTCCGGTCAATTTCTGAAAAGCAGCCATTCAATCCCAAACTGGCTCTTAGGGAGCAATTTTGCGTGGAACGACAAAGGGGCCGCGGGGGTAGGGTAGGGCGGCCCCTTTGGGGATTGGTTGGCGCAGGGCCTAGGTGGAGTTAGACGATGAAATCTTCCGGTGCCGAAGCCAGATTTGACAACTGGATTGAGCCGTCTGAAACGCCGTCGGCGGCGTCAAACGCTGTTAGCACCGCACCTCCGCCATAAACGAGATAGCTCTCGCCAGTTTCGGTAACGCCATTTGCATCTGCAAGGTAAGCACCGATCAGCATATCGTCAAAGCCGTCGTTGTTCACATCACCAGCGCCCGAAATCCGATAGCCACTGCGATCATTTGCGTCGATCCCGTTAAAGACAAAACCATCTGACCCATCAAGTGACGACAGATCCATACTGGCACTAAACGGCGTGTCGCTGCCGTAAACCAAATAGGTTTCGCCAGAGAATGTTCCGCTCGGATCTGCTCCAAAAGCACCGATCAGAATATCATCGAACCCATCGCCGTTTACATCACCCGCAGAGGACACAGAAATCCCACTAAAATCATCTGCATCGATCCCATTGATGACAAACCCATTACTGCCGTCCAAGCTGGACAAATCCATGCTGGCAGCAAAGGGTGTATCGCTGCCGTAAACCACATAGGTTTCGCCAGATTTAGAACCGTTGGGATCGGCCCAATGCGCGGTGATCAGGATGTCTTCAAATCCGTCACCGTTTATGTCCCCCCCAGCGGCAACGGCACCGCCACTTAGGTCATCGGCATTAACCCCTTTGAGGGTAAATCCGTTGGTGCCGTCCAAGCTGGAAAGTTCGATGCTGGCGGCAAAGGGTGTATCACTACCGAAAACCACATAGGTTTCGCCAGATTTAGAACCGTAGGGATCGGCCCATTGTGCGCCGATCAGGATGTCATCAATCCCATCACCGTTTATATCGCCCGCCGAAGAGACGGATTGACCGCTTAGGTCTTGAAACCCGATCCCGTTCATCGCGAAACCGTTGCTGCCATCCAAGCTCGCTAGATCAATGCTTGGATCAAAAGGATTGCCGCTGCCGAAAACCAAATAACTTGTGCCCGAGCTGGATCCGTTTGTATCTGAACCATATGCGCCGATAAGAACATCATCGAACCCATCATTGTTCACATCACCCGCATCCGAGACACGAATGCCCGCAACATCACCGGCATTGACCCCGTTGATGGCAAAACCGTTAACGCCGTCAAGATCGGTTGGATCAAACGAGGCGGCGAAAGGCGCAGCACTACCAAAAACAACAAAACTTTGACCCGCGGCTGACGCAGTCACATCCGAACCATAGGCCCCGATAATAACATCATCAAATCCGTCGCCGTTCACATCCCCTGCAGAAGACACATGTCCGCCTGTGTAATCGCGCTGGTTCAAACCATCAAAGGTAAAGCCATTGGTGCCGTCTAAACTGCCCAAATCGAAGGTGGCATTAAAAGGTGTCTCAGAGCCATAAACGATATGCGCCGCACCGGTATAGTTGTTACCAGCGCCATAAGCGCCGATCATAAGATCATCGACCCCATCACCATTTACATCCCCAGCTTAGGATACATAAATCCCGGCGCGATCGCCGCCAGCGGCCCCATTAAAGGTAACCCCAAAAGTTGCGGGCAGCAGTGGGCCTTCGCTCACATCCGCGACGGAAACACTCAGGTTCTGAACATCGCTTTGGATGCCGTCCGAGGCGGTGACCTGAACGTCATAGACGTTTGTACCCGCAGCCGAGCCGAGCGCCTCAAAGTCGGGAGCATCGACAAAGCTTATCGTGCCGGTGGCAGGATCGATGGAAAAGAGCAGTTCGTCCGCACCACCGCTGATGGCATAGGTGACCGTGCCGACAGTATCGGCATCGGTGGATGTCACGGTGGTGACCGCCGTGGTGTTTTCATCAATTGTAACACTGGCAGCCGAGGTGATCACCGGGGCCGTGTCGTTCAGGTCGGCGATGGTAATCTGCAAGGTCTGAGTGTCCAACAGGGTGCTGCCATCGTTCACCTGAACCACCACATCATAGACGTTGTCGCCGCCGACAGGGGCTTCGTAGTCCGGTGGCGCGTTGAAAGTCAGATTGCCGTTTGCGTCAATCGAGAAGAGCCCCGCATCTGCGCCGCCAACGACCGAGAAGGTCAATGAATCCGTGCCATTCAGTGAATAGTTATCCAGCGCAGTGACCGTGGTGACCAGCGAGGTGCCCTCGTCCAGTATCAGGGCGGCAGCCTCGCCGCCGCCATTGGATGTAATAACTGGGCCAATCTCGGCCATGATCTGGTCTTGCAGCAATTGCAAGCGGTCGGTGGCCTCGGGGGAAAGGACATCTGATCCGATGAGCGCGGCGATCTCCTCCAGCACTTCTACCGGGGGCTCGTAGCCCTGAGAGATCGCATTGTTGTAGTTCGTGATCTGCTTCTCTTTTTCCAGCTGAGACAGGTTGGAATTCAGGATCGAATTTTCGAATGGGTTCGTTAGTCCATTGATGCTCGGCATAATTGGGTGTCCCTTGTTGAAATTCGGCAAACAGTTCCGAGCGCCGCGACCACGCACGCGCAACACCAATCACAGCTAATTCGAGCCGTACCGGTCCGGAATCCCCTTAGGATTGCCAAAATATTTAGAAGCCGGCGCCAGATGCAGCGCCAAGTAAGGTAATTGGCGCAAATTCTTCTGTACGTTAGGCACGAGAAGACGCAATCCGGCTGTATTCCCCCATCAATTGCCGTGGGTTAACCTACGACGCTTTCGCTGGTTCTGGGAAACTAATTTTGCTTAATCGAATCTGCAACTTACGGGTGTCATTGTCGTGCCGCTCACCCCTGAACTGCGCATTCAGTTCGCTGATGCTGCGAGATTCATGAACGACCTCTTTGGTGAAACGGCAACGAGCAAAGTCGACATTTGTGGGCAGCAGCTTTGGGCTGTTCGTTCCTTGTGAACCTTTTTATGGCCCAACTTCGCAAAGGTCCCAACCTGCGCACAGCGGCCCTTGAAGTGAACTCGAATGGCAAGGTTCCCTTGTTGAGCCACCGCTAGACCCTGCGCGCGTTTGAAGGCGATAGAGCCGCCATGACAAACACCCTAGCATACGTCGCACTTGATGCGTTGAAAGTACCTCAAGCGGAAGGCGCTCCTAATTGGCTGCATCTGCTGCCACCTCAGGGCAAACCTTTTGGTGCCTCTGACGGACGCGGACCTTGGCCTTACAATGCAAAGGCGTTGATTGCAGCGAGCTTTGCGGCAAGCGGTCCGTCGCTCCTTATTGATATCAATCACTATACTTTGCGCGCGGGTCCCTAGGGCGACGACGCGCCTGCATATGATGGCATTATTGAAATGGCGCACCGTGACAATGGTCTCTGGGGCAAGGTGCAGTGGAATGCGCGCGGATCCGAATTGATGGCGGACCGTGCCTATCGCGGCTTCTCGCCGGTTCTGAAGTTTGACCCAACTGTCAAAACCCGTGTCGCAACTATTTAGCAAAGGTCTTTGACCAATTGCCCGGCTTTGACCGGTCAAATCACATCCCTAACATCGGAGGTTTCGGAATGGATTTTCCAAGATTGCAAAGGTCTTGGAGCTGAGCGAGGACACGGACGAGGAAGCGTTTCTTGTTGCAATCGAAAAATCAAAAGGGTCACCGCAACCTGCTGAGCTTTCCGCCAAGATCAAGAAAATGGAAGCCGAGACATGCATCAATGCGCAGATGGCATCCGGCGTGGGCGTCCCGGCGGGCAAGCACGACGAAATGGTGTCTTTGCATGTCGAAAACCCGGAGCGGGCAAAAAGCTTTTTGAGCATGTTGCCAAAACTGGACCGCCCCCCACACGACTGATGCACGGCCAGTCTCGGGTAGCAAGGTCGAAGCTTTGACGGCTGATCAATCGGCATTTGCAACCCAGCTTGGCCTAACTGAAGAGGCCATGCTTGCATCACTTAACGAAAAGGGAGGTGCATGATGGCTCCGCTAACAAAGGACCGCAATACGCCTCGCTTGGAATGTGAAATTCGATCCGCCGGTGTGGTGGTCGCGACATTGATTTTCGCGGGTGCAATTGGCATGCGCGACGCGTCGGGTGATCTGGTCAATGGCCAAACGGCGACGGGACTGGTTGGTGGTGGGCGCACTGAAGAACGGGCCGACAATTCAGCAGGTTCTGTGGGAGATATCTCCTGATTGTTCCGGAGGCAGTTTGGCCTGCGCCAATGCGGCGGCAGTGGATGAGATCACGTCTGCTGATGTTGGATCGGTTTGCTTCGCAGTTGATGACCAGACCGTGGCCAAAACTGACGGCTCGTCCACTCGTTCGCCTGCTGGTATCGTCGATGTCGTGGACCTGAACGGAAATATCTGGGTGCGCTTTGAAGACACCCCGACCAGTGCATCTTAAGGAGACCCCGGATGCTAGTTAACGCTGCAAATCTAAATGCCCTGCGTACCGGTTTTTCCGGGGCTTTCAAAGGCGGGCTGGCCGAAGCGCTGTCGCATTGGAGCCCCGAGGTCCGGTCTAGCCAAAAAAGAAGGAAAATATGGCTGGTTGGGAAAATGCCTAACGTGCGCGAATGGATCGGCAAGCGGGCTGTCCAAAGTCCTGAACAGCATGATTATGCCAATAAGGAAAAGAAACTCGGGCTGACCATCGGTGTGGATCGTAATGATGTTGAAGCCGACAATCTTGGTATCGTCGGGCCGATGTTTTCGGAAATGGGCCGGTCATCAGGCAACTATGCTGACACCTCGATTTTTGCGTTATTGAAGGAAGGCTGAACCACCGATTGTTACCACGGTCAAAGCTTTTTCGGCACTGATCATCCGGCCTTGGGCAAAGATGGCAAAGACACAACAGTTGCAAACACTGATGGTGGAGCTGGGGCTTGGTGGTTTCTTATGGATACGAGCCCTGCGCTCAAGCCATTGATCTTGCAAAAGCGCAAGGACTTTCAGTTTACGGCCAAAGACAAGCTGACCGACGACAATGTTTTTGATGAGAACGAATTTGTCTACGGCACGGATGCCTGCATGAACGCAGGGTTTGGGTTTTGGTAAATGGCTTGGGGATCAAAGTAAGCGGTGGATGGGGCGAGCTATACTTCGGCCCGCGCGGCGTTGACGGGAATGAAGGGCGACTATGGCCGCCCACTGGGGGTGGCCAAATCTGTTGGTGGTGCGGCCCAGTTTGGAAAACGCAGGCCGCAAGCTTCTCAACAGCGAATATGTGGCGGGCGGCGAGACCAATGAGTGGAAAGGCTCGGCTGAATTGCTGGTTGTGCTTTGGCTGGCGTGAGGTCAGATCGATGGGTAAAAAACAGATCAACGCATTGCGCTGGAAGAGCGCGCCAAGGCTTCGGGTGTAGAGTTCACTTGGAACCTTGGCGACGACAAGCTGGAACAGCGGATAAAAGAGGCAGTGGCCAAAGCCAAACCAGCGGGGGAGGACAAGACCTTCATGCCTCCGCCGCTGGTTTCTTCTGGCCTGGCCAAACCGGTTGTGATCCCAAACGATGCACTGAGTGACGATGAGCAAGCCGCTTTGATTGTAGATCCAAAACTCAGCGTTGAAACCTTTGAGGCTGACTAACGTCTCAGCGCCGCCCTGTGTTGCTCGGGGGCGCTGAACTTTCCCGGCGGTGCCACACCGCCGCTGGGCTATTTATTTCGAGATACCCAGCGAGAGGGGTCTGGTCCGAGGCGTAAGCCCGTCAGCACCCATAGACCGCCGCCGACAGCGGTGCAGGAGATATTGGAAAGTAGGAGCGCAGTTCGCCCTCAAATTAGCAACGGAGACTAAAGTGACCTACACCACGCAATCAGAGCTGGAAGAGCACTACGGCACGAAGCTGCTGGTTGATGTGACCGATCGGGCAGAAATTGCCACGGGTGTTGTTGATACCGATGTGGCGGCGCGTGCGATTGCTGATGCTGTTGGCGAAATCAATGGCTATCTGAAGGCGCGCTATGTGTTGCCGATTGTGGGCATCCCGGATCCGCTAGGTGTTTTGGCACGCCGGATCGCGATTTACAATCTGCATGTGTATGAACCGTCGGCGAAGATTGCGCGCGATTATGAACGCGCCATTGCGACCCTCTAGGACATCTCAAAAGGTATTGTTCAGCTCGACGCTTTAGGCGTTGTCCCCAAAAGCCGCGGGGCAGGCGGGGCGCAGGTCACAGACCGAGAACGCCCGATGACGGCGCAAAACATGAAGGGCTTCATCTGATGTTGGCGGCCGTTCAAACCCGTCTTGAAACCTGTGTTCCTGAGCTGGCGGGCCGGGTTGATTTGGCGGCTGAATTTGCGTGATTGCGCGAAAACGGCCGGGGGCCAGTGAGGGGGCGTGGCGTGCTTTGTGCTGCCTTCGGGCACCACGGGCTTGCAGGCCAGCGCTGCTGCCGGCCTGTTTGTCCCAGACATTCGTTTGGGCGTTTTTGCGATGACGATGCTGCAATCGACCGATGCCACAGGACGGCGGGCTTTGGGTCGGGTTGACGGGTTTTTGAAAGACATCCGCGAGGCGCTTAGCAGCTTGCCCCGTCAGAGACGGTTGGCGTGTTTGAGCTGGTCTCAGAGCGTCCAGTTCCGCAAGAGCGCGGAACGCTGGCCTTTTTGACGGACTTTCGGATCAACGATCAGCTGAGGATTACCACATGAAGCTTCCAAGCGGCTGCGATCAATACACGCGAGACGTCGAGGGTGAACTGATCCAGACGACCCTTCCATCCAAAAAAAACCACCCGAACACTCCAAATCGGCCAAGCGCCGCGCAGGTTCCAAATCAGCAAAAAGACGGAGGCGTAAATGACCAAGTTCTAACGCAAGAAAACCCTGCTGTTTAAACCCGAAGCGACCTACGGCGTCGACGCGGCTCCAACCGGCGCTGCAAACGCGGTGAATGCCAGATCGAGGCAACGACGCTGGCAGTATTCATTCCCTATGCGCTGGCGCAGGCTCAAAGCAAATTGCCGCTTGTGTTGCAGCATGAAGCGACGGCAGGGCGGATCAGTACCTTATCGGTGCCAGCGGCGCAGGTGCAGCGCCCCGACGCGCCAACGGAAGCGCAGGGTATTCTGGAAAGCCCGCTTCGCTTTAAACCGCAACCCACGGTCGGCAACGATCAGTGGACGCTGGTTTTTACTTAATCGGCCTTTACTTAAATCCGAGACGTTCAAAGGAGTTCAGACATGTTTGTCTTTGCCCCAAACCGCACCTTTTCCGAAACCTGCCGCATTGCTGACAATCAGCGGTTTTCTGTGGTGTTCCGGGTGCTGACGGATAAGGCCTTGAGAGAGCACGGTTTTAACAGTGTCGATGGCGAAAAGCAGTTCTTGCGTGCCATTGTTCAAGACATCCCCGAGATCGAAGGCGAAGGCGAAGGCGAAGGCGAAGGCGAAGG
This sequence comes from Pelagimonas varians, assembly GCF_003208435.1. Lineage (GTDB taxonomy): Bacteria > Pseudomonadota > Alphaproteobacteria > Rhodobacterales > Rhodobacteraceae > Pelagimonas > Pelagimonas varians. Next base: position 114,067 of record NZ_QKMF01000014.1, on the reverse strand, counting down.
CGGCACACGCTTGGCGTTCAGTGACGCATTGTTTGACCAGATTTTGGAGTTTCCCGATCTGCGAAACGCCTTTTGGCGCGGCTACCGCGCAGCGGTGACAGGGGCCAAAACGGGAAACTGATCTGGCCGGGCGTGCGATCATCGAGGGCACGCTATGGAAAACCGGCCGCGCGGTAAAAGAGCTTGATGACGATGCCGAATTTTGGGGGATACCGCGCGCGCTTTTGGACAATGGCCCGGCTGATCAAGGTCTTTGGCCTGAGCATGAAACCGCTGCAGATGCGTTTTTGCGCATCCGAGGCCAATGGCGGGTTTTGCCAGTCTTTGGCGCGGCCCCGGTTTGGCTTGGGCTAGATTACAGCGCCGCCTAGACCGGTCTCAGGCTGGCGGGTTACGATCTGACACCAGCGTTTGGGACTGAACTCCAGCTTATTGAACAGGGGGCCAAAGCGGCCTTGAACGGGGATTAGATATGACCCTACGGTTCCATTCACGCCTGACGGCCGATGGCAAACAGGCCAAGGTTGAGATCAAAGGCACCGCCGCTGAGCTTGAGAGGCTGGGCAAAGAACTGGGTGAGGTTAGTCGCGGCGGCAAAGGGGCAAAAGCCTCGCTTGACCAAATCTCTGGCGCGGCGCGCGCGGCCTCTGGCACACTCAGCCAAGCATCCGTGGAAGTGGGAAAACTCCGCGACACGCACCGCAGCCGGATCTGTGGGCAATCTTAGGGCTCAGTTCAACGATATTGGCGTGATGTTGGCGGCGGGCCAAAACCCGCGGCAACTGGCGATTCAGCAAGGGACGCAGATTACGCAGGTGCTTGGCCCGATGGGCGCTGCTGGGGCGGCAAGAGCGGCGCGCGATTTTCAATGAAATTCTTGGCGGGTATCAAGATATCCAAGGCGCGGTGGATGACACGACGGCGGCCCAGATCGCGGCGGCTGAACGCCTGCGCGACGGGTTTGAAAGGGGGCGCGCAGTTGACGGGCGGCATCACTCAAGACGAGATTGCGCGTCTGCAATCTGTTGAGGCCTATCTTTTGCGTTTCTACTAGATCAAAGGGTGCGAGCCCGACGCGGCGCGGCAGGCGGGCAAAGCGCAATTGGCCTGAGCGCAGTATTGTCATTCGCGGGTCTTAGTTGAGCGTGAAGTTCAGGCGATGCAGGCTCGGTCCGAAGCGCAAAAGCTTTATGGGTCCTATCAAGACAGCCGGGTTGGCCCATACGCGGCTTTGAGTTGTGCTCAAGACGTTTTGGCGATGATGCTTGATCAAAACGAGCTGGCGCGGATTGCGTTTATGTAGGGTGAAGATTGCGTTGAGATGATCGCGGCGCGGGCTGAGGCAGAGCGGCGTGCCTATGACGAGGTTTGGGACACGATGGTTGTTTCCGAGGCTTTGAAAGAAGAGCTGCGCGGGGCTTTTGAGAACGGCCAAGCCTTGTCACAAACCGATGTCGGGGCGGGGATTTGGTGCGCTGTGACCGAGGCGGGGGCTTTGGCCAACAATCTTGGGATTAGTTTGCAACTGGCGCAGCGTATTGCCAGCTTTGGCCCCCAGTGTATGGCCGGCAAAGACACCAAAGTTCCACTGACCGGTATGCAATATGGCCGGCGCGGCGGCGATCCGCGCAATATGGACGGCTCCGCCTATGATTGGCAAAACCGCTATGCCGAGGTGTTTATGCGCAATCGGGAAACCTTGGCGCATGCGAAAGGCGTCCGAGCGAGAAGCGATTGCAGCAAAGATCACGGTGCTGGAGACAGAAAAGGCGGCTCAAGACGATACAGCGGCTGCGCATGACTATTTGAGTTCCAGCGCCAGCGATTTGATCCCGTTATTGGCGCGGGGCGGTGAAGATGCGGCCTCGGCTTGGGATCAGTTCACCCGATCTTTTGAGGCGGCGGCCTGGCAGACTTTGCTCTTGGGTGAGTGGCCTTTGATGGCGCTGCTATCGATGAGCGCTTTTGGATCAGGCATTGGTTTGGGCAGAGGCGGTGCTGTGGGGTTTATCGGCAAGCTTTTGGGCTTTGTAAATGGCGGGTTCAACGGGGCCGCCGCCAATCTGTCCGGGGCTCCAGCCAAGATCGAATTCATTGACCAATCAAGCGGTGCTCAAATGACCAAAGAAGAACGAGTCGGTCCTGAAGGCGGACGGTTGACACGCTTTGTGATCAACGACAGCATGGGCCAATCGATCAATGAACAGGGCAGCTCTGCGCGAAAGGCGCTAAGGCAGGGCTTTGGTCTGTCACCGGTGAGGCCGCTGCGATGATTTACACATGGCCCGCTGATTTGCGCAAGCCGACGCGCAGCACGGAATCCTGCCCGTCGCGTTATGGCCGCCGCTATTTGTCAGTGGCTCGGACCTTGTCTTTGCAGATGATGTTGACCCGTGTGCAAAAGCAGATATTTGATCAGTTTCATGACGTGACTTTGGGCTTTGGCACCGCGTATTTCTGGGTGCCCAACCCAATCAGCGATGGCTGGCCAATGATCGCGCCGGATGGGGAGGCGCTGCTGTCACCCCAAGATGAGCCACTGGTGATGGCGGCAAACTGGCTGTGTTTAATGGGCGATGAACCCCCACTTGGAGGTCCCTTGCAGGGGGGGCTTTTGCACTCTCGTTCTCGGTTGTGCTCTTGCATGTTGATCATGCCGATTGGGACGCGCCGGTGCGGGGTTCATCCGACCCGACCGGACGGCTGTCCACCGATCATCTGCTTTATGGCACGCGGTCAAACTGGCTGGGGGCCAATCCGATCACCGAGCCGTTTCTGTTTTGACGATATCGGCTGAGGTTCCCGGCGCTACTGTGATCATCCGGATCATTCCAGGCGGTGTGGTATCGCTGCCATACAGGCGGCGGCTTATGTGACCCATTTGGCCGGTGCTGCCTTTGGCGGGGTTGGTGGTTTGGGACTCATTGGGCCTAACGCGGTTTTCTTCGGGACGCTGGCGGAGATCGGTTACATTGGGTATCGGCTGGCCAGCCCAGCCTATACCTTTTCGGCGGCCACAAACGAGATCGATTGGCCGGCCGTTCAAGACTGGCACGCCTGTTGCGAAGCGCAGGGCCTGAAGAATGACCGCAGGCATCGCGCGAACGAGTCCCTTTCCGCTGTTCTGAGTGCGATTTGCACGGCCGGGCGGGCATAGCCGCGTCGCGATGGCGCGCTGTGGAACGTCGTTATCGACCGGCCGCAAGACGTGATTGTCGATCAAATCTCGCCGCGCAACAGCCGCCGGTTTCGCGGGCAGCGGACCTATGTCGATCTGCCTGATACACTGCGGGTGCGGTTCTCGGATGAGACAAACAGTTGGGAGAGCACCGAGAAGATCATCCCTTGGTTGAGGCATGAGGGGCCGATTGATCTGACCGAAGAGCTGTCGATTCAGGGCAAAACAGATCCCGATGAGGTTGAGATCGAAGCGGTGCGCCGGATGCATGAAGTATCGCTGCGCCCGGACCGGTTTTCGGTCATTCAAGACGGGGCGGCGCGGGTCGCCACACGCGGCGATATGGTGATGCTGTCACATTATGTTTTGGACAGCGCGCAGGTTGCGGCGCGGGTGGTGCTGACCGAGGGCGCGGCGGCCGAGCTGGACGAAGAGTTTCAGATGATTGCGGGGCAGATCTATGCGCTGCGGTTTCGGGTGTTCGACGGGGTTGATGACGTGATCGGCGCGTCGGTTGTTGCGCAGGTGTCCGGCACCATAGGGACTACGCGGCTGGTGACGATTTTGGACACAGTTGACCGGCCATATCTTGGCGAAGACAGCTTTGCCGCCCACATCATTGCGGTTGAACCGGCAGAAGACATGGCCGTACATCTAGCGCGGGTCAATGGTGCGCCGGGCCTTGATGCCTTGGCAGTGGCGCATGTGGTTTCGGACTGGACGCCAATCATTGGCGAGGCCAGTCCGTCCTTTGGCCTGCCAAGTGTTTCCGAACTGGCGGGCATTGATATCGACGGAACCGAGATTGTGATCGGGGCCAGTGTGACCGGATCGGATGCGATTTACATCCGGTCCATTCGTGTTGAGCACCGGATGTTGGGCGCGGCGGCTGGGGACACCGCCGAGATTTTGGGCAGCTCTGGTGCGGCGGCGGCAACGCAAAACATTGGCCTGTCCAGAGCGGCCACCGTCGACGGTGTTGTGCTGACTGATGGAAGCAGGGTGCTGGTCACAGGGCAAAGTGATGGCACACAAAACGGAATTTATATCGTCGAGACGGCGGGCGCTTGGAGCCGTGCGCCCGGGGGCTGACAGCAGCGCAGAGCTGGCGGTTGCAGCGGTGTTTGTATCGCAAGGGACAGTTAGCCAAGGCACATCCTGGATGGTGAATGGCACGCCAATCCTTGGAAGTGATGACGTCGTATGGGCCGAGATTGCAGGTCTAAACAGCACGGAAACCACCACCGCCGCTGCTGCTGTGGCTCAAAAATGGGCGCATGATGCAGAAAACACCGAGGTCGAAGCCGGGGCCTATTCGGCCCGGCACCACGCCGCCAAATCACAGGCAAGTGCGCAAGGGGCGGGTTTGTTTCAAGCCGGTGCCATGGCTGACGCCGCCGCCGCATCGGTGGATCGGTCTGGCGCGCAGGCAAGTGCTTTAACCGCGACGGTGCAAGCGGCGCAATCTGCCAACGCCGCCAGCATGGCACTGGCGGCGGCGCTGGCCTCGGGCCTTGGCGTTTACGGCGATACGGCAGCGGGCCTCGCGGCCACTGGCGATGGCGGGCAATTTGTGGTGGTCGATGATGCTGGCGCGCATGTTTACGCCAATGTCGGAGATGTCGCCACCGATGAGGATGGCTCGTTGGACCAAGGTTCGAGACGGATGCAGCATTCGTTGCCTCGTCGGTTACAGACCTTGGTGAGACGGGAACGAGGGTCGCGGGTGGTGGGTGGCCGCACCTGGTCGCAGCGCCTGCTGCAGCAGACCACCATTTGATGACGGCTGGCGGGGTGAAGCTATACGCAGACCATGCGGCCTGCGTTGTTCCGCTGCCCTCGACACTGACCATGCGCAGCGCCGCGTCAGTCTTGCAAAGAACAGGCGTGGTGTTCCGGCAGCCAGATGACGCCAATATGTCGCCGCTGGTTTCAATAGACGTATCGACAGTTTCGTCGCCGTATTGGGCTGAGATTGATATCCAAGTTGACGGCAACCGAGGCAATAATGGCGAAGTGACGGGCGTGGAAATTATGCGGTTGAAGCGTGGCCGGTCGAAGGCAACAGTTGCAGCGGTTGAATGTGATTTTGGCGCGCATATTACGGGCAATGTCGAACTTGCCAAATTCGATCTACATGTTGACCGGTGCGGGACCGGAGTGCTGGTCAATGAAAGCAGCGGTGCAACACCGGACGAGCTTTTGCTGAATGTCGTGGCTCACGACTGTGACACGTTTTTCGCGGCGTCCGGCTCGGACAAGATGAAAGGCTTAATCAATTTTGCCTGTGAGAAGTCCACATCCTACGGAGCCAAGCTTGAAAAAGGTTGGTGGGACGTTCGGGGCATTATCCGCAGTGTCGGCATGTATGGCGACGGCGGGCTGCAGATAGACGGAGCGGAGGTGCGGGGCTCTTTGGAAATCACGGGCGGTGATGATGCAAACTGCGCTTGGGGCGCGAATGTTCTTTCCGGTGACTTGAACGGTTTGAGCCTCAAAATTAGCGGGAAATACGCGGATGAGGTATTTTTAGCGGGCGGCGTAGCCGGATCGGCGCAGGTTCATCTGGCAGCGACACCGTCCAATGGCACTGGGATCAAACTCGGCGATTCAGCCGGTTTGGCGCTAGACGGGTTCGCTCTTCTGCCGGGAACCGAGGTCAACGGCATGGCAGCTTTGGATCTGGACAATGCGCGCTCATGCAAGGTGTTTCTTACAAAAATCGTTGGCGGTGTTTTGATCGGGGCAGGTTCGACCAACAACACGATCCATATTCCGCGCAAACACGCCGAGACGGTTACATTTGCAAACAGCCGGACACAGCTAGACAACAAAATTTTGTTCGCGGGCTCGTTCACATGGGCAGAAATGGCGGCTTTGAATGGCGGCGCTCCGTTCAAGGGGATGCAGGTTGTCGCTTGCGCGCAGTTCGATCAGGCAATGGCGTTTTTTGACGGCACGCAGTGGGTTCCCTCCTATGGCGCTTTTGCCTCTGGTGAGATAACCGTGTGGAGCAGCAGTATATCCTGTTCGGTGGCGCATGGTTTGGCGGCGGACCCCGGCAACATGGCCTTACCGGTCGTGCCCGACGCAACCGGTTGCTGGATTGCCAGCGCGGCAACAAAATACGCATTCAACGTAACCGCGATAGATGTCGTTGTGTTCTTGGATGTGGACCCGATGACAGACGTCAAGTTTGTGTGGCAACTGCATAAAGTTACCTAAATCGAAGTTCGTTCAATACGGGTAATCGGCCCGCGGGGGCGAAAGCCCCTTCTTAAAGGAAGGTCACAGAGCGCAGCAACGCTCTGCAACACGGGGCCAAACTCGCTAAAGAAGCCCCCGCCGACCAGCATAAGCGTTATGGCCGCTCCCACCCCTGATCAGGGACCGGCACCATGAGCTGAGTCGCTGTAAATATGCATGAAGAAATCAGATGCACATCTTGTGCGGGTTTGTTATTCAAGGTGAAGCCGGACGCGCTTGTGGGTGATCTATCGATCAAATGCCCACGCTGCCGGTCCATCAATAACTTGAGGCCATACCAGAGCCCGAACCCAGAGCGCCCCTTATGTAAGGTAGCTGAGCGCGACGGAACGGAGGCCCTATGTGGCTGTTCATCCCCCAATCCAACCTAAAGACCTTTGCGGCATCAGTCTTTGCGCTGGTGTCAAAGGACTTGATCTTGGGCTTCACATCGCGCAGCCCGGATATCGAACTGTGTGCTATGTCGAGCGAAACAGTTTTGCCGCGTCCACTCTCGTGGCGCGGATGGCGGACGCGTCTTTGGATCAGGCCCCTGTTTGGGACGATCTCAAAACCTTTGATGGCAAGCCGTGGCGTGGCCGCGTTCATCTCATCTCTGCCGGTTATCCGTGCCAGCCCTTCACCCTGTCCGGGCTCAGGAAAGGCGAAGGCGACCCTAGGCACCTGTGGCCAGACGTGGCCCGCATCGCCCGCGAAGTCGCGCCGGAATGGTTGTTCTTCGAAAACGTCCCCGGCCATCTCACCCTTGGCCTGCAAGACGTCTGCGTTGACCTTCAGGCAATGGGCTACCGGGTTGCAGCGCGCGTCGTATCAGCGGCGAAAGTCGGCGCATCGCATACCCGCGAAAGGGTGTTCATTCTGGCCCACGCCGACATTCAAGGGGACGGGGAACCGGGCATGTATTGTGGGCAGTCCGGCGGGGATCCAGTTCAAGACGGATCTCAATCAGATCGTATCGCAGGTCGGGATCAAGAATGCGGCCAGCGCATAGACGTTGATGTGGGACATGCTGGGGGCGGCGGGTTGGACGCCGGGGCGGTTCCGCTCTTCCCACCGCTTCCGGGTGATCTTGCTGAGTGGGGAGAAGCACTCAAGCGATCCTCTGAGCATAAACCCTGCGTTCACGGATTGGATGATGGGGTGGCCTTCGGGTTGGACAGATCCGCTGGGGCCGGTAACGGGGTGGTCCCAATGGCTGGAGCGCGCGCGTATGTCGATTTGAAGGACGAGCTATTGAAGGAGCGTTAAACCGGTGTTGAATGGATCGGGGCAGGGTGGCTGTTTAAACGGTTTTGCCTCGAACCGCCCAGATCATCCCATCTGAGCTCAAAACTGTTTTGCTGTAAATCCAAGTGTAATTTACTGTAGAATCGAGTGTCACGCTACAACAGCTACAACAAACCCACCACAGCGTGCACAGCCCCACCAAGTGTTGAAGTTCCATGGGAAAGCATGGGATATAGTGTGGGATTATCTGGGTGTGCGGGCGGTTGGCTGAAATTGCTCGGCAAAACACTGCCAAAACGAATCGAATTTTGGCTGTTGGGGGTGAATCCCTGTGGATAAGTAGCTATCTGAGAAGTGAGAGACCTGGTTCCTAGCAAGTTTTGCGCCGCTGTTGATTTTTTTTGGGAAATCATGGGGCAATTTTTGGGTATAGGGCTTTGTCTATATGTGGTGTCCTTTGGTGTAAAAGTCACAAATTGTGCGCGAAACTCCTAGCGAATAGGCTTCTATTTGACAGGTTGCTCATTGGTTCTTCGCCGGTTCTTGCGAAAATTCCCACAAAAAACAGTTGATCGCCATGAATTCCCATGGCATCCCTGTATCACACGATGAGAGACGGACACGGGGCGACAATGATCCCAACACCGACATAAAAATAAAAAAAGTGCAGGTAACATACAGGCGTCTGCTTTCATCGTGACAATGGATCCGGCGCGCGGGCGAGCAGACATCCCCCCAGGTGGCGCGCGCAGTCGGAGATACCCGCTCAGCGGGTCAAACGGCGGATTGATCAGTGGCAGCAGATCAATCCGCCGTATTTCGTTTCAAGCCCCATTTCAAACGTTGGGGCAGATATAAAGGTCGGGACAGTGGGCCGTAGGCTGAGGTTCAGAGGTGAAAGTCGACATAAGGTCGATACGAAGGGGCGGGTATCTATTCCTGCCTCCTTTCGCCGTGTTCTTCAGGCAGGTGATCCTGACTGGACTGACGGGCTCAACCCGAACTTTGTCATTGTTTATGGGGACAGTCGCCGTAAATACCTTGAATGTTACACCATCGAAGAAATGGAAGAGGTCGAAGACCGCATTTCCGGGATGAAACGTGGCAGTCAAAAGCGCCGCATTCTTGAACGCCTGTTCCTCAGTCAATCCACCACAACGTCCGTTGATGAAACCGGCCGCATCGTGCTGCCGGCCAAACTGCGTGAAAAGATTGGCCTGAGCAAAGAAGCACAATTTGCAGGGGCCGCCGATACCTTCCAGATCTGGGAGCCGGGCACCTATGATGATGAAATGGCAGCAACCGAGGAGTTCCTCGACGCGCAGGATGAAGGTTTTGATCCGCTGATGCTGCTGGATGATGACGACGAAGACGAGGGTATTTAAAGGCATGTCAGACAGCGCGCCACATATTCCGGTTTTGTTGCGCCCACTGATCGAGGCGGTTTCGCCCGTGACAGGCACATGGATCGATGGCACCTTTGGAGCAGGCGGCTACAGTCGTGCCTTGGCCGACGCCGGAGCAGATCGGGTTATCGGCATTGATCGCGATCCTCTGGCCCATGATCTGGCGATGGACTGGATCGGCGAATACGCAGGCCGGCTGGATTTGGTCGAGGGAAACTTTGCCCAATTGGACCGCGTTGTCGAAAGCGCGGACGGCGTTGTCCTTGATCTTGGTGTGTCGTCCATGCAGCTCGATTTGGCGGAACGCGGTTTTAGCTTTATGCGTGATGGGCCGTTAGACATGCGGATGGCCCAAACGGGTCAAAGCGCGGCTGATTTGGTGAACACCGCGGCCGAAGAAACGCTGGCAGATATTCTTTATATTTACGGTGAAGAGCGGCAATCGCGCCGGATTGCCCGCGCGATTGTGCAAGATCGCTCCGCGCAGCCGTTTGAAACGACGTTGCAACTGGCTGGTCTGATCGAACGGGTGATTGGCCGCACCAAACCGGGCCATGCCCATGCGGCAACCCGAAGCTTCCAAGCGTTGCGAATAGCGGTGAACGACGAATATGGCGCGCTTTGGCAGGGCCTCATGGCGTCTGAACGCGTTTTGAAAACCGGCGGGCTCTTGGCAATTGTAACCTTTCACTCAATCGAAGACCGCATGGTCAAACGCTTTTTCCAGGAGCATGGTGAGAAGAAAGTCAAAGTGAACCGCTACGCAACCGAGCAACCGGTGATGACGCAGCCCTTTGAAATTTTGACCCGCAAAGCCCTGGGTCCGGACAAGCAAGAACTGGCGGAAAACCCGCGATCACGGTCGGCCAAACTTCGCGTGGCCCGGCGCACATCGATTGATGCGCGCGAAATAGACTCCGGTGAAATCGCCATGCCCCTTGTTGCGGGGCCCAGCAAATATAGGAAACCGTGAGATGCGTAGTTTGCTTTTTCTTCTCAGCGCTTTGGCAGTGATCGGAACCGGATATTGGGCCTATCACGAAAACTACCGCACACAGGACGAATTGGACCGCGTTGATGCCCTGCGCCGCGACATCGGCGAGGCACGTGAACGACTGGCGATTTTGCGGGCAGAATGGGCCTATCTGAATCGTCCCGACAGGCTGCGCGATTTGGCCGAGATGAATTATTCGCGCCTTGGGTTGATGCCGCTGCGCCCGGATCAGTTCGGCGTTGTACGCGATGTGATTTTTCCGATTCCGGAACCTGTGATCCAAATCACCGAACCGGTTGATGTAACCAGTGCAGGGGCACCACAGCCATGATGCGCACGCCTCTTCGCCCGCTGGCCCGTATTCTTGAAGCCCGTCAAAAGGGTGAAAACCCCGACGTGATCGAACGTGAAAACCGTCATCTGCGCCACGAGCAAATGCGCGATAAATCCCGTATGCGGGCCGAGGGCCGACTATTGGTTCTAGGGGTGATGTTCTTTTGTGCGTTTGGTGTGATCGGGGCCCGCATGGGAACCATTGCAGCCAGTGAACCGGCAGAGCCGCGCGCCACTGCAACCGGTGCATCGATTGTGGCCAGCCGCGCCGATATCGTGGACCGCCGCGGCCGGGTTTTGGCGACCAATATGGATACGCACAGCCTGTATGCGCATCCACAGCAGATGATTGAGCCTGAGCGCACAGCCAAAGAATTGGCGCGCATTTTCCCCGACATGGATGAGGCCGACATGGCCCGTCGCTTTGCCGATCCTAAAAAGAAATTCATGTGGGTGCGCAAGAAGTTAAGCCCTGAGCAAATGCAAGAAGTCCACGATATCGGCGAGCCGGGTTTGCTGTTTGGACCACGCGAAATGCGGCTTTATCCGAACGGTGCGATTGCATCTCATATTCTAGGCGGTGCGGGTTTTGGCCGCGAAGGTGTGCATTCTGCCGAAGTGATCGGCACGGCGGGCATCGAAAAGTTCTACGATGAATCGCTACGTGATCCGGCCCGTGAGGGCGCTCCGCTTGAACTGGCGCTTGACCTGACTGTGCAGGCGGCGGCCGAAGAAGTGCTTTTTGCAGGCATGAAGCTGATGAATGCCAAAGGTGCAGCATCGGTGCTCATGGATGTTCAAACCGGTGAAATTGTCAGCATCGTCAGCCTGCCTGACTTTGACCCCAATGACCGCCCAAGCCCGCTGACCAAAGGCGATGCGTCGGACAGCCCTTTGTTTAACCGCGCGATTCAAGGGGTTTACGAACTTGGATCGACGTTCAAGATTTTCACTGCGGCGCAGGCGATGGAATTGGGGTTGGTGAACCCAAACACGATCATCGACACACGCCCGCCCTTTAAAGTCGGCGGCCATAAAATCGGAGAATTTGCCAACCACAACTACGGTGAAATCAGCGTCGCCGAAATTATCATCAAGTCGTCCAACCGTGGCACTGGTAAAATGGCGCTGGCCATTGGCAAAGCACGCCAGCAGGACTTTTTGAAACGGCTGGGCATGTTTGAACCGACACCGGCCGAGATTGTCGAAGCCTCGGGTGGCAAACCCCTCTTGCCCAAGCGGTGGACGGATCTGAGTGCGGTCACCATTTCCTATGGTCACGGCATCAGCACTTCCCCGCTGCATTTGGCGGCGGGCTATGCCGCCATCGCGAACGGTGGCATAGCGGTCAAACCCACCTTGTTGAAACGATCTGGTCCCCAAGACGGCGCACGCGTGATGTCAGAATCCGTTGCTGCCGCGTCGCGTTTGATGCTGCGCAAAGTTGTGACCGAAGGCACCGCAAGTTTCGGCGAAGTTCCGGGTTATCATGTAGGCGGCAAAACCGGAACGGCAGACAAGCCCAAGGAAAAAGGCGGCGGTTATTACAAGGACAAAGTGATTGCGACCTTTGCCACCATATTCCCAGCGCATGATCCCAAATACGTCTTGGTTGTGACATTGGACGAACCCGTCGAAACCAGCGGGACCAAACCGCGCCGCACTGCCGGTTGGACCGCGGTACCGGTTGCGGCTGAAATGATTGGCAGGATTGCGCCGCTTCTGGGCTTGCGTCCAGAGTTCATTACGGGGCAATTGGAAGGCGTCGTGCGCATTTCCCAATAAGCGCGCGGCACTTTTAGACAGACTAGCCGGGGGGCGTTTATGAGTACGACAAGCGGGCAAACAAAAAGCCTGACAGAGCTTGGACTTACTGCACGCGCGGGACGCGAAGCGCAGGTGACAGGACTGGCTGTGGACAGCCGCGAAGTTAAACCCGGCACCTTGTTCGCAGCGCTTCCGGGCACAAAGGTACACGGCGGGGAATTTATCCAATACGCGCTGCGTATGGGCGCAAGTGCGGTTTTGACGGACGCCGAGGGGGCCGAAATCGCGTCCACAGAATTGTCAGCGTCGAATGCCGCCCTCATTATTGCCGAAGACCCGCGTCAGGCCTTGGCCTACACGGCGGCACTGTGGTTTGGCGGCCAGCCCAAGAATTTGATCGCGATCACCGGCACCAACGGCAAAACCAGCGTTGCGACCTTTGCGCGCCAGATTTGGCAGGCTTTGGGCCTGCGCGCGATCAACCTTGGCACCACGGGTGTAGAAGGGGATTGGACGGCGCCGCTATCGCACACGACACCCGAGCCTATCACCCTGCACCGGATGTTGGCAGGGGCCTTGGAGGCCGGTGTGACCCATGCCGCAATGGAGGCGTCGAGCCATGGCCTTGCGCAGCGCCGCTTGGACGGGGTTCAACTAAAGGCGGCGGGCTTTACAAACTTCACCCAAGACCATCTGGACTACCACGAAACGTTTGAGGATTACTTTGCCGCCAAAGCCGGGCTGTTTGCCCGTGTTTTGCCAGAAGATGGCACAGCAGTGATCAACATCGACGATCCCCGCGGTGTTGATATGCTGGCGATTGCACGCGCGCGCGGCCAAGAGGTGATCACCGTTGGCCGCGAAGCTGCCGATCTTTGTTTGGAAGGACAACGGTTTGATGCAACCGGTCAGGAAATCCGTCTCAGCTGGAAAGGCGGGATCTATCAGGCCCGTCTGGGTTTGATCGGTGGTTTTCAGGCTGAAAACATATTGTTGGCTGCTGGTTTGGTGATTGCCTGCGGGGCAAAGGCTCCGCATGTGTTTGATGTGTTGCCTATGATGGGCACCGTAAGGGGCCGGATGGAATTGGCAGCAACCCGCGACAATGGCTCGGCGGTATTTGTTGATTATGCCCATACGCCTGACGCGGTTGCCACGGCGATCAAAGCTTTGCGCCCGCATGTTATGGGCCGGTTGGTTGCTATTGTCGGGGCTGGCGGCGACCGTGACGCGTCCAAGCGTCCTTTGATGGGGCGCGCGGCGGCGGACCATGCCGATCTGGTGATCGTCTCCGATGACAACCCGCGTTCCGAAGACCCAAGCGCGATCCGCGCAGCCGTAAAAGCAGGCGCACCCGAAGCGATCGAAGTTGGCGACCGCGCCGAGGCGATTTTGCGCGGGGTGGATGCCTTGGGCCCCGGTGATGCTCTGCTGATCTGCGGCAAAGGCCATGAAACCGGTCAGGCTGTGGGCGATACGGTTTACCCTTTTGATGATGTTGAACAGGCCAGCGTGGCAGTCGCGGCTTTGGACGGAAAGGGCATTTGATGCTTTGGACAGCAAGCGAGGCCGCAGCGGCCACCGGCGGGCGTGCCATTGGCGACTGGTCCGTCAACGGTGTGTCCATCGACACCCGAACCATTGCCCCCGGCGATCTGTTTGTGGCGCTCAAAGCCGCGCGCGACGGCCATGATTTTGTTGCCCAAGCGCTGGAGGCGGGGGCAGGGGCTGCCCTTGTCAGTCGCATTCCCGAAGGTGTCGCCCAAGACGCGTCTTTGCTTTTGGTTGAGGACGTCTTGACCGGACTGGAAGCCCTTGGACGTGCCGCCCGCGCCCGCAGCAAGGCCAAAGTCGTTGCCGTCACCGGTTCGGTCGGGAAAACATCGACCAAGGAAATGTTGCGCACCGTTTTGGGCGCACAGGGACGGGTTCATGCGGCTGAAAAAAGTTATAACAATCATTGGGGAGTGCCACTGACCTTGGCACGTATGCCGGTAGATGCAGAATTTGCCGTGATCGAGATTGGCATGAATCATCCCGGTGAAATCTCTCCTCTCGCGAAAATGGCGCAGCCTGATGTGGCGATGATCACCATCGTTGCCCCTGCCCATTTGGCGGCTTTTGACGGGCTTGAGGGGATCGCGCGCGAAAAGGCCGCGATCTTTGACGGACTGGAACCCGGCGGCGTGGCCGTCATTAACGGAGACCTTGAGGTCAGCCCGATTTTGGACAAGGCGGCCCGTGCCCAAACCGCAAACATCATCCGCTTCGGTGAGGCCGAAGGCAACGACCACCAACTGACAGACGTGTCGATCCGCGACACCTGCACCGTTGCCCAGGGCGTCGCAGCTGGGGCACCTGTGTTGTTCAAGGTTATGGCTCCGGGCCGGCATTTCGCCACCAATGCCATGGGCGCATTGGGCGTTGTGACCGCGCTGGATTTGGATTTGGCCATGGCGACCACGGCCTTGGGCCAGTGGAGCGCCGGTGCAGGGCGCGGCGCGCGCGAGATCATCGCATTGGATGCTGTTGACCTGAGCCTGTCCGTTGAGCTGATCGATGACGCCTATAATTCCAATCCGGCATCGCTGACCGCATCGTTAGAGGTGCTGGCCGCAGCCGAGCCAAAGCAGGCTGGCCGCAGGATCGCCTATTTGGGCGATATGGCTGAACTGGGCGAGACCGAGCAAGAATTGCACGCACAAATCGCCGAACTGCCCAGCATGGAAAAAGTTGATCAGGTGCATTGTGTCGGTCCATTGATGCAAGGCCTGTGGCAGCGTTTGCCTGCGCACCAGCAGGGGCGGTGGTGTGCCACCAGCGACGAGATGACCGCAGGTGTAGCACAAGATATGGGGGCCGCTGATGTGGTTTTGGTCAAAGGGTCGTTATCGATGAAGATGGCCCGTGTGGTTGACGCGATCCGCAAAATGGGCCAATCCCCCGCTGAACGGGACGGTTAAAAAAGGTGAAACGATGCTGTATTGGCTGACAGAACTAAGCGACGGCGGGGATGTTTTTAACCTGTTTCGCTATATCACCTTCCGGGCCGGAGGCGCATTTTTGACGGCCTTGATTTTTGGGTTCATCTTCGGATTGCCATTGATCAACGTGCTGCGCAAAAAGCAGGGCAAGGGTCAGCCGATCCGCGATGATGGTCCCGAAGGCCATTTCGCCAAGGCGGGCACGCCAACCATGGGCGGGCTACTCATTATCGGCGCGCTTGTCACCTCAACCTTGCTTTGGGCACGGCTTGACAATCCATTTGTCTGGATGGTGCTGTTTGTCACCATTGCCTATGCAGCCATCGGGTTTGCAGATGATTACGCCAAGGTGTCCAAGCAAAACACAGCAGGTGTTTCTGGAAAAATCCGGCTTGGGTTGGGCTTTTTGATTGCTGGCATTGCCGCCTATTGGGCCGCACAATACCATCCTGCTGATTTGGCCAACCAATTGGCCCTGCCGATTTTCAAAGATACGCTGATCAACCTTGGTTACTTGTTTGTACCCTTTTCGATCATCGTCATTGTCGGGGCCGCCAATGCCGTCAACCTGACAGATGGTTTGGACGGATTGGCGATTATGCCGGTGATGATTGCGACATCGACCCTCGGGATTATTGCCTATGCCGTGGGCCGTGTCGATTTCACTGAATATCTGGATGTGCATTACGTTCCCGGCACTGGCGAGATTCTGGTCTTTGCCGCTGGCGTGGTTGGCGGTGGTTTGGGTTTTCTTTGGTACAATGCTCCGCCTGCCGCGGTGTTCATGGGCGACACCGGATCATTGGCGCTTGGCGGCGCATTGGGGGCGATCGCGGTCGCAACCAAACACGAATTGGTGCTGGCGATTGTCGGTGGTTTGTTTGTGGTAGAAGCGCTGAGCGTGATTATTCAGGTTCTCTACTTCAAGCGCACGGGAAAACGGGTTTTCTTGATGGCTCCGATCCATCACCATTATGAGAAAAAGGGCTGGGCCGAGCCGCAGATTGTCATTCGGTTCTGGATCATTTCCTTGATCCTTGCAATCGTAGGTCTGGCGACGCTTAAGGTACGCTGAGCCACCGAAGATCAAGGGCTGACGGCCCGTTCAAATTGACAAACCCGCACACCCCGGTTCCTTTGGTTCCGGGGTTTGGTGTGACCAAAAAAGGGCGAAACATGATACCGGTGCATGGATTTGAAGGAGCCAAGGTTGGCGTGTTGGGGCTTGGTCGTTCAGGCTTGTCCGCCGCACGGGCGCTGCGCGATGGCGGGGCCATTCCAGTGGTTTGGGATGACAATGCCGCAGCGCGGGACAAGGCCGAGGCGGAGGGCTTTGACACCCGAGACCTACAGCGCGCGATGGATGAGCTGTCTTGCCTGATCGTATCGCCCGGCATTCCGCATCTCTATCCAACGCCCAACCCGGTGATTTTGGCCGCGCTACAGGCCGGTGTACCTGTCGACAATGACATCGGGCTGTTCTTTCAATCCCTGGGCGTCGGATGGGACATGTTGGACGTCACACCCAAGGTGATTGCGATCACCGGATCGAACGGCAAGTCGACGACATCTGCGCTGATCCATCATTTGTTGGAACACGTCGGGCGTGACAGCCAACTGGCAGGCAATATCGGGCGCGGCGTGCTGGATATCGATCCGCTGGGCGAAGGCAGCGTGGTGGTGCTGGAGCTGTCTAGTTATCAAACCGATCTTGCCCGCAGTCTGACACCGGACATTGCCGTTTTTACCAACCTGTCACCAGATCATCTGGATCGTCATGCCGGTTTGGGCGGATATTTCGCCGCCAAACGCCGGTTGTTTGCCGAAGGGGGACCAGACCGCGCCATCATCGGCGTCGATGAGGTCGAAGGCCTGTTCTTGGCTGGGCAGCTGTCCCAAGGGCCAACCGATGATCGGGTGATCCGTGTGTCGTCGGGCACCAAATTGACCGGTCCGGGCTGGCAGGTTTTTGCGCGCAAGGGCTTCTTGTCTGAGTACCGCAAGGGCCGGCAGATTGCCTCGATTGATCTGCGCAGCGTTGCCGGATTGCCCGGCGCGCACAATCACCAAAACGCCTGTGCGGCCTATGCCGCTTGCCGCGCGCTGGGGTTGGCTCCGCGCGTTATCGAGGCCGGATTACATTCCTTCGCAGGCCTGCCGCACCGCAGTCAGATTGTCGGTGAACGTGGCGGCGTGCGCTTTGTCAACGATTCAAAAGCCACCAATGTTGATGCCGCGCTTAAGGCGCTTCAGGCTTTTCCGCGCATCCGCTGGGTCTGCGGCGGCTTGATGAAAGAAGGCGGTTTGGGTGCACTGACTCCGGGTTTGAAGAACGTGGCCAAGGCCTATGTCATTGGCCGTGAGGCCGATGCCTTTGCCATGCAACTGTCCGGTGTCGAAACCGAGGTGTGCATCAGTATGGAGCGCGCTGTCGCCAGTGCCGCGGCTGAAGCGCAAGACGGCGAGGTTGTTCTGTTGGCCCCCGCGGCTGCCAGCTTTGACCAATATGACAATTTTGAAAAGCGCGGCGATGATTTCATGGCACAGGTGAACAAAGCATTGGCCGCAGGTTAGACTGGGTTTCGTCAATCGCCGGGAGGCGGCTGGCGGAGCACGTCCAAAACACCGTTTTCAAATGCCAGCGGGTGAATAACCCCCAAGTGGGCTGGAATACTTGCCAGCCCAAGCACTTTGGCAATGGCCATGCGGTGGTTGCCGTTTCCGGCCAGCATGGGCTGTCCGCCGCGATCAATGTGTACATAGACACCGTCATATTCACGCCGGAAGAATTCAGGGCGTTCAGACATGGTTTGCAACCGGCCTGCGGATTTGATCGCATCATGCAGCGCATCCATACGCTGATAGCGGGCCAGAATGTCTTCGCGCGTTTTGCAGCCATCAAAATTGCCATTTTTGGCAACGGAGGCCAGAACGGAGTCGATGATCCCCGTGTCTTCCCAGCTGACGCCGTCCACGAAATGCGCTCGGCAGGCGCGAAACTTGCGCGACTCGTCCAGCGAAACGGTGGACTGGTCCCAATCCCCGGCCCGAATCTGGCCGCTGTGACGTCGGCGCAAACTATGTCCTTTGATGCGTTTGAAAAGCCGTGTCACCTGTGAAGGGTTGATGTAAATCCTCTCGTCGCTGCGCGGGGCGTTTGGGCCATATCGCATGCGGTTCAAGGCATCACGCAGTGCCTTTTGCGGCACCTGCATTTCGATGGTTCGCGCAAGGTTTTTGAGCTGATAAGGTGGGTAACTGGTCATCAATCAGACATATGTGAATGCGCGCATCAAATGAAGGGGCCCGCGTCAGTTTTGTCACGATGGGCGCGCTGGCAGGCCGGGTTTTGAAACCGCTTGTCCTGCCGCCACCGCCGAAGACCATGCCCATTGGAAGTTAAACCCTCCTAGCCAGCCAGTGACATCGACGGCTTCGCCAATGAAATACAACCCCTGTACGGTTTTGGACATCATTGTTTTCGAATTCAGACTGCCGGTGTCGATGCCGCCCAAAGTGACTTCGGCCGTGCGGTAGCCTTCGGTTCCGCTTGGCTTTAACTGCCAAGCCGTCAGACCCTCGCAAAGGACGGCGATGCGGGGGTCGGACAGATCGCCCAAGTTGCCCTTGAAATCCATCGACTGCGCCAAATGATCCACCAGCCGTGCTGGCAGATGGTGTGCCAGTTCGGTGGTGAGGGATTTGCGTCCGTCGCTGCGGCGTTTGCCCTTGAGTATGCTTTCAAGATCTGTCGTGGGCAGCAAGTTCACCGCGATCTCTTGCCCCTCATGCCAATAGCTCGAGATTTGCAAAACCGCAGGGCCGGATAGTCCGCGATGGGTGAACAGCAAGGCTTCGTCAAAACGGGTGCCGTTGCAAGTGATGCGGCTATCGACGGCCACGCCGGATATGGGCGCAAAGCGGTCTTTGTCAAAGGTGAAGGGCACCAATCCGGGCCGTGTGTCAGTGACGGTATGGCCAAATTGGCGGGCGATGTCATAGGCAAGGCCCGTCGCGCCCATTTTGGGGATCGATTTTCCGCCCGTGGCAACAATCAAATTGTTCGCTGTCACGGTGATGCTTTTGCCTTCACGCTCCAACCGGACGCTGAATTCGGCCCCATTGTGCGAGACCCCTTTAATGTTGGTCTTGAGCCAGAGCTTGGCCCCGGCCTGTTCCAACTCGGCCATCAACATCGCGACAATCTGTGTGGCTTTGCCGTCGCAAAACAGCTGGCCCAGAGTTTTCTCATGCCATGCGATACCGTGTTTGGATACCAATTCGATGAAATCCCACTGGGTATAGCGGGTCAGGGCGCTTTTGTGAAAATGCGGGTTGGCCCCCAGATAATTGTCAAAATCGCAATGCATATTGGTGAAATTGCAGCGCCCGCCACCGGAAATGCGGATTTTTTCGCCGGGGGCTTTGGCATGATCCACCAAAAGCGTGTCGGGACCAGCATGGGCTGCGGCCATCAGACCAGCTGCGCCAGCCCCAAGGATAAGAGTTTTGACTTTCATGCCGAGGCCGTGCCCAAGAAAAGCGCAAAGCGCAAGGGGTCAGCGTGGAAATTCCATTGCCAGAAACACCGTCGCCTCATCGGATATGGCTTCGTAGGAATGTGCAATATCGCCCGGAAATCGGAAATAATCACCCGGTCCAAGGTCTTGCAACGCGTCCGCAGGGCCGATGCGCGCCCGACCAGACGAAACAAGTGCGTGTTCGATTGTGCCTTGGGGGTGGGCTGCGGCATGGCGCGCCGCACCTGCAACCAGATCAAAGCGATAGAGGTCGCGGCGGCTTCCCGGGGGGCCATTGGACAGCAGCACCGCGCTTAGGTTCGTTCCTTCGGCGTTGATCTGCGTGCCTTCGCCGGCGCGCACCAGCGTCATTTCCGGACGGGCTGTATCGAACAAAAACCCAAAGGGGACATCCAGCGCATTTGCAATCGCCCAAAGCGTTTCGATACTGGGGTTGCCCTGCGCTGCCTCAAGCTGAGAAAGGGTTGACTTGGCCAGCCCCGCGCGCTCTGCCAAAGCAGATAGGCTCAGACCGGCCTTGGTACGTTCGCGCTTTAGCGCGCGAGCAATAAGAGTGATCGGGGTCATGGCTTCTCCGAGGGTTTCGTTCGGTATAATGGTCGTTGTTCGTGTTGACAAACGAAAGTCAAATGCGCATCAGTAACTGTTCGTCAAAATGGACAACGTTCGGTATGAGGTTTCGATGCGTCAGGTAAATCCCCCCCGTTTAGAGATGCGCGATGATATACGTGCCGGTTTGCGCGACGTGATGCCGGTTTTGGGGGCGGTTTTGCCCTTTGCTGCGGTGTTTGGGACAGTTGCCGTCGAGAGCGGGTTGTCGGCCACCGAGGTCATGTTTGCATCCGCCAGCATTTACGCAGCGGCGTCGCAGTATGTGATGATCGAACTGATGGGGCAGGCGGTGCCGATCTGGTCAATTGTTTTGGCTGTGTTTGCATTGAATTTCCGCCATGTGCTCTATTCGGCATCTTTGGGGCGGCACATGGGGGCGTTTTCGTTCTGGCAAAAGGCGCTGGCATTCTTTTTGCTGGTCGATCCGCAATTCGCGGCCTCCGAGGCGCGGGCGGCCAAACGGGGGCTGCGTCCTGCCTATTATTTTGCCTATGCCTTGGCGATCTACGGTGTTTGGATCGTGTCGAACCTGCTCGGGGTTTTGTTTGGGTCTTTGCTGGATAACCCGGCTGCGCTGGGTCTCGATTTTCTACTGCCTTTGTATTTTATGGGCATGATTATGGGGTTCCATGCTCGCAGCCATTTTTTGTTGATCTTGGTCACTAGTGCTGTGGCGTCACTGGTTGTTCATCAAACACTTGGCAGCCCGTGGCACATCACATTGGGCGGCGGGGTTGGTATGTTGGTCGCTGCGGCGTTGAGTAAACCCAAAGCGGATCCATCAACAGGAGCCGGGCAATGACCGACATAGTTCTCATCATCGTGTTATGCGCAGCGGCCACCTATCTGACCCGCATTGGCGGCCATCTGATTATGTTGCGATTTGGTGAGGTGCATCACCGTGTCGAAGCCGCCCTAGGGGCCGTTCCGATCGCCATTCTAACGGCTTTGGTTGCCCCGTCGATGCTGACAGGCGGGGTTCCTGGTGTGGCGGCTTTGATCGCGACAGGCGTGGCGGCGTTGCGGGTGTCCTTGGTAATTTCTGTCGCGGTGGGTTTGGCGGTATTGGTGGTTTTGCGCGCGGCCGGACTCTGAACGTCAGGCACCGTTAAAATTCTGGTCAAAAGAGATGTTTTTCGCTACTCTGTCCCAAAGCGATCCCGAAAACGGGACGATGAGGCAGTAGAGCGGTGATCTCATGACAGAGATGGTGTATGGCACGGTTCCCGTGCGTGATGTTGAACCTGTGTTGCCCAAATGGTGGCGCACGGTTGATAAATGGACGCTCAGTTGCATCCTGATGCTGTTTGGCATGGGGATATTGCTGGGTCTTGCCGCCTCGCCGCCTTTGGCAGAGCGCAACGGGCTGGTTCCGTTTTACTATGTGCAGCGTCAGGCGTTTTTTGGCGGCGTTGCCATGATGGTTATGTTTCTGACCTCAATGCTTAGTCCGCTGATGGTGCGCCGTTTGGCGGTGCTTGGGTTCCTTGGGGCCTTTGTGGCGCTGGCGTTGCTGCCGGTGCTGGGCACTGATTTCGGCAAAGGCGCGGTGCGCTGGTACTCGCTTGGCTTTGCCTCGGTTCAGCCTTCTGAATTTTTGAAACCTGCCTTTGTGATTGCCGCTGCGTGGCTGATGGCTGCGGGGCAGGAATTGGGTGGCCCCCCCGGTCGGATGTACAGCTTTGTGCTGATGGTTGTGATTGTGTTGATGCTGGCGATGCAGCCGGACTTTGGTCAGGCCTCCTTGGTCCTGTTTGGCTGGGGCGTGATGTGGTTTGTTGGCGGCGCGCCGATGATATTGCTGCTGGGGCTGGCCGGTCTGGTCGTGCTGGGCGGCATGTTCGCCTACAATGCCTCGGAACACTTTGCCCGCCGCATTGATGGATTCCTGAGCGTTGATGTCGATCCGACAACCCAGCTTGGCTATGCCACCAATGCCATCCGCGAAGGTGGTTTCTTTGGTGTAGGTGTTGGCGAAGGCACGGTGAAATGGTCGCTACCTGACGCGCATACCGATTTCATCATTGCCGTTGCCGCCGAAGAATATGGTCTGATGATGGTTCTTGCGATCATCGCGCTTTATGCGACGATTGTGGTCCGGTCCATCATTCGGCTGATGCGCGAACGCGATCCGTTTATCCGCTATGCAGGGACGGGTTTGGCCGCGATGTTTGGCGTGCAGGCGATGATCAACATGGGGGTGGCTGTGCGCTTGTTGCCAGCCAAAGGCATGACACTGCCTTTTGTCAGTTACGGTGGGTCCTCACTGATTGCAGGCGGGATTGCGGTTGGCATGCTCTTGGCGTTTACCCGGTCGCGGCCTCAGGGTGAAATTGATGACATATTCCGGTCACGCGGCGGCCGATAAGCCACAGTCGTTGGGCGGGCTTTGGCGCAGCATCTAGCGGGATCATTGCCCCGATGGCGCCTATACGGTATCTGACCCGAAAACCGGGTGTGGAGTAAGCGAAATGGCAGAGCGTAAGCCTTTATTGGTGATGGCAGCAGGTGGAACCGGGGGGCATATGTTCCCCGCGCAGGCGCTGGCCGAACTGATGCTGCGCCGTGGATGGCGGGTCAAACTGTCCACGGACGCACGGGGTGCGCGCTATACGGGCGGCTTTCCCCATACCGTTGAAATCGAAGAGGTCTCCAGCGCCACTTTTGCGCGTGGCGGGCTTTTGGGCAAGGTGCTGGCACCGTTCAAAATCTTGGGCGGCGTCGTGTCGACCTTTTTCAAGTTTCGCAAAGACCGACCTGATGTTGTGATCGGCTTTGGCGGGTATCCGTCCATTCCGGCCTTGGGCGCGGCATGGGTGATGAAACTGCCGCGCATGCTGCACGAACAAAACGGCGTTCTGGGCAAAGTGAATGAAGTCTTCGCGACGCGTGTGGACGTGGTGGCCTGCGGCACGTGGCCGACAGCATTGCCCGAAGGGGCGCATGGCGTCCATGTCGGCAATCCGGTGCGCGGCACTGTTCTGGAACGGGCAGGGGCCGGTTATATCGCGCCGGGGCCTTATCCGATGTCGATTTTGGTGATCGGTGGATCGCAAGGGGCGCGGATCTTGTCCGACATGGTGCCGCCAGCAATCGCGGCCTTGCCGTTGGATGTTTTGCAGCATCTACGCGTCAGCCACCAAGCCCGCGACGAAGATGGCGAGCGTGTCGCGGCTTATTATTCAGAACATGGCGTAGATGCAGATGTGCAGCCGTTTTTCCATGACGTGCCAACCTTGATGAGCGAGGCACAGTTGATCATCTCGCGCTCTGGCGCGTCGAGCGTGGCAGATATCAGCGTCATCGGGCGGCCCTCGATCCTGATCCCTTACAAATTTGCGACAGGCGATCACCAAATGGCAAACGCTCAGGCGTTGGTAGATGCGGGTGCGGCCATACGCATTCCCGAAAGCCAGTTGAATATCGAAAGCATGAGCGAGCAGATTTTGACGATTTTGTCCAATGAACGCGGCTCGATCCAAATGGCCAATGCAGCGCTGACCGTCGCCAAACCCGAGGCGGCGCAGGAATTGGGCGCATTGATCGAACAGCTGGCTGGCATGGAGCCAACGCAGACGCACGCGATAGAAGAAGAACGCTAGAAAGAGCGGCACAGCTCATTGGGGGCAGCACATGAAAGATCTGGATTTTGAACGGAGTACGGCAATGACAGGGGCAACCAAACTTCCCGGAGATGTCGGGCCAATCCATTTTGTTGGCATTGGCGGCATTGGTATGTCGGGCATCGCCGAAGTGTTGTTGAATCATGGGTTTGTTGTTCAGGGGTCTGACCTCAAGAATACCAAGATCACCGATCGTCTGGCCGAATTGGGCGCAGAGATTTTCGTGGGCCAAAAGGCGGAAAACCTTGAGAAAGCCGAGGTCGTGGTGATTTCCTCTGCGATCAAACCCGGTAATCCCGAGCTGGATGAAGCCCGCCGCCGCGGTATGCCGGTGGTGCGCCGCGCTGAAATGCTGGCTGAATTGATGCGGTTGAAATCCAACGTTGCAGTCGCGGGTACCCACGGGAAAACCACAACCACAACTATGGTGGCAACACTGCTGGATGCGGGAAATTTTGACCCGACTGTGGTGAACGGCGGCATCATTCACGCTTACGGGTCCAACGCACGGATGGGCGATGGCGAATGGATGGTTGTCGAAGCCGATGAAAGCGACGGCACCTTTAACCGGTTGCCGGCGACTGTTGCCATCGTGACCAATATCGACCCCGAACATATGGAACATTGGGGCAGCATCGAAAACCTGCGGGACGGGTTTTATCAATTTGTGTCGAACATCCCGTTTTACGGCTTGGCGGTGTGCTGCATCGACCATCCTGAAGTGCAGGCCTTGGTTGGCCGCGTTTCTGATCGCCGGGTTGTGACTTATGGTTTTAACGCCCAAGCAGATGTGCGGGCGATTAACCTGACCTATAAAAAGGGCGTGGCGCATTTCGACGTTGCCTTTCAATCCGAAGACTTGGTGATCGAAGGCTGCACCTTGCCAATGCCGGGCGATCACAACGTATCCAACGCTTTGTCGGCCATCGCAGTGGCGCGGCATCTGGGTATGGCTGGCGACGAAATTCGTGAAGCGCTTGCAAATTTCGGCGGGGTCAACCGTCGCTTTACCAAAGTTGGCGAAGTGAACGGTGTGACCGTCATCGATGACTATGGCCACCACCCAGTTGAAATCGCTGCCGTGTTGAAAGCGGCCCGCCAAGCGACCGAAGGTCGGGTGATTGCTGTGCACCAGCCGCACCGCTTTTCGCGGCTACACCATCATTTCGAGGAATTCTGTAGCTGCTTTAACGATGCGGATGTTGTTGGTATCGCAGAAGTCTTTTCTGCGGGCGAGGATCCGATTGAAGGTGCCAGCCGTGATGATCTGGTTGCGGGGTTGGTACGCCACGGCCACCGCCATGCACGGGCGCTGCACAGCGAGGATGATCTAGAGCGGTTGGTCCGCGAACAAGCACAGCCCGGTGATATGGTTGTCTGCCTCGGGGCGGGTACAATCTCGGCTTGGGCGAATGCCTTGCCGACGCGTTTGAAAGACTAATCTATCTTGACCAGATGAGTATTGGTGCCCGTTGAGTTATCAAACTCGGCGGGCTTTTCCTTTGGGGCAGGGGTGACGCGACGTTTCAGATCACGCATTGAGCCGCATCAAGGTCTTTGGCGATCATTGCGGCACACTGCCTGCAACTGCAAAAGGGAAAACCGGCATGACGGATCACTTGAAACGGCGCATTGGATTGCCTTTGCTGGTCGCTTACGGCGTTGGGGTCATGGTTGGCGCTGGCATCTATGTTTTGGTTGGGGCCGTGGCCGAGATCGCCGGTTTTTACGCGCCTTGGGCCTTTTTGCTGGCGGGGCTGGTCGCGGCCCCGACTGCGTTGTCTTATGCAGAATTCAGCACCCGCCTGCCAGAAGCCGCCGGAGAGGCCGCCTATGTCGCCAAGGGGTTTCGGTCCAAATCCATGGCGGTTGTTGTCGGGCTGGCCATTGTCTTTGCGGGGTTGATTGCTGCGGCCGCGGTTTTGCGCGGCGGGGCGGGATATCTGGTGGCTATCGTTGATATGCCGCTGATCTGGGCCATTATTCTGATGGGCACTGCTTTGACCAGCGTGGCAATTGTCGGTGTAATGGAAAGCCTGAGCCTCGCTGCGCTGTTTACTGCAATCGAAGTGGTTGGGCTCGGGTTGGTGATATGGGCCGGTGCCACCGCTGATCCGGTGATTGTGGAACCCACAACGATTCCATGGACGGGAATCGGGGCAGGGGCCATGCTGGCCTTCTTTGCCTTTATCGGTTTCGAAGACATCGTGAACATGGCCGAAGAAGTTCGTGATCCGACCTATACCCTGCCTCGGGCTATCATCCTGTCGCTGGTGATCACATCGTCCATTTATGCACTGGTGGTTTGGGCGTCGATGCGGGCCGTGCCGGTTGATATGCTTGCCGGATCGGAACAACCGCTTGCTCTGGTGTGGACCACCGTGACCGGCGGAGGGGGGCAGTTCTTTGCATCCATCGCGGTGTTTGCTGTGGCCAATGGTATCTTGGCGCAGATCGTCATGGCCAGTCGGGTTTTGTATGGATTGGGCAATCACACCCCGGTGCTGGCGGTGTTCCACAGGGCGCATCCACGGTTTGGAACTCCGGCCTTGGCCAGTGCCTTGATTGGGGTTTGCGTGGTTTTCGGAGCCGCGATTTTGCCAGTATCCGTGCTTGCCGAAACCGCCACACTTATCTTGTTGTCGGTCTTTGTCTTGGTCAATGCCGCCCTTATCATGGTAAAACGGCAAAGCCCGCGCGGACCTTTTACCGTGCCAATGGCGGTGCCGGTGTTTGGCTTGGGTCTTTCTGTCATCGCCTTGTCCTTTGCCTTTGTCGGCTAGTGTCGTTTCCTTGGACTTTGTAAAAAACGCCGAAGTCTTGGTCTTGCGCTTTGGGCCCTAATTGGGCAAGTTCGCGGTGCCTTGGGGGCAGCGGAGACGGATATTATGGCACTTTCATTGATCCTCGCCTGCCTCTGGCTTGTTGCAGCCAATGTGCTTGGCATGATCCCATCAAAAGACAACATGTGGACACGGGCCTATGCGCTGATTGCGGTTGGCATCCCCTTGCTCGGTTTTGTGACCTATCAAAATGGGCCTTGGATTGGCCTGTTGTTTCTGGTCGCAGGGATGAGCGTTTTGCGTTGGCCGGTACGCTATTTGTTTGTGTGGATCAAACGCCAGTTTGGCCGCGCTGACCCCAGCTGATCACGCGGTCACCACCGCATCCATTCATTCTTGCACAGGTGCTCTGCACTCAGGTGGGGAATTCCCCACTGGTTTTCCCCCATGGCGCACGCCATCTTGGACTGAGCAAACGGGGGACTGTTCGATGCTTTTGATGATACCACTTGCTGCGTTTTCAATCGGCCTGTTTATGGGCTATGCGCCGCTGCGGGCCTGCCGGTCTGATGTGACCTGGGGCTACATTGGGCTGCTGCTGGCGCTTGGCGGCTGGGCGGTGTTCAAAGAGCTAACAGTTCCTGGCATCGACGGACTGGTCTTCACGTTGTTGGGCCTGTTTGTGGTCACCCCAAGCCTGATCGCTACGGTCATCGGGGCCGTCGTGGCAAGCCTGCGCCCCCGCACTTTGTGCTAGGCAAAACGGTGGCCTAATGCGGTGCCATTTCGTTTTTTATCACCCCCATTGCTGTGACTGAAATAAAACGGGTTGCTGCGCGGGTCTTGTCGATATTGTGGGATTTACGCTCTCTTCCATTCGTGCCCGCATGCGGGATTTGACACCCCTGCGAGCTCTGCGCTGCCTGATGACATCTTCTGTCGCGACCCTTGTGCCAAAACAAGATATAGGAATGCGGCCACACAACGGTTATGTCCAGTGGAGTCGCCGTTTCAGGCAATGCGGTTAGCCGTTCAAAATACAAATCCCCTCAAAACAAACACGCACTAGCAGGCCCCCAATATCAATCCTGCGCATGGGATTTTTGCATCGATGGGTAACCCCCTTTCACTGGGCACTGTCCCCGCCACAAATCAGCCGGTGATGGTTGAAATTGCCTTGCTGCCGCAAAAGACTTGGGAGGGCGTTGGCAAGGCAAACCGGCAAATAGCCAAGGCTTGGAAAATGAATAGGTCAATAGTTTTAGGAATTTGGAGAGTGAAAACCTAAAAACCGAATTCTAGAGCTTAGACGCCGAAGCGGCGCAGCAAAGTGCAATGTACGTCGATGCTCAAAAGGAATGGGGCAAAACCCGCCACGAACTATCGGAAACCTTGAAAGCTACAGGGTAGACCTGTGTTTGCGAAGTTGATGGACCGTGTCGACGCAAGTACAAGAAAAAGCAAAGGCGTGGTTGCCGAAAAAAGAAATAGACGGGCGGGTTGCTTCTGCCATCCCGTTCTTTTCCTACAGCAAGGTCCTAAAGGCCCGCAAAGAGTTTTGGCAAGTCAAACAGCCTGAGCGTGAAAAGAGAAAGGACATCGCATTCACTCTATTTATGTATGCTATGGTTTGGACCTGCGTTGTGGTTTTGGCTGTGTTGATATTTGCCGCCGCTGAATCATCCTCTCTGGTCGCCGCATAGGACGACGGAAAGGCGGGTAAGTGCCCGGGTGAATTGAGGCCTCCTAATTTGGACAGGTTTGCAGCTTGGCCAAGACGTAGTTTTCTTGGTTTCACGCCGTTTTGTTCACCTGTATCGAGCCAAATTAGGCATCGCCGCGTGTTCACTTTTCATGCACCGGCTGTAGCCGCTTACTAATATAAAACCCGATCCAGCTGTCGATGCCGCGCTTGGCTTGAAGACCGTCATACAATTCATGCAGATTGATTGCCTCCCGCTTGAGAGAACGGCCACCCAACAAGATTTCGACGTCGGCCTCGGTCAGCGTCGTGAACCAAGCTGAAACTGTGAACTGTGATCCTTGGTCCGAATTCATCATGTCGGGTTGTGCGCATTTTGTGATGACCTCGTTCATCGCCTCAAGGCTAAAACTGGCGTCCAGTGTGTTGGAGGGTCGCCAAGCAAACACATTGTGTGTCGCTCGGTCCATGGCCGCCATTTTTATGACATCACCTGCGTCGGATGGAATTATGTCTGACTGCAACCTGTTGCGCCGTCTTGTTACCTCGCAAGTGCCAAGTGCCAAGCGCCACCGCGGCCTATACTTCTCTGAAAAAAATTCGTCTTTTCATCAAATTGGTATCCTACCGTCAATTCTGGACACATCTTGACACGCTATCAAGGTTTGCCGGACAACTTCAGCCTTGTTCCGTCTCTCGGCAGATGGTTTGGTGAAAGACAAAGGCGGATTGGATCTGCCTGATACTGTTGCAATTCGCAAACTGCTGTCAAAATATCGCAACAGGAATCTTCAAAAACGCGTAGCGGCGTCTCGCATTGGCCACGATAATCTAAGGTTCGAAGATGTGTGCCTGCTCTATACCTAACCTGAGCTTCCCTCTTGCCCTTTTGAGGCACACAATTTAGCACCGCCATATGACCAGTTTCCCCACGACCCGAGGGCGTTTGACGCCTGATCGCCCGTTGAATGACCTGACTTGGCTGCGTGTTGGCGGCCCGGCGGATGCTTTGTTTCAACCGGCTGATCTGGGTGATCTCAAGGATTTTCTAAAATCCTTGGACGCGGGCGTTGCGGTTTTTCCGATGGGGGTTGGCTCAAACCTGATTGTGCGCGATGGCGGCATTCGGGCGGTTGTGATCCGCATGGGGCGGGGCTTTAACCATATCGAGGTTGATGGCAATCGTGTCACTGCGGGGGTTGCGGCGCTAGATGCGCATGTTGCGCGCAAGGCGGCGCAGGCCGGTGTCGATTTGACGTTCTTGCGCACGATCCCCGGTGCGATTGGCGGCGCAGTGCGGATGAATGCGGGCTGTTATGGCTCTTACGTTGCGGATCATTTCATCAGTGCGCGGGCGATTACGCGTGCAGGGGAGGAGGTCACCCTGACTGCGGACGACCTGAAATTCCAATACCGGCAGACTGACCTACCTGATGGTTGGGTGATCGTCGAGGCCACCTTTGAGGGCGCTTCGGGCGATCCTGATACGCTAGACGCGCGTATGGCTGCGCAGCTGAAAAAGCGCGACGAAACGCAGCCAACCAAGGACCGCACGGCCGGCAGTACATTTCGCAATCCCGCCGGATTTTCGAGCACGGGTCAGGCGGATGACAGCCATGAGCTGAAAGCGTGGAAGGTTATAGACGATGCGGGAATGCGCGGCGCAACCTTGGGTGGTGCGCAAATGAGCCCGATGCATTCCAACTTTTTGGTCAACACGGGTGGCGCAACTGCCGCAGACTTGGAAGGATTGGGCGAAGAAGTGCGAAAAAGGGTTTTCCAAAACAGCCAAATAGAGCTAGTGTGGGAAATTATGCGGGTAGGTGAACCGGCGCAAGAACAGACGTAAGTCTGAGGGATAGGCCAAAAGGCAAAGCCCAGCGACGTATGCCCCATATAGCGGCCACAGGCAGGCCGTATAATAACAAGGGGTTAAACCCCGAAAATGAGGCGATTAGGGATGTCGAGCAGGACATTCCCGAAAGTAGCGGTATTGATGGGTGGCCCTTCGGCGGA
This sequence comes from Pelagimonas varians, assembly GCF_003208435.1. Taxonomy (GTDB): domain Bacteria; phylum Pseudomonadota; class Alphaproteobacteria; order Rhodobacterales; family Rhodobacteraceae; genus Pelagimonas; species Pelagimonas varians. The sequence continues at coordinate 83,634 of NZ_QKMF01000014.1, read as the reverse complement.
ACGCGAAGTGTCTCTGTCATCCGGGCAGGAATGCGCTGCTGCTTTGAGGGACGAAGGTTTTGAGGTTGTAGAAATCGACGCGGGTGCCGATCTGGTGGCCCGTCTCGTTGCGTTGCAGCCTGACGTTGTATTCAACGCTCTGCATGGTCGCTGGGGTGAAGATGGTTGCGTGCAAGGTATCCTTGAATGGATGCGGTTGCCCTACACGCATTCCGGCGTGCTTTCTTCGGCTCTTGCGATGGACAAAGAACGCACCAAAGATATCTACCGCGCGGCAGGGCTGCCGGTTGCAGCCAGCCTGCTGGCCGAAAAATCCGACGTAATGGCCGCGCATGTGATGCCGCCGCCCTATGTGGTGAAACCCTATAATGAGGGGTCATCGGTAGGGGTGTATTTGGTCAATGAGGCGGCAAATGCTCCGCCCATGTTGTCCGAGGACATGCCGCAAACGGTGATGGTCGAACAGTTCATTCCAGGTCGGGAATTGACGACAACCGTGATGGGCGATCGCGCTTTGGCGGTGACGGATATTCTTACGGATGGTTGGTATGACTATGATGCCAAATACAAAGTTGGTGGATCGCGCCACGTATGCCCTGCCAACCTCCCCCCCGAGATTGAAGCCGCCTGTTTGGATTTTGCCCTGCGGGCGCATGACGCCCTTGGCTGCCGCGGAGTCAGCCGCACCGATTTTCGCTGGGATGAAACCAAGGGGCTGGACGGCCTCATTTTGTTGGAAACCAACACGCAGCCCGGCATGACGCCGACATCGCTTTCCCCCGAACAGGCGCAAGCGTCGGGGATCAGTTTTGGACAACTGTGCGCTTGGATGGTGGGGGATGCCACGTGCAACCGCTGAGCCGAAAATCCCAGTCCGCTCGACATGATCCTGCTCCGTCACGGCTCAAGTACCGGTTTGAGCGTCTGAAACTAACACCCGGTTTTCGGTTTTGCATCCGGGTTGTCCTGCCTTTCGCGCTCTCGGTTGGAGCGGTGTCCTTGTGGTTTGCATCTGACGACAACCGGTTGGCGTTTAACCAAATGATCTCTGAGGTCCGCGAAACCGTCGAAAGCCGTCCGGAATTTCAGGTCAAACTGATGGCCGTTGATGGCGCGACATCTATCGTCGCAGAAGACATTCGCAAAATTCTTCCGGTCGATTTTCCGGTCAGCTCTTTTGATCTCGACCTTGGCAAAATGCATGAAACAGTCGTCGCTCTAAGTGCTGTCAGAGATGCGACAGTACGGGTCCGCCAAGGCGGAATTTTACAGGTCGAAGTTGTCGAACGTGTGCCCAAGGTCTTGCGCCGCGGCGATCGAGGTTTGGAATTGCTGGATGAAACCGGCGCTTTTGTCCGCTTGGCCAATGCGCGGGCGGATTACGCAAAATTGCCGGTGATTGCAGGCGACGGAGCGCATGATGCGGTGAAAGAGGCGCTGGCGCTTTATGCTGTGACTGGTCCGTTAAAGGCGCGGTTGCGCGGGTTTGAACGGATGGGCGCGCGGCGTTGGGATGTGGTTTTGGACCATGGCCAGCGCATCTTGCTGCCGGAAACCAAGGCGGTGCGGGCGCTGGAACGGACAATTGCCATGGATCAAGCCATTCAAATGCTTGGCCGTGATTTAACTGTGGTTGATCTGCGTTTGACGCAACGGCCAACGATACGAATGGGCGAGGACGCGGTGCAGGCCATGCGGTCTTCGAATACGATTAAAGCTGGTGGGGAATAATAAAAAATGATCGAGCTCTACGAATCCCAGCGGGCGATGCGCAATATGCGCCGGGCGGCAATGCAACGCGGCGTGGTGGCGATTTTGGATGTGGGCAGCTCCAAAATTGCCTGTCTGGTATTGCGCTTTGACGGCTCGGACCCGTCGGATGAAAACATCGGATCACTGGCTGGACAGTCTGGCTTTCGGGTGATTGGCGCGGCAACCACACGGTCGCGCGGTGTCAAATTTGGCGAAATTTCCAGCATGGGTGAAACCGAGCGCGCCATTCGAACAGCGGTTCAGGCGGCGCAAAAGATGGCCGGCATCCGGGTGGATCATGTGATCGCCTGTTTTTCGGGGGCAGGGCCACGCAGCTATGGGCTGGCTGGCACTGTTGATGTCATGGGCGTCACGGTTGATGAACAAGATGTGGCCCGTGTGCTCAGCGCCTGCGATGTACCCGACTTTGGCCATGGCCGCGAAGTTTTGCACGCGCAGCCGGTGAACTTTGCGCTGGATCACCGCTCGGGCTTAAGTGATCCGCGCGGGCAGATCGGCAATGAGCTGGCCTGCGACATGCATATGCTAACCGTTGATGCACAGGCGATCCAGAACATCGCGCATTGTGTGAAACGCTGTGATCTTGAACTGGCCGGTTTGGCAAGTTCGTCTTATGCCGCCGGTGTTGCAGCCTTGGTCGAGGACGAACAAGAACTGGGCGCGGCTTGTATTGATATGGGCGGCGGCAGCACTGGCGTTTCGATCTTTATGAAAAAACACATGATTTTTTCCGATGCGGTGCGCATGGGCGGGGATCATGTAACATCGGACATTTCAATGGGCCTTCAGGTGCCCACCGCGACGGCAGAGCGGATCAAAACATTCTATGGTGGCGTTGTCGCCACGGGAATGGATGACCGCGAAATGATCGAAAAAGGCGGCGAGACGGGGGATTGGGAACATGACCGCCGCACCGTCAGTCGGGCGGAACTGATCGGCATCATGCGTCCGCGCGTCGAAGAGATCTTGGAAGAAGTGCGCGCCTGTCTTGATGCCGCAGGCTTTGACCATCTGCCAAGCCAACAGATTGTATTGACCGGCGGCGCAAGCCAAATTCCGGGACTTGATGGGTTGGCCTCGCGGATCTTGGGACATCAAGTGCGTTTGGGGCGGCCTTTGCGGGTGCATGGTTTACCGCAGGCAGCCACGGGTCCGGGATTTGCAGGCGCAGTTGGGTTGTCGCTGTTTGCAGCGCATCCGCAAGATGAATGGTGGGATTTCGAAATTCCGGTCGACAAATATCCGGCTCGCAGTTTCAAGCGCGCGGTACAATGGTTCCGCGACAACTGGTAGGTCAAGAACCAGCATTATTATGAAATGGCGCGCCGGTGTTGCGCGCCCTTTTCTTTGGAGAATTCATGCAGACGAAAATTTCGATCTGGACCGTTGTCGCTATGGCGGCGGCCATGTCTGCAATTGTTCTCGGGGATACGGCTGGCAAACTGCTGATGGCAGATGGGCTAAGCCCGCTGTTTATTGCATGGTCCCGGTTCGCCTTTGGTGCTCTGTTGTTGGGGCCGCTTTGCGGTCTGACCCGCGCCGATCTGCGCAGCTTTCTGGATTGGCGGGTGATTTTGCGGGCCGCCTTGATTGTGGGGGTGATCTTGTTGATCCTGACCGCGCTGCGCACCGAGCCGATGGCCAATGTCTTTGGTGGATTCTTTGTAGGGCCGGTCGTGTCCTTTACCCTGTCAGCGATTTTGTTGCGTGAACCGATCAATCGGGCGCGGGTCGGGCTGCTGGCCCTTGGCTTTGTCGGAGTTCTATTGGTGGTCAAGCCCGGTTTCGGCATGGGGCCGGGGATGATTTTTGCGGTCTTGGCGGGCGTTTTCTACGGAAGCTTTCTGACCGCGTCGCGGTGGCTGTCCTTTCACTATCGCCCGCGTTTCTTGCTGGCCTCGCAGTTGATCATCGGGGCGGTGTTGTTGACCCCCTTGGGGGCTGCGCAAACCCCGATGCAGGGCGATGTCAGGCTTTGGGCATTAATTCTGCTCAGTGCGGTGGCCTCCGGCTTTGGCAATTACCTGTTGGTTATGGTCAACCGGTCCACACCGGCCAGTGTCGTTGCTCCGTTGGTCTACTTTCAACTGGTGGCTGCAACCATCTTTGGGTATTTCGTTTTTGGCGACTGGCCCGACGTGTATAGCCTGCTGGGTTTGGCGATCATTTTATCATCCGGCTTTGCGGGTTTGGCGGTCGCAGGCCGGCAACTGCGTTGAGATTTTGGGCGACACATCCACAACATGTAGTTTGCGGCGTGACAGACGGCATAATTCTTGCTAACGTCTGTATAACCGCTCCGTTCAAGAGATGCGGTCATAGGATCGAGCAGATCCCTCGTAGTTTTATCCTGACGCAGCGCATCTCCTCCCATGCGCCGCGCCTTTTGTCTTGTGCTTGGTTTTGTGGTTTCCGCAAAATCTGGCGTGGAAGGCGAAATGCGGCGGATATATGCCAGAAATATGCCATATTTGGTGTGAAATAAGTGTTTTTCGCGTGACGTGGCGGGCTCTAGCCGCTATTCTGACACGAAACGGGCCGAAAACAGGCCTGAGTGATTGTCAAAGCACAGGCGGAAAGCACATGACATTGAACCTCACCATGCCCGGTCAGGAAGAGTTGAAACCTCGTATCACCGTATTCGGCGTGGGCGGGGCAGGCGGCAACGCGGTCAATAATATGATCGAAAAGAACCTCGAAGGCGTGGACTTCGTAGTTGCCAACACAGACGCACAAGCGTTGCAGCAAAGCGCATCGACGTCGCGTGTGCAGCTTGGTGTCAAGGTCACCGAAGGTCTGGGCGCTGGCGCGCGGGCTTCTGTTGGTGCGGCTGCGGCCGAAGAAAGCATTGAGCAAATTGTAGACCATCTGGCCGGGGCGCACATGTGCTTTATCACGGCTGGTATGGGCGGAGGCACCGGGACAGGTGCTGCTCCGATTATTGCACAAGCTGCACGTGAACTTGGCGTTCTGACTGTTGGCGTCGTGACCAAGCCCTTCCAGTTTGAGGGCAACAAGCGGATGAAACAGGCCGAAGACGGCGTTGATGCTCTGCAAAAGGTCGTTGATACGCTGATCATCATTCCCAACCAAAACCTGTTCCGGTTGGCCAATGAAAAAACAACTTTTACCGAAGCCTTCAGTCTTGCTGATGACGTCTTGTACCAAGGTGTGAAAGGCGTGACCGACCTGATGGTTCGTCCCGGCCTGATCAACCTCGACTTTGCGGACGTTCGCGCCGTGATGGATGAGATGGGCAAAGCGATGATGGGCACCGGCGAAGCCGAGGGCGAAGATCGCGCCATTCAGGCCGCCGAGAAGGCCATCGCAAATCCGCTTCTGGACGAAATCTCGCTCAAGGGCGCAAAAGGTGTGTTGATCAACATCACCGGCGGCCACGACCTGACTTTGTTCGAATTGGACGAAGCCGCGAACCGTATTCGCGAAGAAGTCGATCAGGATGCCAACATCATCGTTGGGTCCACCTTGGACGAAGGTCTGGGCGGCATGATGCGCGTGTCGGTTGTTGCAACAGGGATCGACGCTGTGGAAAGCCACGCGGAAACGCCTTTGCCGCGCCGGTCACTGTCCCAGCCTAATTCGACCAAACCGTTTAACGCCCCTGCGACACCCATCCCCGCTGCCGTGGCCACACCTGCGCCGGCACCAGAGCCAGCCTATGTCGAGCCACAAGTGGAAGAGCCTGTGGCGGCTCAGTATCAAGAACCCGAACCTTCGCTGTTCCAAGGCGTTGACGTGGATCACTCTGTCGCGCCGGAGCCTATGGAAACCATCTTTGAAGATGAGCAGGTTCTTGATGACGATGGTCTGCCACCACCGGCTTACCAGCCTGCGGTCGCCGAGTTCCGTCCGCAGCCCGATACTATCGAAGCTGACCCGCAGGATTTTGTTGCACCGCGTAGTGCCGCAGGCGCTCCGAACGCCGACATGGTTGCCCGCGTGAAAGCCGCAGCAGCCCGTGGCCGCGAAGCCCAACCTCAGGCCGAAGTCGAAGCTGAAAAGCCCCGGTTTAGCGTGAATTCTCTGATTGGCCGCATGACAGGTCATGGTCATCAGGCCGCTGCACCTGAGGCTGCGCCAGCCGCACGCCGTCAGCCACCGGTTCAAGCGCAACAGCGTCCAGCACCGGCTCCGATGCCCGAGGCGGAACCCGAAGATGACCGGATCGAAATCCCTGCTTTCTTGCGCCGCCAAGCCAACTAAGCACAGTCTGGTTTTGCCCTTTTGATTTAGGGATCAGAGCAAATTTTTTACGCCTCCGGTTTTCCGGGGGCGTTTTCTTTTACCTTTTGTTATATATTTCGTGAGGTCTTGAGCTCAAACTCATGACAATTTGTCGTTAATCGTCTGTGGGTAAGCCAGTGGACAGATGTGATTTATCGAGACAAATAAATACCTTACCGTGGTCAATCTATCGATGCGCGGGGTTTCGCGCACGCGCTGATGTCGATGTTTCACTTGGTTACAATCTTTGATTTGAGGCGGCGGTCCTTCTTCCTTAGATGAATACTCGAAGTCGTGCTCTTTAAGAAAAGGCATGACAAGCAAAGGATGCCCCGTGCAGACAACCATTCAATCCGCCATTACGTTTAAAGGCTTTGGCCTTCATTCCGGTAAACCCGCGTGCCTGACAATCCGGCCTGCGGAAGCGGATCATGGCATTTGGTTTGTTCGGACTGACATCTCGGCCGAAGGGGCGAAAATCCCGGCGCGTTGGGATGTGGTGCAAACTTCGCCTTTGTGTACGCTAATCCGGAATGACGCGGGTGCCACAGTTTCGACGGTTGAGCATGTTATGGCTGCCCTGGCAGGCTGCGGTGTTCACAACGCATTGATCGAAATTGATGGTCCGGAAGTTCCGATTCTTGATGGGTCCAGTGTCCCGTTTGTGCGCAAGATCCTGGCCTGCGGTGTCAAACCTTTGGACGCTCCGGTTTTTGTCATCGAAATTCTGGCTCCTGTTTCGGTGCAAACCGATCAAGGTTGGGCGCGTCTTAGCCCATCCGAGGCCGGTCAGGGTTTGGAAATGGATTTTCACATCGATTTTGTTGATCGGGCAATTGGCCGTCAGAACAAACATCTGAACCTCGCCAACGGTGCCTTTGTTCGTGAATTGTGCGACAGCCGCACCTTTTGCCGCGCCGCAGATGTGGACGCGATGCAAGCTGCTGGCAAAGCGCTGGGTGGCACCTATGAAAATGCAGTGGTTGTGGATGGTGACAAAGTTCTCAGTCCGGGTGGTTTGCGCCATTGGGACGAGGCAGTACGCCACAAAATGCTTGACGCATTGGGTGATTTGGCATTGGCGGGCGCACCGATTGTGGGCCGCTATGAAGGGCACAAAGCTGGTCATGCAATGACCAACGCCCTGCTGCACGAACTTTTTGCAAATAAATCTGCTTATCGGATCGTGTCGTGTGACGCTGCTTTGGCTCTGAAATTGCCCGGCGCAGGCGTAGAACGCAACGAAATCCCCGCGTTTCACTGATAGAAATGACATGCGCGGCCTTGTGCTCATGAAAAGCGCGTAAAGGCGTTTTGCACCAGAAATTTCTGTGCTAGACCGTGTCCAATGGGGTCGCTTGTGCGACCGGTTTCGAGATCAAAGGGTGATCGCACATGGCAGGCATGACAGGGGGCAGATCAAGGTTCGTTCTGACTGCAGTAGCCTTGGGTGTATTTACACTGGCTGGATGTGACAGCTTGAAAGAAAAGGGCGTAGGCCCGGGCGGCACGTCGCTCGAAAACTACACAGCCGAGCAGATCTTTGAACGCGGCGAATATGAACTTTCCGTTCAAGATGCCGAAGAGGCAGCTCTGTATTTCAGCGAAATCGAACGTCTGTATCCATATTCTGATTGGGCCAAGCGGGCCTTGATCATGCAGGCTTTTGCCCATCACCAAGACAAACAATACGAAGAAGCGCGCTCTGCCGCGCAGCGATTCATCGATTTCTATCCAGCGGATGATGATGCCGCCTATGCGCAGTATCTTTTGGCGCTTAGCTACTATGACCAGATTGAATTGGTTGGCCGCGATCAAGGGCTGACGTTTCAAGCCTTGCAAGCGTTGCGAACTGTGATCGAACGCTACCCCGATAGCGAATATGCCCGGTCTTCGATCCTGAAATTCGACCTTGCGTTTGACCATTTGGCTGGCAAGGAAATGGAAATCGGACGGTATTACCTCAAGCGTGACCATTTCGGCGCGGCGATTAACCGATTCCGTGTTGTGGTCGAAGACTTCCAGACCACATCACACACCGCCGAGGCTTTGCACCGGTTGGTTGAAAGCTATCTCTCGCTTGGATTGATCGAAGAGGCGCAGACCGCTGCCGCCATTTTGGGGCACAACTACCAATCATCTGACTGGTATCAGGACAGCTATAAATTGCTAAAAGGCCAAGGGCTTGAGCCCGCGTTCTTTAGCGGCAATTGGTTGGCATCATCGTATCGACAGTCCATTAAAGGCCAATGGCTGTAAGGGAGGTGGGGAGAGTCCCCACCGGGCAAGTTGATGCTACGCGCACTTGAAATCAGAGACATGTTAATCATCGAACGGTTGGACCTCGGGTTCAAACCGGGGTTGAATGTATTGACGGGTGAAACCGGTGCCGGCAAGTCGATCTTATTGGATTCGTTGGGTTTCGTGTTGGGCTGGCGCGGGCGGGCCGAATTGGTCCGCAGCGGTGCCAAGCAGGGCGAGGTCACTGCGGTCTTTGATCTAACAGAGGGGCATGCGGCGCTTGCGGTTCTCGAAGATGCGGGATTGCCATGTTCAGGTGAACTCATTTTGAGGCGGGTTAACACTGCGGATGGCCGCAAAACCGGCTGGGTCAATGATCGCCGTGTGTCTGGCGATGTGCTGCGGCGCTTGTCGGCGACCTTGGTTGAATTGCACGGCCAGCATGATGATCGTGGTTTGCTTGACCCAAAAGGGCATTGCGCGATTCTGGACAGCTATGCTGACAATGAAACGCAGCGGAACGCCGTGCGCAAAGCATGGTCAAAGGTTGGCAAAGCCAAACGGGAGTTAACTGCTGCCCGCACTGCCTTGGACGAGGTGCGCGCAGAAGAGGAATTCTTGCGCCATTCCGTTGCAGAACTGACAAAACTGGGGCCAGAACCTGGCGAAGAGGCTGAATTGGATCAGCGCCGCCGTCAGATGCAATCGGCCGAAAAGATTCGCGATGACATTGCACAGGCGTCTACTTCTCTGGGCTACGACGGGGCCGAAGGGGCCATGTCTAGCGCTTTGCGCTGGCTTGAAGGGGCGTCGGAAAAGGCCGATGGACGATTGGATGCGCCGATCAACGCGCTGACGCGTGCGATGGCTGAATTGGACGAGGCGTCGAACGGTGTCGCCGATTGCCTTGAGGGTCTGGAATTCAATCCGGCTGATCTGGAAGATACAGAAGAGCGGCTGTTTGCGCTGCGCGGTTTGGCCCGTAAACACAATATTCTTGCGGATGATCTGGCGGGCTTGGCGGTGGATTTGTCTGGCCGACTGGCAGCGTTGGACGCGGGAGAGGCCCAGATGGGTGATCTGGAACGGGCGCTGCGCGAGGCGGAAGACGGCTATGACAAAGCGGCCGGTCGTTTGACCGAAAACCGGCGCAAGGCGGCGCTACGTTTGGACAAGGCTGTGGCCGGTGAACTGGCCCCTTTGAAGATGGAACGCGCTGTATTTGTTACAGAAATAACGGAAACCAACGGTGGCGGCGAAGGCCGTGATGCAGTTTGTTTTTCGGTTGCCACCAACCCGGGGTCTCCGGCCGGAGCGTTGAACAAAATCGCATCCGGCGGCGAGCTGAGCCGGTTTTTGCTCGCCCTCAAGGTCTGCCTGAGCGAGGAACGCAACGACGGCGTGACGATGATCTTCGACGAGATTGATCGCGGTGTGGGCGGTGCGACTGCAAATGCGGTTGGGCGACGGCTCAAGGCGCTGTCAGATGGTGGGCAGGTTCTTGTTGTCACCCACTCTCCGCAGGTTGCGGCTCTGGGGGGGCAACACTTCCGCGTGGCCAAACATGTCACCAAGGGTGTGACCACGTCTGATGTTATGTCTTTGGACGCAGGTGAACGCGAATCCGAGATTGCGCGCATGTTGGCAGGGGATACCGTGACGCAAGAGGCCCGCGCGGCTGCACGGGCGTTGCTGGCAGGATAGACCTTTTAGGTTGCACTGTGTGCGACTGCGCTGTCCTGCTGTGATTTTACGATTTGAAAAACCAAAGCAAAAACCGCGATTTGTGCGGCGATGACGGCTGGCCATATTTCGGCAAAAGCGGGGTCAAAGTATTTTTGCGGCCCGTAGCTGAGCAAAGCCAGAACACCAGCCAATCCGGCTAAGCCTTTGCCCCATCCACGTCCGACCATTTGAAGCGCGGCCACGCAGACTGCAATCGAGGTCGCCAAAAATGGGGCCATCGCAAACAGCACTATCGTGCGCGGGGGATGCGGTTCAAGGTCGGCCAACAGGGCCAAAAGCATAATCGCTTGAACCAAAATGAGAACCCAAAGGGCAGCGCGTGTCGGGGCATGGTCGGTGTATTGCATCTTGATATCCGTAATTATGTGTACGCCTAGACATTGACGTAATCATGTGTACGGTCCATGTCAAGCCTGCAGGAGACACCATGCGCAGCCCAGCCAAAGAACAACGCGAAGAGCAAATTGCAAAAGCCGCCTATACTTTGATGGAGGAAAAGGGTTTTCAGGGGTTGTCGATGTTGGCGGTGGCCAAGGGGGCCAAGGCCTCAAACGAGACCCTGTATCGGTGGTACGGCGACAAATCGGGCCTGTTTCGATCCTTGATCCAACGAAACGCAAAACAGGTCGGTGATGGTTTGGATGCCGCTTTGGACCATGGATTGCCCCCACGCGAAACGTTGCGCGCACTTGGGCCTGAATTACTGTCGATGTTGTTGTCGAAACGGGCCATTGCGTTGAACAGGGCGGCGGCAGCGGATGCCAGCAACACTTTGGGCGCAGTTTTGGCAGAGGCCGGACGCGGGCAAATTTTTCCACGCATCACCAAGCTGTTCGAAGCGTTGGTTGTGGCGGGAGATCTGCAAGGTCCGGCGCAATCAGCGGCGGCTATCTGGGTCGATCTACTGGTCGGAGACTGGCAAGTGCGCTGCGTGACAGGGGCAATGGCCGTTCCTGATGCGCCGACGCAATTGGCCCGTGCACATTCGGCGGAAACACTACTGTTTCAACTGCGCGGAGCAGATTGAATTTGTCTCAGTTTCCCGGAACAACCTTTCCGGGGTTCATAATCCCTTGTGGATCAAGCGCTTGCTTGATGCTGCCCATCACGTCCCAAGCGTCGCCATGTTCGGCTGCCATATAAGGTTTTTTTCCTATGCCGACGCCGTGTTCGCCCGTGGCGGTGCCGCCCAATGCCAAAGATCGTTCGACCATGCGATCAGACAGGCGCTTGGCCTCTTCCAATTCTGCGGGCTGATCCAGATCTACGAGCAAAATAGCGTGGAAATTGCCGTCGCCGACATGGCCCAAAATGGGGCCCGGAATTATGGATGCGGCTATGTCGGCTTGGGTTTCTTCGACGGCGCGGGCCAGCTGAGAGATTGGAACGCAGATGTCCGTTACCAAGGCACGTGCGCCCTTTCTGGATGCCAAAATCGCGTAGTAGCCGTTGTGACGCATGGCCCAAAGGGCGCGGCGTTCTTCTTCGCGAGAAGACCAGCGAAAGGGGGAGCCATCATGATCGGCGACGATTTCGGCAAAACGTTCGGCGTCTTGGGCCGTGCTTTCGGGGCTGCCGTGGAATTCGACCATCAAATGCGGGGCGGGGTCCATCGACACACCTGCATAGGTGTTAAACGCCCGTGCGGTATCTGCGCAGACAAACTCGATGCGGGCCATGGGAATACCCATTTGAATGGTTTCGGTGACCGCAGCCACTGCACTGGCCATATCGCTAAAACTGCAAATCCCGGCGCTGATTGCTTCGGGAATGCCATGCAATTTCAGCGTCAGCTCGGTTGTCAGGCCCAATGTACCCTCGGAGCCAACCATCAGGGCAGTCAGATCATAGCCGGATGCGCTTTTGCGGGCGCGAGTGCCGGTGTGGATAAGTCTGCCATCCGCCAACACGACCTGCATACCCATGACATTGTCGCGCATTGTCCCGTAGCGCACAGCGGTCGTGCCCGACGCCCGTGTCATTGCCATCCCGCCGATAGAGGCATTGGCACCCGGATCTACCGGAAAAAACAATCCGGTTGCGCGCAGCTCTTCGTTCAGGGCTTCGCGGGTGACGCCGGGTTGAACCGTGACGTCCATATCGGCGGAGCGGATTTCCAATATTTTGTTCATGCGCGAAAAATCGACACAGATCCCTCCGCGGATGGCCAAAGCGTGCCCTTCAAGCGACGTACCCGCCCCCCAGCCGATCACTGGGACGTTATGTGTTGCACAAATACGTACAATGTCCTGAGCTTCCTCCGATGTTTCGGGAAAAACCACCCCATCGGGCGGAGTTGTCCGAAAATGTGATTCGGACCGACCATGTGCGTCGAGATCGGCCTTGGACAAGCTTAGACGTTCGCCTAGGAGATGACGTAACTCTGCAAGTGCCTGCTGTACGGGCATTCGGACCTCCGGGTTCATTTGCAGGCATGGTAACGAAGTGTAAACGCCTGCGTAACCCGCAGGTTTTGAGGAGGCCAATGTGCTCAGCCAACTGCGTAACCAAATACGAGAAACCGCAACAAGGTTCTCTCGTGGCTGGGATCTGGTGCGCCACAAAGCCCCGAGTCAACTGCAGTTCTGGTTCATTGCGCTGATGTTGGGCATTGTCTCGGGGTTTGCTGCTGTCAGCTTTCGTGCGGCGATCGAATGGCTGCAGGCGCTGGTTTATGGCACGCCGAATGTGAACGCGTTGCACAGCTTTGCGGTGACCTTGCCTTGGTATTGGGTTTTGGTAATTCCGGTTCTTGGGGGCATGGCTGTCGGGCTTATTTTACAACACATGACACCAGATGGACGGCCACGTTCTGTCGCGGATGTGATTGAAGGCGCCGCGATCAATGATGGCCGTGTGGAAAAGAAGGCTGGCCTTGCCTCAGCGCTTTGTTCGTGGATTACTTTGTCGACGGGCGGCAGCACTGGCCGAGAAGGTCCGGTGGTGCATATCGCGGCTATGGCATCGAGTTGGGTGGCAAACGCGCTGCGCGTTGACGGTGTAACCGGACGCGATTTGTTGGGCTGCGCTGTGGCCGCGGCGGTGTCGGCCAGTTTTAACGCCCCCATTGCCGGAGCGCTTTTCGCGCTTGAGGTGATTTTGCGTCATTTCGCCTTGCACGCTTTTGCCCCGATTGTGGTGGCCAGCGCGGCGGGCACAGTGATCAACCGGTTGGTTTACGGTGATGTGACGGAATTTATCCTGCCGGGAACAACGACGGTAGAATTCTACCTCGAACTGCCGGCGTTTTTCATTTTGGGGTTGGTTTGCGGCTGCGTCGCCGTGGTGATGATGCGGGCAATCTTTTTTGCGGATGACGTTGAGACGAAGCTGCAAAACCAGTTGGGATTGCCGTATTGGATGCGTCCGGCTGTGGCGGGCCTGTTGCTGGGCGGCTTGGCGATCTTTTTCCCGCATATTATCGGCGTTGGATATGAGACCACTTCGCAGGCGTTGACCGGTAATTTGCCGCTATACGAAGCTTTCGTCTTTGCGGTGCTCAAGGTTTTGGCGGTGTCTTTGACCATGGCGGGCAGGATGGGCGGCGGAATTTTTTCACCGGCGTTGATGGTGGGGGCCCTGACCGGTTTGACCTTTGGCCATATCGCGACAGGGTTCTTTCCCGAATATTCCTCGGCCTTTACGCTGTATGCTTTGGCGGGCATGGGGGCGGTTGCAGCGGCGGTGCTGGGGGCACCGATATCAACCACGCTGATCGTGTTCGAATTGACAGGAGACTGGCAAACCGGCCTTGCGGTGATGGTGTCTGTGTCGATGTCGACGGCCCTTGCGTCGCGCATGGTGGATCGGTCTTTCTTTTTGACCCAGCTTGAGCGGCGCAATGTCCATTTGGCAGCGGGACCGCAGGCCTATTTACTGGCGATGTTTCGGGTCAAGGGCGTGATGCGCCGACCGATGGATGAGAACGCGGCCGATGAACAGGCCTGTTTTGATCTGATGGAACAGGGGCTTTATGTGCCGGCCGAAGCGACGCTGGAAACGGCGCTGCCAATGCTGGATCGATCCGACCTGACCTTTTTGCCGGTGGTGATCAAAGAAGAGGGCAAGCCACCGGTCCTACAAGGTGCATTGTTTCATGTGGACGCGCTCAAGGCCTATAATCAGGCCTTGGCCGCCACTGCCGAGGAAGAGCACAGCTAGGGAGCTGTGGTTCTACCTGTTGCTTGGCAAGCGTTGCGACAGGCAGCCGCGAAAGGCCCGCCCTTGCAGATGTTCGCAAGCGTCCCAAGCCGTTTGCAGATCGGAATGCGGGCGATGGGGCGGCTGTGCAGGCGGCTGATTGTGCGGGGGGTGTTTGGCCAGAAAATCGGCATGCGCCCATCCCAATAAACCGGATTCTAACCGAACCAAACGCCATGAGTCGCTACGGCCCAAGACTTCGACCTTCATTCCGTTATGGATTTCGCGCAGGATATGATAGCCGGTGCCGGGTCCTTTGCGTAGGTTCAAATCGCCATAGGGGGCATCGACCCAGCGAATGCTTTGAACCTGCTGGTGTTTGACCTTGGCCGGTTTTTCGTGGCTTAGGAAGCGGCCGTGCGCCCAGCCGATGGTATCGCTTTTGTGGTGATAAACCTTGGCCCATGCGCCCGGTTGGGCCAGCAGCGTCACGCGGCTGCGGTGCTGCATTTTGTCTATGACCTGATAGCGCGTCGACGGCCCGCTGCGCAGATTGAGAAACCCGTCACTGGGGGCATTGACGAAAAGTTGCGGACCATTGGATGGGGTGGCAGTGGCAGCGTTGGCAAAAACCAAGGCGCGTAAGAGTGCAAACAAACGTAACATATGTGTCTTCCTTGTGCTGACATAGCGATGAGAAGACGGTGGGTTCGTTCAAGCTTGTTATGCAATATCAGCCGGAGCCAATGCGATAACCAGACCTTCATGCGGCTGATTGCGCCCGAATGGACAAACAAAAAAGGCGGCCCATTCCGAGGCCGCCGTTTTTAGAAAAATGATCCGCGTGGTTTATGGAAGCTGTTCGATTGCGACGCCTTCTTGGACTTCAAACGCCAGATAGCCTGCGATTTGTTTCACGTCATCGATGGGGGTCTCATAGCTCCAGACCGCATTCACATAGGTTTTGGATTTCGACATGATCGAAAAATACGACGCGTCACCTTTTAAGGGGCAGGTGGTTTTGTGGTCTGTTGCCTCAAGAAAGGCCATGCCCATGTCTTCGCGGGGAAAGTAGATAACCGGCGCGCGATCGCCTTCGACCAATTCCAATGCATGACTGGATTCGCCCAAGACGGCCCCGCCAGCGCGGATGATCCAAGTGCCCTCGGCTGGTGTGATGGTGATTTTGCTCATATCTCGGCCCCTTTTCGCGAATGGTCCCGTGCCAAAGACACGGGAAATGTATCAAGAAGATGTCAAATAGCGCGACAAGCCTCTGACAGCCAGTCTTTTGCGCCCCCTTCGACCAAAGGCGCAATCCGTCGCAGTACCTCAGAATGGTATTTATTCAGCCAATCACGCTCGTCCTGCGTCAAAAGATCGGGGTCAACCAGCCGTGTATCAATGGGGACCCAAGTCAGCGTTTCAAAGCGCAGCATCTGCGGAACCGTTTGTCCCGGTAGGGCCGGGGCTTGTTCGACAACGATCAGATTTTCAATGCGGATGCCAAAGGCACCCTCTTTGTAAAAGCCCGGTTCATTCGACAAAATCATGCCAGCTTCAAACGGAACCGTACCGGTGCGGGCGAGCCGTTGCGGCCCCTCATGCACCGACAGATAGGACCCAACGCCGTGGCCTGAGCCATGGCCGTAATCCAGACCGTTTTGCCACAGCGCGATGCGGGCAAGCGCATCCAGATCCCGCCCGGCCATTCCAGCAGGGTATCGCAGATTAGATATGGCGATCATGCCCTTCAAAACCAGCGTAAAGGCCCGTATTTCTTCCCCCCCAACCTGGCCAATGGCCACGGTGCGGGTGATATCGGTGGTGCCATCCACATATTGCCCACCCGAATCCACCAACAGCAGCTCGCCTTCCTTGACGGTACGATTGGTGCTTTTGGTGACACGGTAATGCACAATGGCCCCATTGGGCCCTGCGCCGGAAATCGTCTCAAACGAGATGTCGCGTAGCGCGTTGGTGGCCCGGCGCTCCGCCTCTAGTTTTTCGACAACATCGATTTCGGTCAATGTGCCAAGGGGTTGCACGTCCAGCCAGCTTAGAAAACGCACCATCGCTGCGGCATCGCGCAGATGCGCTGCCCGGCTGCCGTTCAGCTCTGCAAAGTTCTTGAGCGCCTTGGGAAGCAAGCAGGGGTCCGGTGCTTCGATTGTATCTGTCAAAACATCCGCCACCGCGATAGGGCAACTTGCAGGGTCAATTTGAACCGCTCCATCCAAGGCCTTCAGCGCCGGCAACAAGGCCTCCACAGGTTGAACATTCACCAAAGCTCCGAAATGGTCACCCAACCCTTCAAGCTTTTGTGCAGCCATATACAACGAAACGCGGCCCTCTTTGTGCAAAATAGCAAAACCATGCGGCACAGGGTTGCGCGGAATATCACTGCCGCGAATGTTCAACAGCCAGGCGATGGAATCGGGCAGCGTGACGACACATGCCTGCGCTTTTAAATCTGCAGCCAACCGGTTGATTTTCGCCTCGTGTCTCTCGCCAGCCAAATCCAATGGTTGCGCAAAGACTTCTCCCATCGGCGCAGCAGGCTGATCTTGCCAAATCGAGTCGACCAGATTGGGAACAGCCCTCAATTCATGCGTCTCAAGCTTGCGGTCCAACGCGCGAAACTGGTCGACCGACAACAACCACGAATCAAACCCCACAACACCTTCCACAAGCGCTTTGGCGATCCAATCTCCCAGTGACACCTCGGGCCAATCAACCGGTTCAAATACGTCTGCTACCTGCGATCTGACCTGAACGCGGTAGCGCCCGTCAATGAAAACGCCGGCCCGATCTGCGGTCGCAACGCACCAGCCAGCAGAGCCGGTAAACCCGGTCAACCACGCAAGACGATCATCGCGCGGTGCTACATATTCCCCTTGATGTGCATCGGCTCGTGGAACCAAAAACGCATCAACTTTCGCGGCGGCCATGACCTCCCGCAAAGACAGCAAGCGCTCTGGACCTTGTTCAGGTGACGCACTTTGTTCAAAGTTTTGAAACATAAGGTCAATCTCCAAATCGCTAAACAAAGGCTTGCAAAGCCTTGTTTCTCTTGTCCAAAATATCCTGGGGGTGAATTGGCGTTAAGCCAAGAGGGGGCTAGCCCCCTCAACCCGCCCGCCGCAGGCGCACGCCATAATCAAGAGACGCGTTTGATCCCCATCACCCGGGCCCGTGCCCGTGGGTCGCTGTCGAACAATGACGCCAGTTGCTCGGTCATTGCGCCTGCCAACTGTTCGACATCGGTGATGGTCACCGCGCGGTCGTAATAACGTGTTACATCATGGCCGATACCAATCGCCAACAGTTCAACCTGCTTTCTACGCTCCACCATGGCGATGACATCGCGCAGGTGTTTCTCCAAATAGTTTGCCGGGTTCACTGACAATGTGCTGTCATCCACCGGAGCACCATCAGAAATGACCATCAAGATTTTGCGCGCCTCGGGCCGGCCTGCCATCCGGCGGTGCGCCCATTCCAGTGCTTCGCCGTCGATGTTCTCTTTTAACAGGCCTTCCTTCATCATCAGACCCAGATTATCGCGGGTTCGCCGCCAAGGTGCATCGGCACTTTTGTAGATGATGTGACGCAGATCATTCAGGCGTCCGGGCTGTTGATCCCGTCCGGCATTGAGCCATTTTTCGCGTGCTTGACCACCTTTCCACGCTTTGGTGGTAAAGCCCAAAATCTCAACTTTAACGCTGCAACGCTCCAGCGTACGTGCCAAAACATCTGCGCAGATCGCCGCAATCGAAATGGGCCGTCCGCGCATAGAGCCAGAGTTGTCCAGCAAAAGCGTCACCACGGTATCGCGGAATTCAGTGTCTTTTTCGCGTTTGAAGCTCAGCGGAGTGGTCGGATTGGCAACAACGCGTGCCAACCGGCCAGCATCCAGAATGCCCTCTTCGAGGTCAAATTCCCAGCTGCGGTTTTGCTGGGCCTGAAGGCGGCGTTGCAGCTTATTCGCCAAGCGTGACACCGCGCCTTTGAGAGGTTCAAGCTGTTGATCCAGATAGGCCCGCAGCCGCTCCAACTCTTGCGCCTCTGCCAGATCTTCGGCCAAAATCTCTTCGTCGTGATCTGAATTGTAGACGGCATAGTCCGGATCGGCCTCGGACACCGGCTGCGGGGCAGGAGGCTCCATCGGAGCTTCGCCCTCAGGCATGTCGGCTTCGTCGCCCATCTCCTGGTCGGCGGCTTCATCCATGCTGACCTGGGCCTGTGACGGGTCTTGTGTCTCTTCCTGGCTTTGCTCGGGCGAGGCATCCGCCTCATCACCATCATCATCCTGACCAGAGCTATCGGGTTGTTCGTCGTCCTGATCCTCTTGTGACCCTTCGTCATCCGCATCGTCGGATATTTCGTCAGGATCCTCCCCGAGCTGGTCACCATAGCCCAGATCTGTGATCATTTGCCGTGCCAATTTGGCAAAAGCGGCTTGATCCGACAGAACGTCGTCCAGATTCTCCAAGGTGCCGCCAGCCTGATTTTCCATAAAGCCGCGCCACAATTCCATGACATTGGCGGCCCCCTCGGGCAAAGTCCGCCCGGTTGCGAGATGGCGGATCAAATAGCCTGCGGCCACCGGCAGAGGCGCATCCGCAGCTTGGTTGATCTGGCCATAGCCCTTGCGCATTGCCTCGTGGCCAATTTTGGCGTCGATATTTCCAGCTGTGCCGGGCATATCGCGGGCCCCCATGGCTTCGCAGCGGGCGGTTTCCATGGCCTCATAAAGTTCGCGCGCCATATCGCCGGGGGGGGCGTATCGGCTGTGGGTCGCGTCATCATGATACCGGCGTTGCAAGGCCAAAGCATCGGCTGTCCCGCGTGCCAACAGCACTTCGTCGCGTGTCATTCGTCGCGAAATCTGTGGCAGTCGCATGGAATCACCGGACACCCCGGATGGGTCGACCGTGAAGCTGACCGAAAGGTCAGGATCGTCCGCCATGACTTTGGTGGCTTCGGCCAGCGCTTTTTTGAACGGATCTGCGGGGTTGTCGGATGGCTTGCTCATGGCGCATTTATCGGCAGATCGGCGCGCCGCCGCAAGAGGGAAAGACTAGCCCAAAACCAATGTTTTGCATGCCGCCAGATGATGGCGCGCCATTCGGCCCGAATTTAGCCGTCTTTGCGGATCGGTTTGAAAGGTTGCGGCCTGCATCAATTGCGCCTGTGCCATCTTTGCCTCGATCCGTTTTGCCAGCAACCGCTTGCCTGTCAGCCCCTCCGACATCGCGTCATAAGACACCGCATCCAGTAAGTCTTGAAAAAGGTCAAAAGCCGCCTGAGCCTGCACATCTTCACCGCCCATCAGCCAAGCATGTTCACGGGCGGCGGAATAGCGACCAAGGCAGGAGGCAAAGATTTGAGCCTGTTCTTTTGCGGCGTCCGGCATAGCGATTGCGGGACCGGTGAAAAGGACCAAAGCCGTGGCAAGTGCCGAGATATGAGTTTTCAAATCGCCCATAAATCAGAGTTTACGCGCAAAAAACTGATGAAAGGTTGTGCGTTTTAAAAACTTTTACCCGAATGTCACATTTTTGTTCAGTTGCATCCGGGCGTGTTTAGGGAAAAAGCTGGCTTTTCCCGGTGGCAAGCGCTGCCAATTGGGCAACATGCACATCCAAAGCATCGATGACCTGATAGCCGGTTGAGTGCCCGTCAAAAGCGAGGTTCAAATCGGTGCCGGCCAAGACAACCGCTTGGGCCCCCATGGTGTCGATCATCCGGCGGCCTGCCTTGATAAACAGAGCGCGTTGCTCTGGCGTGCAGACACCGGAAACCGCCATGTCCTGATATGATTGTCCGATTCGTTCAATATCATCATCCGGTGCGACCGCTTGGGTTTGGCCCAGTTGACCAAACAGACGGGTGTGCATCACCACGCGCGTGCCTAAAAGGCCGATGCGGCTGATACCTTGGTTAACAAAGAACGCATCTAGCGGGGCCACGGCCGAAACCAGCGGCAAAGAAGATCGCGCGATGGTTTCTTCAAAACAAAAATGGCCGCCCAGTGATGTGATTGCCACGCAATCACAGCCCGCCGCTTTGAGACGGTCAATATGACGGGCGTAGACCTCGGCTTGCGCCTCACGCTCATCCGCAAGATTGTTTTTGATCAGGGTTTGAACATCCGCGTGTTCAATCGTTAGATCAAACGGCCCACCGACAGCTGCTGTAAGTCTCTGATAATAAACAATGGTGGCGGCGACGCCGATGCCGCCGATCAATCCGATATGCATTTGGTGCTGCCTTTGGAGTTGGTTTGTTTGGGGGGCACCATTAAGGCAGCGTGGGGACAGGGCCCCGTGTGCCTGTAGATGTGATGCGGAACAAAGAAAAAGTGCTACGCAAGAAAAAAGGCGCAAAACCATGCGCCCTTTTTAAACTTGCATGCAGGGTGTGGTTAGCCCAGCGAAACACTTGCGGCGCTTTCCGGTAGTTCCTCGTCAAAGCAGCGCTGGTAGAATTCAGCCACTGTCTGGCGTTCCAGTTCGTCGCATTTGTTCAAGAAAGACAGGCGGAAAGCGTAACCGATGTTGCGGAAGATTTCCGAATTTTGAGCCCAAGCAATCACAGTCCGCGGAGACATCACCGTCGACAATTCGCCATTCATAAAGGCGCGGCGGGTAAAGTCTGCGACTGTAACCATCTGTTTGATCGTCTTGCGGCCCGCCTCGGTGTTGAAATGCGGGGCTTTGGACAAAATGATCTGGGTTTCTGCGTCTATCGACAGGTAATTCAACGTCGCAACCAGTGACCAACGGTCCATCTGACCTTGGTTGATCTGTTGCGTGCCGTGGTAAAGACCTGTCGTGTCACCCAGTCCGACGGTGTTCGCAGTCGCAAACAGGCGGAAATAAGGGTGGGGGGTGATCACTTCGTTTTGATCCAAAAGTGTCAGTTTGCCGTCGGTTTCCAGAACACGCTGAATGACGAACATGACGTCCGCGCGGCCCGCATCATATTCATCAAACACGATCGCAGTCGGGTTGCGCAGCGCCCAAGGCAGGATACCTTCTTGGAACTGGGTTGTTTGCTTGCCGTCGATCAATTTGATCGCGTCTTTGCCGATCAGGTCGATCCGCGAAATATGTGAGTCCAGATTGACACGAACGGCAGGCCAGTTGAGCCGGGAGGCGACTTGCTCGATATGAGTCGACTTACCCGTGCCGTGATAACCTTGAATCATCACCCGGCGGTTGCGGTTAAAACCCGCAAGAATCGCCAGCGTGGTGTCCGGGTCAAATTTATAAGTGCTGTCTTCCGCGGGCACGCGGCTTGTGCGCTCAGGGAAGCCATGCACAATCATGTCAGTATCAATGCCAAAGACGTCACGGACGGAAATTTCTTCGGTGGGTTTCGCGTTGATATCGATCAGGCCGTCCGTCATGGTAATAATGTCCTCTTATCCGGGCTCGGAAACTGCGCCCCTGTGGTGCAACATTTCGCCGGAAGGGGCAAGGGGAAGCGAGGGCGAAGTGGCTCAATGACAGTTGGTGATGAAATTGGTGCCTTGTTGGCGCAGGTTGCGAAGGGGGACCGGCGGGCCTTTCGCAAGGTGTATGATAAGATTTCTCCGCGATTGTTCGGGCTGTGCTTTGGCATCGTCAAAGACGAATCCATCGCCGAAGAGGTGCTTTGCGTGGTCTTTGACCGCATTTGGAACTGGGCCGGACAGATGCACCCGAATGGAACGACTGGCACAACCTGGTTGATAACGTTGACGCGCGATGCCTCGGTTGAGCGTCTTCGGCAGATGCGCGAAGCGGGCTTGATCGATGAACCTATTGATATTGCCGAGCGGCTGTATCACCGATCCAAAAGATCAACGGCCCAAAGCGAGGATGAGGCCGCAGCATTCCGGCAATGCTTGGCAGATGTGCCCCCGGACCGTGTTGAGGTGATGCGCGCGGCCTATCTGCAAGGGCTAACCTATCACGATCAGGCCGCGCTAACCGGCGGAGATGCAACAGCGCTTCGGACCGAAATCCGGCGCAGTGTCTTGCAGGTACGCGCGTGTCTCAGCCAATGACGGTTTCTGGAACAGCCGCTCCCTCGAAGTTTGAAGACGAGGACAAGGCAATGGCGGCAGAATATGTGCTGGGCCTGTTGCCGCCGGCGCAACGCAGCGCTTTTGAAAGTGTTTTGCTAAGCGATCAGGACTTGCAGCAAGATGTGGCAGCCTGGCGTCAGTATTTTTCCACCTTTGCCGAGGATTTCAAGGATCGGACGCCGCCGCCGCAGCTGATCAACCGTATTGAATCCAAACTGTCGGTGGTCCCGCGCACTGCGCTTTGGAAACAGGTCTTGCCTTATGTCATCGGTGCAGCGTTAGGATCGGTGCTGACGTGGATTGCAGTTTCTTCCGGTGTGATGCCGGTGCATTGAGGCTGATGTATTGAGGCTGGCGTGCATCATCGATGGCAAAAGCCTCGCCTAACCATGTGTCCAATTCCCTATCGCGCCAACACGACTTGCCCCTTATAAACCAGCCTACCAATCAAATGTCCGCATCTTTTAACCAATCAAAATCAGAGGAATTGTCATGACCGGAGAGCTGTCGCCCATCGACAAGGCCAAATTTGTAGCCGCCAAGCGAGCGTCTGATTTTGTAGAAGATGGCATGCGTGTTGGTCTTGGAACCGGGTCAACAGCGGCATGGTTGGTGCGCTGTTTGGGCGAACGTGTGCGCGACAACGGATTGAAAATCCGCGGTGTGCCGACCTCGACCCGCACAGCCGAATTGGCCCGCGAAGTCGGCATCGAAGTGATTTCTCTGGATGAAGCGCGCTGGTTGGATCTGACAATTGACGGCGCTGACGAATTTGATGCCGATCTGGCATTGATCAAGGGCGGCGGCGGTGCCTTGCTGCAAGAAAAAATCGTGGCCACTGCCTCCGACCAGATGATCGTGATCGCGGATGCCGCCAAAGAGGTCGAGCATCTGGGGGCCTTTCCCCTGCCGATCGAGGTGATCCCGTTTGGCTGGCAAACCACGCAAGCGTTGGTTGAAGAAACTCTGGTTTCAATGGACGTCATGGGCCGTCAGGCAACATTGCGTATGAACGGTGAGGCACCCTTTGTCACCGATGAAGGCAATCATATACTGGACCTGCATCTGGGCCGTATCGGCAATGCTCGCCAATTGGCGATGGTGATGAACCAGATCCCCGGCGTTGTGGAAAACGGACTGTTTATCGACATCTGCGACAAGGTTGTGATCGGCTTCGGCGATGGCCGTGTTGAAACCCGTGACATCAACGAAGGCACGGTATCCGAAGACCGCTTGGATTTTGTCGAAACTGACAACCTGTTTAGCGATATCTGATCGTCGCGGCGGCGGGATGGCTGGGCTGGATCTCTCACTCGGTTGTAACGCTTTTGACAAACTCGTGCGAATTCAACCGGTGACATCCGGCTCTGGCTTTCCTATCTGCGCTATGAAATATCTTTGCGCCAAACACCGACAGCGCGACTACAAACATACTGGGGACAGCCATGAGCGATTTTGATTTCGACCTATTTGTTATTGGCGGCGGCTCTGGCGGCGTGCGTGCGGCGCGGGTTGCTGCCGGGGAAACCGGAGCCAAAGTGGCGCTGGCCGAAGAAGACCGCTACGGCGGCACCTGTGTTATTCGCGGCTGTGTGCCAAAAAAACTGATGGTTTTCGCCTCAGGCTATCCCGAAATGGCAGCCGAAGCCCAAGCCTATGGCTGGGATATGACGGTTGGCGATTTTAACTGGGATCACTTCCACGGCAAACTGGCGGCAGAGCTGGACCGGCTCGAAGCGATCTACCGCAAACTGCTGGCGGGTTCGGGTGTTGAAACCTTTGATGCCCGCGCCAAAGTGGTTGATGCACATACGGTTGAACTGTCGACGGGTGAACGCAAAACAGCCAAGCACATCTTGCTGGCGATGGGCGGGCGTCCGGTGTCGCCTGATATCCCCGGTGCAGAGCTGGCGATCACGTCAAACGAGATTTTCCACCTACCGAAACTGCCCAAGAATATCTTGATCGTTGGCGGCGGCTATATCGCGTCAGAGTTCGCCGGTGTGATGAACGGTCTGGGTGTCAAAACCACACAGTTCTACCGGGGGGCGCAAATCTTGCGCGGCTTTGATGACGAAGCGCGTGGATTGATCGCGGAAGAGATGATTCAAAAGGGCGTTGACCTGCATCTTGGCACCAACGTTTTGGAAATGAAGCAGGTCGAAGACGGCATTTGGGTCAAAGCCACAAACGGCACCGAACATGTGTTTGACCACGTCATGTTCGCCACCGGCCGCAAACCCAACACTGACGAGATGGGCCTCGAAGAGGTCGGGGTGAAACTGGGCCGCAAGGGCGAAGTCTTGGTCGATGAGTACAGCCAGACAGCAGTGCCGTCGATTTATGCGATTGGGGATGCCACGGACCGGGTGAACCTGACGCCTGTCGCGATCCGCGAAGGCATGGCCTTTGTCGAAACCGTATTCAAAGGCAATCCAACCCCGGTGGATCACGATCTGATCCCAAGCGCGGTTTTCACTCAGCCGGAATACGGCACTGTCGGCCTGTCCGAGGAAGACGCGCGTGCCCAAGAGCCGATCGAAGTCTATTGCACGTCGTTCAAACCGATGCAGTCCAGTTTTGCGGGCCGCCCTGATCGGGTTATGATGAAATTGATCGTGTCCCAAGCCAATCGCAAGGTGCTGGGTGTGCATATTGTCGCACCTGCGGCTGGCGAGATGATCCAAATGGCCGGGATTGCCGTAAAAATGGGTGCGACCAAGGAAGATTTTGATCGGGTGGTTGCGGTTCACCCCGTAATGGCCGAAGAACTTGTCACAATGCGGAACCCGACACGGACGGGTTGAATATTACCCGTCGTGCACACAAGTTACCGTGTACATAAGACGCCAAACGACCAAAGAAGGACGACACTTCATGGCAGGAAACAGTGGCGGCCCCTGGGGGGGCGGCGGAAATAACGGCGGCAGCGATGGCGGCGGCAATAACGGTCGCGGCCCTCAGGGTGGTGGCGGTAAACGCCCTCAGGATGGCCAGATCCCCGAAATCGATGAGCTGATGAAAAAAGGCCAAGAGCAACTGCGCGTCCTGATGGGCGGTCGCGGCGGCTCTAACGGTACAGGCGGCGGTAATCGCAACAGCGGCGCTGGCGGCAGCGGCCCGGCCTTTACCAAGGGCACTGCCGTTTTGGGTGTGCTGGGACTTGCGGCGCTTTGGGCGTTTGGCAGCTTTTACACCGTAAAACCGGAAGAGCAGTCAGTTGAGCTGTTCCTTGGTGAATACTCGGCCACCGGCGAGCCCGGTCTGAACTTTGCCCCATGGCCGTTTGTAACAGCCGAAGTGGTCAATGTGACGTCGGAGCGTTCCGAAACCATCGGTTCAGGCCGCTCTGTGGATGGCTTGATGCTGACCACTGACGCAAATATCGTCGACATCGATTTCCAAGTTGTTTGGAAAATCAACGATCCGGCGAAATACCTGTTTAACATCAGCGATGCTCAGCTGACCGTTCAAGCGGTGTCCGAAGCGGTGATGCGCGAGATTATCGCAGCGTCCACATTGGCTCCGATTTTGAACCGTGACCGTGGTGCGATTGCGGATTCGGCCAAGGAAAACGTGCAGGCGACATTGGATGAATATGAATCCGGTATCTCTATTGTGCGGGTTAACCTTGCCAAAGCTGACCCACCAGAGGGCGTTATTGATGCGTTCCGCAAGGTACAAGAAGCCGAACAGGAACGTGACCGTTTGGAGCGCCAAGCGGATGCCTATGCGAACAAAGTGGTCGCCGAGGCCCGTGGTTCTGCCGCGCAAGTTGGTGAGCAAGCTGAAGGTTACCGCGCCCGCGTGGTCAACGAAGCCTTGGGTGAAGCCGCTCGTTTCGTCTCTGTTCGTGACGAATACGTAAAGGCCCCGGAAGTGACTCGTAAGCGTCTCTATCTTGAAACGATGGAAAACGTGTTGGGGGGGGTCGACAAGATGATTCTCGATCCCAGTCTGACAGGGGAGGGTGGCGTTGTGCCATATTTGCCTCTGAATGAGTTGAACCGGTCTTCGGGAGGGAACAACTGATGCGTAAAACAGCATATCTATTGCCCGTATTTGTGATCCTTTTGGTGGTGTTTTTGTCGTCGATTTTCGTGGTCGACGAACGGCAAAAAGCGCTGGTTCTGCAGTTTGGTCAGATTAAAGCCGTTAAGGAAGATCCCGGTTTGGCATTCAAAGTGCCGCTGATCCAAGAAGTCGTGTTCTACGATGACCGGATCTTGTCGCTTGATACCGATGAAATCGAGGTCACACCGGCGGATGACCGCCGTCTTGTGGTTGACGCCTTTGCCCGCTACCGGATTGCCGATGTGGTCAAGTTCCGTCAGGCCGTTGGTGTTGGTGGTATTCGGGTTGCCGAGGATCGCCTGTCTGGCATTCTCAACTCAATGATCCGCGAAGTCTTGGGTGCCGATCAGGTTACATCCGACCGGATTTTGTCCGAGGATCGCCGCGAATTGACCAACCGTATTCGTGACCGTGCTCGTGTTCAGGCGCTGTCTTTGGGTCTGGACGTGGTTGACGTGCGTCTCAAGCAAACCAACCTGCCAACATCCAGCCTTGAAGTAACTTTTGCCCGGATGCGTGCGGAGCGTGAACGCGAAGCAGCAGATGAAATCGCCCGCGGTAACGAAGCGGCACAGCGTGTGCGCGCGCTTGCCGATCGTACTGTGGTGGAAACTTTGTCGGTCGCAAATAAAGATGCCAACGTGATCCGCGGTGAAGCGGATGCGGAGCGGAACCGGGTCTTTGCTGAAGCCTATGGTGCGGATCAGGAATTCTTTGCCTTCTATCGGTCCCTACAGGCCTATGAGAAAGCATTGAATGGAAGCAACACGTCGCTTGTGATCACTCCGGACAGTCAGTTTTTTGACTACTTCAACGGGGAAACCGCAGCCCCGGCTGAATAAGCTGTGAGCTGGGCAGACATACTAACGGGGATCGGAATGCTCCTCGTGATCGAGGGGCTGGTGTACGCACTGGCCCCTTCGCTTGTCGAGCGCCTGTTAGAGGCGCTGCGCGAGATGTCATTGGATGCGCGGCGTAACTTTGGTTTATTGTCCATTGTTGTGGGGCTTATCGTGCTTTGGTTTGCCACAAGGTGATCGGCGCATAGTGTCCATGATTTTCGAAATAGGTGGCGTGGCTTGGCTTTTACGATTGGTGTAACGTTCGGATCGATCGCAGTGGTGTATTTGTGCATTGCGCTGATAATGATCGTGTCGCAATCCAGTGATCCACAGGTTTTGACGTCCAAGCAGGAAACGCTCGATTTTTCGAAACAGGCCGTGCGGCACGTTGAAAAACCGCAACCGCTTAGCAGATATACCGCCTCTGACGGCCAAGAATTGCACTATCGCCTGTATTCTTCGGCGCAGGCCTCTGACAATTTAATTGTGCTTTTGCACGGCTCTGGCTGGCATGGGCTTGCTTTTGACCAGATGGCCAAGGGGCTAAGTCAGGCCGGGGTTGGAACCGTTGTGGTGCCCGATCTAAGAGGGCATGGGGGCGATCCCGCTGTGCGCGGAGACCTGTCTTATATCGGTCAGTTCGAACAAGACGTGCATGATCTGATCGTTAAGCTGCGCCAACCAGAGCAAAAAGTTACCTTGATCGGTCATTCCTCCGGTGGAGGGCTGGCGATCCGCTATGCGGGTGGGGCATTCGCATCGGATGTGGCGCAGACAGTGCTTTTGGCACCGTTTCTAAAATACAATGCACCGACAATGCGCGCCAATTCCGGTGGCTGGGCCAGACCGCTGACACGGCGGATCGTTGGGTTGTCGATGTTGAATACCGTTGGAATTACCCTGTTCAACCATCTGCCAGTGATCGACTTTGCTTTTCCACAGGAGATTTTGGACGGGCCGCTGGGGCACACAGCCACCCAAAGCTATTCCTTTCGGCTCAACCAATCCTTTGCGCCTCGAGGGGACTATTTGCTGGACGTCTCGAAACTCCCGCGGTTCTTGCTCTTGGTGGGAGAAAAGGACGAGGCATTTTTGGCGCATGAGTTTGAGCCCACGATGTCAGCGGCATCGGACAAAGGGAACTATGTCGTGCTTGAGGGGCTTTCTCACTTGGACATTCTGTATAGCGATGAGTTCGTCGAACGCATTGGGGAATTTGTTGACGGGGCGGGTGCACAATAGGCCCGGTCCAGTCGATGACGCGGCAGGGCCTATTGGCAAAATTCTGACAGGGGGGCGCAGTAGCCGCAATAATGCAGTCAGGCTGAGCCTACAAAAAAATGCCCTCCCTTTGCCAAATTAGTTGTTGGCAATGCCAAGATCGGACTGGGTCTTGCCAAAGTAAACGTTAAGCATTGTCTCTACGAAGCCGTGAACGGGCTCTCTGGCATCTAGCCACATAGTTTCCTTACGTAGGGTAATTTCAGCGTTTCGTCGGGCTTTGGCCAAATGCACAGCACGACCAAATTGACTGCTGTTTCGGCCGTGAATGAAAACCGTTTCTAATATTTCACATCGTCCGCCAAACTCAGCGATACCAATGCCTTGCATACGAGCGTAAGTGCGCTCTTCTTCCCCATCAATGTGAACAGGACCTTGGCATGCTTGAATCCCTTCTTTGAATAATGACTTGGCACGAGCATCGCCAATCACTGAAATTTTTTGAAGGTCTTTAGCCATCTCAGCGACAAACGGGTTTGCCCTAGACTGAGAGATGAAAATGGCCTCTTGCGCCAACAAATTGACATGCAAAAGGGTTTCCAGTTGCAGGTAGATTTCATCCGATACGTAATCTGGTTGCTCGGTCAGGTAGTGGACCAGCTTTGCGTGGGCGCTTCGGGACGCTGGAAAGGCATCTATGAGCCCCTCTGGTTTCCCGTCGTTTCCCCAGACGGCAATGTGATCGACGATACCTTGCACATCGGCCGACAGTTCAGCCAACGTGTGATTTCCAAGCAGGGCTAGAAATTCAGAGCGCATGGCGCGCATTTCAGCTCTCAAGTCATTTATTTGGTCCTGAAGTATATTGATTTGATCCTGCAGATGACTGGTTGAACTTCTGATGGCTAAAATCGTGAATGCAGCCGAGGCAAGGACAGCAACCGCCACTGTTCCCGCTGCGGCACTTCTGGGCTGAATATCAATGATATTTCGGCAGTTCCTTTGATGTTGTCATTCCAAAATCTCCAAAAAAATAGTTTTGACTAGTCCAATGATCGTAGGGCAGGGGGTGAATTTTTCCCTAGTCTTGAAAAATCGCAAATTTCTAGTAGCGAACACGTCATTTACGACAAAAATCCCGAAACAGTGCGTCTTGCGGGGTGGGAAACCAGGTGAGCGGGCATTGGCGCGTGCTTCACAATCGCTTGAGGTCAGGTTTTCCGGCCTTTGGTGTTGCGCAATAACCCCTATCTTTGTCACAGTGATTAAAGGCAGGTAATGCACGCAAGACGTGTACGAAGACCTGACAACGACAAGGAGTGCCAAGTTGAAACCCCAAACCTTCGCTATGATAAAGGACGATGTGACACCTCTGCGCCTGTTTTGGCTCACGACGCTATCCATGGTTTTGATCTTGTCGCAATCTTTGATGGCCAGTGCGCGCGGTGCCCCCGAAAGCTTTGCCGATTTAGCCGAACGCATCAGCCCATCGGTTGTGAACATCACCACCTCGACAGTGGTGCCGGGCCGGACAGGGCCGCAGGGCATTGTGCCCGAAGGCTCGCCTTTCGAAGATTTCTTTCGCGAATTTCAAGACCGTGGCGGCGAAAACGGTGCCCCTCCGCAGCGCAGTTCTGCATTGGGTTCGGGTTTTGTGATTTCCGAAGATGGCTATGTGGTCACCAATAATCACGTGATCGAAGGCGCAGATGAAATCCTGATCGAGTTTTTCGAAGGATTTGAGCTGCCTGCCAAGTTGATCGGGACCGATCCGAACACCGACATTGCGCTTTTGAAAGTGGAAGCGGAAGAGCCGCTGAAATTTGTCAGCTTTGGCAATAGCGATAATGGCCGCGTTGGCGATTGGGTTATGGCCATGGGCAACCCGCTAGGTCAGGGTTTCTCGGTGTCTGCCGGCATTATTTCCGCCCGCAATCGCGCCCTGAGTGGGTCTTATGACGACTACATCCAGACGGATGCAGCGATCAACCGGGGTAACTCGGGCGGTCCCTTGTTCGATATGGAAGGCAAAGTGATCGGCGTGAACACCGCGATTTTGTCGCCCAATGGCGGGTCAATCGGGATTGGCTTCTCGATGGCGTCGAATGTGGTTTCCAAGGTTGTGGATCAGCTAAAAGAGTTCGGCGAAACCCGCCGCGGTTGGTTGGGTGTGCGTATTCAGGACGTCACCGATGACGTTGCCGAAGCTTTGGGTCTTGAAGATGCCAAAGGGGCGCTTGTCTCTGACGTTCCCGATGGTCCTGCCAAGGATGGCGGCATTCTGGCCGGTGACGTGATCGTTTCTTTTGACGGTGTTGCGGTTGAAGATACCCGCCAATTGGTGCGTGTTGTGGCCAATGCGCCCGTCGGGCAAACCGTGCGTGTGGTTGTGAACAGGGGCGGCGAGACGCAGACCCTGAAAGTGACGCTTGGACGGCGCGAAGAAGCCGAAGGCGCAACGCCTGCTGCGGTTGATGAGCCAGAAGAAGAGCCGTCGAAGCTTGAGCTGATGGGGCTGACACTTAGCCCTCTGACCGATGCGATCCGCGGAGAATTGCAACTGGACGAAAACGCAACCGGTTTGGCCGTGGTTGCGGTTGACGAGACCTCTGCAGCCTTTGAAAAAGGGTTGCGGACCGGCGATCTGATCACCGAAGCGGGTCAAAGCCCGGTGAAGTCGATCGAAGATCTTCAAGCCCAGATTGACGCGGCCAAAGAAGGTGGACGCAAGTCTATTCTTCTGCTGGTGCGCCGTGCGGGCGATCCGCGATTTGTTGCGCTGAGCCTGCAAGAGTAACCTCTTCCACCAGATCAAAATATCAGGCACCCTTCGGGGTGCCTTTTTTGTTGGCCGTAGGTCCATGTTTGGATTGCGGGCTGCGTTGGCCGGTTGTTGTGGCGCAGGGCTGTATGGCCTTGGAGCTTAGAGGTTGGTGCGGTCGATGGCGACCAAACCTAAACTGCGTGCGGTTTCCAATGACATTTGCCCGCTTTCCAACCCGCGCTCTTTTTGGAACTTGCGGATTGCGGCGGTTGTCGGGGCATCTATCTCACCGGTGACATTGCCTGAAAAATAACCGCGCGCTGCGAGGGCTCGTTGAGTCGAAGCCACGAAGTCCGGGGTCATTTGATAGCCGCAGGGGGCTTCAAATTTTAGCTCGCCGCGCGGCGTGACGACGCGGGCGACTGGGGCCTTGCGGTAGATTGGCGGGCGGATGACTGTGCCGTCTTCGGCAATTTCGGCCTGTACAACCTGCAGTTCGCCCATGACCTGATCATAGACCGCAGGGGTGATTTCGCGCGCCCAGCACCGGCCATCTTTGTCGGGTTCAGCTAGGGGGGGCGGGCCGATCGGGGTGGCAGCACGCGTTGCAGGCTGCGATGCGGTGCATGCAGCCAATAGCGCCAACGCGACAAGCGGGGCGGTGAAATGGGTCATTCTGCTCGGGCCTCGTGTCGTGCCTTTGTTGAGCACAGATTAACCGGTTTGGTTGGTTTCGCCAAGCGTTGGGTCCAAAAGCAGGTCTAGCATGTCGGAAATATCTTCGATTGTGTCTGCAATGACATGGGTGACACCATTGTCGCGCTGAATACGCCCGGTGACGCGCAGCATCCGGCCAGCGATGACAGCACGGCGAAAGGCTTCGTATATCTTTCGCCAGACAATAACGTTGACGACACCGGTCTCATCCTCAAGCGTTAAGAAGATCACGCCTTTGGCGGTGCCGGGACGTTGGCGCAAAATGACCAAGCCAGCCACGGTGATACGGGCACCATTTGGTGGTTCAACCAAACGAACGGCTTGCAATGCAGATGGGGGGAGGGGCCAGGGAGGTGAATGTCGCATGGGAACAAATATAGAACATGTGTGAGATTAGGCAAGTTTCCTGTGCAGTGTTCCCCTGGAAGGGCACAAAAGGGGCTGGCAGAGCGCGGGGCGGCAGACTAGATATACCGCGATTGTATATGGAGAGCGGTGAAAATGGCTAAGATCACCTATGTCGAGCATAACGGAACCAAGCATGAGGTCGATGTGGCCAATGGGCTGACCGTCATGGAAGGTGCACGTGATAATGGTGTGCCGGGGATTGAAGCAGATTGTGGCGGGGCCTGCGCCTGTTCAACCTGTCATGTCTATGTGGATCCTGCTTGGGTGGATAAAATCCCGGCCAAGGATGACATGGAAGAGGATATGCTGGATTTTGCGTTTGAGCCAAATCCCGCGCGCTCGCGCCTGACCTGCCAGATCAAGGTTACAGACGATCTGGACGGCTTGGTTGTGCAGCTGCCTGAAAAGCAGATCTAGTGATGGACGCGTTTCGGATTTGGGCGGCAATGCCTTTGGCGAGGCGCGCAAAACGGGTTTTGAAAAGGGCGCCGCGTCTGCCGCTGCGCCCTTTGGTAGGTCTGACAGGCGGCGCAAGTCTGGTGGTGAGCCTGTGTCTGGCCGGGGCTGTCGCGGCCGAAATCTCAACGGCGCGATTTGCCGATCCGACCACGCGATATCAGCACGGCGTTTTGGGAGATGCGGTTGAGTGGGGGGCATTGAAGGTTGGTGTCAAAGGCAAGACCATCACGTTTACACTGCCACAAAGCCTCGTGTTTGAAGATATAGCACCACGTCTTGTCGACGTTGATGGCGCCAGTGGGCCGGAAATTGTGGTGGTCGAATCCCATCAGGACAAAGGCGCGCGACTGGCTGTTTGGAATGAAGGGGGCCGCGTTGCTTCAACGCCCTTTATCGGCCGCCGCAACCGTTGGCTTGCCCCGATAGGTGCGGCTGATCTGGATGGCGACGGCCATGTCGAGATCGCTTATGTGGATCGCCCCCATCTGGCCAAAACCCTGCGGGTCTGGCGTTTCAAAGACGGCAATCTTTCGGAAGTGGCGTCGGAACCGGGGTTCAGCAATCATCAGATCGGATGGGACTACATCCAAGGCGGTATCCGCGATTGCGGCCTGGGGCACGAGATGATCGTGGCAAGCGGCGATTGGCAAAACGTGATGGCGGTCCGTTTCGAGGCCGGACAATTGCAAAGCAAGACACTGTCACGCTACAGTCCAAAGGCTATAACCCAAGCGATGAGCTGCCCGAAATAGCGCGTTTTTCGGGTTTTATGTATCACCGAGTGCCCGGCCTTACACGTCTGTGCGGGGGTGCGGCTGTCGCAGCTTGTCGAATAGGGCTTTGCATTTGCTGTCGAGCGGACTAATTCGGCGCTTATGCGTATTCTCTTTCTAGGCGATGTGATGGGCCGCGCAGGGCGCGCCGCTATCACCGATAATCTTTCCAAGCTGCGCGATGAATGGCGGCTGGATTTCGTTGTGGTCAATGGCGAAAACGCCTCGAACGGGATGGGCCTGTCGGGCGAACATGCCCGATTGATTCTGGATGCGGGGGCCGATGTGGTCACGTTGGGGGATCACGCCTTTGACCAAAAGGACATGCTCAGCTTTATCGAAAGCGAGCCGCGTGTTCTGCGCCCGATCAACTTTGCCAAAGGGGCACCGGGGCGCGGGGTCGGTTTGTTTAATGACCGGCGCGGGCGCAAAGTCCTGGTGTCTCAGGTTCTGGGGCAAGTGTTTATGAAGCGCGCCTTTGACGATCCGTTTTCGGCCATGGATGATGTGTTTCGCCGGCATCCCTTGGGCGGTCAGGCGCAGGCGATCTTGGTGGACATGCATTGCGAAGCCACGTCGGAAAAGATGGGCATGGGCCATTTCTGTGATGGAAAAGCCAGTCTGGTTGTCGGCACCCATACGCATGTGCCAACCGGCGATGCACAAATATTGCCCAGCGGCACCGGTTATATGACCGACGCGGGCATGTGCGGTGACTATAATTCGGTCATTGGCATGGAAAAGGCGGAACCGATGCGCCGCTTTGTCACCGGAATGGTCAAGGGACGCTTTACCCCTGCTACGGGCGAGGCAACCTTGTCCGGGGTGGTGGTCGAAACCGACGACAGGACCGGCAAGGCGACCAAAATAACAGCCGTGCGCCATGGCGGCCGATTGCAACAGGCTGGTCTATGAAATCAGTGCTGCCCTTTTTGGCCTTGATAGCCATTGGGGCCGCTTGGGGGGCAACGCAACCCTTGGCCAAAATTGCGGTCTCGGACGGCTATCGCCATTTCGGCCTCATTTTTTGGCAATTGGTGATTGGCGGCGCTTTGTTGGTTCCTTTGTGTCTGCTGCGTGGAAAACCGGTTGTTTGGGGCCGCGCCCAGATTGGCTTGTATGTCTTTGTAGCCGTTATCGGAACAGTGCTGCCGGGCATTGCCAGCTATTCGGCGGCCATCCACCTGCCCTCTGGCGTTTTGTCCATTTTGCTTAGTTCGGTCCCGATGCTTTCTCTACCAATCGCCTTGGCGATGGGCCTCGAAGGGTTTAGCCGGCGCCGGTTTTGGGGCTTGGCCCTTGGTTTGGTTGGCGTTGCCCTTTTGGTATTGCCACAGGCCAGCCTACCTGACGGCGTGCCCGTTTTTTGGATCGGTGTCGCGCTTTTGTCGTCCATTTTTTATGCGCTTGAAGGCAATGTGATAGCGAAATGGGGCACCATTGGATTGGATGCCATGCAGGTCTTGGCCGGTGCATCGTTGGTCGGTATTGTGATCAGCGCGCCACTGGCGATTTACACCGGTCAATTTATCAACCCACTCGGGCCGTGGCAGGGCCCTGACTACGCGCTTGTGGCGGCGGCGATTTTGCATGCAGGGGCGTATAGTGGGTATGTCTGGTTGGTTGGGCTTGCCGGCTCAGTGTTTGCGGCGCAAGTCAGCTATTTAGTGACATTGTTTGGCGTCACCTGGGCGATGATATTTTTGGGCGAAGGGTATTCTGGTTGGATTTGGGCAGCTTTGACGGTCATGATGGCGGGGGTTTCGTTGGTTATGCCGCGCCGTCGCGGTCTTGTGCAGGACAGGGCTGTCCGGCAAACTACGACCGTTTAAGGAACTATTGGGCACACCATGCATTTCATTGAGTTAAGTCAATCCGGTCAAGCCGGCGTCGCAATCACGGTTGTATTTGTGATGTTTGCGTTGTTTGTGCGTGAAACCTATCCGACCGAGGTTACGGCCATTGGCGGAGTCGCGGTGCTGCTGTTGACTGGCGTGCTGCCCAGTGACGTTGCGGTGGATGTGTTTTCCAATCCGGCACCATGGACCATTGCAGGTATGTTTATTGTCATGGGTGCGCTGGTGCGAACCGGCGCGTTAGATGCCTTTACCAACGTTGCACAGGCGCAGGTCCTGATCCGGCCACGCGCTGCAATGGCGGCGATTCTAGCAGTTGTTGTGGTTGCCTCGGCGTTTATGAACAACACGCCGGTTGTGGTTGTCATGCTGCCAGTCTTTGTGCAATTGGCAAAAGCCTTGGGCGTTTCCCCGTCCAAGCTATTGATCCCGCTTAGCTATGCTGCGATTTTGGGCGGAACACTGACGCTGATCGGAACGTCGACCAACCTGCTGGTTGACGGTGTTGCCAGGGCGCAAGGGATTGAGCCGTTCACGATTTTCGAGGTCACGCCGCTTGCGATCATCTTGATCATCTTTGGTCTGGCCTATTTGGCCGTTGTGGGGCGCTATTTACTACCGGACCGGACTTCGATGGCGGGCATGCTATCGGACAGAAGCCAAATGAAGTTCTTTACCGAGGCTGTCGTGCCCCCGGAGTCAAACCTGATTGGCCGCGATGTGCAGAGCGTTCAGCTGTTCAAACGCGAAGGTGTGCGCCTTATTGACGTTATTCGCGGGGATGAATCGCTGCGCCGTGATCTGAAATCTGTTGTTCTTCAGGTCGGGGATCGGGTGGTTCTACGCACACAGATGACCGAACTTTTGTCCCTGCAGCGGGACAAATCTCTCAAACGCGTGGATCAGGTTTCCGCCAAAGAAACCACTACGGTCGAGGTGCTGATTTCGCCGGGGTGTAAAATGATTGGCCGCAGTCTGGGCGCGCTGCGTTTGCGCCGCCGCTATGGCGTGTATCCTTTGGCTGTGCATCGCCGGAACCAGAATATCGGACGCCAATTGGATCAACTCGTTGTGCGGATTGGGGATACCTTGTTGCTGGAAGGTAACCCCGAAGACATCCAACGTCTGGCCGAGGACATGGCGCTTGTGGATGTGTCTCATCCTTCGGCCAGAGCGTTTCGTCGGGGACATGCCCCTGTGGCCCTGTTGGCCTTGGCTGCGATTGTCATCTTGTCCGCCTT
This sequence comes from Pelagimonas varians, assembly GCF_003208435.1. GTDB lineage: Bacteria > Pseudomonadota > Alphaproteobacteria > Rhodobacterales > Rhodobacteraceae > Pelagimonas > Pelagimonas varians. The sequence continues at coordinate 47,057 of NZ_QKMF01000014.1, read as the reverse complement.
GGGGGTCGCGGATATCTTGCCGCTGACAATCATCGCCGTTGCAGTTGTTTTGCTGGCCCGATGCATTGATGCCGAAGAGGCATTCTCCTTTATCGAAGGCCGTTTGTTGGCCCTGATCTTTGCAATGCTGGGGATTGGCGCAGCACTACAGGCGTCAGGCGCGGTACAAATGATCGTCGAAGCAATCGCGCCGCATTTGATGGGGTTGCCGGGGTTTGTATTGCTTTGGGCGGTGTATCTTATGACGTCTGCCCTGACAGAGGCGGTCAGTAACAATGCGGTTGCTGTGGTGGTGACGCCGATCGCCATCAGCCTTGCCAGCGCGATTGGTGTTGACCCCCGGCCTTTGGTTGTGGCGGTTATGGTGGCGGCATCATGCAGCTTTGCCACGCCCATCGGCTACCAGACCAACACATTGGTTTATGGTCCCGGTGGTTATAAATTCACCGATTTTGTCAAAGTGGGCTTGCCGCTGAACATCAGCATAGGCCTGCTGGCTTCTTTGCTTATTCCGGTATTCTGGCCACTCTAGGCGTTACCGATACTGCTGGACGAAATTTGACAGGATTTGCTGCGGCCAAGTGACATCGGCAGAATGGCACATGTCTATCAGTTGATCCGCGTCTTCGGGGGCGAAATAGCCTTTGTGGCGATAGAACTTGATCCGGGTCTCAAATTCCGCGCCATCCGCTTCGGGGTGGAATTGCGTGGCGTAAACGTTTTGCCCGTAGCGGATCATTTGAAACGGGCAGGGACCGGATGACAGCAAGTGCACCGCGCCATTGGGCAGGTTTTGCAATGCCTCTTTGTGGCCAACAAAGGCATCAAACTGTGCGGGCATTCCGGCCAGCATCGAGTCTTTCGCGCCATCTTGGGTTTTGATGCAGGTGGTGGGACCAACCGCTTCGCCAAACTGGTCCTTAGACACAACGGCCCCCAGATGATGACCCAAAATGCCGATACCATAACAGCAGCCCATAAACGGCACATCTGCCGAAGTAACGGCTGGCATCAAGGACAGACAGGCGGCTTCGATCCGCGCTTCGACGGCGGTTTTCTTTTCGGGCGCGTCAGAGACACAGCCCGGGCCGCCGCCAACTATCACCCCGGCATAATCGCGGGGGTCCAAACCGTCCGGCAGGTCTTCGCGGTCAAGGCAAATGCGATGCACTTGCGCGCCGTCCAGCCCGCTTTTGTCCAAGATGGCGCGATATTCGCTATCGCTGACTTCGGGTTCGGGGCGCAGTTGCAGAAGTAGAAATTTGCTCATGGCACCGTGCTTAAAACAGCCCCCATGTCTTGCCAAGCCTACAAGAGCTTGGACTGGTCTTGGAATAGCCGGTTCAATGGCCTATAGAGTGCGCCAGACACGTCAGATACCAAAACGAGGCAAGACCATGGCCGGCCATTCCAAATGGGCAAATATTCAGCACCGCAAAGGCCGTCAGGACAAATTGCGGGCCAAGCTGTTTTCGAAATTCTCTAAAGAAATCACCATCGCTGCGAAGATGGGCGACCCGGATCCGGACAAAAACCCGCGTCTGCGCTTGGCCATCAAAGAAGCCAAAGGGCAATCGATGCCCAAGGACAACATTGATCGCGCGATCAAAAAGTCTGTGGCCGGAGAAGGCGATGACTACGAAGAAATTCGCTATGAGGGCTACGGCCCCAACGGCATCGCGGTGATCGTCGAAACATTGACAGACAACCGCAACCGCACCGCCTCGACCGTGCGGTCGACCTTTGGCAAACACGGTGGAAACCTTGGCGAAACCGGGTCGGTTGGCTTTATGTTCGACCGGGTTGGCGAAATCGTCTACCCCGCCGAAGTCGGCGACAGTGACACCGTCATGGAAGCCGCAATTGAGGCGGGTGCCGAAGACGTGGACAGCAGCGAAGATGGTCACGTGATTATTTGCGGCGACACTGATCTGAACGATGTTTCAAATGCTTTGGAAGCGGCGCTCGGCGAAAGCCAGTCCACCAAGCTGATCTGGAAGCCGACCACAACCACCGAGATGGATCTTGAGGGTATGGAAAAGCTGATGCGCCTGATTGATGCGTTGGAAGATGACGATGACGTGCAGCGCGTTACCGCTAATTTTGAAGCCTCTGACGAGGTGATGGAACAGCTTTAAGCTTTTTCAGGTACGAAAGGGGCCCCGTGTCATTTCAGATGGCGCGGGGCCTTTGTGTTTTGGTGGATCGTTCAACGGCGGCCTGGCTTCATGGGTTTGACTTGAAAAAGCGGATCAGATGAGCGGCGGTTTCATCAGGTGCCTCTTCTGGAAGGAAATGACCGCAAGGCAGGGCATTTGCATCCAGCGTCTCGGCATAGCGCCCCCAAACTTCGGGCACATCATATAGCCTGCCAACCACTCCGCGATCCCCCCAAAGTGTTTGCACCGGCATCGCCAGCTTGGTGCCCGCATCAGCCGCGTCATGGGTCAGATCGATCCCCGCCGAGGCGCGGTAATCCTCACAGGTGGCGTGAATGCAATCTGGATCACGGTAACAGCGCTGATACTCTGCGACCGCCTCGGCGGTAAAGGCATCGGGAATGTCCTTGCTCCATGCTTTGAGTTTGGACGTCAGATAGTAGTCGGGATCATGCCCGATCAGTGTTTCGGGAAACGGTGCCGCCTGAATCAAAAAGAACCAGTGATAATAGGCGGTGGCAAAACTTTGATCTGTTTGGGCATACATGTGCTCTGTCGGGGCGATATCCAAAAAGGACACTGCCGCTATCCGGCCTGCATAATCGCGGGCCAACCGATGTGCGACCCGCGCGCCGCGGTCATGGCCTGCGACGCCGTAGCGGTCATATCCAAGTTTCGCCATCAACTGCGCCTGATCCGTGGCCATGGCCCGTTTGGAATAGGGGGTGTGATTGTCGTCAGACGGCGGTTTGTCGCTATCACCGTAGCCGCGCAGGTCGGGTAAAACGACAGTGAAACCGGCTGAAACCAACTGAGGCGCAACTTTGTGCCAACACAGGTGGGTCTGAGGATAACCGTGTAGCAACAACAAAGCAGGGCCATCCCCCGCTTTGCGGACACGCAGCGTGACACCCGATGGCAGGCATATCCGGTGATCATCAAATCCGTTCAGCATCGCACTACTCCCCATGGCCTAGGGCAGGGTTGCACCGGCACCGAGGCTTGGCAAGGAACAAGCGAGACGTCCAAGGGGGAAGTTGAAACCAAAGCGGGCCTGACAGCTCCCCTCTGTCAGGCCCTATTTGGTGTCGCGTGCCGGGGCTGGAATGCCTAAGGGCAAACGCCGCCGATGTTCAGGTACTTGCCGTAGACCCAGCCATTGGGGTTTGGTTGCCCCCAGAGCGGGTTTTCGCAGCGACCTGACATGCATTGCACACGGTACCAATTGCCGGACCGGTCCCAGACCGAAACCTCATCACCGCCATATAGCTCACTGATCTGACGATAGTTGGAACTGGGCCCCGTTCGCACTGCTAAAAAGCCGTTGCCTTTGGCGTGGTTGTATTGGCTGATTGGACGCAAGCCAGTCACATAGCCCGTACAATCACCCGCAACAGCGGTCTGCGCGGCCAAGGCCAGCAATCCGGCAGCGGCCAGTGTGATGACGTGTTTCATGGGTCTTTCCTCCCCTTATCCGGTTGGCTGTCGGCAGGGCCGGAGGCCTCTCTTCCGACATTTGGTATCATATTCTAAAAGTCTTATGTTGACGTTGATCTGGATCACGATTGCTGATGCAGAAGGGCCGGTCGGACGGCGTTCGGATGCTTGCTCTGGCTTTGGGGCTGTCCTATGCACGTCACATGTTGTTTCGCGCTCTTCTTCTTTTGATCGTGGTTGTCGGGCTGTCCGCCGTCGCCTTGCACTATTTTGGCAAGGACGCTTTGATCGCTGGCGGTCTGATTTTTGTGCAACTCAAAATTATCTTGAAAAAGACTGCCAGCTTGGAATGGCCGGTCTTACTGGTCTGGCTGAAAATGCAAGGATCGGCTTTTTTCAAGATCGAGCTGATCAAGAAATGGCTGATGACGACCTTGATGCCGATGGTCTTGGGCAAGGCCTTGCTGCGGCGGTTGGCGGGCGTCTTTACCCGATATATCGAAGCCGTTCGGGCGCAATATGCGCGGATGATGCTGTGGTACGGACAGCTGTCAACGGCGGAAAAGGTCGTGTCGGGTCTGATTTTGCTGTTTGCGTCGATCGCTTTGTCGATCAGCTCCTTTGGGCTGTGGGTGATCTTGTTTACTGTCAAATTGCCGCTTTGGATCATCGCCGCCGGGGCCGCTCTGGGCCGGATGATCTGGGTGACAGTGCAAAAATCCACCTTCAAGGCCGTGGCGTTTTTGCAGCTTGGATTGCTGTGGAAGGGGCTGCAAAAACTGATGCCATCTGCGCTGCTTAAACGGAAACGGGCATTTGACTACAAAGTCGCCCGCGCTGTGATCCGCAAACGGCGGATGACGGTTCGGCAACTGGCTGAAAACAAGGACAGCTTGCCATTTCGTATGGGCTTGCTGGTGGATTACCTGTTCGGGCGCAGTCAGGATGCGGGGGACTGAACCAAGCTGGCACGGGCGGTTTTCACAACCGCTGCGGTCAACGGTTTGAGCGCCGGTGCCAAAATCCGGCTGACTTGCCAGACCAAAGGCACGTCCAGCGCGGCGTCATTGACCAGCGGCACCAATGTGCCCTGCCGGATCGCGCTCCGCACAAGAATTTCAGGGTTCATGCCCCAGCCTATGCCCGCAATAGCCGCATCTACAAAGGCCTGCGTCGACGGCAGGTAGTGGCTTGGCGGCGCAGCACGCGCAGCTGACTGGCGGGTCAGCCATTGCCGTTGCAACCCGTCTTTGGCGTTAAAGACCAGATTGGGGGCTGCGTTCAGTCCGGCAGTGGTGACGCCCTTTGGAAACCAGCGCTGCACAAACGCAGGCGATGCCGTTGCGATATAGCGAAGCGATCCGAGCGGATAGGCCGCGCAGCCGGGAATGGCGAGAGCTGTTGTGACCGCCGCACTGACAGCGCCGCGTTTCAACCAGTCTGCACTGTGATCTTGATCGTCAAGTTCGAGGTCAAACAAGATGTCTGGCACTTGCGCCATTGCCGGAACAAACCATGTTGCCAAACTGTCGGCATTGATGGCCACGCGCACATGTTGGGCCAGATCGCCTCCGTCCAGATGTAAATCGCGTGTCAGCGCAGTTTCCAGCAGGCCGATGTCTTCGGCGTGCTTGGCAATCCGCAGTCCATGCGGGGTGCCTGAACAGGGCGTGGTTCGGTTGACCAGCGCTGACCCCACCCGTTCTTCCAATGCTTTGATCCGCTGCGAAATCGCAGAGGGCGTGACATGGAGCGCAGAGGCGGCAGCGTCAAAGCTGCCATGGCGCAAAACCGCTGCAAGGGCCGCAAGATGGTGGGGGTCAAAATTCATTAGCCTGCCTAATGTCGGTGTAGTCTCTTTAATTTGATTGCAGACGGCTGGCGCGGTAGTCAAGCGTCGCGAATAGGAGAAACACAGATGACCGCATATTTTGCCGGCTTTGCCCTTGGGTTCAGTTTGATTTTAGCAATCGGAGCACAAAATGCCTTTGTTTTACGCCAAGGGCTGTTGCGTGAACATGTGCTGCCGGTGGTTTTGGTCTGCGCCCTTTCCGACGCCCTGCTGATTGCTGCCGGAGTTGCAGGCTTTGGGGCTTTGACCCAAGCGGTGCCGGGGTTGGAATGGGGAATGCGCCTGTTTGGGGCTGCATTTTTGGTGTGGTATGGGCTGCGCACATTGTTGGCGGCATGGCGGGGCGGGCAGGTGATGCGTGCAGGGCCGCAAGCTGGCGGCCTGAAGGCGGCCGTGCTGACATGTTTGGCACTGACATGGCTTAACCCGCATGTCTACCTTGATACAGTTGTGTTGCTGGGGGCGGTGTCTGGCCAATATGAAGACCGTTTGAATTTTGCCTTTGGGGCGATGAGCGCCAGTTTTGCTTTCTTTTTCACGCTGGGCTATGGCGCAAGGCTGTTGGCTCCACTGTTTGAAAAAGCTGTTGCCTGGCGGGTGCTGGACCTGATGATCGGTCTGACAATGCTGCTGATCGCGGCCAGCCTTTTGATGGGGTGATCGGGATCGGCGGAAGGGGTCTTGCCCCCAGTGGTAAATAAGTTAAGCATCTAGGGATGGAACAAGCGCGCCCCGGTATCGGAATTTTCTGGATGGTTGTGACAGGGCTATGCTTTGTCGCGGTCACCGCGCTGGTGAAAACCATGCATGGGCGGGTGCCCGCACCTGAGGCGGCGTTTTTACGCTATGTTCTTGGCTTGGTGTTTTTGATCCCGATGTGGCGCGAATTGCGCGATGTCCGGCCAACCTCGCGTCAATGGAAACTGGTCTGCGTGCGCGGTGTGTTTCAATCGCTGGGCGTTGCGTTCTGGTTCTACGCCATGACGCGCATCCCATTGGCTGAAGTCACCTCGATGAATTATCTCAACCCTATTTTTGTGACTTTGCTGGCGGTCTTGTTGCTGGGGGAACGTTTGGCCCTGCGCAGGATATTGGCCATTGTGGCAGCTATAGTCGGGGCGCTGATCATCTTGCGGCCGGGTTTTCGAGAATTGGACCCCGGCCACTTTGCCATGTTGATCACCGCCAGCTGTTTTGCCGCGTCCTACCTGATTGCCAAAATCCTGTCGGGCGAGACCAGCCCTGCCATGGTGGTGGCCAGTATGTCGATTACCGTGACCATAGGTCTTGCCCCTATGGCGCTGGCAGTTTGGGTCTGGCCCAGCTGGTGGGACTTGTTTGTTTTGTTTGGTGTGGCGTGCTTTGCAACAGGCGGTCACTACGCGATGACTTTGGCCTTCAAGGCCGCGCCTTTGACAGTGACGCAACCGGTGACATTTCTGCAGCTGGTTTGGTCTGTGGCCTTGGGCGCACTGGTTTTCAACGAGGCGATTGACCCTTGGGTGATTGCGGGCGGCGGTCTGATCATGGCGGCGGTTGTCTTTATCACTTGGCGTGAGGCAGTGTTGAACCGGCGCGTCACGCCGGGCGTCATGGAGACCAAACACTAGGCTGCTCTGGAACCGTCCACTTCGCTAAAATCCCTTTGAAGGGCCCTGATCTAGCCGCATTCGCTAAGCAATTTATCAACCATCACCGCTTAGTGTGATTGATGGAGAGTAGGATGTTTGCGGAGACTAAAATGACCGAAAATATGACCGAGATCGTGGCCTTCTTGCTAAAAGAACGTGCCAAAGTGTTGTCCGAAGCCGAATGGCGGTTCCGTATGCGGGGCTACGGCTACAATCTGCGCCGGACTGATGTGGGGGTCGAAGTGGCCCGCCTGCCGCAAAACCAGGTGTTGGGCTTGCTGGAAATTTGATCCGGTGGGCGTGTGATCCGCGCTTTGGATGTGCAGGCCGCAAAGGCTTAAGAACGTCGCATCACAAACCGGGGCCCGATTTGGCACCGCAACTTGGCGGGCAACGGAACATTTCAGAATGCAGACGGTTTGGCAGGCCTCGACTAGGGGGATGAGCCACTCAAAGTGGACGGAGCTTAACGGCATTTCGCGGTGTGTCTGATTTTGATTGACTTGTCAGTCAATAACCGGCAGCAATTCTTGTATGCCTAAGATTGGACAAGAACCAAAACGACGCGCTGCCCTTGTGGCCGCTACAGTCGAAGAAATCGGAGCCGCTGGTTCACTTGATGTGACCGTGGGCCAGATCGCCAAACGTGCAGGAATGTCGAGCGCGCTGGCGCATCACTATTTCGGCGGAAAAGCGCAGATTTTTCTGGCGGCCATGCGCCATATCATGACCGAATATTCGCGCGATGTCCGTGCAGCCTTGGACGGGGCTGCGCCCGGCAAACGGCTTGAGGCGATCATCGACGGCAGCTTTGACCCCAATTGCTTTGATCCGGCGGCGATTTCAGCCTGGCTGAATTTTTATGTTTTGGCACAGCGCGATGCCGAAGCAGCCCGTTTGCTCAACATCTACCAACGCCGCTTGAACAGCAACCTGACCCACGCCTTGCGGGGCCGCTGCGCGGATCCCGAAACCGTGGCTGTGATTGTGGCTGCGCAAATTGATGGTGTGTATTTGCGCTCGGCTTTGGACAAGCGCGACATGGCGAGCGCTGCCGCGCAGGTTCGGGCCGTTGCTCATGCCTTGACGGGAGAGGGCGCAGTATGAAACCCAATATTTTGATCATTATGGTCGACCAGCTCAACGGGACATTGTTTCCGGATGGCCCTGTGGACTGGTTGCACGTTCCCAACCTCAAAAAACTGGCAGCGCGTTCAACCCGCTTTGCCAATAGCTATACTGCCAGCCCGCTATGCGCGCCGGGGCGTGCCAGCTTTATGTCTGGTCAACTTCCAAGCCAGACGCGCGTCTATGACAATGCCGCTGAGTTCGCGAGCGATATTCCAACTTATGCGCATCATCTGCGGCGGGCCGGATACTATACCTGTCTGTCCGGAAAAATGCATTTTGTTGGTCCCGACCAGTTGCATGGTTTCGAAGAACGTCTGACCACGGACATCTATCCGGCTGATTTTGGCTGGACACCGGACTACCGCAAACCGGGTGAACGGATTGACTGGTGGTATCACAATATGGGGTCGGTCACCGGGGCCGGCGTGGCCGAGATTTCCAACCAGATGGAGTATGATGACGAGGTCGCGCATCATGCTAAAATGAAGCTGTACGATCTTGCGCGCGGTAAGGATGATCGCCCTTGGTGCGTAACTGCCAGCTTCACCCATCCGCATGATCCCTATGTGGCCCGCAAGAAATACTGGGACCTTTACGAGGATTGCCAGCATTTGGAGCCCGAGGTTCCGGCCATGGATTACAAGGATCATGACCCGCATTCGAAGCGGATTTTTGATGCCAATGATTGGCGGTCCTTTGATGTGACGGCTGACAACATCCGGCGGGCCCGCCGTGCCTATTTTGCCAATATTTCCTATCTGGATGACAAGGTCGGCGAACTGTTGGCAGTCTTGGAAGAAACGCGGCAAGAGGCCGTGGTGGTTTTTGTGTCGGATCACGGTGATATGCTGGGTGAACGCGGGCTTTGGTACAAAATGTCGTTCTTTGAAGGATCGGCGCGGGTTCCGTTGATGATTGCTGTGCCGGACGGGCAGGGTGCAAAAGTTGAGGCACCTGTTTCGACCATCGATCTGTGTCCGACGCTGACCGATCTGGCCGGAATTGACATGGGAGAAGTTGCGCCTTGGACTGCGGGGGAAAGCCTGCTGCCGGTGATGAATGGCGCTGAACGTACGTCACCCGTTGCGATGGAATACACCGCCGAGGCATCGTATGCGCCGCTTGTTTGTCTGCGCTATGGCAAGTGGAAATATATTGCCTGTAGCCTCGATCCCGAGCAGTTGTTCGATCTGGACGCTGATCCACATGAGCTGACCAATTTGGCGGACACTCCGGTGCACGCCGGAACGCTGGAAGCCATGCGTGCCAAAGCCGAGAAACGCTGGGATCTGGGCCGGTTTGACGGTGAAATTCGCCAATCTCAGGCGCGGCGTCTGGTGGTCTATGAGGCCTTGCGCCAAGGCGGTTATTTCCCGTGGGACTATCAGCCGCTGCAAAAGGCATCGGAACGTTACATGCGCAACCACATGGATTTGAACGACTTGGAAGACAACCAGCGCTTTCCGCGCGGGGAATAACACTTGGATGGGATCGGGCCGCCGGTTTGACACGCCGCCCACCCGCCCACCCCGACGCGTCAAACCGGCGTGTCACGCGACCTGAGATTTTGGAGACGACACATGGCGTATAATACGCAGCCCACTGCCAGCCATTTTGTAAATGGCACCTACCTTGAAGACACCGACGGCGAGTTGATCGAAGTGGTATATCCGGCGACTGGGGCTGTAATCGCCCGTGTTCACGCCGCAACCCCCGCCGTGGTCGCGGCCGCGATTTCGTCTGCCAAAGCCGCGCAAAAAGAGTGGGCTACCAAATCCGGAACAGAACGGGGCCGGGTATTGCGCCGTGCGGCGGACATCATGCGCGAACGCAACCATGCTTTGTCGCAGCTTGAGACCTATGACACCGGAAAACCGATGTCGGAAACGCTGTATGTGGATGCGACTTCGGGGGCTGATGCGCTTGAATACTTTGGCGGTTTGGCAGGGGCTTTGACCGGTGAGCATGTCAATTTGGGTGGGGACTGGGGATATACCGTCCGCGAAGCGCTGGGCGTCTGCGTTGGGATTGGCGCGTGGAATTATCCAACGCAGATCGCTTGCTGGAAAGGCGCGCCAGCGTTGGCTTGTGGCAATGCGATGATATTCAAACCCAGTGAAACCACTCCGTTATGTGCCTTGAAAGTGGCTGAGATTTTGGTCGAGGCGGGGCTGCCAGCGGGGTTGTACAACGTGATCCAAGGAGCCGGCGCAGTTGGGGCGGCTTTGGTGACGGACCCTGATGTCGACAAGGTGTCTTTGACCGGCTCTGTGCCGACTGGTCGTAAGGTCTATGCGGCGGCGGCTGACAGCATGAAACATGTCACCATGGAGCTGGGCGGGAAAAGTCCGCTGATCATCTTTGACGATGCGGACCTGGAGAACGCCGTCGGTGGTGCAATTTTGGCGAACTTCTATTCGTCTGGTCAGGTCTGTTCCAATGGCACACGGGTCTTTGTGCAAAAGGGTATCAAGGAAGCCTTCTTGAAGCGGTTGGCCGAGCGTTTGGCGACTGCCAAGATTGGCGATCCAATGGATGAAACTGTCAACTTTGGCCCTATGACCAGCCAGCACCAGCGAGAGATTGTGATGTCCTACATTGCCAAGGGCAAAGAAGAGGGCGCGCGTCTGGTCTTTGGCGGGGCGAAAATCGAAGGTGATGGGTTTTTTATTCAGCCGACGGTTTTTGCTGATGTCAAAGACGACATGGTGATCGCGCGCGAAGAGATTTTTGGCCCCGTGATGGCCGTTCTGGATTTCGAAGATGAAGAGGATGTGATCGCTCGCGCAAATGATACCGAATTTGGATTGTCGGCCGGTGTTTTCACCAGTGATCTGACGCGCGGTCATCGCGTGATCGGGTTGATGGAAGCGGGCAGCTGTTTTCTCAATTCCTATAATGACGCGCCTGTGGAGATGCCGTTTGGCGGATCAAAAATGTCCGGCGTCGGACGTGAAAATGCCAAGGTTGCCATCGAGCATTATTCCCAAGTGAAGTCGGTCTACGTGCGTATGGGCGATGTGGAATCGCCGTTCTAGGATTGGTTGATTGCTTGTGGGCCACGGCCCCGGCGAGCGGCCCACCCGCCCACCCCCGTCTCGCCGGGGCCGTGGAGATGAAAACAAACGTTTGTAGTGACGCGGTTACGGAGCGCTTTGAGCGCACTGGATTTTTTGCTCGCCTCTTTTGAGGTGCGTTGACCCTTTGGGTGTGTTTGGAGCCCGTAGGATGTCTTGAAGGATGGGATGCCATGAAGGCGGATTATGTAGTTGTTGGCGCGGGCAGCGCCGGGTGTGCGATGGCGTTTCGGCTGGCCGAGGCGGGCAAATCGGTCATTGTGATAGAACATGGTGGCAGTGATTGGGGCCCCTTTATCAATATGCCCGGCGCGCTGAGCTATCCGATGAGCATGAAAACCTATGATTGGGGGTTTGAAAGCGCACCAGAGCCGCATTTGGACGGGCGCCGGTTGGCCTGCCCGCGCGGAAAAGTCATCGGCGGGTCATCTTCAATCAACGGAATGATTTACGTGCGCGGCCATGCCTTGGATTTTGACACTTGGCGTGAAATGGGGGCCAGCGGCTGGGGATATGCCGATGTGCTGCCCTATTACAAACGCCAAGAAGACTGGCATTCCGGCGGCCATGGTGGCGACGCTTCATGGCGCGGACAGGGCGGACCACTTCATGTGACGCGCGGCAAACGTGACAACCCTTTGGTTCCGGCTTTTGTTGAGGCTGGTCGACAGGCCGGATATCCGGTGACCGATGACTACAACGGTCATCAGCAAGAAGGTTTCGGCCCGTTCGATATGACGGTTTGGAAGGGCGCGCGTTGGTCTGCAGCCAAGGCTTATCTTCGTCCGGCAGAAAAACTGGGTGCGCAGGTGGTGCGTGGATTGGCCCGCAAAGTTGTGATCCGCGATGGCCGCGCTGTCGGCGTTGAGGTGCGCCGCCAAGGTCAGATCGAAGAGATCGAAGCAAATTGCGAAGTGATCATTGCCTCGAGCGCCATCAATTCACCGAAACTGCTGATGCATTCCGGCATTGGACCCGCAGCGCAACTGACCGAGCATGGCATCCAGGTCGTCGCGGATAGGCCGGGCGTCGGGCAAAACCTGCAAGACCATCTGGAACTGTATATTCAACAGGCGGCGACGCAACCTGTGACACTGGCCAAATACTGGAACTTGCTGGGTAAGGGCTATGTGGGCGCGCGCTGGCTGTTTGGCCGGTCGGGGCCAGGGGCGTCGAACCAATTTGAAAGCGCCGGATTCATCCGGTCAAAAGCCGGAGTGCAATACCCGGATATCCAATACCACTTTTTGCCAATTGCTGTGCGCTATGACGGCAAAGTTGCATCGGAAGGGCATGGCTTTCAAGCCCATGTTGGCCCCATGCGATCCCCGTCGCGCGGTGAAATTACCTTGAAATCCAGCGACCCCGAGGCGGCCCCGAATATTCTGTTCAACTATATGAGCCATGAAAAAGACTGGGAGGATTTCCGCACAGGGATTCGTCTGACCCGCGAAATCTTTGGCCAAGAGGCGTTTGCACCTTATCGCGGGCACGAAATCCAGCCGGGTGATGCCTTGCAAAGCGATGAGGACCTGAACGGGTTCATCAAAGAGCACGTCGAGAGCGCTTATCACCCTTGCGGAACATGCAAGATGGGGGCGGTCGATGATCCGATGGCAGTTGTGGACCCGCATGGGCGGGTGATCGGGGTAGACGGGTTACGTGTTGCCGACAGCTCGATCTTTCCTCAAATTACCAACGGAAATCTGAATGCACCGTCAATTATGGTTGGCGAAAAGATATCCGATCACGTCTTGGGGCGCAGTCTGCCTGCGGACAATGCCGAGCCTTGGATCCACCCTGAGTGGCAAACCGCTCAGCGTTAACGAAGGTGATCAGAATCGGTTGATATTGGGGGCTGGCATCCCGATATTAACCAAATGTTAATCAATCGTTTCTGTATTGTTCTGATCGCAGCTCTAATTCTTGGCCACAGTGCCAGCGCCGATTTGTCGGGTCCGGTGCATGTGGTCGATGCAGATACGATCAAGGTTCATGGTCAGTCGATAAGGCTGCATGCGATTGATGCCCCTGAAGTCAAACAGCATTGTGGCGGTCCGGGGCAACCTGTTTGGGCCTGTGGCATTTGGGTCAAAACCCGCGCTCAAGAATTGTTCGAAGGTCAGTTTGCCCAATGTGAGGCGCTGGAGACCGACCGATATGGGCGCATGGTGGCGCGCTGTTTGGTCAATGGGCAGGATATGGGGCAGGTTTTGGTCAGTCAGGGATTGGCCTTTGCCTATCGCAAATACGGCTGGGATTATGATCTCGATGAAAAAGGCGCAGCGGTTTCAGGACGGGGATTGCACGGGACCGGCGTGGTAAACCCTGCTGAATACAGGGCGCAGGGCCGCGATGCACGGGCGAAATGGTCGCTGAACAATGCGCCGGACGGCTGCGTGATCAAGGGGAATATCTCGGGCTCTGGCGAGCGGATTTTTCATATGCCGGGGCAGGCGTGGTACAATGTCACGACCATTCGAGCCGACAAAAAGGAACGCTGGTTTTGTACGGCGGACCAAGCCAGAAGCGCCGGTTGGCGTCCAGCGAAAAAATAAGACAAAAAGAGACAGGAATTCACGCGGCTTGATCCGAGTCAAAGTGACAACCGCCGCGCTATGTCACCTTCTTCGTGAAACGAACAGGAAGGAGACAAACATGTCCCATACACCGCATGAGCTGGCCGAAGAATTCCCGGAATTCGTCGAAAAGATGAGCGATCTTAAGCAATCCGACGCACATTTTGCCAAACTGGCTGATGAGTACCATGATGTTAATCGTCAGGTGCACCGTGCAGAAACCAACGTAGAACCAATGAGTGAGCAGGCCGAGGTTGAGCTGCGCAAACAGCGGTCCTCTCTCAAAGACGAAATTTATAGTATGCTCAACGCGTAAAACAGCTTTGAGATTTTGGAAAGGCCGGTCGGGTGTTGCCCTGCCGGTCTTTTTCTTTTTCGACCCTACCAAGGGAATGCGGCATGGTGGGGGACCGCAATGGAAAAAAGGCCGCTTTCGCGGCCTTTTCCAATTCAGTCTTCCATGGCTTCCAGCTCGTCGATGAAGCCTTCAATCATCGACAACCCTTTGTCCCAGAAGCTTGGGTCGGATGCATCCAGACCGAATGGAGCCAGCAATTCAGAATGGTGTTTTGACCCGCCAGCGCGCAGCATTTCAAAGTACTTGTCCTGAAACCCGTCGGGCTGTTCTTGGTAGGCTGCATATAGCGCGTTCACCAAGCCATCGCCAAAGGCATAGGCATACACATAGAACGGCGAATGCACGAAATGCGGGATGTAGGCCCAGAAGGTTTCATAGCCTTCCATGAATTCAAAGGCAGGCCCAAGGCTTTGGGCCTGAACGGACATCCAGAGCGCATTGATATCATCGGGGGTCAGCTCGCCTCCACGGCGGGCGTCATGCAGTTTGCATTCAAAGTCATAAAACGCGATCTGCCGCACCACGGTGTTGATCATGTCTTCGACTTTACCGGCCAACATGATCTTGCGCTCGGCTTGGTCCTTGGCCCCGTCCAGCATCTTGCGGAAGGTCAGCATTTCGCCAAAGACGGACGCTGTTTCTGCCAAGGTCAGCGGTGTCGAAGACAGCATTTCGCCCTGACCGGCGGCCAGAACCTGATGCACTCCGTGACCCAGCTCATGCGCCAATGTCATCACATCACGCGGTTTTCCGAGGTAGTTGAGCATCACATAGGGGTGCACATCGACGACAGTGGGGTGGGCAAAGGCACCGGGGGCCTTGCCGGGTTTGACGGCAGCATCAATCCATCCCTTTGTGAAAAAGGGTTCGGCCAATTCACCCATGCGCGGATCAAATCCGGTATAGGCGTCCATCACCGTTTTTCGGGCGTCTTCCCAGCCGACAATGGTTTCTGATTCCATTGGTAAAGGGGCATTGCGATCCCAAACCTGCATGACATCAAGGCCAAGCCACTTGCGTTTAAGCTCATAATACCGATGGCTGAGGCGCGGGTAGGCGGCCACAACGGCATTGCGAAGCGCTTCGACAACCTCGGGTTCGACGTCATTGGCCAAATGCCGGCCGGCTTGCGCGCTTGGCATGCCGCGCCACCGGTCCACGATTTCTTTTTCCTTGGCTTGCGTGTTGTGAACACGGGCAAAGGTTTTGACATTGTCTGCAAACACCCGTGCCAGTTCGCGCGCTGCGTTTTCACGTTTGCTACGGTCCTGATCCGTCAAGAAGTTCAACGTCGCTTCGATGTTGAGATCTTCGCCTTCGATGTCAAAGGTCAGGCCCGCGATGGTTTCATCAAACAGACGTTCCCACGCGTCGCCAACAACGCCAAGATCATGCAGGAATTTTTCCAACTCGTCGCTGAGCTGATGCGGCTTCATTTTGCGGATTTTGTCAAAGATCGGCTTGTAGCGGGCCAAATCCATGTTTTCAGCAAAAAGCGCGTCCAGTGCGTTGTCCTCAAGCCGGTTCAGCTCAAGCGTGAAGAACACCAAGGGGGTTGAGAAATTGGTGATCCGTTCCTGACAATCAGACAGGAATTTCGCACGCTCCGCATCGGTGGTCAGCTGGTAATAGCGCAGACCGGCATAGGACATGATCCGGCCTGCCACACTGTCGATGCGTTCTTGGCGAATGACCGCGTCAAGCATGCCTTTGGCATCCAAGGTGGCCAGTTTACCCTCGTAATCATCCGCGAATTTCAGGCAGGCTGATTCGAGCCAGTCCAGATCGCGTTTCAGCTCCGGGGCGTCATCGGCCGTATAAAGATCGCTAAGATCCCATTCCGGCAAAGGACCAAGCGCCTCACCTCCGTGTGAGGCATTGATATCATATAGCGGCTTGATCTGCATCGCGTCTCTCCTTGGTGACTTGCGCCAGAGGTAATCGTGCCATGGCGCAAGGTTCAAGGGGGGGAGCGATTTATCCTGTGGAAAGTCCGGAATTCCACACGAAACAGCGGTCTCTCAGGTTTGGGAGGCGGGACGTTTCTTAGGCCCGCATGGCAAAGGCCGAGCCTGCTTGATCAAAAAAGGCGCAGATTTGATTGGTGACTCCGCTGCGGGTTGTCACATCGTCCATCAAAAGTTCATGTTCGCCGCCGGGGACCTGTACCAATTCGCCGCCGGGCCAGTGCTGCATCCGTGATATGACACGGGCCTGATCAACAATCCGTTCATTGGTGCCCATAAACGTGAGGCAGGGCAGGTTCGGAGACGCCCTACGGGCCAGATCTCGGGTTTCGACCAATGCTTCGTGTAACCAGTTGAGCGATGGGCCCCCTAGTTGTAATTCCGGCACCTTCAAAACCTGACGGCGCATATAATCCCACATTTCTTGATCGCGGGTCAGCAAGTTTCCTTCAAATTCGGAAGACAAGATATAGCTTTTGGGTTTGGTGCCGGGTGCAAAATGATGACCAAGGCCTATTTGCTTGCCGCCCCAGGACAGGGCCCAAGCGGCGGGTCGCAGGCTGTCGGAAATCCGAATGCCCCACATCGGGCCACTAAAGACACATGATTCAACCGGCAGCCCATCCATAACAGCGTGCAATCCAATGCACCCGCCCATGGAATGGCCAATCAGATGCAAAGGTTGTGGCAATTCAAGCTCGTCTATGCAGGTCAGCATGGCGGCAACGTCTTGCTGGTAGTCCTGAAAGACATGCACATGGCCAGCCATAGGTTCGTCCAGCATCCTGTCTGCCAGCCCTTGGCCACGCCAGTCGATGGACAGGACATGATACCCGCGTGCGGCTAGATCTACAGCTGTACGGCCATATTTTTCGACATATTCTGTTCTACCGGGAAACAGCAAAACTGTGCCCCGCGCCTGCTCAGCCGGGAAATGAGCCACTCTGATACGGAGGCCATCGTCAGTTTTGACCCACCAGGCAGAGCTGCCAGCGGGTCCTTCGGACAATTCGGCGTGAAATGGCGCGGGGGACAAACTCATTAGGCGAGCACCGCTGCCAAACGCATGGCAGCTGACATATCGCCGTCAATTGTCAGTTTGCCGGACATAAATGCGCCGGTTGGATTCATTTCTCCGCTCAAGATTTGTTCGAAGGTATCCGCATCTGCCGTCAAGGTGACATCGGCGTCGTCATCGCCGGCGCGCACGCCGTTTTCATCGATGATCAAGCTGCCTTTGTCGGCCACAACAAATTTTGCAGTGGCATCAAAACCGTCGCCGCCAAGCTTGTCAGACAGGGCTGCTACAGCAGCATCAATAGTGTCGCTCATTTATTTTCCTCTTCTACATCCAAGTCGCTCTGGAAATCTTGCGCACCAGCGCTAAACTCAGGTAGAGTTATGAACACGGGTTATCATGCTTTTCAAATCTACCCTCACGGCACTTTGCACCGTAGTAATGATTTCCCTACCTTCCGGTTTATGGGCGGGAAGTCGCGCGGAAAAACTTTTAGACGAACTTGCCCAAGCGCAAGACGCTGCTGCCGCGCACCGTTTGGAGACGCAAGTCGTTGGAGAATGGTCGAAATCCGGCTCCGCGGCTATGGATCTTTTGCTGAAACGAGGTGAAGATGCGCTCGAGGTTGGAAAAACCGAGGCCGCGATCGAGCATTTTCGCGCTTTGACGGATCATGCCCCCGATTTCGCCCAAGGCTGGCAGGGTTTGGCCATGGCCTATTACCAAGCCAACCAATTTGGCGTCGCTATGGATGCATTGGAGCGGACACTGGCGATTAATCCGGATCATTTCGGTGCGCTGCGCGGTGTCGGCGCAATTCACGAACAGCTGGGCAAAGCTGCCCTTGCCTATGACGCCTATGCCCGTGTACTTGAACTGCGACCACATGATGCTGATGTAATAAGCGCAATGGCGCGGCTGGAACGTGAAGTTAAGGGCGTAGAGCTCTGATAATAAAGGCGTCCCTATGGACATGAATGCACGGATCGCGGCCGTTCTGGGCCCGACGAACACCGGCAAAACCACCTACGCAATCGAACGGATGCTCAGCTATCGATCAGGTTTGATCGGATTGCCGCTGCGTTTGCTTGCGCGCGAAGTCTATGATCGCGTGGTAGATTTGCGCGGCCCGTCTGTGGTGGCGCTGGTCACCGGAGAAGAACGCATCGTGCCGCCGCGTGCGAAGTACTGGATCTGCACGGTCGAAGCGATGCCTGAAGGGATGGGGGCGGATTTTGTCGCGGTGGATGAAATCCAGCTGTGTGCAGATCCCGAACGCGGACATGTTTTCACAGACCGTTTGATGCGGATGCGCGGCACCCACGAGACATTGTTTTTAGGGTCGGACACCATGCGCGGCCCGATCCGCGAATTGATTCCCGAAGCCGAATATGTCCAGCGTGACCGGATGAGCCAACTGGCCTATTCCGGGTCAAAGAAAATCAGCAGGTTGCAACCACGCACCGCAATTGTCGGTTTTTCCGTCGATAATGTTTACGCAATCGCGGAATTGCTCAAGCGGCAAAAAGGCGGTGCAGCCGTGGTGATGGGGGCGCTTAGCCCGCGTACCCGCAATGCGCAGGTTGAAATGTATCAAAACCGCGAGGTGGATTATCTGGTGGCCACAGATGCCATCGGCATGGGGCTGAACCTTGATATTGACCACGTGGCGTTTTCGTCGCTGACCAAATACGACGGGCACCGCATGCGACCGCTGCAACCCAATGAGCTGGCGCAAATTGCCGGACGGGCAGGGCGCGGCATGTCGGATGGCACTTTTGGTGTCACTGGCGACGCGGGCCAAATCCCGGATGACTGGGCCGAAGCGATCTGTAACCACCAGTTTACTCCGCTGAAAAAACTGAACTGGCGCAACTCAAAACTACAGTTCGGGTCGATTGATGCCTTGGAACGCAGCCTTGATATGGCCCCAAATGACGCGCTTTTTCTAAAAGCTCGCGAGGCAGATGACCTGCGTGCGCTCCGAAATCTGGCGTCGGAGGCGGAAATCCGCGCACGGGCCTCGGATGGGCAATCTGTGCAGTTGTTGTGGAATGTCTGTCGGATACCGGACTTTCGGGGGATCTCGCCGAACGAACATGCGGGGCTTTTGCAGGTGATTTTCCAGCATTTGCATGAAAAAGGCCACGTTCCGGACGATTTTCTTGCCAGACAGGTCAATCGTATTGACCGAACAGATGGCGATATTGACACATTATCGAAACGTCTGGCGTATATTCGCACCTGGACATATGTCGCTCAGCGAAATGGCTGGGTAAAAGACCAAGACTATTGGCGCGACGCAACGCGCACAGTTGAAGACAGCCTGTCAGATGCGCTACACACGCGCCTGACGCAAAGATTTGTTGATCGGCGCACAAGTGTATTGCTGCGCCGGTTGAAACAGAAGGAGGCCCTTTTGGCCGAAGTAAACGATCAAGGTGAAGTCACCGTCGAAGGCGAATTCGTCGGGCGACTTGAGGGTTTCCGGTTCCGTCAGGATAAGGATGCAACTGGGCAAGAAGCCAAAACGCTGCGACAGGCGTCGCTTCAGGCTTTGACTCCGCATTTCCACCTGCGGGCGGACCGGTTCTACAATGCACCAGACAGTGAAATTGATTTCACCGAGCAGGGTGGCCTTATGTGGGGCGATCAGGCAGTGGGCAAGCTGGCCAAAGGGGATGATCCCCTGAAGCCGCGCGTTGTTGTCTTTGTAGACGATGAGGCCGGTGCCGATGTGGCGCAAAAGGTAGAACGCCGTTTGCAGCATTTCATGGATCGCAAGATCGCCGCTCAGTTCGAGCCGCTGATCAAAATGCGGGACGACGAGGCGCTGACAGGATTGTCACGCGGATTCGCGTTCCAATTGGTCGAATCGATGGGTATCGTGCAGCGGTCTGACGTGGCCGACGACGTAAAAGCGCTGGACCAGGATTCACGCGGGGCCCTGCGCAAGCATGGGGTTCGCTTTGGTCAGTATACGATCTTTATGCCGTTGCTTTTGAAACCTGCGCCGACCCGCCTGCGTTTGGTTCTATGGAGCCTCGCAAACGATCTGCAAGAATTCCCTGAAGCACCGCCTCCGGGCCTTGTGACCGTACCAAACGTCGAAGCCGTGCCTGCTCGCCACTATTCATTGGCAGGTTACCGCAAGGCAGGCACCCGTGCGATCCGCATTGATATGCTGGAACGTCTTGCGGATATGCTGCGCACCGAAGACAGCCGTGCCGGATTTGAAGGCAAGGCCGACATGTTGTCGATCACTGGCATGACGCTGGAACAGTTCGCCGACCTTATGGGCGGTTTGGGCTATAAAGCCGAAAAAGGTGAGCGCCCTAAGGTCAAGCCATCTGCAGTCGTCGAAGCCGCAGCCGAAGTGGCCCCCGCCGACTCCACCTCAGAGGCCGAAACGCCGTCTGAATCGGAGACAACGGCGGAAACTCCGGCTGAGACATTGGTCGCAGAAGGTGAAGCTGAAACATCCGAGGCACCGGCTGAATCCGCGGCTCCAGAGCCAGAAGTTGAGGTTTTCTATACCTTTACTTGGGGCGGAAACCGCGGTGGTCAGCGTCGTGGCGGCGGCGGGAAACCGCAGCGCAACGCGCGTGACGGTGGCGGCGAAAACCGCAACGAGCGCGGTGATCGTCCTCGCGGCGGCAAAGGTAAACCCCGCGGTAAGGGCGGCCCGAAACCGGGCGGTGATCGCGGCGCAAAAACCTTCCAGGCGCGCCCTCCCAAGCGTGAAAAGCCGATTGATCCCGATAATCCCTTTGCAGCAGCGCTGATGGGGTTGAAGGACAAGACCTAAGTGGCTGAGACGCCAGAACGAATCCGAATCGACAAATGGTTGTGGCAGGCGCGGTTTTTCAAGACACGCAGCCTGTCCGCCAAGCTCGTTTCCGGGGGACATTGCCGCGTCAACAGTATGCCGGTTTCGAAGCCGGCCTATGGGGTCAGCACAGGCGACGTGCTGACCTTTTCCAAAGAAGACGATGTTCGTGTTATCAAAGTGCTGGCCTTGGGCACACGCCGCGGCCCTGCGGTAGAAGCACAGACGCTGTACGAAGACCTTGCCCCACCTCAGCCCCGCGAACGACCGCCAAGCGCCCCCAAATTTGATGGAGGTGGGCGACCAAGCAAACGTGATCGTCGGGCTCTGGAACAGTTGCGCAGGGATGTGCTTGAATGATGGCGCGTCGTGGTCTAGTCACGCGTCAAGCTTTTTGAAGGATCGAGATTCATGACCTACGTGGTGATCGACAATTGCATCGCCTGCAAATACACCGACTGCGTCGAGGTGTGCCCTGTAGATTGCTTCTACGAGGGGGAAAATATGCTGGTGATCCACCCCGATGAGTGCATCGACTGCGGGGTTTGTGAACCGGAATGCCCGGCGGATGCGATCCGTCCGGACACAGAGCCAGACATGGAAAAATGGGTTGAATTCAACCGTAAATATTCCGAAGCTTGGCCCGTAATCATCGAGAAAAAAGATCCGTTGCCGGACTACGAAGCCAAAGACGGTGAGGCTGACAAATTGACTAAATACTTCTCGGAAGCGCCGGGCGAAGGCAGCTAAACGAATCAGTTTTGTCAATATCATGGCTTCGAGGGTTCGGCCCTAGAGCATTGAAAGATATTGTTAAAAGCGCCTTTTCCACAGCCTATGGGAAAGGGCGCTTTTTTGTGTTACACTATGGGTTCACAATACGTCATTTCGTTATGGGAATTTCGGCGCGACACCTCAGCGCGCCGCTATCGTCTAATCAGATGGTCGGGAGCCAAGTTGGCCTCCGCCTGTTTTTTTGTCGCCCACTGGAATTGGCTTGCAAGGAATGAGACTTAAATGACCAAAGCGAAGAAACCAGATTTCCGTCCAGATGAATATGTTGTCTATCCTGCACATGGTGTGGGCCAGATCGTTAATATCGAAGAACAGGAAATTGCCGGCATTGTGCTGGAGCTTTTCGTGATCTCTTTCGAAAAGGACAAGATGACTTTGCGGGTGCCCACTCACAAAGCCACGGAAATTGGTATGCGTTCGCTCAGTTCGCCCGACGTCATCGACGCGGCGATGAAAACTCTGCGCGGTAAGGCCAAAGTGAAGCGCGCCATGTGGTCGCGCCGTGCTCAGGAATATGAGCAAAAGATCAATTCGGGCGATTTGATCGCGATTGCCGAAGTGGTCCGCGATTTGCACCGTGCCGATGATCAGCGCGAACAATCCTATTCGGAACGTCAGCTTTATGAAGCGGCGCTTGAACGTCTGACCCGTGAAGTGGCCGCTGTGGCTGGCGGCGACGAAGTTGCGGCTGCGAAGCAGGTTGGTGATGTGCTGAGCCTACGCGTCGCGGCCTAATACCGGATCAAACAGACAAAAGGCGTGCCACCTGATTGGGGCGCGCCTTTTTTTGTGGCGAATTCCTAGGCCGCGTCGTCGTTTCCGCGGGCTTCCAAAGCGGAGAACAATGCGGTTTCCAGCTCTTTTTCCAGTTCTTGCGCCCGTTCAATATAGGCGTGATTGTCGGCAGGGGCGATTGTTGGATCCCACAATTGCGCCAGTTCGTGGATGGTGTGGCGGTCGTGGTGGTAGAATGTTTCTTCGGCGATGGCGGCCTCGTATTCGCTCATCCCGACATTTTCGAGCACATAGCGCCCTGCGCGCAAAGAACTGTCGAACATTTCGCGGACGATGTCGTTGGCTCCGGCTTGATAGAGCATGAAAACGCTGGTGCGGTCACGTGCCCTTGCGACGATATGCAAGTCTGGGCGCAAACGCCGCGCATAAGATATCAGCTTCAGGTTCGCTTTTGGATCATCCAAAGCTGCCACCAGAACCTGCGCAGATTCGATACCCGCTGCATGCAGCAATTCGGGGCGGGTTGGATCGCCAAAGAAGCCTTTGTAGCCAAACCGGCGCATCAGTTGAATCGTTTGCATGTCGTGGTCCAATACAACGGTGCGGTAGCCCGAGTTTTGAACAAGACGATTGACGATTTGGCCAAAACGCCCAATTCCGGCGATGATGACCGGGCCAGTCGTATCTATGACGTCGGATTCAACGGTCTCTGTGGTGTCTTTGACCCGCTGCGACAGCCACTCATAGATCAGGTACAGCAAGGGTGTGATCAGCATCGAAAGCGCAATGATCAGGAGCAGCTGTTCGCCCAGCGGCTCTGGCAGAACCTTTTGTTGAAAGGCAAAAGAGATCAGAACAAAGCCAAATTCGCCAGACTGCGCCAACCCCAAGGTAAACAGCCACTGCCCACGTTTCGTGAGGTTGAAGAACCGGCCAATTCCGTACAGGATTATGGCCTTAACACTGATTAACAACACCGTCAGTGCCAGCACGTTTGCGGGTTCTTGCAAAAGCCGCTCGACGTTAATTCCAGCACCGACAGTGATAAAGAACAGGCCTAAAAGCAGCCCCTTGAACGGGGCAATATCGGATTCCAGCTCATGCCGGAATTCAGAGTTGGCCAGGACCACTCCGGCTAGAAAGGTACCCAAAGCGGGAGACAAACCCAACATCATCATCAAAAAACCGATTCCAACCACGATCAGCAATGACACTGCTGTGAACATTTCCGGCAAATGGGCAGAATGGATGTAGTGAAACAGCGGCCGCGCACCGTAGACGCCTGCCAAAACAATCCCGATAATCACACTGAATGTGACCAGTGCGGCCCCCCAGCCCGGCAATCCTTCGACCAAAGACATGGCTTGGTGTGCTTTGTCGGCGTGTTCACCGGCGGCCTGTGCAAGCTCGGGCACCGAGGGGAAAACCAGTGGGCCAATGGCCAGCAAAGGCATCACAACCAGCATGGGAATAACGGCGATGTCTTGGGTCAATAGCACGGAAAAAGAAGCCCGCCCGCCATTGGATTGCATCAGCTGTTTTTCATTGAGGGTTTGCAAAACAATCGCAGTGGACGACAGCGATAAGATCATCCCGACCGCCAAGGCTGTTTGCCATGGTAAATCCATCGCCATGGCAATCAAGGTGATTGCGGCGGTTGTTCCGACGATCTGCAATCCGCCAAGACCAATCAAGCGATGGCGCATGTCCCAAAGGGCACGCGGTTCCAGCTCAAGCCCGATCAGAAACAACATCATAGCAACGCCAAATTCGGCGAAATGCTGAATATCCGCATTGTTTTCAACCAGTCCAAGACCAGGACCAATGATCAATCCGGCAAACAAATACCCCAAGACCGACCCAAGCCCCATCCGGGATGCAAAAGGCACCGCAATAACTGCGGCGGCCAAAAAAATGGACGCTTGAAAAAGGAAGGATTCCATATTTGGGGGGCCTTATTTTGGATACCCTATGATGGGGGGCGGAGGGGCCAGATGCAACACGTCTCATACCCGATGGCATAGGATTCTATTGGCTGAGCAAACGCCCGCCGGTTCCGCCGCGAGGGGGACCAAACAGACCGGACCGAAGCGAGAAACGCGCCCATCTCGGTTCAATCTCGGTGGGAAGCACTGCGCGTAGATGCGGCACAGGCAGCTTGCCGGTTAGAAAAGCGCGATACAGCGGAAACACACCCGGACGCAGATAAGGCGACCAATGGCACACGCGGCGCTGCGGTGGGGCGATCGGATAACCGGCCTGTCGCAACGCCGCAATGCTGCGCAAATCATCGAGTTGCAGCGTGGCCATATTGGGCAGCCGCGTACAGCCATGGCCCAAGGTGCGCCGATTTGGCCCTTCGCCGCGTACCAACCGCTCTAGCATAAAATCATACAGATCATTTTCGCGGCTCGTCACGTTTAAAACCGCGACTTGCTGACCGGCTTTTGTGGTCAGTGCAGCCTTGGCGACACTGCCAAATTCGGCTGCAGCCAATAGAATGGCGTGGCTGACATCACCGGGTTGGCTTTGCTTTACGGCTTTTAATGCAACACGGCCGCCCAAAGAATGGGCAATCAATTGCACGCAGCGCCCCGGTGCAATGCGCTGAATGTCGGCCAGCAACAGGGCCAATGCGTTGCCGGCAGAGTCGGCCTGATCGTAGGCTGCCCAAATCTTGCCGCGCGCAGCCCATCCAAAGGAAATCCCTAACCCTTCGCCTTGTTGTCCGCGCAATCCCAAATGTCGGGGCCAGCTTACGACGCGTGGGCCTTCGCGCCGGGGCGCGCGCGACAAAATCCCGTCATGGGGGCAAAAAATCGGGTGACCCGGCAGGTATTTATATCCGTGGATCATGATTTTGACAGGGCCGGGGTCGCAGCTCAGGGCATGGCGCAATGTCGGTCCCAAAGGGGTCGAGGACCCGTGTAGCCGGGGGTGATCGTCTTCGACAGAAATGCGCAGCATGGGCATGGCAGCGATCCACAATATCCGTTGGTTTGGGCCTAATCCAAGGGTGCGACGGATTCGTGAACGCTTTGTTACACATGCGTGACGCCCTTGACCGGCGCGCGCAACAGGCGTAATTGGCAGCTCGTGGCGATTTGTTACCTGATTGCGGGCCACGTTAAACACACCGCTAAAGAGGTCAGACGAAGGGCTCCTTTCGCTTGACCGCGAACGGGGCTTTTTTGTTGTGGAGAACACACATGTCGGAACGTGGAAAACGCACCAATCTGGTGCATGGCGGAACAAAACGCAGCCAGTGGAACGAAGTCAGCGAAGCGATCTTCCTGACCCAGGGCTTTGTCTATGACAACGCCGAGGCCGCCGAAGCGCGGTTTTTGAACACAGGCCCGGATGAATATATCTATGCGCGTTATGGCAACCCAACGGTCGCGATGTTCGAAGAACGCATGGCGCTGCTGGAAGGCGCAGAAGACGGGTTTGCCTGTGCATCCGGCATGGCGGCGGTCAACGGCGCATTGACATCCATGCTGAAAGCCGGAGACCATGTTGTCTCGGCTAAGGCGCTGTTCGGGTCGTGTTTGTACATCCTCGAGGATGTGCTGGGCCGGTTTGGCGTTGATGTCACCTTTGTCGATGGAGCGAATTTGGACGAATGGCGCGCAGCGATGCGCCCGGACACCAAAGCGGTGTTCTTTGAATCCATGTCCAACCCGACGCTTGAGGTGATTGATATTGCGGGTGTGGCCGCCATTGCCCATGAAGTTGGCGCTTTGGTTGTGGTGGACAACGTGTTTTCGACACCGGTTTATTCCAAAGCCATCGAGCAGGGCGCAGACGTCGTTGTCTATTCCACCACCAAACATGTGGACGGGCAGGGGCGGTGCTTGGGCGGAATTATTCTGGGCACCAAAGACCATATCCGCGGTGTGGTCGAACCCTACATGAAGCATACCGGTGGTTCGCTTAGCCCGTTCAACGCATGGGTCATGCTCAAGGGTTTGGAAACCGTTGCGTTGCGTGTGAGGGCCCAGACCGAAGGGGCCGTCGCCATTGCAAAGGCCTGCGAAGGCCACCCGAAGCTTGAGCGCTTCATCTATCCCGGCCTGAAAAGCCATCCGCAATACGATCTGGCCATGCGCCAGCTTGGAGCGGGGGGCACAATGCTGTCGCTTGTTCTGAAAGGCGGCAAAGAAGCCGCGTTCCGGTTCCTGAATGCACTGGAAATCGCGATCATTTCCAACAACCTTGGGGATGCGAAATCCATCGTCACCCATCCTGCGACCACAACCCACCAACGTCTTTCGGATGAAACACGTGCTGATTTGGGTATCAGTGACGGGTTGGTCCGGTTCTCGGTCGGGATCGAAGATCCGGCGGACCTGGTTGCAGATGTATTGCAGGCTTTGGACGCGGTTTAACGAAAAAGGCGCCCTTGTCGTAATTATCAATCTATGCTGCGCGAATGGACTTCGCGTGGCATCCACCTAAATATAGGAGGAACAGGGATGAATAAGGGGGCCAAGCCCATGAATATTCAAGTTGATATTGCACAAAAGCCCAGCCGCGAGGAGGCCGAACAAGCGCTTGCGCTGTTGCGCAACTACGCGGGCAGTGAGGCGGCCTTGGCTGAATTGACGGGTGCCTATCCCGATCTGCACAATATCTACCCTGATAATTTCATCGTTGATCCAGCTTACAAAGACACTTTACCCGATCTGCAAAATGGCCCGGCCTCGCTGATCCGCGGGGCTCAGCGGGTGATTCAGCATGTTGGAATTTCCAACTTTCGGCTGCCGATCCCCTATCACACCCGCGACAACGGGGATTTGACGCTTGAAACCTCGGTCACGGGGACTGTCAGCCTTGAGGCTGATAAAAAAGGCATCAACATGAGCCGCATCATGCGGTCGTTTTACACACATGCTGAAAAAACATTTAGTTTTGAGGTCATGGAAGCGGCGCTCGATGATTACAAAACAGATCTAGACAGCTTTGATGCCCGCATCCAGATGCGGTTCAGCTTTCCGATGAAGGTGCAAAGCCTGCGATCTGGCCTCACCGGCTTTCAGTATTACGACATTGCTCTGGAGCTGGTTGAAACCGCCGGCACGCGCCGCGAAATCGTGCATCTGGATTATGTCTACAGCTCGACCTGTCCTTGTTCGCTTGAGCTGTCTGAACATGCCCGCCAGACACGCGGCCAGTTGGCAACGCCGCATTCGCAACGCTCTGTCGCGCGTGTATCAGTCGAAGTTTTGCCCGGAAAATGCCTGTGGTTCGAAGATCTTATCGATATGTGCCGCCGCGCGGTTCCGACCGAAACGCAGGTCATGGTCAAACGCGAAGACGAACAAGCCTTTGCCGAATTGAATGCCGCCAACCCGATATTTGTCGAAGACGCCGCGCGCCTGTTTGCACAAGTGCTGGAAGATGATGCCCGCGTTGGAGATTTTCGCGTTGTCGCCAGTCACCAGGAAAGCCTGCATAGCCATGATGCCGTGTCCGTTTTGACCGAAGGGACGTTGTTCGCGGATCAAAGTCTGGATCCAAAACTATTCTCTACGCTGTTTCATGTCGGGTGATACACGGCGATAGCCGTGGAAGGCGCGAAAATTGCCTCAAATTTGAGCATTGGACTAAATACTTGTTCGGTTGGTGCCGCCTTCACACAAATTACATCCCCAGTGTGGCAGACTAAACGACAGGGAGGAAACCATTTGAGTTTTGAAAGGTTTCCTAAATGCCAAGCAATAATGTTCAATTGGCCATGGGGCATGTCTCCCTCGGCTTGAAGATCGATAGTTTTTTTGCAGCGCAGGGCATGGGAATGAACCCCTATGGATTGCGGCGCGCCAGATTGCGACAAATCATTCAATTGGAATCGCAAAGCGACGGCGATTTGGCACGTCTTGGTCTAACCCGGGACGGCATTCTACCACATGTTTTCAGGGACATTTTGCACAGCTAGTTCACCAAACGGTCGCGCCAACTTGACATGGCGGGCCGCTGCATCCAACCCTGCGTTCATGTTTGATATTCGCCCCGTCGCCTACGTCATTGGCCTGCTTGTTGCATGTCTCGGAGCCACAATGCTTTTGCCGATGCTGGTTGATCTGGCAGAAGGCAGGGGTGAATGGCATGTGTTTTTGGAAAGCGCGCTGATTACCATGTTGACCGGCGGCTTGATTGCACTGGCTTGTGCCAATGCGGTCAAACAGGGATTGTCGATCCAGCAAACCTTTTTGCTGACAACCGGCGTCTGGGTTGCCCTGCCGATTTTTGGTGCTCTGCCGTTTGTATTGGGGGAAACCCAAAGCACCTATACCGACGCCTTTTTTGAAGCAATGTCTGGCCTTACAACAACGGGTTCCACCGTTTTGTCCGGCTTGGACACCTTGCCCAAGGGGTTATTGTTGTGGCGCGGGTTGCTGCAATGGATCGGCGGGATCGGTATCATTGTTGTGGCCATGGTGTTTTTGCCTGAACTGCGGGTCGGCGGGATGCAAATCTTCCGATCCGAAGGCTTTGATACCTTCGGGAAAATCCTGCCGCGAGCAACGCAGATTTCATCCTCTATTTCAACGATTTATGTTTCTCTTACCTTGGTCTGCGCAGGGGCATATATCGTGGCGGGGATGGATCCGTTTGACGCCACCGTGCATGCGATGACCACGGTCGCAACCGGCGGATTTGCAAATTATGACGCCAGCTTCGGTGCATTTTCGGCAGGGGCAGAATATGTCTGCGTGGTGTTTATGATGCTGGCAGCCTTGCCATTTGTGCGGTTTGTCCAGGTGACGGCTCTGCGCGATGTCCGGCCTTTGGCCTTGGACAGTCAGGTGCGCACGTTTTTCATGACCGCCGTGGCCATTGTCGCATTGGTCACGATTTGGCGGTTTTCGACCGGCGACGCATCAGGCGAACCGGCCTTTCGCAAGGTACTTTTCAACGTCGTCTCGATCCTGACCGGGACGGGCTATGCCAGTCAGGATTACGGTCTTTGGGGCGGCTTTGCAGTGGCGCTGTTTTTCTTTGTCGGCCTGATCGGAGGCTGCGCGGGTTCGACAGCATGCTCAGTCAAAATCTTCCGCTACCAACTGTTGTTTGCATCCATCAAAACCCAGTTGAAGCGTATCCGTTCGCCTTCGGGCGTTTTCACGCCGCGTTATGCCGGAGTTCCGGTCACGAGCGAAGTTATGTCTTCTGTCATGTCGTTCTTCGTATTCTTCATCGTTTCGATGGGGGTTTTGTCTGTTGCGCTCAGCCTGACCGGACTTGATTTTATCACGTCGGTTTCTGGCGCAGCCACCGCCTTGGCCAATGTCGGACCGGGGTTGGGGGACCAGATCGGCCCTGCGGGCAATTTCGCAGGGCTGGGGGAGACGGCAAAGTGGATGCTTAGTTTTGCCATGCTGGCAGGGCGTCTGGAATTGTTGGCAGTCTACGCCATTTTCACCACTCGCTTTTGGAGGGCGTGATGCAAAGACCATTGGGATCGCAGATTTCACACATGTTGAAAGCGCGGGGGGTGGATGTCATCTTTGGCATCCCCGGTGTGCACAATGTCGAAATGTATCGCGGCATCGAAGAGGCGGGGATTGCCCATGTATTGGCGCGCCACGAACAAGGTGCCGGTTTTATGGCCGACGGGTATTCGCGGGCCACAGGCAAACCGGGTGTGTGCTATTTGATCACGGGTCCGGGGCTGTGCAATGCAATGACTCCGCTGGGGCAAGCCTATAGCGATAGCGTTTCTGTGCTGGCTGTCACGTCGTGTCTGGACAATGTCACCGGCAAGCGGGGGCAGTTGCACCAGATGCTGGATCAACGTGCGGCGGCGGCGACGGTTTGCGAATGGTCAGAAGAGGCGCGTGATCCGGCAACCGCCTATCATTTGGTCGATCGGGCTTTGGTTGGGTTTAAATCCAAACGCAAGCGGTCGTGCCACATTCAGGTGCCGATCGCCAGCCTTGGGGCCTTTGCGGATCCTGCACCTGAGGCGGTGCCTTTGCCTAGTTTACCCAAGGCAAGCAGCGATGATCTGCGGATGATCGTAGACCGTGTACTGGCGGCGCAAAAACCTATCTTTATCTTTGGCGGCGGTGCTCTTGGTGGCGCGGATGTTGCAACGGATGTGCTGCGCATGACCGGAGCGGCCTCGTTTTGCACCTATGCCGGACGCGGAATCGTAGCTCCGGAATATCCACTGCATTTCGGATCTTTTTTAGCGCGGCCAGACAGCGCGTCAGCCCTTGCCGAAGCAGATTTGGTTGTCGCTTTGGGGACGGAACTATCTGAATGTGATATCTGGCGGGATGAGTTGGGGCAGACAGCCCCGATGATCCGCGTGGACATTGACCCGTTGATGCTGGCGCAATTGCGGGCCGGTGATACGGCGGTGCTAGGGGACGCCGGTGCGATTTTACAGGCGATGGCAGTGGCCATTCCCGCGCGTGTTGAAGATCAAACGTCCAAGTGGGATGCCCAAAAGGTTGCTACAGCCAAATCCCGCTGGCGGAGCGAAGTGATGACGGAACGCCCCGGCATTGTCGAAGTCGCAGATGCGTTGAAAGCGATTTTGCCGGATGATTGCATGATCTATTCGGACATGACCCAATTTGCATATGCGGCAAATGAGGTGTGGGACATGTCGCGCCCCGGTCATTGGCATCACCCCTCGGGGTTCGGGACGCTTGGCTACGCCCTGCCTGCTGCAATCGGCGGGGCTGTGGCGCGGCGAGGGTTGCCGACGCTGGCGATTTTGGGGGATTATGGGTTTCAATACACCGTCCAAGATCTTGGAACCGCTGTGGAACTTGGGCTCAGCCTGCCAATATTTGTTTGGGATAATGGAAAATTGGGCGAAATCGAAGCCAGCATGATCCAAAGCCAGATTGCCCCCAACGCGGTGGTGGCGCGAAATCCGGATTTCCTTGCTTTGGCACGGGCCTATGGGGCCGAAGCGGTGGAGCCGAAAACGGCTCGAGACATGCAAGCCGCTGTTCTGGCTGCATTTGATGCTCCGGTTCCAACCGTGATCCGTGTGACGCCGCAGATGGATTTGTAGTTGGGTCGAGGAGGCCAGTCCCTTTCGTCACATCAGCCCGGAACAGTCGCGTAGGTTGGGACCATCAGGTACAAAAAAAGGCCCCCTATTGCTTGTTAGCAATCGGGGGCCTTCGTTTTGACTATTATGCGGCACCCTTTAGTCGGGCACACGCAGTGTCATCGTTTTCAACCGATTTCGGCTAGACGGGCAAGCGCTTCGTTCAGTTTGGCTTCCTCGCCTTCACGGGCCGCAAGGTTGGCTTGTGCCTCTTCAACGACTTCTGCCGGAGCCGACGCCGCGAATTTGGGGTTGTTCAAGCGTCCGCGCAGACCTCCAAGTTCCTTGGCCAGCTTGCCAAGTGACTTTTCAAGACGGGCTTTTTCAGCGCTGACGTCGATGATGTCAGCCAGCGGCATTCCAAAGGTCGCGCCGCCCACTGGAACGGTCACGCAGCCTTTGGGAAAGCTGTCGACCTCACCAAGGGTTTCAATCCGCGCCATGCGCTTGATGATCGCCTCGTTGCGGCCCCACGCAGCCCTTTCAGTGTCGCCAAAACCGGTGACCAGAAGCGGTACAAACAGTCCGGCAGGTACGTTCATCTGGGCGCGGGCAGAGCGCACGCCTTCGATCAAGCTTATCACCCAAGACATTTCCGCCTCGGCCTGTGGGTCGACCAAATCGGTGCCATATTCGGGCCAGTCGCCGTGAACCAGCATCTTGTCGCGCTTGGCGGTGTTGTCCCACAGCTCTTCGGTGATGAAGGGCATAATGGGGTGCAGCATGATCATACATTGATCCAGCACCCACGCCATGGTGTCACGGGTTTCTTGCGCAACCGCCGCGTCGTTCGAGCCATAAAGCGGCTTGGAGAATTCGACATACCAGTCGCAGACCTTGCCCCAGACAAAAGCATACAACCCAAGCGCCGCGTCGTTGAAGCGGTATTCGGACAGCGCTTTGTCAGTGCTTTCGCGGACCTTGGCGGTTTCGCCAATGATCCACTTGTTGAGTGTTGCTTGCGGATCCACGGGCATGGGTTTTGCAGCCATATCCGCCCCCACAGCGCCGTTCATTTCGGCAAAGCGCGTGGCGTTCCAGATCTTGGTGCCAAAGTTGCGGTAGCCTGCGATACGGTCGGTGGACAGTTTCAAAACACCGCCGATGGAAGCCATGGCAGAGTTGGTAAAGCGCAGTGCATCCGCCCCGTATTCGTCAACAATCTCCAGTGGATCAATGACGTTTCCGGTGGTCTTGGACATTTTCTTGCCCTTCTCGTCGCGGACGAGCTGGTGCAAATAAACGGTGTCAAAGGGCACTTGGCCAACCACAGCCAGCTGCATCATGATCATGCGCGCAACCCAGAAGAACAAGATATCCTGACCGGTGATCAAGGTGCTAGTGGGGAAGAACCGCTGCATCTCATCTGTGTCTTCGGGCCAGCCGAGCGTCCCGATTGGCCACAGTCCCGAAGAGAACCACGTGTCGAGAACATCGGCATCACGGAACATCGGAATAACCATCGGGCCTTCGAACTGGCGGATTGCGCCTTCGTCTCTGGTGTCCATCAACTCGATGTCGGCTTGCAACACGGTTGCGGCCTCTTGGGCATCTGCAACGATGCGGAAATCAGTGCCATCCGGGAACCGAAGAGCAGCCTCTTTCAAGGCTTCTTCTTCGTTGGCCGCGCAGATGGCGTACCAGTCTTCTTCGCCCGGCACATACCAAACGGGAATCTGGTGACCCCACCAAAGTTGGCGCGAAATGCACCAAGGTTCGATGTTTTCCAGCCAGTGATAATACACTTTCTCGCCGCTCTCGGGCATGATCTTGATGTCACCATCGCGCACGGCGTCCAGTGCAGGGCCAACGATCTTGGCCGCATCGACATACCACTGATCGGTGTGCATCGGCTCGATCACAACTTTGGACCGGTCCCCAAAGGGCTGCATAATCGGTTTGGATTCAACCAGCGGAACCGCAACAACCTCAGGGGCTTCTTCGCCCTTTTTCAGCTTTTTCGGGGCACCAAGGCGGGGATCGTCTGACAGAGTCATGACGGCCAGACCTTCGGCGGTGATTTCGGCAACAACCTTTTCGCGGGCGTCGAAACGATCCAGTCCGCGCAAGTGCGTTGGGACGAGGTTGATGGCGTCTGCTTCGGCTTCACCCAAAGTGCGTTTGCCATTGGCGACCTCGCCGGAAATCGCTGCGTCGTTGTCGTAGTCGGCCCCATCGGCCCGCATCGCGCCGCGGGTGTCCATCAGGCGGTACATCGGAATGCCGTTGCGCTTTGCCACTTGGTAATCGTTGAAATCATGCGCACCGGTGATTTTCACCGCGCCCGAGCCGAAATCCATATCCGGATATTCGTCGGTGATGATCGGGATCAAGCGGCGATGCTCTTTGGGACCAACCGGAATTTCGCACAGCTTGCCCACAATCGGAGCATAGCGTTCATCATCAGGATGCACCGCAACCGCACCATCGCCCAGCATGGTTTCGGGGCGGGTGGTCGCGATCGAGATATAGTCGCGCTCTTCTTCAAGCGTGACGTTCCCGTCTTCGTCTTTTTCGATGTAGGTATAGGTTGCACTGCCCGCGAGCGGGTATTTGAAGTGCCACATATGACCGGCGACTTCGATGTTTTCGACCTCAAGATCGGAAATCGCGGTTTCAAAATGCGGATCCCAGTTGACCAAACGCTTGCCGCGATAGATCAGGCCCTTGTTGAACATATCAACAAAGACCTTGATGACCGCGTCGTGAAAATTCGGCGAATTTTCGTGGCCCACGCGCGGGTCGCCCGAGGCACCCGCCATGGTAAAGGCGTTGCGATCCCAATCACACGAACAGCCAAGACGTTTGAGCTGCTCGACGATAGTACCGCCGTATTGGCCCTTCCATTCCCAAACTTTGTCGAGAAAGGCCTCGCGGCCCAGTTCAGCGCGGGTCGGCTGGCCGGTTTTGGCCAACTCTTTTTCAACCATCAGCTGGGTGGCGATACCCGCATGGTCCTGACCGGGCTGCCAGAGCGTGTCAAAGCCGCGCATCCGGTGCCAGCGTGTCAGAATATCTTGCAGCGTGTTGTTGAACGCGTGGCCCACATGTAGCGCACCCGTCACATTGGGTGGCGGGATCATCACGCAAAAGCTTTCGTCGCGCGACTTATTGGCTCCAGCGGCAAAGGCCTTTTGGTCCAGCCATTTCTGGGTGATCCGCGGTTCCGCCTCTGCGGCATTGAACGTCTTTTCCATGGGCATCGGAAATTCCTCGTCTTGGGTTGCAGATCGTCTAACGAATCTAGGTGCAAAGGGGAAGGTGCACTGGGTCGTTGCAAGCGG
This sequence comes from Pelagimonas varians, assembly GCF_003208435.1. Lineage (GTDB taxonomy): Bacteria > Pseudomonadota > Alphaproteobacteria > Rhodobacterales > Rhodobacteraceae > Pelagimonas > Pelagimonas varians. The sequence continues at coordinate 12,129 of NZ_QKMF01000014.1, read as the reverse complement.
GTTTCTCTACCAAAGCAAGGGGCTTTGCATGTCTTTGCTGGAAAACGATCTGGTCAAATCCGTCTCCGGTGGCCGGACGCTCTCTTGGCGAGTCTTGGATTTGCATCAGTGTCATCCGAATATATAGGTGACGTCACGGTGCCCGATGGGGGCGCTCCCAATCCAAGACGGGGCCTCTTCCAACTTATTCGCCGAGGCTGGCCGCGTTCTCATTAATCGATGGACGAACCACGCCCAGAATGTGCCGTAGTGAAAAAGCTTCGAAATACCCGCTAAGCCGGTTAGAAGGATGATAGACGCTTTCCGACAGTGTTGAGTTTCAGCTGATGTGGAGGCATCTCATGATTTCGAAAACGCTCATTTTGACTGTATTCTTGACCGGTATGGCCAGCTTTGCGGCCGCCTGTATCGATGATTTTAACGAAGGGAAGGCTTTCCACAATCAAGGCGTGGCAAATAACAATGAGGCTTCGAAGCTGTACCAATGGGTGACAGACAACGACAGTGACCTCAGTAGCAGCCAATATTGCGCGCATATCACCGATATTAGGAAGTTTTACAGCGAGGCCAGCTACAGTTTTCGAAGAGCGGTCGAGACCCTAGACAAGGCGGCTTCCCAGTGTCGCGGAGATAACCGTACTGTTGTGATTAACACTCGATCCTTGTCTGCTAATAATCTTCAACATACGCTCACGGACGGAGAGATGATCCAAGGTCTTTTCTATGAATACTGCAGTTAGTTTGGATGGTTTTCGCGGTCTCTTTACCGCGGAAATCTGACACCATGGCGGGTTGATCCGTGCGGTTAGTCACAATTTTGAAAGCGTGAGGCTTTGCAAACGCGTGCGCGCTCTTGGGCCGTTGAGACATCTTCGAGCGTCATTTGTTGGACAAGCTCGTCCCTATATCCACCGGCTTTTGAAGACCCTCCGGCTGAAGCCAAATTATACCACATATGAGCGGTTTGAATGTCTTGAATAGTCCCATACCCGAATTCAGACATGAAGCCCAAGTAAAGCTGGGCACCGACATGGCCCTGTTTCGCGAGTGGCCTGAATACTATTATTGCGGGTATATAGTCGTTAGCGTCGAACGCGGCGACAGCAGCCTCATAGTCCTGCGCTACAGCAAGTGACGGGGTGAACAACGCAGCAATGATTGCGACTTGTAGTAGCTTTTTCATGTGCTGTCCGGTCTTGTTGCTAGGATGTTCAAGCTACCCCAGCCCAGACCGTTGCACAATCATTTTGGAGTAACGCTATTGGTGCGATACACTGGCTCTGGTATCGGACTAGTGCGGATCGAATAACAGCCGCCTTTAGTCAGTCGTTTCTTGCCTCCCCAAAGGCAGCCTCATCACATCTGATACAGCCCAAGTGTGATTGTAATTTGTGAAACCCCAAGTGTCATCAGCGGCCATTTTTCTATTCTTTGCGTGTCAAAAGGCATGAACGGCACTGGAGGTGGCAGGGAAAGTAGTGCCCAAACCGAGAGGGCACTTTCATGGCGTATGCAAAGGTCACGATTGCCCATCAAAAAACAAAACGGCGCTGCTCAGGGAGGTGAGCAGCGCCGTTTCCAGTTTTTGACGCCCCAGGGAGGAGGAGAGGGACTCCAAATCATACGAGCCATGCGGCCCCGAATTTTGTTGCGGTGGCTCCAGGGAGGAGGAGAGGAGCCACCGCGATCATGAGAGGCCCAGGGAGGAGGAGAGGGCCAGTCATCACGTGTGGGCCAGTTGGCCCGAAATAGCGTTGCGGTGATGCCAGGGAGGAGGAGAGGCATCACCGCGGGCTTTGAAGGGTCCAGGGAGGAGGAGAGGACCCAGCAAGGCGGTTGGACCTATTGGTCCGAATGAGGTGCGGCAGCTCCAGGGAGGAGGAGAGGAGCCGCCGCGATCATGAGAGGCCCAGGGAGGAGGAGAGGGCCCGTCATCACGTGTGGGCCGGTTGGCCCGAAATAGCGTTGCGGTGATGCCAGGGAGGAGGAGAGGCATCACCGCGGGCTTTGAAGGGTCCAGGGAGGAGGAGAGGACCCAGCAAGGCGGTTGGACCTATTGGTCCGAATGAGGTGCGGCGGCTCCAGGGAGGAGGAGAGGAGCCGCCGCGATCATGAGAGGCCCAGGGAGGAGGAGAGGGCCCGTCATTCTGATGGACCATTTGGCCCGAAACTTGCTGCGGTGCCCCCAGGGAGGAGGAGAGGAGGCACCGCTGTGATGAGAGACCCAGGGAGGAGGAAAGGGTCCGTCATGCTGTGTGGGCTTTTGCCCGAATTAGGCGGCGGCGGTATCTGGGAGGAGAAGCGATACCGTCGCCGAAGTCGCAAGAGACAGGGAGGAGGAGAGCCCCTTGCGGCGTTCTATGTTTAAGCTTCGTAAGCAGCCTGATAGGCTACACGGCGGATGATCGAACGGTTCAGACCCAGATCCGCCAATTCGCGGTTCGACAGGCTGCCCAGTTCGCGCAGCGTCTGGGTGTAGACTTTGCGACGTGCGATGCCGGCCCGAAAGTTGGTGAGCAGCAAAGAGAAACGTGCGCTCAAACCGCTGTGGGATCCGGTAGTAATCTGTGTTGCGTATGCCATGATCGTCTTGCCTCGGTGGCTGTGTTGTTGCTTGCCCTAAACATGAGGTAATTGCTGCGGGTGCACAATGGCTGCCAAAGCAATGCTGCTATGCAGCATGTGCATGCGAAACGCAGCGGAACATTCTCAAAACGCTCTGAATTTGTGCAAAATGTCGATCTGGGTTGCAGTGCCGTTCGGTCATCACCAGTTATTGGTGTAAATCAGATGGAGTTTTTAAATGACACAGACAAAGGACGCGATTCGAGACGCGCTTGCCCGGCTTGAATTGCCCGATGGCGGAAACCTGATTTCCAGAGACATGATTCGTGCATTGACGGTTGAGGGCGGTGCAGTGCGCTTTGTTATCGAGGCCCCGAGCGCCGAAATCGCCAAACACATGGAGCCTTTGCGGCTGGCTGCCGAAGCTGCCGCGGCACAGGTGGCCGGTGTGACCTCGGCCAGTGCGGTTCTAACAGCTGAAGCCAAGTCTCCTCCGCCGCAGTTGAAAATGGGCGGGCATCCCAAACCGCAAGAGGGCGCGATGAACCCGAAGGGCGTAAAAACAATTTTGGCGATCGGGTCGGGCAAGGGCGGCGTCGGCAAATCCACGGTTTCGTCAAATCTGGCGGTTGCATTGGTTCGCGCGGGTAAAAAAGTTGGCCTGTTGGATGCCGATATTCACGGCCCGTCGCAGCCACGTATGTTCGGCCTGACCGGCAAACCGGCCAGTCCTGATGGCAAGACGATCATTCCACTCAAGGCACATGGCGTCACTGTTATGTCCATCGGGTCGATGTTGGCCGAAGACAAAGCCGTTGTCTGGCGTGGCCCTATGCTTATGGGCGCGCTTCAGCAAATGTTGATGCAGGTCGAATGGGGCGATCTGGACGTGCTGATTGTCGATCTGCCGCCCGGAACCGGGGATGTGCAATTGTCGCTGTGTCAGAAATCGGATGTTGCAGGCGCAATTGTCGTTAGTACGCCTCAAGACGTGGCACTTTTGGACGCGCGTAAAGCACTGGATGCCTTCGCGACCCTAAAAACGCCCGTTCTGGGGCTGATTGAAAACATGGCCGTCTTCACCTGCCCGCATTGCGGCAAGGACAGCCATATCTTTGGCCACGGCGGTGTCGCGGATGAAGCCCAGAAGCTGGGGATCCCGCTATTGGCCCAATTGCCCATTGATCTTGATACCCGTCTTGGCGGCGACAGCGGTGTGCCAATTGCCACCAGCGGAAGTGCGATGGCGCAGTCCTACGCAACATTGGCGGACCGTTTGATCCAGGGCGGCGTCGTTTAATGTGTCCGGCATGCAGGGGCCTGTATCCCCTGCATGCCGCAAACTCTTGGGCTGGGGTCTAAGACTTCAACTGCAAGAAAAGGTCCGTGACCAAGGCGGCCGGATCGACATTTACACCGCGGGCGTGGCGGGCACGATCGCTGGCTTGGCTCGCAAGGGTTGCCCAGTGGCGACCGGTATGTGCATCCGGGGACAGGCGGGCCAGGATGCCTGCCTCGTGCGGGGCGGCCTCATGCACTGGGGGCTGCCCTGTGACACCGGTTCGGGCCAAACGCGCCGTCACCTGATCGACCAAAGCCAAAAGCAGATCCAACCGGGCTTCCTTGCCCTTGCCCGCACAACTGTCAGCCAGCGCCAGCATTCTTGGGCGGTCAAACTGTGGAAGACTGCCAAGTACTGTCACGATATCTGAATAAAGCTGCAACCCGCCCAAATTGGTCAATCGCAATGCTTCGCCCACCGACCCTTGGGACAATTCCGTCAAAGCGGGGGCATGGGCTGGATCAATATCAGCCTCGGCTTGGGCCAGTGCTTCTGTCATGGCCTGAGGCGCAAGCGGTGAAAGGCGCAATTCACGGCACCGCGACCGGATGGTCGGCAACAAACCGGCAGGTTGATGGCTGATCATCAGCAAGGTTGTTTTGGCAGGCGGCTCTTCTAGCATTTTCAAGATGGCATTGGCAGCTTGGGTGTTCAGCTCATCCGCACTGTCGATAATGACCACCCTGCGGCCGCCATCCGCAGCAGACAGTGAAAAGAAATGGCCAAGTTTGCGCACCTCATCCACCAAAATTTCTGTCGCCAGTTTGTCGCCCTTCTTGTTCGGGCCGCGACGTAGCAAAAACAATCCGGGTTCGGACAGCGCCATCATCCGATGTGACACTGGATGTTCGGGGCTGATGTTCAGGTCTGTTGGTTCAGGTGGGGCACCAAACAATCCATCGTCGGCGGGCGGGGAAGCCAAAAGAAATCGGGCAATACGCCAGGCCAGTGTTGCCTTTCCCACACCGCGCGGTCCGGTGATCAGCCAGCCATGATGCAGCCGCCCGGTGTTATAGGCGGTCAAGAAGTCCTGTTCAGCGCGGGACTGTCCAAACAGCTGCAAGGTTTCGCGCGGGTGCGGGGCCCCTTCGATCCGGTCGGGTTCTGGAAGGGCGTCACTCATGCAAGTTTGGCCAAAACACAGGCTTGAACATCAGCCGCGACGACGTCGATGTCGCGGTTACCATTAATAATGCGAAAGCGATCTTTGAATTCATCAGCCAGTGCCAAAAACCCCGCGCGCATTTTTTCTTGTAGTCCAAGGCCAAAATCTTCGAACCGCTCTTCAACCGTTGCGCGGGATTTCGCGCGCGCCAAACCGGCGCTGGGGTCCATGTCAAATAGCAAAGTCAAATCGGGTTCAACGCCGATCATCAAGTCATGCAGCGCATCCACCTGAGCGCGCAGATTTCCACGCGACAACCCTTGATACATGCGGGTGCTGTCGGCAAAGCGATCACAGATCACCACCTTGCCTGCTGCCAAGGCAGGGCGAATGGTGCGTTCCAAATGATCGCGGCGCGCTGCTGTAAACAACAGCAGTTCGGTTTCCGCTGACCAGCGATCGGGATCGCCCTGCAAAACCAGCGCGCGAATTTCTTCGGCACCGGGACTGCCGCCGGGTTCCCGTGTCAAAACGACATCGCGCCCTTCGGCGCGCAGGGCCTGCGCAAGCATCCTCGCCTGAGTTGATTTCCCGGATCCGTCAATACCTTCGAAGCTGATAAATAGCCCCTTCGCGCCGTTTTTATCGGTCACATAGTTTCCTTTGGGCCATCTTGAAGCCGCTTCAAAAGAACTTGGCTCACGGTCATCATACGGTCAACAAAACCACCACCTGGCACGGCTTTTTCGGCCAGTAGCGGCACGCGAGTTTCCGGCAGCCCTTCCGGACTGATGATCAGCTCGGCCAGTTTTTGCCCCTGTGCAACCGGTGCTTCGATGGGGCCGGTATAAACAACTTCGGCCTTGACGCCGCCCAATGTATTCACCGGCAGCAAAAGCCGGACATCCTTGTCCGAGACAAGCCCGACTTTTTCTTCTGCCCCCAGCCAAATGTCGGCTTCGGCGACAGCTTTATCTTTGGTTACAATGGTTTGTTCGGCAAATTGGCGAAAGGCCCAGTTAACAATGGCTTCGGATTCCTCCGCGCGGGCGCGTTCGCTCTCAAGTCCGGTGATCGCAAAGACAATCCGACGGTCGTCGTTTCGGGCGGATCCGACCAGACCATAGCCAGCCTCGCTGGTATGGCCGGTTTTCAAACCGTCCGCGCCAATACCAAGTGCCAGCAAGGGGTTGCGGTTCTTGACGTTGCCGGGCGCACGGCCATCAAACTCAAAGGTCTTTTCCGAAAAGATCGAATAGTGTTCGGGAAAGTCCTGAATCAGTTTGGTCGCCAAAAGAACCAAATCGCGCATCGACATGACATGTCCTTGGGCAGGCCAGCCCGATGCATTTCTAAAACTGGAACTGGTCATACCCAATTGCTGGGCGCGCTGCGTCATCAGCTTGGCAAAGCCCTTTTCGGTGCCATCTGGCGATAGGGTTTCAGCCAGAACTGCACAGGCGTCATTGCCCGAAAGAACAATGATCCCGCGCAACAAATCTTGGACTTTGACCCGATCGGTGGTGTCCAAAAACATGGTCGAGCCGCCATAAGACATGGCATGACTGGACACTCGCAGTTTTTCGTCCAGTTTCAGACGCCCGTCACGGATAGCTTCGAAGGCAATATAGAGCGTCATCAGCTTTGACATCGAAGCAGGAGGCAATGCCTCATCCGCGCGTTTGGCAAGCAGCACCGTTCCAGTGGTCTGGTCAAGCACAAAAGCCGCTTTGGCGCGGGTGTCAAAGGCCGAAGCGGGCAGGGCGAGCACTGCGAAAACCGCGGCACTGGCCAAAAGGCGACGGGGCAAAAAGCTCATGAAAGCGCTCCTGTCCAAAAGGTCTGGCCCAAAGCAGGGGCCGTTTCCCCGTTTATCGCTGGAAAGGGCGGGGCTGTCATCCCTTTGCGCCCCACAAGCTTGCGTTTTTCCGCCTATTTGACGGTCTTTTGATTATTAGGCCCTAGTTGGAAACCGCATAAGCATCTGAAAAGCCGGACCCCTTGATCGTGGTGAGCAAGGTATTCAATTCTGGCTTGGTCTGGGCTGGTCCCACAACCACGCGCCAAAAGGTTTTGCCGTTTGAACTTTGTTTTTTGACGGATGGCACCATACCGGCCTGACGCATCGCAGTCGCAGTGTTGTTGGCGTTCTGCTCAACGCTAAAAATCCCGAGCTGTACGTATGGTTTCGCCAAGCCTGAACTTGCGGGGGCGGGGCTGGCTACAGGGGCGGGCGCAGCGACGGCGGGTGCAAGTGACGCAGTTTCAATGGCCTTTTCTGCGCCATCCAGCACCGGATCCAAGGCAGCTTCGCTAACGTCGGGTGCGGCGGGCAATGCGGCTGAATCAGTCATTAGTGCCGCCGGTTCCGGAGCGGCAACTTCTTCGCGGCGCAGGGCAACAACATTCAGGTTTGTGGGCTGCCCAGCAAGGATGCCAAGCGCGGCGGCAGCTTCGGAGGAGATCTGAAGGCGCGGACCGGGGGATTCGCGTTCGCGGCGAAACAATGCCCCGATTACAAACTTACCGTTGGATTCATTGCGGACAATCGCGCGCTCTGGATCCGTAACATCTGGGTGAGCGATCCAGACACCGCCAAGAGATGGGCGTCCGTCCCACAGGCCGGCTTCGGTCGCTTGAAAAATTTCGGGGGCCTCAACATCGCGTTCCTCGGTCGCACCAGAGGATGCGGCGCGGGCCACAACGTCTTCGCTTCCGGCCGAAGGTTGAAGAAACCCGGGCATTTGGACGTCGGCGCATGCCGAAAGCATCAAAAAGCTGGTTAGCGCAACCGCCGTACGCTGAATCCTGTTTCGATTGGGCGAAATAATAACGCTCATGCCATGCCTCATGCCTGTGTCAGCGCGAACGTTGCCGCGCAATTTGCCGGATTTTCCGGTCGATACCGCCTCAGTCGGGCACTTGCAGGCCCGTTTTCGGTCAGAGTAACGTGTTGAGGGCCATATGAAAAGCCTGCAGTTCAAGAATGCGCAGTTTTTCGACTTTATGGACTTTAAGAATCGAAAAGGGCGATATAAAGGTGGCCGAACCGGAGATTTGGCAGAGTGGTCGAATGCGGCGGTCTTGAAAACCGTTGGGCGTGAGAGCGTCCCCAGGGTTCGAATCCCTGAGTCTCCGCCAAACACCCTTCCCAAAAATCTACAAACCCCTGTAAATCAAGAATTTTGTGTCTTGGCGTATGCCATGCATTGCCATGTGTAACCATAACGCACCGCGCTTCAGGTGGGTTACAGGTGGGTAGGAAATGAGAGTCGGAACGCTTCACGAGTTGTATGCCAAAGCGGTCAAGGCCGCTGGCAATACGATGCACTCGGGAAGGGAAAAAGCAGGAAACGGGACTTGGCTCAGGTAGCACAGGCTTTTTGGCCGCAGCCCGAGCAAAGGCAGCGGCGGCGCGTGAACAGTTAGGGCAGGGGATCAACCCGCGTGATGCCGCAAAGCCGCAGGTGCAAGCAGTGACCCGCAAGTCACTTACCATTGAGCAGGCCATGCACACTTTTATCACATCCCATCACGCAACATGGTCAAACGCAAAACATAGCGCCCAATGGGAGACCTCACTCACACGTCACGCCAGCGTCCCAATGCGGCGCGATGTGTCCGGCAACGGATTGAACGTATCTTGTGCGCCTCAATCGCGCGAGGTGACAGAGATGGACCGAACCCCGCTGGGTGGCGCGACAATTTAGAACACATTTTGCCCGCTCAAAAGAAGGTGCGGGTAGTGAAGCATCACGCCGCCATTGAGGTAGCAGACGCCCCCGCCGCATTTGCAGCGGTATGGGCCAAGCGTCACGCAGGCATTGGATATGGTGGGCATGTGACGCTCTACCTGACGCCTGCCGATCTGGCGAAGTACGGCACATGGAATGGGGCGACATTGACGCAGGCGGCGCATTGATCGCCTTGTCAGCAGAGCGCATGAAAGCACGTAAGCAGCATCGCGTACCGCTGACATTGCCGCTGGCACTTTGGTTGGCAGAGTTGCCGAGGGTGGCAGGTTGCGCGCTCATACATGACGGTAGGGGGGGCAGGCCAATGAGCGACATTGCATTGGCAAAGGCGCTCCGCAACGCTTGATATGCAAACGCGACTCCACATGGCTGGCGCTCGACATTTAGCGATTGGGCATATGGTGCAGGATGGCCGCGTGAATTGATTGAAGATCAGCTTGCACACCAAATCGGCAATGATGTTGAGCGTGCTTACCGGCGCGGTGATTATTTGGAACGGCGGCGCGCGCTCATCTGTGCTTGGACCGTTTATCTGGTGTCAGCGCTATGATGCCACTCGCTACGCTCATCGACACGCTGCCTGAACAGGTGGACAGTTTGCCCCGCGATTGGTTGCGGTTGAGTGTTTTTTTTTGAGGCAGGCCGGGTTGATGTGATGACCTGCCAAACAGCCTTGGACGCGGCGCAAAAGCGTTTGATGTAGGAAGCGAGGCACGGGCCGCATTGTTGTTGAGGCATAAGCAGCATGGTCACGTGCGCTCACAATGCCATTGCCAGCCGGTAACTTGCGCAAGCTGACTACACGACCAAGCACCGATGGCAGGCCAAACCGGAGGGCGCATGATGTCGCCCCTTATCGGGCAGCGAAGGGGAACAAGGGTAGGATTGCCGCGCGTTGTCATGCTGCGATTGCTGCTGATCCTGTGCGGTTTGGTGGGTTGGCTGGATTGACAAAGGATGGGTTGCGAAAGGCATATAAACGGGGCGAATCTGAACTAAAACGCGAATAAAGGATCGGGTGGGTGTTTTGGCGCGTCTTCATGCTCTTAATCGGGTGTCAGGACGAACCAAAAGGAGCCTGACATGCCCAAACCAGATCGGACTGCGCTTGATAAAACAGCGCATCAATCTGCATACATTGACCTCTCAACCCGCATTGATCCTTTCCTGTGCCGCCCCGATGTATTGCGCATAACTGGTTTGAGACGGTCGGCGCTTGACCAGCTTATGCGGGCCAATGAGTTTCCATCGCCTGTAGCAATTACAGAGGCCACGAACGGATGGCGTCAAAGCGAGATTGTTGGGTGTATCAATAAGTGCCCGCGCGTGACAGGCGGTGCGCTATGAAGCCGCCCGCACTGATCCAGCGCGACGGCTGGCTTTACACCCGCACAACCATGCGCGTGGCCCTGCCTGAGTTTGTCTAAACCGAGGCCGCGCGGGTACAAGACGCGTATGAAGAGACGGTTGACCGTTGCCATGCATCTTCGTTTGTTTGGGATTTGGCAGCGGTTCGTTTGCTGATCGTAACTGGCGCGGTTGACCATGCTCGATTGCATCTGGAGGCGGTAGCCGAAAAAGGTCGCACAGCGGGCCTATGAGCCTGCGCTTGTCAGTATGGGTGAGTTGCTGGCACCGCCGGTCAAACCTCTTCCAGTGCCAATGCCAGACAGCCGCTATGCCGCTTATTGCGAGTGGTGCCAGCACGAACATAGCCGCGCAATGTTCCTGAATTTGCTGGTGATAAAATACCTCTTGACCGTGGCCCGCGTGGCAGATGCGAGCCGTGACTTGCAGGCCGTTCTGGAGAGTGTCCAATGAGACCGCTCAAGGGTATCCCCCGCCCGTTCATGGACAGTGAGCCGGATAGCGCGCAATGGCACCGCAGTATGGCAGACTCCGCAACGCTCGACTTGAGCAGATGTGAAACAAATGCTGGCAGTACGGCTCGTGGTTTTGCTGAAACCCTACAAATGGCTCTGGACGCGGGCACCCACAAACGCTGGCCCAACGATGACCCAGACCGCTCAGAGATGCAGTGGTTGACCGAGGTCACGGCGGGGATGCAGGACCGCGCGATCTTCTGGCTCAAGAGTGTTGGTCAGGATGATCTGGCACGGCGTTTCGAGACAGGCGTGGGTGTTGCTGCGCCCGCTGGTCGTGATCGCAAGTCAGAGGAATATCAAGGTCATAATATGCCTTTGATCGCTGATACCAATGAGAAGGCAATGCGCCGGTTGAACCGTGATCGGACAGACCTCGCACAGTTGGTTCGTGATGGCGAAATGAGTCTGAATGCAGCGGCGATTGAAGCCAGATCCCGCAAGCGCAAAGTACAGGTGGAACCGACTGTTGAGGGCATGGAACAGGCGTTGGAGAAACACCTGCCGCACTACCAACTGGTGCGGCGCACATAAAAAACCGTGCCAATGCATCTGCATGAGGGACAGCCAAATCACTTGACTACGGCTAAATAGTCGATACCGGGACAATAGAGAAATCGGATGGACTTCGAAAGAAATAGGAGTCTTACCGATATGAAAATCGGCATCTTCACGAACACTGACATAGCCCCTTGCGGGAAGCAATTTTGGTTGGACCAGGGCCAGTTACAAAAGGCGACCAATGGGTCATTTGTGTCTGGCAACTATCAGACCGTCGATTTCCCGATCGCTGATCGATCTGGCCGCATGGTTGCCGCTGGCGACCAGCCTCAATTTCATGACGTCCGGCGTAAGCAAGCACTATGTGGCAACGGGTATCGGATACGATCCGCAGGCCACCCATGACGCAAATGGGAACCCATACATCCGGCGCACCGTTGCTGACCTGCCGTGCGAAGGGGAACCCGCCCTCATGTGCATCGATATTGATGGTGGCCCTTGGCGACACCTTGGAGCAAGTACATGCGGCGATCACAGGCGCACTGCCCGCCTTGGCGGGGTACAGATGTGTTGCGACATCCAGCACATCTTCACACTGAGCTACCCCCCGAAATTCGGACACTGCCGTAAGCTGCGATTTGTAGTCTGCTGATCTTCAATACGAAGGAGATGAGATATGTCGAAACGGAAAAACATCACCCTGAGTTTAAGGCCAAGGTCGCATTGGAAGCGCTGAAGGGCGAGGAACCGGTCAGCGAACTGGCTAGATATCTCAAGCCCTGGACCGGCAAGTTAGGCGCAAGATGATTGAACCGAACCTGCCAGGCCTGTCGGTTGGCAAGCAATGTGCCTTGCTGTCGATCTCATGGTCCTCGTTTTTCTTTGAGCCGAAGGGCGAGAGTGAGGTGAACCTCGATCTGATGCGCCTGATCGACAAGCCGTTTCTGGAGATCCCATTTTACGGTGTGCGTCAGATAA
>NZ_QKMF01000013.1 GCF_003208435.1 Pelagimonas varians | reverse complement strand
GGCAAGTCGCGGAAGTGCAAATCCGCATCGCAGTCCTTAACCGCTACACCGCTTTGGGCATACCAGTCACTGAGCCTGTAGGCTAAATCCGGATGAGGAAAAGGGAAGCTCGCCTTTCATCCGATTTGTGCAACAAAGCCGCCTGAATTTGTATTCAATTGAATAGCGCAATTCAATTTCCAAATTGGAAACCAATGTCAGCTTTTCGGCTACCCTCCAAACTTTGCAAAGTACACTAACTGCGCATTGCTGCCCTTCACATGTTCGGTCGGTGGTCGGCAGCGAGCCGCGAGCCGCCGAAGGACCGGTGTCAGCCCAAAGTGACTACTGTCTGATGGCTGCGAACGGCATTTCTGCAGCTGCCAACTGTTTGCCTCGACTTCCCTAGAGCGGGCATTCATACTCAACAAGACTGATTTTGACGGTCAAAGGCGGCTTGGAGCCCATTGTAACGGATGCTGCGTCATGCACGAATGTCTGGTCCCGGGCGACGGGCAAATTAATTGATAATAATGCCACCGCCATTGCGGGCATTCGTCAATGGGATGGTTGCTTAAGTGCCAGACTCCTCACGCAGCATTTATTGGATTGTGACGTGTGGGGCGGTGTGAGCCTTACAAACTACAGCTCGCCACCGGCTTGGCGTTCCTGCCATTTGAGAAATAAATTAGCCCCGATACTCGACAACGGAGCCGGTGGCAGGCGGGAGGGTAGATCGGCAGCCAACGCGCGGCTCAGGGCGTCGGAGGACCTTCCCAGTGCCAAATCCGCGACAAGACCACCAGCCAACGTGCCTTTCGCCGTGCCCAGCCCGTTCTGACAGCAGGCGGAATATAGCCGTTCGTCCAGTTCGCCGATGACCTGAACGTTGTTTCGGCTTACGCAAAGCCTCCCGCCCCAGCGAAAATCCATAGAGGTATGTGCGAGCATCGGAAACCGCGCGGCAAAGGCCCGGTCGTGATCGCGGGCAACCTTGGCGATCCGTTTGTCGCTGACTTCCATGGATGGATCGAACGTAAAGCGGTTGCGGATGATGATCCTATCCCCGCCCGTCCCGGACACACGCCGGACGGTCGTGCCCATCGGGTCAGCAGGGGTAAGGCCCCAAGCTGGGTTCCCCCCCAGACTTACGCTTTCTTGCGCGCTGAGGGCTCGGGTCATCGACGCGTAGGTAAAGACATGCATCAGGCGGTTCGGCAGATATCCAAAGCTGTTCAGGTGCCCGTTCACGGCCAGAATGACCCGCGGTGCGGTGACTCGCCCCTTGGGGGTCTTTGCGATCCAATCCGTCTTGCGTTCAAGACTGATCACGGGGCTCATCTCATGGATGAAAACACGGTTGGATCGCAGACCGGACGCGACCCCGCGCACGAACATCGCGGGCTGGATCATGGCGCAGCCCGGCGTAAACAGCCCGCTTTGATAGTAATCGCTGCCCGTGATGTTGCGCATTTGGGCCGCGTCCAGCATATCGTAGGGTTCGCCCAATGCTGTGAGATGTTTACCAAAGCTCAGGTTGTGCGCATGGCCCTTCGCAGTCGCGGCACCGTTGATCTTGCCCGAAATAATAAAGGCCTCTTCGCTTAACCCGTAGTCCTGCGCCATCTCGCGGGCATGGGCGATGCCCAGTCGGTTATCCTGCGTTTGCGCCCGATCCGTCACCAACGCGCCGCCATAATCGGCAGAGGTCAGATCATGGGGCAGATCGATCATGAACCCTGAATTACGCCCTGCCGGTCCGTCCCCAATCCGCACCGCGTCCAGCACAACGATCCGGTCGCCCGGGGCCTGCTTGGACAAACGGTGCGCTGCGGCCAACCCCGCAAAGCCTGCCCCGATAATCAGCCAGTCGGCGGTGATGTTGCCCTCCAGCGGTGTCGCAGGGTCCGCATCCGACAAAAGCCGGTTCCATGCCGCCGGGCCGGGGTCTTTGGGAAGGCGTGTGACCTTCACCTTAGTGGTCCTGATTGAGCGCGTCGACGGCCGGAATCTCTCGCTCGCGGCGCGCGATGTAATCCAGAAGGGCCTCGTTCACCCCGTCGTCTAGCTTAGGTTCTTCGTATTCATTCAGCATCGCGCGGGCCTTGATCAAGGCGCGTTCGGTGATCTCGACGCTGCCTTCCGCCTGCCACTGCTCGATTGAATTGTTGTCGAACATTTCAGGCATGAAGAACGCCTTTTGAAAATTCTCCAGCGTGTGCGGATGCCCCAGATAATGCCCACCGGGGCCGACGTCTGGCACGGCGGCAAGTGCCGCATCAAAATCATCCCACTTAATGCCTTCGGCCATGCGATAGCCCATTTCGCACATTTCGGCGTCGACAATGAACTTGGCGGTGGAACAGTGCATCCCCGCCTCATTCCAGCCAGCAGAGTGCCACATGTAATTGGCCCCTGCCATCAGCACGGCATTCATGGTCATCGCACTTTCATAGCCCGCTTGGGCATCAAACGTCTTGGCCCCGCCAAGGGTGTTGGATGTACGCCACGGCACGCCGTAATGCCGCGCCATCTGCCCGATCATGAAATTCATCAGGCTGATTTCCGGCGTGCCTGCCATGGGGGCACCCGATTTCATGCTGACCGTGGACAGATAATGACCGTAGATCGCGGGCGCGCCTTTGCGCACGACCTGAGTATAGGCCAGCGCACTCAGCGCCTCGGCGTTCAATTGCGCCACAGTGGCAGGCACGCTGGCGGGCGTATTGGCCCCGCCCAGAACGAAGGGGCTGCACAACACTGGTTGGTTGCGTTTGCTGAAGGCCCGCAGCGCCCCAAGCATCGTTTCATCCCAAACGAGGGGCGAATTACCGTTGCAATTTCCAGTCACAACGGGATGCGTGTCGATGAAATCGTCGCCAAACAGGATCGCGCACATCTCGATCACGTCTTCAGCGTTCTTGGGACTGGTGGTCATGCCCATGAACGTCTTGTCGGAGTGTTTCATCGAACTGTAGGTGATGCGCAAGTGCCGTTGGCTGATCGGGTGATCGTAGGGTTCAACAATGTGGTGTGCGGATGAATGGATCGCAGGCAGCATGTGGGACAGCTTGTGAAAATTGGCCAGATCATCCAGCGTCGGATTGCGGCGCACGTCATCAAGATCGCGCAGGAACGGCGCGCCTGTCATCGGAATGAACATCCCATGATCGCGCCCAAACGGTAGGTTATTGGCGGCATTGCGCGCGTGGTAGGTGAAAGTTTCTGGAATCGTCGCGATCAATTCACGCACCAGATAGCGGTCCAGATAGACCATCTCCCCTACCACCTTTGCGCCTGCGCGTTTCCAATCCGCAAGGGCAATGTCATCACGAAATTGAGCGCCGACGTTTTCCAGAATATCCATAGAGGCCGCGTCGATCTTTTCAATCTGATCGGGCGTCATGGGTTCGGTCAACGGCAGCTTGCGCTTCAGCGCGGGCAGCATTGTCACATTGCGGGTTTGGCGCAGCGCCTTGCGTGCGCCACGCCCGCAGCGGACGGTTCCGACGGCATCCACGCTCATCCGACGTTGTCTCCGTCTGCTGGATCGGTCAGGTCGATCCAGATGGTTTTGACTTCGGTGTATTGGTCATGGGCGTGGATGCCATTGTCACGCCCGCCAAAGCCCGATTGCTTGTAGCCACCAAACGGCGTGGCGATGTTGCCCTCGCCGTAACAGTTCACCGTAACCGTGCCTGCTTTTATGTCGCGCGCCGCACGAATGGCGCTGCGCCCCCCTGCGGAAAAGACCGATGCGGCAAGACCGTAGGCGGTGTCATTGGCCTCATGCACAGCTTCGTCGTTGCTGGCCACTTCGATTACACTCAATACAGGGCCGAAGATTTCGTCGCGGGCGCGGGCATCGTCGGCGCTGACCTCGACAACCATAGGGGCCACGAACGGACCATCCTCTTTGCTATCCAAAAAACCGCGCACCTTGGCGCAATGCTCGGCATCTATCAGCGCCCCGATGTGCGTAGCGGGGTCCAACGGATCGCCCACTTTCCAATCCCGAAGCCGCGCGTCGATCTTTTCCATCAAAGCGGATTTCAACGATGTGTGAACGATCAACCGCGACGTCGCAGAACAGTTCTGTCCTGCATTCCAGAACGCAGCGTTCACAACATGTTCAGCCACATGATCGAGGTTTTCAGCATCATCAAACACAACCGCAGGATTCTTGCCGCCACATTCCAGCACGACTTTCTTGAGGTTGCTGTCCGCCGCGTAATGTAGGAACCGCCGACCCGTTTCGGTTGAGCCGGTGAACGTTACCAAATCAACATCCATGTGGCGCCCTAAGGGTTCCCCTACAGACGGACCATCGCCCGGAAGGACCTGCAGCACGCCACGCGGCACACCTGCTTCATGCGCCAATTCGGCGACGCGCAGGGCCGTCAGACTGGTCTGCTCGGCTGGTTTAACGATGACAGAACAGCCCGCCGCGAGCGCAGGCCCGATCTTCCATGCCAACATCATCAGCGGGAAATTCCATGGCAGAATGGCCGCAACCACGCCGATTGGTTCGCGCAGGATCACGGCCAACGCTCCGTCCCCTGTCGGGGCGGTCTGGTCGTATATCTTGTCGATGGCTTCGGCGTGCCATTTGATACAATGGATTGTCTCGGGCAGATCAATCGTCTCGCAATCAAGGATCGGTTTGCCGCTCTCGACGCTTTCCATCACGGCCAGTTCACGCCGGTTTCTGGTCAGCAGTTTGCACAGCCGGATCAGCACGTCCTTGCGTGCCTCGGGGTCCAGTTTGGACCATTGGCCTTGGTCAAATGCCTCGCGTGCCTTGGTCACGGCGAGATCGACGTCCTTTGCATCCGCTGTCGAAATCTGTGTGATTTCTTCGCCAGTGGCTGGGTTGGTTGTCGCCATCATCGGACCACTGCCACGTTGGTATTTACCGTCAATAAACGGGCTACGGGGCAAATCAAGCGTGCCTGCAATGGCTGCGTATTCGGCTTTGGTCAGCAGATCAGTCATATCTTTGCCCCTGTGATGTTTGAAATGGCGGTGTTCATGGTGCGGATGACTTCGGCCAGTTCACGTTTGTCTTCTTTGTTCAAAGGTTGCAGCGGTTTGCGCGGTGGTCCCGCATCAATGCCGCGCAGCGTCAGCCCGTATTTGATGCACTGGACAAACTTGCCGCCCTGCTCAAGCACCCGCATCAAAGGCAGCATTGCCGACATGATGGCGCGACCTTTGGTGAAATCCCCCTCGACCGCACAGGCTTGATAAAGAGCGATATGCGCCCCTGGTGCGAAATTCGATCCCGCGCAAACCCAAGACCGCGCACCCCATGCGAAAAACTCCAACGCCTGATCATCCATGCCACACGACAGCGCGATATGCGGGTAATCTCGCGCCAGCATATGCACGCGATTTATATCGCCGCTGCTTTCCTTGATCGCGCAGAAGTTGGGTGAGCGGCCTAAACGGTCAAGGCATTCTTCATCCATATTGACCGACATGCGCCCAGGGTAATTGTAAAGCATCACAGGAAGGTTCGCCGCGCGGTCCACCGCCAGCGCATGCAGCGCGATTTCACGCCCCGTCGGATAGGCATAGGGCGGTGTAGCCACCAAAAGTGCATCGGCCCCTGCGGCCTTGGCGGCGGACGCGAACATCACACTGTCCTCGGTCCGGATCGCCCCCGTGCCGACGATCATCGGGACGCGCCCGTCGATGAGTGCCGCGCAGCGGGTCATCACGTCCAGCCGTTCCTCGGTAGTCTGGGCGTAGTATTCACCCGTTGATCCGGCGACGATGATGCCGTGCACACCTGCAGCCACCAGATGGTCCACCGTTTGTGCCAGCGCGGCCTCATTCAGCGAAAAATCATCATGATACGGCGTCACAATCGGCGTGTAGATGCCTTCAAATTGCATTGGTGCGGTCCTTAAATGAGATGACATCAACAGGCAGCGGATCGGGGCGCACAAAGCGTTCCATCCGGTCACGGCTGAGGTCCCAGTGTTGCAGTGTAAGGTCGATCGCCAACGCACCCTCGCGGGCCTCGATGGCTGCAATCATCGCGTCGTGTTGTTCGATCGCTTTGAGCACGAGCATCGTTTCGGACGGAGCCGCAGGACGATAGAATGTCTGGCTCATCCGCGTGTGATCAATCTGAAGCCGCGCGAGTGAGGCGACAAGATACGTGTTGTGCGCCATTTCACCGATAGTCGCGTGGAACCGGTGGTTGGCCAGTGCGGCTCCCGCCGCATCAGACGATTTTGCGGCCTTGGCAAATGTCAATTGCGCTGTTTTCAATGCATCGGTCTGACGGCCGGTCCGGTTCTCGCAAGCGAGCCGCGCGATGTTGGCGTAGATCATCGGCGCTGTTTGAAAAAATGTCCGCAAGACCGCGATGTCCATCGACGCGACCTTCGCACCACGGTTCTCGCTCATCACGACAAAGCCTTCGCCTTGCAGCCTTTGTAGAACCTCGCGCAAAGGTGTGCGCGACATCTCGTAATGTTGCGATAGACCCGCTTCATCGAGATCACTCCCGGGTTCAAGCTCCGTCGACAGGATGCGACGGCGTAAGTCATCTAGACAGTCTGATTTTGAGAAGCGACTCATGAGGATCTCCATTAATGTATACAATGTGTGTACATTCAGAATGATTGGTCAAGTGATCTAAACTTTGAGAGGCTTAGCGAGAGGCAGTCGGATTGAATCTAACTGCCACGGCATAAAGGTCGCGGGCTTCAGGTTGACTCACGTGTGAGGTTCACAACTCAATGAAACGCAGTACATGCTTAGTCACGGCCCCATTCATTGGATAATTAAAGTCGATGGCATGTACCGCGAATATAAGCGTCTCGCTTTTGACACGTGGCATTTTACGATCCGGCACTGGGAAAGCGTTCGTTAGCGCTGCCGCGGCGAAATGGCGCTTTGTCCCGCTCTTCAGACCTTGGGCCATCTAAAATGCTGCGCCCCACCTCGGACGGCCGGTTTCGAGAAGCCGCATCACAGCGTTAGATGATCAGGCCAAGGTCGGCTGTGGGCCGTTCGCTACCCTCGACACTAAGGGCGGAGACCAGCCGTTAGCTGCACCCATCGGATATTCCCACAGATCGGTGAAAGCGGTCATTCAAGCCCCCTAAGACATGGCCTGCCATGCGGTGCCGGCCATCAAGGTCGGCAATGCGCAGATAGCGACCTTTGCAAAGTTGGGCCATGCATAGGCTCGAAAGGAACGAACGGCCCAGAGCAGACCTTCACCACTCTATCTGATGCGGCAGCGCAGCTTCCCCAGACCGGCCGTTGATGCAGCGTGCAGCGTTTTCATGAGTCAGATGAGGGCAGTGCGGGACACAACCGTCATTGGTGGAGATGTTCTGACCCCTGCTAGCCGGACATATGTGAAAAAATTTCTGCTCGCCTACTGTTGAAAATCGGACGCGGCAACCATCGGCTGCCACGCCCCCGCTTTGTTTTAGTAGTTATTCTACCAGTTCGAAGTCGTTTGCTTTCCATGTTTTGTCAAAAAACGGCTCGAGCGGGCCGTATAGACGCATGATGGCAGTCCAACCTTTGGCGGGGTCGGTTTCTACCCAGTTGTTTTCCTTGCCCTCGGGCGCTTCAGGACCAAAATACAGATCTATTGTGCCATCGTCATTTGCCACAGCATCACTGTAACTGCTGATTGCAGGGTATTCTTGAGACGTGGCCATCATCGACCGGTTAGCACTGTCGTAAACAACCACAGACCAGAAGTCTTTTGCCGGAACATCTGCCGGAATGGTCAGTTTGTAGGTTTTTGCCCCATCCAGCGGTACGCCTTCGCCGTCTGTGTGGGTGCAAAGGTACTGGGATCCGACGCCCGGTTTTTTCGTCGCCATAGCCGGGGTAACCCCTGTTGCATAGGCCGCAAAGAATGCCTGGGCGTCATAGTCCAGATATCCATTGGGATCGAACGTGTAGACGCCGCCCACAAAGGGGTTCCACCATTTGCGATCTTCATAAATGTACTTTTGATCGCCGGTGTAATTCCACATGTTGGCTCGCAGCACAGCGGCCCCCACCAAGGATGCGCTTTCCAAGACTTCCTTGTCTTCAGCGGAAGGTTCGAACGGCTTACCAAACTCCATTCCGATGGAGGCCAAAAGGAACTTTTGCGCACCGTCAACAGCATTAGGGTGCTCTTCTTCAACCAAATGCCCAAGCTCTTCGAGCAATGCGTAGTTTTCTGAATGAACTGTGAGAATCTCTTCTCCAGATGCCGGAATGATTTCTGTGGGCGGTGGATTGTCGGCCTTTGCAAGTGGGTAGATCTGTAGCTTTTTGTATCGTTCATTGGCCCCGGTGGTCGTACCATCTTCATCCTGGAACGCCCGCAATGCCATCCAGACCCCGTAGGTGTTGGACTCCATCACATAATATCCATCAGGTACTTCACCCTCATACCCCGGGGGTAGAATCAAAAATTTGCCGCCTTCGCCCTTATCGGGTCCGGCGTTTCCTATATCGCCAACGTAACGCATCCACATGTCATTGAGCAGACCAAGCAACTGCGGCGGCGCATCTACAACTGTCGGCCCATCGGCCTTCAGGTCTAGAAAGGTCATTGCATAAACTGTCGTGTTATTTGCCGTCAGGAATTCGCTTTTGGCGTCCATCAGGTTTTCCCAGACGAGAACCTGATTGGGTTTGCCTGCGCCAAAGTCGGCATAGCCTTTACGCATGGCATAAAGCGACGCGCCAAACACGTTTTGCTGGATCACTTCAACCGCTCGGTATGCAAGACGCATGTCAAACAGCCGTTCAGTCGCATCAGGCGTCGGGAAGCCTTTCTCGAACTCGAAGGTTCCAAGCAGCGATTCAATTACGGTATTTTCAATGAAGCGGGTAGGTTCTTGAGCCGTCTCCGCAGGTGTCGCGGCCGTCTCCATCAGAGCTTCATCCAACAAAACGAATTCGACACGTCGGTTCAGCGCGCGGCCTTCATCCGACAGGTTGGAGGCCACAGGGCTGATCGGTCCTGCTCCCATCGCCACAAGACGTTCGGGCGCAACATTATTTGGTTCTGCCAACAGAGCGTTCCGAACCGCCTCGGCGCGTCGCTGCGCGAGATCTACATTGTAGGCAAAATCACCTTCAGAGTCGGTATGTCCAACAATTGCCAGGCGCATTTCGGGCAAGGTTTCCAATACCTTTGCCATCTTGAACAGGATCACCGGGGCGTCACTGCTCAAATCTGTGCTGTCGGTCTCAAAGAACTGGCCGCTCATCTTGACGCGACCTTCGCTGCGCAACACTACCATAACGCGGGCATCGGTCATTTCGCCGATGGCTTGGGCGCGATTGTCGGTTCCGATGCGGCTCAACGTCTGCGCTGATACGCTGGTCACAGCCATGGTTGCGCACAGCGCTACCACACTGACGGCCGTCAACATTTTGGATTTTCTGTTCAAAGAATTCGTCCCCATAGTTTAACTGATTGGTGAGCGTCGGTTGCTATCTGTTGCTGAACACACGCGTGACAGGACCTCGGAATAGGGTGTACGGAACAGCGCACAACAAGAACGCCATCCCGATTGCTTCGAGAAGGGCGACAGAACCCGCGGTTGCATACTGAAAGGCACAATCCAAAACAAACGCGATGATCATGACTTTGCTAAGTGAGGCCCACGCCGAAGAAAGAGTCTCGCGCCTGCCGTCCGTCTGCTGGTTTAGCAGGGCCTGCAAGTAAGGTTGCGCCCCCTCTTTTGCGTCTTTGTGACCATCTCGCATTGCAAACAACAGTGCCATAGTAGGTTGCAACAACAGCCGAAGACTGAACGGCCCGTTCAGCCGTTCAATCAGGTTTGTCCCAAGTTCAGGTTCCATCGCCGTTACCCCAAGCTTTTGTGTAAATGAAGGAACCAAAGCCACGAGGCAGCAGACCTGGCTCCTTCATTCGCCCGGCTTAGTCATCCAAAAGACAGCCAGATTTCGTTTTCCGTCGGTTGAGTTTCCATGACAAAGCTTCCGGCTCTGGACATGTGAAACTTGCGCGTTCCTCGCCGTGCCCGCACTAAGTTTCGAGCCATTGGGTGACGCGCTTAGCCTCTAGTTAACCTTTTCCACATCGGGTAGTTTCCAGCCGCTTTCGATCCAGCCTTCTGAGGGGCCGTAAAGACGGAAAAGCAGGAAGAAATCTTCGCCGGTCGGGACCCAATTCGCCTCCTGTCCTTCTGGCGCTTCCGGTGCGAAATACACATCAACAGATCCATCATCATTGACGTTCATGTCGGGTAGGTTGGGAGAGGAACGGCCCACGCTTTCAGCGCCTTGGATAAAACCTTTGGTTTTCATGCTATAGGCAATCGCAGCCCAGAAATCCTCTGCTGGCGTGTCAGCAGGCACGTTCAGTTTATATGTATCCTTGCCGTTCATCATGTTGCCGTCGCTGTCATGCAGACCGGTCAGGTAGAAAGTGCCGCCACCAAGGTTCTTCGGAAGATAAGTAATCCAGAAATACGAACCTCCAGCACGATCATCAATCAAAACGCTGTCTTCGGTCACGTAAGGAAATCCGGCCTCTGCTTGACCTTCGGCAAACAGCCAAACGCCCCACTTGCGGTCTTCCCACAGAGGAACCACGGATTTCGTGATGAAATGCTCCTGCATATGGTCATAGGCACATTCAAGACCACTCTGCAGCACGTCCCGCATTTCTTCATCAGGCTCAAAAGGTTTGCCCCGTTCCATTCCCAAAGAGGCGAGCATCCCCATCATTACCTTGTCCTGCTCCAGCACAGGCTCGCGTTGAATGACGGCATTGAGATCGGTGTAAAAGGTGAAGTCATATACGGGCAACGTGTTGACCGGGTTTTCTTTCACATCCACAAATTCCGTTGGTTGCGGGTTGTTAGCTTCGCTCAGAGGATGCCATTGCAGTTTTTGGGCATAGGCCGCCTGATCTGCATGGGTTCCGCCGTTCTTGCCCACGGGGCGAAAGGCAAAATGCACGCCCCAGGTATTTGATTGGTGGGTGAAATAGCCGTCAGGAACTTCACCGTCATATCCTGGCGGCAGGATCAGGTATTTACCGCCTTCGCCCTTATCCTGGCCGGTGGTGCCGACATCCGCCAACGGCACCTGCCATGCGTTGGTAATGGTGCCAAAATATGCCGCCTTATCGCCTGCTGGCGGAACGTCGATGACAATTGGGCCATTAATGGTAGTCAGGCCGCTGAATACGTAGGGTGTCACGTCGTTGGCCGTCAGAAAGCCGTGTCGTGAGTCCATTGGCGCTGTCATGTAACCGATAACGCCTGGCTTTGCACCTGCGTCCCGTTGCAGGGCCAATTCAATATCGTAGACCCCAACTGCTGGCATACCCCAGATGGCCGCCTCGCAGGCGCGGCGTTCAGCAGTGGCGCGCGCAACATCGCTCATTTGGGCCGCTGCCGGAACCGACAGCATAGATGCCGCACCTGCCACGACAGCGGAGCGCAAAATACTTGGCTTCATCAAATTCATGTTGGCTCCCACAGGTTATGCTTCTTTTATCAGCACTTATTTCACAAGCACTGTGGAAAAACGTATCAGTTTGCGCCAAACTAAAAATATTGTTTGGAGCCGGAAGTATGTTCAACAAGCCGCCAATGATCACTGCAATGGCCCTTGGGCAAATGCCCCAATTTGCCGCAGCGGAGTTGGGAGAGAAAAAGGCTGAAACTGCTTTGCAGGCGGCTGGTCTGTCTCCCTATTTTCTAGAGGGCCGGTGCGGTTACATTCCCGAGCACTCGCTTGCTGAGTTCATCGGAGGTGTGGCGCGACGCCTTGGGTACGATGGCTTGGGGTTGCTCTGGGCACCCTATCTGACGGTCGCTGATTATGGAACGTGGGGGAGATATGTGCTGAGTGCTCCCGATCTTGGAACGGCATTACGGAGGGCCCAAAAGGAGATGCAATTGCATTCGAATACAGACCGCGTGCATATGCATGTTGGATACAATGTGGTTACCTACTCCTATGATTTTGGCCTCAAGGGACATCCAAGTTATCCTGATATTGCCTATTCAGCCATTGCGGTAATTCTGAGCATTCACCGCCATTTTCTTGGGTCGCGTTGGTCCCCATTGCGAATTGAATTCAACATACCCAAAATCAGCATCGTCAGCCGGATCGAAGAAACATTTGGCTGTCCTGTCAGTTTCGGAAACGAAAGCCTCAGGATTCTTTTTCCAAGCCACACATTGGGCCAGCCTAACCCTAACATGACCCAATGTGGACAGGTTTCACGGCAGGACATTTTACGGGAACGAGTGATCGGTCCGCCGGAATCACTCGTTCAGTCAACGCAAGATCTTATCCTAGCTCAATTATCAGAGCATTCAATCTCGCTTGATGCTGCTGCCCTGTCGCTGGGAATGAGCGTCCGGACCCTGCAACGACACCTTAACGACGAGGGGGTAAGCTTTCGGGGGTTGGTGAATGATGCGCTGATGCACCGGGCTCGAGAGCTACTTGCCGTAGATGGGAATTCTGTTGGGCAAGTTGCGGCGGCGCTTGGATATTCCAGTCCAAACAACTTCAGCCGAGCTTTCTCTGCCTTCTTTGGTATGTCGCCGCGACGGGTCCAGAAAGTCCAACTTTGAAAAAGATGTATCGTTGTTGGCGGAAGATTTTAATTTGATCCTTTGGGCCAACAAGACATTGATCTCAAATCTGACATCCGAACACCAGATATCTGAAGGGACATCGGCGAATGTCCCGCATTGAGATGAGTTGGCTATTTAGCCCGGCAGATTACCGTTAGTCGATCATCAGAAATGCTACCCAGCTCGCAAATGTCAGCAATCCGGCATCTAGGAAGAAGCAACATAGCTTCTGGTGAAGTTCCGGTTTCAACGCCAAGCATGATTTGCTCGCGCTTGCAGCGAAAGTCCTGTGTGGATGGCTCTTGCATAGCAAGACATATTTGATCCGATTTGTGCATTAGTCAGAAGCAGTCATGTGTCCGGCCTGTTTGCGCGGTTTTGACCGCTGGCCCTGATGGGTTCCGCAAACCAAGTCCCTTACAGCTTAGCGGGCATTTACGCCCGGGACTTTCGACGGGGTGTCTTGGTTTTGGCGGCAGACTTATGCACCATCATCTCGCGGGTCTTGCTAACTCGTTGTTCTTCCTCCGCTAGGCCGTGTGCGGTGTATAGGGTTCGTTGCGGGTCAGAACGGCCCAGACGATCCGAGCGGTCTTATTGGCCCTGGCGACAGTCGCAAGGCGCGCTGTCTTGCGTTCCAGCAACGATATCAGCCATTTGCTTGCGCGCTCCGGGTGCGATTTGGTCTGTCGGACAAGTGATGTCATGCCAACGACCAACAATGATCGTAAGTATTGATCGCCCATTTTCGTAATACGCCCGAGCTTCTCTTTGCCGCCGCTGGATTTGTTCGCGGGCGTCAGTCCCAGCCAAGCCGCAAATTCCCGCCCATTACTGAACTGATGACCATCACCAATACTAGCGATTATCGCGGACGCTGTTACAGCACCAACGCCCGGAATGGTCCGCAATAACCGCACCCGCGCGTCTTCTTTGGCGACCAACTTGAGCCGATTTTCATACCATCGGATCCGCGTGTGAAGCGCCATGAGATGATCGCAAAGGTTATGGATCACCTCATTGGCGATCTCGGGCAAGTCCAGTACTTCACCCATCAAAATATCCTCAGCAAACCCAATGACCCGCGCGAGCCCTCTTGCAATATAGACGCCGAACTCCGCGACCATACCACGCAAACCATTGATCAGTTGCGTGCGTTGCCGGACAAGTAGACTTCGGGCGCGATGGAGCGACAACAGAGCTTGTTGTTCAACTGTCTTTACAGCAACAAACCTCATCGTAGGACGCGTCACCGCTTCACAAATAGCTTCGGCATCAATGGCATCAGACTTTCCGCGTTTGACGTATGGTTTGACATATATTGGTGGGATCAGTCGGACATCGTGGCCCAACGCCGTTAGTTCCCGAGCCCAATGATGCGCACTGCTACATGCCTCCATACCAATCAGACACGATTCAATCTTGGAGAAGAACGGCAACAACTGTGCCCGTCTCAAAGGCCGGTTAAATGCGACCTCTTCGTCTTCTGTAATTCCGTGAACCTGAAAAATGTTCTTGGCCAAATCTAGGCCGATTGTGGTAACTTTCACGGGGTGGCTCCTCTCTATGCAGATATCGACACCTGCAGTATAGCGCATCGCGACGCTGGTTGGAGCAAGAGCCATCCACCCCATCAGCAATCCGCTCTCATATACGAGGTGGGACCAATGCTGCGCTTTGCACGAATGACCTAGAAGGGCTGACACCGGTCACTGGGCAGCGTTGATCGCACGTGATTTCGCCCCAGACGCGCTGCCGCAAGGCAGCTTAGAGCCCATTTTGCCGGTTTTTGCACTTTGAACGAATGACCGCTTGTCTCCAGCTTCCGATGGCGTGGCAAAGCGTCGTGGCAGT
Organism: Pelagimonas varians; assembly: GCF_003208435.1. GTDB lineage: Bacteria > Pseudomonadota > Alphaproteobacteria > Rhodobacterales > Rhodobacteraceae > Pelagimonas > Pelagimonas varians. The sequence goes on along the minus strand of NZ_QKMF01000013.1, from coordinate 125,207 downwards.
CTATCGGGTAAAAACCGGCATAGATTTCTCGCTGAGCCGACCTTCTAGATTGGCATGCCGCTACGCGTTTAGCCGCCCGCCGCGAATGGCTGGAGGTGATTTAGCTAGATACCCGTGCGCGAAGATCAATCCAGCAGGGCTTGACCCTCCGTTATTTCCTCCAGGACATGAATCAGGCAAACAAAAGGAAATCCCAAACGATCCAGAGCAAAAGCACCCTTCTTAAAACCAACTTGGTCGTAGACACCGCTTGCGTTGCCGCCGCAAAGACCCGAATGTGATGTCATAAAGGCAATCACTGGGTGGGTCCATGTCAGGTCAAGATATCTCTATTTTTCACATGGTCACGCGCCACCTTTTTCCAATTTGCCTGCTGGCTCTGATGGTGCCACCTGCATCCGCACAGGCCCCTGCAGCACCCGCGCCCAAAGTGTCCATCGCTGCTGCATGGAGCGAAGAGATCACACGAGAGGCCAAATTCATCGGCAGGGGCGAGGCGGCCGCAAAGACTGATTTGGTGGCGCAGGTCGCTGGCGCAATCGTTGAAGTGCTGATCGAAGATGGTGCACTGGTTGAGCAAGGCGATATCATTTTTCGCATTGAGCCAGACAGCTATCTTGCTGATGTCGCCGCAAATCGCGCCTCAGTGACCCGGGCGGAGGCCAATGTAAGACTAGCCGAGATCGAATTAGACCGTAAAAAGGAATTGGTGTCGCGAGGCACAGCCCCGGAATCAGAGCTCGACATCGCAAGGGCCAATGCGTCTGTGGCCGAAGCGGATTTGTTGGCCGCCCAGGCCGCACTGCATACCGCTGAGATCAACCTGAGCCGCACAGAGATCACTGCGCCCTTTGGCGGACGGATCGGTCGCACGAATGTTAGTCTTGGAGCGGTTGTGGGCCCAACGGCCGGAGCATTGGCGACATTGGTCAAAGAATCGCCCATGTACGTCACCTTTTCACTTTCTGAACCACAGCTTCTGGGCGTTTTGGAGCAACTAGATACGGGTATTGATCAGTTGATCGAAAGCGATAGATCACCCAATGTTTTCATAGAACTACCTGACCAAACAATGCTTGATGAACCTGGTGCAATCGTATTTCTAGACAACCAGATCAACGCCTCGACTGGTACGATATCCATTCGGGCACAGTTCGAGAACAAACGCAGGATCATCCTGGATGGTGGTTTTCTAAACGTCATCATCGAAGAGTTGGAGCCCGTCCTGAGCGTTCTCATTCCACAGAACTCTGTACAGCGCGATCAGCGGGGTGACTTCGTATTGGTTGTGACCGATAAGCAATTGGTGGAGCAGCGCTATGTTCAACTGGGTATTCAACTGGAAACGGCGGTCGTTGTAGAGGACGGATTGCGTCCCGGCGAAAGTGTCATCGTTGAAGGGTTGCAACGGGTTCGCCCCGGCGTGGAGGTCAACGCGGTTTTGACCGGAACAGCCGGAGGAAACTGATCCATGCTTTCCACCGTCTTTATCAAAAGGCCCAAGATGGCCATCGTAATCTCGACCGTTCTCACTTTGGTGGGGCTTGTAGCCTACTCTGTCATTCCGGTTGAGCAATTCCCCAACATCACACCGCCCGTGGTCAATGTGACGGCATCATACACAGGCGCAAATGCTGAAACCGTGGAGAATACCGTCGCCGCCCCGATTGAGGCTGAGGTCAATGGCGTCGAAAACATGATCTACATGTCGTCCGACAGTTCCGACACGGGCAGTTACAATTTATCGATCACATTTGAAGTGGGCACCGATCCGACAATCGCAACTGTGAATGTGCAAAACAGGGTGGCGCAGGCGACACCTGGCTTGCCGGTCGAAGTGACCTCTACGGGCGTTGTGACGGAAAAATCATCCACCAGCATGCTGCTCGTTGCCACACTGTTTTCGCCCAACAACACCTATGACGAGGTGTTTTTGTCCAACTATGCCTCGATCAACCTCAAAGACGCGCTGGCGCGGGTGCCCGGGGTTGGCAAAGCTGATGTCATGACAGATTTTGCCTATGCCATGCGGCTGTGGATGAACCCTGACCGTATGACCGGCCTCGGTATCACACAGGCCGATATCATGGCCGCGATCCGCGAACAAAACCTGACGGTGTCGGCGGGCCAGATCGGAGCGCCGCCCACCTCTGATACGCAACAGTTTCAGTACACCGTGACCGCCAAGGGGCGATTGTCCACGGTGAAAGAATTCGAAAACATCATCGTTCGCACCGGAGAATCGGGCAGTGTTCTGCGGATTCGAGATGTGGCAAGGGTCGAGCTTGGCGCGAGTTTTTATGGTGTCTCCGGGCGCTACCAAGGACAGCCTGCCACTGTACTGGCCGTCTATCAGGCGCCGGGTGAAAATGCATTGGCCGTGGCCGCAGGGGTCTATGCAGAACTTGAACGTCTATCACAGGCTTTCCCCGATGATATCGCCTACGAGGTGCCATTTGACAGCACCGATTTTGTGCAGCAATCACTCAATGACGTCGTATCCACGCTGATCCTGACCTTCATACTGGTGATGACGGTGGTGTTCATCTTTCTGGGCAGCGCACGGGCCACGCTGATTCCCGCAGTGGCAATCCCGGTCTCATTGATCGGAACATTCGCTTTCCTGCTAATGATGGGTATGACCCTCAATACGGTTTCGCTGTTTGCGCTGGTATTGGCGATCGGCATTGTCGTGGATGATGCGATTATCGTCGTGGAAAACGTCGAAAGGATCATCGCGGACGAAGGGCTCCCACCCGATCAGGCAACAGCCAAAGCGATGGAGCAGATCACGACACCGGTGATCGCCACAACCTTGGTGTTGCTCGCGGTTTTCATTCCGGTGACCTTCATGCCCGGCATTTCCGGTCAGCTTTTCTCGCAATTTGCTGTAACCATTTCCATTGCGGTTGTGATTTCGTCAGTTAATGCGCTGACACTGTCACCGGCCTTGTGCGCTATTGTCCTAAAGCCGCGGTCGGGGCCGCCCAAGGGGCTGCTTGCCACCTTTGAAAAAACAGTCGACACATCCCGCAACGGCTATGCGGCTATTGTGAAACGCTTGGTGCGTCTGCCGATTTTGGGCGTCGCCATTTTGATTGCGCTTGCCTTTGGTTCCGGTTCGATGATGCGCATGTTGCCGCAAGGTTTCCTACCCATCGAAGACAACGGGTATCTGTTTGTCGACGTGCAATTACCAGATGCGGCGTCCATCCAGCGGACAGAAGCTGTCTCTGACCGGCTCGACACCCAGTTGCGCGCCATACCCGGCGTGGCCAGCACCATTCAGGTTAACGGCTTTAGCCTTTTGAACGGCCAAGGCTCCAACGGCACGATGATCATTGTTAACCTCGACAACTGGGATGAGCGCACCACGCCGGAGCTCAGCGCGGAAGGTATTTTGGCGCAAATTTACGGCATCTCGAGCCAGGAAGCCTCTGCCAATGTGCTGGCCTTCAACCCGCCGCCGATCTCGGGTTTAGGGGTTAGCGCGGGCGTTGAAATGAAGGTGCAACAAACCGGCGGCGGCGGTGCATCCGACCTGTCAGCCGCGGTGGGTTCAATGGTTTATGCCGCCAACCAACGCCCCGAAATCGCGCAAGCCTACACAAGTTTCAGCGCCAATGTGCCCAAACTTTTCGTCGATCTGGATCGTGAAAAATCCCGCACACTGGGCGTACCCATCAGTGATGTGTTCGAAACGCTTCAGGCGCATCTGGGGTCGATCTACGTCAACGACATGAACTTATTTGGCAAGGTTTACCGGGTGATGATTCAGGCCGATGGGAATTACCGAGACAAAATCGAAGATATCGGGCGGCTCCACGTGCGCACCGACGACGGCCAAATGACCCCCTTGGGCACGCTGATCAACGTCGAAAAGACCCTCGGCCCGGTGCTGATGAACCGCTACAACCTATTTCGGTCCGCAACGGTCACGGCCATCCCTGCGCCCGGCTTTTCCACCGGGGACGTCATTGCAGCCCTGCAGGAAGAATCTGCCACCGCGCTGCCCTCTGGCTATGCCTATGAGTGGACCGGCACGGCCCAGCAGCAACTTGCTGCAGGTGGCACGGTCATTCTGGTCCTGATGGCCGCTATTGTGTTTGGCTATCTTTTCCTCGTTGCGCAATACGAAAGCTGGACGATGCCAATCGGCATTCTGCTTTCGGTCACGGTCGCGCTTTTTGGGGCCTTGGCCGCAGTTTTGGTCACTGCGGGGGATGTGAACCTTTACACTCAAATCGGGATGATCATGCTGATCGGACTTGCGTCGAAGAACGCCATCCTGATCGTTGAATTTGCGATGGAGGAACGGGCAAAAGGTGCCTCCATTCGCGAGGCCGCCATGGAGGCCGCCCGGCAACGGTTCCGGGCTGTTATGATGACGGCCCTGTCGTTTTTGTTGGGCGTTGTGCCGCTGATCGCCGCCTCGGGTGCCGGAGCGGCCAGCCAACAGGCCATCGGCAAGGCAGTCTTTGGTGGCATGCTGGCCGCCACCATCATTGGCGTCATCATAGTGCCAGTGCTCTATGTTGTGCTGCAAAGCCTGCGCGAAAAGATCAAAGGCCAGAAACCTGCGACCCCGGCCGCACGGCACGAATGATCGTGCCAAAGTACCGTTCAGTCGATGGCACACTGTTAGCCACACCGCCCTGCGATCTCGCGAAAGTCCTGCGCGGTTTGCGTCGGTGTGCGCCGCCCGGCCATAGCGTGCATGGCTGCGATATTCTCAACTTCAGTGCCGCACATATACTGCTTAAAAATCGAGACGCTGCCAAAAATCTACGCGTCTTTCAACGAATGATCAATCAGGCCAAACCTTTGCATGACCACATGCCGTCGCACTGATGGTATGCGCACATTGTAGTGCTGCTGCATCCTCACTGAAATAGGTTTTCGCGGCCGCACTCTGCGCGATTGTAATCGTCGCGATGAGCGCCAGAAACTTAAAAACACCTTGAATGTGATCGTGGTCAGTGACTGCTATTTCTCAGTGATATCCACAAGATACATCGCTAGTGTACTTGCCGACATCGGCCAGGAGCGGCTTGGGGCCGTTCGCCACCTTCGAAACTAACGGCGGAAACCGGACCTTCGCCGCAAGATGAAGGTTGCGTGCCAAAACCAACAAAAGCGGTCAGGGCGTTCGTTTTTCTGTGTGCTTAGTCTCGGGGGTACAATGCCTTGTTATTTGTTACTTTATAAAATAAACGTGTTCTTATCTTTTGGAGAGGTTCATGCGCAAACAAGCGGCCATTCGGCAATCCGACGTGTTAAGAGTCTTACATGGTCATGACAAACCCATGACCGCCTACGCCATTCTCAACAAAATGAAATTGGAAGAGCCGGATCTCGCAGCTCCGACGGTGTACCGCGCTCTTGCCGCGCTTACCGGGCAAGGTCGCGCGCACAAGCTTGAATCGATCAAGGCTTTTGTTCCTTGCCGATGCGACCACGCCGCTGCGGTTCCGGTGTTGGCAATTTGCGAAGAGTGCGGGAGCGTTGAGGAGAATGACGGCACCGATCTGCTCCCCAAACTCTCGGCCATTTCTTCGCAGTCGTCTTTCCGTCCCACCCGTCACATTGTCGAAATACACGGGCAATGCCACGACTGTTCTTCCTAAGCTTTTCCCCACAACTAAATAGGATCAATCCATTGAAATTTTCACATCTTTTCGTACTTGCCGTAATTTCTGGAGCGCCAGCATTTTCCGAAACGGCTCGCCAATTGGATGCGCATGAACATGGTGTTGGGCAGCTGAATATTGCTTTCGATGGCGCGCAAGTCGCTATGGAACTAAACGCCCCGGGTGCAGATGTTGTGGGTTTTGAATATGCTGCAAAAAGCGCCCAGGATCGCGCTGCTGTGGATGCGGCAGTCGGATCTCTTGCGCGCCCTTTGGAGTTGTTTGTTCTGCCCGATGCAGCCGGATGTAGCGTTGTTCAAGCTGCAGCTGAACTTGAAGTTGATCACGAGGAAGAACACGTCGAGGGGCACGAAGAAGATGATCATGGTCATGATGACCACGCCGAAGACGAACACGATGACCATGACGAGGAGGCAGGGCATACCGAATTTCATGCGGAATACCTGCTGACCTGTGCAAAACCTACCGCCATCACTGACATCACCTTTGCCTATTTTGATGTATTCCCAAATGCACGTGAGGTCGAAGTGCAGATTATCTCTGACAGTGGTGCAACATCGTTTGAAGTGGAACGCGATGCGCCGGTATTGAACCTGCACGGTATGTTTTAAAGCGAGCCGTTTTTGTGCCAAATAGACCGCCAATCTTGCAGCTTGAGGATGTCCGCTACCGCTGGCCGGGGCGGACATCTTTTGGGCTCAACGTTCCCATGCTGAGTGTATCAGCTGGTGAGACTGTCTTGCTGCTTGGGGAGAGCGGATCGGGCAAATCAACCCTGCTCTCATTGATTTGCGGCACAACCCTAGCAACCTCGGGCCGTGTTTGTGTCGGTGATCATGACATCGCCCAGTTGTCCGCAGGAAAACGCGATCAATTTCGCGCCGAACAAATCGGTCTTATCTTTCAACAGTTCAACTTGCTTCCCTTTGCAAGTGTCCAAGATAACATTTTGCTGCCGCTCGAGTTTGCCCCAAAGCGCCGTAAATGCGTTTTCAATTCGGAAGTCGAGGCAACGCGTCTTTGCCGTGATTTGGGATTGCCAGAGGGGGTGATGACCTCAAGGGCTGGTTCCTTGAGTGTTGGACAACAGCAGCGTGTGGCAGCGGCACGTGCCCTGATCGGGACGCCACCTTTGATCACCGCTGATGAGCCGACATCATCGCTTGATGCGGCCACCCAAGCTACTTTCTTGGAGTTGTTGTTTGCCCAATCTCGGGCGCATGGCACGGCAATACTGATGGTAAGCCATGACGCACGCCTGTCCAGCCAGTTTGATAGGGTCATTCACATGGCTGACATCGCTTTGACAGAGCGAGGCACATTATGATTTTGCGCCTTGCCCTAGCATCGCTAATGGCCCGCACCCTGACAGTAAGCATGACTATCTTGGCCATTTCTTTATCCGTCGCCCTGTTCTTAGGTGTTGAAAAGGTCCGCACTGGGGCCAAGGCCAGTTTTGCGGATACAATTTCCGGAACAGATCTGATCATTGGTGCGCGATCAGGCTCGGTTCAGCTGTTGCTCTATTCTGTATTTCGGATCGGGAATGCGACCAACAACCTGACATGGGAAAGCTATCAAGACATCGCCAACCGCCCCGAAGTTGACTGGATTGTTCCGATTTCCTTGGGCGACAGTCATCGTCAGTTCCGGGTGATGGGAACGACTCCGGCCTTCTTTGAGCGCTATAAATACCGGTCGGGCCAATCGCTTGTGGTACAAGACGGCTCGATCATGTCGGACGTGTTTGACACCGTCATCGGCGCAGATGTGGCCACAACTCTTGGCTACGAAATTGGGGATCCAATCGTTGTTGCACATGGATTGGCGTCGTTCTCTGAGCATGCCAACCAACCGTTTCGGGTCTCTGGAATTTTAGAAAAAACCGGTACGCCAGTGGACCGCACAGTGATCGTCAGCCTCGAGGCCATCGAAGCCATTCATGTTGATTGGAAAAGTGGCGCGCAAATACCGGGTCAGGTGACGACACCGGACATGATCCGGCAAATGGCGCTAGAACCTCAGGCCATCACTGCCGCTCTTGTCGGTGTCAAAAGCCGCCTTCAGGTGTTTCGATTGCAGCGGTCTATCAATGAATATCCCCACGAACCCTTGTTGGCGATCCTACCCGGTGTGGCCTTGCAAGAACTTTGGCAGATCGTTGGCATTGCGGAAACGGCCCTGATCGGTGTTTCAGCCATGGTGGTTGTGACTGCCTTGATCGGTATGATGGCGACTATCTTTTCCAGCCTAAACGAGCGTCGTCGTGAGATGGCTATCTTTCGCGCCATGGGCGCGCGTCCTAGGGTGATTTTGGCTTTGCTTGTGCTTGAGGCGGTTGTGATGGCTGCTGTTGGGGCGATCTTTGGTCTAGGCCTCCTGTATCTGGGGTTGGTTCTTGGTCAACCACTGATTGACAGCGCCTTTGGTATCTGGCTGCCCATCGAGCCGCCAACCCTTCGCGAAGCTTGGGTTTTATTGGGTGTTGTTGCCGCTGGCGCAATCGTGAGCATGGTTCCCGCCCTTAGGGCCTACCGCATGTCCCTTGCGGATGGCATGATGGTGCGAATTTGATATGAAAGGGCTGGGACAATGAATGTGTCGCGCCGCCATCTGATGGCAACCGGTTTAGCTGGGATTGCCTTGCCGCAAATTGCATTCGCCAAGAACGCAACTGAAATCACTTGGGATGATTTACTGCCGCCTGGCTTGCCCTATTCCGAAATCATCGGAGAAGGGGAAATGAACGAGGCCACTGACACCTGGCGACCAATTTTCGACGACAATGCCACCAAGCTAAACCCCGCTCTTGATGGGGCCTATATCAAGATGCCGGGTTATATCATTCCCTTTGATGCCACGACAGCAGGGGTAACCAGCTTTGTCTTGGTCCCCTATGTGGGGGCGTGTTTGCACACCCCACCACCACCCGCAAATCAGTTGGTCTTTGTGAAGACCAAAACGCCGTGGCCGGGAGATAACCTTTGGGATCCTGTTTGGGTGACCGGCCAGATGCAGCACGCCATTCAATCCACCGAAGTTGGTGACACAGGCTACGAAATGGTCGCGGACCACATGGAGGTTTACGAGTGGTAACGCGCGCATATAACCGACGGACATTGCTGACAGGAGTCGGGGCCTTTTCAATTTGGCCACATGTTGCGCGGGCCGAAGACTATGTCGATCTGGATTGGGCGGATTTGATGCCAAAAGGGCAAACGACAATTCCGCCCATGCTCCAAAATCTGGTTGATCACGACAAACAGCCGATGTCTAGCGATCAGCCTATGTCAACCGGGGTGCGTACGGATTGGAACGGTCAGGTCGTGCGCTTGCCCGGTTACATACTGCCGATTGATTACTCGGGCACCGGCGTGACAGCCTTTATCCTTGTCCCTTATGTTGGCGCATGTGTTCATGTCCCGCCGCCCCCTGCCAACCAATTGGTGTTTGTTACAACAAACCAACCTTACGAGACATCGGGCCTTTACGAAGCCGTCAATGTGATCGGGATGTTTGGTGTGTCGTCATTGTCGACGCATATTGCTGACATTGGATATGCACTGTCTGCTGATCGGATCGAACCTTTTCGGACTTAGAACAGCACGGGTGTTTTCATGGGCCCAGACTGTGATGACTGTGATGACTGCTAGGAATTGCCAGCCACAGAAGAACTTGGAAACGCCAATCCGAAAACAGCCATACCGGGCCACAAGTAGACCTCTAGATTGCCCCAAAAGCCGCCCGATGCGAATGACCGGTGGCGAGACAATGCGAAGCGTCTTTGGCCTTTTTCTCCAATGGTACAAAGACTGCCCGTGCATGAATTGATAGCTCTATGCGCCGGACGTAGACCGAGACTGACAAGCCTCCATTCGTGAGACTCAATTAACCTCCTTAGAGGACGCTCACCGATCATAGCTGGATTAGAAATATCCAGGCCGAACGCTCGTTTTCTTCGCAGAGCCGACCACTAACCAAGAAAAATGCAGCGCACCGATGCGAACGGCTGCTTCAGCAAAGGAGCAACGCGGCAACCCTGTGGGTTGCGGATGACGGCTTTGCGCCAAACCGGCCGTTGACACGTTATGCACCATTAGGGCTGCCAGAGGGCAGGAATGCCGGACATTGCGAAGTTTAAGCGTATCTGACACCATCGAAAACTCGCAAGGGAGTTTGATTTGGCCGATCGAGACAACATGCCCGAAGGGTATTATTCAATTACACCTTATTTCACGGTTGTCGGCGCAGACAGGTTGATCGAATTTTTGATCGCTGCATTCGATGCATCGGTGATTAAGGACAGCAGGTACGATGACGGCCGTGTTCAGCACGCACGGTTGCGGATTGGCAATTCTATCATGATGTTGAACGAAAGTTCGGACAATTACTCAGCCAATACATCTCAGATGCATTTGTACGTGGACGACACAGATCAGACATTTGAACTGGCATTAAAACTGGGAGCCACAACTTTGATGGAGCCTAACGATCGACCACATGGCGATCGCATGGCTGGAATAAAGGACCTATGTGGCAACGTTTGGTGGATTGCGACACACGGCTCCTAGAACGGTCACTTTCAAGTAGGAGAAGTGATAGGTTTGGACCAACTGCCGACTTGCGGCAGTGCAGCGCAAGGTTTTTGCCCAGCACGTGGTGGCACAGCGGCACCGATAGACTGCATTCAGCCCCAAAAGAGACATTCAAGTTTTCAGCCGTGTACCTTTTGCCGCCGGCTCAAAGCCAAAAAATAGCCTATCCCGAGAGCCGACTTTCATGCGGCCATGTCAACTTTTTCACTTGTTGAAAAAGAAATCGAAATCAACAAAGGGTTGGTTATGTTGAAAAGCTCATTATGCAAACCGTTTCTGGAGAGAGCATTGTCTGAAGGATGATTGTCTTGATCCGCCGCTAGAGTGAGGTCCAGATTAAGTGATTGAAAGAGAATGAAACCTCTGGGCCCGACGTAGGCTCAGAGGCTTGCTTTAACACACTGTTCTTTAGCCCTTGGGCGAATACCAAATAGGAGAGGTGTAGGCGCGTTCTATAGTTTTCATGGGAACCTCAGGTCCGAATGCCGCATCTTTGAAATAGACGGCGTCATATGCTGTCCATCTTGGAGTTGGGATTTCAAGAACCCGTGCATAATAGAAGGCACTGACCGTCGGATCAAATTCAGGATCTTGCCATGCTGTGATCAACTCAGGAGAACCGATTGTGTTCGACCATGTTGCATTTGCGATATCAACGGTGTCCCCAACGGGAGAAAGCTTTCCGTTTTCATCAACTGTCCGGTCGCCGCCCCAAACAACATCAAAGATCTTTTCTTGAGTGTTGCCTTCAGCATCTAGCCATCCCTTCACAATTTGAATGCGATCAAGATTGCCGGAAAACGGGTCTTTAAGTGCCGCGACCAAGAAGCTTGGGGCGGCGTCGGCGGTGGGGATCGGTGCCAAATCTCCGCCCATGGGTACACCTTTGTCATAGCCTAGTGCCCCAGGGTTTCTGCTCTGAGCGTCTTGTTCGTTGAACTCCCATCCACCAAAGAACCGTACGCCAATGCGAGGGCCGGTTGTGCCATAGACTTCTTTGCGGTTCATTGCATCCCAGAGTGATGCGCGCGTGTTCTCGGTGGCCCAAACCGCCATGAGACCTGTGGCCCCAAGCTGCCAGTCTTTGACGACACGCCCTTCGAAATCAAAGGCGTTTCCTGTGGAGCGCTCCGCCGAAGGTTCACTTGCCGGGAACTTACCAAAGAAGTTGCTTTCTTCAGCAGTGGAAATACCCGTGTGAGAGTCCGTTGAGCCAACCAAGCCGAACTTGAAAGGGTTCACTCCAAATTCGGCTTCCAACGCCAGCCCGCGCTTGAGCGCTTCGCGGGCGTATTCATATTCGATCATACCCGGTTCTTTTGGCACAACATTAAGGTTGCCCGCATCCCAAATCTCATAATCTGCGAATTCATCAGATGGAGAGAGGGTTGGGTGTTGTTCCGATGTGCCCTTGGTCTGAGTAATTTCGTAAATGGGTTCCCATTTTTGACGCCGCATCGCCCATTCGACGTCAATCGGTTTGCCATCCGGGGTTTCGGTCGCAAACATCAGGCCATTCGACAGGTTGCCGTTGTGCGGGATTGCCAACACTCGGCCACCAGTCTTTTCTTCGTAGTTTTCCATCCAGTCCCAAAGCTCATTTGGGATTTCGGTGTCAAATGACGTGAGTGGACGAACCCGGTCAGCATGTGATTTCCCATCGCGGTAGATTACATTGCGGTGCAAATTGTTGCCCCCGCCAAAATTCGAGCTCCATTCGTAGCCAATCAATGCGGAAAAAGTGCCCGGATTATTGTGATTTTCAACGATTTCAGTCTGCATACGCCACATGTCGAATTGCGTGTCAGGGTTTGTGATGGCGTCCGGAATTTGCCCCAGCCCCTGAAGGGTAATCATCTCCATGAGGGCTTCAGTCGCGGCGGCTCCCCCCGCGTTCATCCCCACACTCCATCTTTTTAGCGTCGGATCTGCGAGTAGATTTGGATCGCCGTCGATCACTCTGGCCATAACACCAAGCGCATCAGAGTGATCTGCAATCACGATCCAATCATAAGGTCTGGACAGCTTCACAGGTTGCCCGGTGTTTGAGGTAATTTCTTCGCCCTTGGCGAAGCGCAACGCCTCATCCGGGCCAATCCGTGTACCGGCGGCAATAGCGTCAGGGGACCAAGAGGTATGCAGATGCTGCTCACCCCACAAGGGGAAAATTGGGTAGGAGCGACCAGCATATGGGGAATAGCCCGGTTGATCGAAAAACTGTTCAACTTTGGCTGGGTCAATTGTCCCACCGTCGGTGGTTACTTGGGCAAATGACGTGGCTGGCAAAAGCGCCGCAATCGAGGTCAAAACCTTCAAAAATTGCATGGCAAACCCTTTCTATGTGTAACGTAAAACAGTTCGAATCTGAATTTATCATCAAGCAAGATAGTCATTGAAACAACTGTTTAACTTGGTCGAGACTGATAATCGATTGAGCCAAACGGGGCCTTTCGGTTTTGTAGACCTGCGAAAATCTTGATTGTGCCGCACTGCCGATCTCGTGTGTTTCCAAATGCTGCGACATGTACTGAATGGTGGCTTTAGGAAAACCGCGCAGCAGCATTTTTGCGTCCAAAAAGGCTGTTCCGGGCAGATTGCGCCAAGTATCCCTGAACTTGGAGTGACTTTGCAAAGTCAGCTTCCTGCCCGGAGCTGACCCTAGCTAACCGCAAAATGCAGCAGCGCGGATTTCCTGACGCCGCTGTTCCATTTCCAAGCGCATTAGTTCTGCGTAGCTTACTTAGATCGTGATCAAAACATTACCCCGCCCATGTCACGCCGTCGGGGATGCGGCCGCCATGCTGCCCTTCCTTTTTTTCGGATTTGCGCCGGTCTTCCTCTGCCTCGCCCTGCTTTGTGCAACTAAGCCGCTTCCTAGTTAAGCCAACACAACATCAAACAGGCTTGCCATTTGTTACGTTATAACATAACCAATTTTCAAATTAATCTCCTCGGACGCAGCCGCACCTTTTGTCAATTATTTGGAGTGCGAGTTTCCGCTGGCTATTCGCCCACCCTAATTAGGAAGATCAACTCACTATGAAAGACACTGGCATCAAAGATTCCCGCCTTCCTGTGACCGTCTTGTCCGGCTTTCTAGGAGCCGGGAAAACCACCCTCTTGAACCGCATTCTTAACAATCGCGATGGACGGCGTGTCGCGGTAATTGTTAACGACATGTCCGAAGTCAACATAGACGCCGATCTTGTCCGCGAAGGTTCGGAGCTGTCGCGCTCCGAAGAGACGCTGGTTGAGATGTCGAATGGATGCATCTGTTGCACCTTGCGCGATGACCTTTTGAAAGTGGTCCGCACCCTATCAGAAGAAGGGCGATTTGATTACTTGCTGATTGAATCCACCGGGATATCTGAGCCACTTCCCGTCGCGGCCACCTTTGATTTCCGGGATGAAAACGGGCAAAGCCTTTCGGATGTGGCGCGCCTTGATACGATGGTCACCGTCGTGGATGCCGTCAATCTTCTTGAAGATTTCTCGTCCCATGATTTTCTGACGGATCGCGGGGAGTTCTTGGGTGATCAGGATGACCGCAGCCTTGTCAGCCTTTTGACGGAACAGATTGAATTTGCCGATGTCGTGATCTTGAACAAGGTCGCTGATGCTGGACCAAAGCGCAGCAGCAACGCGCGAAAAATCATTCGCAGTTTGAACGGCGACGCTAATATCATCGAAACGAACCATTCAGACGTGCCTACCAAAGCCATTTTGGATACCGGTCTTTTCGACTTTGACACTGCGCATGAACATCCGATGTGGGCCAAGGAACTATACGGCTTTGCCAATCACACTCCAGAAGATGAAGAATACGGTATCACCTCCTTTGTATTTCATGCCCGCCCGCCATTTGACCCTCAAAAACTGCATACCGTTCTGACCGGTGCCTTGCCCGGCACTATTCGGGCCAAAGGACATTTCTGGATTGCGACACAACCCAATTGGGCGGCGGAGTTCAGTTTGGCGGGGGCGCTGTCTTCGGTCAAAGCCATGGGGCTTTGGTGGGCCGCCGTGCCGCAGGAACGTTTGCCAACACATCCTCAGGCACAGGCCGAGATTGCCCAAAACTGGGCCGAGCCGTGGGGGGATCGTCGTCAGGAAATCGTGTTCATTGGCGTCGGATTGGACCGTGACGCAATTTCAGCCCGCCTAAATGCAGCTCTATTGGATGTTGACGAGTTTCAGCCACAAGAATGGGCCGCCATGACGGACCCGTTTCCGCGCTGGGGTCAAGGTTCATGACCATTGCACAGCTTCCCCACGTCCACAGGGACACTCTGCAGGGGGAGCATTGTCGGCAGGTGTCGCTCTTCTTTTATTGCGCCGGAGCAAGCGGGTTGAGCCCCCCTCGAGAAAACCTAATGCATCGCTCCCCACCAGTTTTGGGCACAGGAGAAACGCGGCTTTTGCTTGTTCTGGAAAAGTTTCTGATCCTGACGACGCGTTTTGACAGCGTGGCCAAAGCCCTTGCCGCCCCGCATTGCATCCGACTGCAAACATCAGCTTTGGCACACGCATTGCGGCACCACCCGACTTGTTGACTTGCTGGTGTTCATCGCCTAATGCCCATGGCTATGCGGGGCGAAATGCCTTGTTCAATGGAGATTTTATGAAAGAGTCCCGGGCATAACGCCCGTTCCTGGCGAACCAAATTCAGGAACACTACTTGACGGTCACACTCATGCGCAACGCTGAGTGACCAAATTGTATGCTTTCATAAAACCGAGAATAATCAATGAATATCTCAAAGCACGAGCAACGTGTTTTGCATGAACTCGCACGCGGCGGGGCCATCCATCATAACCGTTTGGACAACGGAAAAATCCATGATGTTACTTGCTTCACCCGCGACGGACATGTCCTCGAAGATTGCACGCTCAGCGTCTTCCAGCGCCTACTAAAGCGGCGCTTCATCCACTCAAAGAATGGCCGCCCCTACCGCGCCTCCGCGTTGGGGATAAAATCCGTACGCGCCCAAATGAATCAAAGATAGGTAAAACCGATGAACCATTCAGATATCGACGCCACAATCGAAATCCACCGTTTGGCGTTTGGTGAAGCAGAGGGAGACACAATAGCTCAGCTCGCTAAAAATCTATTCGATCACCCAGAAACAATTTCAATCAGCACAAAGCGCGATGGGAAGGTTGTCGGCAACGTGATGTTCTCACCGTACATCTTTAAAGATCACCCAAACACCAAATGCTACCTTCTTTCGCCCTGCGGAGTGTTGCCAGAGTATCAAGGTCAAGGCGTTGGCAAAGAGATAATGGAAAACAGTACTGAACACCTGAAGTCTATCGGAGCAGATGCAGTATTCGTGATGGGGGTACCAACATTCTACCCTCGATACGGGTACGCTCCGACTGACAAACAGACACCTTATCCGGAACGACAGGCAGCAACGGATGCGTGGATGGTGCTTGAGCTAACTTCTGGAACCTTGAAAAAACTGAACGGCCCTACACAGGCGTCTCCAGAATTTATGCGTTCTGATTGGTGGGACATAGAAGGTTACGGACTAGAATAGAGGTTTTAACAAATAGGCACTCGGCAGTTCATTTCGAATGCCTGTTTTTCCGCGCTTAGATTCCGGCTCTTCTTTGCAGAGCACATGAATGGCCGGTGGTCTTGCGACAACGCGGCGGGGTCTTAATGGCGAAATGACTTTCCCAACGCCGACGGTCATCGTGGTTTTCTTTGAGTAGGTAACAAGATTGGTAAAGTGACTTGAATTGCCCGCTGTCGCCGCTGGTGGGGGCATTGGCTGCAACGCAAGCAGCATGCGCGTGGGCCCGTTTATTCAACTTTCTTGATAGACTGGGGCCTTTGGTTTTTCCCCGTTTGCGTCCAATCGACAAAACGACTGTGTTTGCCCCTGAGCCACTTCGACGTCAGAACTTCTTCCGCCTTCATGCGCAAAAAGAAAATCCAGGAACGGATACACCAGCGATGTTGCGCTGTGTGATAGACGACTTCGTGGGCGTTGGCTTGTCGATTTGGGAGGATATGGCGGATCGGAGGATCACTCATGGAAACGTAAAACCTACCCGCCATTCGCGCCGTGCGATCCGCTTGGAACAAGGGGCGCATTGTCGGCCAAAAAACGCCCCTTGATGCCAAAGCATGTTTGGGCAATTCGGGTCAGACTTGAATTGGCTGAGAACCATCGTGATTTGGCTTTGTTCACTCTGGCCATAGACAGCAAGTTGCGCGGCTGTGATCTGGTCAAAATGAAAGTGGTTGATGCGAGATTGGATAACATCCATTGGTCTCGAAGCGAGCGCCTATGGAGCCCATTCTATGCGCCGCACGAAAGCAACGCGGATCTACAAGAAAACTGGTAACTTGAGAGCCGTGCAGTTGCTGCTTGGGCACTCAAAAATGGACAGCGCTGTTCGGTATTTGTGCGTCGACCTTGAGGAAACTTAGGCAACCGCAGAAGCCTTTGAGATCTGACGGATACGGGCCGCCATCATCGGCGGCCCTGAAATGGTTATTGATCGGCGTTTTTGACAACCCATTGCTTGAAGCCGGAGGCCAAATCCGCGCACTGCGCAAGAAGAAGATAGCGCGATTGGTATGGGCCAGCATCGTCAATGTTTTCAGCAACTGTGACACATCGGGCCGGCTGGGAGGCCAAATGCAGCTCCATGCTCGCGTTATCATAGGTGAATTTTTGGGCTGGGTCCGTTTCGTCACAGGTGACCAAGCCAAACGGGGTGGCTGCGTTGTCAGGCGCGTTATAGGCCATGCACCGGCCCTCGTAGGTGACGGATTCAATCAGGCCGCTGGACTGCGCAAAGGAAAACAACACGTCGTCCCCGTTTGGTTTGCACGAATGCGCATGCAGCAGTTCCCCCAATCCACGGCCTTGGGTGTCGATACACCAGCCGAGCATGGCCTCTTCGCTCAGGTTGTCGGCTAGGTGGATTATCGCGCCCTTGGTCTGAATATTCGGCGCTTGGGCAAGGGCCATTTGAGGGAATGCCAAACCCACTGATGCAGCGAGAATGGAGGTGTAAACAGGAGACATGTTTGTCATAAGTCCGTCCTTTGAGAAGAGGGGGAAGCGTTTGCAGTTCTTTTAGGCATCCATCGCAACGTGTCACTTTATTCACGATGGAAACCCATTTGATGTCGCGGGCAGTCAAAAGGGTTTGCTGCCTTATGCCCCGAACGCTTGCTGGAACGCGCGAATGCGGGCAGCGTTGAGGCCTTGGTCGCTGCGACCGACGCGTGAGACGCTGCGCATATCAACGCGGCTGCCGTCGCCCTGCGGGGTGACAACAATCACCACGTCATCGGCAAAGTAAAAGACAGTGGTCCGCGCCGTGGCCTCAAAACGGCGGCGGTCCTGATCAGACGAGACAATCTCCCAACCCATATCCTGCGCGACGGTCAAAGCGTGTTGAAAAGCAGCGTCAACAGTCAGGTCTGTGTCCAAGGGCGCGATATCAGGATAGGCTGCGGCCTGAGCTTGGGCCAATTCAGGGCCAGCATAAACAAGCGTGTTTTTGGCACCTGCGCGGGTATCATCCAAGGTTTCAAACAAAGGCGGGTTGGCCGTATCGGTTGAAATGTCGTGGATCGGGGCCGCGCGTTTTTGCGGGTTGATTGCCCCTGAAACCATCGGGATCAAGCATAGGACGCCAAACAGAACCGCGATTCCCCCGGCGATGATCCCGCTTTTTTCTTTGCGCATGGCGTGAACGATCACCGCAAACAGGCCCACGGCGGTAACAATCATAGCAAGCGGATTGAAATAGGTGCGATAAAGGCCGAAACCGGTGATGGGTTCCCACAATCCGGTGCGCGCGCCCAAAAGCATCAAACCCGCACCCAGCGCGCCGAGACAAACGACGAGAAGAGCAATTTTTCCTGTGTATTTCATTTTCGACCCGTCCTTGACTATCCGTGGTGATAGGTGCTGAATATGCAAAGGTTGCACACTACGCAAGGTTTTGACCGATGACACTTTCGTTACGACAAAGGCGACGGCAGGAAACTGCGCGCGATATTCAGAAATCAACGCTGGAGCTGGCCGTGACGCACGACCTCGACACCGTAACGACCGAGGAGATCGCCACGGCGGCGGGAATAAGTACACGCACGTTCTTTAACTATTATACCAACAAGGAAGCGGCCGCGGTTGGGCACCCGCCGAGCTTTCGCGACGAAGAACTTGAGGCATTGCGCAGTGGGACCGGCGTTTTGGCAACGGATCTGAAACTGTTTTTGGACACGCACATGCAAACGCTGGCCGGTGACGAAGCCATTCTTCGCATGGTGGGAAAAGTCCTTCGATCAAACGAAAAAGCCCGCGGTATACTTGATGGTTTTTTGATGTCAGAACGTCACGCACTAACAGATTGCCTGAATACCCGCGCTGGCAGTCGTCAAACCGCCGCCGCATTGGCAAGCTACGCCACCGATGCAATCGGAAGGGCGATATTCCTTTGGGAACACGCTGACAACATGTCCTTACAAGAAGCATTGGATAACGTCTGGGGAGGTGTCATCGATGCGTCCCGCCTATTGATCGAGCCAAGCCGTTAAGCAAACAGCTAGTCAAATGTGCGCTGGATATTGTTGCTTGTATCTATCAGCGCTTCTTCGATCGTCTGTCTTTGGTCGGCAAATCGTGTCGAAGGGACTGGAATAGAAATCGCGTGCAGGTCACCGGCCCAATCATGAAACGCAAAGCCGATCGCCGACACACCCGAGGCATGTTCGTCCAGATCATAGGCCAACCCAGTGCGGCGCACGTCTTGGAGTTGGTCTAGAAGCTGTGTCAAATCCTGCTCAACCCCGTTGCGATCCCATTCATTGCGGATCAGTTTGACCGCTTCGTCTTGATCCATCAAAGCAAGGCAGGCTTTGCCGTTTGCGGTTGTGGTTAGCGGGAAAACTTCTCCGACTTTGGAGACGGTGGTCAGGCGGTGAGTGCCGGGAACCTGATCCAAGAACACCATGCCGATGCCCCGCATCACCGCAAGATCCGTTGTCTCGCCGGTCTTTTGGGTCAGTTCGGTGAGCAAAAGACGGCAATGTTCAACGATGTTGTATTGCGCCGCCCCCGCCAGAGAGCTGAGTTCGGGACCCAATCGCAGACCGCCGCCCTGAATATCGGCAATGACGAAGTTCTCTGCTGCCAAGGCGCTTGTGATTCTTTGTACCGTGGAGCGGGGCAGACCGGCTTGTTCCGCGATCTTGCCGAGGCTCATGCCCGGCTGCGCATCCTTGAGGACCCGCAGGATTGAAGCCGCGCGGGAAATCACCTGAATTCCAGACCGATCGCTTTTCGGATTTCTTTCAGACATTTAGACCCCTTTATTTTGACTGTTTTGCATGTAAGCGCGGTTGCTTCCCACTCATTACTGTCCCGCATTGTGATACATGTCAACCGCATCGTGAATTTTCTTCTTGACCGCAATGCGATGCACATGCATCACTATGTGAGACAGGTGGAGGAGCCACCCAGACAATTTGAAACCAGAAACGCCGGAATTCCGGCGAACAGAGGAGGTGTGTCCAATGGTTGAAATTCGTGGAATCGAGTTCCAGGCCAATGATGATAACGACATGGGGCTGGAGTTTGTGAACCTAAGCCATAGGTTCGGGCACCAATGCCCGAACTGGCCGTACTTCAAAGATGTGGCAATCGACCGAACGCACTACATGGCCAAGTCCGGCGTGCTAAGCCAGACGATCACCACAACGATGCACGTCACAACCCATATCGACGCCCCAGCGCATGTGGTGCAAGGCACGCCCTTTATCGACGAAGTGCCTCTGCCGCACTTCTTTGGATCGGGTCTTGTGGTGTCTATTCCCAAGAAGAAATGGGAATCCATCACCGGAGACGATTTGGAAAAAGCCTGTGGTCACGCCATTCGCAAGGGCGATGTTCTGATCATCAACACCGGCTGGCACAAACAATACGAAGATGGCGACTACTTTGCCTATTGCCCCGGTTTGGTGAAGTCCGCTGCCGACTGGATGGTGGAAAAGGGTGTAAAGGTTGTTGGCCACGATACGCAGGCCAATGACCACCCGCTTGCCACGGCCATCGGACCTCAGCGCAACGGCCCGATCCTTCCCCACCTTGAGGAAGAATACAAAGAATGGTCTGGCGGCAACGATTGGAAAGACGATTTCCCTGAGTGGGAGCCTGTTCACAACACGCTGTTCTCGCATGGAATAATGGGGATTGAAAACGTTGGCGGCGATCTGGATTCAGTGACCGGCAAACGTGTGACCTTTGCCTTTTTCCCTTGGAATTGGGATCGCGGTGACGGCTGCATCATCCGGTTGGTCGCCATGGCTGACAAGGGTCAGAACTACCGCATCGAAGCAGGTGAAGAATTCTAATCACCCCCAGACTGGTCGCCGGGCAACCGGCGGCCACCTTTTAAAACAAAAATTCCGGGAGGTGACAGATGCACATCAAGCGTTTTAACGACGCCCAACCCTATGAGGCCCCAAACCATTTCGGGTGCCACGGCCTGCGATTGCAAGGGTTTGAAGACGGCGGCCCCACGAACCAATGGGTGGGATACAGCCAGTTCCTTCCCGGTGGTGGTGCCGGTCCGGATTCCACCCCGTTCGAAAAAGTTTACGTTGTGCTCGAAGGCGAGATGACGCTGACCGTTGATGGCACCGCAACCACGCTTGGCCCGATGGACAGTTGCACGATCCCCCCGGGTGAAGTCCGCCTGCTGGAAAATCGTTCGAACCTGACCAGCAAGATGCTGGTCGTCATTCCCTATCCCTCGGCCCAATCCTCCGGAGAGTTGAAATGAACGTTATGGCAAACCCTTTGTCCATGTTTGACATCAAGGACAACGTCGCCCTTATCACTGGTGCCTCGGGTGCCTTTGGGATGGTCGCCGCGCGTATTCTAGCTGGGGCCGGATGCAAGCTTGTCTTGGTGGCCGGAAATCAGGCTGCGCTGGATGACATCGCCGACGAATGCCACGGCATGGGCGCGGAGGTCACCACGATCAACACCCGCCCCACTGACGAAGACATCTGCAATGGCTTGGTTGCGCAGACAATTGAAGCCTATGGCAAGCTTGACATACTGGTCGTCGCCTCGGGCATGAACAAGGTCGCACTGATCAACGACATGACACCCGAGACCTTCAATGCGGTCATGGACGCCAATGTCAATCAAAGCTGGCTCTTGGCGCGTGCCGCCGCTGGCCAGATGAAAACCCAAGGTCACGGCAAGATCGTTTTGGTCAGCTCGGCGCGCGGGTTGTTGGGCCATCCGGCGGGCTACACCGCCTATTGCGCATCAAAGGCCGCGACCGACGGGATCACCAAGTCGCTGGGCTGCGAACTTGGCGCGCATGGAATCACCGTAAATGCAATTGCGCCAACCGTGTTCCGCTCGCCGCTCACCGCGTGGATGTTCGAAGATTCCGAAGAGGCGACCAAGGTGCGTAACGGGTTCCTGGCCCGCGTGCCCGTTGGCCGTCTGGGCGAACCCGAAGATTTGGCCGGGCCGCTATTATTCCTCGCCTCAAAGGCATCTGATTTTTACACCGGGCATATTCTCTATGCCGACGGTGGTTATACGGCGGGTTGAATAATGGTTGCCAAAAAACAGAAAATTGCCGTCATTGGGGCGGGTCTTATGGGGCATGGCATTGCCTTGACCCTCGCCAAAGCCGGGCAATACGTAGCGATCACCGATCCGTTTGAAAAGGCCCGCTCGACAGTTGCCACGCGCATCCGCCAAAGCATGCAAGCCATGGGCGATGATGAACAGGTCATCGCCAAAGCCTTAAAGATGATCGAGATTTTCGATAGCACTGCGGGTGCTGTGCATTCCGTGGATGTCGTGTTTGAAGCCGCGCCAGAGAAGCTGGAGCTGAAGCAAACGATTTTTGCCGAGATTGAGGCGCATGCGCCGGAAAACTGTATTCTCGCCTCAAACACCTCGGTCATGCCGATCACGCAGATCATGTCAAAACTGCGCTTGAAAAACCGGGCTGTGGGGACCCATTGGTGGAACCCGCCGCATTTGATCCCATTGGTCGAAGTGGTCAAAACCGAATGGACAGACCCGGCGGTTGCACAAGCAACGTTCGACCTGTTGGCCGATGCTGGCAAGACACCGGTGATGGTGGACAAGGATGTTCCGGGCTTTATCGGCAACCGTTTACAGCATGCCTTGTGGCGCGAAGCGATCAGCCTTGTCGAAAACGGTATTTGCGCGGCCGAAGACGTCGACACCGTGGTGAAGTCGTGTTTTGGCCGTCGTCTTGCCGTGCTTGGCCCATTGGAAAATGCCGATCTGGTCGGCACGGACCTGACGCTCGATATTCACGAAAACGTCCTTCACGATCTCGAAAGCCGCAAAGGGCCATCGCCTTACCTCGAAAAGCTCGTGGCGGAGGGGCGATTGGGCATGAAGTCGGGGGAAGGGTTCCGAAAATGGACACCGCAAGAGGCCGATGCGACCCGCGCGCGCGTCGCCAGCCATCTGACGAAGCTTGGCACCATACTCGAATAATAAATGAAAACGTCGGCGAGGAGGTCGACGATAGGGAGGAAGACATGACCAAGATTTTCAAACGTCCATCGCGACGCAGCTTTCTAACCGGGGCCACAGCCGCCTTGGCGGCTCCGGCCTTATTGAGCGCAACACGGGCCTATGCAGCAACGCCGACCTTGCGGATTGGGCATGTCAGCCCGCGCACTGGTCCACTGGCCGGATTTGCAGAAGCGGATGACTATGTGATTTCAGGCATCGAGAAAGCCTTGGCTGGCGGATTGCAGAACAATGGCAAAAGCTGGAATGTCGAGATCATTTCAAAAGACAGTCAGTCTAACCCCAACCGCGCCGCAGAAGTTGCCGCGGATCTGATCCTTGGCGATGAGGTAGACATCATCGTTGCTGCCTCGACCCCTGACACCGTGAACCCCGTCGCGGATCAGGCCGAAATCAACGAAGTGCCCTGCATCACCACCGATTGCCCATGGCAGCCCTATTTCTTTGGTCGCAATGGCGTGCCCGGAGAAGGCTTTGCCTCGACTTATCATTTCTTTTGGGGGCTCGAAGACGTCATTGGTTCCTTCCTTGACATGTGGGGCCAATCCGGAGTCGCCAAATCCGTCGGCGGATTGTTCCCCAATGACGCGGATGGCAACGCTTGGGGCCACCCTGAGCTGGGCCTGCCCAAACCTCTGGCCGAAGCCGGATACAATCTTGTAGATCCGGGTCGGTATCAGCCCCTTTCGGATGATTTCTCCAACTATATCGCGGCCTTCAAAGAGTCCGGTTGCGAGATCGTGACCGGGAATATGATTGCACCGGATTTCGCGACGTTCTGGGCGCAGGCGGCTCAGCAAGGGTTCAACCCCAAGATCGTGACCATCGGCAAAGCGCTGTTGTTCCCATCGGTCATTGCCTCGCTTGGTGAGCGGGGTGACGGTCTGTCATCCGAGGTGTGGTGGTCGCCAAACCACCCGTTCTCCTCCTCTTTGTCGAGCGCTTCCTCAAAAGAGCTGGCCGAGGGATATTCCGCAGCCTCTGGTCGCCCTTGGACCCAACCCATCGGCTTTAAACACGCGCTGTTTGAAGTTGTCGCCGATGTGGCCAAACGCGCCGAAGACCTCGAAGATCCGGAGGCCATTGTAGCCGCAATCAACGGCACCAACCTCGACACGATCGTTGGCAATGTGAACTGGGCAAACGGGCCGATCAACAACGTTAGCAAGACACCTTTGGTTGCAGGCCAATGGCAAAAAGACGGTGACGCGATGGACCTGAAAATCGTAGCCAACTCAGCGGCTCCGAACATTCCGTTGACCGGCGAGCTGAATTTGCTCGGCTAAATTCCTATGGGCGGCGCGCCTTGTGCTGCCCAGTTTTCAGGTGAGGATTTCATGGGCTCAATTTTGAAATTAGACAGGCTAAGCAAAGCATTTGGCGCTGTGACCGTCGCAGATGCGCTTAGTTACGACGTGCAGCAAGGCGAAGCCTTAGGTGTGATCGGGCCGAACGGGGCGGGCAAGACTTCGATGTTCAACCTAATCACCGGCACCCTGTCACCGAACTCCGGAAAAGTAGAGTTTGCCGGGCAAAACGTGACAAAATGGAATGCCGCACGGCGCAGCCACGCGGGTGTCGCGCGGTCGTTTCAGGTGCCTCAGCCGTTTTCGGGCATGACCGTATTTGAAAACGCAATGATCGCCGCAACGCAATCGGCGGGCTTGCATGGGCATGAGGCCGAGCGGTTCTGCCTTGAGGTTCTAGAACAGACGGAATTGCTTCCCAAAGCCAATGTGCTGGCCGGAAGCCTGACCTTGTTGGAACGCAAGCGGCTTGAATTGACCCGCGCACTTTGTGCCAAACCGAAACTGTTGTTGTTGGACGAAATCGCCGGGGGATTGACCGAGGGCGAATGCGCCTCGCTGGTGCAGACGATCAAAGACATCCACGCCTCGGGCGTGACGATCATTTGGATCGAACACGTGGTGCATGCGCTGTTGGAGGTCGTGGATCGGCTTATTGTGATCGATTTTGGCAAGAAGATTGCCGAGGGTGAGCCGCATGCGATCATGAACAGCCCCGAAGTCAAAGAGATTTACCTGGGGATAGAAGCTGATGCCTGAACCCATCCTTCAGATACAAGCGCTTGACGCGCATTACGGTGACTTTCAAGCGCTTTACGGCGTCGATATGGAGGTTTCCGAAGGTGAGGTTCTTGCCATCATTGGGTCAAACGGGGCCGGCAAGACAACCTTGATGCGGTCGATCACCGGCTTGTTGTCCAATGGACCAAGCCAGATCAAGTACCGCAGCGAAGACATAAGCGGGTTGCGCGCCGATGAAGTCGCCATGCGCGGTTTGGCCATGGTACCCGAGGGGCGGCAGCTGTTCCCGTCACTTTCGGTGCGCGAAAATCTGATGATCGGGGCGCAGGTCGGGCGCAAGGGGCCATGGACCTTGGACGAAGTCTACAAGCTGTTTCCGATCCTTGACGAACGCAAGGACCAACAATCCACATCGCTGTCTGGCGGGCAACAACAGATGGTCGCCATTGGCCGCGCTTTGATGGCCAACCCCGATTTGATCCTGTTCGACGAGATCAGCCTCGGGCTCGCGCCGATTATCATCAAAGACATCTACGACGCGCTGCCGGGCATCATCGGCGAAGGCATGAGCGCTATTATAGTTGAGCAAGACATCAGCAAAGCGCTGTCTGTTTCCTCGCGGGTTTACTGCCTGCAAGAGGGGCGTGTCTCGCTCGAAGGTGCGTCGGATACTGTATCGCGCGAGGATATTTCCCGCGCCTATTTCGGGATTGAATGACATGGACTGGCTGAATGCTGTTGTACAGGGGACCTTGCTGGGCGGGCTATACGCCCTGTTCGCCGCCGGATTGTCGCTGATCTTTGGGGTCATGCGCTTGGTCAATATCGGGCATGGCGATCTTATCGTTTTGGCGGCCTATCTGGGTTTGACCGTCACCACCGCAACGGGAATGCATCCGCTTTTTGCGCTGATTGTTGTGGTGCCGACGATGGCTGTGATTGGCTACGTGCTGCAGCGCGGGTTGTTGAACCAGACGCTGGGCGACGATCTGTTGCCGCCTTTGTTGGTGACTTTCGGACTAAGCGTCATTTTGCAAAATGGTCTGCTCGAGATCTACTCCGCCGACCCACAAAAGTTGGAAGCAGGCGCGCTTGAAACTGCAAGCTTTGCCGTGGGCGGCCTTAACCTTGGTGTGTTGCCAGTTTTGACTTTTGCGGTCGCCGTCGCGGTGATCTGGGGTCTGCAATGGACCTTTTACCACACCGCATTGGGCCGTGCGTTCCGCGCCGTTTCAGACAATCAAGACATTGCGCAGCTGATGGGCCTGAACCGGCGCCACATCTTTGGGGTCGCAATGGCGCTGGCGCTGGGGGTGACGGCGATTGCCGGAATCCTGCTGGGCATCCGCACCAGCTTTGACCCATCCATTGGCGGCGGGCGTTTGATCTTTGGCTTTGAGGCTGTGATCATCGGCGGGCTCGGCAATCTCTGGGGGACACTGGCCGGTGGCGTGATCCTTGGGGTGGCGCAAACCGTCGGGGCCAAGATTGATCCGGGTTGGCAGGTCCTATCTGGTCACATCGCCTTTCTAATCATCCTTGCCATCCGCCCCAATGGCCTCTTCCCGAGGATTTCAGCATGACCCTACAGGATTATCACGTCACTCGATCCTCAAATGCGGCCCGTGTCGCGGCCATTCTAGGCGCGCTTGCCCTTGTCATCCTTGTGGCCGCGCCTTGGTGGGCAGGCCGCGCCGATATGCGGCTGATGGGGGAGCTGTTTCTCTATCTTGCTCTGGCGAGCTTGTGGAATCTGATGGCGGGTTATGCCGGATTGGTTTCGGTGGGGCAGCAGGCTTTTGTGGGGTTTGGTGGCTATATGTTGTTCGCCCTGACCATGTTTGCCGGGCTGCACCCGATTGCCGCGATAGTCTGCGCCGGTGTGCTTGGGGCTTTGGTCTCGATCCCCGTGGCGGTTCTGATCTTTCGTCTGCGCGGGGCCTATTTCGCCATCGGCACTTGGGTCATCGCCGAAGTGTTCCGCCTTGGGTTTGCGCAAATCTCCTCCCTCGGCGGCGGATCGGGCTCATCGCTTCCGGTGGCTATCGTCAAATCCTTGGCCTCGAAACGCGCCATGCGTGAATCGCTAAGCTATTGGTTGGCGCTTGGGGCCGCAGTCATTGTTGTCACTGCTGTCTATTTGTTCCTGCGCTCCCGCAAGGGGCTGGCCCTGACCGCGATCCGCGACAATGAACTGGCGGCAGGCAGCCTTGGCATCGATATCTGGCGTACCAAATTCATCGTTTATGTTGTCACCTCAGCCCTGACGGCAATGATCGGCGCGCTCATCTTTCTGCAAAAACTGCGGATTTCACCGGACGCGGCATTTTCTGTCAACGACTGGACCGCCTTCGTGATCTTTATCGTGGTGATCGGTGGCATCGGTACGATCGAAGGCCCGATCATCGGCACGCTGGTGTTCTTTGCCCTGCGCGAAACCCTTGCCGATCTGGGGACCATTTACCTGATCGTTCTGGGCGTGGTGGCCATTGTGATGATGCTCAAAGCCCCCAAGGGCATTTGGGGCCTGATCCGCAGCCGCTTTGACCTGCAACTTTTCCCGCTGGGCTATCGCGTTATCGCCCCCGGCAAATCCGACAAATCCTAAGGAGCACGCCCAATGGCACGCCAGAAAAAGACTATCATCACCTGCGCCATCACAGGGGCCATCCATACGCCCACCATGTCGGACGCCCTGCCCTATACCTATGACGACATTGCGCAGCAGGCCATGGATGCGGCCGAGGCCGGGGCGTCGATCCTGCACCTGCATGCGCGCGACAATGAAACCGGCGCACCCTCGGTCGATATCAAGGATTTTGCCCCTTTCCTGCCGCGGATCAAACAGGCGACGGATGCAGTGGTGAATATCTCGACCGGCGGGTCACTGACCCTGTCCATTCAGGATCGGATCAACCCGGCCAAGACCTTTAGCCCAGAGATGTGTTCGATGAACATGGGGTCGATGAACTTTTCGTTCCACCCGCTGGCGAACCGCTACAAGGACGATGATTGGAAGTTCGATTGGGAAAAGGATTATGTCGCCAATTCCGACGGCAACATTTTTCGCAACACCTTTCGCGATATCAAAGAAGCAGCTGAAACGCTTGCTCCGCATGACATCAAATTCGAACATGAGTGTTACGATGTCGGGCATCTCTACAACCTGAAATTCTGCATGGACATCGGGTTGTTCAAGGCCCCGGTTTTCATTCAGTTTATCTTTGGCATCCTCGGTGGCATCGGCCCCGAGGTCGACAACCTCGTCTTTATGAAGCGGACAGCTGACCGTCTGTTTGGCGATGATTATCGTTGGTCGGTTTTGGGTGCCGGAGGCTCACAGATGTCACTAGGCACCACGGCCACCCAGATGGGCGGCAATGTTCGCGTTGGTTTGGAGGATAGCTTGTTCATCTCACGCGGAAAACTGGCCGAAAGCAACGCCAGCCAGGTCGCCAAAATTCGGCGCATCGTCGAGGACCTTGGCTGTGAAGTGGCCACCCCTGATGAGGCACGTGAGCTGCTTGACTTGAAGGGGGGCGACCGCGTGGCGTTTTAGGTCAAGCCTGAACCAAGTCAGCGCTATGGTCAGCCCGCAAGTGAGGCCCCAACTTGAGTGGAAATCCACTGCCTGCAGAGAACCTCGCCGTTTGGTATTGAAACTTTTCAATCCCAATTTTGACAGATCATCTCCGCTGTCAAAAGACGTTCCGAACCCTATTCATGAACGTCTGCTTTGGTGAGGTTTCTGCGCAGCATTTTCAGCATCAGACAAAGTCGAATTCAGGCGGTCCGGCCCAAAACCCGGTTCAGTTGACAATCTCACTGCGGGCGACCCGAAACACGCCAATATTTGTATGTAATCAAACAAACTGGCAACTGTACCGGCCATCTTCAAGTTTCCCCGTGCCGGTACAGTTCCAAATGCAACTTTACCGTCAAAGGCCACCTTGCCCCCTTTCAAACAGGTGTTTGAAGCCCTGTTTACAAAGGCTTTTTGGCGCAGTCTGCCCATCAGACCACGGGAATACTGCTTCGACGCCAAATCAGCAAAAGGGACCTGGTTAGGACACTTTGTGTAAAACTTGGCACAGCTGCCTCTACCAGACTTACCGGCGGAAATGTTCCAATACTTGCAATGCTATCTGACATATTTCCGGTGTCCTCCGCGCTTTTCCAGTATCGCTGTAAAACTGAGTATTCCCGACACCAAACTTGGTCCAAACTTGCCCGGTCCAACGCCGGCATTTCGGGTTTAGCTCGCGCCCTGTGGCAACACGTTTAAAATGACTCGACAGCCAACAAAAGCATCACTTAGGTTGCATTAGGCGCTTTTCGCCCGTTTCTAACGACCCATTTTTGATTTTTTTTTTGAAAGGAGGCGCGACATGCGCCCGCTGCTTTTTGTTTTCTTTACGGGCTTTGCAAGCTCGATCTCTATGCCCGCTGCCGCAGAGCTTGTTTTTCAACAAAACCAAATTGCCGGAGTCTCGGCGGGAGCTGTCCTCAATGACGGTGCGGCACAAATCGCCTCGTCTCTTGGTGTACCGACAGAGGATCTGGCGCAATTGCGGTCCGGCCAATCCCTTGTGCTGGACAACCTAAGCAAAACCGAAACCCAAACATATGAGTACTTCAAGCGACTATACCCAGATTTCGAAACCGATTTCGCCTCCGATTTTACCAATTCTTTCGCAACGAGTTATAGCTCTGCCTGGACCAAAATAAATCTGGAAGGACAAAGCGTCACCATGGGCACGGGGTTTGCCCATGATGATTTGCAGACCCGCCTGCCCGCCCGAACCCGCCTGCCGTTAACTGCCCGATTGATAGTGGATCCGCGCAATGACTTCGCCCCTGGAGGGCTAAGCAAAGGCAACGAACAATCAATAAAGGTGATCATTCTTGATGAAGACGGCCAACGCTGGCTTCTCGACCTTTCCGAAAATGGCCGCAACGAATGGCAAGTCGATACACCGGTATTGGCCGATGCCGCTGACGGCGTAACACTTGATCCCAATAGCGCCGCCCGTGTCGGAAGCCGCCTCGTTGCAATCTCCAGTAGCGGCGATTCCATTTGGGTATCCGACAATGACGGAGCAGATTGGCGCAAGGTCGCCCGCAACGACCCTGCATTTGACGAAGGGCGCAAAGACGTGATGCGCGGCCGCGGATTTGACGATGCCCGATTGCGCGCTCAAGTCATACAACTGTTCGAATCTCTCTCTGATGAAAGAGAAATGCCCAGCGCTGCTGAGATCGAAGACTTGGTTTGGAACAAACGCAGGTCTGTTCAAACCATTCACGCTTTTCGGTCCCACCCCACCGATCCAGACCTTGTT
The DNA here is from genome assembly GCF_003208435.1 of Pelagimonas varians. GTDB lineage: Bacteria > Pseudomonadota > Alphaproteobacteria > Rhodobacterales > Rhodobacteraceae > Pelagimonas > Pelagimonas varians. The sequence goes on along the minus strand of NZ_QKMF01000013.1, from coordinate 94,994 downwards.
TATGCATCTTTCTCAGGTGGAAATCTGGGCGAGCTGCGGTTGGACAATCTGATTTCCACGCGTGACAGTTTTGCGGCAAAAACGGAATATTTCTCTGCCCCCTATTTGGACGAATGGAATGGCAACAAAGATCCGGTGGCGGATTTTTCAGTGCGCCCTGTCGCAACATCCGGGTCTGGGCAAGGCGCTGCAACAGTCCGGCGGGCGGCCATGGTCTTGCCCCAAGATGCCCGCCCGCGCGACATTCTTGCCCGATCCGAAGAAGACTTTAACGCATGGCGACGCGATGTACTGGATAGCTGGGGGCCATCAAGCATTGCAGTTTTCAGCGATAGCGAGACAGGGTTTGCCTTTGAACGAACCTCTTCCCAAGACCTCAAAGCCCAGTTTCGCCGTGTGTTTCACGGCGGAGATGGTCAGATCACCTATGCCGTCGATGATATCGGGACTCTTTTCTACTCCGTAGATCTGGACAGCCGAGCAACCGACAACTCCACCTTCGATCTGGCCCGCGAACGCGCGTCAGATGAAGTCGAGCGCGCCAGACAAGCCTTCAATCAAGGCGTCAAGGAAGCAAAGGATGCGGACCGTCCCTTGCCTCATTTCACCCCCGGATTTCCGACCCTTCGGACGTACAACACGATTTCTCAATTGCACTGGACACCGCTTGACCGGGATCTGGTCGCCGCAACCGGCACCAAATCCGGGGTGTGGGTATTGCTACATTCAGGTCGGATGCGTCATTACCAAGCCCCGCCCCTTTCGGCAGCAACCCAAGGGAACCTGCGCCCGGCACCGGACGCTCTTTTGACCCTGAAAAGCATGTTAAGCGACGCAATTCAGGAACGCGATCTATTGGCCGGAGTGATGGACACCTATCTTGCGGGCGTTGCAGACACCCGGCGACTCACGGCCTTGGATCTGGCAAAATTCCGGCTGGCTTTGCGTCTGGAGGCCGGCGGGTTTACCAGTAGAACCACCACGGTCGGCGGGGATGGAACCCCTACAGGAGACGCTATTTTGAGCGGTGTCGCGGCCTTGGTGTCAGAGGTTCCCTTTGCGGCGACATTTCTGAATATTGCCAATTTTGCGTTGGGACAGGCCCGATCAGCCAGCGACACCCCCCGCGTCATAGCCAACCCGCAAGCTGCGGGATTCAGCGCGTTGCAGGTGGCGGCCGCACTGGATACGGAACTGAAGACCGCTTTCAACCAGCGCGAACAAGCCATCCGTTTTGCGCGTCAGGTCTGTTTGGCCAGCCCGCGCACCCGTGCAGCCTGTCTCGATCAACGCGGATTGATCTCTCAACCGTCCGATCCTTTGAAAGCAAGTGGTTACGCCACCCAGTACTTGCCCGCTGTTGCGGCTCAAAACATTTTACAATCGCGCTATATCTCACAGGTGCGCATCGCACGCGCCCAAGCACGGTGTCTGATGTGGCAAGAACTGCTGCCACGCATGGGGTTCTTGTATGGCGGAACCATCACCCCCGGATATAGCACCTTTGAAGTTGACGACAGAGAAGACGGAAAATTCACCGGAATCGATGACGGCACATCGTTTGTATTTGGCCCGCTAGGGGCCGAAGAACCCGTCGTTCCATTCATGGTGACCCAAGCCTTCCCCCCTATACTGAACAAAATTGAGGTCGCAACGGCGTGGACATTGCGAACCGGCACTTTGGGTGTCAGCGCCCCGTTGGTGCGAACCGCGCTTGATACAGACGGTTTGGCCGGTGATTTTGTACCGGGGCCCATAGGCCTCCCGCTGAATGGACCAAACCAGCTTGGGGTTTCGGACATCTTCTTTAGCTGCGGTACGCAGGGTGCCAAAGCCCTTCTTGGCAGCTTGGATCGCTACACCGAAGGTGTCACAGCGCTAGAATCTTTTACAGTCAATAGCGGTGGTAAACGATGGGGGCTGCCTCGCATGGCTGAAGACTTCGGCTTCCCTGACACGCAGGATAAACGCGATGACCTCATGAAGCTGGACAGTTTTGAAACCCCAGAGAATAAGGTGATTCCGATTGCGGGCCCTGTTGCGCGGTCCCAACACTATTTTGGCGGCACATCGGTTTGGCCGGAAAACTGGCTTGCTGTGGACGCTATCGAAAAACAGCTCCCGTAATTTTGCCATTTCCTGAATGGTTAGAAGCAACGCAAACCAATTTTTGATGTCGTTGTTACCGGGGCGACCGGAACTTGCAAACACAGGCAGTTTCGGTCGTCATCGTTTGTCGCATCCCCCCGGAGCGGGTCAGGCCCCTACAACCTTGCGCACCATATTCCAATAAAGCTCCGAGACCTCCTCCGGAGACAGACGGCCATCCGGCCGATACCAAGTCGTAATCCCGGTCAGCATGGCAATCACCGCCAAAGTGGTGACTTTGGAATCAGGCACATCAAAGATACCTTCGGACAGGCCCGCCGCCAAAATCGCCTCAAGGTGGTTTTCATATGACCGGCGCAGCGCCTCGATGGTTTCAAAATTCTCAGGCGTTAGGTTACGCAATTCCATATAGGCGATAAAAATCTCATCGGCGCGGCCCATGTGGAACGTGATGTGGAAATCGACAAATGCGCGCAATCGGGCCATCGCATCCCCTTGAGATACCCGCTCGGAGCATGCAGCAAGCAGTTCATCCATGTGGGCCTTCATCAGCGAAAACAGCAGATCTTGCTTGTCAGGGGTATAGTTATACAGCGCTCCGGCTTGCAATCCGACTTCGCGGGCGATCTGGCGCATTGATACTGCCGCATAGCCATGTTCGGCAAACAGCTTTAGCGCCGCTGCGCGAACGCGCGGCCTTGTGATTTCAGAGTGACTGCCTTGGGTACGTGCCATATGGCATAATTATATGAACACGCGTTCAAATCAACCCGAATGCTTGCCCCGCGCGCGAGGTTGCGGCATGAGTATAACATGTCAATCTACTCGTGCCTTTCCGCATTGTTTTTGAGCGCTCTGCTGGCTGGCTGTACGCAGTTCCCCGAACTGGATAGCAGCCAGACCCCGGGCGTGTTCGATGCACCCTACCCCCAGCTTGTTCCATTGGACGATTTGATCAACGGGGCACCACCGCGTGCCACGGCCGACATGATCGGAAGCGTGACAGGGCGCGCCGCTGGCTTGCGCGCACGGGCTGTGCGGATCAAACGTTTGCCTGTGGGGCCTTCTTCCGGAACTGACCGCCGTGTTGCACAGCTTCGACAAAAAGCGGCGCAATTAAGGGCACAGTAACCACGCTTTGGCCATCAAAAGCCTCTTGCCGTTGCACCCGATCCGTTCTGCCGCTAAGCGAGCATAAACAAGATAAATTCCGAAGGAGCCTTTGATGTCAGACCAGCAATCCAGCCCCCTGCGCCTTGGTATCGCCGGTCTTGGGACTGTCGGGGCCGGCGTGGTCAAGATCGTGCGCCAAAAGGCGGCCTTGCTTGAGGCCCGCAGTGGCCGCGCTGTTATCGTGACCGCCGTATCGGCCCGCAATCGCGACAAAGATCGCGGTGTCCCTTTGACTGATTACGCCTGGGAAGATGATCCCGTTGCCCTGGCCACCCGCGATGACGTTGACGTTTTTGTTGAATTGATGGGCGGCAGCGATGGTCCGGCCAAAGCCGCGACAGAAGCCGCGTTAAGTGCTGGCAAAGACGTTGTCACAGCCAACAAGGCGATGCTGGCGCACCACGGGCAGGCGCTGGCCGAACTGGCCGAGTCCAAAGGCGCAGTCCTGCGGTTCGAAGCTGCGGTTGCTGGCGGCATTCCAATCATCAAAACCTTGACCGAGAGCCTTGCCGGCAATCAAATCGAGCGAGTGATGGGCGTGATGAACGGCACTTGCAATTACATCCTGACCCGGATGGAAGACGCAGGTCTGTCCTACGACGAAGCCTTTGCCGAAGCGGACGGGCTTGGGTATCTGGAGGCTGATCCAAATCTGGACGTTGGCGGCATTGATGCTGGACACAAGCTGTCTTTGATCGCGGCCATTGCTTTCGGCACACAGGTCAATTTTGACGCGGTCGAGCTAGAAGGCATTGGCCGCGTAACGATCGAAGACATCCGCCAAGCAGCGGACATGGACTATCGCATCAAACTGTTGGGTGTCACACGGTATACCCGCCGCGGGCTTGAGCAAACCATGACTCCCTGCCTTGTTCCGGCGGCGTCTCCTTTGGGGCAGCTGCAAGGCGGCACCAATATGGTGGTGGTCGAGGGCGATCAGGTTGGCCAGATTGTGCTGCGCGGTGCCGGTGCAGGCGAAGGCCCGACCGCAAGTGCGGTGATGGGCGACGTGATGGACATCGCGCGCGGATTGCGGTTGACCACTTTCGGCCAGCCCGCCACAACATTGCGCGCTGCGACACCCGCCAAGGCAGCCGTGTCAGCGCCCTACTATCTGCGCATGGCCTTGCAGGACAAGCCCGGCGCGTTGGCCAAAGTCGCGACTGTCTTGGGCGAGGCAGGCGTTTCCATCGACCGGATGCGCCAATACAGCCACGAAGATGCCAGCGCGCCGGTGCTGATCGTCACCCATAAAACAACGCGCTCCGCACTGGATCACGCTTTGGCCGCGCTACCTGCCACAGGTGTTATGGCAACTGACCCTGTCGCATTGCGGATTGAAAAGGTCTGATTCCAAACCGCTTTTAAGTGCGCGCGGCGGGGTTACTGCGCTGAGCGCGCCTTTAGATGGTCTGCCAAATCTTCTGATTTTTGTGTGGTCCATGTCTCTGGTTCAAGCAATCCGTGCCACGCTCGCATATAGTCTATGGGCGCATAGTTGTGACCAAACCCCTGTACCTGCACCGCAATCGTCATATCCAAAGCCGTTTGCAGCATTGTGACAACCGGTACCCAGAGCAAATCGGGAGACACATCTTGCGCCCGGTCTTCCTTGTACCAATCGGGGCGTTTAAAGGCAGATTCGTAGGAAAACATCACAATTGGATCACTGGCGTACTGCAAGAAGACCATTCTGATTGGCCCCCAATCAGCCAAACCGCTTTCGAAATCATGGAATTGATCAATCGCCTGCACCAAAGACCCGTTGCCAAAACGCGGACGCCACGTCGGGCTACCCGCCCCGCGCCCATCACGGACGGTTTTCCAAACAGGGCTCAGAAAAGGCGAACCGACCCACAGCGCCCCTTGGATTGGATCGGACAACATATCCAACCACCGCACGGTCGATTGGGTGTTAAAGGCCCCCTGACTAAGACCGAATACATAGAATTTGGGCCGTGTGTCTTTCGGGAGGTTGGTCCAGTATTTATAAATCGTGTCAAAGACGGCCTCGGTTTGTTCAAGCCCCAATTCGGGATGAAGCACCAATGCCAGCGGGCTGCTGAGATAAGAAAACTGAACCCCAACCGTCGCCACATCGCCGCCCAGCATAATGTCTAGCGGATCATGCGAATTGGGATCCATCCAGCCCGTGCCTGTCGGGCTGGCGACAACAAGCACAGACCGGTCAAATGCGCCAACACGAATGAGTTCGGCCAAAGCAAGATCAGCCCGCTCTTGATAGGTCTCGGCTGATCGCCTGCCGACATACACACGGATCGGGTCCATCGCGGGCGCGCCTGTAAGCTCTTCGATTTCGGCCTTGGTCGGGGCAGAGGCCACAAATGCCCGCCCCTGACGCCCCAATTCATCCCACTCCAACAAGGATTTGTCGCTGCCCGTGCGCACGGCTTGCACTGGACGTGGAATATCAGGGTCAACAAAGTGATCGGCGGCCTCTTGGGCTTTGTCCACAGCCTGGATTGCAAACCGGACAGCGGTGCCCTCGATCAAAGACCAAAACAACAACCCGCCAGCCAGAATTCCGGAGACCAATGCCACTCGCGGTGGAACCACCCGACTGATTTGCCGGTCAATGCGGCTGACGGCCATCCAGAACAGTCGGGCCAACACCCAAACAGCTGCAAAAACCGCTGCTGCTGTCGATATGATCGCGAAAATCAATCCACCATCCAGATCCGGCAGTCCGGACACTTTGCGGGTTGCATTTGTCCATCCGTCCGCGTGCAACAAGGCGTAAGTCACAATGACCGTCGCGGCCAGCAGCACCACCCATTTCGGCAACGTCTTGCGGTTTTCCTTTGGGACAACAAATTGCAAAGCCCGCACCAGCCATACCAGCCCCAAACCCAGTTCATAGCCGACCCCCGTGATAACACCTGATGCAACCCCTTGAATAAAAGGCAGCCGGGCCGACAAAGACGGCATCAAAGAGGCCAGAAAGAAAAGCGAGGCCAAGAGCAACCCGACTTCTGACAAAGAGCGAAACCGGACCAGACCATATTTTTCCCATTCCGGCACAGGTTCAGTTGTATTCACTGGTTTTTGGGTCACTCGCTAACCTCCTTCAGGGGCTCGGCCTGAATATTGGGGATGTCAATATCACCGGACAGGAAGACCGCGATCGGAAAAGTCCCCGGAAATGCTGCGCAGATAATCGCAATCGCCGATGTCAAAGGGACGGCTAAAATCGCCCCGACCAATCCCCAAAGCGACGTCCAGGCCACGAGAGAGACCAAAACCACAAACGGCGAGATATTGACCCGCCGCCCAACCAGCCACGGTTCCATAAAGTTGCCGATTGCAACCTGCACAGCCGTCATCGAGGCCGCCAACAGCAATGTTACACTGAACGCACCCAACTGGCCGAGGCTGATCAGCACCGGAAACAAAACCGCAATCCAAGATCCAAGGTAGGGGATGTAGTTCAGCACACCGATCAGCACCGCCCAGAACAGCGCAAAATCAATATTGAACAAGCGTAGAACACCGTAAGAAATCACAGCCAGAATGATATTGATCAGCGTTTTGACCAACAAATAGTCGGCGATGCGGCCGTTGATCGTTGAAATAATCTCAACCGCGCGCAGCGATTGTTCAGACCCCTTAAAAGCCCGTGCGATCTTGCGGGGAAAGGTTTCAAATTCCGACAAAAGAAACGCCGAATACATCGAAATGAGAAACAGCGTGCCGCCAACGCTACCGACGGAACTGAACGTTTTGAGCATCACACTTTGCAGATCCAGAGAATCGCTGATCTTTGCCCAAACATTCGGCCAGACGGGGTATTCTGCCAGACCAAACTGCCCCGCGACCTGTGTCACCAACGCTTCGAGGTTCTTTTCATAGGTTGGCAAAACCTGCACTATGCGGTCAAACATACCCGCCAGATACAGCCCCAACACCAGACAGGCTGCGGCCAGAAGCGCCAAGACCAAAGCCCGGCGCAACCCGCGCGGAAACCGGCCAGTGATCGGCAAAGTGCCCAACCAATCCGCCGCCCGCGCCAACAGCACGGAAAACAGGATGGCAACGACAATTGGCATCAAGATCCCACGCGCAAAATAAAGGCTCGCGACAAGCAGGAAAACAAACAGCGATCCCCCCACAACACTGGGCGTCATCAACCGACGCCTTTGAGGTTCATGCACGATAGGAGGTTGTGTCATTTCAGCCTGCTTTCTTGTTGCATCCGAGTGTTATCGCAATTTTCACACTACCGCCACGCTGATACGAAATGCGCTATTTTTTGTTGGTCGCTCCGGTGTTTTTGCAGGAAACAGTCCATTGCGGCAGCCCTGCGCCCCACCCCGTCTTGACCCTGCGCGCAGCTTCCCCGATACCTCCGAACAAGGAGTTCCCATGACCATCACCATCACTGACAGCCACTGCCACCTAGATTTTCCGGATTTCGACGAGGAGCGGAGCGAGATCATAACCCGCGCGGTTGAGGCGGGCGTGACACGGATGGTCACGATTTGCACACGTTTGCGCAATGAACCGCAGGTTCGCGCCATCGCCGAAGCACACGCACCGGTTTTCTATGCCGCAGGCACCCATCCGATGAGCGCCGCCGAAGAGCCGCTGGCCACGGTGGATGAACTGGTGGCCATGGCCCAGCACCCAAAATTTGTAGGGATTGGCGAAACCGGTCTGGATTATCACTACACCGCCGAAAGCGGTCAAATTCAGCGGGACAGCCTGCGCGTTCACATCGAAGCAGCCCAAGAAACCGGCCTTCCGCTGATCATTCACGCCCGTGCTGCCGACGACGATATGGCACGCATTTTAAGCGAGATGCACAAAGCCAAGCCCTATACATGTGTTATGCACTGCTTTTCCAGCTCGGCTGAACTTGGCCGCGCCGCATTGGATCTTGGGTTCTACCTATCTATGTCGGGCATTGCTGCCTTTCCAAAAAGTCAGGAGTTGCGGGATATCTTTGCCACCGCGCCGCTGGACCGCATTTTGGTGGAAACAGACAGCCCCTATTTGGCCCCGCCCCCCTTTCGCGGCAAACGCAATGAACCGTCTTATGTGGTGAACACGGCTAAAATCGGGGCGGATGTCTTTGGACTGCGCTACGAGGAATTCGCCAAAGCCACCGAAGCCAATTTCGACCGGCTGTTTTCAAAAGCTGTGCAGGCCCCGGCATGAGCGGCGAGCTGCGCTTTACCATTTTGGGCTGCGGTAGTTCGGGCGGGGTTCCGCGTCTTGGCGGGCATTGGGGGGCCTGTGATCCCGCCAATCCCAAGAACCGCCGCCGCCGTTGCTCCCTATTGATCGAGCGCGAGACACAAGACGGTACAACCACGGTGCTGATCGACACCACGCCGGATATGCGCAGCCAGCTTTTGGATGCCGGCGTCGGCAATCTGGATGCTGTGATCTGGACGCATTCACATGCCGACCACGTGCATGGCATTGATGATTTGCGCCAGATCGTTTTCAACACCCGCGAACGGCTGAGTGTTTGGGCAGACGGTCCCACGCAAAACGATCTGATTTCCCGTTTTGGCTATGTCTTTGTCCAGCCCGAAGGATCCCCCTACCCGCCGATCCTGAACTTGCACACAATTGACGGGCCAGTGACGATTTCAGGCGCTGGCGGCGACATCTCTTTGACCCCGTTCGAAGTCAATCATGGCGCAATCGATGCGCTCGGCTTTCGCATCGGCGATCTGGCTTATTTGCCCGATGTTGCCACGATCCCGGATGAGGTTTGGCCACATCTGGAAAATCTGGATTGCTGGATATTGGATGCACTGCGCCGCGCGCCGCATCCAACCCACGCCCATCTTGATCTGGCGTTGGAATGGATTGACCGGATGAAACCCCGCCGCGCCATATTGACCAATATGCACATTGATCTGGATTATGCCGAAATCGAGGCCGAGACCGCCGATCACATAACACCTGCCTATGACGGCATGGTTATCCGCTACGCGCTGTAATTTCTGCAGCGCTTTGACTTTTACGGGACGACATTACCATGCAGGCGCTGATTGACGTCATTTTACCGGTCTTCCTTGTAATCGGAGCGGGCTACGGTGCGGTCTACATGGGCTGGTTTTCTGATGCCTCTGTTGACGGGCTGATGTCCTTTACCCAACACTTTGCCATTCCATGCCTTTTGTTTCGCGCCATTTGGACGCTAGACCCCGGCCCTGACTTTGATCCCAATGTCTTGTTCAGTTTCTACACAGGGTCCGCTACGTGTTTTGCCGTAGGCCTTATGGGCGCGCGCTATATTTTCAATCGCGATTGGGAAGACGCAGTGGCAATTGGATTTTGCGGGCTGTTTACCAACTCGGTCCTGACCGGATTGCCTATAACCGAACGCGCCTATGGGGTTGATGCCTTGCAGGCGAATTATGTCATTGTCGCCATGCATTCCCCCTTTTGCTACGGCCTGGGCATCACCGCAATGGAGCTGGCCCGCGCACGCGGCACCCCCGCGCGCCATGTCCCCGGCAAAATCATCCGCGCCATGTTTCGCAATGCATTGGTGATTGGCATTATGCTCGGAGCCTTTGCCAACCTGAGCAATATATATGTACCGAGCACGGTCACCGATGCGCTGGACATGATGGTGCGCGCCGCTCTGCCCACTGCTTTGTTCGGGATGGGGGGCGTTCTGTTTCGGTACCGCCCCCAAGGTGATGGCCGTGTGATCGCATTTATCGTTGTTATTTCCCTGCTGCTGCATCCGGCTATTGTCTGGATGATGGGATCAGCAACACAGCTTTCGACACCGGCCTTCCGATCTGCGGTTTTGACGGCCGCTATGGGGCCAGGCATCAACGCCTATGTCTTTGCCAATATGTATGGCCGCGCCATGAGAGTCGCCGCGTCATCGGTCCTATTGGCAACTGCGCTGTCGGTTCTATCGGTCGCTGTCTGGTTGATGCTGCTGCCCTAGCCGCCTTACGCCTTGCAGACCGCATCCGCCGCGCCTAGCGTGCACGCATGACCACTTCCCACAATGATCGCCCTTTGCTTGGCATCAGTTTGATGCTCGGCTTTTGTGTCCTCATCCCCTACAGCGACGCCTTGGCCAAGCTGTTGGGCCCACATCTGTCTGTCGGGCAGTTGGTCACCCTGCGTTTTATCTTCCAAGGCCTGATCTTGATTCCGCTGACAATCGCAACCCGGCGGCACTGGCGGGCCAGCGGCGCAACCCTTGGCTGGATCTTTGCGCGCACAATGTTGCAAGTGCTTGGGATCGGGTTGATGTATTCATCACTGATGTATTTGCCGCTGGCCGATGCGGTCGCAATCGCCTTTGTTATGCCCTTTATCATGTTGCTATTGGGCCATTGGTTCTTGGGCGAAGAAGTGGGTGCCAGACGCCTGATTGCCTGCGGCGTCGGCTTTGTCGGCACTTTGTTGGTGGTACAACCTGCGTTTAGTGATGTCGGGTGGCCGGCCCTTCTTCCGCTTGGGGTTGCCTTGGCCTTTGCCGCTTTCATGCTGATCACGCGCAAAATCTCGGGTGCAACCGATCCGGTCGGGATGCAGGCGCTATCGGCACCTCTGGCGCTGCTGGTCTTGATCCCGCTCCATTTGATGCCATTGGATTTACCGATGCTGACTTGGGTCATGCCCGAGGCTGATATCTGGCTATTGGTGGTGGCTATGGGATTTGTCGGCACATTCGGCCATCTGCTGATGACATGGTCCCTGCGCTATGCGCCTGCCGCAACCTTGGCACCGATGCAGTATCTGGAAATTCCGGCGGCCACTTTTGTCGGCTGGATGATTTTTGGCGATTTGCCTGGCACGCTGGCCAGCGTTGGGATCGCCATTACCATGGCATCGGGCTTTTACATTATACTCCGCGAGCGGGCCACGTTGCGCCAGTCGTCGTAAGCCCGTCCAGGAGCGGCTCGAGGCATTCGGGCGGCAGAATGAGCAACATCTGCGGCGTGTCAAATGTCAGCTCCACCGGCCCCGACACTTCGTTCGAAGTGCCGATACGGCCATTTGGTTCAAACCCGATCCCATCGATCGGCCAGCGCAACCCCTGTGATTGTCCTGACACCGGCCCCATTGGAAACAAGGAAAACCGCGTTCCAGTGGGCAAGCTCAGCGCAAGCCGCGGCGGAGCAATCATAACGATGTCATGCGCGCCTACAAGAATACAACGCTGCTCGGGCCTGCGCACCAAAACCGTAAAAGCCGCCAGCTGATGATCTACCCGTGCCCCAAGGAACCCGTGCGCCAAGATCAAGGGCGCATCGATGTTTCGAAGACATTTGTCAAAATCGGTGCTGTTCTGCTCAGATATGTGATGCAGCACACCCGGGGCCAATTGCGCCTGCAAGGCCGGATCAAGCGAATCCATATCGCCAATCACCGAATCGGGCATCCGTCCAAGGCCCAGCACCCGCGCAGCGCCGCCATCAGCTGCCACAACCAAATGTGGCAGTGTCAATGCATTGGTTAACGCCCCTTTCGGGCAGTCCCCGCCACCGACCAACAAAACAGGGCTCAAAGAGTGAACAATTTTAGAATTCATGTCGGATTAATGGCCTTTTGGGAAACAGATCACAATCTAGCCACGAAATGATACGCTGATGATCACAGATTCGATCAGCTTTCGACGCGGTCTACATGGTAAACACATTGTTGCAGTACGAATGAAAGTGAGCAGCACATGGTGAGTTCGAGCAAGATACTTACAGTGTCTTATGGCACTTTTTCATGCACGGCAGAAGGGTTCGAAGATCCCTTGGCGGTGATGAAGGATACGACACATTTTTTTCGCTCCGTAGTGGGCGAAGACAGATTTTTTGGTGCGGAACCTCCGCAATTTGACCCCGAATTGGCAAGTGAGCTGATGCGAGAGCAGGTAACGATTCCGGACGGCGGACAAGTTCGACTGGACTTGCCCGGCGCAGGCGCCGGAGTAGCAGCATCGTCAGGTGCCCTGGCCGCAGCCCTTGCTGCCGGTCCGACTCGTGCGAAAGCGGAGCCCAAAGAACACTTTGCCCTTCCTGACGATGATACCATTGATGCGACGGCCTATGCGCCGGAAATCCCTGACGATGCTCAGGCCCAGGATTATTTGGCTGATGGCGATTTGGCCATAGAAACACCCCAGACGGAAGATCTCGACCTTGACGCGCTGCTTGTTGAGGATGCAGATCAAACGGCCTTGATGGCCGAGCCGGTTCGGGACGCGCCTGCTCCGCGTCCCGCCGGTGCCGCAAGTGTTGCTGCCAAACTGGACCGTATCCGCGCCGTTGTCTCTGAGACAGCAACCGATGACAACACGTCTGAAAAAGCCGACGCCGATTTTGACAGTAACGTCTTGGAAGCCTTGCACAAAGACATCCCCACAGAGGATGAAGCCGGGTTGGAAGACCCGTTGTCAGAGACGAGCGAAGACGACAATCTGTTTGCCGACACGATTGCCGGTTTGATGCAAGCCGATCAAGGCACCGGACAAGAAGACACGCTTTCGGATGTCGACAAGGTTCTTGAAGCCGCCTTTGATGAAAACGGCGAAGACTTTGATTTGGCTTCGGCACTTGATCAGGTCGATGAAATCGAAACTGCAAAAGAAGGTGCCTTTGCAGCATGGGATGCAGACGAAGACGACACTGGCGAGGACAACACTGAAGCTGCCCCAGCGGATCTGTCAGAGACAGTTTTTGACGACGAAGACGACGACGGTCAGTTTTACGACGAGGCCGACGAACCCGAAGCCCCTGTTGCAGTTCCCGTCAAAGCCCGGGTCATTAAGGTAAAACGCAGCGATTTTGACAAAGCCATTGCAGCGGGGCAACTCGAAGAAGTTGCGGAAGAAGCCCCCTCTGACACGCCGGTTGCGCCATTGGCCGCAACAAGCAGCCTAAGCCTTGAAGAAGAAGAAGAGCTGGCCCGTGAACTGGCTGCGGTCAAAGCCGAGCTGGCGGGCGAAATGGACAATTGGGATGACGACGTTGAAGCCGCTACTCCGGCATCGACAGTCGCCAACGATGATGATGACTGGGATTGGGACGAGGACCAAGAAGACGATCTGTCCGACATCAGCCCGGCACCACTGCGTCTCGACAACCCGGTTGCAGCATCAGATCAAGATTGGACCTCCAAAGACGACAGTCAGGACGACGCAAACCTTGCAGCGGCCATAGATGGAGCGCGCAAAGCGATCAAAATGGCCAGTCCTGCCCGTGCCATGCTGACCGAGCAAAGCGTCGAAGACAATGATACGTCTCGCATTCTTGACCAGACCAATACCGAATTGGAAGAACCAGAAGGCAACCGCCGCCGGAGCGCCATTGCACACCTGCGTGCAGCTGTCGCGGCAACCAAGGCCGATCGCCTTTTGGGCCGCAAACCGGTTGAAGAAGAAGAGATTGAACCCTACCGCGAAGATCTCGCCAATGTCGTGCGCCCTCGCCGCCCTCAGGCAAGCCCGGCCCGTACGGAACGCCCAAGCGTAGAACCTGCTCGATCAGCTCCGTTGAAGCTGGTTGCAGAGCAACGTGTGGCCGACGTCGCCGACGCAGCGCCGGTTCGTCCGCGTCGGGTGAACCGCACGGCTTCAGATGCATCGCCTGCGGCGCGGTCCGTACGCCCTCAGGAAAATGCTGCGCCCGCACCAATTGCTCCTCGGTCTGTGGATGGAAATTTCGCGGCCTATGCTGAAAGCGTCGGCGCGAATGAACTGCCGGAATTACTCGAAGCTGCAGCGGCTTATATGTCCTATGTTGAAGGGCTTGAGCAATTCTCGCGTCCGCAATTGATGACAACCGTGCGCCAAGCAGAAGCCAAAGAATCCAGCCGCGAAGACCGCCTGCGTAGTTTCGGACAACTGCTGCGTGAAGGCAAAATTGAAAAGACCAGCGGCGGCCGCTTTACCGCGTCTGAGCGGATCAGCTTCAAACCCTCACGCGCTGCCGGGTAACCCCACAGCACCACATAAAAAGGCGGCCCCGCAAGGAGCCGCCTTTTTTTATCTAGCGGGACGGTGGGCGGGGCGCATTTCCGAAGGAAACAGCGCCGATCCACCGCTCCAGAAACCACCGCCAAACCAACCTAGTGCAGAACACCCAATCGCATGAGTTCCATCAAGGATCTTGGTCCTCAGCATCCGGGTCCGCCTGACCAATACCCAAAAAGATTGGCTTGAACGGCAACACCCAAGCCACACCCAAAACCACATAGACCAAAAACTGCACCAACCGTGGTAATGCAGAAAGGTCAACCCGGTTCACGATTGTAACCGCAACCACGATGTAGATCGGCATGCCTATCAGCAAGATAAACAGCGCCCAGCGCCGTCTGGCTTTGTAACTTAGGGCCACAGGCTCAATCCTCGAACGGGTCAGTTACCAAAATGGTATCATCGCGTTCAGGCGAGGTCGACACCAAGGCAGCCGGACATTCGATCAACTCTTCGATACGGCGCACATATTTCACCGCATTGGCAGGCAGATCGTTCCAGCTGCGCGCACCTTCCGTGCTTTCAGACCATCCGGGCATTTCTTCGTACACCGGCTTGCAGCGCGCCTGCTGATCTGCCGCTGTGGGCAAATAATCCAGTTGCTTGCCGTCCAACTCATAGCCGGTGCAAATCTTAAGGGTCTCAAACCCGTCAAGAACATCCAGCTTTGTCAGGCAAATGCCTTTGATACCAGACGTCGCACAGGTTTGGCGCACCAAAGCGGCGTCAAACCACCCACAGCGGCGCTTTCGGCCGGTTGTGGTGCCAAATTCATGGCCGCGCTCACCCAGACGTTGACCATTGTCATCATCCAGTTCCGTCGGAAACGGACCTTCGCCAACACGAGTCGTGTAGGCTTTAACGATCCCAAGAACGTAGTTGATCGCACCAGGGCCCATACCAACCCCGGTTGCCGCCTGCCCTGCAATCACATTCGATGATGTCACAAAGGGATAAGTGCCAAAATCGATATCCAAAAGGGCACCTTGAGCGCCTTCAAACAAGATTCGCTTTCCGGCCTTGCGCTTTTCATTCAGCACTTTCCAAACCGGAGCCCCATAAGGCAGGATTTCTTTTGCAATTTCTTTGAGCTGCGCGACAAGCGCATCGCGATCAACTGCCTCAATCCCCAAGCCTTTGCGCAGAGGATCATGGTGCTGCAACGCGCGATCAACCCGGGATTCCAGTGTTGCCTCATCCGCCAGATCTGCAACACGAACCGACCGGCGCCCCACTTTGTCTTCGTAGGCTGGGCCGATGCCGCGACCGGTGGTGCCGATCTTGGTGCCTTTTGAGGCAGCCTCTTCACGGGCGCGATCCAGCTCTCCGTGAATCGGTAGGATCAGCGGAGTATTCTCGGCGATCATCAGCGTTTCAGGGGAAATAACGACCCCCTGAGCCCGCACAGTTTCGATCTCTTTGATCAGGTGCCAAGGGTCCAGCACCACGCCGTTGCCAATCACCGACAGCTTTCCGCCGCGCACCACTCCCGATGGAAGTGCATGCAATTTATAGACTTTTCCGTCCACTACCAGCGTATGGCCAGCATTGTGACCACCCTGAAACCGCGCAATTACATCTGCGCGGCTTGACAGCCAGTCCACAATCTTGCCTTTGCCTTCGTCGCCCCACTGAGCGCCCACGACAACCACATTCGCCATAACACATCCTCTTCGGTGATGGTTTTCAAACCCGCGCCGGTATATCCAAGCGTATCGAAACAGGAAACCGCTAAATGGACGCATCTGCAGAAAGCTTTGTTTCATATCGCTGGGCGCGGCCTGAAGATTACGAAACCTTGGGGCAAATCATGTATGATGCGATCCATGCGCAGCCCAGTGCATATTCATCTGCACAGCGTCAAGCATGGTGCCCAAAACCCCCAAGCGGACCTGACTGGAACGCCAAGCTTACCGCGCAACATGTGGCCGTCGCCGTGCAGGGACAGCACTTGCTTGGAATGGTCACTTTAGGGCCAGACGGCTATCTGGATTTGGCGTTTCTGCTGCCCGAAGCCCGCGGAAATGGACATTTGCGCCAAATGGTTTCCATGATTCAAACCCGCGCCTTGTCGTTGGAGCTAGTGGCAATCACAACCCATGCCAGCCTTACAGCCCAAGCGCCCTTTGCCGCGCTCGGATTTGATCTGCTTCGACATGAAACCGTTGAACGTTTGGGCCAGCAGTTGCCGCGGGCCTTGATGCGCCTATCGCTCGAAACCGCTGGACCTGACGGGGCAATCCGCTAGACCTGAACCCATAAATTTCGAAGTCCCCTCGGAGAACCCTATGAGTTTTGCCTTACGTTGGCTGTTTGCCTTTGTCCTTTTGGCCGCCACCTATAACCCCACCCAAATTAGCTTTGTCCATTGGGCAACGACAAGTTGGAACACTGACCTGCCGCTGATTGCCCTGTCAGGTTTATTGTTGGTGATTGGCTACGTAATCTACATTCGCGCCACTTTGCGCAGTATTGGCGGGCTTGGCATGGCGTTGGTTTTCGCGCTGGTTGCTGCGATTCTCTGGGTGCTTTGGGATTTTGGCTTGCTCGACCTCACCAAACCGAAACTGGCAACATGGGTCGGCATTCTGGCCCTGTCCATTGTATTGGGCGTTGGCCTCAGCTGGTCGATCATCCGGCGCAAACTCTCTGGCCAGATCGATGCCGACGACATCGACGAATAAGCGTTATTGGCGGGGGTCTACCCCGCCTCACCTGTCGCAATACGCACCGGCGCGCCATGCGGTGTGGCCAAATAGGCCCGCTCCCAAGACGTTTTTAGCGCACTGAGCGCCTCCAGTTCTGCAACACCTTTTTCTGAGCAAATACGCTCCAAAGCGCCCACCCAGGCTAGAAAATAGTCGTCCCCACCGTCCAATTCCTTGGTCAGGCCATGTTCGGCCAAGACAGCGCCAAAGACCTGTGTCCATTCTGGCCAGTCAAAAACTCCGCGCTCGTTCAGATAAACAGCAAGAGCAAAGGCTTGGGCGTGCCATGGGGCTTCGAACACAGGGGATGGCGCGCCACTCATGGCGCGGGCTCCAGATAGCTTTCCCACAAATCGCAGGTGACCTCGTCGCCTACCCTCTCTGCCTCTCCCCAAAGATCCGCCGCATCAAATGCAATGGTATACAATGGTTCGGGCCTATCCCCCAAACGGTGCGCCGACGCATCCGGCAAGACGTGGCAGCCATGGGACAAGATGACCTCTCCCTTCATGCCAGCGGCATATCCGGGCAAGCGGGTATGCCCGCCAGAGACAAGAACATTGCGGGCGACATGGCGGGTTCGTACCCGATCACCAATATTGAACGCAGGCGCGGCCCCATCACGGGCAGATGGCCCGCCCGATGCCAAAACAGCAGCAACCTTGTCTGCACGCAAGGTTTTGTCGGTCAAATCAGATGGGGAGGGCTCGGCTCCTGCCATCTCGGCTTTGGTGACCACACCGCTGTCCACCAATAAAACAGCCAACGCCGCCATCCATTTTTCATAATAGGTAAAGCGCGCATAATCTTTGGGGGATAGGCATTCGCGGGCATGGCGGGAAATGTCGATATTCCATTTGCCTAAACCACCAGCTGCCAATGTCAGTGCCAGCGCGCGCGCATGCCAATTTTCTACGAAAATTGCTTCACCGTCCGGCTCAAATCCGACCGCTCCATCACCAAAGCGGCCACCCATGTCATGCACCCGGCTCATTGCGGCACCTGTGCCAGCCCGGTGCCAATCATAGATTCGCGGGTGACCAATTGCGTCAATTGCGCTTGGCTCATCCCATCCGTACCGGCTGGCCGCTGCGGGATTATCAAATAGCGAACCTCAGCAGTGGAATCCCAAACGCGGATTTTTTGCGTTTCAGGCAATATCACACCAAATTCGGCCAATACTTTGCGCGGTTCACGCACAACACGGGCGCGGTAGGCGTCGGATTTATACCAGCCTGGCGGGATTCCCAACAAAGGCCACGGATAGCACGAACACAGGGTGCAAACGACGACGTTGTGAACCTCGGGCGTATTGGCAATCGCCACCATATGTTCACCCTGACGGCCATAGAACCCCATCTGGGACACCGCTTCGGTGGCGTCATTCATCAAGAGAGTGCGAAAATTCGCATCCGTCCAAACGCGCGCCACAACCTGTGCACCGTTTTGCGGACCAACCTTATGAGCATAGGTTTCGATAATTTCATCCAAGGCGGCCGGATCCAGCAACCCCTTGCGTTCTAACAATGTTTCCAGCGCCTTCACCCTCAGTGCAGGGTCTGGCGGCAGCAAGGAATGGGCGTGATCGTCGTCATGGATATCATGTGGCATGGGCAGATCATGGCCAAAGCATTGCACTGCGTCCAGCGGTTTCGCACAAACCCGCGCGACTTCGGCTTGCGCCGCGCGGCTGCATCCCCTACATACCGGCGAAACCGAAAGCATGCTGCAGGCCCCATGGAAAACGTAATTCTCATTGTCCACCTTCTTCTTGCGCTAGGCCTTATTGGCGTAGTGCTCTTGCAGCGTTCCGAAGGCGGTGGCCTTGGGATGGGCGGCGGCGGCGGCGGGGCCATGAGCCAACGCTCAGCTGCGACAGCCATGGGCAAAGTGACCTGGGCCCTTGCCATTGCTTTTATCATCACCTCGATTTCTTTGACTGTCATCTCCGCGAAAAACGCTTCTGGCTCTTCGATCTTGGATCGTGTTGGCGGCGGTGCTCCGGCTGTAGAAGAAACAGCTGATCCTGCTGGTGAATTGGATACCGACGCATTGTTGCCGCCTCCTTCGGCTGGTGGTGATGCGGATGCGCCTTTGGTGCCAACCGCCGACTAACTTCTACAAGAAATTGGCTCCAGCTAAGGTGCCGCAACAGTATGTTGCGCTTGGCTGGACATTTGCTTGCGAATCCACTACAGCTCAAATCCCGTGATGCAGTCGTTTTTTAACGGCTTGCAACGCAGTGTTTTGAGATTCCTACTCATGCTAAACTCACGGGGTTGCTCCACATGGCACGCTTTATCTTTATCACCGGCGGTGTGGTTTCTTCGCTTGGCAAGGGCCTTGCATCTGCGGCCTTGGGTGCCTTGCTGCAGGCACGTGGTTATTCGGTCCGTTTGCGCAAACTGGACCCTTACCTAAACGTCGATCCCGGCACGATGTCGCCTTTTGAACATGGCGAAGTGTTTGTCACCGATGATGGCGCTGAAACCGATCTGGATCTGGGCCACTACGAACGCTTCACCGGCGTTCCCGCGACACGTACGGATTCCATCAGCTCAGGCCGCGTTTATACCAATGTTCTGGAAAAAGAGCGCCGCGGCGACTATCTGGGCAAAACCATTCAGGTCATTCCGCATGTGACCAACGAAATCAAAGACTTCATCAGTATTGGCGAAGACGACGTAGATTTTATGCTGTGCGAGATTGGCGGCACTGTAGGCGATATCGAAGGCCTGCCTTTCTTTGAAGCCATCCGCCAATTCGCCAATGACAAGGCACGCGGCCAATGTGTCTTTATGCACCTGACGCTTCTGCCGTTTATCAAAGCCTCGGGCGAGCTAAAGACCAAGCCAACCCAGCATAGCGTCAAGGAACTGCGGTCCATTGGCCTTGCGCCCGACATTCTGGTGTGCCGATCCGAAGGGCCGATCCCAAAGAAAGAACGCGAAAAGCTGGCTTTGTTCTGCAACGTCCGCCCAGATAGCGTGATCGCGGCCCAAGACCTGAAGTCCATCTACGAAGCCCCGCTTGCCTATCACCGCGAAGGTATGGATCAGGCGGTTCTGGATGCATTCGGCATCGCGCCAGCCCCCAAGCCCAACCTGACAAAATGGGAAGACGTCGCGGATCGGGTGTTCAACCCCGAAGGCGAAGTCACAGTTGCCATCGTTGGCAAATATATCCAGCTTGAAGACGCGTATAAATCGATCGCCGAAGCTCTGACCCACGGCGGAATGGCCAACCGGGTCAAGGTCAACATCGAGTGGGTCGACGCCGAGATGTTCGAGCGCGAAGACGCCGCCCCCCATCTGGCTAAATACAACGCCATTTTGGTGCCGGGCGGGTTTGGCGAACGCGGAACCGAGGGCAAGATCAAAGCAGCGCAGTTCGCGCGTGAAAACAATGTGCCCTATCTTGGGATTTGTTTGGGCATGCAGGTCGCCGTGATCGAAGCCGCAAGAAATGTTGCGGGTGTGGCCAAAGCCGGATCAGAAGAGTTTGACCACGAAGCCGGAGAAAAACGATTTGAGCCAGTGGTTTACCACCTCAAAGAATGGGTTCAAGGCAACGAAAAGGTGAACCGCAAGGTGACTGATGCCAAGGGCGGCACAATGCGGCTGGGCGCGTATGATGCGGTTTTGACCGAAGGGTCGCTGGTTGAAAAAATCTACGGCAAACAAACGATTGATGAGCGCCATCGGCATCGCTACGAAGTTGACACAGCCTATCGTGAACAGCTTGAAAAGGTTGGCATGCGGTTCTCGGGAATGTCACCCGATGGTAAACTGCCCGAGATTGTGGAATGGCCAAACCACCCGTGGTTTATCGGCGTGCAATTCCACCCCGAACTAAAATCCAAACCGTTCGACCCGCACCCCTTGTTCAAAGATTTTGTACGGGCTGCCAAAGAAGCCTCACGCTTGGTATAATACAAAACGCCCCGAGATCATCCTCGGGGCGTTTTGCTGCCGGATGTGTCGAAGTATCCGTCGAAACCGATCCTTCTAATCCAACATTCCGGGGCGTTTTATGCTGTCTTATCAACATAGTTTTCATGCGGGAAATTTGGCGGACGTGCAAAAACACGCCATTTTGGCTTTTGTGCTGGACTACCTGACGCAAAAAGACAAACCCGTCAGCTATATCGAAAGCCACGCGGGGCGCGGGCTGTATGATTTGACCGATGAAGACGCCCAAAAAACCGGTGAAGCTGCCCAAGGCATTTTGAAGGTCTCCAATTGGTTTGACCGCAAGAACCCGTATTTGCGTGCATTGGCTGCCAGTCGCGACACACATGGCGAAACGGCATATCCCGGCTCTCCCTTGATTGCGCAGGCTCTCTTGCGCCCGACGGACAGCCTGCATCTGGCCGAACTGCACCCCGGCGAAAACAAGGCTCTTGGGCGTGTGGCTTGGGCGCGTAACACCAAAATCTATGAGCAAGACGGGATCGAGCTGGCGCTGAGCCTTGCCCCCCCGACCCCGCGCCGCGGCGTGTTGTTGATTGACCCGTCATGGGAAATCAAAACCGACTACAAGGTCATTCCAGCTGCCATCCACAATGTGACCCGCAAATGGAATGTTGGCATTGTGATGCTTTGGTATCCCATCCTGACAGATAACCGTCATGGCGAAATGATGCAGGGCCTGCGCGATGCCTATCCAGACGCCTTGAACCATGAGGTGAAATTCCCGCCTGCGCGTGAAGGTCACGGTATGATTGGTTCGGGAATGTTTGTTATCAACCCTCCTTGGGGGCTGGCAGAGTTTACCAACACATTGAGCAAGCGGTTTTCCAAACTGGCCGCAAGGCGCTAGTTTTCCCTATTTGCAAAACTAGGGGACCGGCCCTATCTGTCTACATGTGACAATATGTGGCCCAAGAACCACAAGATGTGTTAGACTTCGGTCTGCGGCGAACCAAATGTCGCAGGGATAACAAGAAGGGAAATCCAGATGCTTGAGCAGTTGGCCGCATTTTTTCAACGCAAACATGTGCCTGAGGCCCCCTTGCCGGCACCAGATGCACGCGTGGCATTGGGAACGCTTTTGGTGCGGGTCGCCATGGCCGACAAAGCGTATTTGTTTGAAGAGATTGAACAGATCGACCGCATTTTGGCCAAAGCCTATGATCTAAAACCGATCGAAGCGGCGAAAATGCGCGCCTCCTGCGAGAGGTTGGCCTTTGAGATCAAGGACGATGTCGAAATGGCGCAATTGATCCGCGACAATGTCGAATATGAGCATCGGCGCGAAAAAGTCGAAGCTCTTTGGCAAGTTGTTCTTGCGGATGGCATTTCGGACGAACGTGAAATGGCGCTGGTTGAGCTTGTTGAAAAAGTCCTTGGCGTCGATCGCAACGACTCTGATGCCGCCCGTTTGGCCGCATCCATCGCGTGAAGTCTAACCTAGTGATGTTATAGGGCGGATTGTCTATCGGCCTCAGCCGCCCTATATCGAACCCTATGTTTGGATCATTTCTCACCCGCATCACCGCCGCCCAGCCTGACCCGCTTGCGGCAAATGAATCCAGCCTTGCGCTGACGGCGCTTTTGGTTCGTGTGGCCCGGTCTGACGGTGCCTATGCCGCCAGCGAAAAGGCGCGGATTGATCAGGTGGTCACCGCCCGTTTCAACCTCTCCGATCCAGAAACCAAAGCCCTGCGTGCCGAGGCTGAAACCCTGGAGGCCGAAGCCCCCGATACCGTGCGTTTTACCCGCGCAATCAAGGAAGCCGTGCCCTTCGAAGACCGTGTTGGCGTGATCGAAGCGCTTTGGCAGGTGGCTTTATCAGACGGTGAGCGGGATCAGTTCGAAGACGCGCTGGTCCGCCTTGTTGCCTCCATGCTGGGTGTGAGTGATCGCGATTCCGCATTGGCTCGCCAACGGGTTGAACGATCTGAATGATCGCCGCTCTGCCGATGTACGACCGCGTTGAAACAGCTGCGGCCAATGATAGACTGTGGGGATTGACCCGCGAGGAACTGGGGTTTGGACCCAAGACGCTGACCCGCTCTGGTGATCTTTGGCAGCAATGGACAGCACCGGATTTGCTTCTTGGGCAGACCTGTAACCTACCGTACAGGCTACAATTGCGTGGCAAAGTGCAGCTTGTCGGCAGTCCAGACTATCAGTTGCCCGGCTGCCCCCCTGGATATTACAACAGCGTTTTGATTGCTCGCGCGGATGATGATCGCCCCCTCGATGCCTTGTTGCAGGCGCGTGTTATTATCAACCAAAACCACAGCCAATCCGGCTTTGGCGCACTATGGTTTCACGCTCAAGCATGCAGTGCCGTGCCACACATTGTCGGTGAAAGCGGTGGCCATGCCTTGTCGGCGTTGATGATTTCCCGCGGCGACGGCGATCTCGCTGCCATTGACGCGCTCAGTTGGCGTTTGATCAAACGGTACGATCCCCACGCCGCAAACCTGCGTGAAGTTACTCGCACTACACCGACCCCGGCCACGCCTTTTATCACTGGTTTGAACCAAAACGTCAGGGCGATTCGCTCTGCGCTGGGGCGCGCCATTTCCCGTCTGGACGAAGACACCCGCTCAAAGATCAGTCTACACGGAATTCAGACTTTGAACGAATCAACCTACTTGGATCTTTCGACGCCGCCAGCGCTACAATTTGCGCAGGTTAACGTGTCGTAAACCATCATTTCCCCCGACATTGCAGTCGTTTTGTCCATTGCATACGGCATATGTTTCGCTCCATGCTGCGTGGCAAAACAATATTGCTTAGGTCAGCCGTGAACGAACAAAGCCCTGTCATCGAGATCCGAAATCTGCACAAAGCCTATGGCCAGCTTGAGGTTCTCAAGGGTGTCGATATCACCGCCCATGCCGGCGACGTGGTATCTTTGATCGGGTCTTCCGGATCCGGAAAATCCACCTTGCTGCGGTGCTGCAATCTACTGGAAGACAGCCAACAGGGCGACATCTTGTTCAAAGGTGAACCCGTGTCGTGGAAAGGCAAAGCGCTAAGCCGTCAGCCTGCCGATGCCAAACAGGTTTTGCGTATTCGAACCAATCTGTCGATGGTGTTTCAACAGTTCAATCTGTGGGCTCACATGACCATCTTGCAAAACGTGATGGAGGCCCCAGTGACAGTACTGGGCCGTGACCGTGACGAAGTAGAAGCAACAGCCCGCAAGCATCTCGAAAAAGTTGGAATCGTCGATAAATGTGACGCCTATCCGGCGCAACTTTCCGGCGGCCAGCAACAACGCGCCGCGATTGCGCGCGGACTGTGCATGGAGCCCGAGGCGTTGCTGTTCGATGAGCCTACCAGCGCGCTGGATCCGGAACTGGAACAAGAAGTCATCAAGGTCATCAAGGATCTCGCTGCCGAAGGGCGCACCATGTTGATTGTGACGCATGATATGAAATTGGCTGCCGATGTTAGCGATCACGTTGTGTTCCTGCATCAAGGCTTGATCGAAGAAGAAGGTTCGCCAGCGGATCTGTTTGGCGCACCCAAATCAGAGCGGCTGCAAGGGTTCTTGCGGTCAACAACACACGCCTAGGAAAAGGGCGGACCGGCCAATAGCCGGAAATACCAACTTGGAGAAATTCATGAAAAATCTAGTGATCGGAACCGCCGCCTTGGCGATGTTGGCAGGCGCGGCAATGGCCGAAGGCACTGTTCGTTTGGGCACTGAGGGCGCATACCCTCCGTATAACTTTCTCAACGACGCTGGCGAAGTTGACGGGTTTGAGCGCGAGCTGGGCGACGAGCTGTGCAAACGTGCCGAAGTGACCTGCGAATGGGTGACCAACGATTGGGACAGCATCATTCCAAACTTGGTGTCTTCGAACTATGACGCGATCATTGCTGGCATGTCGATCACGGCAGAGCGCGCAGAAGTTGTTGATTTCTCGCAAAACTACACACCTCCGTCGCCATCGGCTTATGCAGCCATGTCAGCAGATACCGATCTGTCAGGCGGCGTGATCGCAGCCCAGACCGGCACCATCCAGGCCAACCACGTTGTCGACACTGGCGCGACACTGTTGGAATTCCCGAGCCCCGATGAAACGATTGCTGCCGTCAAAAATGGCGAAGCAGACGCGGTTATCGCCGACAAAGACTATCTGATCCCCGAAGTCGAAGCGTCGGCTGAGTTGATGTTCGTTGGCGACGATGTGCCTTTGGGCGGCGGCATCGGCATGGCATTCCGCAAATCCGACCCCGAATTGCGGGCAAAATTTGATGCGGCGGTTGGCTCGATGAAGGCTGACGGAACGCTGAATGCATTGATCATCAAATGGCTGGGCGAAGACAGCCCCCGTTTCTGATCAGCTAATCTAGGGGCGCGCGCAATCCCGCGCGCCCTTTTCATGACACGGCAAGCCGCCCATGCGTCAAAGCCGCCAACATGATGAGGTCCGTTATTTTCGCATATTGCGCAGATCCCGATACGCTTGCAGGCATCAAATGGCTGTCGTGCTACCTGACCACAGGCAAGCACCTGTCATTCTATGGCTCCTTTGGCACGGTCCTTCTTTTGCTGGCGATCACCGCCCCGACAGCCCTGTTGTTCGGCTTTGGCGGTGCTACAGCCGCGCGATCGCCCATAGCCCCGCTTCGCTGGTTCGGGCGCGGCTATATCGCTATTGTGCGCGGCGTTCCTGACATTGCCTTTTTCTTGTTCTTTGTCATCGCTTTGGATCAGGCTTTTGAATGGATGCGCCACAAAGCGCTTTGCCCTGATTGGGATCAACCCATTCGGCAGGGCAATGATTTTGTTGTCTGTGCCCAAGCCAAATTGCCCTTGTCGACTTCGGCACAATGGTTGCACGAAGCTTATGGCCTGACCTTGGCGGTATTGACCTTTGCCATCGTCTTTGGGGCCTTTGCAGCCAATGTCCTATTTGGGGCAATGCGGGCGGTCCCCCATGCCCAACTGGAAACCGCAGCCGCCTATGGCATGTCTCCGCGTCAGACATTCTGGCGGGTCATGGTGCCACAAATGTGGGTCTACGCCCTACCTGGTCTGTCCAATCTTTGGATGGTTTTGATCAAAGCCACGCCACTGTTGTTCTTGCTTGGCGTTGAAGACATCGTCTATTGGGCCCGCGAACTTGGCGGCTCCAAAACAGCGCGCTTTACAGACTATCCGCACGGTGATTGGCGGATGTGGTACTTCTTTGCGCTGCTCGTGTTCTACCTCGCCTTCACAAAAGTGTCCGAGGTCTTTTTGGATCGCATCATGGCACGGCTGACAAAAGGTCAAGCCACCTCTGGCGGCGAAGCGCAAAGGAAAGCGGCATGAGTTGCTGGCAGACAATTGCGGATTATAGTCTGCGTTCAATTGGTTATGGCGAACGACTGCTCCCGCGCGGCGATTTCACCTTGTGCCAACAGTTTACGCTGATCGGCTCTGGTATGATTTGGAACATCTACTTTGGCGTGCTGGCGCTCATGGCGGGGTTCTTCCTCGCCACCGCCCTCGCTTTGGGGAAATCAAGCAACACTTGGGTTCTGCGCAAGTGCTCGGATTGGTTTATCTTTTTGTTTCGCGGCTCACCGCTGTTTATCCAGTTCTTCTTTGCCTATTTCTTGTTCGTCGCGCTCAAAGGATCCGTGCCTGCCTTGGGGGCCTTTACTGCGCCCTGGCTTGGGGCATTGACGGTTTTGTTCCTGAACACCGCCGCCTATTCCGGTGAAATCTTTTATGGCGCACTGCTATCGATCCCGAAAGGTGACACCGAAGCAGCTGATGCATATGGGTTTTCCGGACTGAACAAGTTTCGCAAAATCACGTGGCCTACGATGCTGCGGCTGGCTTGGCCCGCGTATACTAACGAAGCTATCTTCTTGTTCCACGCCACAACATTGGTCTATTTTTCAGGGTTTCCAGCACTAAAACAACGCGGAGACGCGCTGTATTATGCCAACTATTTTGCCGACAAGACGTTCAATCCGTTTGTCCCATACCCGATTTTGGCGGGATATTTCATCTTGTTGACGCTGGTGGTCATCTGGGTTTTCAGTCTTGTGAACAACCGGTTGAACCGACACCTTCCCCAAAACGCCAGACCGAAACTACGCTTTCGCCCGCGCCTTTTGCGCTGATCAAGCAAACTACCTGCTCGATATTGGCTCTTGCCAGTAGAGTTCTGTTGGCGTTACGGTGAATATGATCAAATTATTGAAGCTCAGGAACTCCGATGTCCGCCCCCACTTCTGAATGGCTTCGCGCCCATCCGCAGGCCCGAACCATCCGCGCTGCGGCTTGCGATCTAAATGGCGTGCCGCGCGGCAAACGAATGCCCATTCCCAGCGCTGAAAAAGTCCTGACCGATGGCACCCGCTTTCCAATGTCAGTTCTGAATCTCGACATTTGGGGCGAAGATATCGAAGACAGCCCTTTGGTCTTTGAGACCGGCGATGAAGACGGTCAATTGTTCGCGACAGATCGCGGTTTTGTTCCCATGCCTTGGCTGGATGCGCCGACTGGTCTTTTGCCGATCTGGATGTTCCACGAAGACGGCCGCCCTTATGACGGCGATCCGCGCCATGCACTGGCCCGGGTTGCTGATCGCTATACGGCGATGGGTCTGACCCCGGTTGTCGCGGTTGAGCTTGAGTTCTTTTTGATTGATGACAGCACCCGCAATTTGCAGATGCCTGTTAGCCCGAAATCCGGCAAGCGTCGCAAAGGTGCCGAAATTCTGTCTATTCGGGCACTGGACGCCTTCGACAAGTTTTTCACCGAACTTTATGACGCCTGCGAAGCCATGGAGATCCCTGCCGATACCGCGATTTCCGAAGCCGGTCTGGGCCAGTTCGAAATCAATCTGGTCCATGTCGCGGATCCCTTGCGCGCGGCCGATGATGCTTGGTTGTTCAAAATGTTGGTCAAAGGGCTGGCGCGGCGACACGGGTTCGCCGCAAGCTTTATGGCGAAACCCTATGATGATTATTCCGGCAGCGGTATGCATGCGCATTTCTCGGTTCTGGACAAAGACGGCACCAATATCTTTGATGATGGTGGTCCCAAAGGGACACCGGTTTTACAACATGCCATTGCCGGATGTTTGAACGCGCTGCAGGACAGCACCTTGGTTTTCGCCCCGCATGCGAATTCTTATGACCGCTTGGTGCCGGGATCTCATGCGCCGACAAGTGTTTGCTGGGCCTATGAAAACCGCACGGCTGCGATCCGTGTGCCATCAGGTGCACCGGTTGCCCGCAGGATCGAACACCGCGTTGCGGGCGGGGATGTGAACCCCTATCTGGTTCTGGCTGCCATCCTGGGCGCTGCGATGAACGGGATTGAGGATGCCGAACTGCCGCCGGCACCAATTACCGGAAACTCCTATGACCAAAACCTGCCGCAAGTGCCCGTTGATTGGAAAACTGCCATCGACCGGTTTGAATCCAGCCCGCATGTCCCGCGCATCTTTTCCGAGACTTTGATCAGCAACCTGCTGATGACCAAGAAACAAGAGCATCGTGATATGCAGGAC
This sequence comes from Pelagimonas varians, assembly GCF_003208435.1. Lineage (GTDB taxonomy): Bacteria > Pseudomonadota > Alphaproteobacteria > Rhodobacterales > Rhodobacteraceae > Pelagimonas > Pelagimonas varians. The sequence goes on along the minus strand of NZ_QKMF01000013.1, from coordinate 66,541 downwards.
CTGACACCGGCCGAGCAGGTTGAAATCTACCTCGATACTGTCTGACCTCAAAACACCCCGATCCCGGCGGGTGCCAAGCCCCCGACGATTGGGCGCAACACCATGGTGCACCGTGAAAATTGGCATATTACAAACCGGCCTTGTTCCCGAAAATCTAAGCGAGGAACATGGCGAATACCCGCAAGTCTTTATGAATTTCCTTGCAGGAAACAGGTTTGACTTTGAAACGTATTCTGTTGTGCGCGGCGAGTTCCCCAGCGGGCCAGAAGCCGCCGACGGCTGGTTGATCACCGGCTCGCGGCACGGAGCCTATGAAGATCACGCATGGATCGCGCCGCTTGAAGATTTGGTGCGCGGCGCTTTCGCGGCAGGCAAACCAGTGGTAGGAATTTGTTTTGGCCACCAGATCATCGCGCAGGCTTTAGGCGGCACCGTCGAAAAATTTCAGGGCGGCTGGGCCGTTGGCCCGCAGGTCTATGACCTCAACGGTGCTCAAGTTACGCTGAACGCATGGCATCAAGATCAAGTCACATCGCCCCCCAAAGGCGCAATCACCGTGGGCAGCAATGACTTTTGTGCCCACGCGGCCCTGCTCTACCCCGGGCAAGCCTATTCCGTGCAACCGCACCCGGAATTTAGCGACGCCTATACCAAAGGGCTGATCGACACACGCGGCCCCGGCATTGTCCCACAAAACATTCTGGACGACGCGGACGCCAAAATCGGCACACCATTGTCGCAAAAAGCATTGGCCGATCAATTTGCCTTATTTTTCCGAGAAGGGAGAATCGCATGAGCGATTGGATCAAGACCCTACCTGAATCCGCACAGACCTATTTGACCGGTCACCGGCTGGACGAGGTGGAATGTATCATCGCCGATCTGCCCGGTATCGCCCGCGGCAAGGCCGTTCCGGCATCGAAATTCGCACGCCAAAAGCATTTCCATTTGCCGGATTCAGTCTTTTTCCAAACCATCACCGGCGATTGGGGAGAAGCCGCAGATGATGATGGCTTTATCGAAAAAGACATGGTGTTGCGTCCCGATTTGACCACAGCCACTGCCGCCCCTTGGACCGGAGACTGGACACTGCAAGTGATCCACGACGCCTTTGACCGGCATGGGGAGCCCATTCCATACGCGCCGCGAAACGTCCTCAAGCGGGTTGTAGATTTGTACCATGCCCAAGGTTGGGAACCCGTTGTTGCCCCCGAGATGGAGTTTTTCCTGATCGCCCGCAACTTGGATCCTGCCCAAGACATCAAACCGATGACCGGCAGATCCGGTCGGCCCGCCGCCGCCCGTCAGGCCTATAGCATGACAGCCGTGGACGAGTTTGGCCCGGTGATCGATGACATCTATGATTTCGCCGAAGCCCAAGGGTTTGAGATCGATGGTATCACCCAAGAAGGCGGTGCCGGTCAGCTGGAAATCAACTTGCGGCACGGCGATCCCGTCAAATTGGCGGACGAGGTCTTTTACTTCAAACGCCTGATCCGCGAAGCCGCCCTGCGTCACGATTGTTTTGCAACTTTCATGGCCAAACCGATCGCTGACGAACCGGGCAGCGCCATGCACATCCACCACTCGGTGCTGGACGTGAAGACCGGTAAAAACATCTTTGTTGGCCCGCAAGAAGGAGAAACCGACGCGTTTTTCCACTTTATTGCCGGGCTGCAAACACACCTGCCGTCAGCGATTGCCGTCCTTGCGCCTTACGTGAATTCCTATCGCCGCTATGTCCGCGACCATGCCGCGCCGATCAATCTGGAATGGGCCCGTGACAATCGCACCACCGGCATTCGGGTGCCTTTGTCAGATCCGCAAGCGCGGCGGGTGGAAAACCGCATCGCGGGAATGGACTGCAATCCGTATTTGGGCATCGCCGCCTCACTGGCCTGCGGATATTTGGGTCTGATGGAAAAGAAACACCCCTCCAAACAATTTCGCGGTGATGCCTATCAAGGTGCTGGTGATATCCCCCGCGTTCAGGGACAAGCCTTGGATCTCTTTGCCAAGGCAGAGTCTTTGCACGAGGTGTTGGGAGTTGATTTTGCGCGGGTCTATGAAATCGTCAAGCGGGCGGAATATGATGAATTCTTGCAAGTGATTTCGCCGTGGGAGCGTGAACATTTGCTTCTGAACGTATAGGGGGACGGCGTGAACCTCCTGTTTTCCAATGACAAACGCGGCTCGCATCCAGACAGCTGGTATGCGGCCACCGCCGGTGATTATCCCCAGTTCGACAACCTGAAAGGCGCGGCATCGGCGGATGTCTGTATCATTGGCGGCGGCTTTACCGGCCTGTCAGCGGCTTTGCATTTGGCACAGGCAGGTGTGGATGTCGTCTTGCTGGAGGCACACCGCGTCGGTTTTGGCGCATCGGGACGAAACGGCGGGCAGTTGGGATCAGGCCAAAGGCAGGACCAAGAAACACTAGAGGCCATGGTGGGCCATGACGCAGCCCATAGAATGTGGGATTTGGGCCAAGACGCCAAGGCGTTGGTGCGCGATCTAATTGCCAAGCACAGCATTGACTGCGCGCTAAAGGATGGTGTCGCTTGGGCTGCAACCTCGGACAAGTCCACAGCTTGGACACATGGCTACGCCGAGCATTTGGCAAAGCACTATAACTATCCGGTTGAGATTTTGAATCGACAGCAGTTTCACAGCCTCTGTCCGTCGCCCGACTATCAAGGCGGAATGCTGGATAAGGGGGCCGCGCATCTGCACCCGTTGCGGTTGGCTTTGGGGCTGGCACGGGCCGCTGCAGATGCGGGCGCGCGGATTTATGAACGCGCCCATGTCCATCATGTCAAACCCGGGGGCAAAGCGCGGATCGCTACGGACGCCGGTCATGTCGAGGCCGATCATGTGATCTTTGCCGCCAACGGATACTTGGGCGGGTTGAACCGCAAGGTCGCCGCGCGGGTGATGCCGATCAATAACTTTATCGTAGCGACCAAACCGCTTGGCCCGCGCGCCGCCGACGTGCTGACCCGCGATGTCGCAGTCGCAGATGACAAGTTTGTCGTAAATTATTTCCGTCTGTCCGAAGACAAGCGCCTGCTGTTTGGCGGCGGCGAAAGCTATGGCTACCGCTTTCCGAGCGACATTCGCGCCGTGGTGTCAAAACCGATGTTAAAGGTGTTCCCCAGCCTCAAAGATGTCGAGCTGGACTATGCCTGGGGCGGCACGCTGGCGATCACGGTCAAACGCATGCCCCATTTGGCACGGGTTGGCCCCAATATGCTGTCGGCCTCGGGCTATTCCGGCCACGGTGTCGGCAATGCCATCCAAGCCGGACGCTTGCTGGCTGAGGCTATCAAGGGCCAGTCAAACGGTTTTGATGCCTTTGCAGCGCTACCCAGCCCCAGCTTTCCCGGGGGGGCGGGGCTGCGATCACCGCTACTGGCACTGGCAATGACGTGGTTTGCGATGCGCGATCGGTTCGGCCTTTAAATTTCATACCTTTACATGACGTTACGATGAAAATTCGCGTATATTGGCGGAAAATTCTTGGCCTGCGCACCGCTATACATTAAGAATATCGGAAACTGGAATTCAGGAAATTGAAATTCATGCTTCCCAATATGCACGATGCCGAACCCATCCCTGCAACTGCCCGCGCCGAAATTGACCGACTTTTGCAGTCAGGAGATCTGTTTCGCTACACCGCCCCAAAGGATGCCCCTGTCGCTTTGTTGGAAACGGAATTTGCCAGCCTTTTGGGCAGTAAATACGCCTTGGCGGTCAGCAGCTGCTCTGCGGCCTTGTTCTTGTCTCTCAAGGCGCTTGGCTTGCCCCGCGATGCGCGTGTGATGATCCCGGCCTTTACTTTTGCGGCTGTACCATCTGCGGTCATACACGCGGATTGCGTACCGGTTCTGTGTGAGGTCCAAGACAACTACCGGATCGATCTAGGGGATTTCGCGGCCAAACTGGAAGGGGTCCAAGCCGTGATCATCAGCCATATGCGTGGCCACACATCCGATATGGATGCGATCATGTCTCTGTGCACTGCCCGCAACATTCCGGTGATTGAAGATGCCGCGCATAGTCTGGGAACCACTTGGAATGGTCAGAACATCGGCACCATTGGCAAAGTCGGCTGTTTCAGCTTCCAAAGCTACAAGATGATCAACGCTGGCGAAGGCGGTATCATGGTAACCGATGACGCCGATCTGATCGCCCGCGCCGTGATCTTGTCCGGAGCCTATGAACACAACTGGCGCAAGCATATGGACCGCAAAGACAATTGTCCTGAGCTGGAGGCCGCGTTTGCGCTTTCGCAGAACAAACTGCCGCTGTACAACTTGCGCCTGTCCAACCTGTCAGCCGCTGTGATCCGCCCGCAATTGACTGTTCTGACCCAGCGGGTAAATGATGGCCGGCGCAATCATGACCGCGTGGCCAGCACCATCAATCGCAGTCCTTGGATCAGCGTTCCGGAAAAACTACCGGCTGAACAGAGGGCTCCGGATTCGCTGCAATTCAACCTTGTCGGCCTGCAGGACGAAGATGTTCTGGCCATTGTCGCCGCTGCAGAGTCTTTGGGAGTCAAAATTCAGGTCTTTGGTTTGTCTTCAGACAATGCCCGTGCCTTTTGGAACTGGCAGTTCCTGCCAGAGCAAACCGACCTGCCGCAAACCCGTTCAATGTTGATGCGAGCCTGCGACACAAGGTTGCCCGCCCGTCTCACCGAGAGCGAATGCGATATGGTCGCGGAAGTGTTGCTACAGGCTGTGGAACAAGTGATGGGACCGCTACGCGTCTACGGAACCTAGGGCTTTTTACAAGCAAAAGGCGGGGCAAACCCCGCCTTCTCGTGTCGCCGCTCAAACATGAGTTTGAGAAAACTACTTGTTCATTTTCGACAATTTGACCTGCAGATCGCTCAGCTGTTTGCGAATGGCATCCAAGTCTTCTTCCTTTTCAGGAACATCCTTCTTGGCACCTGTCTGACCAGCTGCAGCGCCGCCGGTCATCGCCTTCATAAAGGCCTCTTGCTGCGCCTGCATGGCTTCAAAACCCGGCATGCCCGACAACGGGTTCATTTTGGCCATGGGGTTCATGCCACCCATTTTCTCAACCCATTGGGATTGGCTGTCACGGAACATGTCGAAACTGGCCGCCAGAAACTGCGGAACGGAGCTGCCTGCTTGGGTGGTATAACTGCGCACCAGATCGGTCAGAATATTGATCGGAAGAACACTTTCGCCCTTGCTTTCGTGTTCGGCCACAATTTGCAAAAGATACTGACGGGTCAGGTCATCACCCGATTTCAGGTCAATAATCTGAACGTCGCGGCCATCACGGATAAAGCCCGCAATGTCCTCAAGGGTCACATAGTCCGACGTCTCAGTGTTATAAAGACGCCGACTGGCGTAGCGCTTTATCAAGAGCGGTTTAATTGTTTCGGCCATCTTCGCCTCCCCTACGATGCAGCATCGCAGCAAATCCTATGCGAGTGCAGCACAAAAAGAAAGCCTGCCATAAGGATAGGAGCACTTCCGTATCACTAAAACAGGCTGCCTTGCTCCGGCTTTGGTTTTTTGGCTGCTTTTCGGGGGCTTGGGCCGCCGCCAATTCGCATCTTTCCGTCTGCAAATTCAATCTCCAGACCTGATGCAGCCTCGGCCGCCGCTTTGTTGGTGACCACATGCCCGTCGCCATGCACCACCGCATAGCCGCGGCGCAGCGTTTCTTTATACCCCAAAGTTTCGCGCAACCGGTCCAAGGCACCCAGCCTTTGGCGAATCTCGGCGATGCGTTGATTTTGCGCTTCGTCCAAACGGCGGGACAGGCCCGTCAATCTATCTGATTGGGCCGAGATTTCCCGACGGATTGGCCGCAAAGACAGACCGTCCGATCGCCGCGCCAAGGCTTCACGCCGGGTTGCGACCAGCCTTGCAAGCGCAGGGGACAGCCGCATGGCCCGGTCCGATACCCGGCCGCGCTCTACTGCAATTGCTCGCCCCAGAACAGACGGCCGCAAACTTCCGGCGCTCTCAGACAACCTTAGTCTCTGCTGATCCACCAAGCGGCGCAGGGCCAGTGGCAATTTATCGCCTTGTATATCAAGCCGTTGTCGCGGCCCTTCCAAAAGGGTGTCGGCACGCGGCAAGGCACGAGATACATCGCGCAACCGCTGGCCACGTTGGTCCAACCGCTGTCCAACTGCCCGCGTTATACGGGCGTTGTAATCACGCAGCCCTGCCAAAAGCTCCATCCGAACCGGCACAGCCAGTTCAGCTGCCGCCGTCGGTGTTGGGGCCCGCATGTCGGAAACAAAGTCGATCAAGGTCGTATCTGTTTCATGCCCAACCGCCGAAATCAAAGGAATGTCCGAGGCCGCCGCGGCCCGCGCCACCAGCTCCTCGTTAAACCCCCAAAGGTCTTCGACCGAGCCGCCACCACGTGCAACAATCAACAAATCCGGTCTAGGCAATGCGCCGCCGGGCGTCATTGCGTTAAAACCTTCGATTGCGCGCGCCACTTCGGGGGCGCATTTGGTGCCCTGCACCGCCACTGGCCACACCAACACTTTGCGCGGAAACCTGTCCCGCAGCCGGTGCAGGATATCCCGAATAACAGCGCCCGAGGGGGATGTTACAACTCCAATGACGTCGGGCAGATAGGGCAGTTTTTTCTTGCGCTCCGGCGCGAATAGCCCTTCGGATTGCAAAAGCGCCTTGCGCTTTTCCAGCATCGCCATCAGCGCTCCGGCACCAGCGGGGCGAATTTCCTCAAGCACCAATTGGTATTTCGACTGCCCCGGAAAGGTTGTCATCTTGCCGGTGGCGATGACTTCCATTCCTTCTTCGGGTTGGGTTTGCTGCCGCGATGCGACACCTTTCCACATAATCGCCGCGATGACCGATTTGTCATCCTTGAGGTCAAGATAGATGTGGCCTGATCGTGGTCGGCTGACCCGCCCGACTTCACCGCGGACCCGGACAAATGAAAACTCGCCCTCAATTGTGCGTTTGACCGCCCCCGAAAGCTCGGTCACGGTAAATTCCGGTGCGTTGCCGCCCACGTCTTCTGGTCCGTCGTCGAAAAGGTCCATGATGCCTCGCTTGCCCTTGGCTCCTTGTGACTTTAGAACGCCGAGCAAGCAAGGCCAAGACAGGAGCGCGCCATGAACATCCTTATTCTCGGAAGCGGCGGGCGAGAGCACGCTTTGGCATGGGCAACCTTGCAAAACCCCAAGTGCGACAAGTTGATCGTTGCCCCCGGAAATGCCGGCATCGCGCAGATCGCGGAATGCGCCCAGTTTGATATAGACGATGGCGGCACCGTGGCGGAATTCGTCAGCGAAAACGCCATTGATCTGGTGATCATCGGCCCAGAGGCCCCTTTGGCAAACGGTGTGGCTGATCGCCTCCGCGAAGCCGGTGTATCCGTCTTTGGGCCGTCGGCTGCGGCAGCCAAACTTGAAGCATCCAAAAGCTTTACCAAAGAAATTTGCGACGCGGCAAAAGCCCCAACTGCAGCCTACGGCCATTTCACCGATGCGGATGCTGCCAAAGCGCATGTACACCAGACCGGCGCGCCGACTGTTGTCAAAGCCGACGGGTTGGCTGCTGGCAAGGGCGTCATCATCGCCGAAACCGTTGAAGAGGCCGAAGCTGCCATCGACGATATGTTTAGTGGCAGTTTTGGCGCTGCGGGTGCTGAGGTGGTAATCGAAGAATTCATGACCGGCGAAGAGGCGTCGTTCTTTGTGCTGGTCGATGGCGACACCTGCCTGCCCATCGGCACCGCCCAAGATCACAAACGTGTTGGCGAAGGCGATACCGGCCCGAACACCGGTGGTATGGGTGCCTATTCCCCTGCCCCGATCATGGACGACGCTGTCACTCAAAAGGCGCTGGATGAAATCGTGCGTCCGACAATGGCGGAAATGACCCGTCGCGGTGCGCCCTATCAAGGTGTGCTCTATGTCGGGTTGATGATTGAAAACGGCCAGCCTCGTTTGGTGGAATATAACGTCCGCTTTGGCGACCCCGAATGTCAGGTTTTGATGCTCCGCCTCGGCGCACAAGCACTGGATTTGATGCAAGCTTGCGCCGAAGGCCGCTTGGAAGAGGCGCAGGTCACTTGGGCTGATGACCATGCTGTAACCGTTGTTATGGCGGCAAACGGTTACCCTGGGCCTTATCAAAAAGGGTCACGGATCAATGGCTTGGATGCGCTGGCCAATGACAGCACCAATATGATGTTCCATGCAGGCACCGCGTCTGAGGCCGGACAGATATTGGCCACCGGTGGCCGCGTTCTCAACGCAACAGCGCGCGGCGCGACCCTGCAAGAGGCCCGCGATCGCGCTTACGCTTTGGTGGATGGTGTAGATTGGCCAGACGGCTTTGTGCGCCGTGATATCGGGTGGCGCGCCCTTGGCTGAGGTCTTTTCCTTTCGCCCGGCCCTCTTGCGCAGGGTTGCTGACTGGCACATTGCCGGTCACACCCTGACGGGGCCGGATGGCGATTGCGATCTAAGATCTGTGACACGGTTGCGTTGGGTAAACCACCGGATCGCCGACAGCCGTATGACCCGGCTCGACTTGGTTTCCCCAACGGGAACCACTCAAATCGCCTTGAACATCGGGTCAGCCGCTGGCGACGATGATCCCGACCGCGCAGCGCATTTGGCTTTGTGTGCCAGCGTTGCGCAGCTGCTTGCCAGTCACAATTCCGCTTTGCCGGTGTATCTGGGCGACTCCCCCGGTGCACAATGGGCCATGTTTGCAGTTGGCCTGCTCACCTTGGCTGGCGGGTTGGGTCTTGCCATTGCCATCGGGATCTCGGGCCTCAGCAGCGACCGGTTAAGCGCCGTTGCAATGCCTGTGCTTTTGCTGATCGGATTGGGTGCTTTTATCGTTAAAGCCAACGGACCGTGGCGCAAACCCGTGCAAATATCGGTCGAAGGGCTGACAAAGGTTCTGGCTCCCAACGTTAGCTGATCTGCAAAACACCATTCTCGGTGACAATCATATCTAGCGGCTGATCGGTGGCCTCGAGCGGTAGATTGTCTGCTTCTTGCGCGGCAAAAGCGAACCCGATGGCAAGCGTCGCACGCTTGGCGCGCAGCCCTTCCAGAGTCCGGTCATAAAACCCGCCGCCATAGCCCAAACGGCCACCGTCACGGCTGAAGGCAACCAGCGGGACAATTAAAATCTCTGGCTCGAAATAAACCAAATCCGCAGGAATTTTTGCGCCAAATGGCCCATCTTCCAATGCACAATCCGGCTCCCACTCGGCAAACCGCAATGGCTGACCAGCGGCCGTAATCACTGGAACCCCGACAGGTCCATGCGCTGCGGCTTCTTCCATTGCTGGGACAGGATTGATTTCCGTCCGGATGGGCATGTAGCCAGACAATGGTACGCCGCGATATCCCGCTAAAACTGAACTCAAATGGCCCGAGGCACCTCCAAGACGGGTGTCAAAGGCAATCTTGCGCCGTGCAAAAGCATCCTTGCGCGCCTGCGCTTTTTGATCGTCTAGTGTCATTCCCGCCCCCTAAAGCAAAACAATCGTGGCCAAGCCCAAAAAGGCAAAAAAACCAACCACATCGGTTACCGTCGTGACAAATGTCCCCGATGCCAAAGCAGGATCGACCCCGGCCTTTTCCATCACAAGCGGGACAGCAATTCCCGACAGCCCGGCAACCACAAGGTTGATCACCATCGCCGCCGCAATCACCGCGCCAAGACCCGGCGAACCAAACCAAAAGACGCCAACCGCCCCCATGATCACGGCAAAAACCACCCCGTTCACAAACCCCACCAAAATTTCACGCCTGATCACGCGCCAGACATTGGCACCGGTCAAATCTTTGGTGGCCAAGGCCCGCACTGCAACTGTCAGCGATTGTGTCCCTGCATTGCCCCCCATAGACGCCACAATGGGCATCAAAACCGCCAATGCCACCAGTTGACCAATCGCAGCTTCGAACTGGGCGATGACCAAGGATGCCAACACCGCCGTCAGCAAGTTGACCGCAAGCCAAGGCAGCCTCCGTTTGATGGTATCAGCGACGCGATCAGACAGTCGGCTTTCGCTGTCCACACCGGCCAATCGCAAGATGTCCTCTTCGTTTTCTTCGTCTAAAACCGCCATGGCATCATCAATGGTAATCACGCCAACCAAACGGTCGTTTTCATCCACAACCGGCGCTGAAATAAGATGATATTGGTTGAACGCATAGGCCACATCGCCCTCATCTTGTGTGACCGGAATGGTTTGGAAACTTTCTTCCAGAATCGAAGCCAACAGCGTTGCGCGACCGGACGACATCAGCCGCCCCAAAGTGACATTGCCAAGCGGACGCATCCGGGGATCAACCAAAACAACGTGATAAAACTGTTCTGGTAAACTCTCTGCATTGCGCAGAAAATCGATGGTCTCGCCTACGTTCCAATGATCCGGAGCCATAACGACTTCGCGCTGCATCAAACGGCCTGCCGAGAATTCCGGATAGGTCATCGACTGTTCAACAGCGGCCCGGTCACTGTCTTCAAGAGCATCAAGAATCGCTTCGTGTTGCGGTTCGTCCAGATCCTCTAGCAGGTCAACAACATCATCGGTTTCAAGGTCTCGCACCGCCTCGGCCAAAACCTCGGGGTGCAAGATGCTAATCACACTTTCACGGATAGTTTCATCCAGCTCGGAGAGGATATCACCGTCGAAATCCTGCCCGTACAGACGCACCAGCGCCGCCCGGTCGGCACCGTTGATCTGCTCCAACAAGTCGGCGATATCGGCCGCGTGCAGCGGCTCCATCAGCTGAACCAATGCGTCCCGATCAGCACGATCCACCGCAAACAAGATCCGGGCGACGTTTTTGCGATCCAAGGCGTATTCTGTATCAGAATCGGATATTTGCTGCTGGTTGATTTCGGCCATTTGCGCCCCCGGTCAATTCGCCCTGACTGTAGAGGATGGCCGCGTTGGGGAACAGACCACTTGCACTTAGCTGGCGCAGTAATTTACCCTTAGCACTCTTGAGCATAAGGTATGCTGCCAGGACAGGAGATGTCATGACCCAACCCACGCTACACCTTGGTCAAACGCTGCGCTTTGAGGGCGATCCGTTTGCCGATGGGCTCGATGCGGCCAAGCATGAAACCCGTGGTGCCATTCTGGTCGAAGACGGGATAATTCATGCTGTCGGACCGGCTGCAGATTTGCGCGCTGCGTATCCTTGGGCACCGACCGTGGATCACGGGGATGGCTTGATCGTCGCAGGATTCGTGGATGCCCATGCCCACTATCCGCAAACCGGAATCATCGCCAGTTGGGGAAAACGACTGATAGATTGGCTGAACAGCTATACCTTCCCAGAAGAAATGCGGTTTGGCGATGCAGACTATGCGGCAGAAATTGCCGAACGGTATCTGGATTTTTTGCTGACAAACGGGACAACCAGCGTTTGTTCGTTTTGCACGATCCATCCGGAATCAGTCGACGCTTTGTTCACCGCAGCGCGGGCGCGTGGTATGCGAATTGCTGCCGGTAAAACCTGTATGGACCGCAATGCACCGGACGGGCTGCGCGACACGCCAAAATCCGCTTACGATGACAGCGCAAGACTTTTGAACAAATGGCACGGAAAAGCGCGTGCCTCTTATGTCATAACGCCGCGGTTTTCTCCGACATCTACGCCGGAGCAACTTGAAGCGCTTGGCGCGCTGTGGACCGAGCACCCAGATTGCCTGATGCAAACCCATCTGAGCGAGCAGACCGATGAAATCGCTTGGGTTAAATCGCTATATCCGCAAGCGCGCGATTATCTGGATACCTATGAGGCTTTTGGCCTGCTCGGAGAAAGGGGCCTGTATGGCCACGCCATCCATCTTGAGGACCGCGAAAAGGCCAAATTGTTGGAACATGGGGCCGCTCTTGTTCATTGCCCAACCTCAAACACCTTTATCGGGTCGGGCCTGTTCGACATGGGCGGGTTGAAGTCTGATGGCCAGATCGTTGGCTTAGCGACAGATACTGGCGGCGGTTCTTCATTTTCGATGCTCCGCAGTATGGCTGCCGCTTATGAGATCGGGCAATTGCGCGGTACGCCGCTTCATGCTGCACAATTGATCTGGCTTGCCACTTCCGGATCTGCGCGGGCACTCCATCAACACAACCGCATAGGAAATCTGGGCGCGGGAATGGAGGCAGATTTTGTCGTGCTCGATCTGGCGTCAACACCGGCAATTGCGCAGCGCAGCACCCGCGCCCAAGACATTTGGGAGGCTCTATTCCCCACAATTATGATGGGCGATGACCGGGCAATTGCATCCACCTATGTCGCAGGCAAACAAATGAAACCGGCTGCACCTTAAAGAGTTCGTCGCAAATTCAAGAACATCCCGAGCTTCCCAGCACCATCACCCAATAGTCTCCTGGTGCTTTGACCAGACCGTATTCGGTGATTTTGCTGTTCAGCAGGTTTTTGCGATGCCCGTCAGAGGCGGCCCAACCGGTCATGACCTCGGTCAGGCTGCCCTGCCCTTGTGCGATATTTTCGGCAACGACACAGGGGCCATAGCCTGTGCGCCGCACCCGTTGCATGAGGCTGGAACCGTCAGACCCTTGATGTGCAAAGAATGTGTTGCGCGACATGTCCATGGCATGGGCCATGGCTGCCTGTTCCAATCGACTGGATGGTTTCACAGGGCCCAGCCCTTGTTCAGCCCTTAGACCGTTGATCATTTGACGCGCTTGTTGTGCATAAACAGCTGTTGAAAGACCAAACACCATCATCAAAACCAAAACCAAGCGCGTCATCGCAATTCCTTACATTTCAGGAGCACCCTATTGTGACAAACCCTGTGCTAGCCGATTCTGTTTAACAATGGCCTTCTCGAGGTCAATTGTGACAACGTGACCGTCGCGCACCACTTGCCGCCCCTCAACGAAAAGGTGTTGGGCCCGTGTCGGCCCGGCAAGGACCAAAGCAGCCGGATCCCAACTGCCAGCGCTTTCAATGCCACTGACGTTCCAAAGCGCCAGATCCGCCCGTTTCCCGACCGCAACTTGACCGCAATCAAACCGGCCCAAGACTTCGGCACCGCCACGGGTTGCGATACGCAATGCCTCCCGGGCGCTCATAGCATCAGCCCCCTGTGACACGCGTTGTAAAAGCATGGTTTGCCGGGCTTCTAGCATCAGATTGCTTGAATCATTGCTGGCAGATCCATCCACCCCAAGCCCGACCGGAACCCCTGCGTCGCGCATTGCACGCACCGGAGCAATCCCGGATCCAAGCCGGCAGTTCGAGCAAGGGCAATGGGCGACACCAGTCTTGGATTTTGCGAAAAGATCAATCTCTTGCCCGTCCAGTCTCACACAATGCGCATGCCAGACATCGGACCCGGTCCAACCAAGATCTTCGGCATATTGCCCAGGTCGGCAGCCAAATTGCGCCTCGCTATAGGCTATATCTTCTTCGTTTTCCGCAAGGTGAGTGTGCATCATCACCCCTTTGTCGCGTGCGAGAAGCGCAGCATCGCGCATCAATTCGCGACTCACCGAAAACGGCGAACATGGCGCAACACCAACCCGAACCATCGCCCCGTCAGAACTGTCGTGAAAACTGTCAATAACCCGGATGCAATCTTCAAGAATGCTCCCCTCGTCCTCAACCAGACTGTCAGGCGGCAAGCCGCCTGCGCTTTCGCCGATGCTCATGGCTCCACGCGTCGGGTGAAAACGAATCCCCAGCTCTGTTGCGGCATGGATCGTATCCTCAAGTCGCGATCCGTTGGGATACAAATACAAGTGGTCCGAGCTCAGCGTACACCCCGACAGCGCCAGCTCTGCCAGCCCTATTTGAGCGGAGATAAACATTTCTTCCGGGCCAAACCGCGACCAGATCGGGTAGAGCGTCTGGAGCCAGCCGAACAAAAGGGCATCCTGCCCCCCCGGAACGGCACGGGTCAGAGTTTGGTACAAGTGGTGGTGGGTATTGACCAACCCAGGCGTCACAACGCAGTGAGATGCATCAATCACCTCGCCAGTGCTGTGCAGATTTTGGCCAATTTCCGCAATGACTCCGCCCTTTAGACGAATATCAGTTTTGGTCAACTCGCGGCCCAAATCATCCATCGTCAGGACAGTAAGGGCGTTGCGGATGAGGAATTCCTTCATCACGATCTCCGCCCTTTTCGGTGTTTCGAAGCCAAACGGTGCCAGAAAAGGGAAGGACACACCGTGCAGCTTAGGTTATTTATCCAGTTTTTTTCAGCAAAGCCAAGGCCTGAGCATGAAGTTCCGGTGTCGACGCGGCCAGCGCCGTGCCGCCATTGTGCGCCGGGTTGCCTTCCCAATCCGTGACAATACCACCAGCAGCCTCAATTACCGCAATTGGGGCCTGAATGTCATAGGCTTGCAATCCCGCCTCGATGACCAAGTCAATGTGACCTGCCGCCAAAAGAGCATAGGCATAGCAATCCATACCATAACGAGCCAGCTTGGCGCGGGCCGCCACCCGGCCGAATGCAGCGGCTTGTTCAGGTGTGCCAACCTCAGGAAATGTGGTAAAAACGATCGCATCTTGAATAGTTTGGGTTGTCCGCACTTGCATAGTACCGCCGCCATGCGGACCGGTCCAATCTGCGCGTCCAAATCCTCCGATAAACCGCTCACCTGTGTAGGGTTGGTCGATGATCCCCATTTGGGGGCCGCTTTCATCAGACAGTGCAATCAACACCCCCCAAGTGGGCGTTCCGGAAAGAAAGCCTCGGGTGCCATCAATGGGATCCAAAACCCAAGTGAGCCCGCTTTCGCCAGAAGTAACACCAAATTCTTCGCCAAAAATCGCATCCATCGGACGGCGTTCGGCCAGAACATCCCGCATGGCGATTTCGGCAGCGCGGTCGGCTTGGGTTACCGGATCGAACCCTTGGCTCAGCTTGTTATCTGCCTGCAAATTCGCCGATCGAAAGTGAGGCAAAATCGCCAGTCGCGCCGCGTCAGCCAATGCCTCAGCAGTTTGAATCAGGTCTGATTGTAGGTTTAGTGGCAGCAATTGCGCGCCCTCCGGTACAGTTCAAAGACCTGTTACCGCAGGGCCGCGTTTGGCTCAAGCAACGTCGGACAAAACCCGTGCCAATTCGAACAAGCGACGACGTTGGTTTTCTGGAATTGCATAATAGGACCGCACCAGATCAAGTGCTTCTTTGTCACCCAAAATATCGGCCGGAACGTTGTCAGATGTGCTGGACTGGGTCCCCTCGGCTTCAATGCCTTCGAAGAAGAAGCTGACTGGCACCTCCAAAGCTTCAGCAATATCCCAAAGCCGGGACGCGCTGACGCGGTTGGCACCGGTTTCGTATTTTTGGATCTGTTGGAACTTGATTCCAACTTTTTCGGCCAGCTGCTGCTGCGTCATTCCCACCAACCACCGGCGGTGACGAATTCGTTTGCCGACATGTACATCTACCGGATGCGCCATTTTTCGATTCCCGTTCATTGTTTCTTGGGCGGGCCAATAAAGCGCGCCAAGCGCTTTTTGATTACTCAACCCGAACCTGTGCGCTTCATAACGTAAATTGATACAGCAAAAATGAGGTTAAAATCAAGGCATATGCAGCCTTAAAGATGGTAAAATTGCTCGCAAATCAACACAAAGTTGCAATCCATCTGTTATCTCCTCGTTCATAATTGCCCCACTTTGTGCCCCTGCACTGTTTGACAGGCATAGCTGGATTTTGCACTGATGCGCATAACAACCGGAGACAGCTATGCGCGCCTATCGACTCATCAGTCACGAATCCCCACCTTCAATCATAGATTGTGAAGCACCCGAGCCAAAACACCAAGAGCTGCGATTGAAGATCGCGACCTGCGGGCTGAATTTCGCCGATCTCTTGATGATGAAGGGGACATATCAAGAAACACCTGCACTGCCGTTCACCTTGGGGATGGAGGTTGCAGGCATCGTTGATAAGGTTGGTGCCGGGGTGACTGGCTTCAACATCGGGGATCGTGTTGCCGTCTTTGGTGGTCAGGGTGGTCTGGCCGAATTCGGGTGCTTTGACGCAGCGCGCGCAGTCAAAATTCCGGACAGTATGGGTTGGACAGACGCTGCCGCCCTGCAAATCGCCTATGGAACATCGCATGTGGCGCTGGATCATAGGGCCCGCTTGCAGCCTGACGAAACTCTTTTGGTTCTCGGGGCCGCTGGCGGCGTCGGTCTTACAGCTGTCGAAATTGGTAAGTTGATGGGGGCCACTGTTGTCGCGTGCGCCCGCGGTGCCGATAAACTGCAAGCCGCAAAACAGGCCGGTGCAGATCATTTGATTGATGCCAGCACTCAAGACATTCGCGCCGAAATGAAAAAACTGGGCGGTGCGGATGTGGTCTATGACCCCGTCGGTGGAGATCAGTTTACGGCTGCCTTCCGGTCATGCAACCCCGAAGCCCGCATCCTGACCATCGGCTTTGCAAGCGGCGACGTCCCGCAAATCAAGGCCAATCATCTTCTGGTCAAGAATATCTCGGTTCTGGGTGTCTATTGGGGCGGCTACTTGTCATTCCGCCCCGAAGTTTTGACAGGATCATTGTCGCAACTGATGGAGTGGCACAGCCAGGGCCGGATCACGCCGCATGTCAGCAATATCCTTCCGATGGAGCGTGCAGCAGAAGGAATGGAGCTTTTGCGGACGCGCAAATCTACCGGAAAAGTGGTCATCACCATTCAGGATATTTGACAAGCCATAATACCAAAGACGACCAAATGGGCGGGGGTTATTCCCCGCTCTCTTTTTCCCAAACCATATCAATCATCTGCTGTGTGCCTTTGCTAAACTCCAAAGGACACGGATACTCAGTTCCATCCAGAACCGAAGCATTAAATGCTTCGACCTGAAGCACGTAATGATTATCTGCAGGGTAGCGAATGACCTGTACTTCCAGCCCAGCGCGACCTTGGGTTTGGAGCTCAATCCGCGCTTCGCCATAGGAATTGGCATTGAACGGCGCACTTAGGCGCATGACGCCTGTGTCACCGTGGAACACCATTTCTTGCCAAGGGGCCATGCGCATCGACACAACACCCGTGTAATGAAAGGACGGAAACTGGGCTGTGATATGGCTCCAGACATCGACCCCGTGCTCGCGTTTGATTTCCGTTGTCAGGATTTGCTCCGGCTCTTCGCCGGTGACAAAGCGGGCGGCACCGTAGATATAGACACCGATGTCAGGAATTGCCCCGCCGCCTTTGGTCGGGTCATTGCGGATATTTTTGGTTTCTTCGGCATTGTTGTAGGAAAACGCCGCTGACACACGCAGCAATTTGCCAATCGCCCCTTCTTCAACAAGCGCTTTGGCCCGAATCCATTGAGGGTGATGCACGATCATATAGGCCTCTGCGGCCACCAACCCTGTCTGATCACGCAGTGCAATCACCCGATCAAAATCCGGTGCAGACATCGCCAGCGGTTTTTCCACCAGCACATGTTTTCCGGCCTTGAGCGCCTTGCACGCCCATTCGACATGCAAGTGATTTGGCAGCGGTATATAGACCGCATCGATTTGAGGATCATGTATCAGCGCATCGTAACTGTCATGCACTGTGATGCCGGGGGCCAGGTTTTGAAACGGCCTGGCCTTGTCTTCCGACGAGGTCGCCAAAGCCGCCAACCGTCCACGGCCACCCGCATTCAGGGCTGGCCCCATATGTTCCCGCGCAAACTTAGACGCGCCCAAAATTCCCCAACGAACATATGTCATAATCAATCCCCCTCATGTTAGCGCGAAACCTATGCCAGCTTAGCGCAAAAACAAAGGCCCCTTTCCGGAAGGAGGAAAGAGGCCTTTGTCGGGGAAGAAGTGATCTTCGGGTTTAAGTGCGAACCAACATGCCTTGGTCGCGGGCCAATTCACGCATGCGCTTTTGCAGCTTTTCAAAAGCACGCACTTCGATCTGGCGAATGCGTTCGCGACTGACGTCATACTGTCCGGACAGATCTTCGAGCGTGACAGCGTTTTCGGCCAGACGGCGCTGCGTTAGAATATCCTTTTCCCGGTCGTTCAACACATCCATCGATTCAGCCAGCAAGGCGCGGCGTGCTTCCAGCTCATCGCGTTCAGCGTAGTCGCCGGCTTGATCGGCATCTTCGTCCTCAAGCCAGTCTTGCCATTGCATGGTGCCTTCGCCTTCGGATCCAACCGTGGCGTTCAGCGACGCATCCCCGCCCGACATCCGCCGGTTCATCGAGATAACGTCCTTTTCAGACACGCCCAGATCTGTGGCGATTTTGGTCAGGTGCTCGGGGCGTAGATCGCCCTCTTCCAACGCGCCAATACGGGATTTGGCTTTGCGCAGGTTAAAGAACAACTTCTTTTGCGCCGAGGTCGTGCCCATTTTCACCAGCGACCACGACCGCAGGATATATTCCTGAATCGAGGCGCGGATCCACCACATGGCATAGGTCGACAGACGAAACCCTTTGTCGGGATCAAAGCGTTTCACCGCCTGCATCAGACCAACGTTTGCTTCGGACACAACTTCGGCTTGCGGCAGACCATAGCCACGATAGCCCATTGCGATCTTGGCAGCCAAACGCAGGTGACTGGTCACCAGTTTATGCGCGGCGCGGCTGTCTTCTTTTTCGACCCAAGCTTTGGCGGCCATGAATTCTTCTTCAGGCTCCAGCAAGGGAAACTTGCGGATTTCTTGTAAATAGCGGTTCAGCCCGCCTTCAGGCGTTGGGGCTGGAAGGTTTGCGTAATTGCTCATTATCCCTGTTCCTCCAATCAATGTTATGACCGTTAACATTCAGATGGGGAGCGCTAACACCAATTGCAAGAGGCGCGCTCCGGTTTGTTGATACTAATGTAATCCTGCTAACCGGCTATGTAACCCGTGTAACCCTGCGCTCACGCACAGGTGCTCTGTGTTACAGCGTACTAACCTGCATGCGCTCACTCTCAACAGTCAGGAATCCCGCCATTTTGAAATATGCATCGGTCTTTGGACAAGCAGACCCTTTCTGCGTCTTGTAAGCGGACCAAAGCATCGGCTTCTGATCCACCGGCTGCAAACGCTGCCCGCCATATCCGCAAACAAGACGCTGGGGACCATGGCAAGGCAGCTTGCGCCATCCAGTTTCGCAAGGGTTTGGGCAAGGAATCGTATGTTTTCATTGGATTGGCCTTGCGATTGCGCCTGCGCAAGGAAGAAGCGCCCAGATTGTTCAGTTTCATAACGAGCCGTGTTGGGAATGATATTTGATATGTTATATCATCACACTTTCACGGTGAAAACCATCAACTTGTGGTGGCTGCGTGTTATCGCAAGGCGCGCAACAGCTTGTTCATGTCCTCAGGGATGTCCGCTTGGAACAACATCTCTTCGTTCGTGACAGGGTGAACGAACCCTAATTCACGAGCATGAAGCGCCTGACGGTCAAATTTGGTCACAGCCTGAAACGCGTCGGGTGAGATTGCCTTGGCTGACACTTTGCGCCGTCCGCCATAGACGGGATCCCCGACAAGGGAATGCCCCGCGTGGGTCATATGAACCCGAATCTGATGGGTCCGCCCGGTTTCCAGACGGCATTCCACCAAGGACAATGTTTCAGGATTGCCAAAACGCTCCAGCACACGGGCATGGGTGATCGCATGGCGCCCCTGCCCGTCAAAATACACAGCCTGACGCTGGCGTTCGGTTTTGTGCCGCGCCAGTCCGCTGGTGATCGTGATGTCGCTGCTGCCACCAGCAGACACGCCACGAGTGCCGCGCAACCGCGGATCAGCAGGATCAGGGACCCCATGCACCAGTGCCAGATAAGCACGCTGCGCTGTATGTTTCTCGAACTGTTTGGCCAATCCGTGATGGGCCCGATCCGACTTTGCCACAACCAAAAGCCCGCTGGTGTCTTTATCAATACGGTGCACAATGCCCGGACGCAATTCGCCGCCGATGCCGGACAGATTACCGCCAAAGTGGTGCAAAAGCGCATTGACCAATGTGCCATCAGGTGTGCCGGGGGCCGGATGAACCACCATTCCCGCAGGCTTGTTCACCACGCATAAATCATCGTCCTCCCAAACAATCTCGAGCGGGATGTCTTGGGCCACCACATCATAGCTGACGGCTTCGGGGACATTGATTTCAATCACGTCCCCTTCAGCGACCGCTAATTTGGGACTATCCAGCACGGTGCCCCGCCGCGAAACCGCCCCTTCGGCAATCAGTCGCACCAAGCGGGTGCGCGAAAGAGCTGCCTCCTCTGGCACATCGCGCGCCAAAGCTTTATCAAGACGGGACGGCGGATTGGCCGAGATGGTGATACATAGGTTTGTCATGGACACCCCAGAGAGCGAAAATTTGCCCGAACCGCCCAACCTGCGCTTTTTGCGAGTGTTGGTCACGGTCCTGACAGCAGTTATGATTGCCGGAATCGTCATGATCCTGGGATTGATTTGGCACCGCTATAACAATGCGCGCGCGCCACTGCCAGAGGTGATCACCCTACCCGGTGGTGCGATTGCAACGGCCTACACACAAGGGCCGGACTGGTATGCGGTTGTGACCGATGGCAATCAAATCCTGATTTTTGACCGTGGAACCGGGGATCTGCGTCAAACTATTCTGATCGCCCCCGCCAAGTAAAAGGCGGGGCCGCGGTCGCTTTAACGCTCAAACTATGTCTGTCTCGCCGTCTTCAAAGCCCGTTTTAGCTACCCAAATTCTTTAGTCTACGAATAAGACCCATCGATTTGCGGTAAAGAATAGGTGGCACAATTTCGCGAACGATGCGCAATGTCGCCTCACTGCTGGCGACATCGTTGGACCCCGGGCGTTGCTTAAACACTGTGGATTGCTCAACGCGGCCATCTTCCCATGTGGCCGTATAGTAATACAGTGCAATCGACAGCCTTGGCTCCCCATCTGGATGGTTTACCGGTTCAGGGTTGCCATGCATGGTATCCGACCCCGTTGAAAAACAACACATCCGGTTCATCACCGGAGCAAACCCGTCGACCTTTTCCTTCATGTCATCGGTCCAGATCTCGAAAGAGCCGCCATACTCCTCTTTCCAATTCGGGTTGAGATAGATCAGCACGTTCATTCGGCGCTCAAGATTCATAATCGAGTGATGGTTGAAATCCGCATGAATATCGAGAAAGCCGGTGGTGTTGGTGCGGTGAAGCCCGCCGCCTAGAAAATAGGGATCAGGGATCAACCCTTTAATACCGGACATGTTTTCCAAAAACTGGATGAAAGCGCGTGAATTCAAAGACCGAAAAACCGCCTTTGAATAGGCTGGCATACGGTCTGGATTGAAAGAGGTTTTCAACCGTTCATTCCCACTGGAATGCTCGGCGCTTTGATCGCCCATGGCCAGCGCTTCTTCACGGACGCGGGTCAGTACCTCAATCGGAAGAAAGTTGTCCACGCACCCATAGTGATAGGGGGTCTTGGATTGATAATCGGCCGCAAGCGATGCCCCAATTGCTTTGGCATCTTGATGCGAAATCTCAAGTGTTTCTGGATCCATTGGAACGAAAGATGACATAAGACCCTCATAATTACATTGGAGTTAAGGTGATTTGACCGCAATTTTTCCGATAGTTTTGCAGCTTTTTTAAGGCGGAAACAGTTTTGTTTTGGGATGCAAGCCATTTGCCCCCTCACCCGCCGCCCTCAGAAGCGCGTTTTGCAAAACGGTGTCTGGCCTTGCTCTTTCGGCGCAGCACCCCAATATTTTTGCCCCCCCGCCCCGAGCGGGGCCTGCACGCCAGAAAATCCGGACATTGGAAAATCTGTTTCAGCGTTGCAAAATAGGAATCAGATAACCAAAATGACCGCATATTTGATGTTTTGACCGTAGCACGGGCTTTGGGTGCTTATACGCCCCCGCCGCTGCAAATATTATTTAATGTCTACCGCGTTTGAGGAGTATTTGATGAATTTTCCTATTTCTAAATCACTTTTGTATGCGGCCGTGGGGACATTTTTGTTCGCTTCGGCAGAACCAGTGCAGGCCCAAAATTACGGGTTGGCGGATTTGACTTTTCAGATAAGGGTTAAGGTTGAAGGCAATGTCGCCGCAATCAACTCAGGGATAGACGTTCGCTGTTCGATCCACACAGTTAGCGCGGTCCATGGAGATATCTCTCGGGTTCAAACCGTGAATATCCTTCCCCCCGGACAGGTGTTTTCGCCCCAGACACCGGATGGGTTCATCGAACTGGACGTCACGCTAAAAGATTGGGCTTATTGGGAACATCGTAGTGACGGAACGCGCGTAGAACACCCGTGGTATTGCGATGTCTTTCCGACAGAGCAAGGCGCATCACCGGGTTTCACCGTAGCAAACCCTCCCTATACAGCCATCGCACCAGCCGACGCCGGAACCTGCACGCGTGCGACAGGTGTTGTCAGTTCGGACGGTTCCCAAAAGGACATTATCCGTAGGTGTCCGCCCCTATGACGCGTTTCCAATCATAAATAAAATCGTGGATATTCAAGCAAATCAACTCGCATTTGGGACGGTTGCCCATGTTTGACAATGTTAGGTTTACCAGCTTACTCCGATTTGGGCCGCATATTCTGGCTGTGTTCCTATCGTCGGTGGCCAGTAGCGGTGCAGCTCAAAATGCCGATACAGGTGCCCTCCCCCCTCAGCCGCTGACGCAGTCCGAACGCCCGCAAGTCAACATCAACGCCCCAGAGTTGGTCATCAATGAACCGCCCGATACAGACGGCTTTGGCGTCCAAGCACGCGACGTTTTGGGCCAGCGCAGTGACAACTTGCTCATCATCGAGGTGCCAGAGTTCACCATTGTAGGAAGAGACCCTTTGGAGGACGTGGTCATTCATGTGCCGGATTTTGTAATCATTGCCCAAGATGAAGACCAGGAAGAAGCCAAACCCCAAGAGACCAGCCGGTTGACCGATATCGGCATTGTTCCGTTGGCGCGTGATCCATCCGCCTCTGATCAACCACCGCAGCAAGAGGCAACACTGGGGTATTACCCTATGTGCCATGGTGACTACGCAGCCTTCTTCGGTCGCGGCCAAGGAACTGCAGTGGGGTTCGCCATGCCCGTCGGCAAAAACCTTGAGGTGAAAGCGCGGGTAGAAGCCTTGGACTGCGGCCGTTCGTTATCCGTCACAATACGAGGGCAAAACATTCTGATGTCCGGCGATTTGCAAAGCCGCACGTACTCTGGCTCATTCAATATGGGCGATGGAGCCGCGCGAACGCTTGTCCTTATGTGTGACCAAGATCTTGGCCTTAGGGGATATTTAACCGCTTCCGATCAAAATCTGGCCATCAAAAGGCCCGTTTGGATGATTGGCAACGGCGTCGCGCAATTCGATCTAACGGCTTGCCCGGCACAGGATTAGCTGCCCATTTAAAAAGAAAACTGCACCTGTCAGGACAGATACAGTTCATATTGTTTCCCGGCGGCGTTTGTGAAACCAAATCTGCGCTGCTGTGCGAACGCCCACCACAAGGTTTCGCCTACAATGCAGGGTTCAAAAAGTTGAGGTTGGACGTCATACGGATCATGACCTTTCGAATGACGTGGGTTGCGGCCATGCTGTTCGTATAAATCGCACTGTTGCCGGCCGTGCCGGGCGACAGATGGTCGTAGTCTTCCGGGTTGTCCAAAACGATCTTGACCGCAAACGGTTCGCTGACAATTTGCCCCGTTTGGAAAACCGCGCCGGACGTGCTTGCCTGCCCCTGCGATGACACATCCAAAATCTGATCAATGGTTCCAAATAAAATTTTCCCTGGCATAGACTTGAATGCCAGTTCGACAGTCTGTCCCGGTTCCAGATGGCGCAGATAGATCTGGTGGATGTCTGTCTGAATTACCTTTTCAGAAGTGTCGACAAAAACCATAGCCGGAGCCAGAGGCAAGGTGGTAACCCGCTGCCCCAAGCCCAATGCCAAGTTGGTAACATAGCCATCAGACGGGGCCCGAACGGACGTTTGGTCGAGGTTCCATTGTGCTTGCTCCAACCTTGCCACTGCTTCGGCCAGCTTGGCAATAACACCGCCTTTGGTCACGGCTCCGATTTCGATCTCCGCTGCTGAAACGGCAGCGCGGGCCTGATCAACGGCTCCGACAGCGGTATCCAGATCTGTCTGCCGCTGTTCCAAACGGTTTTGCGAAATGGTGCCCGATTGGACCAGTTTCGCGTCGTCGTCAAACCGTTGTTGAGCAAGAGACGCACGGGATTCTGCCTGAAACAGCGAGGCATTCGCTGATGCGAGGCTATCTTGGTCCTGTTTGACCTGTGCCTCGACACGCGCCAAAGACGCCTCTGCCAAGGCAACCGCGATCTGGAACGGCTCCGGATCCAGTTGGAACAGCAAATCGCCTTGGGTCAAAGGCTCGTTTGCCTCCACAGCGACTTCGACCACCTGACCACTTACGTTCGGAATAATCTGAACAACGCGCGTCAAGACTTTGACAGGCCCCGACGGGGCACCCCATTGCATCGGAATGAACAAAAACAGGAACAATACCGCCATCCAAACGATGGTCGACATCCAAGTGGCGTTTGTGTTGGGCAGGACTTTCCTTTTCACGAGCACGAAAAGAACCGCAACATAAATCAGGGTCAGGAATACGATCATGCGCCGGTCTTCGCTTTGCTATCCGCAGATTGGGCCTCGGGCTGTACGCTGTTCAAAAACGGCGATTTGGTAAAGGCCCATATCAACGCAAATGGCCAAAACACACCACCAAGGATGGCCCCCAGCCAGCCTGCGACATTGATTGCCTCATGTTGCGGATGACCGCGTTGATTCGCGATTTTTCCGGGCAGAATCGCCAAAACAAGAAATCCGGCAATAACCGTGATGATCAAAACGACCAGAACGATCCAGGCAAAAATATCCAATCCGCTCATCTGCAATTCCTTTGCTTTATCCGAGCCTTCTAAAACGCTTGGGTGAGTGGAATTTTAATTTGCCGTTTTCGGAAGATTTGCACTTTTAAAACAGCGATGATGCACAACAAGCCCCCAGATTGTCAGTCCGGTTCAGCCAATACAAAGCACTCGGGCCTTTGAGGCGGCTCCAGGCAATCCACCTTCTTGCGTTGCCAAAACAACCGTAAATGAGCAACAACAGTTTCAGAGACGGCGCACAAGCGGTTCTTTCCCGGAGACACGAGGAACAAAGAATGACAGATACAACGCCAGAAGATGGTAGCACGGGAACAAAACGCCCCACCACGCAGACAATAGCAATTGTTTTGGCAACGCTTCTGGTTTCGGTCATTTTTTTCCAAATCGCGCTTCCATTCCTTACCGCGCTGATTTTGGCTGGCATTTGCGCCGTCCTGTCACAGCCATTTTATCGTTGGATTTTAGGGAAAGTCGGCAACCGTGAAAACGCCGCCAGCGGAATTACTCTGGTGGTCGGATTGATTATTGTTGTCCTGCCAACCCTGCTAATTGCTTCACTTGCTGTTTCCCAAGCATCGACAACGATACAAGGCACCGCCAGTTTTGCATCAGAGCTGAGTGACGATCTCGCCGCTTTGCAAAGTGGTGAGATGAAACTTCCGAGCTGGTTTCCCTACCACGATGATCTCAGCACACTTCAACCAAAGATAGCCGAAAAGGGATCAGAGCTTTTGGGCAATTTGGCGTCCTATCTGGTCTCGGCTTTGACCCATTTCACCAGCGGCACTTCTGCCTTTATTTTGCAGTTATTTGCCTTCCTCTATGCGCTGTTCTTCTTTTTGCCGATGAAAAAATCGGTGTTTGCGCAAACTTTGCAGTATTCAGGTTTGCCACCAGAGTTGCAGGCCAGTCTGGATGGTAGAATTGCCGCGGTAAGCCGCGCGACCATCAAAGGGACCTTGACCATTGGTATGATCCAAGGTGCGTTGGGTGGTCTCGGGTTTTGGGCCGCAGGCATAGGCGATGCTATTTTCTGGGGGGTTGTGATGATGGTCTTGGCCGCAATTCCGGCGGTCGGTGCAACACCGGTTGTGATTTGCGGCGCCATCTATTTGGGTTTTACCGGCGATCATCTTCAAGCAGTAGGTTTGGCCCTTTGGGGGATGCTGGTTGTAGGCTCCATCGACAACGTATTGCGTCCCAAGCTTGTCGGCCGCGAGGCAGCCATGTCTGACCTTTGGATTTTTGTCAGCACCCTGGGCGGATTGGCGAGTTTCGGCGCAGTGGGATTGGTGCTTGGGCCGGTCACAGCAGGGCTTTTCATCACCATTTGGCAGGCTGCATCCGATGGCAAATTCGTTGTGCAAACCCCGGACACGCAAGAGCCCGCCCCCACCCCCGATGACAACAAAGCAAGCCATCAATCCTTTAAAATGACCGCAACCAAAGCTGATCTTGAGGCCGAAGTGGAAGCGCTAAGACGTGAACTGGGCACCGGACCGAAAAAGGCAACCGGTCCAGACCATGACTAAATCCGCAAATTTTGATGTCCGAAGATCGATTGCGGTAAATCTCTATCTTCGAGCCTTCAAAGACGCGATTGTCCGGTTTGACGATAAAAAGGGATGGCAACGCAGCAGCCATATTGCGTTGTCTATGATGTTTGCATTGTTTCCCTTTTGCATTTTCGTACTGGCTCTGGCCGGTGTCAGCAGCAGCGGTTTGGATTCGCAAAAGGTAATCAATCTGGTTTTCGGTGCATGGCCCGATGTTTTTGCCGCCCCCATCGTGAAAGAACTCTCTGCGGTATTGCACCAAAGCGATGGGAAAACTCTTACGTTCAGCGGTCTACTGGCCGTGTTTTTCGCGTCGAACGGCGTGGATGCAATCCGGGTATCCATCACAGACGCCTACCGCGAAGTAGACACGCGCCCCTTTTGGAAAACCCGCCTTTTATGTATCAGTTTCGTTGTAGCTGGTGGCGGCATATTGATCGCAGTTGCCGCCTTTTTGTTTGCGATCCCGCTGTATCTGGATCTGCTCGACGCGACTAAGATGAATTTGGTTCCTTTGGGATTTCGCGACTGGAAAACACCCTGGCTGGGTGCATTGGTTTTATTGATCATCGCGCTTGTCGCCTGTCACAAGTGGCTGCCCGGCGTGCACAGGCCAGTCAAGGATCTGCTTCCGGGTGTGTTGCTGACCGTTCTATTATGGTTTTTGATTGCCAAAATTTTCGAAACCTACTTGGTCCATTTTTCGACCTATAGCGTCACCTATGCTGGATTGGCAGGGATCGTTGCCACGCAGCTGTTCATGTATTTGATGGCCGTGATTTTTGTTTATGGCGCAGAATTCAATGGCCGGCTGGCAGAACTCAAAGCCAAGGCCAAAACCGCCTGACGGCGGATCCAAGCCGCTGAAGCTAGACAACAACAGGCCGCTCACATAGATTAAAACCGATCCGGGCCAAGGCTTGGATGGAATGCCCCACAGAAAAGTTGGTCGACATTGTGAACAGTCAAGGACGACTCAGACTGGCAAGCTACAACATTCAAAAGTCCGTCGGGCTGGACTTTCGCCGTGATCCCGGCCGGATCGTCGATATCATCAATCGCCTGGACGCCGATGTTATTGCACTTCAAGAAGTCGACAAACGGCTCGGAGATCGCCCGTCATCCATTGCGCGCGAATTGGTCGAGAACAGCACAGATTTCCAAATCGCCGAGCTTGCGCAAAATTCTGTCAGCATGGGCTGGCACGGCAACGCCGTGCTGGTGCGCAAGGGGTTGACCATCCATTCAGTAGATCACCTGACACTACCAGGGTTGGAGCCGCGGGGCGCGGTTCAGGTCAACCTTGGCGACAAGGGCAAGCTTTTGTCTGTCGTCGGGGTTCATCTGGGGCTTTTGCGTCCGTTTCGCCGCGCACAACTTGAAAAGATAAGGGCGCATCTAGACGACAGTGATGTCGACGATGCCGTTATCATGGGCGACTTCAACGAATGGTCATCAAGTGTCGGACTTGAACCTCTGGCGGATGGGTTCGAGATCATCAGTCCGGGCAAATCGTTTCATAGCGCCCGACCTTTGGCAGGACTTGATCGGTTTGCGCTTGGGCATCGGCTGGAATTGCTGGACGCAGGTGTAGATCAAAGCTCTTCCGCCAAAATCGCGTCGGATCATCTCCCTATTTGGGGCGACATTCGGGTAAACAGGGGCAAACCCTGACGCAGGGTTGTTTTGCAGCAAGCCGGGATCTGACACTTGGTTTATAGTGCCGTGAAGATAGCAATACTCTTTGGGAACACCGGATACATGTTAGGACACTAAAATGCACTTTCAGTTTGAGGTCATAACTCTTCTCGCATTCCAAATCGCAGGAATTTACTGCGCCTTTTTGGCAATCCGCGATTCGCGAACGCCGCAAGGGTCTGCAGCTTGGACCGTGTTCCTGCTTGCGGCCCCATACCTCGCGGTGCCGGTATATCTGTTCTTGGGCAGCTTTAACTTCGATGGCTATGTGACAGGCCGGCGCGACAGTGACGATGTGATTGGCGGATTAAAAACGTTCAAAATCGACCACCCGGCCAAACTGACGGAAAACAAAGGCATTTACGAAGCATTGGAAAAAATCGGTGACATTCCTGTTGGATCAGGAAGTGACCTTGATCTGCTGATTGATGGTGAAGAAACCTTTGGCGCGATCTTTGAGGCAATTTCTGCCGCCAAAAGCTATGTTTTGGTTCAGTCATACATAATCAATGACGACAAGATCGGTGGCCGCTTGCGCGATGCGCTGATCGAACGGGCACAAAATGGTGTCGATGTTCGTCTGATCTATGATGCCGTCGGCTGTGCAAAACTGCCCAAAAGCTATCTTGAAACCCTGTCCAATGGCGGCGTGAGCGTGGTCAATGCCCATGCTATGGGTGGTCCCAAAAGTCGCTTTCAGATCAACTTTCGCAACCACCGCAAAACGGTTGTGGTTGATGGAGTGGTCGGCTTCACCGGTGGATTAAACATGGGCGATGAATACATGGGTGAAGATCCAAAATTCGGCCTGTGGCGCGATACCCATGCCCGCCTTTCAGGGCCGGTTGTCTTGCAACTGCAATTGATTTTTGTGGAAGACTGGCATTGGGCGACGCAGAAAAACATCTCGGAGACTTTGAACTGGGAAGTCCATATCGCCGAACCAAACAAGGATGCGGTTCTTGTCGCCACAGGGCCGGGCGACACATTTGACACCGGCAGTTTGTATTTCTGCGCGCTGATCAATGCGGCAACTGATAGGTTGTGGATCGCATCGCCATATTTTGTACCGGAAAACGATATTCTGACCGCACTAAAACTTGCTGCCATGCGCGGTGTTGACGTCAGGGTTTTGGTCCCCGAAGTGGCCGACCACAAAATTACCTGGCTCGCAGCACTGGCTTATTTGGACGAATTGATCGAAGCAGACATTGAAATATGGCGCTACAACGAGGGCTTTATGCACCAAAAGGTAGTGCTTGTGGATGATTTAATCTCCTCCGTCGGGACAACCAATCTGGACAATCGGTCTTGTCGGTTGAATTTCGAAGAAACCGTTGTGGTCTTTGACCAAGAAACTGCCGCGCAGACGGCAGCGATGTTCGAAGCAGACTTCGCGCGTTCCTTTTTGTTAACGAAAAAGCTTGGGGATCGGCGATTGATCGAACGGATTGGGGCCCCCGTCGCACGTTTGTTTAGCCCACTACTTTGACCTGTTTTGTGACCCAACGCCGGCGTCAGACTGACTAAGCTGCGCTGCGTCCTAACTGGACAAACAATGCGGTTCGCAAATACACACGGAGCGGGCAAATACAAACAACGATGCTAGTGTGCCTGCTCTTTCGACGTTCACCAAATTTCAGGAACTATCCGAATGACCGACGACAACACATGGAACGGCATTATCTCCCGACTAGAGACGTGGTTCTCTTTTGCCGACCGTGAAGATGTAATTTTGGCGACCCTTGTTGTTTTGGCGGTGTTTTCAGTGCGCAAGGCTCTGGCGGGGATGGTGATCAGCGGTCTGAACAAAATGATTTCGGGCCTTACAGGCGGATTGCCCGAAAATGCGCGCATTGACCTAAAAAACACTGTGTCCATTCTACTGGTTGTAGGCGCGGCCTATGTGGCGATCGAATTGGTTTCCTTGCCTGATTTCGCCGACGGATTTGTCCGTCGGGTTTTGGCATCCATTGCGCTGATCGCTGTTTTTTCGGGATGGTACAATTTGTGCGGACCAATGGTTTCGCTGCTTGGTGGTAGCAAACGATTGGGCATCAAAATTGAAACGACCTGGATGAAAAGTGCGGCGCGTTTTGGGGTCATTCTCTTTGGCATCGCGGCCTTGCTCAAGATTTGGCACGTCGACATCAGCGGGGCGATGACAGGCGTTGGCGTATTGGGGGCCGGCGTCGCAATTGCCGCCCAAGATTTGATCCGCAATCTGGTTGCGGGCATGAACAACCAAAGCGAGAAGCGGTTTGCCGCCGGTGATGTCATCGAAATCGAAGGCAACTTTATTGGTGTCGTTGAGCAGGTTGACCTGCGATCAACCATATTGCGCGGCTTTGATCAGATCCCGCGCTATATTCCAAATTCAGATTTGTCCAATGCCGTGGTGCTCAATTATTCCCAGCTGCGCAACCGGCGGGTCAAAAGAAGCATTGGCTTTGTTCTATCCTGCTCGGCCGAACAAATTCGCGACGTGTTGGCTGCGTTAAAAGACCACCTTCAAAGCAGTGGCGACTTTGATTTGTCCGATGGGGCACCCCAATATGTCAATGTCGAGGGCCTGTCCAACAGCGCAATCTCGATCATGTTCTATGCCCGCACGCTAAATGCCGACTATCAAAACTATCTGGATATTGATGAGCGCCTGACACTCAAAATTCTGGAAATTTCCAGGCAGTTTGGCGCAACACTCGCCTATCCTACCCAGACTGTGGAGCTAAAAAACAGTCCGGATCAGGATCTTTTGCGCGGCTCAAACTAGGGATGCGTGACGCCTAGTTTTTGAGGTTTTTGACCACGGCGCTCACAACTGTTCCTGCCAAGCCCGGTGCAATGGTTCCAAGTGGATTTTTCGCCATTTGGCGCAGCGCATCTGTTGCAGCCTTAGCTTCAGCGGCAGCCGACAGAATTTCGGCCTCAAGGTCTTCCAGCGCCATGTCGCGCACTTCGGCAACCGGTGCGGTCTCCTGCTCGACATTGGATTTCCCTGCAACCGCGATCAGGATTCCGGCCAGGACAACATTCACCACCGCGACGATCAGTGCTGCGGCGGATTGCGAAACAATGTCTGACAAAGCCAGATAGGCAGACACATTCAACATAATCAGACCGACGCCCGCGGCGATTCCGGCGGCCGCGATCATGATGGTTTGTTGCCGCAGCACTGCCAAATGACGCTGCGCGATCAGTCGCTCGGACCGGATGATAATTGAGATATTTCGGGAAATGCGGCTCATGTCTGTATCCTATTTCGAACGGCCAAGCAGATAGCCGACTGTGAGCGCGCCAAGTGCCAGCAACAGCGGCTTTTTGTGGGATATGTCATCCAGCTGCGCGATCAGATCTGTAATTTCGGTTTCACAATCTACGGGCTTTGAATCAGGATCCGTTTCCGGATTGTCGTTTACAGCATCTTCTACAACGCTGTCACCTTCGGGTTCCGCGACCACGACAGGTCTTTCCGCCAACTGCCGTTTCAGGTCGGCCAGCTCGGATTCAAGTTCAGCTTTGGTGGCCATAAATCCTATCTTTCTCCCGTTGTTACTGACGCGGTGCCCACAGTTTCAGGTGCCTGCGTCTCCGCTTTTTTGCTTGAACCTGCACTGGAACAATCCCTTAAAGTTCAGGCCAGACGCCAGACACCTAAGACCATTTTCAACCTGGTCTTCTAGTAAGGTTAAGCTTTTTTCATGCGATCATAAGCCGCCTTCATTTTCAGGCCCACCTCTTTGGCGGCTTCTCCAACTTCTTCTGCGCTTTTATCAAATTGGGTCCGCGAAAGGAATTTGTCCCATTCGCTGGTTAATTCATGCCATTCTTCTTCGGCTTCCTTGGAGCCGAGATGCAATTGCACCCGCAGTTCGTCACGGGTTTGCTGTAAGTCGGCTATCATTTTTGCGATATCGGTCATGACCTCTCCTTTGACTGCTTTTAGCAAAGACTCATTCCATATTAGGCATCTATTGGCAGGCAAACACAACCAAGGATGATGATTTTCCAAGCAAACCGATCCTACAGGCTATTAAGACCTGCGTGGGACATCAGCGTTTCTGGCACGACTTTCTACAAAACCTGCAAATATGCGCCTCCCCACCGGGCCTGTCTTTGAACCCGTTTGACCAAATCGGTTGGGCATCGCAGGGTAACACAAATTGGGAGCAATTATTTGAAACATGTTGGATCAACCGGAAACACCAATGCTGCAAATGATCTGGCGCGGCGCGTTCGGGTGCATCTTTGCGAACTCCCCAGAACAGCGCTCCCTGTCACCTATCAGGTTTTGGCAAAAGCCTTGAACCTTTCGCCCCCGAATACGATCCACCAGCTCACTGAGGCTTTGGAGCGTCTGACCGAGGAGGACGCCTCTGCCACTCAACCCTTGATCGCCGCACTCGTTGTAAGCAGGGCGAGAGGCGGATTGCCGGCACCCGGTTTTTTCGATTGCGCGCGAAAGGTTGGATTCCTGGAAGGCATGCCTTCCGACGCAAAAGACAGGGATTTTTACGCGGCTGAGTTTGATCGGGCTGCCGAATATTGGAGCAACATAAGAAACCATTCAGGCTGACGAAGAGGTTTGTGTGTGAAAAAAAGGCACGACGGCCAACTGCTTTTCGTGCCGGTTTGCATCGCTCGCCCATCGCCGCCAAATGGAGACTGCGGTTGAGGCCTG
This sequence comes from Pelagimonas varians, assembly GCF_003208435.1. Taxonomy (GTDB): domain Bacteria; phylum Pseudomonadota; class Alphaproteobacteria; order Rhodobacterales; family Rhodobacteraceae; genus Pelagimonas; species Pelagimonas varians. The sequence goes on along the minus strand of NZ_QKMF01000013.1, from coordinate 33,711 downwards.
CCCCAAACACCAAAGGGTAGCCGGACCTAAGACAAAGGGGTCACAGAGGTCCACATAACTGGAATTTCCGATTAGTCGGTGACTTGCGGGGAGATAATGGTACCACCTCTTGGTCTCGAACCAAGGACCTCCTGATCCACAATCAGGCGCTCTAACCAACTGAGCTAAGGCGGCACTGGCGGTGAAATACCTAGACCGCATCACGATTGCAAGACCGAATCTAAGAGAATTTTCATATGATGGATTTGCCTTCGCTTCGAAGGGGCTTATCCAGTCCAACCTTGATGCTCTTTGTTGGTCCGCCGGCCCCGCACTACGCTCAGGATACTTGCAACTCCTACTACTTGGCAGTACGCCAATGGCTTCCTACGACGTCACAAACACAAGGGGCGCCCCAATGGGTATCAACACCGAACGTGAGATCGAAGCAAATCTACAAATCGGCCCAACCGATCAAGGTATGGTCCGTGTCTATGTTTTTGCCGGTGATCTGGAAATTCCGATGGATTTCGAGCCCGAAGAGGTCGAAGAAATCATTGAAGAATTGCGCTCTGCTTTGACAACAGCCCGAGACGTAAAAAAGTAACTTCACGATTTGTATCCCAGACCACGCTGCGCTAGTCCGTGTTCAGCAAACCCGACAGCCGCGGGTCTCGCAGGCATTGCAGCCTGCGCGCCGCATGGAAGGCGAAGCTGCGCACTAGTTTGGTGCGGCGTGCCCCCGGCAGCTTTGATTCCGGACCCATCCGGACAATTTCGGCATCATACCCGTCTGCAATGATCAATCCGGTCCCATCAGGCAGCAGCTCGACCGGAAAATCCTGATCGACCGCCCAAAAATACCGATCGCACCATTCCAGATAACCTTGCCATTTGCCATCGCCCATAAAATCGGCGCGGCTGGATTTGCATTCCACCACCCACAATTCGCCTTTTGCCCCCAGTGCCATGACGTCAACGCGCAGGCCGCGGCTGGGTACAAATTCTTCGATCGTTGCAAAACCATGGCTTGCAAGGTGGCGGCTGACACCGCGGGCCAAAATCTGCCCCGGCATCATATCGGTCAATTTGTCTGTTTCGGGCAATTCCATGCTCACATTTATGAACAATACGTGAACAAACGCAAGCCTGCTTTCAAACCCGCATTGCAGCGCTACAGTCACGCCAAGTGAGGAAGGAACCAGCCATGACAGACAAGCATCTTAGCCGCGCCGAGGCACGCGGTGTGCGCTATGCGCGCGAACTTGAAGGGCATCTCACGTGGCTTGAATCATTCTCGGGCACGGCCCTTGGCGTTTTGGCTGTTGCGTCGGGGATCTACACCTATCTCGGCGTCTCATCCTTGTTGGATGAAAACGGTGCCATGTCAGTCTTTGCGGCGATTGCCTATTCCGTGGCCGTTTCGGTCGGGATTTTTGTCTTTTGGTCCTATCTGATGCGACTCTTTCCGGCAGTGCGCACCGCTCGTGCACGCACGGGGCTGTTGGCCGCAATGGCCCTTGGGAGTTTGGCCATTGTAGCCATGTCGTCTTGGCTCAACGCCGCAGCCTTGGCCGGATCGGCGGCCGTTGAACAGCATCTGGCGGAAACGGTTCAAGATTACCAATCCTCGCTTGAACGAGCGCATGAAATTGCACTGTCTGCACAGGCTTTGGAGCGTGATGTGTCCCGCACTCGTCAAGGGTTTGATGATCTGTCCGAACAAGAAGCCGAAGGCACATTGTCCGGCCTTGCGGGACGCGGAGCAGTCTTTCGCGTGTTGCGGCAAAAATCCGCAGAACTGGCCGCATTGGAAAATCAGATCGCGGCCCAAACTCCGCTGGTTGAAACCGCATTTTTTGAAGGCAATACGATCTTGTCACGCATGCGAGCCTTAACCGTCGAACCGGGCAGCGTCGAAGTCCGATCCGTCGAGTTTTCAGAGGCCGCCGTGCGCTTGCAAGGACTCATCACGCAACTGCGCCAGCTCTCTGTTGCCACCCTTGTTGAACGTGCCGCCCAGGATTTGGCCGCCTCAGTGGTCCTGCCGGAACTGGATGGCAAAACCGCCGCAACCCGTAGTGACCAAGCGGCGACCATCACATCGGTTTTGGATGTTTTGGCCTCACGCGCCGCCACTTTGGAAAAGGCCGCTCAGTCGGTCCAAGCCCTGACACCTCCCCTGAATGTCACCTATGCCCCGCTCTCGGCAGCGGATGCAGTCATTTTGTATGCCGGAAATTTCATCCCGTCATGGGCCGGTGCGATTGCCATTGATCTACTGCCGGCTGTGTTGGTCTTTATCCTTGCCGTCACCCAAAGCGCCATCCGGTCCGGCCGCGAAGGTGCGGGGGTCGAAGACACACTAACCCTTGCAGAATTGCGTGCCGCTGTCACAGCGCTGCGAGATGTCGAAGGCGTATTGAATGCAGAACAGGAGCAGGCTGCCCCTGCTGCTGGCGAAAGCGACACGAAGGACACAGTATGAAACCCCGTTCTGCCGCAAGGGCAATGATGGGCATTTTCGTCTTTCAACTTGGGATCGGTGCCCTTTTGGTTATGGGGGACATCAAGGGCAGCTCCCTTAGCCTCCCGCGTTTCACCCCCGATGCCCCCCGCCTGAACCAACCGGTGCGCCCCGGCGATCAGCGCCGCATCTACCGCCCTGACCGGGATGCACCGCAGGTGCGGCCAGCGCGTGCGCCCGGCACCCTTCCCGACCGGCTGACACTAACCTTTGAAGACAGCCAATACCGGCTCGAAGGGGCCATCAGCCCGGACGATGCACCGCGTATCATCACCCAAATTGTCCAAGCCGACCCACCCGTACAAGACCTGATTGTGCAAAGCCCCGGCGGCTCGGTACATGATGCATTGGAACTGGGGCGCCATTTGCGCACTTCGGGAATCAACACCCGCATTCTAAGCGGCGAGATCTGTTATTCCGCCTGCCCCTATCTTTTTGCAGGTGGCGCGGCGCGGTTGGTGGACCCGACGGCCTCCGTCGGTGTGCATCAACATGACTTTGACAAAAACACCTATCTGCCCGCCTTTGTCGCCATCGAAGATATTCAGCGCGGTCAAGGCGAAGTCATGAGCTATCTCAATGACATGGGCGTTGATCCCTTGATTATGCGGCATGCCTTGGCGACCCCGGCCAGCGAAATTTACATACTGTTGCCCGAACAAATTCAAACCTACCGCTTGAGCACCGAAGACAAGCAATAGGCCGGGCAATCTCGGCCCCCTTGACAGGATACCAAAAGGTTTCCATAAATAGGATACCAAATGGAACCCTATTTAGGAGCCAATATGAGCGCCGCCCTTGATCTGCAACCCGCCTTTCGCGCCCTATCTGACCCGACCCGCCGCGACATTTTAAGGCGGTTAAGCGCCCGCGAAATGACCTTGGCGGAAGTCACTGCGCAATGTGATATGACCCGCGCTGCCGTCAAAAAGCATCTCGTTGTTTTGCAACAAGGCAACCTGATCCACATGCGCCGCGCGGGCCGTGAAACGCTCAGCAGCCTCAATCCCGATGCCCTGAAACCTGTGGTGGATTGGCTGAGCTATTTCGAAGCCTTCTGGGACACCCATTTGACCAACCTGCATGACGTTTTATCCAATTCCGAGGAAAACCAATGACTCTGACCATTCAAAAATCCGTTTTCTTGCCTGCCAGCCCCGAAACCGTGTGGGCACATTTGACCCGCGCTGATCTGTTGGGAAAATGGTTTCATCCCGCCAAAGAGGACATGCGCGAAGGTCATCCCTATACGCTTCTTTCCGCCAAAGACGGCGACAACATGTGTTGGGGTATGGTCGAAAAAGCCACGCCAACCCAACATATGCGGTGGTCTTTTACCGTCGCTCCGATGAACGGGATGATGTCCACCGTCGATTGGCGGCTGGCCCCTGCCCCCGGCGGCACACAGTTGACCTTGGAACACTCAGGTCTACCCGAAGGCGGCGAGGGTTATGGCCTTGTGCTGGCGCTGGACAAAGGCTGGCATGGCTTTGTCGGCAATCTGCACGCCATGGGCGATGACTACACCGCGACCATTCACACCCCGGCCTCTGCCGAAAGTGCCAAAACTGCAATTTTCAACCAGATGCAAGATTGGTGGTCGACACGCGTTGAAAAAACCGACGGTGGGGCAACTCTTCGGTTTGGCAATTCCCATGCAACATTTGTGTTTTCCGAACGTGACGGAACCTATGTCTGGACCTGTACAGACGCCAACATGATTGCCGAAGGTCTTTCCGATACCACCGAATGGATTGGCACATCGCTTGTTTGGCAAATTTTGCCCGAAGGTGCCGGCGCGCGCATCACCTTGTCCCATATCGGACTGTCACCTACGCTAGAATGCCATGACGTTTGCACCCGCGGCTGGCAGCATTTCTTCGAAACGTCCCTCTTGGCGCATCTTTCTGGTGAAACTGCTTCCCCCGAGAGCCGTGAACCCTTGTCGGTTTAGCCTGCGTACCCTATGTCAAGCGGTGGCGGGTTCTGCTCTTCTCGTATCACGGGTACATTCCAGTGGCCTTAAGCAAACCTTCGGGAGCTGGCTCTGTCGTAGCCCTGGCTTCGTTACCTGGCGCCCACCTGTACATACAGGTCCCCGGGAATGCACTGCCCGCACGGATGCTGCGGTTCCCGCCACCTAATTCCCTTCCCCATGGACCTTTGTCGCATAGGTCGGTTGGTCGCACCTCATGGGGCCATTAATCCAAAAAAAACCGGTCCCATGGCGGAACCGGTTACAAACTGCGTTATCAATGAGACGTTTAGCGCCGCCCAAGAATATGAGGTGGTTTTTGCTCGATCACATGTACCCGCGCCCGTTCGCCAGTCACACGTGGTTCACGTTTGCCACCACGCGGGCCATCACTGCCCATCCGCATGATAACAATTGAAAACTGAACGCCAGCAAAAACGATTCCGTTGAACACCCACAGCATGATAACTGCGACAAAGCCAATGTCCGACGCGGCCACCAAAGTCCCTAGATTGGCGACATTCATCCAAAGCAGCATGCCCACAAACAACGCTGCCAAACCAAACCCGACCACAACCTGACGGATATAGAGTTTCACCAAAGCCGGCATTTTCCTGACCTCCAATGCATTCTGCTTTTAGAATAGATTTAAAATTGCAAAAAACAAGCCCGCAGTGCCGCTACCGGTTCAAATCTGTAATCACGGCCCATTAATTCAGCGAACAACAGCCTATGTGCCTGAGCGCAAGCCGCGCAAGACGACTTGATACGCGGTTTGAATTCAGCCCCCCGGGGCGGTCAACTACATAAAATGATAACCCCTACACCTTAGAAAAGGGTCAGTGTTCACAGAGCAACCCAATCAAGGGCGCTTGAGTTTTGCAGGAAGAATTGGTGTTTCAAGGCGGTTCCACGTTCCAGAAAGCTGTTTTAGACGCAGTGGGGCAAGCGCTGTTTGTTCTGGAAGTCGGAGACGATGGCCTGCCTCGGTATGCTTTAATGAATAGAAAAGGCCGTTCTTTGACCGGTTTTTCGCCCGGAGAATATGAAGGCAAGACCGCACTGGAATTATTCGGGGGAGCTGTGGGGGAGCATGCCTTTGCACTACATAAAAGAGTGTTGGAGGCGCGGGTCACCCAAACCTACGAAGTGACGCTGCCCTATGTTCAAAGAACCATTTACCTGAACACCACGTTGGAGCCCATCTTTAATGATGCTGGCATCTTAACGCATCTGGTCGGCACGTCTAACGACGTCACATCCGAACGTGAACTTGATATGGCGCTTGAGCTGACCAAGATCGCAAAAGAAAAAGCTGAGGAAGCGAATCAGGCCAAAGAGCGCTTTTTGGCCAATATGAGCCATGAAATCAGAACCCCGATGAACGGCATTCTAGGGATCTCTGAACTGTTGAACGAAACGGAACTGGACGATCAACAAGCGCTTTTTTCAAACACAATTTATAAGTCTGCGACTGCCCTTCTCAAAATAATCAACGACGTCCTGGATTTTTCAAAGATTCAAGCGGACAAAATTTCCTTGCAAGATCAGGCATTTTCCCTGCGGGATCAGGTCGAAGACGTCGGTGCCCTGCTTTGGTCCAGAGCGGACAACAAAGGCATCGATCTACGAACTGAATATCCGGAAACAATCCCAGACACATTTATTGGCGACGCGCACAAAATTCGGCAAATCATTCTGAATCTACTAGGCAATGCGATCAAGTTCACCGAACGGGGACATATCGCCCTTGGTGTGTCCTATCGCCGTGACGCATGCCTACCCTTGCGGATATCGGTGTCGGACACTGGTCCGGGCATTGGAGACGATCAGCAAAACATCATTTTTTCAGCTTTTGAACAAGTGGATAGCACGGCCACGAGACGGGTCGAAGGCACTGGACTTGGCCTTGCGATCACCAAAGCCTTGGTTGAGCGCATGGGCGGCAAGATCACAGTGGCCTCTACTTTGGGTCAAGGCTCCACTTTTTCAATCGACTTGAACCTGCAAATTGCACGGGACACCAAAGTCTTGTCGCGTCCGCCACAGGCCCCGCTTACATCATTCCGGAACAAAAAAACGATCCAATCGGCGTCGCGGACTGACGCTTTGTCAACCCAGCCGATCCAAATGATGAATGGGCTCAGGATCATTGTCGCGGATGACAATAAGACCAACCAGCTATTGGTCGAAAAAATACTTGCACCGACCGGGGCAAACCTGCGTTTTGCAAACAATGGCCAACAAGTGGTTGAGGCCTACAAATCGAGCCGATGCGATCTCATCTTGATGGACTTGTCGATGCCTAAACTAGGTGGGATAGAGGCCACTCACGTTATACGCGCGTTCGAAAAAAAGGCTGATTGGCCTGCGTGTACGATCATCGCTTTGACTGCAAATGCTCAACCAAGCGACGTGGAAGCCTGTCTTGCGGCGGGCATGAACGACTTTTTGACCAAGCCGTTTCGCAAGAAAGAGCTTTTGACGCTCATCAAATCGTCTTGCTCGGTACTGATAGAACATGGATACGATTAGCCGGTGCACCACTGCACCGGGCCTGTGTCACTGCGATGGCAGATACGTCCAAATTGCTAAAACCGGCTCTGCGACGTGCAGTGTTTTAGAATGCCTCCGGCTTGGCTTCGCGTGCCATATGGTCAAGCACGGCATTCACAAATTTGGTTTCTTTGCCATCAGGAAAAAATGCCTCGGCCACACTGACAAATTCCGAAATCACAACTTTAGGCGGGGTGTCTTGCGACTGCAGTTCCGCACCGGCGGCGCGGAACAACGCCCGCATAGTCGTGTCGATGCGGTTGATAGGCCATTTCGCGACCAACGCGCGATCTGTCATCTGGTCAATTTTGGCCTGATAGCTAATCGCGCTTTCCAAAATGCTGGAAAACAGGACAACGTCGCCCTCAAGCATTTCAACACCATCATCGACCATTGCGCCAAAGCGATGATCGATGAATTCCTGCCGGACTTTATCCAAGCCTTGTTCAGACTGTTCCATCTGAAACAGCGCTTGCACGGCAAAAAACCGAGATGCGGATTTCATTTTGCGTTTCTGGTTACCAGAAATCTTGCCGGATAGTTCAGTCATGCGAGGTTCGGTCCTTTGGCAGCGCCCGCGATCTGAATTTCATCAGAGGCCGGTTTGAAACCAACCCCCTTGCGCGGACCGCCCCACTTACGAGCAAGCGCCACAAGATGCAAGGCCGCCGCAGCTGCCCCGCCGCCCTTGTTTTGTTCGGCCACTTCTGCGCGAACGCGCGCCTGTTCGTAATTCTCGACAGTCAAGATGCCGTTGCCGATGCAAAGCCCCTGCAAGCCCAACAAAGTGATCGCGCGAGAACTGTCGTTACACACGGTGTCATAGTGGGTGGTTTCGCCGCGGATCACGCAGCCCAACGCAACATAACCGTCGAAATTGCTCATCCGTTCCGCAATGCCGATGGCTGTTGGAATTTCCAACGCACCGGGCACTTCGGCCACGTCCCATGTACCGCCAGCGGCCTCGATTTCGGCCTTGGCACCGACAACCTGTTCATCGGCGATGTCTTTGTAATACGGCGATGTTACGATCAGAATTTTGACAGGTCTGTCAAATTCTGCCCGCTCCATAACATGGTGATTGATGGAAGATGCCATTACCCCAGCTCCGAAATCTTACGCGTACCAACAATTTCCAAACCGTAGGCGTCAAGGCCAACAATTTTGGGCGTCGGGGAATTGGTCAGCAATGTCAGCTTCGAAAGCCCCAGAGACGACAGGATTTGCGCGCCCAAACCGTATTGGCGCAGGGTCTTGGGCGATACGCCCTCCACCGGATCCAGCTTCATCGAAGTATCCCGCAGCAAAACGACGACACCGCGCCCTTCTTTTGCAACTTCGGCCATCGCATGTTCAAACTCATGGGCACGGCCTTTTGGGCCGGTGCCAACAACGTCCAACATCGGGTCGAGTGCGTGCATGCGCACCAAAACCGGATCGTCTCCGGAAATGTCACCTTTGGTCAGAACGATGTGCTCGTCGCCGTGGGTTTCGTCCGTGTAGACACGCATGTTCCAATCGCCACCAAATTCACTTTGGATGACTTCTTCGGTGCGCACTTTGACAAGGTTGTCATGGCGGCGACGGTACGAAATCAAGTCGGAAATTGTGCCTATCTTGATGCCGTGGCGCTGCGAAAAGGCCACCAATTCCGGCAAACGAGACATTGTGCCGTCGTCATTCATGATCTCACAAATCACACCAGCGGGGTTCAGGCCTGCCAAGCGGCTGACGTCAACCGCGGCTTCGGTATGGCCCGCGCGCACCAGAACACCGCCTGCTTTGGCGCGCAGTGGAAAGACATGGCCCGGCGTCGCGATATCGGTCTGCCCCTTGGACGCGTCGATAGCAACTGCCACAGTACGGGCACGATCAGCGGCCGAGATGCCCGTGGTCACCCCTTCACGCGCTTCGATCGAGGTCGTGAACGCTGTTTCGTGGCGCGATGAATTGTTCGTCGACATTAATGACAAACCCAATTCTTCGACCCGAGTCGGTGTCATGGCAAGGCAAATCAACCCGCGCCCATAGAGCGCCATAAAGTTGATTGCATCGGGCGTTGCCCATTGCGCCGGAATCACAAGATCACCTTCGTTTTCACGGTCTTCGTGATCCACAAGGATGAACATACGCCCGTTGCGGGCGTCATCGATGATTTCTTCGACCGAAGAAATGGCGTCTTTCCAGTTTTCTTCAACCGGTCCGGGTGTCTCGTAATCAGCCATGTCGCCTCCTGAATATTAAAGGCGCAAATACCCCGCAGAGCGGATTTTGACCAGAGGAAACGTCACGGCGCATAGGGGCCATTCGTCTAGTCAAAGATATCCTCGATCAAATCAAACGCCTCCTTGAAGATCTTTCGGCCCAGACTTTTGCGTTTTTTTGATTTTTTGCGCTTGCGCGAATAGTCGCCTTTCGGCGGTTTGCGATGATCGACCGCCCCATACGGGTGGGTTGCAGGTCGCGCAGGGCCAGTCATATGAGACGGCGCATAAGGGTGGCCTTCGACCGCATCGGTCCGCATGCGTTTCAAATTGTGCAAAGGTGCGCCGCACGAGCTGCAAACCAGTTCATGGTGGGATTTATCCATCACCAAAGCTGCGCGGGTGCCGCAATAACAACAAGTTGCGATTTTCGGGTCCATAAGCGTCCTGTTTTTCTCTCTCACTGTATATGGGGCGAAATTTCATTTCTACAGCCCCGGATACCAAGAGAATCTCATCAAGCGCCCTGCGGCTTTGACAAAGTAGGCTCAGGGGCGGCTGACGCTGTGCGTTGGGACAAACCGTCAGGCCCGGCCACAATCAAATCAAACCAATCAATTGGCGTCAAACGAACTACCGCTTGTGGATTGAAAAATCTGATTTGAGGGCTTTGAGACTGTGTTCGCCACCCAAAAGAGAGTGCTTTCGCCCCTCGCGCGGCAAGGCGAGGCCCCTGCCGAGGCGCTCGCTTGTTTTTCCGGATCAGTTAGCCGCGTGCAGCGTAGAGCGCCACAGCCGCCGCGTTAGAAACATTGAGTGAGCCGAATTCACCGGTGAAATCGATTTTCACGAGTTTATCAACGGTCTCTTTGGTTTTTTCACGCAGGCCCGGGCCTTCGGCCCCAAGAACCAAAGCCACAGGCTGATCGCGACGCCCCTCCAAGGCTTGTTCAATGGTTTGATCCGCTTCGCCATCAAGACCCAGAACCAGAAACCCCATTTTTTGCAGGTCGATGATCGTGTCTGACAGGTTGCGCATCCGCAAATACGGTTGCCGTTCCAAAGCCCCCGATGCCGTTTTGGCCAAGGCCCCGGTTTCAGGTGCGGAATGATGACGCGTGCCAATAACGGCCTGCGCGCCGAAGACCTCGGCAGAGCGCAATACCGCCCCAACGTTATGCGGATCGGTCACACGGTCCAGCAACACCAAACGCAGTGGGGCGTCACCACCGGGAATTGCAATTTCTTCTAGTGACCCCCAATTCAACGGCTTCACTTCGAGTGCCGCGCCTTGATGCACTGACTGTGGATCGAGCGGCGCTTTGAACCGGCGCGGATCTTGAATTTCGGGTTCCATGCCGGACGCCTCAATTGCATCAGCCAATTTCGCGGCAGCATTCGGGGTCAGAATCAACCGCACCCGTTCGCGTTTGGGGTTCACCAGCGCATCTCGCACCGCATGCAACCCAAACAGCCATACAGTTGCCGCCGCAGCGGCCCGCTTGGCCTGCTCTTTTTCAATCACCCACTTCGGTTTTTCTACCATATCACGCGCCTTTTATGCCTTGCCGGACTCCATGCACCCATGTTGCGCGCTTGCCAAGCAATTTTCCTGTTGACGCCGCCAAGAGCCGACTGTAATTCACCCCTCACGCCGACTTTGGTTGGCGCAACGGTGGGCGACAGGCCGCAAGGTGTGGCAGGGGACTGTAACTCCCTCGAGGCGACTCACGCCTGGTTCGATTCCAGGGTCGCCCACCATTTTTAAATATATGAGTACCAATAAACCCCCGCGAACGCGGCGGGTAAGTTTGGTATTTCCCACGTTTCCAATTGCCAGAAAGTGAAGCACTGCGTCAGCGCGGGTGAGAAGGTTTTTGTCAAAAAACCCCTGTGTGGGAAGTTCACCAAGTGGCACGGAACTGGCCCAATTCCTTACAAACCCGGCTGCGCAAAAGGCTGTGCATGGAGATTGCCAATGTTCAGTCACGTGCGGGATTGAAAGCACAATCTACAGGGGCAAAAATTGGACGCCCCAGCTTGTGACTATGAACCGGAAAATGGTTTGACAAAGAACTTTCGCTCTTGCCCAACGCGGCCTTACACACGGCCAGCGCTTGAGAAAACACCGCCCGCTTGTTTCATTTCCCGCCCTCATTTGAACATCCCATTCGAGGGACACAGGAGGTAGTGCCTGTTTCTACGACACAAGCAAAGCGCGGGCTTGATCAGGTGTCAGCGCGTCCGGCCGTTCGCAGGTTGTAACCATATCAACCCAACGACGTTGCTCTGCTGATTTCAAAATCGCGGTCATTACTTCTACGACATGGGTTGCAAGTTCGAGACTGCAGCGATGCGGCCTGCCCGATGCAATGCCCGCCGCCATATCCGCAAGGCCAGCGCAGCGATAATTGGCGCGCTCCGCACCCTGCCCATCCTTGGCATTGGGGATTGAGAAGGGATGATCGCGCCCTGCCACCCTGGCCACGTCGCCGTCTTGTTCGGCCAGCAAAACCTCGCCTCCGAAGAAGTTCGGATCCGGCAAGTAAAGCGAGGCACCGCTGCCATACAGCTCCATATTTTCATGGCGGTGCGCACACACATCCCAACTTGCCCCCAAGGTAATCAAGGCACCGTTCTGAAATTCCAAAACGGCGTGAATATTGGTGGGTGTTTCCACCGGCACGGTTTCGCCCGTCCGTGGACCAATACCGATGGTGCGGGTATTGAAACTAGCCGAAGCCATGGCGGACACGGATTTGACTGGCCCGATCAACTGCACAAGATTGGTGATATAGTAAGGCCCGAGGTCAAGAACAGGGCCCCCACCGGGAAGAAAGAAGAAATCCGGATTGGGGTGCCAAGCCTCCATCCCGCGCGACATGACGTGACAGGTGCCGCCGATGATTTCGCCGACCAAACCTTCGTCTATGGCCGCCCGGGCAAGCTGATGTGCGCCGCCTAGAAAAGTATCCGGCGCAGACCCGACACGCAGCCCTTCTTTGGCCGCCAAGGAACGCAAGGCTTCGCCTTCCTCCAAAGTCAGCACATAGGGCTTTTCCGAATAGGCGTGTTTGCCCGCCTCAAGTATCCGCTTGGTCACCTCAAAATGGGCTGCCGGAACCGTCAGGTTGATGACGATGTCGATGTCCTCGGCCGTCAGCAGCTCTTCGATCGTCCCCGCGCGTACCGAAAACTCGGCAGCTCGGGCCTGCGCCGTCTCTAAGTTCAAGTCCGCAACGGCGCGGACCTCGATCCCCTCAAACAAAGGGGCCAGACCGAGATAGGACGCCGAAATATTACCGCAACCGATAATGCCTACACCGAATTTTTTCATGCTGTTTATCCTCAGAACGCCTGAACACTTGCCAAAGAACGTGTCGCCATACGGGTGTGATCGCTGGGGTTATCATGTTCGACGACGTAGCGGGTCACGCCAGCAGCATCCATCGCGGGTTTGATCGCTTTCCAGTCCAGCGTGCCGTGGCCGACGTCAGCCCAGCCACCTTCGTCGGCGCAGTCTCCCTTAGGGGCCACGTCTTTTACATGGGCCGCGATGATGCGGCCTTGGTATTTTCCCAGCCATGCAACAGGATCTTGTCCGCTGACCTGAACCCAGGCCAGATCCAGTTCAAACTTGATATCCGGAGAAGCGGCAGCAATCACATCGAGGGGGAATTGGCCTTCGACCGGAACAAATTCGAAGTCATGGTTGTGCCAAGCAAAATCCAAGCCCGCCGCCATGATTGGTTGGCTCATTTTGGCCAAACGGGCCGCAAACTCGGTCCACCCCGCAAGGGTGGTGGGCCGCTGCTCTGGCGGAATGAATGGGGCGATCACACAGGTGATGCCAAGGGTTTTCGCGATCTCAATGACCTTTTCAGGATCACTTTCGATCAAATCAGGCGCGAAATGACCGGTTGGCATCGTCATCCCGTAGCTCTCGAGACGGGCTTTCGTTTTGGTCAGATCCTCATAGTGCGGGCCGACCCCTTCGACTTCTTTGTAGCCTGTTTTTGCAAGCATCGCGAAGGTTTCACCCGCATCCCAATTGCGCGAGGAATAGAGTTGATAAGAAATACTAGGCATTTTTAGTCCCTCATGGGTGTGTTTGGGGGGCGCAGGTGGTGCTTTGCGCACCGTTCAAAGACGCAACTCGGTCTTGGCGTCGAAAAGCGATGCCTTGGACGGTGCGAGGCCCAAGCGCAGTTTTTCTCCGACGGATACCTTCGATTGACCGTCCATGCGGACCCGAAAGTGGTGACCCGCGACTTCGCAATCGACCAGTGTGTCTGAGCCGGTGGGTTCGATGAGGTTGATTTCGACTTCAATCTGAAACGGTGTGTTTTCGACCAATTCGCCAGTCACCACATGTTCGGGGCGAATACCAATTGTGGCTGGTCCCTCAGCTGATCCCGAACTGTCCGCAAAGTCATACCCATCCAGAGGTATTGTCAAATCACCGACTTGGAAGGCACCATTTTTGACCTGCCCATCCAAAAAGTTCATCGAAGGCGAGCCGATAAAGTCAGCAACGTATTTGTTGACTGGCCGGCCGTAGATTTCATCTGGCGAGCCAAGCTGCATGATTTGGCCGCCGCGCATGATGGCAATGCGGTCCGCCAGTGTCATCGCTTCGATCTGGTCATGGGTCACATAGATCATCGTGTTTTGCAGCTTGTGATGCAGCCGCTTGATCTCAACCCGCAGATCGGCGCGCAATTTGGCGTCCAAGTTAGACAGCGGTTCGTCAAACAGAAAGACATCCACATCGCGTACCAGAGCGCGGCCAATGGCCACCCGCTGACGCTGCCCGCCCGAAAGCGCGGCAGGTTTGCGTTTCAACAGCGGCTCGATTTGCAAGACTTCTGATGCGTGCTTGATCCGTGTTTCGATCTCGGACTTGGGGAGCTTTGCGTTTTTCAAGCCGAACGACAGGTTCCCCTCAACGGTCATTTGCGGATAGAGCGCGTAGGACTGAAACACCATTCCGATGCCGCGCTCGGATGGCTCTGCCCAAGTGACATTGCGGTCGTTGATGTGGATCTGGCCGCCGGATACATCAAGCAGCCCCGCGATACAGTTCAGCAATGTCGATTTTCCACAGCCCGATGACCCCAAGAGCACCAGAAATTCACCTTTTCCAATCTCTAGGTTGAGATTTTGAAGCACCTTAACCGCGCCGAACTGAAGATCGAGGTTTTTGATTTCAACTGAGTTTTTCATGTTTTCAACCCTTTACTGCGCCAGCGGCAATGCCGCGTACAAACAGCCGTCCGGAAACGAAATAGATGGAGAGTGGCACAAGACCCGTCAGGATGGTCGCCGCCATGTTAACATTGTATTCCTTCACGCCCTGCGTAGAGTTCACGATATTATTGAGCGACACAGTCATCGGATAATTGTCCGGGCTCGTGTAGACGACACCAAACAGGAAATCGTTCCAGATACCGGTCACTTGCAAGATCACCGCAACGGTGAAGATCGGCAGCGACATCGGCACCATAACCTGCGTGTATATCCGCCAAAAACCGGCACCATCCACACGCGCAGCCTTGAAAAGCTCCTCGGGCAGCGACGTGAAATAATTCCGAAACAACAAGGTCAGGATCGGCATGCCAAAGACGGTGTGTACAAGGACCAAGCCACCGAGGGAGCCGTAAAGCCCGATTTCGCGCAGCATGATAACGATCGGATAGAGCATCACCTGATAGGGAATGAACGCCCCGAAAATCAAGATTGTGAAGAACGCATCCGCACCTTTGAACTTCCAGTTGGACAGCGCATAACCATTCACCGACGCAATGATGATCGACAAAATCACCGAAGGAATTGTGATTTGCACAGAATTCCAGAACCCGGTGCTCAACCCGTTACAAGTCAGGCCAGTACAGGCTTCTGACCACGCCTTGACCCACGGCTCAAACGTCACTTCGAGCGGCGGCGAAAAGACATTTCCAAGCCGGATCTCCGGCATCCCTTTGAGGGATGTCACGAACATCACATAAAGCGGCAAGGCGTAGAACAATGCGATGGTTAACAGCGTACCGTAGAGGAAGATGTTGCGGCGCGAAAAGGACTTGCGCGGCTTTGGCCCTTGGGGCCCCGTAAGAGGTGTCGACGGCGTATCAATCATGGCGCTTCGAGCCTCCAAATTCGAGAATTGCCCAAGGGATGACAATCAGCGCCACGGTCACCAGCATCATTGTTGACGCGGCAAAGCCTTGGCCCAGATTGTTGGCCTGAAACATCATGTCGTAGACGTATTTTGCGGGAACTTCGGTGGCGATGCCGGGACCACCTCCGGTTTGTGCAACGATCAGGTCGTAAATCTTGACGATCCCCGTGACGACAATCACCAGCGTTGTGACAAACACAGGGCGCATCATGGGGATGATGATGAAAATATACGCTTTCCAAGCCGGAATGCCGTCAACGCGCGACGCTTTCCAGACGTCTTGGTCTATGCCCCGCAACCCCGCGAGCATCAAAACCATCACAAGGCCACTGCCCTGCCAAAGCCCTGCAATCAGGACGCCGTAAATCGCAATGTCCGCGTTATAAAGCGGATCGAAGGTAAAGCTTTCCCACCCCCATCCACGCACAACATTTTGCACGCCGAAATCGGGGTTCAAAATCCATTGCCACACCAATCCTGTCACGACAAAGCTAAGCGCGTAGGGATATAGAATGACCGTGCGGATTGTATCTTCGAACCGGATTTTCTGATCGATCAGAGCTGCAAGTATGAAGCCGATCACAAAGACCAACACCAGCATGCAAAGCCCGTAGATCGCCAGATTTTCGATTGAAACCAGCCATTTTCGCGTCGCCCACAAGCGTTCATACTGATCAAGGCCAACCCATTTCAAACGGGGCAGCAGGCCGGATTTGGTGAAACTGTAAACAACAGTCCAGATCGTGCCCCCAACAAAAACGAACAGGGCGGTCACGATCATCGGGATCGCTGCAATTTTTGCGGATTTGTTGCGGAACAGTTGGTTCGGGCGTGTTGATGCCATGATCTTTCCCCCCCTTGTCGGCCCGCATACCAAATGCTTGGCCGACCATCTGAATGGAGCTGGCCCACATCTTTGCGGGCCAGCCTAGGTTGCAGATTATTCAGCCGTTGCGATGATCTTCACAAACTGGGCTTGCGCATCTTCGACCGTGATTGACGTGTCGGCAAAGAACTCGATGAACAAGGTGCTGATCTGTTCGGCCGTGTCAGGTGTGACCAGCTGGGCAGTATCGGGCAAAATTGCGCCATTGGCCAAAAGGCCAAGACCCTTTTGCATACAGTCATTGGCAGTCGACATGTCGATGTCGCCGCGCACAGGCAAAGATCCTTTTGCAAGGTTGAAGGAAACCTGCGTTGCGGGGCGCAGCATCAACGCCGCCAGTTCAGATTGGGCTGCTGTTTTGGTGTCATCCTTCATCACAGGAAAGTAGAACGCGTCGCCGCCTGTGCTCAGAACTTCGGTGACACCAAGACCGGGAAGACAGCTATAATCGGTGCCAGCAACTTGCCCAGCCACGGCGAATTCACCCTGCGCCCAGTCACCCATAATCTGACCGCCTGCTTGGCCGGTGATCACAAGGTTGGTCGCATCGTTCCAGTTTTGTACGGTGGATTTAACCGCCATATCGCGGGCATCCGCAGCAGCCGCGAAAACACGGCTTACGTCTGCACCTGCGGCCACATCCGCGTCTTTTTCATCGTAGACGGCAAGGAATACGTCATTGGGAACCAAGGCTGCGAACAACACGTTGAACATTCCGCGCTGCTGCCACCCTTGCTGACCCAATGCGAGTGGGAGCTTGCCTGCCGCGTTTAACGACGCCGAAGAGGCAACAAATTCATCCCAATTGGTCGGCACATCTAGGCCCGCGTCTTCGTATGCTTTGTGTGACAACCAGAGCCACTGCCAGGAATGGATATTCACGGGCGCGCAATAAATGCGCCCATCTACCGTGCAGGATTCCAACAAGGATGGCGGGTTAACGATGTCCTTCCAGCCCTCTGCTTCGGCGATATCGGTGATGTCGCGCAATAGCCCTGCTTCGATCAGCTCCTCCGCCTGACGGCCGTGGTTGAACTGGAAAGCGCCCATCGGATCGCCGCCGGTCAAACGGCTGACCATAACGGCGCGCGCCGCGTCCCCGCCCGCAATCGCCGCGTCGACCCATGTGTTTCCGGTCGCATCAAACGCCTTGGCCAATTCACCGACAGCGGCAGCTTCGCCGCCGGACGTCCACCAGTGCATCACTTCAAGATCCTCAGCCGATACGCTGGTCGCTGCGATGATCGCAGTGGCGGTCATTAGTTTGGTTGTCAGTGTCACGATGATTCCTCCCAATCTGTAACGATACAGTAATCACTACATCGTTACAGTTTATCCTTGCAAGATTATTTTTCATCTTCGATAAAAGAGGTCCCGCAGACGGGGCGGTGCCGGGGGCCCGCTACTGGTTGTCATTTCGGGGGTGTGTCAGCTAGGTGGTTTGCAGAGCGGCAAAAGGGACAAGCAAGATGAAACGCATCGCGACCGAAGTTTCAAAATTGAGCGACGATGAGTTGCGCAGCTTGCTCACAGCCGGCGAAAGACCGACCCTAAAAACAATCGCGCGTATCAGCGGCCTAGCCATCACGACAGTATCGCGAGCAATGCGTAACGGTGCGGATATTGGAACCGATACAAAGGAACTTGTGGCGCGCATAGCGGATGCGATTGGCTATGTGCCAAACAGGGCAGGATTGCGGCTGCGCACTGGCCGGACCAATGTGATTACTTTGGTTGTCCCCGCCGAAAGCGACCTGTTGAATAACCTGTCCAAATTGACCAGTTCGATTGCCAAGGAAATGCGCGGCACACAGTTTCATTTGAACGTTTTGCCATGGTTTCCGGACGAAGACCCGCTGCGTCCGATCAAATATATCGTCGAAACCGGATCCGCAGATGCGGTCATTTTCAACATGACAGAGCCCGATGATGAACGCGTCGCTTACCTATTGAAGAAAAAGTTTCCGTTCGTGACTCACGGGCGCACAAAATGGGCCGACCAACACGCCTATTATGACTATGACAACACGGCCTTTATTCGTGTTGCATTGAGAAGACTGGCCAAACGCGGGCGGAAAAACATTCTCGCTATCCTGCCGCCGCGAAATCAGAATTATTCACAAGATATGGTGCGCGGTCTCGAACAAGAGAGCGAAATTCTCGCCATCCAGTACCGCATCTCCAAGAACGTAGACAGTGACAAACACTCCGATGAAATCCAGCACTGGGTGACGCGCAGACTGGACCAATCGCCCGAGATCGACGCCGTTTTGTGCACATCCTCAAAGGCCGCGATTGCAGCCATTGTTGCAATCGAAAAACACGGGCGCAAGCTGGGTCAGGACATCGACGTTTACGGCAAGGAAGTGATTCCGATTCTCAATATGTTTCGCGAAAACATC
Source organism: Pelagimonas varians (assembly GCF_003208435.1). Taxonomy (GTDB): domain Bacteria; phylum Pseudomonadota; class Alphaproteobacteria; order Rhodobacterales; family Rhodobacteraceae; genus Pelagimonas; species Pelagimonas varians. Next base: position 15,004 of record NZ_QKMF01000013.1, on the reverse strand, counting down.
ATCGTCGAGATGGAGGACATCGGTCCGGCCGGGCGCTTTTTGGCAAAGGCCGCTATCCAACAACTTCAGGATCCGGATCTGCCCTTGATGCAGCATCTGGAGATCCCCGTGGACACATCTGAATGACGCCCGATCACCAGTGGCCACCAAGACGAAAAACGCCCCGTTGTACCACTGGTCAATAAGTCACAATGCAACAACACTCACTTCGTTAGGTGATAACATCAGGCTCCGTCCGGCCGATGATGTTTTTCATGTCGCTGATCGTGAGCGCCGCAGACAGTACGTCACTGAGCGAGTCTTGTGTCTCGCGGCTTAGGTCATCGCCCGAAAACTGCTCCAGATACAGGCGCAAGGTGGCCCCTTGGGTGCCTGTGCCCGACAGACGGAACACCGCCCGGCCTCCCCCTTCAAAGGAAATACGAATCCCTTGGTTCTTGCTAATCGACCCGTCAACCGGATCCAGATAGGAAAACTCGTCCGCATGGGTAACCGTCAAGCTTGAAAATTTTTGACCTGAAAGATCAGGCAATTGCGCCCGCAGCCCGTCGACCAATGTGTTCGCTTTATCCGTTTCCACGGCCTCAAAATCATAGCGCGAATAGTAGTCACGCCCGTATGTTTCCCAGTGATCCTTGACGATCTCAAGAACAGACTGTTTGCGCACGGCCAGAATATTGAGCCACAAGAGCACCGCCCACAAACCGTCTTTTTCGCGGACGTGGTTTGACCCCGTACCGGCACTTTCCTCGCCGCAAATTGTCACTTTGTCAGCATCAAGCAGGTTGCCAAAGAATTTCCAACCGGTGGGCGTTTCAAACGATCCAATCCCCAGCTTTTCAGCGACCCGGTCGCTGGCTGCACTGGTCGGCATGGATCGCGCAATACCGGTCAAGCCGCCTGCGTAAGCCGGTGCAAGATGCGCGTTGGCCGCCAAAATCGCGAGGCTGTCCGAAGGCGTCACATACGCACCCCGCCCCACAATCATGTTGCGATCGCCGTCGCCGTCCGACGCGGCACCGATGTCCGGAGAGGCGTCGGACATCATCAAGTCCATCAAGGTTTTGGCCCAAATCGGGTTCGGGTCCGGATGACCCTTGCCAAAATCCTCAAGCGGAACACCGTTGATCACAGTGCCCGATTTCGCACCCAGCGCGCCCTCTAGAATGGCGGTAGCATAAGGGCCGGTGACCGCATGCATGGCGTCAAAGCACATGGTAAAACCGCCCGCGAACATTGTGCGGATCGCGTCAAAATCAAACAGGCTTTCCATCAAATCTTGGTAGCTGTTGACCGGATCAACAACATGAACCTGCATATCACCTTGCCGGGTTGTCCCAACCGAATTCAGATCGATGTCATCGCTTTCGATGACATGGTATTCATTGATTGCGCAGGTGGCTTCAAAGATTTTTGCGGTCAGGTTCTCTGGTGCGGGACCACCATTTTGACCGTTGAATTTGACGCCGAAATCTTCGTCAATGCCGCCTGGATTGTGGCTCGCCGACAAGATAAAGCCGCCATCCGCCTTGTTGAGCCGGATCAGATGAGACGCAGCAGGCGTCGACAAAATCCCGTCTTGGCCAACAATCGCTTCGGACACGCCATTGGCTGCTGCCATCTTCAGGATAATCTGGATTGCTTGTTTGTTGAAAAACCGGCCATCGCCGCCAACGACCAGTTTTTTTCCTGCACCGCCGCCAATTGCGTCAAAAGTCGCTTGGATAAAATTCTCAAGATAGCCGGGCTGCATAAAGACGCGTGTCTTTTTACGCAGGCCAGAGGTGCCGGGCTTTTGCCCCTCGATCGGTGTTGTCTCAACTTTCATCGGGTCGTCCTTTGTTTGAGCGGCCTCGGCCTGCATCAGCCATCATCGCAGCAGTTGTTTCTAGTCCAGCATCTTGCGGCAGCGCTTCTAGCGCAACATCATATTTACGGCGCCAATTGGGATGTTCATCTATCGTGCCGGGCAGGTTTTGGGCCTCAATATTGCCTAAAACATCGTCAAGCTGCACCGCAACCAGGCTGGCATTTGAATGTGCGAGCAGCCCGTGGACACCGGCTTGGAAATCATGGCCGTCTTTGAACAACGCCACTTCGGCGGCTCTTTGGCCACGCATCTCTTGCGCGGTCGGCGCATCGACCCAAGCAAGCGTTTCCCACCAATCAATGTCGCGCCCGGTCTCATAGCCGCGGACCGTGGGCGTGTCATGGGTGGCAAAACACGACAGGACCTGCGGCGAGTTTTCATCAGAATTGCGAAATGCGCCTGAATGATCTTTCTCATATTGCATCACAGAGTAGCCATAGAAACCGTGACCGCGCATAGTTTCGCGAAAACCATCTGGTACGAGGCCAAGGTCTTCGCCGATCACCGCGCAATTGTACCGTTCGGCTTCGATCTTGATGATCGCCAGCAGGCTCTCAAACGGTTGTTTGATATATCCACCCGGACTGCCATCATCGGGCAACCAAAAACTGCGATTCAGGCCCAAGACATGGTCAATTCGGATGATCCCCGCATGGCGGAAGGTTTGCGCCAGAATGCGGCGCAATGGCCGATAACGTTCGGCCTGCAGTTTGCGCGGAGAAAAGGCCGCAAGATCCCAGTTTTGACCGGCAGGGCTTAGGTGATCAGGCGGTGCGCCAATGGATACGCCCTGCGCAATGACAGACTGGTCGCACCAGCTTTCGGCTCCGTCACGGCGCGATCCGACAGCAAGGTCCAAATATAGGCCAAGCGCCATGCCGGACGCTTTTGCCCGATTTTGAATCGATGCCAGCTGAGATGCTGCAACCCACTGCAACCATATATGAAAGTCTATTCGGTGTTGGGCGGGTGCATTCCGGTCCTCTGGCCAAACACGCCAATCCGGCCCGTAGCTTTCGCTAAGCGCTTCGAACGTGGCAAAACCGGTCAGATCATTGCCACCTGCCGCTTTGAAGGCTTCGAAACCGGTCTTTGCGCTGTCCGTCGCCTCTGTGCTGAAACGCACGAACAAAGTTTCAAGCACACGGGCGTGTGCGGTTTTATGGCCGTAATAGTCAACGTTATCTGCGCTGCGAACAGTCTCAAAGGGCGTTAAATCCGGCGTGGTTTCCAGCCCCGGAATGAGGTCCAGAGCAATGCAGGCTGTGTTCAAAAAACCGCGGTGCGAGGGTGAATAGGGGCTGATGGCCTTAAGATCGCAATACCCCATAGTATGCAGAGGGTTTATGCCCAAAAAGTCCGCGCCCTGTGCGCCGGCCGCCTCGGCGACGGCCGCCAGATCCTCAAAATCTCCGACACCTGAATTGCGTTTGGACCGCACGCCATAGAGCGCCAGATTAAGCCCCCAAAGCTTGCTTGCGCCGGTCAGTTTTTCAATGGATTGCAGCCGCTTTGGCGCGGCCAGCACCGTCACAATTTCGGTCCGGCCAGAGGCGGTTGCGGTCAAGGTATAGACACCTGACGGCAAGGGCGGCACCGTGATGAAATCCTGCGGCAGCCCTTCAGCGACGATATAGTCCGAGCCGTCCAGACGCAGCTGCCACGCGGCACCCAGCCCAAAGTCCTGCGGCGCAGAACAATGGCTTTCGACGATGATTTCAAAAGGGAACCAACGATCATCAATCTCATGGCGCAGATGTGCCAAAGATGAATGAATGGCGGCGTCAGAAGACACATCTATGCCATTGGCTGCAAGCAAAGCCCGCTGAGTTTCAGGCGAGGTAGGCCGTTGATTACCCTGCAAATCGAAAAAGTCCGGCAAGATTCCGGTTAGGTTTGCCAGCTCCCAAAGATCATGGTTCACATTCATGTCGCTGATCCAACATGCTTTTGCACAAACGCCGTAACGGATTGGCTTGCGACCTTGGTATGTGCTTGTTCTAGAGTACAAATCCCGTCTTGCAGTGTCTGATCGGTATCAATGCAGCGCACCCATTGATGCCCGTCCCGCGGCACCGGCAAAGTAACCTGCCCCACGACGTCTTTTCGGTTGAAAACAATGAACACGGCGTCCCCGTCCGGCGCATAATCCGGCATTTCGGCCGAGCACCTTAGCAACAAACATAGATTGGCCAACCTCGGATCGCGCCATTCAAGCGCTTGGCCGTGAAAGTCCATCCACACAGCATCCGGCAACCCGTCATTTGGGCGCGCAGCGCCGTGCAAAAACCGGCTTTGGCGTAGACAAACATGATCCTGACGAAACGCCGACAGACTGGCGACAAACGACTGCAGGCCTGTGTCCGCCTGATCCCAGTTCAGCCAACCAATGTCATTGTCCTGACAATAGGCGTTGTTGTTGCCCTGTTGGGAATTGGCGAATTCATCCCCTGCCAAAAGCATCGGCGTCCCTTGCGACAAAAAGAGCGTCGCCAACATATTGCGTTGGCGTCTTGCGCGAATGTCACGCACCTCGGCGTCGTCGCTATCGCCTTCGACGCCTGCATTGTCGCTAAAGTTGGAATGATGGCCGTCGCGATTGTTTTCGGTGTTCGCCTCATTGTGACGTCTGGAATAGCGCGTGGTATCTGCCAGCGTGAACCCGTCATGGGAGGCCAGAAAATTCACCGATGCATCGCTGCGCCGCCCGCGTTGATCAAAGGTATCCGCAGATCCCAATAGCCGCGCCCCAAGTTCCTGCGCACTATGAGCATCACCGCGCCAATACCGGCGGACAGTGTCACGGTAGCTGTCGTTCCATTCCAAAAACTCATGCGGAAAGCCGCCAAGCTGATAGCCACCGGGCCCAATATCCCAAGGTTCTGCAATCATCCGCACCTGCGATAAAACCGGATCTTGGCGCAATGCATCAAAGAATCCGCCATGTGGTTCAAACCCGTGATCTTCGCGCCCCAGTGTCGTGGCCAGATCGAAACGGAACCCGTCGATGCCCATATTTTCGACCCAGAACCGCAGACTATCAAGCACCATGCGCAAAACATAAGGGTGCGAGACCTTCAAAGTATTGCCGCACCCTGTATCGTTCACGTAATAGCGCGCCTGTCCGGCTGTAAGCCGGTAGTAGGATGCATTGTCGAGCCCGCGAAAACTGAGCGTCGGCCCACGTTGATCCCCTTCGGCGGTATGGTTGAAAACCACATCCAAAATCACTTCGATACCATCGGCATGAAGGCTGTCCACCATTTGGCGAAACCCCTTAAGGCCATCCGGCCCCAAGTAGCGTGGTTCGAGCGCGAAAAACCCGATTGAGTTGTAGCCCCAATAATTCGTCAGACCGCGCTCAACCAGAAATTTGTCGTCAACAAAGCTGTGGACTGGCAGCAGTTCGACTGCTTGTACACCCAGCGTCTTAAAGTGCTCCAACATAGCGTCCGAGCCAAAAGCTTCGTAGGTGCCGCGCACGGCTTCGGGCACCTTGTAATTGATCATGGTCGCCCCTTTAGGATGGGCTTCGTAGATCAGGTCTTTGCTTGATTTCTTATGTAAACCGGCGGCCATTCCCGCAAACAAACTGGGATCACTGACCACCGATTTGGGCACATAAGGCGCACTGTCGCGCGCATCAAACGACAAATCTTGCGCCGAGGATGAATCGTCATACCCCAAGGTCGCCGGATGATTGCCCCATTCGCCTTTTAATTCACGGGTGTAGGGGTCAAGCAGCAGTTTGTTCGGGTTAAACCGATGCCCCAATTCAGGCGCATAGCTGCCGTGGACACGGTATCCATAGAGCGTCCCAACGGGCAAATCCGACAAATATCCATGCCACACCGGCCCCGTGCGTTCAGGCAAGGCAATACGCGCCTGCTCTGTGCTGCCATCTGCCGAAAACAGGCACAGCTCAACCCGCGTTGCGTTCTCGGAAAACACGGCAAAATTCACGCCTTCCCCGTCATGATGCGCGCCAAGCGTGTTCGCTGTGCCGCCAGAAAGTACGTATGGGGTCATGTTGGTTTCTTAGCGCTCCTGCGCGGATCTGTAGACGTCCAGATAAGCGGCGGCTGATAAATCCCAGCCTACCGGATGCCGCATGGCACGGCGCATGGTTGCAGTCCATGCCTTCGGGTTTTGGTACAGGTTACAGCAACGCGAAATCGCATGTGCCAACCCATGCGCGGTCACCGGTGCAAATTGAAAACCGGTTGCACAATCGGCAAGCCGCGCGGCTTCGTTTGCGTCGATCACTGTATCCGCCAATCCGCCGGTTCGGGCAACAACAGGCAGGGTGCCGTAGCGCAATCCGTAGAGCTGCGTCAGCCCGCAGGGTTCAAACCGGGACGGGATCAAAATGGCGTCACAGCCGGCTTGCATCAAATGAGAGAGGTCTTCGTCATAACCTATGATGGTTCCAACAGAGCCTGAGTAGCTGTTCGAAGCATCAATATAGGCGCGCTCAAGATCCGGATCGCCAGAGCCCAGCAGAGCCAACTTAGCCCCCTGCCCGACGAGATCGGGCAAACATTCCAACAAAAGATCCAGCCCTTTTTGCGAGGTCATTCTGCTGACAACGCAAAACAACGGGCCGGTGCCGCTGGTCAAACCAAATCTGGCTTCAATTTCGGCTTTGTTTTTCGCTTTGCCTTTGAGAGCGCGGGCGGAATAGGTCGACACAATCGCAGCGTCTGTCTCAGGGTTCCAGACATCCAGATCAATGCCGTTCAAGATGCCATGCAGATCCGCTTGGCGTGCGCGCAGCAAACCATCAAGTCCCATGCCAAACTCTGGGGTCAACAACTCGGCAGCATAGGTCGGGCTCACCGTTGTGATTTTGCTGGCCAGCGCCAATCCTGCTTTTAGAAAGCTGATCTTTCCATAATACTCTACGCCTTCGGGGGTAAACATATCCGCGTTCAACCGCAGCGCGGATAGGCGGGTTGCATCGAAAACCCCCTGAAAGGCAATGTTGTGAATAGTCATCACAACCGGCGGTGTCAGCCCATCGTGCTGGCGCAAATAGGCTGGCACCAGACCGGCCTGCCAGTCATGCGCATTGATCACATCTGGCACCCAATCCCCAAGGCATCCGATCCCAATTTGCGCACCCGCAAATGACAGGGCCGCAAAGCGCAGATCATTGTCATGCCAATCCCGGCCATCCGGCCCCAGATAAATACTGCCGGGCCTGTCATAAAGATGCGGAGCTTCAAGCAGTAACATTTCTAATCCGTCAGCCTGCGCCGCTATGATACGGGCGGGGCCGCCGAACAAATCGTCAAACTCCATCACGCTTTTCCCACCCGCCGCAACAGCGGCGAGCGCAGGATAACACGGTATCAGAACACGAACCTGCGTGCCGGTTGCTGCCAGTGATTTGGGCACAGCCCCGATGACATCCGCCAAGCCGCCGGTTTTAACAAAAGGCGTGCATTCAGAGGCAACAAAAAGCAGGTTCATTTTACTTGTCCAGCCTGTCGATCATTGGTTGGGTGATGAGGCAAATACCATTTTCGGTCCGCCGGAAACGCTCCGCATCTTCTTTGGCATTTTCACCAACCACCAACCCTTCGGGAATCTGGACACCGCGGTCCAAGATCACATTGGTCAACCGCGCGCGGCGGTTGATTTCCGCATAGGGCATCGCAACAACGCCTTCGAGCTGCGAATAGGAGTGGGTGCGAACGCCGGTAAACAAGAAGCAGCGATCAAGCGTCGAGCCTGAGATAATGCACCCTCCGGACACCATGGACGACACCGCATGGCCGCGGCGACCATTTTCATTGTGGATGAATTTTGCCGGAGCAGTCAGTTCGGAATACGTCCAAATGGGCCAAGTGTTGTCGTATAGATCGAGTTCGGGTTTAAAGTTGGTCAAATCGACATTGGCTTGCCAAAAGGCATCAACCGTCCCGACATCACGCCAATATGGCTTTTCCTCCAGTCCCGAGCGTACACAAGAGCGGCTGAAGGGATGCGCTACAGCTTTGCCGTTCTTAACGATATCGGGAATGATATCACCGCCGAAATCATGGCTGGAATTTGGATCTTCGGCATCTTTTTGCAGCAAATCACACAGGTATTCGGTTTCGAAAACATAGATCCCCATGCTGGCCAGCGCCAGATCGGGATGGCCCGGCATCGATGGCGGATCGGCGGGCTTTTCAATGAAATCAAGGATACGGTCGTCATCCCCGACTTTCATCACGCCAAAACCCTTCGCCTCTTGCAAAGGCACTTCGATACAGCCGACGGTCACATCCGCGCCGCTTTCAACATGCTGTTTCAGCATCAGCGAATAGTCTTGCTTGTAGATGTGATCGCCCGCCAAAATCACAATGTATTTTGGGCCGTAGCCGCGAATGACCTCGATATTCTGGGCCACCGCGTCTGCCGTTCCCTTGTACCAGTTTTCATTGCCCATTTGCTGGGAAGCGGGCAAAATATCCAGACTCTCATTCCGCTCCGCACGAAAAAAGCTCCAACCGCGTTGCAGGTGGCGGATCAGCGAATGCGCTTTGTACTGGGTGGCGACACCGATGCGTTTGATCCCGGAATTGACCGCATTGGACAGGGCGAAATCAATGATCCGGCTCTTGCCGCCAAAATACATTGCGGGTTTCGCGCGAATGTCCGTCAGCTCGTACAGCCGGCTGCCGCGTCCCCCTGCCAAAACAAATGCCATTGTTTGCTGCGCCAAGCGCTGTGAATCCGTGTCCATCAATTTTCCCTCCCAAGTCCTGCAATGCGTCCGCCCTATTTGGACGCCCGTTCCAATTCAAAAAATAGTGTCGAGAGCGGCGGAAGTGTCAATGACACCGAATTTGCCCGCCCAGAGGCCGCAACCTGTTCGCTATCGACAAATCCCATATTTCCGCGATCGCCGCCGCCATAAACCGCGCCATCTGTATTCAGCTTTTCAATCCAACGGCCCGCTTCCGGCACACCGATACGGCGCGCGGACCGTTCTATCGGGGTGAAATTGCTGACCACCAAAACCGGTGTTGTGCCATCGGTTCCATACCGCACCCAAGCAAAAATAGATTCTTCGGACGCACCTTCTTCGATCCACTCAAAGCCAGCCGGTTTACAATCCAGTTGATGTAGCGCCGGAGTACCCTGGAACAGGTTATTCAAATCGCGAATGAGGTTTTGAACCCCGCCGTGCTGCGGATGCTCTGTCAGATGCCAATCAAGGCTTGTGTTGTGGTTCCATTCTACGCCTTGCGCAAACTCGCAGCCCATGAAGAGCAGCTTTTTGCCCGGATGGCCCCACATATATCCGTAATACGCGCGCAGATTGGCGAATTTTTCGTCTCCGGAACCGGGCATTTTTTCGATCATCGATCCTTTGCCATGCACCACTTCGTCATGGCTGATGGGCAAAACAAAGTTCTCGGAAAACGCGTAATGCAGGCCGAATGTCATCTTGTGATGGTGGTATTTGCGGTGAATCGGGTCCTGTTCGATGTAGGATAGGGTGTCATTCATCCAGCCCATATTCCACTTGAACCCAAAGCCCAGCCCGCTGTGGTCAACCGGCGCGCTAACGCCTGGAAAGGCTGTGGATTCCTCGGCAATTGTGACCACTCCGGGCACTTCGCCATAAGCAACCGTATTGGTGCGGCGCAAGAAATCAATGGCTTCGAGATTTTCGCGCCCGCCGTCTTTGTTCGGGATCCACTCACCTTCCTTGCGCGAATAATCGCGGTACAGCATCGAGGCAACGGCATCGACACGCAGCCCGTCAATGTGGTGTTCGCGCAGCCAATACAGGGCGTTGGCAACAAGGTAGTTTGACACCTCTGCCCGTCCGTAGTTGTAGACAAGCGTATTCCAATCGGGATGGAACCCTTCTTTGCGGTCCGCATGCTCATAAAGCGGCGTACCGTCAAACTTGCCCAGCCCGTGTTCGTCTTCGGGAAAATGGCCCGGAACCCAATCGAGGATCAAACCCAAGTCGGCGGCGTGGCACGCCTCAACAAAGGCGCGGAATTCTTCAAGCGTTCCGTGCCGGATCGTCGGCGCATAAAGCCCGACAGGTTGGTAGCCCCACGATCCGTCAAACGGGAATTCTGACACCGGCATCAGTTCAAGATGGGTAAAGCCCATGTCCTTGGCATAGCTGACAAGTTGCTCGGCATGTTCTTTGTACGACAATGGACGGTTGTCTTCCTCGGGGACACGTCTCCATGATCCGAGATGGACTTCGTAGATCGAAATGGGTTGATCAATACGGTGCAACGCCTCGCGTTTGGTCATCCATTTATCATCGGCCCAAGTATGGCCATCCAACTTGCGCACAACCGATGCTGTCTTGGGCGGATGTTCAGCCCCGAAGCCAAACGGGTCGGCCTTTTGAGGCAAGAGATTGCCATCCGGCCCCAGCAGTTCGTATTTATAGGATTCGCCCTCACCAAGGCCCGGCATGAAGATTTCCCAAACGCCGGTCTGCCCGCGTTGGCGCATCGGATTACGCCGGCCGTCCCACGCGTTGAAATCACCAACGACTGAAACCCGCTGTGCGTTGGGGGCCCAGACCGCGAAATGCGTCCCTTGAACGCCGCCGTGCTGCATGACATGCGCGCCAAGAACCTTCCAAAGGTCCAGATGTGCGCCCTCGGCAATTAGATGTTCATCCAACTCGCCCAGCACAGGACCAAAGCGATACGGATCTTCGGCTTCCCAGACATGCGCGCCTTTGGTGATCCGCAGACGATAGGCAATCGGTGATTTTCGGCTGGCAGGCTGACTTGTGAACAAGCCGCCACCAACCGCGTCAAGCGAGACTACTTTGCGCCCCGTCTTGGCGTCCAAGACCTCTATCGTATCCGCTTCGGGATGATAGGCTCTGAACGTGACTTTGGCATCCACCACGTGTTGCCCAAGCACCGAAAACGGGTCTCCATGGTTGCCCGCCACAATGCGCCCGGCGTCTTCATTGTTGATCACTTCAATCATCTTTTCATTCGCCTATGTCAGAGAAACCCCGAAACCTTGGGACAGATTAAATCACCGAAGCGGTGCCCCAGATATCCTTGGCGTAGCCCCGAATGGTCCGGTCTGATGAAAACCACCCCATCCCGGCTGTGTTTGCTGCCGCCATACGCGTCCAACGCGGCACATCTTGATACACTGCATCAACTTCGCGCTGTTTGGCAAAGTATTCATCAAAATCGCAACTTAGGAGGAAATAGTCATGCTCATACAAGTTGTGCAAAATGTCGGAATAGCGATAGCGATCACCGGCTGAAAAGACCCCAGCCGCAATCTGGCCCAGCACCCGCGACAAAACAGGGCTGGATTCAATGGCGCGGCGCGAATAGCCATGCTCGCCGCGTTTTGCGTCAGCTTCTTGGGCCGTCAAACCAAAGAGAAAGAAGTTCTCGGCCCCGACATGTTCGCGAATTTCGACGTTTGCGCCGTCTAGCGTGCCAATGGTCGGGCTTCCGTTCAAAGACAGCTTCATGTTGCCGGTGCCGGAGGCTTCCTTGCCTGCTGTGGAAATCTGTTCGGACAAATCAGAGGCAGGGATCAAAATCTCGGCCATCGAAACATTGTAGTTCTCGGGATAGACCACTTGCAGCAAATCCTTGGTCACAGGATCATTGTTGATGGTCGCGGCGACGTCATTGATCAAATGGATGATCGATTTTGCCAATGCATAGCCGGGTGCCGCTTTGCCGCCAAAAATCTTGACGCGCGGTGTCCAGTTCGCTGTCGGGTTGTCGCGGATTTCATTCCAAAGCGCGATTGTCTCTAGAATATTCATGTGCTGGCGTTTGTATTCGTGGATGCGTTTGATCTGGATGTCGAACATTGCCGATGTGTCCAGCGTGATGCCGTTGCGATCCTTAAGCCATTTGGCCATGCGGTCTTTGTTGGTTGCTTTGGCTGCGCGGAACGCTTGCTGAAAGGATGCATCATCAAGATGCGCGTTCAAATCTTGCAGTTGTTCCAGATCCGTGTGCCAAGCGGTACCGATTGTGTCGTTGATCAACCCGCGCAGCGCAGGGTTACATGAGTACAACCAGCGGCGCGGTGTGATACCGTTGGTTTGGTTCAAAATCCGGTCGGGATATGCGGCGTGAAGATCGGAAAATACCGTCTCTTTCACCAGTTCCGAGTGCAAGGCCGATACGCCATTGACGTGGTGCGCCATCACAAAGGCCAGTTCGCCCATTTTGACATTGCCATGCTCGATAATTCGCACATGCGATCCGGTTTGCTGCAGGTGCCGTTCTTGAATCATCTGGATGATACGGTGGTGACGCGGCAAAATGCGGGCGAACAGATCTTCGGGCCAGCTTTCTAGGGCTTCGGGCAACAAAGTGTGGTTCGTATATGCCAAACACTGACGCGCGGTATCAATCGCCGCCTCTTCGCTCAGATCATGTTTGTCGATCAAAAGACGGACCAGTTCGGGCCCAGCTATTGCCGGATGTGTGTCGTTCAGCTGAATTGCAACATGATTGGGCAGGTCTTCAATCTTGTTTCCTTCGGACAAAAACCGGCGCAATAGGTCTTTGATCGAAGCCGAGGTAAAGAAGTACTCCTGCTTCAAGCGAAGCTCTTTGCCGTCCTGCGTGGTATCATCAGGGTAAAGCACACGCGAAATTGTCCGCGCCAGACGTTCGGGTGCGTTTGCACCGACATAGTCGCCACGGTTAAAGCTATCGAGATCGAACAGTTTGACTGGCTTGGCTGCCCACAGACGCAACGTATTGGCCCACTTGCCTTTCCACCCAACGACCGGAGTATCATAGGCCGAAGCAAGAACCGTTTCAGCGGGATGCCAATGCGCTTTGCCACCCTCGTCGCTGACATAGCCACCGAAGTGAATGTTATAAGCAACTTCAGGGCGTTCGAATTCCCAAACGTGACGCTGGGCAAGCCAACCTTCGGCGGTTTCGGTTTGCTGGCCGTTTTCAAAATGCTGTTCAAACAGCCCGTGTTCATAGCGGATGCCATAGCCATAGGCCGGAATTGCAAGCGTCGCCAGACTGTCCATGAAACAGGCCGCCAAACGGCCAAGGCCGCCGTTGCCCAAGGCTGCGTCCGGTTCATTCGCAACAACGGTGTAGTAATCTTGCCCAAGTGCCGACATCGCTTCGACTGCGACTCCTTCGACATCAAGGTTGATTGTGACGTCCTCGATCAGGCGGCCAATCAGGAATTCCATAGACAGATAATAGACCCGTTTGTGTTTGCCCTCATATGTTTGACGGGTGGATGCAAACCAAGGTTCCACGACCTGATCGCGCAGGGCCAGCGACAAAGACATCCGCCAGTCATAAAGGCTGGCATGTTTGGGGTCTTTGCCAAGGGACAGTTTCAAGTGCCGGGTGATTTCACTTTGCAGGCTTTCGGCTGTCACGGGCGTTTGGTTTTGGGCTGTCATCTTTAACTTCTTCCGTTCCGGCCACTGGCCCGTCTCAACGTGTTGTTTTGGCGCGTCATGCGCCTATGCTTTAAACAAAAGAAGGCGAGATCAAACCAGCCTTCTTTTCCGTGTTTTCACTGCAACGGCCCTTTTGGTATCGAGGCCCGCCACAGGTCGGATTATTTCGCGGCAACCTTGGGCTTTGCCTTGGACTTGGCCCGCGGTTTGGTCACTTTTTTCGCTGCGGCACTAGCGGCGCGCGGCTTGGCAGCCGCTTTGCGTTTGGGTTTCGCCGGAGCGGCGGGCGTGGCGGCTGGCGGGCTCAACGCATCGACTGCGCGCAGCCAATGTTCTTGATCGCGCCCTTGTGGTTGTCCCTCGTCCAGCCAGAAAAGATATGCTGCTTCGCGGATCTGTGATTCATTGGATGTTGCCGTGTTCATGGCCGTGTCTTTCTCTTCTTGGTTACTCATTTCACGCCCTTTCGGCGCTTAGGTTAGCGCTATCATTTCACAAATGCTGCACCTGCACAATCGCCGCAAACCCAACAAGTTCCCGACTGCGCTTTTCGTGCATCGCTTTGCCCATTTGCACGATCGATCATGACAGCTCTCTGTGCCACGGCGGATTTGCCCCCGGTCTGGACACGGTGATGGCTGCGACTTTCGCACCAAGTTCGAGAGCCGCTTTCAGATCAGCCGGCAAAAGTGTTTCAATCGACGTTTTTGCCAACAAACCGTTCTGCGACAAGCTGGCCAGAAATCCCGCATTAAACGTGTCACCCGCCCCCACGGTGTCTGCCACCTCGACTTTTTCGACCGGCACTTCGACCATCAGGTCATTGCCAAAAAAGGCGCACGCGCCGTCTCCACCTCTGGTCAAGACAATCACCTTTGGTCCGCGTTCGCGCAGCACGTCGGCTTTTTCGATTTGGGTAAGAGGGCCGGGAACAATCCAATCAAGATCTTCATCCGACACTTTCAGAATATCGACACAGGCAATCAGCTGATTAAGCCGTGCACGATAACGCGCTTCATCCGTGACAAAGTTTGCCCGGATATTGGGATCGGCAACAATCACCCGGCGCTTGGATTCGCGCAGAGCCAGCGCAAGGTAAAAGTCGGCTGCCGGTTCATTGATCAGACTGATACCGCCAAAATACATCGCTTGGGCAACTTGTGGAATTTCGGGCAACTCATTGGGGTCCAGCATCCGGCCTGCTGTGTTTTCATCATAAAAAACATAGCTGGCATGGCCATCTGTCAGCTCAACAAATGCCAAAGTCGTTGGCCGGTCCGAACGGATCACCAAACCGGTATCCACCCGACTGCCGTGCAACTCTTGCAACAGCATTTTGCCGAACATGTCCGTCGACACGCCAGACAGGAAATAGGACGACACACCAAGACGCCCCAAGGCAATGGCCGTATTGAACACTGCCCCGCCTGCATGCGGCTTTAGACTTTGGCCACCGTTTGGATCCGCCTGCGGGATCATATCAATCAACGCTTCACCACAACAAACAATCATTTCATTGCCCTTTTCGATCTACCCGCAACAGCCGTCCCCGCATCCGCGAGAAACGTAGCGCCAACCGCGATACTGGAATTTGAGGAAACCTCTGAGAGCCGCAGCCCGCCAATCGTTGTTCAGAACTCATTCGATATAGTTTTGTATTGTGCTGGTTGCGCCTTTTTCCCAGACGGAATTTAGGGCGTTTTGGAAGGCGTCAGCGA
>NZ_QKMF01000012.1 GCF_003208435.1 Pelagimonas varians | reverse complement strand
TACATCAACGGCTTCAATAACCCACGTCGCCGCCACTCAGCACCGGGCTGGAAAAGCCCTGTCGCTTTCGAAAGGAAAGCGGCCTGAACGAGCACTAGGAGCGCCACAAAAGCGGGACAGGTCCAATAGTAGCGGAAGTCCTCAGGAAAAGATCAAAACGCTCGCTCTCGCAAGGCATTCCCGCTTAGAATAGTGTTATATCGTCGAGAATGGGTTCCGGAGCGACAATGGGCTTGGGTGGCTCGGTCGGGGCTGCGCTTCCTGCAACCAACAATTGTTTCACTCTGCCGGTTGTCGGCCAGAACCGGATGCGCCGGGCTTGTGTGCCGCCTGTGCTTTCAGCGAGGCATGGGATGCCTTCATCCGAGAGAAACTGGCGTGCAAATTCAGCATTGGAGCACCCAATGTTTTGCAGCGATCCAATCATATTGCCGCCTCCAAAATACTTGGCTTCCAACCGAGCACGATCGGCACCTTCCTTTAGCATGCCATTGATCAAAAGCTCCATTGCGTAGGCACCGTATCGAACGTTTTCTCCTCCGGCTCCTTCCCTAAAGGGGAGGAGGAAATGGTTCATACCTCCAATGCCGCGAGTTTTATCATACAGGCACACCGCAATGCATGAACCTAAAACGGTGGTCAAAATTGCCTCCGAATCTTCGGAAATAACGAAATCTCCCTGAATTACATTCACTAGCTTTTCTCGGTGAAAGTTCATGAAAGTACCCTTCTGGAGTGTCGCCCTTGAATATTCGGACCTCTAAGTAAGGCAGGACCGATTTTACCAAGGGGTAGCGTCTTCTGTGCGGCACCAATTTCTATTGCGGCTCGCGGCATCCCGAAAATGACAGAACTAGCTTCATCCTGGGCATATGTGGCGGCCCCCGCTTTACGCAATTCGAGCAACCCTTCTGCGCCATCTTTTCCCATTCCTGTCAAAATAGCCGCGGTGATCCGTGGCGCAATACCAACAGCAGATTTAAAAAGCATATCAACCGAGGGCATGTGCCCCGACATTTGGCTGCCGGCAATACACTCGGCGGAAGGTATCGTTCCGTTTTTGAACACCAAGTGTGTGCGTGTTCCTGCACCGATCAAAATAGTTCCTCTGCGCAGTGGTTGTGGATCTTTTGCTAGGGCTACTGTCGCCGCGCATTGCCGGTTCAGCAAACTAGATAGACTTTCGCCAAATCCAGATCCGGTGTGTTGTACCACCAATGTCGGAGGGCAATCCCTAGGGAAGCAGGACAGGACAGAGAGCAATGCGTCGACACCACCCGTGCTTGCGCCAATCAGAATGACAGTATCGGCTATATGTGTGATATCTCTAGGTTCAGGCTGGGTTAGATTGGGGCGGACTATCGAAGAAGAAAATTTAGAATTGGTCGATTTTGGGTGAGGAGTGATTGAAGCTAGGGCCGGTTTTCGTCCTTGGCTGACAGCCGGTTTTCGATATGGGCTTGATCGCGTCAAGCTCCGTAATTGTCCTTCAATCGTTTTGGCGTCAGCATCTCCGGGGACCGAGAATAAATCTGATCCCAAGGTGTCGAATGAAGTCGACTTGTGAGCTTTTCCAGGGGCAGTTAATACCAGCCAACGTACATCCAGCGAAGAGAACAATGCGCGCATAACTTCGAATTCTGCGAGATTAGCTAGAGAATCTGAAATGAGTACTGCAGTTGGCATGCGAGCCTCGACTTGATTGTAGGTGTTCATCAAATCTCCAGTTCTCGCGATAACCTCAAAATCGGGCAATTTTTCAATTAACGCAGCGACACTATTTCGCTGAGTTGAATTGGTGGTGGCAACTATGATTGTGTTGCTAGTCAAAATTTCCTCCGGTTTTTCAGACTGGAACATGAAAATCTTGAGCCGGATGGCTTGAGATTGATTTAAGAAAGAAATTAGAACAGTTCAGGAGTTCCCGAAGTGTTTGACTTTGCCGCGATACCATTGAGCCGCGATGCCATTTCTCTCAAGGGAACAACTTTTACTGCTTCGTCCACGCAAACAGTTGCGCGTCCATTCATGAGTGAGGATATTTGCACAAGATAGTCGGCAAGCGCACCGACGGATTGTTGCAACACATCCAATTCTTGCAACATACCTAGTGTTTGCCCGCTTGGAACATTGTCGGATTCGACAAACACAACTTCCAGACCATGTTCGACCCTCTCCAAACGTTCTCTCAAACCGTTTAGTTCGGTTGCGACACGAACTGTCGCAACCTCCAGCGGGAGTTGGAAGTCTGCCCCCATATTCATAGACGGCCCACAACGCTTTCGATGCATTGTTTCATCGACGCAGATGTAAAGGGTTTCTTAATCATATTGTTTAAGCCCAACCGCTTTGCCTCGTTCACAATCTCTGGTGTCGGCCTACCCGTTACAAGAATAAAGCCTACTTTTTGTGTTTGGGGGCTAGTTCGAACGGCCTTGAGTAAGCCCAAGCCATCTAAGCCAGGCATATTATAATCGGATAATATCAAATGCACTGGATTGGTCGAAAGTCGATCAAGTGCCTTTTGCCCGTCATTTTCAGTGATATAGTTTTTCACTCCAATGTCATCCAGAGCCTGTGTGATTAGACCACGGCTTGTGGCCATGTCATCCACTACCATGACCCTGAGAGATTCTTTCAAACCCATTATACTCTCCTATTCCTGCGCTGGTACAGCAGGTGTGCCGACCTTGCGGTAACTGGTGATTCCGATGCCGTCGAGCATGCTTGTTGCCGGACCTGTTACGCGCTCCGAGTGACCAATGAATAATACCCCGTGAGGCCTTAGAAAATGACAAAATCGTTTCCATAAAAGTTGTTGTGTGGATTGGTCAAAGTAGATGGCGACGTTTCGGCAAAAGATCGCATCGAACATCCCCTTCATTGGCCAGTCCGATATCAAGTTTAATTCATTAAAGGTAATTATGTTTCTTACTTCATTTGATATTTCAAATCGCGAATTGCTGTCGGTTTTAGTAGTCCACTTGGATCGGAAGGATTGCGGTATACCGTCCAGATCTTCAATGGAATATTGCCCTATCCGTGCTTTCGCAACGATTTTTGGATCTATGTCGGTTGCCAAAATTTTGACGTCAAGGTGTGCCGCCTGTGGAAACTTATCTAACAATGTCATTGCAATAGAATACGGTTCCGGACCGGCTGAACAGCCGGCTGACCAAAATCGAACCTTTTTACCTTGGTTTGCTTGCTCCATAACAGTTGGTAGAATTTCATCTCGCAGTGTATCGAAGTGGTGGCTTTCTCTAAAAAAACTTGTGACATTCGTCGTTAGGGCAGAAATAAGCTCGAATTTTTCATTTTCTTCCCCGGGGTTTTCCAAAAGAGAAAGGTATTCTGGAAAACCAGAAACACTTCGTGCTTTAAGACGCTTTGAAAGGCGAGAGTAAACCAATGGTTTTTTGCTATCGGCTAGGTTTAAGCCAAACTGTGTTTTCGCCAAGCTGGCTAAAACTCGAAAGTCGGAGTCGCTGAACGGAATTTCCTGAGGCTTTGCGCCCAACAGTGGCTCATAGCTCACTGTGCAGCTCCGGTCGAGTTTTCTAGAACGGCGTCCAAATTTACCACGCGCACCATCGTATCATCAACGGAAATCATTCCGCGGATACTGTGTTTTGTCGCCTCAGATTTTATATCCGGTGTTTCTTGGATGGCACTTTTTTCAACCGAAAGGATTTCCGAAACGGATTCAACCAACAGTCCTATTGTCGTTCCGTTGACGGCAGCCACGATGACTACGTTCCGTTCGTTTCCTGGAGTTGCTCCAAGGCCGAAACGGGCAGACAGGTCGAAAATAGGAATGACCGCGCCGCGCAGATTCATTACACCTAGAACATCTGCGGGTGTGTGTGGAAGGGCGGTAACTGGGGTCCAACGGCGGATTTCTCGGATCTGAGTAATTTCCAAGCAATAGCTTTGACCGCCTGCGGAAAAAGTAATGAACTCAAACTGTGTATCGGCAAGTGCTTCAGCGGGGTCAGGCATGACGAAGCTCCATCTTTGTGTTCTGAGCGAATGGGTCGAGGGGATTATAGTGTGCAAGCTTGATAAGCTCTTCTGGATCGAGGATCAGAGCGATCTTACCATCCCCAAGAATGGTAGCCGCCGACACACCTGGTATTGCGGTGTAGTTGCTTTCAAGGCTTTTGATTACAACCTGGCGCTGATCATGGATCGCTGAGACACGCAATGCGGTAAGGTCCTGAGCTTCGGTCGAAACCAACAGCAATATGCCGTTTGTTTCGCGCGCCTTTGCATCTTCTAGACCAAGGCTATGGGCCACATCTACTATTGGAACATACGCACCGCGAACGTTGACCAACTGACTGTCTGTTCCAATGACATGAATGTCTTTGGAATTTGGACGAATGGTTTCTAGGATGGACGAAATTGGGATAACCATCGTTTGGTTTCCAACCGAAATCACAAAGCCATCCATCACCGCCAATGTGAGCGGAAGAACGATCGTAAATGTTGTTCCTTTGCCTTGCGTGGATGCGATCGACACACGGCCACCCAACGCTTGAACAGCGTTTTTGACGACATCCATTCCAACACCGCGACCGGACAAGTTTGAAACCTGTCCTGCAGTTGAAAAACCAGGCAAAAACAGGAGGTTGTCAATCTCGGGTTCAGACAGTTCGACATCTGGTGCAATCAAGTTCTTTTCAATGGCCTTTGCCAATATGCGTTCACGATCAAGCCCCGCGCCATCATCCGAGATCTCAATGAAAACACTTCCTGACCGGTGTGCGGCCGACAATCGAATAGTGCCGACTGGCTCTTTGCCGGCCGATTGCCGGATTGCAGAGGTCTCTAGGCCGTGGTCAACTGCATTGCGGATCATATGTGTCAGCGGATCGGCCAAACGTTCGATAACTGTTTTGTCTACTTCTGTTGAGTCGCCGACAGTTACCAGTTTCGCCTTTTTGTGCGTGGCATCAGAGGCTTCTCGTACAATTCTGGACATACGCTGGAACAAAGGTTTAACGGGCTGCGCGCGAATGGCCATGACCCCTTCTTGGATATCGCGTGCCAAAAGCTTATAGGCTTCCAGTTCATTTGTCAGATGCGCCACTGTGGGCAAATCCAATTCCTCGATACGCTGCGAAATCATCGCTTGATTGATGATCAATTCGCCAACCGTGTTAATAAGGCGGTCGACCCTGTCTAAATCCACCCTTAGCGTCGGTTTCGGTCCGCGGGTTTCTTTGGGCGCTGCAGCAGTCGGAAGGGCGGATGGCTGAGCTTCAGGTTGCTTTTCAAGCACAATGTCCGGCGCAGCGATGCTGATTTCGGCCGGTTCTTTCGGCTCGGGCTGTTGCTCGGCAACTGACGCTACCTCGGCAATAGGCTCCGGTTCTGATGCGGTTTCTACTGGAAGCGCTTCAGGCTTTGGGCTGCAGGGGGCCTGACTGCTCAGTGAGATGTTTAGCTCGCACAAACCTTCGACGAACTCGAAGATTTCGTGCAAAGTTGTTTCAGATTCGGGTGTAACAAGAGACATGTTCCAAGAGATCACCGCGTCGTTGGGATCAAATGAGTCAAAGTCCGGTAGCCGCGCTAGATCTGCTTCAACCGTCAACGGACCCAGTTCAGCCAAAGCATCAAACAGCAAAAGTGGTTCATGACCGTTTTCGTACAAAGCCCGTTCTGGTCTGAAGTGGACTTCAAATAGATTTTCTTTGGGCTGTTGATCGTCTGAAGCTTCATCTGCAAGGTCTAGATCAGGCAAGTCAATCGGTGCGCCGCCATCAAAATCCAACGTGACAGCAGAGAAGCTGAACTCTTCGGCTTTGGCTTCAGGGCCGAGGTAGCTTTCAAGTTCCTTAACAATGCTGTCTTCCGCAGTTGGATCCAAGTCGGTTCCGTCTCTCGCAGATGCAACCAAGTCAGACAATTGGTCGCCGGATCGGTGGAACAAGGCCATCAGCTTTTCGTCTACCGCGAGTTCACGGTCGCGTACTTTGTCCATGACGGTTTCAAAGGCGTGGGCAAAATTTACCAAACGATCAAGGGCGAAGGCACCTGCGCCGCCTTTGATGGAGTGTACAGAGCGGAAAACAGCATTGATGACTTCCATGTCATCGCTGGCCTCTTCCATATGGGAGAGCCCTTCCACCAAAGCTTCGAGGAGCTCTTCACATTCTTCAAAAAATGTATCGCGAATTGAGTTCATGGACATCAGCTTACGTGCCCGGTCAATCGACGTAAGACGGACACCAATGATGCATCGTCAAACGGTTTTACAATCCAACCTGTCGCGCCAGCGCCCCTTGCGCGGGCTTTCAGGTCATCGGAGCTTTCGGTGGTGAGAACCAAAATCGGAACGTTTGTCCGATTTGGGCCGCTGCGCAAACTTCCAATAACGCCAAACCCGTCCATTTTGGGCATGTTGATATCTGTGATCACCACATCCGGATCGACATCTGGAAAGACATCGACACCTTCTTGGCCATCACAAGCGGAATGAAACTCAAACCCGGCACTTTCCAACGAGACCCGCAGCAGGTTTCGGATTGTGCGCGAGTCGTCGATCGCCAACACTTTGGTTGTCATTGCGGATTCTCCTCGTCGAAATAATTGGGCCCAAGGCCCAAGCGTTGCAGTCCTTCTCGGAAGGTCGGGGACATGTCCGTAACCTTGAACTCGGCTCCGTCCAAAAGCCATTGACGCTCAGCGACCAGCAGCAATTGCAACCGGTGTGAATCAAGTCGTCTGACGTCGCGGGCGGATACCGTAACCGGACCCTTGCGGGCAGTTAGAAGAAAAGGAACAAGGGGATCTTCACCCGAGCGGGCACGGGCGGATCCCAAGGCATGGAAATGGATATCTGACATCGTGAGACTGTTTCCCTTTCGGCACCGTTGATGCCGAACAACGGCACATGTGATGTCTTTCAGGAATACGCACGCTGTCTTAATAAAGGGTTCCGCTTTGACCAGTTCTGTTCAATTGGAACGATGTTGCTGGTCAGATCCCGGTCGTCAAATTCAAAAAGGGCAGGCCAATTATGGCCCGCCCCTAGATCCAGCCACTTTGTGGCAGAAGAGTTTTGCCTTTAAGCGGCTTTTTGGTCTCCGCCAAACCGGCCGTAAAAGCTTTGGCCCTTTTTAGCCATGTCACGCAGCAGTGCCGGACATTCAAAACGGTTACCGTAGGCGGCCTGAAGCTGGTCACACCGTTCGGCCGCATATTCCGCCCCGATCATGTCTAGCCAGCTGAGTGGGCCGCCAGACCAAGGCGCAAATCCCCAGCCTAAAATGGCCCCCACGTCGCCTTCGCGAATATCCATCAGGACGTTTTCTTCCAATGCGCGCACGGCTTCGAGAACTTGTGCAAAAAGCAAACGGTGCTGGACCTCAATCAGGTCTGTTTGATCCGCTAACGGAGGATATTTGTCGGCCAGCTCAGCCCACAGCCCTTGTCGTTTGCCCTTGTCATCATAGGCATAGAACCCGCCATTTGCCTTGCGGCCAAGGCGGCCAGCGTCGGCCAACCAGAACAAAATCTCGTCGCAGGCGTCATCATAGTCGTCGCCCATTGCGGCCTTGGTTGCCTTTGCGATTTTGACGCCCAAATCGATCGAGGTTTCATCAGTCAGTTGCAATGGACCCAGCGGCATACCGACCATCTTGGCGGCGTTTTCGATCAGTGCCGGTGCGACGCCTTCGGTTACCATGCGAATACCTTCGTTGAGGTAAGGGATAATGCAGCGGTTGGCGTAGAAGAACCGGGCGTCATTCACAACAATCGGGGTCTTGCGGATCTGGCGGACATAATCGAGTGACTTGGCCACCGCACGATCACCTGTTTCTTTGCCTTTGATGATCTCGACCAGCATCATTTTCTCAACGGGTGAGAAGAAGTGGATGCCGATAAATTGCTCGGACCGGCTGGACGCTTTGGCCAGATCGGTGATTGGCAAGGTCGATGTGTTGGTCGCAAAGATGCAATCCTCGTCGATTATTGCTTCGACTTTTTTGGTCATCTCTGCCTTGACCGCCATGTCTTCGAACACTGCTTCGATGATTAGATCGCAGCCCTTGAGCGCCTCCAAATCTGTGGTGGCAGTGATGCGCGACAACAGGGCTTCTTTCTTTTCAGGCGTGGATTTACCACGCTTGATGCCCTTGTCCGCATAGGTTTCTGTATAGGCCTTGCCACGATCAGCCGCTTCCTGGCTTTGGTCGATCAACACAACTTCGATCCCGGCTTGTGCAGAGACCAGCGAAATGCCTGCGCCCATCATGCCCGCGCCCAAAACGCCAACTTTCTTGACTGATTGATCGGGAACGCCAGCCGGACGCACGGCCCCTTTATCAAGCGCTTCTTTATTGATGAACAGTGACCGGATCATATTGGCCGAGCTGGGGTTCATCAGCACGTTAACAAACCAACGTGCCTCGATTTTGAGAGCCGTATCAAAAGGCACCATTGCGCCTTCGTATACGGCTGACAACATCGCCTTGGCGGCAGGATAAACGCCTTGGGTTTTGCCGTTGACCATGGCGGATGCCCCGACAAAGGTCATGAAACCGGCTGGATGGTAGGGGGCACCGCCGGGCATTTTATATCCCTTTGCATCCCAAGGCTTTAGAATATCCCCATCTTTGGCATTCAAAACCCAGTCTTTGGCGGCGGTCAGCGGGTCGGCGACAACCTCGTCAATCAGGCCCGCTGCTTTGGCTTTCTTGGGGTCAGATAGTCGACCTTCGAGCAAGAAAGGCGACGCCCCCATGGCGCCCAGCTTGCGGGACAGGCGAGTGGTGCCGCCTGCGCCCGGGAAGATGCCGACCATGACTTCGGGCAGGCCGATTTTGGCCTTGGGGTTATCAGCCGCAAAGATGCGGTGTGTCGAAAGCGGGATTTCCAGACCAATGCCAAGCGCGGTACCGGGTAGGGCGGCAGCAATCGGTTTCCCGCCCTTATTGGTCTTTGGGTCCATACCTGCGCGTTCGATTTTGCGCAGCACAGAGTGCATGTGCATGATGCCGTCAAACAGACCTTTTTCGGGGCTGTCACCAGCCATTTCCTTCATCTTGGCGATGACGTTCAGGTCCATGCCACCCGCAAAGCTGTCTTTGCCTGAGGTGATAACAATGCCTTTGACCGCATCGTCGGCCAATGCGTCATCTACCTGAGCGTTCAGTGCTTCCAGAGCTTCAAGGCTGAGGACGTTCATTGATTTCTCTTTGACGTCCCAAGTGATGACTGCGACGCCGTCGGCGCCTTTTTCCATGGTGAAATCGGTCACTATTCTTCTTCTCCCGATAGATTTGGGTGTTTGCCGGTCCATAGGTGATGTCCCAGCGCGTTCAATATCGATGACATGCGCCATTGGCCGTCGTCGAAGTGGAGTAGGGCTGAGGCTGTATAAGGATCGCGTATGCGTACCCCGTTCCTCAGAAAATTACTGCGATATGTGGCTATAACCGTGCCGTCTTCGCACGGCTCAAAGCCAATTTTTTCGCGGACGATCAGATTTGCCTGCATGGCCTTCATCGCCAGAAGATAATGCTCAAAGTTTGCCTTGACCTCTTGCGGGGTTCGCAGGGTCACCGGCCCCGTTTGGGTAATCAGCGTAAAGGGCAGACGCATGCGCGCGGCCCACTGCGTGATGTCAGCGGTTAGGAAGGGCTCGGTGATATCCTCCAGAAAGGCGTCGAATTCTGTCTCGTCAAAGGTCATTTATCCCCCATGACAGAACCGTCTTTGCGCAAAAAAGCCATTTGGCCATCCGCGACTTCGACCTTCATGTCGATGTCGGAATACCAACCGGTTTCTGTCGGTGTCCGGGTGCCCATAACGACGAACACCCCATCATTTTCCGATTTGTTGGCAATATGGTGGCCATTCTCGTCACCTGCCGGAAAGGCGCAGCAATCGCCAACCGCAAGCGCCGTTTCCCCCGTGTCGTCGATCAAAACCAAATCGCCCTCGGTTACGATCAAAAATTCGTCTTGCTGTTCATGCCAATGGCGCAGCGAAGACAGCGCTCCAGGCGCGAGCCGCACCTGGTTAACGCCGAATTGGGTCAAACCGGCTGCGTCGCCCAAACGTTTTTGACTGCGCCCCTCCATTTGCCCTTGGTATTGGGCGGGGTAGGATGATCCGGTGCGGGCCGGGATGGCTGACAAATCAATTTTGGGCATCGGGAAACCTTTTGAACTGGAGCAGGATATTGTCGCGGCGCAACAGAGTCGCATGCAGCGCAATCAGCTTGGAATTTCTAACAGCCGGTCGGAAGGGCGGTGTGGGCGGATCAATCACGTGGGAGGTCTCCGTTTGAGCGCCAGTTTTTGTGGCCGATGGCGTTCTCCAACCGTACAAGTTTCCAAAACCCGTCTTCAGGTCTTTCAAACACCACCTGGCTGACATAGGGGTCGACCACCATATTGGCTTGGCTCACCAAATAGGTGCGGCATGTGCCAACCATGCGGGTTTCGCCTTCGGTTCGTACTGCCAAAGCAGTGCGGACGATATCGGTCACATGATGAACCTTAAAGGCTGAGACAAACAAATCGAATTCGTTGCGCAGGTCCGCTAGGGTTTCGTGGACAACTGTGCCCATGGCCCCCGTGACAGTTAACGGAGTGGCGCAAGCACTGGCCCAAGCGTCGAAATTCTTGCTCAACGCCGCTTGCGATAGCCAGTTCAGCAAAACCTGAAAACACGCCAGATTGAAATCAGCCTCATCTTTTGGGGCCTTGTCCGGGGAAGGGACTTGCCCCTCGATTTGAGGGAGTACGCTCCACTTGCTGCGAAGTACTGCCATATCCGTTTCGCTGATCCGCCACTCCCCATCTCGGAGCTCCAGCCGCATACGGGCTAAAAAGGGCATGATCGCGGGGGTGTTGCCGGAATAGGCGCGGACCGAATTGTAGCCTTCGATTTCCGTAGCGCTTTTGTAGATCGCACTTTCACAAGTCCGTTCCAAACGCGTGATGCCGAGCGCTTGGAGCGCGTTAAGGTAGTACCCCGCCCCCTGACGCAAATCCTGTTCTGTTTCGAACAAAACTTCTGAATCCAAAGTGCGCAGCATATGGGGCAGATGCAGCCCATCCAAAAACCCCGCGACGTCACCTGCCATGATCGCATCTGTCATGGGATCAAGCCGGCTTTGGTACAAGGTCATGGCGGATGGGTGCAACATTGTGACCTCAGACGCGTTCAATAATTGTGGCTGCGCCCATACCGGATGCAATGCAAAGCGTGGCAAGGCCGACACCTTTTCCGCTGCGCTCAAGCTCATCCAGCAGAGTGCCGATGATAATCGCACCGGTGGCCCCTAAAGGGTGCCCCATAGCAATCGACCCGCCGTTTACGTTGACCTTGCTGTCGTCGACATCAAAGGCCTGCATGAAGCGCAAAACAACCGAGGCAAAGGCTTCGTTGACTTCGAACAGGTCTATATCGTTGATGGTCATTCCATTGTCGGCAAGGATTTTTTGCGTAACGGGGACTGGGCCGGTCAACATAATGGTCGGATCGGTGCCTATTTTGGCAGTGCCGCGAATTCGGGCACGTGGTTTAAGGCCATGCTTTTCGCCAAATTCCTTGTTGCCAATCAAAACTGCTGCGGCACCATCTACAATACCAGAACTGTTGCCAGCGTGGTGTATATGGTTGATCCGCTCAAGATGCGGGTATTTCATCAGGGCAATTTTGTCGAAACCGGGCATCATTTCGCCCATCTGCTGGAACGCAGGGTTCAAACCACCCAGCGATTGCATATCGGTTCCGGGCCGCATGTATTCGTCGTTGGCCAAAATAGTCAGACCGTTTTGGTCGATGACCGGAACAATCGAGCCATCAAAGCGGTTGTCTGCCCATGCGGCGGCTGCGCGCTTTTGGGATTCTACCGCCAGTTTGTCGGCATCGTCGCGGGTGAAGCCGTATTCGGTGGCGATGATGTCTGCAGAAATGCCCTGTGGTACGAAATAGCTGTCCATGGCAAGACTTGGATCAACGGCAATTGCTGCGCCGTCGCTGCCCATCGGAACGCGTCCCATCATCTCTACGCCGCCCGCAATATAGGCATCGCCTGCGCCGCCTTTGACTTGGTTCGCAGCAAGGTTCACGGCTTCCATGCCAGAAGCGCAAAACCGGTTGATTGCCAAGCCCGGGATCGATTGATCAAGATCAGAGGCCAGGACAGCAGAGCGCGCCAGACAGCCGCCCTGTTCCATGACCTGCGTGACATTGCCCCAAATCACATCCTCAACGGCATGACCCTCAAGGTTGTTGCGGTTTTTCATGGCGTTGAGCATTTGCGCGGAAAGGCGCAGGCTGGTCACTTCGTGCAGGCTGCCATCTTTGCGGCCCTTGCCACGTGGGGTGCGGGCGGCGTCATAGATATATGCTTCGGTCATTCTTGTCTTCCTTGGTCAAACACGGTCCGCAGGCGAGCCGGGCATCAAATCATAGGGATGTTTCCAACCGTCCAACGCTTCGATGTTCGAAAGCCAACGGTCAATTTCGGGCCAGTCCGCACGGTTGAAACCGTAGGGCTCTGGATAAAATAGGTAGCCGCAGCAGCTGATGTCGGCGTTGGTGATGCCCTTGCCGACAATCCAGTCGCGTCCCTTCAGATGGTCATTCAAGATGCCATAGGCTGCGGTCAAACGCCCCTGCATAAATCCGATCACTGCGGCAGGGCGTTTGTCTTCTGGGAGGAAATTCATCAAAAAACGCGTCATGCCTGCTTGGGACGACAGTTTGTGATTGTCCCAAAACACCCAGCGCATGACCTCGCGGGCTTCTTCAGCGCTCTCGCCGCCAAATTTTCCGGACTTTTCGCTGACGTACATCTGGATGACACCAGATTGCGTTAACCGTGTATCTCCGTCCACAAGCACAGGCACTTCGCCCATTTCGTTTACGTCTGTGCGATAATCTGCTGTGCGAGTTGCACCGTTAAAGAAATCAACTTTCACCGGTTCCCAGTCCAAACCAGACAACTGCAGAGCCAGTGCGGCTTTGTAGGCGTTGCCACTTTCTCCAAAGCAGTAAAGTTTCATAGTCATGGCGCGCGTCCTCGAGTTGTATCCGAATAGTTGATAGCGGCGGGGATTTTGCATCCCCGCACCCCTGCAGAGTTGATTTGGCAAGATGAAGCCATGCCGAATTCAGTCTTTGTTAAGCCTGATGTTGCTATAACGTTCCTGCGCGGCAGGCTGGAGAGCTGAGCCGTGTGCAAGGTGAAGCTTCGCCGCTGGCCCTGCGTTCCGCTTGGCGGTCGGGACCGGAGGCGAAGCGGACCGACTGCTGCCCAGCTGCCGGGCTCGATGTGCGGTTCGTTTTCATCTTGCCAGATAAACTCCACGGGGGTCTGGGGGTGTGAAACCCCCAGTTCTATCCGCAAAGCTTGACCGTTCAGTGAAAAACTCAAAGCGCCCTCGCAATCAGTTCTTTCATGATCTCATTGGTGCCGCCGTAAATACGCTGCACCCGCGCATCTGCCCACATTTCACCAACCGCGTATTCTTGCATGTAGCCATAGCCACCGTGGAGTTGCAGGCATTCATCCAGCACCTCACCTTGTGCGTCGGTCAGCCAGTACTTCGCCATCGCCGCCTTATCGACAGTCAGCTTTCCGGCCATCAACTCCACCATGCATTCGTCCAGAAAGGCGCGGCATACTTTGGTTTTGGTCACACACTCCGCCAGTTTGAAGCGAGTGTTTTGAAACTGGGTGAGGGGCCCACCAAAGGCTTCGCGTTCTTTGCAATACGCCACTGTGCGTTCGACCGCCCCCTCCATGGCCCCCATCGACATGCAGGCGATAACCATGCGTTCTTGGGGGAGTTGCTGCATCAATTGATAAAAGCCCTGATTTTCCACTCCGCCCAAAAGATTCTCAGGCGCAATTTCCACGTTATCAAAGAACAGTTCGGAGGTATCAGCCGCGTGACAGCCGATCTTTTCCAAGTTGCGGCCGCGTTGAAAACCGGCTGCTCCCTCGGTTTCAACCACCATCAAGGAGATCCCTTTGGACCCTTGGGTGGGATCTGTTTTTGCTGCGACGATGATCAGGTTTGCATGCTGACCATTGGTGATAAAGGTTTTTTGGCCAGACATTTTGTAGGCGTTGCCGTCTTTTACAGCTCGGGTTTTGATCGCTTGCACGTCCGAGCCGGTTGAAGGTTCCGTCATGGCCAAAGCGCCAACCATTTCGCCCGATACTAGTTTGGGCAGCCAGCGCTGCTTTTGGTCTTCGGTTCCATACGCAAGCACGTAATGTGCGACGATTCCTGAATGAATGCCAACGCCCCAGCTTGCCAAATTGGCGCGGTTTGCTTCCATCAAGATCACGGCTTCGTGGCCGAAATCACCGCCTGCGCCGCCGTATTCTTCGGGAATGGACGGGCCGAGCAGACCGAGCGCACCCGCTTGTTGCCAAATTTCGGGGTCCATCTGGCCCTGTTTGCGCCACTTGTCATAAAGCGGCATCCATTCGGTTTCGATGAACTTTGACGTCATCTCGGCCAGCATTTGATGCTCTTGTGTCATCCAGCTCATGGGGTGACCTCTTTCTTACTTTTTACGAGCATCGAGCTCGGAATTGAATTGGCGAAGTTTTGCGTACAGCACGTCGGAATCCGTCACACTGTCGAAATGTTCGAACAAGAAGGACAGGGCCTCGCCCTCATCCAAACCTGCGTTTCGGGCGAATGTTTTCAGGCCGCGATAGCCATCTTCGGTCATTGCGACAGGAAAGCGTCTTGTCAGGCGAAAGCGTCTTGGCATGTCAGCAGTTTTCCCTACCGAGCAAGGGCCAATCCGCCACTAAGCCTTGGGACGCAAAAGCACCTAATGGGCAATATCCAATGGTTGCCACTGGGGCAAAGCCCGAATGAAGCCGGATTTCCAATAGATTGCTCATTCCGGTTCTCCCAAGTCCGGTGGCATGCGTGGCGGGAACAGGTCCCGCCATCACAGATATCAGAACTGTTCGGCGTCCAGAGCCATCACAGTGTCGCCGCCGCTTTCGATCCGGCGCAAATGCGTTACGGTCATTGGCAGTTGACGTGCCATATAGTAGCGCGCTGTTGCCAGCTTCGTCTCGTAGAACGCTGCGTCCTCTGCGCCTTCTGCCAGCTTTTCGGTCGCGGCCTTTGCCATGCGGCCCCACATCAGGCCAAGGCACACCAAACCAAACATATGCATGAAGTCATACGAGCCTGAGAGCGCATTGTTTGGGTTCTTCATGCCGTTTTGCATAAAGTACATGCCAGCTGCCTGAAGATCCTTGGACGCCTCTTTGAGAGGGCCAGTAAAATCAGTCATGGCGTCGTCGTCGGCGTTTTCCTTGCAGAAGGTTTTCACCAGATCAAAGAAAGCCATGACATGTTTGCCGCCATCGGTGGCCAGCTTGCGGCCGACCAAATCCAGTGCCTGAACACCGTTCGCGCCTTCGTAGATCATGGTGATGCGGGCGTCGCGTGCATACTGCGACATGCCCCATTCTTCTATATATCCGTGACCGCCATACACTTGCTGCGCGGCAATTGCGTAATCAAAGCCCTTGTCGGTCAGATAGCCCTTGATCACCGGTGTCAGCAGCGAGACCAACCCTTCGGTGGCTTTGTCGTCGTTGCGATGGGCCATGTCCAACATAAACGCGCCCCAGTAGATAAACGCCCGTCCACCTTCGATGAAGGATTTCTGATCCATCAGATTGCGGCGGATATCTGGGTGTACAATCAGCGGATCGGCAGGCCCTTCGGGGTTTTTCACTCCGGTGACGTCGCGGCCCTGCAGGCGGTCCTTGGCGTAATCAACCGCGTTTTGATAGGCAACTTCGGCTTGGGCAAAGCCTTGGAGGCCGACACCTAGGCGGGCTTCGTTCATCATTGTGAACATGGCTCGCATGCCTTTGTGCATATCGCCCAGCAGATATCCGGTTGCCTCGTCATAATCGAGCACGCAGGTCGCATTGCCGTTGATGCCCATTTTCTTTTCAATCTTGCCAACGGACACACCGTTGCGATCCCCCAGCGAACCGTCTTCGTTGACGATGTATTTGGGAACGATAAACAACGACACACCCTTGATGCCCTCTGGGCCGCCGGGAATCTTGGCCAAAACCAGGTGGATCACATTGTCCGAAAGATCGTGATCACCAGCGGAAATAAAGATCTTTTGACCGCTGATCTGATAAGTGCCGTCGTCTTGCGGTACAGCTTTGGTGCGCATCAAACCCAGATCGGTGCCGCAGTGCGGCTCGGTCAGGTTCATGGTGCCGGTCCAGTCGCAGTTGACCATTTTGGGAAGGTAGGTGGCTTTCTGCGCATCCGTACCATGGGCATGGATTGCCGAATAAGCCCCATGCGTCAGACCCGCATACATATTGAACGCGATATTGGCAGCGGAGAATTGTTCACCGACTGCAGTCGCGACAATATAAGGGAGACCCTGACCGCCATATTCGGGATCGCAATCGAGAGCAGTCCAACCGCCAGCGCGCACTTCATCGAAGGCGGCTTTGAAACCGGTCGGTGTCCGTACGATGCCGTTTTCCAGTTTACAGCCTTGCTGATCGCCAACCACATTGAGGGGGGCCATCACATTTTCGGCGATCTTGGCAGATTCTTCCAAAATGGCGGCTGTGGTGTCGCGGTCGAGGTCTTCGTAACCGGAAATCTTAGCGTCATGAATGTTCAGCAGGTCATGCAAAACAAACTGCTGGTCCTTTGTCGGGGCCGTATATGAGGGCATCTCTCTCTCCCAAAAGTGATGAGCCGGATCTTAACCGGCTGCTCTAGTCCTGTGTTGCACTGTGGCGAGCATTTTTTCGCCCCAGATCATCTGTTCTTTCAGCTCCTCAATGGCGATATTCAGTTCATCGCGTTGACGAACCATATCGGCCAAACGGTCTTTGGCAATCTCATAAGCTTGTTCCAGTTGGCTCTCTTGTTGATCACCAATGTCATACAGATCAAGCAGCTGCCGGATCTCTTCGAGACTAAAGCCAAAGCGCTTGCCCCTCAGGATCAATTTCAGCCGTGCACGGTCACGTCGTGTAAAAAGGCGCTTTTGCCCTTCACGGATCGGGAACAGCAATTCTTTCTGTTCGTAAAACCGCAAAGTGCGTGGTGTCACCTCAAACGCGTCGCACATCTCCCTAATCGTCAATACTCTGTCTTCGCTCATCAGATCGTCCTCGTTGGCTTTGATACCCCTGAGGTGCTAATTCTTTCCCATTCATACAATGGGAAAAATAGTTGACGTAACTCATACGCCGCGTCACTTCTGGGTTGACGTAAGATCAAGCAACGTCAATGGCATGTTTTTGAAACTTTCTTCTAAAGCGCTTTGGTTAAAGTATCCTTAAGGATAGTGAGCAAACAGTTAACAGCCCACCCGCAAGGGGGGCTGTTTTGAAAGCGCTTTGAATTTTTTGGTATGATTCAGGGCGGACCCGGACCGATTTTGGAATCACATGCCGAGATCAGCGGCCACATCGTCGCGCAGGCCGCGCAACTCATTCATGGCATCGTCAAGTTGTTTGCGCTGTTCTTCAAGCTCGCGCATTTGGCCGTCGGCCATATCGATCCATGCCCGCATTTGCGCCTCTGTGCCCTCTTTTTCATAGATCAACAGCCACTGGCGGATGTCTTCGAGTTGAAAGCCGAACTTACGGCCGCGCATGATCAAAATCATCCGGGCGATTTCTTTGGGGCCATAAAACCGCGAACGGCCTTGCCGCTCTGGCGACAACAGTTCGATATACTCGTAATAGCGCAGCGTTCTAGGAGTGACCTCAAAGCGGGCACACATCTCTTTGAAGCTTAAGCGGATATCTTCCATGGCTAACTCCCTCGGCGGCAACCTAAGGCCCTAAAATCGCGCTGACAAGATCCTGTGACGCAATGCATCGGTGCCACCAGTTAATTCGCTTGCAGCACAGGGGGTTGGTCCCCATAAATGGCCCAAAGGAGCCATCCATGACCGCAGATAAGGCTACAATCGCCCGCCAGTTCATTGAAATTATTCCGCATGCCAAGGCGCTGGGCATGAAAGTCTCGGCCATTGAGGACGGGGTTGCGGAAATCGTAATGCCCTATGATGACTGCTTGATCGGCGATCCGAAAACCGGAGTGATCCACGGCGGTGCTGTATCAACATTGATGGACACCTGTTCCGGCGCAGCAGTCATGAGCCATCCGGACAGTCCAGCTGGAACCGCGACGATCAACTTGCGGATTGATTACATGCGCGCTGCCACACCGGGGCAGGCGATAACGGCCCATGCCGAATGCTATCACATCACCCGCAATGTGGCGTTTATTCGGGCCAAGGCATTTGATGAAGATCGTGAAAACCCTGTGGCCACGGCTGCCGGAGCCTTTACCGTGGAGGGAAAATAATATGGCGCGCAAGCCCCCTGAACCGGTCCAGATTGTGAAGCAACGCCGTGATGCCGCCCTATCGGCTTTGGTTGGCGGTGTGCCTTATATCCGCTATCTCGGGATTGAATTTGAACGGCACGGGGATGAGCTGACCGCCGTTCTGCCCTTTGACGAAAAGCTGATCGGCAACCCGTTTCTTCCTGCCCTGCACGGCGGGGTGACTGCGGCCTTCTTGGAAACGGCGGCGATTATCACCCTGAGTTGGTCTTACCTTTGGGAAGACATCGAGTCGGGCAAGTTGGATCCTGAAACATTGACGCGCG
Organism: Pelagimonas varians; assembly: GCF_003208435.1. Classification (GTDB taxonomy): domain Bacteria; phylum Pseudomonadota; class Alphaproteobacteria; order Rhodobacterales; family Rhodobacteraceae; genus Pelagimonas; species Pelagimonas varians. Next base: position 128,741 of record NZ_QKMF01000012.1, on the reverse strand, counting down.
GAGAGCTCCCGAGATTGCCGAAGACCATCGACTTTACCGTTGATTATCTGCGCTCCGGTCTGCCTCGGGATGCTTATGCACGGGCACGTGTTACGCGGTCTGGCCGCCGGTATGCTTCTGTTCAGGCCGAGGCGTGGCAGGACAACCGCGACCGCCCGATCGCCCAAGCCACGGCGCATTTCTTGATGCCGCGTCAACCAGCTTAAGCAGGCTTATATCGCCGCTACCTTATTTTTTCGGGACTGCCATGTCGTCGACCGATCCTATAACCCATCGCCGGATCCTACAGATTGCGATTCCGATAATGATGGCCAATATCGCCGTGCCGCTGATTGGTGTGGTTGATACGGCGGTCGTTGGGCAAATTCCCAAGGCAGAGCCGATTGCAGCAGTGGGCATCGGTTCCATTGTCTTATCGGCCCTCTATTGGGTTTTTGGATTTCTGCGCATGGGCACGGCGGGTTTAACTGCGCAGGCCGTCGGGGCAGGGGACCGCTCCGAAGTGGTTGCATTGCTGACCCGTGCTTTGATGATCGGCGTTGTGGGCGGCGCTGCGTTGATTGCAGTGTTGCAACCGTTGTTGGGGTTGGCCTTCAACGCTTCGCCTGTCACCGCCGAGGTCGAAGGCATGGCCCGCAGTTACATGCAGATACGAATCTGGTCTGCGCCGGCAGCGGTGGCGATGTTTGGCATTATTGGCTGGCTGATTGCCCGAGAACGCGCGCGGTCTGTTCTTTTGCTGCAATTGTGGGTGACAGCCGTCAACGTGGTCCTGGACCTGTTGTTTGTGACCGTCTTGGGCTGGGATGTCGAAGGCGTCGCCATCGCCAGTTTTATCGCAGAGTGGACAGGGCTGGCCTTGGGACTTTGGCTGTGCCGCAATGCATTGCGGGAAAAGGCTGCCCGCGATTGGCCGCGCATCTTTGACGCACAGCGGTTGCGCCGCATGGCGGTTGTGAACACGGATATCTTGTTGCGCTCCATGATGCTCGAGGCGATTTTCCTGTCCTTCTTGTTCTACTACAGCGCTGGTTTGGGGGTGGTTATGTTGGCAGCGAACCAGGTCTTGATGCAGTTCTTGCACATTGTGGCCTATGCGCTGGACGGATTTGCCTTTGCAGCCGAAGCTTTGGTCGGACAGGCTTTCGGGGCAGGGGCCGTCGCCCGACTGCGCCGCGCCGCTTGGATGAGCTCTCTTTGGGGTTTGATTGTCAATTTCGGGTTTGCCTTGGGGTTCTGGTTCGGCGGCGGCACGATCATTGACATGATAACCAAAGACCCCGGCGTTCAGGCCGGTGCACGGGCGTTTTTGCCATGGATCGCGCTGGCCCCGCTGGTGGGGCTGCCCAGTTGGATGCTGGACGGAATCTTTATCGGTGCCACGCGAACCCGTGACATGCGCAATATGATGGTGCTGTCTGCCGCAGCTTTTTTCGTGGCAGTTTCGCTGATGCTCCCGGTTTGGGGCAATCACGGGCTTTGGGCGGCATTGATGGTGTCATTTGTAGCGCGCGGTGTGACCTTGGGTCTTCGCTATCCTGCCCTTGAACGGTCGGCGGGTGTGCAATCATGATTTGCCTCTGGTCATTTCCGCCCCAAATGCCCTATTGAGACGGTCAGACCGACACGGAGAGACGCGCAATGGAAGACTTGGTCAATAGCTTCATGAAAGGCCCCGACGAAAAGGGCCGTTTTGGTATTTTTGGTGGGCGTTTCGTGTCTGAAACACTGATGCCGCTTATTCTTGCCCTTGAGGAAGAATACGAGCACGCCAAAACCGACAAAAGCTTTTGGGACGAGATGGATTTCTTGTGGAAGCATTACGTTGGACGCCCGTCGCCTTTGTATCATGCTGACCGCTTGTCCGAACGGCTGGGCGGCGCAAAGATCTATCTCAAGCGGGACGAGCTGAATCATACCGGCGCGCACAAGATCAACAACGTGCTTGGCCAGATCATTCTGGCGCGCCGCATGGGAAAAACACGGATCATCGCTGAAACCGGCGCTGGGCAACACGGTGTTGCAACCGCGACTGTTTGTGCCAAGTTCGGTTTGAAATGTGTGGTCTATATGGGCGCGCATGATGTCGAACGTCAGGCCCCGAATGTGTTCCGGATGAAATTGCTGGGCGCGGAAGTGGTTCCTGTTACCTCGGGCCGCGGTACGCTAAAAGACGCGATGAACGATGCGCTGCGCGATTGGGTGACCAATGTGCACGATACGTTTTACTGCATCGGCACAGTCGCCGGACCGCACCCCTATCCGGCGATGGTTCGCGATTTCCAGTCGATCATCGGTAAAGAAGCCAAAGAACAGATCATGGAGGCCGAAGGCCGTCTGCCTGACACCTTGATCGCCGCCATTGGCGGTGGGTCAAATGCGATGGGCCTGTTCTACCCTTTCCTTGACGACAAAGAGGTCCAGATCATCGGTGTTGAGGCTGGCGGTAAAGGCGTCAACGACAAGATGGAGCATTGTGCATCGCTGACGGGCGGACGCCCCGGTGTTTTGCATGGCAACCGCACCTATCTATTGCAAGATGATGACGGCCAGATCCTTGAGGGCTTCTCGATCTCTGCCGGTTTGGATTATCCAGGTATCGGGCCTGAGCATGCTTGGTTGAACGACATTGGCCGCGCCGAATATGTCGCCATCACCGACAAAGAAGCCTTGTCCGCATTCCAGCTGTGCTGTGAGACCGAAGGTATTATCCCGGCGCTTGAACCCTCACATGCCTTGGCGCATGTGGTGAAAATTGCGCCGGATCTGCCCAAAGACCATGTTATTATCATGAACATGTGTGGGCGTGGTGACAAAGACATCTTTACTGTCGCCAAGCATCTTGGCGTCAACATGAGCGGTCAGGATTAACCTGAGCCGACAAACAGATTAAAAAGGGCGGCCCCGATCTTATCGGGCCGCCCTTTTTCTGTGCCCCGCAACCGGTGTGCGCTATGGCCTGTCATGCTCCTTCAAGACTGCGAGCGGTACGATGGTTAAAGCGTCTTGGTGGGTTGCTGCCAGATTGACGCGCGGCGCGCAGCCTTCGTCATGGGCTTGCAGGAACCGTGCAGCGCACAGGCACCACGCATCGCCCGGTTTCAAGCCTTGAAAGTTGAATTCGGGCCTTGGCGTCGACAGATCATTTCCGACATATTTGGAATAGGCCAAAAATTCGGCTGTCATCACGGCGCAGACCGTATGGCTGCCAGCATCTTCGGTACAGGTGTTGCAATGTCCGTCGCGGAAATAACCCGTCACAGGGGATGTTGAACATGCTTCAAGGGCCCCCCCCAATACGTTGATAGATGGATGTTTGATCACGGGCTTTCCTCGCTTAGCAGGGTGGATATGTCACGAAACATGGCGATGCTATTGTCCGTCGCCCCAGCGTCGCGAAAGGCGCGGTCCGCCGCGTTTATCGCAATGACAACGCCTGCGGATTTGTTGACATAGACGTATTGGCTGTAAATTCCGCGGGCCAAAAACTCACCGGGGGCGGCGTCAGATGGCATCCACCATTGATAGCCATACTGTAGCTTTCCGGGTTGGGTTTTTGCCGATGGGCTGGTGCTTTCGGTTGCCCAAATTGCAGGCACAATTTGCTGTCCTTGGAACAAGCCGTTGTTGCGAAACATTTCGCCCATGCGGGCGTAATCACGGGTGGTCAGGTTCAAGCCCCCCAGCACAAAGGCGACGCCGTACCCGTCCGTCAGGTATTGGGGGGCAGCAAAGCTCCCCAGTGGATTCAAGATGAACTCAGCCATGAGGTCGGGAATAGTGCGGCCCGTCGCCCCGCGCACAACCATACCCAAAATATGGGTGTCGATTGATACATATTTCCACGCGTCCCCCGGGACAGCCTCGCTTTCGTGTAGCCCGGCAGCAAACCCGTCCATTGAACCGCCCAAGGCAAGGACGCGTCCCATCTTGTTGATGTCGCTCCAGAAATCCAGATATTCCTCATCGAAGGTTACACCTGACTCCATTTGCAGCACATTGCGAATGCTGACAGTATCATAGGCGCTGCCTTTGAGTTCCGGCACATAATTGACCAGCGGATCATCGAGGCTTTGGATATGACCTTGTTCGACGATCACACCGAACAAGGCGGAAAGGTAGGATTTCGCCAGAGACCATGAAATGCGCGGATCGGACTGCTGGGTGCCTTTGAAATAGGCTTCGTATCGAATGGCACCGTTGTGCAAGATCACCGCGCCAGTCGCGGAGCGCGCGGCCAACCAGTCTTCGAATTGGGCGGGCAGAGTCATTTTTTTGCCGTTCGGCAATGGGGTAATTTCGCCTTCTACGGGTATATCGCGCGCGTGGAAGATCTGGCCCATATGACTGAAATTGTGAACGATTTTCTCTTCGGAGAAGAGTGAGAGCACAGCGTTTAGCCGTACCAGCTCCTCGCGCTTCCATAGTCCGATGACAACAACAGCAAGCATCAAAGCCGCAATGCTGCGCAAAATCCATTTTTTCATAGTGCCCTCCGCACCGCAGAGTGCGCGGCGCAGCAGGCAGGGGCAAGGGTTAGCGAAATTTATCTGCCAGTTTTTGCAAAGCGTTTCGGGTGTCCGGCTCTGTTTGGGGTTTGCTTTGCATTGCGGGTTTTTTGGCAGGTTGGTTCTGCTGTTGTACGGGCTTAGAATTTGCTGTCTTAGCAGGCTTAGGATTTGCGGGTTTCGATGTGGATGACCGGGGCGGGGCCACCCGCAGCGCTACGGCATTTTGAAACCGTCCGGTATCGCCCGCAGCCAAAGATGCCGCACCGTCGCTGATACCGCGCAATAGATCATCCAGCCATTCTTCGTCAGCCTTGGCAAAGTCATGCAAGACATAGGCCGAAACCAGTTCCTTGCGTCCCGGATGGCCGATGCCCAATCGCACACGTTGATAGGCCTCTGTGATGTGGCCGTGAATAGAGCGCAGCCCATTGTGACCCGCATGACCGCCGCCCTTTTTGACACGACATTTTCCGGGTGCCAGATCCAGCTCATCATGGAACACGGTTACATCCGCCGATTCCAGCTTGTAAAAGCGCATGGCCTCGCCAACCGATTGGCCAGACAGGTTCATGAAGGTTTCAGGTTTCAACAGCAGGGTTTTTTCGCCTCCCAACGTGCCTTCGCAAAGTTTGCCCTGAAACTTGGATTTCCACGGTGAAAACCCGTGATCCGACGCAATCTGATCCAAGGCCATGAATCCGATATTGTGCCGGTTTTGGGAATATTTGCTGCCTGGATTTCCAAGGCCGACAAAAAGCTGCATGGATCGTCTCCGTTAAGGGGTGGCGTTGCTATACGACAGCGTTTGCGGGCAGGTAAAGGGTGTGTGCCATCACTGTCTTTTCGCGGATGTCGTGAAAACGTTAGAAAACCGACACATAGGATATACATTCTCCGCACTATACCCCGCCTGAGCCCCAAAAACGCGCAACCAATGCGCCGGGGAGCGTAGCTAACCAAATGTCAGCAAGGACGAATACAATGGCGGATAAATCTCTGGTCGACCTGTCTTGGGATGATTTTGACGAACATCGCGACCCGCGTTCCAATGAAAACCAGTTTGACCAAGTGGTCGACCGCGCCGTATCGCGCCGTGGTTTTCTGGGCGGCGCATTGGCCTTTGGGTCCGGTGCTGCGGTCTTTGGCACAGGGTTGTTCAGCAGCACGGCAGCGGCCCGCGCTGACGGCCACATGAAGTTTGGCTTCAAGCCGATCGACATCGCAACCGATTATGAAATACATGTGCCCGAAGGTTTCGACCACAAGGTTCTGGTACGCTGGGGCGATGCGTTGTGGACAGAAGCGAAAGACGCTTACGATGCGCAAAACGGTGTTTCCGTTGATATGTCCGACAAAGTGTTTGGTGAAAACACGGACGGCATGGAACTGTTCGAAGTCGACGGCAAGCAGCTGATCACTGTGAACTCTGAATATGTAAACCCGAAAATCAACCTGCCCGCCGCTTCAGAGGGGACGCCGCAGACCGCTGACGAAGTTGTCTTGCTCAAGAACCTGCAAGGTGTGACGGTGATGGAAATTGCCGACACTGGCAACGGTTTTGAAGTGGTTCTGGACAGCGCCTACAACCGCCGCATCACGCATGAAACAGAGATGGCGATCGCCGGTCCGCTTGCGGGGCATGCTTTGGTGCAGACCAAGGCCGATCCGGCAGGCTTGATGGTCAAGGGGACCATGAACAACTGTGGTTCAGGCAAGACCCTTTGGGACACCTATCTGACCTGCGAAGAAAACTTTAACGGCTACTTTGGTGCGACTGGCGATATGCCGGACGGCGAGGGTTATACGCGTTATGGCATTGGCGGGAGTGGCCGCTACGCCTATGAAAAATTCGACGAACGCTATGACATTTCCAAAGAGCCCAATGAGCCGCACCGCCATGGCTTTATCACCGAAATCGACCCAAGCGATCCAACATCCACGCCGGTGAAACGCACCGCCCTGGGCCGTTTCAAACATGAAAATGCCGAAATGGTACACGCAAAGGATGGCCGCGTTGTCGTCTACATGGGGGACGATGAACGCGGTGAGTTCCTTTATAAATATGTGTCCAATGGCACATGGGAACAGGGCGCGGCGACCGATGGTCTTTTGGATGACGGTGTCTTGTATGCTGCCAAATTCAACGATGACCAAACCGGCGAATGGCTGGCCCTGACGCCAGAAACAACTGGCATGGAGATCGCGGACATCCTGTGCTTTACCCGCATGGCAGCGTCAAAGGTTGGTGCCACGACGATGGACCGTCCTGAGTGGGTCGCCTCCAACCCGCTGAAGGTTGAGGCATATTGCGCCCTGACCAACAACAAAAACCGCGGCGTTAAACCGAACGCTGGTGGCGATGACACATCCGTCAATGCTGTCAATCCACGTGAGACCAACAACTATGGTCAGATCGTGCGTTGGACCCCGGCCGATGAGAACCACGCCGCAGACGGATTTGCTTGGGACTTGTACGTCATGGCCGGCAACCCCGAGGTGTATGACAACATCTATGGCGGGTCTGACAACATCAACGCAGGCAATATGTTCAACTCGCCTGACGGAATGGCGTTTTCTTCTGACGGCCTGCTGTGGATCCAAACCGATGGCAACTACAAGAACGAAGGCGATTTTGCGGGCATGGGCAACAACCAGATGTTGGTTGGCGACCCCGAAAGCGGTGAAATCATTCGCTTTATGACCGTTCCCAACGGGGCCGAAGTGACTGGTCTGTGCTGGTCGGCGGATAAAAAGGTCGCCTTTGTGGGGGTTCAGCATCCCGGTGGGTCCTGGCCCGATGGCGAAGGCAAACCGCGTTCTTCGGTTGTGTCGGTTTGGCGGCAGGATGGTGCCCAGTTCGGCTAATCGGATCGACAGCTAGGTAAACAGGCTGCGGCTCTCTTTGGGGGCCGCAGTTTTTTTGTTTGCGGCAGATGCATCAAGGTCACGAGACCAAAAAAAAGCCCCGACCAAATGGTCAGGGCTTCATGCACAACATATGTTGCGGCTTATTCTTCGGCAGCAACTTCTTCTGCTTCGCCTTCGTCTTCGTTCTCAGAAGATTTCAGACCGGATGGTGCAGAAACGTTCGCGATTACAAAGTCACGGTCGATTGTAGGCTTTGAGCCTTCGGGCAGCGTGATGTCGGAAATGTGGATAACGTCACCAACATTGCGGCCTGCCAGATCAACAACCAGCTTCTCGGGGATGTCACCGGCAGTTACGACCAGCTCAACTTCGGGGCGAACAACAGTCAGAACGCCACCTTTTTTGATGCCGGGTGCGTCTTCTTCGTTGATGAATTCAACTGGAATGAACAGCGCAACTTTGGACGTACGCTTCAAACGCATGAAATCAACGTGTGTTGGCAGATCTTTGACAACATCGCGCTGAACGTCGCGGCAAACAACGCGCACATCTTCGTGGCCTTCAACCTGAAGGTTCCAAAGGGTCGACTTAAAACGACCGGCTTTGAGGGTTTTCAACAATACGTTGAAAGGCAGGTTGATTGCGAGCGGCTCAGCTTCGCCACCAAATACAACACCTGGAACCAGACCGGCACGACGTGCCTGACGAGCGGCGCCCTTGCCTGTCCCCGTACGTTCCGAAGCTACGAGATTAGGGATCTCTTTAGCCATAATAATTCTCCATCAGATAGGGCAGGGTGCCTCCAAGGCTGTCACCCCGCGTTGAAGCTGTGCGCGTAGACTGGAACTGCCCATTTTGCAAGGCGATTCGCCCCTGCCAAGTTGGGCGAAGCCGGATAAGCCGGATAAGGCGCGCAAAACCGTTCGGAATGGCCCGCGTGTGGTCTAGCGCTTGCTTGATTTACAAAGGGCGATACGCTTACCTTCAGGGCCAATGGATCTTTCGGAGACAGGATATTCTATGCGCGATCTAACGAATATGACGGGACTGGCTCTTTTGGCTGCGGTCAGTTCCGCGACAGCGACCTATGCTGGCGAACGGCCGAAATTGGTTTTGCAAATTACTGTTGATCAGTTGCGCGGCGATTATCCTGCGCGGTTCGGTGCGCAGTTGGGCGAAGGCGGGTTTCGCTATTTGATGGAAAACGGGGTTTATTTCGACAATGCCCACCACACGCATTCCAACACGGAAACCATTGTTGGACACACCACGCTGGCGACGGGGGCCAATCCGGCGGCCCACGGGATGATCGGCAATTTATGGTATGACCGCAACGAAGGCCGCACCGTTTATAATATCGAAGACCCTGACTATGCGATCCTGACCCAAGGCGCGGATGTCGATTCTTCTACCGAAATCGATCCAACCCAACGCGCGGCCCAAAACGATGGCCGCTCCCCGACACGGATTTTGACATCGACATATAGTGACGAATTGTCGATCCATACACGCGGCGAGGCCAAGGTTTTTGGCGTGTCGATCAAGGATCGCGGTGCTGTGTCGATGGCTGGGCACACCGGCAAGGCGTTTTGGTTTTCCAAGGCGGTCGGTGAATTCGTCACCAGCACCTATTATTATGACAACTATCCGGACTGGGTCACACAGTGGAACGCCAAAGGCATGCCTGCCAGCTATAGCGGAAAGTATTGGGAGCTATTGAATCCAATCGACACGTATATGTTCGGCGGTGCCGACGACCAAGCTTGGGAGCCCGATTTCGCAGGCTTTGGCACCGTCTTTCCGCACCCGCAAAGCACAACTGACGACAAGTACTTTACCACGCTTTTGACGCTCAGTCCTGCTGGGGACCAGATCACCGCCGATTTTGCCAAAACACTGCTGGATGCCGAAGGCCTTGGCACAGATGATGTAACGGACTACCTCAGCGTCAGCTTTTCGGTTGCAGATTACATCGGGCATTTCTTTGGTCCATCCAGCCTTGAGGCCGAAGACAATTTCTTGCAGTTGGACCGGACGCTGGCTGATCTGTTTGCCCATGTTGATAAAACCGTTGGGCTGGACAACACTTTGATTGTACTGTCGGCGGATCACGGAGCACCAGAAGCACCGGGGTATCTGGAATCGCTGAACATGGTGACTGGATATGTGACGCCGGACGAATGGGACACCGCGCCTGCCGTTGACCGTATCAAGGAAAAATTCGGTATCACTGGCGCATTGATCGAAGGATATGATCACCCCTACCTGTTTTTGTCCAAAGAGGTTCTAGCCCGACCTGATATCGATCAAACCGCGCTTGAAACGGCGATTGCGGATGAGTTGGTTGCCTTTGACGGGGTGGCCTATGCCATACCCAGTTCCAGACTGCGCGACGGGTCCGTGCCTGACAATGCACTAATGCGGGCTGTGTTGAACAACTACCATCCTGACCGGTCAGGAGATATCCATCTGGTGTTTGAGCCTGAACGTTTCATCAGCGATATGGACGGCCTGTCTGTGACGGTTACCCATGGCTCACCTTGGCGCTATGACACTTTTGTTCCCTTGTTTTTTGCCGGTCATGGTATCGAAGCGCAGCAGGTGTCGCGCCGGGTGCATACGATTGATCTGGCCATCACCTTGGCTTCGGCCACCGGCACGCGGCCACCATCGGGGGCAACCGGTGAAGTTTTAACTGAAGTGGTGGATCAACTGCGCTAAGTAAGCCGAAACACCGTTTCCACCATCCGAATAGACAAACTTGAGCCGCCCGATACAGCTGTGTCGGGCGGCTTTCAGTTCTGAAATGCTTGGTTGTGTTTCGTGTATGGACGCTAACAGGTGCCTGTGTCACCACTCGCCCTATGTTGCGTGATATCTATATCTCTCGCGGACCACTGGCCGCATTTGCCGCCGAAGGTCTGTTCTGGGGCAGCTTTGCCTCTTTGGTGCCGGTCATTAAATCCCGTGTGGGGTTAAGTGACGGTGAATTTGGCATGGTGATGTTGATTGCGGCGCTAGGCGCGGTTTGCGCCATGTGGCTCGCGCCAAAGGCCGAGCAAATGCTGGGTCGTTGGACTTTGCCGGTATTGTCTTTGTGTATGGCGACGGCGTTTTTGTTTCCGGGGCACGCTGACACGGGCGCATTCCTTGCCCTTGCGATGATGGCCGCGACGATCAGTTCCGGCTCGCTTGATGTGGCGATGAACGCACGGATATCTGTTTTGGAAGGCACCTCAGGCCGGCCATTGATGAATCTGGCCCACGGGATATTCTCTGTGTTTTATGCCTTGGCTGCGCTTGCGGGTGGTTTCGGACGCGAAGCAGGTTGGACGCCGGCGATGATCTTTTCGGCCTTGTCCGCGATTTGTATGCTTCTGATTGTCCAGATGATCTTGGCTCCGGTGCCTGATCCGGTGCGTGGTGACGATGACCCTGAACCCAAAAACCTGTCTTGGACCTTGCTCTTGCCGGCTGGGATGATCGTATTGCTGGGCTTTATGTCCGAGCAAGCAACCGAAGGCTGGTCTGCCCTGCATTTGGAACGCGGTCTTGGCGCAGGTGCCGCACAAGGGGCGCTTGGGCCTGCGATTTTGGGCATGACAATGGCTGTGGGACGTTTGTCCGGGCAGGTCATCGTGCATTATTGGTCCGAAGCGGTGGTGATCCGCGCGGCCACGGTTCTGGCTGCAATCGGCTCCGCTATTGCGGCTTGGGCCCCCAATTTGGCGGTGGCCTATATTGGGTTTGGATTGCTTGGCATGGGGGTGTCTGTGGTGGCCCCGATGGCATTTGCATGGGTTGGCCGGATGGTCTCGCCCGAGAAAAAGGCGCTGGCTATTTCGCGGATTGCGGTGCTGGGTTATGCAGGGTTTTTCGTGGGCCCGCCGTTGATGGGATTTTTGGCGGAATGGTTTGGCCTGCCGGTGTCCTTTACCGCGATATCGCTGCTGTTACTGCTGGTGCCGCTGGTATTGGTGCCGATGGTGTCGCGCTACCGTCCGTAAGTCATTGTGTCAAAAGGCCGGGTCAGTGCCCGGCCTCTTGCTTATTTCCAGTTATCGGAAAAATCCTTGGGGATCATCAGGATATCACGGTCAACATTCTTGATATCGGTATGTCCGGTCAGCGCCATCGACATGTCCAATTCCTTGTGCATGACCTCGAGCGCTTTGGTCACACCTTCCTGACCCATGGCCCCAAGCCCGTACACATAGGCCCGGCCGATCCAGACACCTTTGGCCCCCATAGCAGTGGCTTTCAGCACGTCCTGACCAGACCGCACGCCGCTATCAAGATGCACCTCGATTTTGTCCCCCACGGTATCCATGATGCGCTCAAGCGCCCGGATCGAGCTGAGCGCGCCATCAAGTTGCCGCCCGCCGTGGTTGGACACGATGATCGCGTCGGCCCCGACATTGCAAGCCTCCAGCGCATCGCGCGGGTCCATGATGCCTTTGATAATCAGCGGGCCGTCCCACATCTTGCGAAACTCGCGGATGCGGTCCCAGTTCAGGGATTGATCAAAGGCTTCTGCCGTCCAAGATGACAGTGACGAAGCATCCTCGACCCCTTGTGCATGACCAACGATATTGCCGAAAAAGCGCCGCTTTGTTTGCAACATGCCAAGGCCCCATTGAACCTTGGTCATCATATTGGCCACCGATTGCGGTGTCAGTTTGGGCGGGGCAGAGAGACCGTTTTTCAAGTCTTTGTGCCGTTGACCCAGCAGTTGCAGGTCCACAGTGATGACGGCCGCCGAACATTTGGCGTCTTTGGCGCGGTCAAACAGGCGCTGCATGAAATCATCGTCTTTGAGGGTGTAGACCTGCATCCAAAACGGTTTGTCTGAATTTTCTGCCACGTCCTCGATCGAACAGATTGACATGGTCGACAGGCAGTAAGGCACACCAAAATCACCGGCAGCACGCGCGGCTTTTATTTCGCCGTCGTAATGCTGCATGCCGGTCAACCCGACCGGGGCCAGTGCGACGGGCATTGAAACATCCTGACCGATCATCTGCGTTTTGGTTGACCGTCCGGCCATATCCACCGCAACGCGTTGGCGCAGGTAGAGCTTGTCAAAATCCGAGCTGTTTTCGCGGAACGTCTGTTCGCTCCAACTGCCGGATTCGCAATAGTCGTAAAACATCTTGGGCACACGGCGGCGATAGATGCGTTTGAGGTCTTCAATTTCGGTAATGACGGGCATGGCAGTCTCGCAAATTGATCGAATTGGTAAATCTTAGTTACCAATGTGGGTGAAAACATGCAATGCGCCATTTTGGCAAATGCGAAAAAGACGCTCTTAAGCCAGTGTTCATTGATATTGCTTAGCTAGGGGAAAACATTTGGTGATCAGGACACGGCGGTGACGGCCAAAGACCCCTTGCCGGGGCAAACCCGGTTTTTGGACATGATTGGGCATGAGCTGCGCACGCCGCTGAATGCAATCCTTGGTATGTCTGCCGCTCTGCAAGAGGCGGGGCTGGATCTGGCCAGCACCGAAATGGCCCGCACGATCGCGAGTGCCGGCGAAGAGATGACCAAGCTTTTGGAACAGATGCTGGAACTGGCGCGTCTGGAGGCGGGCCAAGAACAGCCTGACATTGAGAACTTTGATCTTCCAAGGTTGATCCGCGAGACGCAAAAACCGTTTGGCGCACAGGCCTTGGCCAAGGGAATTCAGTTCGATGTTGAGTTTGGACCCGGGGTGCGCGGCTTTGTGAAGGGGGACCGATCAAGGGTCAAACAGGCTCTAAAAACCTTGCTGGGATCGGCAATTGCAGCAACAGACACCGGCAGCGTGAGCCTGCTGGTGATGCTGGACGACGATATATTTAGCCTGACAGTGGCGGACACGGGCCCCACGGCACCAGAGACGGGCGATGAGCTAACTGTTGCCGCGCAGGGGCATCAACGTGGCGACGGCCTTGGGTTTGAACTGCTGCGCCGGTCATGTCAGATGTTGGGTGGTGATCTGAACTGCGCGGCTAACAATACCCGTGGTTTGGCGTTTAGCGCGACATTTCCAATGGCTCTGGGCACCCGCGACGACGGGAACACCGGTGCAACACCCGCGGACAGAGATGCAATCCTCAGGTCGAAACCTTGGCGGGTGTTGGCGGCCGAAGATAATTTGACCAGCCAAAAGGTCTTGGAGCTGTTGTTAAAGCCTTATGACTTTGACTTGCGGTTCGTCGACAACGGTGCCCAGCTGGTGAAAGCGTTTCAAGCAGATCCCAGCGATATTATCTTGATGGATGTGAATATGCCGGTGCTCTGCGGGATCGAAGCGGCGGCACGGATCCGGGTGTATGAGCGTGCCACCAAACGCACACCCGTGCCGATCATCGCCCTGACGGCCAATGCCATGCCGCATCAAGCTGCAGAATACCTGCGGCGCGGCATGGATGCCCATGTCCCCAAACCCGTCCGGCGCGAAGAACTCGCAGGCGCAATGGCGCGCCTGCTCAGCTATCAGGCGGAATGAGCACCATCCGCGAGTGATTTTATGAATGCCAGCACTTCGGAAATCGGTTTGCCCGATGCCATTTCGCTGACAATCGCAGAGCCAACCACACAGCCATCCGCAACCGAGGCAATATCGCGCGAAGTTTCAGGTGTGCGGATGCCAAAGCCAACTATGACAGGCAAATCTGTCTTGGCTTTGATACGTGCCACTTCCGGAGCAACATCGACGGCCTGCGCCGCGGCCGCGCCGGTGATTCCGGTGATCGATACATAGTAGACAAAGCCCGACGTGTTGGTCAGCACCTTGGGCAGGCGTTTGTCATCGGTTGTCGGGGTCGCAAGGCGAATAAAATTCAAACCGGCGTTTTGTGCGGGAATGCACAGTTCGTCATCTTCCTCGGGGGGCAGGTCGACGATAATCAGCCCATCAATACCGGCTTCTTTGGCTTGGACCAAAAACGTATCAACACCGCGCGAATAGATCGGGTTGTAGTAGCCCATCAACACAATTGGTGTTGTATCATCGTCTTTGCGAAACTCGCGGACCATGTTCAGTGTCTTGTCCAATGTCATGCCGACATCAAGCGCACGTTGGCCAGCCAGTTGAATGGTTTCGCCATCAGCCATTGGATCGGTAAAGGGCAAACCCAGTTCGATCACATCGACCCCTGCTTGCGGCATCCCGCGCATGAGCTCAAGCGAACGCGCCTCATCCGGATCGCCTGCCATTATATAGGCAACGAAGGCTTTTTTGCCCTGTTCGGCAAGCTGGGCAAATTTGGTGTCGATACGAGTCATGGTGCTCTCCGCAGGAAGGTCAGCACGTGTTGCCGCAACCGGTGGGGAAAATCAATGCCATCTGGAAAATTGTGGTCGCAAACCGAAATGATGCGCGTTTTATGACGGTTTATTGACAGGGGTCAAAGCGCGGAGTGCGGAAGGCCGCTAGCCTCCGGCCAAACACCTCGAAAGGAATTTAAATGACCACAGCGCGACCTTCTGCCACGACGCCCAAGACCCCAGTGACCAATGCCACGGCCAATCCCAACGGCGGTACTGCGCCAGCCCGTGCCACCGCCAAGCCGGCAGCTGTTGCGCCAACACCGGCGGTCCAACCCGAAGCCCCCAGCGCCGCGCAGCCGACGTCTGATGACATCCGCCGCGCATTTGAATCCGGTAAATACCCATACAGCAAAAAATTGTCGCGCCGCGATTATGAAAAGCAAAAAGCCCAACTTCAGGCTGAGCTCTTGAAGGTACAGCACTGGGCACAGGAAACCGGTGAAAAGTTTGTTTTGCTGTTTGAAGGGCGCGATGCGGCGGGCAAGGGCGGAACGATCAAGCGCTTCACCGAGCACCTGAACCCTCGGAACGCGCGGGTTGTTGCGTTGAACAAGCCGACAGACGAAGAACGTGGCCAGTGGTATTTCCAGCGTTATATTGACCATCTGCCGACAAGCGGTGAAATCGTCCTGTATGACCGGTCATGGTACAACCGTGCAGGGGTTGAGCGGGTTATGGGGTTTTGTGAGCCGGGTGAATACCTTGAATTCATGCGCCAGACGCCGGACTTGGAACAGATGTTGGTACGTTCCGGCATTCGGCTGTCCAAATACTGGTTCTCCGTGACGCAAGACGAACAGCGGTCGCGCTTTGAAAGCCGCGAAACAGATCCATTGAAGCAATGGAAGCTAAGCCCGATCGACAAAGCGTCTTTGGGAAAATGGGATGATTACACCGAAGCCAAAGAAGCTATGTTCTTTTACACGGACACCGCCGATGCGCCCTGGACTGTAATCAAATCCAACGACAAAAAACGGGCCCGTCTGAACTGTATGCGTCACTTCTTGGCCTCGTTGGATTACCCAGGCAAAGACACCGAGATCGCGTGCGCACCTGACCCGCTTATTGTCAGCGGTGCCAGCCATGTGATCCATCGCGCAGACCATATTCTGGGGACAGCGTTGCATCCGGATACACGTAAATCGACGTCCTAGTTCTACGATTTAACAAGCCGTTGGGCCGCCGCTAGCAAAGTGTGCGGCCCAGCCATTCGTGTACCTCGGCCATTTCCTTGAACACATCTTTTAGGGCTTGGCCCGGATCATCGCGTAGCGCGTCTTGCAGATCGTCGTGCCATGCGACCAAGCTTTTGCGGCGCAACAGTTGGGCGTGACGGTGGTCTTGGGGGTAGGGCGGCGGAACGCGTTTCAGCTCGGGCTCTTCCAGCCGCCAATGACCTGACACCAACAAAGTTTCGATCTCGGCACCGGCATTGCGATCTATTGCAGCGCGGTATTGATCCAACTGATCACGCTCGAACCCCATAACTCCGCATCCCGCCGTGGCATAAGACGGCGAAATACCGGTCATCCAACTGCGCCCGTCGGGCAGGGACCACAGAATATGCACATGAGTGTGATACGGGGTTTTGTCTGCGGAAAACCGCACATCCCGATATGGGCGAAACAGTTTCGCTTTGGGCAGTGTACCATGACGCGCGGCCAGCCAATGGGCCACGTCCCCCATTAACCCTTCGGCGGGGCGTTTGATCTGCGTATCATATCGCGTCTTATGATCCTGAAACCATTCGCGATTATTGTTTTCTTCCAGTTCGGTCAGGAAAACCAAAGTGTCTTCAAATAGTGAATTTGCATTAACGGCACCGGGCATCTCAAACCTCATACGTCAATCGCTTAAAGACTCCTTTATAACATGAAAGGTGAGTTTTGGATGCATTGAATGTTCAGATGCGGCGAATCCTTGCGTCAAATCTTGGCTGTGCCTAACTGCGGGTTATGACAAAGACAGAAATGACATACCGGCAGCACAGTCGTGCCGTCTTGGTTTTAGGTCTGCCCTTGGTGGGCGGCCATTTGGCGCAATTTGCAATCGGTTTGACTGATTCCATCATGATGGGGTGGTATGGCGTGCCCGAACTGGCGGCGATGACGCTGGCTGGGTCGCTGTTCTTTTCACTGCTGCTGTTTGGCTCTGGCTTTGCCTTTGCGGTGATGCCGATGGTCGCCGAATTTGCCACCCAGGATGATGACCAGCAAATCCGCCGGTCCACCCGGATGGCCCTCTGGTGGTCCATTTTGTTTTTCGCGATGGTTATGCCTTTGATGTGGCACTCAAAGGCGCTGCTTTTGGCAACGGGTCAAGCGCCGGACGTGGCTGAAAATGCCCAAATCTATCTGCGCATTGCGGGATGGGGCATGTTGCCTGCGCTGGGTGTGATGGTGATGAAAAGCTATCTTGCCGGATTGGAGCACACCCGCATTGTGTTGTGGATCACAGTGGCCGCGGCCGTGATGAATGGTGTGGTCAACTACGCGCTGATCTTTGGCAATTGGGGCGCTCCGGAATTGGGACTGCAAGGCGCGGCTTTGGCCTCTGTGTTGTCGACATCCGTCGCCTTGATTTTGACGATTGTCTATGCGCTTAAAAAACTACCGCAACATCAATTGTTTGTCCGCTTTTGGAAGCCCGACAGCGATATGTTCGCCCGCGTGTTCAAGCTGGGGTTTCCGATTGGTTTGACGACCTTGGCCGAGGTGGCTTTGTTTGCTGTATCGGCTGTCTTGATCGGCTGGCTGGGCGAAGTGCCTCTGGCGGCGCATGGTGCGGCGCTGCAAATCGCAAGTGCGACCTTTATGATGCATGTCGGGCTTTCAAACGCAGCGACCATCCGTGCGGGCAATGCCAAAGGTCGGGGTGATGCGGTTCATCTGGCCAATGGGGCCAAAGTGGTGAATGTGATGTCCTTGATCTTGGTGGCGATATCGACGGCAGCGTTTTTGATGTTTCCAGCGCAACTGCTGGGCATTTTCTTTGATCCTGACGAACCGGCGCTGGGCGAAATCATGCGGCTGGGTACTATTTTGCTGGCGCTTGCAGCGCTGTTCCAGCTTGTCGATGCGATGCAGGTGATGCACCTCGGGATTTTGCGCGGGCTACAGGACACCAAAGTGCCGATGGTCATGGCAGCTTTTTCCTATTGGGGCATCGGTCTGCCATCGGCCTATATCTTTGGCATAACCTTAGGCTGGGACGCCCCGGGGATCTGGATGGGTTTGGTGTTGGGTTTGGGCTGTGCGGCAGTGCTTTTGGCGTGGCGTTTCTGGAAGCGTGTGCTGCCAGCGTTCGCCAAGGCTTGAGTTACCGGCGCACAGGCCATAGAAGCAGCCCGTTATAGCAAAGGAGCCGCCAGCATGGGCTTTCGGATGGGAATCGTGGGTCTGCCCAATGTGGGTAAATCGACGTTGTTTAATGCGCTGACCAAAACCGCCGCAGCGCAGGCGGCCAATTTTCCGTTCTGCACGATCGAACCCAATGTGGGTGACGTGGGCGTGCCGGACGCGCGACTTGATAAACTGGCCGCGATTGCCGGATCCAAACAGATCATTCCAACGCGGATGACGTTTGTGGACATTGCCGGTTTGGTCAAAGGGGCGTCAAAGGGCGAAGGTCTGGGCAACCAGTTTTTGGCCAATATTCGTGAAACAGACGCGATTGCGCATGTCTTGCGGTGTTTCGAAGACGAAGACGTGACCCATGTGGATGGCCGCGTTGATCCGGTGTCCGATGCTGAAACCATTGAGACCGAGCTGATCATTTCCGACATGGAAAGCTTGGAAAAGCGGTTGCAGAACATCACCCGTAAGGTCCGCGGTGGCGACAAAGAGGCGGTTCAACAAGAACGCCTGATGAAAGAAGCCATGGCGATGCTTGAGCAGGGCAAACCCGCCCGCTTGGTTGAGGTCGACGATGATGACCTCAAAGCTTGGAAAATGCTGCAATTGCTATCGACCAAGCCGGTTCTGTATGTCTGCAACGTTGACGAAGGCGAAGCCTCAACCGGCAACCATTTGTCTGAGCAGGTGGCGGAAATGGCGGCAGCGCAGGGTAACACCCACGTGGTGATCTCGGCCAAAATCGAAGAAGAGATCAGCCAGCTCGAAGATGACGAAGCCGAGATGTTTTTGAGCGAACTTGGTCTCGAAGAGGCCGGTCTCGACCGTTTGATCAAGGCTGGCTATGAACTGCTGCACCTTGAAACCTACTTCACGGTTGGCCCGAAAGAAGCGCGTGCCTGGACGATCAAATCCGGCACGCAGGCTCCGCAGGCGGCCGGGGTGATTCATGGCGATTTCGAACGTGGATTTATCCGCGCCGAAACCATCGCCTATGATGACTATCTGGCGTGCAACGGTGAAAACGGTGCCAAAGACGCGGGCAAGATGCGCGCTGAGGGTAAAAGCTATACCGTCAAAGATGGCGATGTGTTGCACTTCCTGTTCAACACCTGAGATCATATAAAAGCGAAAATTCCCAAGGGCCGTGTGAGCAATCGCACGGCCTTTTGTTTTGATCTGTGTCAACGCAAAGTCTACAATGATATTCGAAAAGCGTAATGTGAAGCGCAAGACAATAAGGCCTCCCATGACAGATATTCCCGCGACGCCAGCTGACAGCAGGTTGCAACACCTGCCGGTTACCCTGTTTGCAACTGTGATGGGGATGGCAGGCCTGACACTGGCCTTACACATGGCCGAAACCCAATTGGGATGGCGACATTTTGCGTCCACGCTTTCATTGTGGGCGACCATCGCCGACTTTGTTCTGATCGCCGGTTTGTTCTCGCTCAAGGCCGGGCGTTTCCCCAAAGCAATAGCCGAAGAATGGAACCACCCCGTCAAACTGGCATTTTTTCCGGCAATTTCGATCTCGCTTTTGTTGATCGCCACGGCGATGCGGGCCGATATGCCAGAACTGGCGCGTATGGTCTGGGTCGTGGGGGCCATAGGCCAAGCAGGGCTGACACTGGCGGTGATTTCTGGATGGATCGGGCGCAAACCCTTTCAACCTGTCCATATTTCCCCCGCATGGTTCATTCCGGCGGTTGGCAATGTCGTGGCCCCGATTGCCGGCGTTTCATTCGGGTTTGTCGAGCTAAGCTGGCTGTTTTTTGCCACCGGTATGTTGTTTTGGATTGTGCTGCTGACCTTGGTGATGAACCGGTTGATTTTTCATGATCCTTTGCCCGGCCGCCTGTTGCCGACGCTTGGCATATTGATTGCGCCGCCTGCGGTTGGCTTATTGGCTTGGTTGCAACTGAATGGCGGGCAGCTTGATGCCTTTGCGCGGGTCTTGTTTTACGCGGCGATTACCTTCACCGCGATTGTCACTGTCCAAGCCCCCGGTTTTGCCAAGCTCCCTTTCGCCTTGTCGTTTTGGGCGCTAAGCTTTCCGGCCGCATCGCTGACCGTAGCGACATTTCGCTATGGCACTTTGGCAGGATCGCCCTTTCACACCAGCCTTGCATTTGTGTTTTTAGCGGTCTTGATTGCAATCGTGGCAGCGCTGATTTTCCGGACAACACTTGCCGCTATGAAAGGGCAAATTTGCATGCCGGAGTAACATGGGTGCTGTTTCGGGACGCGGTCAGCTTTTTAGGAATTCCACATTTTGCCGCGAAAAAAACCGTTTGATGTCGGAACCTTGCACCGGTTGTCCAGTGTAGACCTCGACGTAGTCGGGCATGCGTTCAATGCGGCTTTCGCGGTCTTCGAAGACTTGCATCGAAATATAGCCGATCTGGGTGTAGACCACCGTCATGGCGCGGGCTTCGGCTTGGGCGGGCGTAAATCCAAAGCGTTCGAACATGGCCTGCACGGCCCGCGCACGGGTTTGATCCGCTTCCGATAACCGAGTTTGAAGGGCGGGGTCGTTCCGCGCCCAATTGCGGATTGCCAGATCCAGCTTGGCATCAAACAGTGTGTCGTCCAGCCAGCAGTCGAACAGGTTAAACATCGCCTCGGCGATGGTCTCGGCATAGGCTTCGGTTCGGGCCACCAGATTGCCGGTGTTTTTGTCTTCCCAACGTTGCACCATGGCATCCAGCAGGGCATCGCGATCCTTGAAATGCCAATAAAATCCGGTGCGTGACACCCCGAGGCGTTTAGCCAAAGGCATGACCTTGACGGCGTCAACGCCGTTTTCGGTCAGCATGTCATAAGCTGCGTCCAGCCAGGCAGCTTCGCTATCGTTGGGTTTGGTCGCCGTGGTCATGCTGTTTGGTAACAGGGCAGCGGGCAGTATACAAGTTTATTGACACATATGTCGAGTTGGGTGACGGTGGTGTCATTGAGGGCTCATAAAGAGACTCGCTAACCCCTGGATCAGCCATGTCAGCCAACATCCAAGAGCGGCCCCGCACGCGCCGCCGCAAGACATCCAAACCGCAACGCAGCGCCGGACGCGGGCACAATCCTCATATGTATGTGCCCTATATCACGCGCGGAATTCCGACTTATGATCTGCTAGGCGAAGGTAGTCTGGAGCGTATCGAAGCCGCCGCCGACCGTATTCTGGCTGAAATCGGGATCGAGGTCCGGGATGATCCGGAAACCGTGCGGCTGTTTAAGGCTGCGGGGGCGCAGGTGCGTCACGTTTCAGACACCGCAGCAAACCTGCGGTTTGAACCGGGTTTGGTGCGTGGATTGTTAAAGACCGCGCCGGCGCAGTTCACGCAGCACGCCCGAAATCCCGCCCAATCTGTGCAAATCGGCGGTGATGCGGTGGTTTTTGCGCCATCCTATGGATCGCCCTTTGTGATGGATCTGGATCAGGGGCGGCGCTATGGCACTCTGCAAGACTTTGAGAATTTTGTGAAACTTGGCCAAAGCTCGCCTTGGCTGCATCATTCTGGCGGCACGATCTGCGAACCAACCGATGTACCGGTCAACAAACGCCATTTGGATATGGTTTACGCCCACATGCGCTATTCCGACCGTGCGTTTTTGGGATCGATCACCGCGCCCGAGCGCGCCGCAGACAGTATTGAAATGTGCCGTATCTTGTTTGGGACTGATTTCGTTGACCAGAACTGTGTGATTATGGGCAACTTCAACACCACGTCTCCCTTGGTTCTGGACGGTGTCACCACGCAGGGAATTCGTGAATATGCGGCTGCGGGGCAGGGCAGCATTCATCTGCCGTTCTTGTTGGGCGGAGCGGTGTCGCCCCTGACGATGGCGGGGGCCGTCGCGCAATGTCTGGCTGAAAGCATGGTGTCATGCGCTTTGACGCAATTGGTTCGCCCGGGCGCGCCAGCGGTGTTGGCCGCTTTCCTTAGCTCCATGTCATTGCGTACCGGATCGCCGACGTTTGGCACACCTGAACCAGCGCTTGGATCTTTGGTCATGGGGCAATTGGCACGGCGTTTGAACCTGCCGCTAAGATGCGCAGGCAACTTCAGCACTTCGAAATTACCAGACGCGCAGGCCATGCAGCAAAGCATGATGTCGATGATGTCAGCGGTGCAGTCGGGGGCCAACTATGTGCTGCATTCGGCGGGTTTTCTGGATGGGCTATTGTCGATGTCTTATGAAAAATTCATGTTGGATGCTGATATGTGCGGGGCATTGCATGCCTATCTGGGCGGCATCGCAGTGAACGACGACACTCTGGGGGTCGAAGCCTTGGCGCAAAACGGCCCGGGCGAACATTTGTTTGGGACAGACCACACCCTTCGCCATTATGAAACCGCCTATTGGGACAGCGGTTTGACTGACGATCAGCCCTTTGAAACCTGGGACGAACAGGGCAGGGTGGATGCAGCCAGCCGCGCCAATGCGAAATGGAAAGAGGTGCTGAACACCTACGAAGCGCCGCCAATGGACGTCGCGACCGACGACGAATTACGTGATTATATGGCCCGCAAAAAGGCCAGCATGTCAGATATGTGGTACTAAGGATTGATTTGATGTCAAACGACCCGCTTTTGCAGCCCTACAAGTTGAAACATCTGACATTGCGCAACCGGATCATGACCACCAGCCATGAACCCGCATATCCCGAAGACGGGATGCCCAAGGAGCGCTACGCTGCCTACCATGCGGAACGGGCCAAGGCCGGTGTGGCGCTGGCGATGACGGCAGGATCTGCGGCGGTCAGCAAAGACAGCCCGCCGGTATTCAACAACATCCTCGCCTACAAGGATGAGGTGGTGCCGTGGATCAAGCAACTCACGGATGCCTGTCACGACCATGGCTGCGCAGTGATGATCCAGCTGACCCATCTGGGGCGCCGGACAGGCTGGGACAAAGGCAATTGGCTGCCGTCGGTGGCCCCCGGTCCGCACCGCGAACCGGCGCACCGGGCCTTTCCCAAGATGATCGAAGACTGGGATATTGAACGCATTATCACTGATTTTGCGGATGCGGCCGAACGTATGCAGGCGGGCGGAATGGACGGTATTGAACTGCAGGCCTATGGGCATCTGTTGGAACAATTCTGGTCCCCCCTCACCAATCAGCTTGAAGGGCCATATGGCACTGGAACCTTGGAAAACCGGCTGCGATTTTCAACGGATGTGTTGTCTGCAATCCGTAAAAGGGTCGGGGATGATTTCATTGTCGGGTTCCGGTTCACAGCAGATGAAGCACAGGCGGGCGGCACCACCGCCGAAGAAGGGTTGCAGATTGCGCAAATGCTCAAAGATACGGGGCAAGTTGATTTCCTGAACGTGATCCGTGGCCGCATTCACACCGATCCAGCAATGACCGATGTGATTCCCGTGCAAGGCATGGCGAATGCGCCGCATCTCGATTTTGCGGGGCAGGTGCGCAAAGTAACCGGCATGCCAACCTTTCACGCCTCCAAGATCCCGGATGTTGCCACAGCACGTCATGCGGTGTCGGCGGGTCTTTTGGATATGGTGGGCATGACCCGCGCCCATATGGCCGACCCGCATATCGTTCAAAAAATAGTCGAGGGCCGCGAAGAGGATATTCGCCCCTGCGTCGGTGCAACCTACTGTCTGGACAGAATTTATCAGGCTGGCGAAGCGCTGTGTATGCACAATGCTGCCACGGGGCGTGAATTGACGATGCCGCACGTTGCAACGTCTGCGGACAAACCCAAAAACATAGTGATTGTCGGCGCAGGCCCCGGCGGGCTTGAGGCCGCGCGGGTTGCGGCGGAACGCGGGCACAAGGTGACAGTGTTCGAGGCGCAACCGGATCCCGGTGGTCAGGTTCGGCTGACGGCCCAAAACGCCCGCCGCCGAGAGATGATCAGCATCATTGATTGGCGCATGGCGCAATGTGCGGCGCGGGGCGTGAGTTTTCATTTCAACACCTGGGCGGAAGCGGCTGATGTCATCGCGCTTTCACCCGACGTCGTGATCGTCGCGACGGGCGGATTGCCCAATAACGAATTGTTCGAAAGTGGCCGCGACCAGACCGATGTGGTCACCAGCTGGGATATTATCTCGGGTGACATCAAACCGGGCAGCAATGTTCTGGTCTATGACGAGGCAGGCGATCATCCGGGGCTTATGGCGGCAGAGGTCTTGGCGAATGCGGGCGCGGCGGTTGAGATTATGACACCGGATCGTACATTTGCACCCGATATCATGGCGATGAATCTGGTGCCCTATATGCGCAGTTTGCAAGACAAGGATGTGCGTTTCACCGTTACTCGCCGATTGTTGGACGTCGCGCGCAGTGGCAACCTGCTAGAGGCGACGATTGGCACCGACTACAGCGATCACACATCAAGTGCGCAGTACGATCAGGTGGTCATCAATTACGGAACCTTGCCACTGGCCGATCTTTATTTTGATCTCAAAGCGCTGTCGTCCAATTTCGGAGAGGTCGACCATGACGCTTTGATCGAAGGCCGCACTCAAGCGGTAATGCGCAATCGGGACGGGGCGTTTGCGCTGTACCGGATTGGCGATGCGGTCAGTGCCCGCAATACCCATGCAGCCATCTATGATGCGCTGCGTTTGGTCAAAGATATATAAGGACATAGGCACTGCGTATTTGTAGCAATAAAAAGGGCCCCAAATGAGGGGCCCTTTATGCGTTTGTATCAGATGGCCAGTGCGGCCAGTCTGCGGGCTTCTTCGCGGCGGAAGAATACCATGTAAAATACCGGTGCGGCGATCAATGTCAGCACAGTGGCAAAGGCCAGACCGCCCATGATGGTGACCGCCATCGACACAAAGAATGCATCGCTCAGCAGCGGTGCCATGCCCAAAATGGTTGTGACTGCGGCCAATAGAACCGGCCGCAAGCGCGACACACAGGCCGTGACAATAGCATCGTTCAAGGCCAGACCTTCTTCGCGTTGCAGGTCAATCTCTTCGACCAGAACAATGCCGTTTTTGATCAACATGCCTGACAGGCTGAGCAGGCCCAACAACGCTGTAAACGTGAAGGGCAGACCGGTTCCGACCAAGCCGATGACCACACCATTGACCGACATGGGCACCAACAACCAGATGATGATCGGTTGGCGCAGCGCATTAAACAGCAGCACGGAAATCAGCACCATGATCAACAGGCTGAGCGGCAATTGTCCGGCCAGACTGGCCTGGGCATCGCTTGAGCTTTCGAACTCACCGCCCCATTCCATGGTGTAGCCCAATGGCAACTCCATCGCCTCAACCGCTGCGCGGATTTGCGTGTGCACCGTAGCCGCAGTTTGATCGACGGGAATATCAGCGCCGACGGTCAGGGTCAGGACCCGATTGCGGCGATGCACCAGTGTGTCTTGAATATCGTAGTCAAAACCGTCCAGCACTTGTTCAATCGGCAAGACGCCGTTGCTGCCAGAAGAATAGACCACTTGATCCATCAGATTGTCGTCCTTGTCGCGCGGTTTGCGGACGATGATCGGGATCAAGCGTTCGCGCTCACGAAACACGCCTGCTGCGACGCCGTCAGTGGCAAAAAGCAGCGCTGCCGCTACGTCTTCGCGATCAATCCCGGCGGTCTGTGCACGGTTGGTTGCATAAACCGGCTGCAACGCAAATTCCTGTTCCCGCCAGTTTGTGCGCAGATCGTACAAATCATCCGAAGCATTGGTCAAAATCGTAATCGCTTCGTCGCCCAACTGGCGCAGAACAGCCGGGTCTGCACCGGAAAACCTGACTTGGATCGGATCGCCGCCGCCGGGGCCAAACACCAGACGTTTTGTGCGGAACTCGCCTTCTGGGAAGGTGTTTTTGCCAAAGCGTTCCAAGTCTTCTTGCAAGGCAGGGATCTTGTCGATCGACTCGGTCCGGATGATCATGTGGCCGTAGCTGGGATTCGGTTTTTCCGCCGAGTAGGTCAACATGAAACGGGTTGCACCCTGACCCACAAAGGTGGTGGTTGAAACAACATCATCGCGTTGGGAAAGCCAGTCTTCGACCTGTTTTAGATGCTCGGATGTTGTATCGATCGACGTGCCTTGTGGCAGTTTGTAGTGCACAAAAAACAGTGGCGTGTTTGAGTTGGGAAAAAACTGCTGCTTCATCAGACCAAAGCCGGCGAAGCAGGCAACGGTCACCACAATCAAACCTGGAATGACCAGCCACCAGAGTTTAAGCGCCAGCTTTAGCCCCCAACGATACATGCGGAACAAAAGACCGGAGTAGGCCTCTGTTTCCTCATGGCCTTGCACAAAGAAATAGTGCCCAAGCAAAGGGGTGGCAGTCAGCGCCAAAACCCAGCTGAGCATCAGCGAAATGCTGATCACCGCAAAGAGCGAGAACAAGAATTCACCGGTGGCATCCGGGGATAGCCCAATACCCGCAAAGGCCATGATGCCGATGACAGTGGCCCCAAGCAGCGGGATTTGGGTTTTCGAGGCCGCATCATCCGCCGCAGCCCGCGAATTACGCCCGTGCAACATGGAAATCTGCATGCCTTCAGCAACAACAATAGCGTTGTCGACCAGCATCCCCATCGCGATGATCAAAGCCCCCAGCGAAATGCGTTCCATCTCGATTGAAAACAGGCTCATGAACAGCAGTGTTCCGACGACGGTTAGTAGCAAAGTGGTGCCGACGACGACAGCGGCCCGCCAGCCCATAAATAGGGCAAGCACCAACACCACGATGCCAACCGACATGGCCAAATTGACCAGAAAATCATCGGACGCGGTTTCGACCACATGGTGTTGTTGATAAATCGAATGCTTTTCAACGCCCAGCGGGATGTCTTCAGTCAAGGTTTCGATCCGTGCATCGACGCGGTGGCCGACCTCGACAATGTTCTCGGTGGCGAGGCCCGCAATGCCGATGGTAAAGGCATCGACACCGTTGTGGCGGACCATCAGGCTTGGGTCGCTTTGACGTGCGCGGTACACTGATGCGATGTCATACAGATTGACCACGGTGCCACCGGCCCCGATCGACAGGCCAGCAATCGCGTCAACGCTGTCTGACCCTTCGGGGGGGCGAATGATCGTCTTGGTGCCATCTGCGTTCAGACTACCGGAATCCGAAACAGAGTTGGCGTTGGCAATCGCGCTCGAAATCGATTGCGGCGGAATATTTTGATGCGCGGTCAACGTCAGATCAGGTTCTACAAAGATCGCCTCGTCGGGCAGACCGGACACGAGCACATCCGCGACACCCTCCACCGCCAGTATTTCGCGGCGCATGTAGGTGGCCAATTCATGCCGTTCCGCATCACTAAATCCTTCTGCGGTGATGGCGTAGAAAATCCCGAACACATCGCCAAAGGCATCGTTCACATAGGGTTGGCTGACCCCCGAGGGCAGTCCGCGCGATGCATCGCGCACCTTGGCGCGCAGCTTTGTCCAGATTTCAGGCAGTTCAGTGCCGTCGTAGGTTGGTTTGATTTCGACTTCGATGATCGAAAGGCCGGGATAGTTGACCGATGTGATCTTATCGACTTCGCCCATCTTCTGGATGGCGGATTCCAAAGGCTCCGACACTTCCATTGCGACCTGTTCGGCGCTGGCCCCGGCATAGGTGGTCTGGATAGCCGCGACCTTGATGGTAAAGGCAGGGTCTTCGAGGCGGCCAAGTGAATAAAAGCCCCAGATGCCGCCAAACAGGCAAATGAGCATGATGAGCCACGTGTAAAGTGGTTTTTCGATGGATGCGCGTGCGATGTTCATATGTCCGGCCTCAGTTCTTGAAACCGGTGAAGCGGCGCACATTTTGCCCGTCGGTCAGTTTCTGGACACCGGTCGCGACAATTTCCGAACCGCTTTCCAGCCCCGACATGACAACGAAATGGCCGTCGTCCGAGGGTTTGATCGTCACAGGGGTCAGGGTCACAGTGCCACTATCAGCGCCGGTAGGGGCAAAAACCATAACGGCGACGCTGCCATCACTTTGGGCCACTAGGGCTGTGGTCGGCACTGGAATCTCAGCGGTGCCGGGGGTTTCGGCCTGCGCGCGCACTGTGACAGATGAGCCGGGCAAGATCTGGAGACCGGCGGGTTTTTCCATGCCCAAAGTCAGGCGAAAGGTTTGCCCGACGTTCGACGCCTCAGCATCAAATTCCCGAAGCTCGACCGGAAACAGCTGATCGCTGGCAGGAAACTGCGCAGTGAAACGAACGTTGGTGTTGGCAGATGCGCGTTGAAACAGCAGTTCCGGCACATCGATTTCAATCTGCAATTCCGACATGTCGTGGATGCGCACAATCGGACTACCCGTGCTGATGGTTGTGAAATTGGCAACGTTGCGAGTGGCAATCAAAGCATCGAAGGGCGCGTTCAGCGTGGCATGATTCAGCGCATTTTGCGCATTGCGTACGGCAATATCGGCTAGGCTGTCTTGGGTTTGAGCATCATCTACGTTGACTTGGCTGACCGTGCTTCCGCGCAACTGGGTTAGGCGCCCCAGATTGCGGGCTGCCTGTTCTTTTTGCAATCGGGCTTGATCAAGCGACAGCTGAAAGGGCTCCAGATCCAGTTGGGCGATCAAGGCCCCTTTGGGAATAGTTGATCCTTCGATCACAGGGAATTTGTAAATCTGGCCGGCGACTTGAAAGGTCAAATCTACGGATTGCTTGGCCACAACCTGACCGTAGAACTGGCGCACCAGAAGTTGATCCTGAGCGGTGGCGGTGGTCAGTTTGACCGGTCGGTTCTGGCTGGCCGTATCTTGAGCGAGCGCGGTGTTTGCAAGCGACGCAAAAACCAATGCAATAAAAATGTTTTTCACGTTTGGGGTCCTTTCGGCATTCCGGTTTCCATAATCCGGCTGCGAATTTTCAAAGCGATTTTGGCAAATTGATCGAGTTCGTCATCAGACAAGCCCGAGATGTCGCGAAACAGATCGCTGGCCTTGCTGGCCATAACCTTGCGCATGTCGTGACCTTGCTCGGTCAGGGACAAAAGCCAGGCGCGGCGATCATTCGGGTCGCGTTCGCGGAACAAAAGTCCTTTGGCTTCAAGTGTGTCTGCCATTGCTGTGACCGTTGAGGGCAGGGCCAAAAGCTCGCGTGCCAAATCGCCCATGCGGCGTGGTTGATCGAGGCAGACCAGCATGTGCCGTTCTTTTTTGCTGAGGGGTATCGGTATGTCGATGGCCTCTGTGCAGTCTTCCATCTTCCAATACAGTAAATAGATGCCTTCAAGGGCATGGATATCGAAAACGCTTTTGGTGGGTGTGTCTGGTGTAGGCATGATGAGTCCATTTGGTCAGATCTGCCATATACTTCAAAAAATGAACCATTCAAAAGAGGAAATATTTGAAAAGTGATATTTTGTTGACGCGAACGGGCAGCGTTCCGCAACGGAAATGAACGATACAGGAGTGTTCCAGACGCAAAAATGCAAATGATCGCAGCCCGTTAAGGGCCGCGATCTGAACTGGTTGGGCAGTTGTGTTTGGGGGGATTAAAGCTCTTGCGCGTCGTGCAGCCAGCCAAGATCCCAGTCTGACATGCCTTGGGGTTTGTATTCGGCCCCCAGCGGGCTGTCATACCCCAAATCACGGATCACCTGAAAGATGTGGCCATAGTTCAATTCACCGCGATCTGGTGGTCCGCGATCAGGGACGGAGGCAAATTGGATATGCCCGATCAACGGCAACAGATCATGCAGGCGATGGCTAATGTCGCCCTCCATCAGTTGCACATGATAGCAATCAAACATCAGCTTCAGGATCGGGTTTGCGATTTTTTCGATGATGTCGCGGGCTTGCCCGGTGGTGGTCAGAAAATAGCCGGGGGCATCGTGGCGGTTCAATGGCTCGATCAGGATCGTCAAGTCGTAGGGCGCGGCCTTGGCGCAGGCATAAGTGAGGTTGCCGACAAAGCAGTCATGGGCCTGCTGTCCCGATGCAAATCCGGCCATGACATGTATGCAGTTTGCCCCGACGGCCAAGGCGTAGCTGATGGATTGGTCAATCGCCTCGCGCGCCTCTGTCTCGCGGCCGGGCAGGGCGGCCAAACCGTTTTCGCCGGCAGTGACATCGCCGCGGCGGGTGTTGAGACCCAGCATTGATAGGCCGGTTTCCTCCAGCGCGGCTTTCACCTCGGCGGCAGGAAAATCATACGGCCAATGGCATTCAACCGCGTCAAAACCGGCTGCATGGGCGGCGCGAATGGCGTCTGGCAAAGGGCGATCGGCCCACAAAAAGCCAAGGTTGGCTGAAAACTTCATACGTCCCACTCTACTTCAAACTTGGTTACCAGGGTTTGCACCTGATCGAGGGTCAATGCGCGCGGGGCCATGCCGCGTGTCATCATCGCCAGTCGTGCTGTGTCTTCTAATTCTTCAATGGCGTTGCAGGCGGCTTCGATGTCTTTGCCCGCGACAACGGGGCCATGATTGGCCAACATCACAGCGCTTCGTTTGCCTGCCAGCCCGCGCACTGCGTCGCCCATGGCCGGATCACCCGGCATAAAAAAGGGCAGCAGCTGAACCTTACCCAACTTCATAATTCCATAAGGTGTCAAGGGGGGCAGGAAATTGTCAGGATCGACGTCGGGCATCATCGACAGAGCCACCGAATGGCATGAGTGCAGATGAACCACGGCACCAGCGGTGCTGCGTGTTTCGTAAAAGGCGGAATGCAGGGGCATTTCCTTGGTCGGCTTGTCGCCAGATATCAAAATCCCTTCGGCATCAAACCGGCTGAGGCGACCTGGATCAAGGCGGCCAAAGCTGGTGCCGGTCGGACTGACCAGCAATCCACCGTCTTCGGTGCGGGCGGAAATATTGCCTGTTGATCCACCGGTAAGCCCGCGATCAAACATCGACTTGGCCAAAAGACATATTTGTTCACGAAGCTGGGTTTCCGAGGTCATGCCGCCTCCAATTTGGCGAGGGCGTCGGCAAAGAACGTCTCGGTCCCAAAGTTACCGGATTTGAGGGTCAGCGCAATTTGGTGGCTGTTTGATATTGCGTAACACCACGGCACGCCCGGCGCAATTTCCGCGCCAATATCCAGCTGGGTCACACCCAAAGCCTTGGTGATTGCGCCAGAGGTTTCACCGCCTGCAGCAATGAACCGGCGCGCCCCAGCATCGCGTGCTGCAACGGCGCAGGCCGCGAGGACGCTTTCGATCAATTCACCGGCTTCGGCCACGCCCAGTTTGGCTTGGGCTGCTTTAACGCTGTCGGGCGAGGCTGTTGCGTAGATCAAGGGTGCTTGGGACAAATCCTGTTTGGACAACCACTCAAGCACCGTCTG
The DNA here is from genome assembly GCF_003208435.1 of Pelagimonas varians. GTDB lineage: Bacteria > Pseudomonadota > Alphaproteobacteria > Rhodobacterales > Rhodobacteraceae > Pelagimonas > Pelagimonas varians. The sequence goes on along the minus strand of NZ_QKMF01000012.1, from coordinate 97,424 downwards.
CGGGCCGCTGTTTGCCAAGGTCAACGGGTCCAGCTGATAGGATGGCGCACCGGTCGTTTGGTATTGCGCAACCTGTTTGTTGGTCATCGCGGAACAACTGCCGGACAAAAGAATGCTGCCGGCCTCAAGTGTTGGAGTGACGGCTTTGGGCGCGTCGGCTGACAATGTGCCATCGGCCAAATACAACGCAGGCAGGGGCATGGCAACGGCTGACCCGCCGGTCATCAAAACCATATCGCGGCAGGCCTCGGCGATGATTTCCAAATCCGAGTTTGCCACGGCATCAACCACAACATGGGCTGTGCCTTGCGCCTTTTGCGCGGCCAGATCTGCCCGCAATGCCTGTGCGCCGCGCGCCACTGTCAGCCTGTCCGCAAGTCCTACCGGGCGGGTGACCTGCGGCGTCAAAAGACGCATCAGGTTGCTGTCTTGCATGGGGGTCAGCGGGTGATCTTTCATCGGGCTTTCGGCAAGCGGTTGCTGGCCCACAAACAAGTTGCCCATAAAGATCGAGCGGCCGTTTTCGGGAAAGGCCGGACAGTAGATCGTCTGGTCACAGCCGAGATCATCCATGAGGGCTTCGGCCACGGGACCGATGTTGCCGGTCGCTGTGCTGTCAAAGGTGGAACAGTATTTCCAAAAGAACCGCTTGGCACCCGCGGCTTGAAGCCATTTGAGGGCTTGCCGGGTTTCGGCCACGGCGTCCTTCACCGGCGCAGTGCGCGATTTCAGGGCAATAACTTCAAAAGCGGCGGTATCGCCTGGCGGCTCGCTTGGCACACCCATGCGCAAACTGACACGCACACCCGAACGCGCCAAAAGGCCTGCCAAGTCAGTGGCACCGGTGAAATCATCGGCAATGCATCCCAACACCGTTGTCATGGACTCAATCCTTGTTCTGGAGGTGACGCACCAATGCGGTGGCCGTAGACCGGTTCACGGCAAGCGGTGTGTTATACAAAATCGCCAACCGTAACAGGGATTTGACATCCACGTCATGCGGAAGCGCTGACAGGGGGTCGATGAAAAAGATCAGCGCATCCAGCCGCTTTTCCGCAATCATTGCTCCAAGCTGGGCATCGCCGCCCAAAGGGCCGCTTAGCAGACGCTCGACGTTCAATCCGGCATCGTCTTGGAGCCGGCCACCGGTGGTTCCAGTGGCATAGATATTGTGGCCGACCAGACGGGATTTATGATGGCTGGCCCAATCAACGATTTCCGCTTTCATCGCGTCATGGGCAACTAGGGCAATATTGGGCATGGGTTAGGCTTCTCCTGGTAGAGTCAAACCGGCATTGCGGGCATAAACTTTGGCAACCGCAGCATCATCTTCGGCTCCAAGGCCCATGCCGGCGGCGGCAATGAATTGTTGGAGAGCGACTGCTGTGATCGGCGCGCTGAACTGTGCAGACTTGGCGACATCAAGAACAATGCCCAAATCCTTGGGCCAGATATTGACCTGACTGTGCGGTGTATAATCGCCCTGCGCAATATGGGGTGCACGATTTTCAAGCATCCAGCTGGTGCCTGCGCATTTGCTGATCACCTTGACAAAATCGTCGGGTGATACGCCTTGGGTCATACCAAAGGTCAAGGCTTCGGCCATTGTGGCGATATGAACACCAGCCAACAGTTGGTTCACTGCTTTCATCGCACTGCCGGGTCCGGCGTGATCGCCCAGTTCGAATACGGTTTCAGCGATGGCGTCCAGCAAAGGGCGCGCCGCGGCAAAGGCTTGGTCCGTTCCAGCAGCCATGATCGACAATTGGCCATGCGCGGCCTTGATCGAGCCGCCGGAGATAGGGGCATCAAGGTAATGAACGCCCTGTGCGGCGCAGCGCGCTTCCATGTCTTTGGCAAACTCTGGTGGGACCGTTGCACAGCCTAGCACCACAGCCCCGGTGCGCATCTGCGCAACGATACCATGATCGCCAAACATCACACTTTCGGTTTGAGCGGCGTTCAAAACAACCACTGCAGCGGCATCGATTTGATCCAAATTTTGCGCCATATCCGAAGTTTGGCCACCCTCGGCCTGAAACTTGGCCGTTTGATCTGCATTTAGATCCGAGCCCCAGACGGAGTGTCCGGCAGCCAGAGCTGATTTGGCCATGCCATAGCCCATCGATCCAAGTCCGATTACCGTAACGTTTTGATGCATGCTGTCACTCCTGATGTTGTGGTATCGGTAACGGTATCGATACCGGTTGTCAATTGGCGGTGGACCTGTATGGTCGTGTTGTAATTTTTGAATGTGAGAACATGATGACGCAAAAGGCAACTTTGGCTGATGTTGCGGCGGTGGCGGGGGTCAGTAAGATGACCGCAAGCCGGGCGCTGCGCGGTGCGCCTGAGGTCTCTCAGCTTAGCCGGGATCGCGTTCAGCAAGCTGCGGCGCAAATAGGGTATGTGGCCAACCCATTGGCGGCCTCTTTGTCCTCGAAGCGCACGCAACTGGTGGGGGTCGTCGTTCCCAGCCTGACCAATACGGTGTTTGCTGAAATGCTGACGGGCATCGTCGAAACCATCGAGGGCAGTGGGCTTCAGCCGGTTTTCGGCGTCACAAACTATAACCCCGATACCGAACTTGACGTGCTGCGCAACATGCTGAGTTGGCGGCCCGCCGGATTAATCGTGACCGGTCTGGATCATCCTGAAGCGGCCAAGATTTTGTTGCGACAGTCTGAACAAACGCTGGTGCAGGTGATGGATGTTGATGGCACAGCGATCGGAAACTGCGTCGGGATTTCGCATACCCAGGCAGGGGCCGAAATGGCGCGCACCTTGCTGGCCAGCGGAGCACGCAAAATAGGCTATGTGAACTGCACGCAAATTTTTGACATTCGAGCGACCAAGCGCTTGGACGGGTTTCGCGGCGCTTTGAGGGATGCCGGGCTGGAAATCACCGCCATACAAACGTCGGACACACCATCATCGGCACCGGCCGGGCGGGCACAAACGCGGCAACTGATGCAAGAGCATCCTGACTTGGACGCAATCTACTATTCGAATGATGATTTGGCCGCAGGCGGATTGTTTCACTGCCTAGCGCAGGGGATTTGTGTGCCAAAAGGTGTCATCTTGGCGGGGTTCAACGGGCTGGAATTCTCCGAATCCCTGCCAGCCCAAATTGTGACCACGCGGACACCTAGACGCGAGATCGGGCAAATTGCGGCGCAGATGGTTTTGGACGGCGATACGGACAAATGCGTTCAACTGATGCCCCAGATCGTATATCTAGGTGGTTAAGTCTTAGGCTCGATCAATATTTTTTGCCTGATTTTTGAACAACTTCCTGAAAAATGTACCAAATGGTCAAAATTTATCGTTTGATAAAATTCAGAATCATGTGAGGCTGACATCAAGCAATACCGACAACAGGGGTTAGCCATGAGTTCGAAACAATTCGAGGATGGGATCACAGCGGGGCGATTGGACGCCAAAGCGCTGGATGCCAACTTCTCGGATCTGCATCCGGCCTATGACGCGCACGAAGCGCTGGTCGCCGCAGATCGCTGCTATTTTTGCCACGATGCGCCATGTCAGGTGGCCTGTCCGACATCCATCGACATTCCGCTTTTCATTCGTCAAATCGCAACTGGAACAGCGGAATCGGCCGCGCGGACAATCCTTGAGGACAATATCCTGGGCGGCATGTGTGCCCGCGTATGTCCCACAGAGACCCTGTGCGAAGAAGTCTGCGTACGTGAGACAGCGGAAGGCAAACCTGTTGAAATTGGTCGCTTGCAGCGTTTTGCCACCGACACCTTGATGGCATCAGGGACACATCCGTTTAGCCGCGCGGCTTCTACCGGCAAAAAGGTTGCCGTTGTTGGGGCAGGGCCCGCAGGTTTGGCCTGTGCGCACCGTTTGGCGATGCACGGCCACGACGCAGTTATTTTCGAAGCCCGTGCAAAGGGCGGCGGATTGAATGAATTCGGCATCGCGGCCTATAAATCCACCAATGACTTTGCGCAGGCCGAAGTCGATTGGCTGCTGAAAATCGGCGGCATCGAAATCCGCTACAGTTCCGGCCTCGGCGATGGTATTTCGTTGGACAGTCTACAGGCTGATTTTGACGCGGTTTTCCTCGGGATGGGGCTAGGCGGAGTGAATGCGCTGCGCCTTGACGGCGAAGACAAAGACGGCGTGATGCCCGCGACCAGCTTTATCGAAGAACTGCGTCAAGCTACTGATTTAACTGGCATGTCCATCGGTCGTCGTGTTGTTGTTGTTGGCGGTGGTATGACCGCGATCGACGCGGGTGCACAGGCAAAATTGCTTGGCGCGCAGGATGTTACGATTGTGTATCGCCGCGGCCAAGAGGCCATGGCTGCCTCTGAGTTTGAACAGGATTTGGCGGCGCAAAAGGGCGTTCGGATCATCCACAATGCCACCCCAATCGGGATTGAAGGCAACGGCAGTCTGACCGGTGTTCGCTTTGCTTATACGGAAACCCAGAACGGTAAACTGGTGACACTGGAGGATGGCTTTACTCTGCCAGCTGATCAACTTTTCACCGCCATTGGTCAGTCTTTGACGGGCGCACCTGATGCGCTGGATACTGCCGGGGGCAAGATCACTGTTGGCGATACCGGGCAGACGTCGGTCGCGGGTGTTTGGGCTGGCGGCGATTGTGCGTCCGGAGGCGATGATCTGACGGTAACCGCCGTCGCCGAAGGCCGCGACGCCGCAATGAATATCCACGCAACTTTGATGGGAGAGGCATGATGGCTGATCTGACAACAGACTTCTTGGGTATCAAAAGCCCGAACCCGTTCTGGCTGGCTTCGGCCCCGCCCACCGACAAAGAATACAATGTCCGCCGCGCCTTTGAGGCCGGATGGGGCGGTGTGGTTTGGAAAACCTTGGGGTCCGAGGGGCCGCCTGTGGTCAACGTAAACGGTCCTCGGTATGGCGCGATCCACGGCGCAGATCGCCGGTTGCTGGGATTGAACAATATCGAGCTTATCACCGACAGATCGCTCGAAACCAACCTCGAAGAAATGACACGGGTGAAAAAGGACTACCCTGATCACGCGTTGATCGCGTCGATCATGGTGCCCTGCGAAGAGGCCGCTTGGAAAGCGATCTTGCCACGCGTCATGGAAACCGGATGTGACGGGATCGAGCTGAACTTTGGCTGTCCGCATGGCATGGCCGAACGTGGCATGGGCTCGGCGGTTGGGCAGGTGCCGGAATACATCCAGATGGTGACCGAATGGTGCAAAAAGTACTACGATAAGCCGGTGATCGTGAAACTGACGCCAAACATCACCGATGTCCGCTTTCCGGCCCGCGCGGCTAAGGCAGGTGGCGCAGATGCGGTGAGCTTGATCAACACCATAAATTCGATCACCTCGGTTAACCTTGATGCGATGTCACCCGAGCCGATGATTGACGGCAAGGGCACCCACGGCGGCTATTGCGGGCCAGCGGTGAAACCGATTGCCATGAACATGGTGGCCGAGATCGCCCGCGACGCAGAAACTCGCGGGCTTCCGATTTCCGGCATTGGCGGGATCACCACTTGGCGCGATGCGGCAGAATTTATGGTGCTGGGCGCTGGCAATGTGCAGGTCTGTACCGCTGCAATGACTTATGGCTTTAAGATCGTTCAGGAAATGATTTCGGGCATGTCTCAATGGATGGATGAGCAGGGTTACACCAGCACATCCGATTTTATCGGCAAAGCAGTTCCGAATGTCACGGATTGGCAGTATTTGAACCTCAACCACATTACCAAAGCGCGCATCGATCAAGATGCCTGTATCAAATGTGGTCGCTGTTATGCTGCCTGCGAAGACACCTCGCATCAGGCGATTTCGATGACCGAGGATCGCGTGTTCGACGTCAAAGATGACGAATGCGTTGCCTGCAATCTTTGCGTGAATGTCTGTCCGGTGGAAAACTGCATCACGATGGAGGTTCTACAGCCCGGTGCCATGGACGAACGCACTGGCAAAGTGGTGGAGGCAGATTATGCCAATTGGACAACCCATCCCAACAACCCGTCCTCGACGGCTGCCGAGTAAAGCAGCTTTCCTCCCGAAGAAACGCCCGGATCAATCCGGGCGTTTTTTGCGTGAACCAGATACCGCCGGGTCCAAACAACCGCCATGCGGATACCGTCCAAGGCGACGGGCCTTTATTGCACGCGCCACAACAGCGCTTCGGCCACATGCATCCCGTTCATTTGAAACCAATCAACTTTGATGCGGCTTGCGTCATGACGGGTCACGACAAATTTCAGCCCGACATAACAGCGGTCTGCCCCAACAGTAACTTGCTCCCATCCTCGGATGATATTTTGCCCAACGCTCTCAAAGGTCCAGATTGCTTCGCAGCCGTCATCGGGTGTGTAAACCTCGGCTGATTTGCTTAGGAACTTGATATAAACCGGCCATTCAAGACCCGTTGATATGTATCCTTTGCCCTCCCACTGGCCACGATTTTCGGTTAAAAAATCCGCGTGCGCAGCCTGGCCGATGACCAAAAGCAATGCCAAAAACAGTTTTTGCATGATGTATCCTCCCGCTTGGGATTATCTCACAAAAGGCCGGATTTCCCCATGATACACATCAATTTCAGGTCGCAGGAGCCGTGGCCCGAACAACTCCGAACGCATTGAATTGCGCAACTTGCATCCATTAGGGGGTCAACATGCGCCGAAACAAAATTTCTACAAACTCCGGAGCGCTGTCGAACGGGTCTTGCCCGCCCAAAACAGCCCGCACCTGAACGTCGAAATCGGCATAGTGCTGGGTGGTCGCCCAGATCGAGAATATAAGGTGGTAGGGGTCTGATTTGGCCAGCAGACCGGCGTCCATCCAGCTTTGGATCAACGCTGCTTTTTCGTCCATCAAGGCCTTGAGCGGGCCGGATAAAACGTCGCGTATATGGGGCGCGGCTTGGATCATTTCGGTCGCAAACAAACGGCTTTCGCGCGGCATATCGCGGGACATATCCAGCTTTCGGCGCACATAGGCCAGCAGTTCTTCGATCGGCTCGTGGCTGTCCGACAGATCTATGAGCGGTGCGATCCAGATATCCAGCAAGCTTTCCAGAAGCTCTTTGTAGATCGCTTCTTTGCCTTCGAAGTAGTAAATCACATTGGGTTTCGACAGTCCCGCACGGGCTGCAATTGCGTCCAATGTCGCGCCGCGCAATCCGTTTTCTGAAAACACATCCAAAGCCGCATCAAAAATCGCCTGACGTTTTTCACGCTGAATGCGTGTGGTACCGGTCGGGCGCGGGGTCGGGCGGGCTTTGCTCATGCGTCGGTCTCGTTGCCTGTGTCGTCGATGCCCAAACCGCGCAGAATAATTGCCCGCACATTGGATTTGGCGTCCTGCCAGTCTGCGTCATCCAGCGGCTGCCCGCCATTCAAAGTTTCGATTTGGTGTTGGAAATCTGCATAGTGCTGCGTCACGGACCAAATCATATAGAGCAGGTGGCGCGGGTTTGTCGGTTCCATCAGCCCGTCGTCGATCCAGCGTTGAATGACGTCAATCCGCCCTTCGGTCCAACTGACAAGCACGTCTTCTAGGTAATCCTGGATTACAGGTGCACCGTGCATGACCTCGGACGCCCAGACTTTGGAGCCCATCGGGTGCCGGCGCGAGATCTCCATCTTGGCGTCGATATAGCCGCCAATTCCCTCGGCCGGGCCTGATGATTCGTCAAACGATTCGGCTGCTTGGAGCCATATGTCGAAAATGTTCGACACCACACGGCGATAGAGATCTTCTTTGGTGGAAAAATAATAATGAATATTGGCTTTGGGCAGGCCGGACACATCGGCGATCAATTGCATGGTCGCCCCGCCAAAGCCCGCCTCTGCAAACACTTTTTCCGCTGCCAAAAGGATTTGCTTTTCCTTTTCGAGGCGCTTGTTTTTTGAGCCGTTGCGGGTTGGCATGGCGCGGACACATCCTTTTTCAGAAATTTCTTGACCAATTGGTCAAGTGATGCCGATAGTTGACCATATGGTCAGGGTTGGGCCAGTGCAAGTATCGGGCATTGGCCTAAAGATACGCTGTACTGTGTCGAACACTCGACGCAAGACCAAAGACAAAGCTAGGGGACACGCCATGTCAAACATCAGCAACACTCGGATCGATGCGGATCGGCTGTGGGACAGCCTGATGGAGATGGCCAAAATCGGGCCGGGCATCGCCGGTGGCAACAATCGTCAAACATTGACCGACGAAGACGGAGAGGGGCGGGCGCTGTTCCAATCTTGGTGTGAGGCCGTGGGCTGCACGATGGGGCTGGATCAGATGGGCAACATGTTCGCGCGCTACGAAGGTACAGATCCCGATCTTTTGCCCGTTTACGTTGGCTCGCATCTCGATACGCAGCCGACGGGCGGAAAATATGACGGGGTGCTTGGCGTTTTGGGCGGCCTCGAGGTGATCCGCACGATGCATGAACAGGGTATCAAGACCAAACACCCCATCGTCGTCACCAACTGGACCAACGAAGAGGGCACGCGTTACGCACCGGCAATGCTGTCCTCAGGCGTGTTCGCCGGCAAGCATACCCAAGATTGGGCCTATGACCGTGTCGATGCAGAGGGAAAGCGTTTTGGGGATGAGCTGAAACGGATCGGGTGGCGTGGCGACGAAGAGGTTGGCGCACGCAAGATGCATGCGATGTTTGAGCTGCACATTGAACAGGGCCCGATTTTGGAAGCCGAGGGGAAGGACATTGGTGTTGTCACCCATGGCCAAGGGTTGCGGTGGATAGAAGTTACCGTGACTGGCAAGGAAAGCCATACGGGATCGACTCCGATGCATATGCGCAAAAATGCGGGCCGTGGTTTGGCACTGATCACCGAATTGGTGCATGAGATAGCAATGAAGAACCAGCCGAATGCGGTTGGGGCCATTGGGCATATCGACGTCTACCCGAATTCGCGCAACATCATTCCGGGTAAGGTGGTCTTTACTGTCGATATGCGCACACATCTTTTGGACAAGCTGAACGACATGGTCGACGAGCTGATGGAGAAAGCGCCGAAACTCTGTGAAGAGATCGGTGTTGAATTCTCGGCTGAAATAGTTGGCCAGTTCGATCCCCCCGCCTTTGACGAAGACTGCGTTGCCGCGATCCGCGAAGGGGCCGAAACCATGGGCTATTCGCATCGAGACATTATTTCCGGTGCTGGGCATGATGCCTGCTGGATCAACGATGTTGCGCCCACAGCGATGGTCATGTGCCCCTGCGTTGACGGCCTGTCGCACAACGAGGCCGAAGAGATCAGCAAGGATTGGGCCGCGGCCGGCGCGAATGTTTTGATGCATGCTGTTTTGAAAACCGCGCAGGTGGTTGAATAGACCTTTGATCGGGGGCCAGCCCCCGAACCCCCGGAGTTTATCTGGCAAGATGAAGGGGCGCGGCGCGTCCAAGAATTGAAGCCGGGAATATTTGATTGAGAAAAAGCCTGCACAGGCACCTCGTTCAGGGAGACAAGAAAATGACCACCAAAGTGATCAAAGGCGGTATGGTTTGTACTGCGGACCGGACCTACAAAGCGGATGTCTTGATTGAAGGCGACATCATCAAGCAAATTGGCGAAGATCTTGTGGGCGACGAATACATCGACGCTGAAGGGGCCTATGTCATTCCAGGCGGTATTGATCCGCACACGCATTTGGAAATGCCCTTTATGGGGACGACGGCGGCCGAGACCTTTGAAAGCGGAACTTGGGCAGCGGCATGCGGCGGTACCACGATGGTTGTGGATTTCTGTCTGCCGGGCGCGGATGGAAGCATCAAGAATGCGATCAACGAATGGCACCGCAAATCCGCCCCGCAGATCTGTTCCGACATCGGTTATCACATGGCGATCACCGGTTGGGATGAGAACGTCTTTAACGAGATGAAAGACGCCGTTGATATGGGCGTGAACAGCTTTAAGCACTTCATGGCCTACAAGGGCGCGCTGATGATTGAGGACGATGAAATGTTCGCCTCGTTCAAGCGCTGTGCCGAGCTTGGCGCGCTGCCTATGGTGCATGCTGAAAACGGCGACTTAGTGGCCGAGTTGCAGACCAAGTATTTTAACGAAGGTATCACCGGCCCTGAAGGCCATGCCTATAGCCGCCCGCCTGAGTTGGAGGGGGAGGCCGCCAACCGCGCGATCACCATCGCCGACACCGCCGGTGTGCCCTTGTACATCGTGCATGTGTCGTGCGAGCAAACCCACGAAGCCATCCGCCGCGCGCGTCAAAAGGGGATGCGGGTTTATGGCGAACCTCTGATCCAATTCCTGACATTGGACGAGAGCGAGTATTTCAACAAGGATTGGGATCATGCCGCGCGCCGCGTGATGTCACCGCCATTTCGGTCAAAAGATCACCAAGACAGCCTTTGGGCTGGTCTTCAGGCGGGATCTTTGCAGGTGGTTGCCACCGACCATGCCGCCTTTACCACGGCGCAAAAGCGTGCGGGTCGGGATGATTTCCGGATTATTCCCAACGGGTCGAACGGGCTTGAGGAACGCCTTGCGGTGCTTTGGACCGAAGGGGTTGAAACCGGCCGCCTGACGCCAAACGAATTTGTTGCAGCCACGTCGACCAATGTCGCGAAGATCTTGAATATCTATCCCAAAAAGGGCGCAATTGTTGAAGGCGCGGATGCGGATATCGTTGTCTGGGATCCCAAAATTTCCAAGACGATCAGCACCGCCAGCCACCATTCCGTGCTTGATTACAACGTCTTCGAGGGTTTCGAGGTCAAAGCCCAAGCGCGCTATACCCTGTCACGCGGCGAAGTGATCTGGGCGTGGGGGCAAAATAGCCAACCGCAACCTGGCCGTGGCCGTTTCGTTCCGCGTCCGGCTTTTTCTAGCGCACAAAAAGCGCTGTCCCAATGGAAAGCACTGAACACACCGCGCAAGATCGACCGCAATCCACAAAACATCCCGGCGGGGATCTAAGGCATGAAGCCAGCACTGATCACCGGAGCATTTTTCATTTCGTCCCTAGTGGCGCTTCTGGTTGCTTTGGTGGCAGTCTGGTTTTTGACCGATACAATCGACGGGATAGGAAGCCTGTTGGAGACCCTTTCCGTCGGTATCGCCGCAGCGATCAGAGCTTTGCCGTTCTGGATGCTGATGGCATTTCCTGTCTTTACAGCCCTTCGTGCATTCGCGGTATGGAAGTCAAAGGAAAGCCTTTTGGTTTTGGGACCATAGGAGCGCTGATGGCCTTGGACCTGCCCTTGTCGATCAACCTTATTCTTGCTCTGCCCCAGAGAAGTTTAGACTGGTTTGGCACGGTATTTGTTGTTTTGAGTGGAATGGCCTCAGGGTGCCTTCAATGGTGGTTGGAACAAAAATGGTTCGTGATCGAACCACGATACATATGAACGGAATGGAACAAAAATGACGACCGTCATACAGGCAAATAACCTGGACCTGACCTATCAAACCAATGATGGGCCGGTGCATGCGCTCAAGGGTGTTGATCTGGACATCAACAAGGGTGATTTCGTGAGCTTCATCGGCCCGTCCGGCTGCGGTAAAACCACGTTTTTGCGTGCCATTGCCGATTTGGAGCAACCCACTGGCGGCACTTTGACCGTCAATGGCATGACCCCGGAGCAGGCGCGGCAATCACGGGCCTATGGCTATGTGTTTCAGGCCGCTGGTTTGTATCCGTGGCGCACGATTGGCGACAACATCCGCCTGCCGTTGGAAATCATGGGCTATCCAAAATCCGATATGGCACAGCGCGTCACCGAGGTGTTGGAGTTGGTGCATCTTGAGGGTTTTGAAAAGAAGTTCCCGTGGCAACTGTCCGGCGGGATGCAGCAACGGGCATCTATCGCACGGGCCTTGGCCTTTGACGCCGACATTTTGCTGATGGACGAACCTTTTGGCGCTTTGGATGAGATCGTCCGCGATCACTTGAACGAACAACTTTTGGAACTGTGGGCGCGTACGAACAAGACCATTGGTTTTGTCACCCATTCGATCCCCGAAGCGGTCTACCTGTCGACCAAGATTGTTGTGATGTCTCCGCGTCCCGGCCGGATCACGGATATTATTGACAGCCCGCTGCCCAAAGAACGTCCTTTGGACATTCGCGACACGCCGGAATTTCTGGAAATCGCGCACCGGGTACGCGAAGGTCTGCGTGAGGGACATGCATATGATGATTGAACGTAACGTCCGGGGGGCAGGGCTATGAAGTCGATCCTTCCCATCCTTACAGTCGTCGCGGCGATCTTTGCGATCTGGTATGCTTTTGCAGTCATTTTGAACGCGCCATGGGCCTATTCCAAGGCCGAGCGTGCGGATAAAACTCTCAGCTTTTCCGAAATGGTGTCAGACACCATGGCGCAGGATAAACCGCTCCTTCCGGCTCCACATCAGGTTGCGGTAGAAATCTGGAAAACCACAGCGTTGAAAAATGTAACGTCGAAGCGGTCCTTGGTCTATCACGGCTGGATCACGTTGCAGGCGACGGCCCTTGGTTTTGCCTTTGGTATAGGGCTGGGTATCATTTTGGCAGTGGCCATTGTCTATTCACGTGTGATGGATATGTCGGTGATGCCTTGGATCATCGCATCGCAAACCGTACCCATTTTGGCGATTGCGCCAATGATTGTGGTGGTTTTAGCCGCTATGCAGGTGGACGATATTGTCGCCAAAGGCGTGATTTCAATGTACCTCAGCTTTTTCCCTGTGGTGGTTGGCATGGTCAAAGGGCTGCGTAGCCCGGACACTATGCTGCTTGACCAGATGAAGACGTATAGCGCCTCTCCGTCGCAAGCGTTTTGGAAGCTGCGGTTGCCCGCGTCTGCGCCCTATTTGTTTGCCTCCCTTAAGGTCGGCGTTGCCGCCAGTTTGATTGGCGCGGTGGTGGCAGAACTGTCGCTGAGCCAAAACGGCGGGCTTGGCGCGCGCCTCTTGGCGGGCAGCTACTATGGTCAAACGATCCAGATATGGTCCGCGCTTTTGGCCGCGGCGACGCTTGCGGCTTTGATGGTTTTTGCCATCAGCGCGATTGAAAAGGTCACGCTTAGACGGATGGGAATGGCGCAATGATGTGGATACTCGGAAGTCTGGTGTTTTGGGCGCTGGCCGTTGTCTTGAACCTGTATTTGGTGCGCAACAAAGTGGCTGGGGCCGGTTTTATCGTGCCGGTGTTGTTTGGCATCACGGTTCTGGTGGTTTGGGAAGGCATGGTGCGCGGGTTCAACGTTAGCCCTGTGCTTTTGCCGCCGCCGTCATGGGTTGGCGTGGCACTTGTCAGCAAGACGCATATCTTATGGCAAGACCTCGTGCAGACCTTCTTTAAGGGTGCGCTGACCGGTTATTTCATCGGCTGCGGATCTGCGGTGTTGATCGCAATTGCCATTGACCGGTCGCCGTTTTTACAGCGCGGTTTGCTGCCGGTTGGCAACTTTATCGCCGCCCTGCCGATTGTCGGGCTGGCCCCGATTATGGTGATGTGGTTCGGGTTTGACTGGCATTCCAAGGCGGCAGTTGTCGTGGCGATGGTGTTCTTTCCGATGTTGGTCAACACAGTTCAGGGTTTGCAAGCCTCTGACCATATGCAGCGCGATTTGATGCGAACCTATGCCGCCAGCTACTGGGCCTCTTTGGTCAAACTGCGTCTGCCTGCGGCGATGCCCTTTATCTTCAATGGCCTCAAAATATCGACCACTTTGGCATTGATCGGCGCGATTGTTGCGGAATTCTTTGGCTCACCCATCAAGGGCATGGGATTTCGTATTTCCACAGAGGTCGGGCGGCTTTCGCTTGATATGGTTTGGGCAGAAATTACCGTGGCCGCGATCCTGGGATCTGCGTTCTACGGGATAGTTGCGCTGACAGAAAAGCGTCTTACCTTTTGGCATCCATCACAACGGAAGCAGCGATGAGCCAAGGATTGATCCAGCACTATTTGCCTGTTTTCAGGCACTATCTGAGCCGGATCGATCATCTGGCAGAACGGGGCACCGCTGCGCATCTCTCTGCGCGGTTATCGCCTGATGGCTTTACCGCGCTAGAACATTTTGCCATCGCCCAGCGGTACATCTTGCGCGGAGTCTATCCCTTGATCGGGCAAGACCTGCCTGAGATGGAGGAGGTGACAGATCATGCGGGGTTGCGCAAACGCGGAGGTTTTGTCCGCAGCTGTCTGGATGAAGTGGCGAAATGCAGTGCCCAAAACGCTGATGACATAACCCATGTCGCGGGACATTCGACGCTACGCCAATCCCCATACGACTATATTGCGCTTTACGCCGCGCCAAATTTCTTTTTCCATATGAATATGGGCTACGCGATTTTGCGCAGTCAGGGCGCGCAGGTTGGCAAAGGCGATTTTGATGGGTTTCATAGCTATCCGCAGGGGTTTAGCTTTCAAAACGACGGCGCGGGTCCGATGCCTGTGCAAACCGAACAACAATAAAACAATAACAAAGACAACAAGGAGACTGACATGAATACTTTTCTAAAAACAGCACTGGCAAGTGTGGTCGCGATGAGCGCGTCAATGGCGAACGCCGCTGACGATGTTACACTTCAGCTGAAATGGGTCACGCAGGCCCAGTTTGCTGGCTACTATGTGGCACAGGAAAAGGGTTTTTATGGCGACGAAGATCTGAACGTAACCATCAAGCCCGGCGGCCCTGATGTTGCTCCGGCGCAAGTGATCGCGGGCGGCGGTGCGGATGTGGTTCTGGACTGGATGCCATCGGCTTTGGCTTCTCGTGAAAAGGGTTTGAACCTTGTCAACATCGCGCAGCCTTTTGCCACGTCTGGCATGATGCTGACCTGCCGCAAAGACACAGGCATCACCGGACCCGAAGACTTTGCGGGTAAAACGTTGGGTGTTTGGTTCTTTGGCAACGAATACCCCTTCTTGAGCTGGATGAGCCAGATGGGTCTGTCCACAGATGGTGGCGACGATGGTGTGACGGTGCTGAAGCAAGGCTTTAACGTTGATCCACTGCTGCAAGGGCAGGCAGCCTGTATCTCGACAATGACCTACAATGAATATTGGCAGGTTATCGACGCCGGTCTGACCGAAGATGATCTCGTGACCTTCAAGTACGAAGACATGGGCGTCGCGACGCTCGAAGACGGCATCTATGTGCTCCAAGAAAACCTTGATGATCCGGCGTTTTCGGACAAAATGGTCCGCTTTGTGCGCGCGTCGATGAAAGGTTGGAAATACGCCGAAGCGAATCCGGATGAGGCCGCAGACATTGTGCTTGAGAACGATGCCTCCGGTGCCCAGACCGAAAAGCACCAGCAGCGTATGATGCGCGAGATCGCCAAGCTGACCGCAGGGTCAACGGGTGAACTGAGCGTAGAAGACTATGAGCGCACCGTTGAAACACTGATGAAAGGTGGATCTGACCCCGTCATCACCGCAACGCCGGAAGGCGCATGGACCCACGCGATCACCGACCTTGCGTTGAAGTAAACCTCTGCGTAAATCCAAGACAGAGGGCGTTCCAACCGGAGCGCCCTTTTTCAATCGCTCTTGAACCCGGCAACGGTGTAAGGGGTGATCTGTTCTAGCAGAAGGTCCAAAAACGCCTGCCCGATACGCGACAAGGGGCGGTGACGGGACGTGACAACGGCCATGTCCATATGCACGGCGGGTTCAAACGGGCGGCTTTCAAACCCGCCTTCGCGGTCAAAATCCAAGGCAAATGGATCGAGCATCGACACTCCCATGCCTTCACGGACAAAGCTAAGTACATTGCGAAACATATGGGTGTGGATTTGTGGCTGCCACGGCAGGCCGGCGTCTTGAAACGCACTGCGCATTTGCCGGTGGGTCATGTGATCGGGGCCCATGGCGATGATAGGCTCTTGGGCCAAATCCCGGACCGTGATCGTGCGGCACGCTGACAGTCGATGCCCCTGCGGCATGGCAAGGCGGCAGGCGACTTGAAACCTGTGGGCGCTTAGCCCGTCTTGCAGCAAGGGGGCTTCGCAAATGCCGATTTCAAACAATCCCGACAGCACCCATTCTTGGACTTTCGGCGAATACTGCGACTGGAAACTGATCGACAATCCGGTGCGGTCACGGGCAAATTGCGCAATCAATGGCGGCAAGAAACCGAATGATATTGAATGTTGCGAAACCACCTGCAACTGCCCGATCTGGCTGTTTTGCAGATCTGACACTGCCTGCGCGACATGATCCAATCCGCGCACAACGGTATCGACTTCTCGAAACAGATGGTCTGCCTCAGGGGTTGGCAACAAGCGCCCTTTTTCACGCACAAACAGCGGCACACGGGTTTGTTGTTCCAATTGAGCCAGCAAGTTGGACACACCGGGCTGCGAAATGCCCAGCATTTCGGCGGCTCCGGTCACAGTGCCGGTTTCGATAATCGCATGAAAGGCTTGGAGTTGACGAAAGCGCAAGGACATGTCGTGAAGGGTATCAGGAAAACTTATATGCAGTACAGAAATTAGTATTGGATATGATAATTATTCTCAGGCAGGCTGGCACGGTTGGCCCTATGGTCAAGATAGATTTGCGGAGACAGGTGGCCTGACTTGATCCGCGGAAGGCAAGGAAAACACGTGACAAAACATGTGGTGGTGATTGGCGCTGGTATTGTTGGCGTCTCGACGGGGATTTGGCTGCGGCGCATGGGGGCCGAGGTCACGATTGTTGACAAGGGTGCGCCGGGGCAGGGGACATCCTTTGGCAATGCCGGAATTTTGGCATCCTGCGCTGTGGTTCCGGTGACCACGCCGGGGTTGTTGATGAAAGGTCCGGGGATGCTCTTGGATAGGGATTTTCCCTTGTTCATGCGGTGGTCTTATCTGCCGAAACTGCTGCCATGGTTGGTGCGCTACTTGCGCAATGCCAATGACAGCGATACCCGCCGGATCATCAAGGGAGTCGCCGGTATTGTCGGCGATTCCGTCGAACAGCATCAATCACTGACCGACGGGTTGGCCGCAGCTCAAGAATTCGTAACGCCCTCGGACTATGTCTTTGCCTACAAAGACAAGGCCAGCTTTGATAAAGACAAATATGTCTGGGACCGCCGCCGCGAAGAAGGCTTTGTTCCCGAGATTTTGCAAGGCCAGCAGGTGCGCGACTACGACAGTGCGTACGGTCCGGCAATCGATTGTCTTGCAGTGATGAAAGAGCATGGCTTTATCACTGATCCGGGCAATTATGTGGCGGCGCTTGCGGATGCTTTTGTCGCCATGGGCGGGACGCTCATGCAGGCCGAAGTCAAAGATGTCACGCTTGATGGCGGGCGGATTTCGCAGGTCGAAACATCTACAGGTCCGGTTCTTTGCGACACGGCTGTTCTGGCTGGCGGCGTTTGGTCCAAACCCTTGATGAAAAAGCTTGGCATAAATGTTCCGCTGGAATCCGAGCGCGGCTACCACATCGTTTTTGAAGACCCCCAAGGTGGGCCGAAAAAGCCGTCGATGATTGCCTCGGGCAAGTTTGTGGCCACACCGATGAAGGCAGGTCTGCGCTGTGCTGGTATTGTCGAATTTGGCGGGCTTGAAGCGGGTATGTCAGACGCTCCCTTGGACTTGCTACGCCGCACCGTGCGCGAAGCTTTCCCCAATCTGACGTGGAAGTCCGAAGAGCCTTGGCTGGGGCATCGCCCTGCAACCACTGACAGCCTACCGTTGATCGGTGAGGTGAACAGCACCGGAGTGTTTGCCGCCTTTGGACACCAACATATCGGCCTGACTGCGGGCCCCAAAACCGGCCGCATCGTGGCAGGAATGATTACGAACCAACCAACGAACCTTGACGTAACGGCCTACGCGCCGCAACGTTTCAATCAATAAGTGCAAAAGCACAATTAACACCAACAAGGAGAAAACCAATGACAATGGTAAAGACAACTGTTGCCCTCGGGGCCGCAACGATGGCGCTGATGGCCGCCCCGGCGATGGCCGATAAATGGGATATGCCAATGGCTTATTCCGGCTCCAACTTTCATTCGGTGACAGGCGCTGAATTCGCCAAATGCGTGACCACCGGCACTGGCGGCGATATTGAAATAGTTACGCATCCATCCGGTTCATTGTTCCCGGGGGCACAGATCAAACGGGCGATCCAGACCGGTCAGGTCCAGATTGGCGAACGTCTTTTGTCAGGTCACCAGAACGAAGACCCCCTGTTCGGCGTCGATTCCATTCCTTTCCTCGTGTCGTCCTTTGACGAACATGCCAAACTGTTCGAAATCGCCAAACCCCACCTAGAAGAATTGCTGGCCACGCAAAACCTGACCATGGTCTATTCGGTTCCATGGCCCCCCCAAGGCCTGTACTTCAACAAGGAAGTCAATTCTGTAGCAGACATGGAAGGCGTCAAGTTTCGCAGCTATAACAATGCCACATCCCGATTGGCTGAGCTGACAGGCATGTTGCCAGTGACCGTAGAGGCTGCCGAAATCAGCCAGGCATTTGCGACCGGCGTGGCGGAATCCATGGTGTCTTCGGGGGCCACTGGCTATGACCGGAAAGTTTGGGAAAGCCTGAGCCACTTTTATGAAGTCGATGCTTGGCTGCCACGCAACTACATCATGGTGAATTCGGATGTATGGAACGGCACATCCGAGGCCAACCAAAACGTCATCAAAGCCTGCGGCGAGATCGCAGAATATGCTGGGACTTGGCGCGCCAAGGAATACACCGGCTTTACCATGGCAGGCCTTAGCGCAGGCGGTATGGAAGTCGGCCGCGCCGGAGATCAACTTATGGGTGATCTCAAAGCGATTGGTGAAACAATGACCGCAGAGTGGCTCGAAGCTGCTGGGGCAACCGGCCAAGCCATCGTTGACGCCTATAACGCTGCCGAATAAACTGCACACAGGCAGCCCGATTGATGGGCTGCCTGTCTCTCCTCAAAGGACCTGACATGACCTTTCTTCGCCTGATGCGGCGCGGTTTGGATGGCTTGTATCTCCTGTCGGGCATCCTAGCCTCGCTGTGCCTGATCGCCATTCTCTCGCTTATTGTTATCCAAATGTTGGCCCGATGGACGGGCGAAGTCTTTCCCGGTGCGCCGGATTACGCCGGCTATGCAATGGCCGCCGCGTCCTTTTTGGCCTTTGCGAATGCGCTGAATCGCGGCAGCCATATCCGCGTGTCGATCCTGTTGAACGCCGTGCCGGACAGCGTGCGCCGTTGGCTCGAAATTTGGTGTTTTGGCATGGGCACGGCCATCATGTGGTACTTTGTCTGGTACGGTCAGCGCTTTGTCTATTGGTCGTGGAAGTTCAACGATGTCAGCCAAGGCCAAGACAAAACACCGCTTTGGATTCCGCAAGGGGTGATGCTGTTCGGCGCAGTGGTCTTTGCCATCGCTCTGACAGATCACTTGGTGCACGTGATCTTCAAAGGCGATCACCGCATTCAACGTGATCTTGCAGATCAAAGCATGGGGGAATGACAATGTTACATCAAACGCCTCAGTTTTCTTCTGTCCAACAGTATCCCGGGGGGCAGGGGGGGCTGGCCCCCCTCCGTTCCTGTCAAATCCAACAGACAGGGGATTGATATGGAAAACCTCTCAATCATCATTCTGTTTCTCTTTGTCCTGTTTACCCTCTTGGGGACAGGCGTCTGGGTTGGCCTTGCGCTGATGGGCGTGGCTTGGGTCGGGATGGAGCTGTTCACCACACGGCCCGTTGGCGATGTTATGCTGACCACGATCTGGTCGGCCTCTTCAAGCTGGACGCTGACTGCGCTGCCATTGTTCATCTGGATGGGTGAGATCTTGTTTCGAACCCGTCTGTCCGAAGATATGTTCAAAGGTCTCAGCCCCTGGATGGCGCGCCTTCCTGGCGGGTTGGTTCATACCAACATCGTTGGCTGCACGGTTTTCGCCGCCGTGTCAGGGTCTTCAGCCGCAACGCTGACCACCGTCGGAAAAATGTCGATCCCTGAACTTCGCAAACGCAATTACCCGGAAAAGATGATTATCGGCACTTTAGCAGGGGCGGCAACACTGGGTCTGATGATCCCGCCATCGCTAACACTCATCGTTTACGGTGTGACCATCAATGAATCGATCACCAAACTGTTCTTTGCGGGGATCGTTCCGGGCCTTGTACTGGCCACGATGTTCATGGGCTATGTCGCGATCTACTCCAAGCTAAGCAAAGACTGGCACCCCGACGCCGAGCCAAGCATGACACTCTCCGAAAAACTCGCCAATTCGCGGTTTTTAATTCCGGTCATGTTGCTGATCACTGTGGTCATTGGCTCCATGTACCTTGGCTATGCCACAGCGACCGAGGCCGCGGCCTTTGGTGTGATCGGAAGCTTGCTGTTGGCGGCAACGCAAGGCTCGCTCACATGGCCGACTTTTTCTGAAAGCCTGATGGGTGCGACCCGCACCAGCGCGATGATTGCCCTGATCCTTGCAGGCGCGGCGTTTTTGTCTTTGTCGATGGGGTTTACCGGTTTGCCGCGTGGGTTGGCTGATTTGATCGCTGGTTGGGAACTCACCCGCTTCGAGTTGCTCATGGTTCTTTTGGTGTTCTACGTCATCTTGGGCTGTTTTCTGGACGGGATTTCATCAGTGGTTCTGACAATGGCCGTTGTTGAACCCATGGTTCGCGAAGCCGGAATCGATTTGATCTGGTTTGGCATCTTTATCGTTGTGGTGGTTGAAATGGCGCAAATCACGCCTCCGATTGGCTTTAACCTCTTTGTGCTGCAAGGCATGACCAATCACGAGATGAGCTATATCGCCCGCGCCGCCATCCCGATGTTCTTGATCATGGTGTTGATGGTTTTTGTGCTGATCTTGGTGCCGGATATCGCCACTTGGCTGCCTGAGAACATGCGTTCAGGACCGGGTTGATGCTTCACGCCGTCGCCCGGCACGCAAAACTGTGCCTTGTCGCCGGCTTGATTGTCGGAGCAGCCCTGCCAGATCTGGCGGGGCTGCTGCGTCCATGGTTGGGACTTCTAATCGGTGCGCTCTTGACGATAACGGCGTTTCGCATTGGTCCAAAAATGGCCTTTGGCAGCAGGTCAGAGTTACCGGCGCTTTTGGCGCATGTCTTGTCCTTGCAACTGGTTGCGCCTTTGATGGCGCTGACCGTTGTGCTGTTGCTGTTTACCGATATTCCGCCGTTCCTTTTGGCCGTTATTTTGATGCTTGCAGCCCCTTCTGTGACAGGGGCGCCTAATTTCGCAATCATGACGGGGCACGATCCTGCACCGGCTTTGCGAATTTTGGTACTGGGAACAGCCTTGTTTCCGCTGACCATGCTTCCGGTGCTTTGGGCATTGCCTGAGTTGGGCCAACCCGGTGCCGCCATGCTCCGGTTGATTGCCACCATTTTGCTGGCGGTTGGCGCTGGCTTTTTGCTGCGGGTGTTACGTCCCAAGATCACGCAATCGGACACCGAAAATCTTGACGGTTTGGCCGCGCTTTTATTGGCCGTGGTGGTGGTCGGGCTAATGTCGGCGATCGGGCCCTTGCTGCGCGATGATCCGATGACGCTTTTGATGTGGCTGGCTGGCGTGATGTCGGTCAATCTCGGGCTTCAACTGGTATCTTTGTTCACCATGGGGCGGCTGCTAAACATGCCAGAAGCCGTGCCGGTTTCGATAATATGGGGCAACCGGAATATCGCGCTCTTCTTGATCGCTTTGCCGGCCGAAGTGACCGAGCCGCTGTTGATTTTTATCGGCTGTTACCAGATCCCGATGTATCTAACCCCGATCTTGATGAAGCCCATTCACAACAGGTTTGGCCGCCCTAACGAGACGGCAGCGTAACCTGTGCCCCTTTGGGAATGCGGCGCGGGGCAGCGTTCAAGGCATCTTTGGAAAGTCCCGCAGCGGTCTTGTAACGCGCCATAAAGGTGTTGCGTTCTTCTAGCGAGACGACATCGTCGATGTTTTCAAACACACCCTCGCAGCGGCTGTTGACGATCTGGAGCAATCCAAACGGGCCAGCCCCCCGGTTACGCAAAACCAGTTCGGAGATCGGGCCACAAAGTTCGTCATTAAACGATTGCAGTGCGCCTTGGGTCAGTCCCTGTTTTAGAAAATATCCCGTCAAGGTACGGGCATCGATAATCGCTTGGCTCGCGCCGTTTGACCCTGTGGGATACATCGGATGTGCGGCATCCCCGAGCAAGACAACCGGTCCATCGACCCATGTCGGGATCGGATCGCGGTCAATCATCGGGTTCTCAAAAGCCTCGCTTGCGCCATTGATTAGGGCGGGTGCATCGAACCAGTCATACCTGAACCGGTCAAAGATATGGACGAATGTGTCAATGCCTACGGGGCGAAACCAGCTGTTGCGCTGCCGCTCTGATGCTGTGTCCGCCACGGTTTCCGCGATCCAATTGATCTGCGCCAACCCGGTGTCCGGATCAACGGGCGAGATCGGATACATAACCATGCGTTGGCGATGTGTGCCAAGGCCGATAAATGAGGCCCCGGTGCGCACTGGCTTGGCAAGCGAAGTCCCACGCCACATCAATACACCGCCCCAATGAATTGGCGGCTGCTCGGGATGCATCTGGGCGCGGATCGCCGAGTGAATGCCATCCGCACCGACAAGGATCGTTCCGGATTCTTGGGACACAAGCCCACTGCTGTCTTCGATGGTCACCGTGACGCTACCGTCTTCATGTTTTTGGTAGCTTTTGGCACGGGTTCCAAGCCGGACGGCCTCTGGTCCAGCGCGGCGGATCAATTCCTCATACAAGGAAACATGAAACTTGCCGCGATGAACGGCGTACTGTGGCCAAGTATAACCGGCATCCCGGCCGCGCGGTTCTACATGAATGTCGCGCCCGTTTAACCCAACCAATGCCCATTCCGTCAGCGGCATGCCGAAAGTCGCGAGGAGGTCTTCGCCAATGCCCAGATCTTCCAGTTCCCGCACGGCATTGGGCTGAAGATTGATCCCGACGCCCAGTGGTTTGAGCGCCCGAACCGATTCCAACACCAGAAAAGGAACACCGACTTCGTGCAGGGACAGGGCCAAAGCCAAACCGCCAATGCCACCTCCGGCAATCAGTACGCGTGGTTGTGTCATTGCGGGTCTCCTGTATTCCCTAGCGGCAATCAAATGCGGACAGGCCATGGGTGCAACCGCTTTTTGACAATTGCGAAGATTAATGCAGATGGTATACCAAAACCAAGGTGCCTTCGGGCGCATGAAAAAATCGGGGGAAACAGCATGACACAGCTGAAATTTGCCAGCAGCCTGTCGCGGCTCGGCACGGAATCTGCCTTTATGGTTCTGGCGCGGGCGCAGAAACTGGCGGCGCAGGGCAAGGATATCATCAACCTTGGCATTGGCCAGCCGGATTTTCAAACGCCCGAGCATATCGTTGAGGCGGGCATCAAGGCGCTGCGCGACGGCCATCACGGGTATACGCCGGCCAATGGCCTGCCTGCGTTGCGCGAAGCTGTCGCCGCAGATCTGCACCGCCGCCACAAGGTTGAGGTGAACCCAGACAATGTCGTTGTAGTCCCCGGCGGCAAACCCACTATGTTTTTCGCGGTGATGATGTTTGGTGAACCGGGCGCAGAAATCATGTACCCCAACCCCGGATTTCCGATCTACGAAAGCGTCATTCGCTATTCCGGTGCCACGCCGGTGCCGATCGCGCTTGAGGAAAAGAACGGCTTTGCCTTTTCTGCGGAAGACTTGCTGTCCAAAATTACGCCCAATACAAGCCTGATCATCATCAATTCACCTGCCAACCCAACTGGCGGCGTCACTCCGCGTAGCGAGATCGACAAGCTGGTCAAGGGCCTTGAGGCGCACCCCCATGTGGCGCTGATGTCGGACGAGATTTATTCCAACATGCTTTACGACGGGCGCGAACACGTTAGCCTGCTGCAATATCCGGAAATTCGCGACCGTTTGATTATGCTGGATGGCTGGTCGAAAACCTACGCGATGACCGGTTGGCGGTTGGGCTATGCCGTCTGGCCGGATGCCTGTGTCGATCATGTGACGCGGCTATGCATCAACGATCATTCGTGTGTGAATGCTGCGACCCAGTTTGCCGGAATTGCCGCGCTCAACGGGCCGCAAACCGCTGTAGATGAAATGCTGGTCCAGTTCGACAAACGCCGCAAGATTATTGTCAACGGTCTGAACGCTTTGCCGGGGGTACGCTGCGCCGATGCGGCAGGGGCATTCTATGCTTTCCCGAATATCGAAGGGACAGGACTGACCGCCATGCAAGCGCAGGACAAATTTCTGGACGAGGCAGGGGTCGCCACGGTTGCGGGCACGTCCTTTGGCGCATGGGGAGAAGGTTATTTGCGCTTTTCCTATGCCAATTCCGCCGAAAATATCACCGAGGCGCTGTCGCGCATTTCCAAACTGCTTTGAGGAGCCACCATGACCAATGTTTTGCTACTGGGAGCAGGGTTTACTGCCGATGAACGTGCCCGTTTGACAGAGACGTTTGACAGCGTTTCCGCAGCGCAGGCCGAAGATGTTGCCAAGATCGATGCAAGCACCCGTGCGGGGATCAAAGCTGTTGCCTTTAAAGGGCATATGCCGCTGGGGGCCGCGATTATGGACCAGTTGGCGGGCCTTGGGGTGATCGCCAATTTTGGCGTTGGTTATGATGCGATTGACGTCACTGCCGCCTCTGCACGCGGGATCAAGGTGACCAACACGCCTGACGTGTTAAACGACGATGTTGCCGATCTGGCGGTTGCGATGCTGTTGGCGCAATCGCGCAATATGATTGTGGGCGACGCGCGGGCACGTACTGGCCTTTGGGCGAAAGAAGGAGAGCTGCCCTTGAATCGCAAGGCGTCCGGGTCTTCGGTTGGCATCGTCGGACTTGGCCGGATCGGGCGCGAGATCGCCGACCGGCTGGCGGCTTTCAAGATGGATATCCACTATAGTTCGCGCTCTGAAAAGCAGACCCCGGGCTGGACCTATCATTCTGATGTCGTGTCGTTGGCAAGCGCTGTCGACTTCCTTGTGATCGCCTTGGTGGGCGGCGCAGAGACCGAAAAACACGTATCGGCCGAAGCCATCGCGGCCCTAGGTCCGCGCGGCGTTGTCGTGAACATTTCGCGCGGCACCACCGTGGACGAAGCCGCCTTGCTGGATGCTTTGGAAAGCGGTGCAATCGCGGGTGCGGGCCTTGATGTGTTTATGAACGAGCCAAACATCGATCCGCGCTTTGCCGCCTTGGACAATGTCGTTTTGCAGCCCCACCAAGGTTCCGGCACTGTCGAAACTCGCACCGCTATGGCGGTGTTGCAGCACGACAATATCGCGGCGTTTCTAGCTGGTCAGGATCTCCTGACACCGGTGAACTGAGACTGATTGACCTTTCCCCCGTTTAAAGCGCAGCTTTGAACGGGGGAGGGGGACTTGCCCGATTTGGGGCTTATCCTTGACGGAAGGTGGGGCTTCGGTGGATAGGTCTGTCTATTGTCAAAGGCGCATTGGTTCGTCTGCACCAAGTGGTGCTAGGCAAAAACGTCTAATAAAAACGAATCTTGATGCCATGAAAATTCCGTCACTCACGCCCTACGTTAATCCGGTTCGAAACTTCGCGCTCTATGCGGCCGGGAAAAGCGGAAATACGATGCTCAGAGACTGGTTCATGACCAATCTTGGTGCGTTTTCATTTCGGGAAGTGATGTTAAGTTTACCGGCCCCGCATCGTGGACGGTTTCTGGCTGGCATGGCACGGCGCAAAAAACTGGCCGCGCGGATCTGGATCAAGGGATCGGCTAGCAACGCCGACCTCCGTGTGTTTTCAGATGTGTATCGTGCAACTGTTTCCCAAGCGATTGTAAACACGCTCGAATTCCAAAACACGTATAAGATCGCCGTTGTGCGCAATCCTGCGTCGCGCGTTGTCAGCGCCTATCTAGACAAGTTTTGCGGCGAAGACTGGAACAAGGACTGGGTCAAGGATGTGGTTGGACAGGTCGGTGCGGAAAGAGGGATAAGTTTCAACCAGTTTTTAGACTACTTATTGGAGGCAGACCCGAAAACACTGAACGGCCATTGGTGCCCGCAGTCTTTTGTTTTCAAAGACATCGAGTTCGACAAGGTCATCAAGCTTGAACAGCTTTCTGAGGGTTTCAAAGACATCGAACCCATCGTCGGACGCCGTGGAGCAGAGGTTTTAAGGCAGCGCAGACAAGTGCAAAAATACCGCGACGATTGGCGCGGTATGTCAGGCGACCTTGTTGAAGCCCCGAGCGATTTGCTGATCCAAACCCGTGAAAGTGGCGGAGGTGTCCCCCCGAAGGAGCAGTTCCTGACCGAAGTTACACGCCGCAAAATTGCCCAAATATATGCTGGCGATTTCGAACGCTTTAGTTATTCGAAACCCTGACGCAGCTGGCGGGTTGGCCTAGCCAACCTCCAATACGATCTTGCCGACATGACCTTTTTCACCAAACGCCTGCTGTGCGGCTGCAATATCGCGCAAAGCATAGGTTTCGGCGACCAGCGGTTTGATCTCTTGCCGTTCAATACGCCCGATCAAATTGCCAAACACTTCTGGTTCCAACACTGTGCACCCGAAAAAGCTTAGGTCTTTGAGGTAGAGCGTACGCACATCCAATTCGACCAGAGGGCCAGCTATTGCACCAGAAACCGCATAGCGACCTCTGGGTCGCAAGATGTCCAACAAAGTGGGGAACTGGGGGCCTGCGACCAGATCAATCACAACGTCAACGCTGTTGCCTCCCAGCGCGCCCAGCAAATCTGCGCCGCGATCCACGGTTTGTGCTGCGCCAAGCGCCCGCAAACTGTCCGCCTTGGATGCACTGGTCTGGGCTATCACCGTCGCTCCGCGCGCTTGTGCCAATTGCACGGCGGCAGAGCCAACACCGCCAGAGGCACCGGTCACCAATACGGTATCCCCTGCCGCGACACGCGACCGAGTCAGCATGTTTTCAGCAGTGGAATAGGAGCAAGGAAAAGAGGCCAG
Source organism: Pelagimonas varians (assembly GCF_003208435.1). Taxonomy (GTDB): domain Bacteria; phylum Pseudomonadota; class Alphaproteobacteria; order Rhodobacterales; family Rhodobacteraceae; genus Pelagimonas; species Pelagimonas varians. The sequence goes on along the minus strand of NZ_QKMF01000012.1, from coordinate 70,481 downwards.
TTCGATATCTGTCAGATCGCAGTCAACGCCATGGGCATGGCGCGCCGCGACGCGGGTGAATTGCGCAAAGCCGCCATTGCATTCCGATCCAAAATACCATGGGTAATCCGGTTCAGCCCCGTTTACTTCGCGTAGGCAAGGTTCGATCATAACGCGTTGACCGATACGGGCCGGATCAACACCGTCCCCGACCGCAACGATGCGGCCACAAACATCTGCGCCTTGGATGTGCGGAAAGTGCATGGCCTCGCCGGTCCAGGTTGCGTCATCTGACGCTGAATCGCCCTTGGAATACCATGCGGTGCGGGTGTTGATATCGGTGTTGTTCACCCCTGCCGCCCCCACTGCGATGATTACATCGCCGGGACCTGTGACCGGTGTTGGCAGGTCATCACGCCATTCCAGCATTTCAGGGCCGCCATGGCCGATCAGGGCAACACCGCTCATGGTTTCAGGTAACATCATCAGTCATCTCCGCCCTCTATAGCCGAGCGTAGCGTTGCGGCGGTGGATCCGAACTGTCAAGGCCAAGGTATAACGCGCCATTGTGCAAGGCCCCGCTTATACAGATCCAGCTTCGACAAAGAAGTTTGAAGCCGTGCACATCGCGGCATCGTCTGATGCCAGATACAGCACCATCCGCGCCACATAGACCGGATCAATCGGATCAGGCAGGCATTGGTTGTTCAGATGATTGGCCAGCGCTTCTGGTGTGACCCAAAGCTCCTTCTGGCGATCGGTCATGATCCAGCCGGGAACGACGGTGTTGACGCGAATGCGGTGGCCACCCAAATCGCGCGCCATGGTGCGGGTAAGCCCGTGGACGGCGGCCTTGGCGGTCGCGTAGGCGGGGAAGTTGCCCACCGCCTCGAACCATGAATTCGACCCCATGTTGATGATTGACCCGCCCCCTGCTTTGATCATCGCGGGGGCGACGGCCTGCATGGCAAAGAACATGTGGCGCAGGTTGGTTTGTTGGCGTTCATCCCAATATTCAGGCGTCACTTCGGACCAGTCATGCCGGTCGTCGCGGGCTGCGTTGTTGACCAGAACATGCGCATCGCCTTGGCGCTCTGCCAGTTTGGCAAAGGCAGATTTCAGGTTTTCGATGTCACGCAAATCGCAGGCCTCAAAGGCGATATCACCTTCGGTGCGCGCAATCAGCGCCTCGGAACCGGCGACATCTTTGTCGACAAACCCGACCTTTGCCCCTTGTGCCGCAAATCCTGTGGCGATTTCGGCCCCGATGCCCGATGCGCCGCCCGTGACAAACACAGTGCGTCCTTTAAGGCTGGGATAAATGGCGAACTGTGTCATGTCGTATTTCCTTTACTCGGAGGGCAGTATCAGGTCTTTGGGGCGTCATCTTCGAGATAGATACGGATGTTGTCTTCGAAACTGGCGTCTGCCTCAAGCCCCAAAGCCAGTCCACGTTCCGGCCGGATGTCCATCTGCCAGCCCTTCAGGATACCATCAATTTCCGGCTGTTTTTGCCAAGTAATACGCGTGGCAGCTGCGGGGCCGGTGACGGCGGTCATCGCTTCGATCATCTCGCCAATCGACCAAACGCGACCGGGCATGGTCATACAGCGGTTTTTGCCCAGATCTTCGGCCTTTAGCTCGGCCCCTTTGATCAGGTTTTCCACGCATTTACGTGGCGACAGGTAGAAGTGTTTGAAGTCCGGCTCGACGGGGCAATTTGCGGTTTCACCGGCCAAAGGTTCGCGAAAGATCGAAGACATAAAGCTGGACGCCGCGCGGTTCGGTTTTCCCGGACGCACTGTGATGGTTGGAAGGCGAAAACCGCGCCCGTCAATCAGGCCGCGGCGTGAATAGTCGGTGACGAGATATTCGCCGATGGCCTTTTGCGCACCGTAGCTGGTTTGCGGGTTTGGCAGGCTGTGGTCGGTAAAGGGCTGCGGTGTATCGCCGCCAAACACCGCGATCGACGAGGTGAAGACGACAACAGGGCAGGTGCCAAGGGAGCGGCAGCGTTCCAGCACATTCAGCACGCCCATCATGTTGACTTGCAAACCGGCGTCCAGATCCTCTTCGGCATGGGCTGACACGACAGCGGCCAGCAAGTAAATGACGTCTGTATCGGCATCAATGGTTTGTGCGACTGAACCGGGGTCGGCGATATCGCAGGGCTGATAGCTGACGGGAAACGGTGCCTCGATGGGCTTTGGATCGACGATATCGGCCAGAACCATCTGGTCGATTTTTGCGCCGCGCAATTCACCGCGCTTCGCCAAGGAAATTGCCAGTCTGCGACCCAAAAGACCGCCTCCGCCCAAGATCAGTACCTTCATGTCGCGTGTCCCTTTCCAAAAATGTCCGGTGCCAATGCCCCGCGCCGTTGAATAACCTGTGCTGCCAGTTCCGAAGCTTCTTTGGTGGCTTCGGCGGCTGTGGCCCCTTGAACCAAGGTCACCAAAAAGCCGCCTGCAAAGCTGTCGCCGGCTGCGGTGCTATCAACCACGTTGGTCACCACAGCCGGGGTGACCAGACTTTCGCCAACCCCCTCTGCCCAAACGTGGCAGGTGTCTTTGCCATTTTTGACGGCAATGACCTTGGCCCCGACTTCGCGATAGCGTGCAATGGTGTCCGCTTGGGTTTTGTCCCCGAAACAGGCTTCTTCTTCGTCAAAGCTGGGCAGAACCACGTCAGCCACAGACGCGCCAAGAACCAAACCATCGCGCATGGCTTGTTCGCTTTCCCACAATTTGGGACGCAGATTTGTGTCGAAGGCCACCAAAGCCCCACCTTCGCGGGCGCGGGCCAAAGCGCGGGCCAGCACTTGGCGTTTTTCGGGGCTCAGAATGGCCAAAGTAATGCCAGAGAACTGAATGACCTGACGGTCTTTCAGGATACTGTCCAACCAGGCTTCGTCATCGGCCAGCAAACGCGCTGCCGCTTCGCCGCGCCAATAAGAGAAGCTACGTTCACCGTTTTTGAGCTGGATAGAATACAGCCCCACCGTGCGATCAGGCACACGCCGGATGGTCGATGTGTCGATGCCGTGGTTTTCCATGTATTCCAACATGCCGTCAGAGGCGGCATCTTGCCCGACCACGGTGCCATATTGCACCGTCCAGTCATCCCCCAAAAGCTGGCGTGCATACCATGCACAGTTGAACGTATCACCGGCATAGCCCATTCGGTACAACCCGTCAGAGGTGGGGGCCAATTCGACCATGCATTCGCCGAGGCACAAAAAGCGGTTCATATCTGTGTTTTCCGTATCGTTTACTGGTTGGTCGCAGGCAAAATTTTACCCGGATTAAGAATGCCTTGGGGATCAAGCGCTTGTTTGATCGCCCGCATATAGATCAGCGCTGGCCCGTGTTCGGCATGCATGTAGGCGGTTTTGCCCATGCCGATGCCGTGCTCTCCGCTGACCGTGCCGCCAAGGCGCAGTGCGCTTTCGTTCAGCATTCCTGCAAAGGCCTTGGCGCGACCCATTTCTTCGGGATCCGAGGTGTCGACATTCAGCCCGCAGTGGTAATTCCCATCACCTGCATGGCCGACAATAGTGCAGCTTAGCCCCATTTCTTTGGACTTTCGCTGTGCTTCCACAATCGCTTCTGCCAGTTTGGAAATCGGGACGCAGACGTCTGTGGACAAAATGCCTTTGGTCGGTGCCAGCGCCCGGTTGGCCTGATGGGCATTGTGGCGCATGGACCAAAGACGCGTGCGGTCTTCGGCTTTTTCCGCCCGTTCAAATCCGGACGCCCCGAATTCTTCGGCAATCTCGCCAAAGCTGATCGATTGTTCGGCAACGGCGGCAGGGGTGCCGTGAAATTCGACAAACAGATGCGGCTTTTCGGGCAGGCCAGCGTCGCTGTAGTTGTTAAAGCCCCGCACCATCATTTCGTCAACCAACTCGATCCGCGCCATAGGTAGGCCGCTTTGGATTGTTAGGATCACGCAATTCACTGCATCTTCGACGCTGTTAAACCGGCATGTCGCGGCAGAGGCCGCTTCCGGGATACCTTGCAAGCGAAGGGTCAGTTCGGTGATGATGCCCAGCGTGCCTTCGGAGCCGACAAGAAGGTGGGTCAGATCATACCCCGTCGAGGATTTGCGTGCCTGTGATCCGGTGCGAATGATCGTGCCATCCGCCATAACTGCCTCGAGCGCCAAAACGCTATCCGCCATCGTGCCATACCGTACGGCTGTGGTGCCGGACGCGCGGGTCGCAGCCATGCCGCCAAGCGATGCGTTGGCACCGGGGTCGAGCGGAAAGAACAAGCCTGTCGCGCGCAACTCTTCGTTCAAGGCAATGCGGGTCAGACCGGGTTGCACCACAACGTTCAGATCTTCTGCATTGACGGTCAGAAGTTTGGCCATCTTGCTGGTATCAAGGCTGATGCCGCCTTTGGTTGCCAAATGCTGCCCTTCGAGAGAGCTGGCCGCACCGTAAGGGGTGATCGGGCAGGTATGCTCGGCGCAGATTTTCACGATCTCCGACACCTCTTGGGTGTTTTCGGGATAGGCAATTGCGTCCGGCAAAAGGGTTGGATGGTAGCTTTCGTTTTGGCCGTGCAGGGCGCGATCGGCTTGAGAGGTGACAAGCCGATCCCCCAAAAGCGCCTGTAGGGCGGAAATCGCTGAATCGTGGGGCCTTTGGTCTAACATACTGACATCCTGCAAATGGTCTTTGCTTGTGAGTCTACATCGCCAGCGCCTTGGTCAAGGCGATGCTTGATTTGGTATACCATTTATGAGGTGAATACTTGGCGTCTGGCGCGGCCATCTCCAAGCATCCCTTCCAGATCCAGCGGTGTTTTGAACCCGCCGCGTACATTGGCATCGCGTTCGGCTTCTTGTGATTTAATCTCTGGCAATTGGGCAATCACGCTATCGATTTTGGCAAAAGGGATAACCACAACGCCATCGCGGTCCGCGACAATCATATCGCCAGTGGTGACCAAACACCCGCCAACCAAGGCCGCGCCGCCGGTTTGACCGGGGCCCTTGGAAAAGGGAGAGTTGGGTGTCAGGCCGGTGCACCAAGCCGGTAAACCTGCCGCCACAATCCCATCATAGTCGCGCATCGGGCCATCGGTGGCAAAGCCGACAACGCCCGCGTTGCGCATCTGGCCCAAGACCAGATCCCCCGCCGCAGCGCAACCTTGGTGCCCCTGCGCTTGCGCCACGATAAAATCGCCGGGCTGGGCCATGTGAATTGCGCCAAAGGTTCCCATGATATCGCCGGGGCTGTTTGCGGCCACCAAAGCAGGGCCATGCGCCCTACACTCAAGGTCGCGGCCAAAGCCCACCGGCGCAACCTGCGGAGCCATCGCCGCAAAGCCGCCAAGCGCGTCACAGACAAAGCTTGTCGGTACACCGTCAAAGGCATCAATCTGGATTTGGCTCGGGCGCGGGGCACCGTCAACCAAGGTAAGGGCAGGGGGTTCAGTCAGCATTTAGTTTTGCCTCATTGGGGAGCGCCAGATCATGCGGGCAAACGCCAGCCCGCTGGCCGTTGCAGAACATCGGGTCTTTTGCATCAAACGTTCTTCCTCGGGCGTGCCTTGCAAGGCAGAGAGTTCGTCCATGCGGTCACATTGCAACAGGCTGGCAAGCAGGTCGTATTTCACTTCTATCTTGGCGATCGTGACGATTTCAGCGGGGGCCTGCTCGGTCAGAACATCCATGTGGCGTGCAATACCTTGGGACCAGCTGTCTTGGGCTCTGCTGAAGCACAAACTGATGACATTCGGTGTTTCGCTGTGAATTTCCAAACACTGGGCATGTGCAGCATCAACGCATGAAAGCGGCGATAGATCCAAGTCCCGCGCGTTTGATATGCAGCCATCGACTTTGCCCAAATCAACCTCGGCTGCAACAGGCTGGCTGGTCAAAACCAGCGCCATTACAGCAGGGGCCAAATATCCGGCCATTTTCCTGTTCATGAATTCCCCTCCCTGTCGCCCATTTTTGCGACATTCCCTTGCATTTGGTATACCATTTTGAAATGTTACCGCAAGCCGCGTGACCTGCCAGAATCAAAGGCCAATATCAAAAGCCAGACTCGCCGCCGGACCAATCGCCGGTATTATTGCAGGCACCGCCAAAGGGGAGAGAAAGAATGTCAGACACCCGCGCTCATAAACGCTTTCGGTCACAAGAATGGTTCGATAATCCGAACAATCCAGGAATGACTGCGCTCTATCTTGAGCGCTATCAAAACGCGACCTTTACTCGCGAAGAGCTGCAAAGCGAACGCCCGATCATCGGCATCGCCCAGACCGGCAGCGACCTTGCTCCGTGCAACAAGATCCATGTGTTCTTGATGGACCGTATCAAGGCTGGCATCCGCGAAGCAGGCGGTATCCCGATGGAATTTCCGGTGCATCCGATTCAGGAAACCGGCAAACGCCCCACGGCTGCGCTCGACCGCAACCTGTCGTATTTGACTTTGGTCGAAGTGCTGCACGGCTATCCGATTGACGGTGTTGTCCTGACCACGGGATGTGACAAAACCACCCCCGCGATGCTCATGGGCGCTGCCACGGTTGACCTGCCCGCGATTGCCCTGAACGGTGGTCCGATGTTGGACGGCTGGTTCAAAGGCAAACGTGCGGGCTCTGGCATGGTGATCTGGGAAGGCCGCCGTTTGCTGGCCGAAGGCAAGATCGACTACGAAGAATTCATGGAACGCGCCTGCGCCTCTGCCCCGTCGATGGGGCATTGCAACACCATGGGCACGGCGTCGACAATGAATGCGATGGCCGAAGCCTTGGGTATGACCTTGACCGGAAGCTCTGCCATTCCTGCGCCGTTCCGCGAACGGATGGAGATGGCCTATCTAACCGGCAAGCGCATTGTGCAAATGGTTCTGGATGACTTGAAACCGTCCGACATCATGACCCGCGAAGCGTTTGAGAACGCGATTGTCACCAATGCCGCGATTGGCGGATCGACCAACGCGCCGCCGCATTTGCAGGCTGTTGCCCGCCATGTCGGGGTTGAGCTGAACGTCAAGGACTGGGAAACCGTCGGTTTTGACGTGCCCTTGTTGGCGAACGTCCAGCCTGCTGGCGAATATCTGGGCGAAGGGTTCTACCGCGCTGGCGGGGTGCCCGCGATCATGGGCGAGCTGAAGAAGGCAGGCCGGTTGCACGAAGGCGTCATGACCGCCTCGGGACGGACGTTGGGCGAGGAACTGGAGGGAATTGAAAGCGTTGATATCGACGTTATCAAAACCTACGACGCGCCGATGCGCCAAAATGCCGGTTTTAAAGTATTGTCAGGCAACCTCTTTGACAGTGCCTTGATGAAAACATCCGTAATCTCACCTGATTTCCAACAGAGGTTCTTGTCGCATCCCGGCAAAGAGGGTGTGCACGAAGCGCGCGCCATCGTGTTCGAGGGGCCGGAAGACTATCACGACCGTCTGAATGATCCCGCGCTCGAGATTGATGAAAACTGCATTTTGTTCATCCGCAATGTGGGCTGTGTTGGCTACCCGGGTTCCGCCGAAGTGGTGAACATGCAGCCACCGGACGAGCTGATTAAAGCGGGTATTCATCACTTGCCAACCGTTGGTGATGGGCGTCAGTCCGGCACCTCGGAAAGCCCGTCGATCCTGAATGCGACACCTGAATCGGTTGTTGGCGGCGGTTTGGCCTATTTGAAAACCGGCGATATGGTGCGCTTGGACCTGAACAGCTCAACGTTGAACGCATTGGTTGAGGACGCTGAATGGCAGGCCCGCATGGACGCATGGGACGCGCCCGAGCTGGAGCATCAGACACCGTGGCAAGAGATCTACCGCAAGCATGTCGGACAACTTGCCGATGGCGGCTGTTTGGAACTTGCGACGGCCTACCAAAAGATCGGGCGGACTTTGGCGCGCGATAACCACTAAACAAGATAAAGCGCCTCCGGATTTGCGGGGGCGTTTTTTTGATGGACGGGGAAAGGGGCGCTGCCCCGCAGCCCCCGCAATATTTCAATCCCAAAGAAGCTGTGGGAGGCGACATGAGCAAGAGCATCATTATCACTGGGGCAGGGCGCGGTATTGGCAAAGCCTGCGCCGAAGCATTTTTGGACGCAGGTTGGAAAGTCGGCTTGGTCGGACGGACCCCCGAACCTTTGGAAGCCTTGGTTGATAAATACGGCGAAGCGGCTTTGGCCCTACCCTGTGACGTTGTCAAAGAGGGGCAGGTCGATGCGGCGTTTGACGCCGCACTCGACGCATGGGGGCGGATCGACGCGTTGTTCAACAATGCGGGTGTTTCCGTGGCCGGTGCACCGATTGATGAGGTCAGTGTCGACGACTGGCGGCGCTGCATTGATATCAATCTGACCGGATCATTTGTCTGTGCGCGGGCGGCTTTTGCCCGTATGCGCCGTCAGGATCCGCAGGGTGGGCGGATCATCAACAATGGCTCTGTGTCGGCTTACGTGCCGCGTTGGGGATCTGCGCCCTACAGTTCTTCCAAACATGCGATCACCGGTCTGACCCGATCGATTTCCTTGGATGGGCGGGCATTCAACATTGCATGTGGGCAGATCGACATCGGCAATGCCTTGACCGATATGGCACAGGCGATGACCCAAGGGGTTCCACAAGCTGACGGATCCATTGCGGTTGAGCCGGTGATGGATGTGGCCCATGTGGCCAGTTCCGTGATGCATATGGCTGAGCTTCCGCTTGAGGCCAATGTGCAGTTCATGACTGTTATGGCACCCGGCATGCCCTATATCGGGCGTGGGTAAGCCCAAACGTCAAATCTAGGCGCGGCCAAATTTCATGTATGAAATTTTGAAAATCCATGCATGGATTTTGGCCCCGCCTCAGACGCTGGTTTTAACACGTTCACGGTGCCAGATATACAGGCCGGAGGCGACAATGATCAGGCCGCCCGCCAGTGTCCAGACAGTTGGCCATGTGTCAAAGACCAGTACGCCTGCCAAAGCTGCTAGGAATATCTGGATGTAAATGACTGGAGCCAGGATAGAAGCATCGGCCAGACGGTGCGCCGTGGTCGCGCTGATATGGGCAAAAGCGCCAAAGGCTCCGATAATACAAAAGCCGAACCAATCGGAACCTTGCGGCCAAACCCAGTTTGACGCCGCCAAAGGCAGCAAAGCCAATGTTGCCAAGCCGCTGGCCCAAAGCTGTTGCGAAGCATTGCTTTCTTTTCCAGCCATCCTCCGCGTCATGATAAAATAGAGCGATGCCAAAGTCAGCGCCGCAATATTGAGGAACATCGCCGGATGGAATGCCGTTCCCCACGGCTGCATAACCACCAAAACACCCAAAAATCCGACGCAAACCGCCGATATCCTGCGAATGCCCACTTGTTCGCCCAGCAGCGGGATCGCCAGCAGGGTTATTACAATGGGACCGGCAAACATGATCGTTGTGGTCACGGTGATCGGCAGATATTGCAACGCGACAAAGTTGCAGATGGTGCTGCCCATCAAGAACCCTGCACGCAAGGCCTGTTGCCACGGGGATTGGGTTCGGAATGCCGAGAGGCCTTCGCGGGTAGTGAAAAACACCAAGGCAAAGATGAAATGACCAAGGTAGCGGGCAAAGACAACTTGCAGCGCGGGCAGACCGGCCAAGATCAGCCATTTTGCTGTCGTATCAATGCAAGTAAAGAACACCACCGCCAAAGCCATGAGGAAAACACCTGCTGAGGTGCGATCCTCACGGGGGGCGGTGATGTTCATGTCATCAACCCTTGTTAGGCAGGTTGCGGGTCATCCAATCAACCATTTCAGGTACCATCTTGTCGCCGTCACCGGCATCGCGGGCCTCGTTTAACGCGTTACTGGCGCAGGCCGACATGCGGCTGTTCAGCCCCAACTGGGCGGTCATTTCACGGTAGTACCCGACGTCCTTGCCAGCGTTACCAATCGAAAAGCCCAAGTCACAATTTCCATCCACGGCATAGTTGCGAATGAAATCCATCATGGCGGACCGCAATGGGCCTGCTGCCATCACGTCATACAGTGTTTCGCGATCGATACCGGCAGCATCGGCAGTGGCAAAGGCCTCGGACATGGCAACGGCGGTGGTCATGCCGAAATAGTTGTTGATCAGCTTGATGGTGTGGCCACTGCCCAGTTTGCCAAGGTGAAAGACGTTTTCTCCCATGACGTCCAAAACCGGTTTGGCACGGTCAAAAGCGGCTTTGTCCCCCGAACACATCAGGTTCAGCAGGCCGTCTTTGGCATGTGCAGGTGTGCGGCCAATCGGGGCGTCCAAATAGGCCGCGCCTTTGGCTTCCATGTCACCGCCGATCTTGATGGTTGATGCGGGTAGGGACGTGCCAAAATCGATGACGATCTGGCCGGGTTTCACACCAGCAAGAATACCGTAATCGCCATATACACGGCCTTCGACCTGTTCGGACGTACCCATGCACAGCATGACAATATCGGCCGCCTCGGCGACTTCGCGGGCATTTGCCGCCTCCGAACCACCGCGCGACAGGGCCTCTTCGACACCGGTGCGGTCGCGATTGCCCAATACGGTGACTTGATAGCCGTCCTTTTGAAGACATTCCACCATGGCACGGCCCATCAGGCCAAGGCCAATAAATCCGATATGTTCTTTGCTCATCTTAAGCTCCTGTGTAGTCGCCGGGAACGCTGCCCGTCCGAACCGGCATGCCGGTCTGGCCTGACAGCGTTGCGGCCAATGAAATTTCTAGCGCTGCCAGCCCGTCATCGCCGGAGCAAAGAATATTGTCTTCGCCCCCGTCCACAACCGCCGCAAAGCGCCGCATTTGTTCTTGCAACGGGTCAATGGCAGCAAACTCTGCCCCTTTGACACGGACAAGAGGGTGTTTCCAGTCAGTAGCTGTGCCGTCTGAGCCCTGCCAGAGTGTCAGGGATGGAAACGCCAATGCGCCTTGGGTTCCGGTGGCACGGATATAGTCCTGACCCGAGACCGCAAGATCGGGGTTTTCCCCACATGCAGCTTCGAAAGCCCAAGGCGATGCACCCGCGTCCGAGATCAGAAACGACCCCAAAGACCCAGAAGAGAAACGTAAATTCAAGGTTGCCGTATCTTCGATCTGCAAATTTCGGGCCGCGTGGGACAAAAAGGCAGAGGTTTCAACGATGTCGCCAAACAAAAACCTGAGAAGATCAATTTCATGGCTGAGATTGGTCATCAGCGGTCCGGCACCCGGTGCGCAGCGCCACGGCACATCATAGTAGGTGTCATGTTTGCGCAGCGACCAAAACCCTTGCACGCCAATCGGTTGCCCGATCTTCGGCAGTATGTCCCGCGCAGCAGAGCTGAATGGGTGGCACCGGCGGTGGTGACCGGTGAACAGGGGCAAACCCAGCGATTTCGCTTGGTCGATCAACATGCGGGCTTCGTTCAAGGTGGCCCCGGTGGGTTTCTCGACCAGCACAGCAAGCCCGCGTTCAAAGGCTGCGCGGGCGGCGCTGAAATGCTGGGGCGTGGGGGTAGCGATCACGGCGGCTTTGGTGTGGAGGGGCAGATCCGCGATCTGGGCGACCACCGGCAACCCCTGCGCCACAAGGGTCGCGCGCCGCGACGGGTCCGGTTCCACCACACCGGTTAAATCAACCGATGGCAAAGCTTGCGCCACCTCAATGTGCCGCATTCCGATCTGGCCTGCACCAATCACGCACAGGGGAATGGCCGCCGTCATTACATCACCGCGCCGATTTGCCATGGCACAAATTCGAAATCACCCAAGCCTTGGGCTTCGGATTTTGACGCCTCGCCGCTGGCCATACGCAGCCACATTTCATAGATCTCGCGGCCCACATCTTCGATTGTGGCATTGCCGGTCAGGATGCGGCCTGCGTTGATGTCCATATCGTCGGTCAGGCGTTCATACATCTGGCTGTTGGTCGCGACCTTCATGCTTGGGGACGGTTTTGATCCAAAGGCCGATCCGCGTCCTGTGGTAAAGCAAACCAAGTTGCAGCCCGACGCAATCTGTCCGGTGACCGAAGCGGGATCATAGCCGGGGCTGTCCATAAAGGTGAACCCCTTGGCGGTGACTGCCTCGGCGTATTGATATACGCCGGTCAGCGGTGTGGTGCCGCCCTTGGCAGCCGCGCCCAGCGATTTTTCAAGGATGGTTGTCAGCCCGCCTTTTTTGTTTCCCGGTGAAGGATTGTTGTCCATGCTGCCCTTGTTGCGGGCAGTGTAATCTTCCCACCAGTGGATCAGATCAATCAGCTTGCGGCCCGTGGCTTCATCCACGGCGCGGGCGGTCAGCAGATGCTCTGCGCCATAAATTTCGGGGGTTTCGGCCAAGACGCCAGTGCCGCCCTGAGCCACCAGTAGATCGCAGGCATAGCCCACCGCCGGATTGGCTGTGATACCGGACCATGCATCCGACCCGCCACATTGTAGGGCAACCATCAGCTCCGATGCGGGGCAGGGTTCGCGCTTGGCCTCATTCACAAGCGGCAGCATGGCTTCGACTTTGGCGATGCCAAGGTCGACGGTTTTGCGCAGGCCCCCGACGTCTTGGATGTTCATGCTTTGAAACAAGGGGCCGGGGGTTAGGCCATAGGCTTCGATCAACCAATCAATCTGGTTCATTTCGCAGCCAAGCCCCGCCATCAGCACCGCGCCAATATTCGGGTTGCGCGCATAGCCCCACATGACCCGTTGCAAGGCTGCAAAGCCGGTGCCGTCGCCGCCCATGCCGCAGCCGGTGCCATGGACAAAGGCAACAACGCCGTCAACATTGGGGTAGGCGGCCATCACGTCGGGCGTGAAAGCCTGCGCGATCATGCGGGCCGCAGTGGCAGAGCAATTCACCGACGTCAGAACCGCGATATAGTTGCGGGTGCCGACGCGTCCCGAAGGGCGGCGGTATCCCATGAAAGTGTCAGGGGTTTTAGCGGGTGCCACGGGGCGCAAGTTGGTGGAAAATGCATAGTCGGTGTCGACCGCGCGAAATTCCAGATTGTGCGTGTGGACATGGGCCCCAGCCGCGATATCCGTGGCGGCATAGCCGATGATCTGCGCGTATTTGCGCACCGGCATGCCTGCTTTGATCGGTTCCAGTGCCAGTTTATGGCCGCGCGGAATAGGCTCTGACGCGCCATGTTCGCCGACCTGCAAAGCGGTCAAGGCGGTTGCTACATTGTCATCGGGCGAAAGGCGGGTCGTTGTCATTTTGGTCTCAAATATCGGAGCAGAAGGAAAAGACGCGGCCGAAGGTTTGGCCGCGTCTTTTAGGGTTACAAGAAGATCGTAATGATCGGTGGCCAGAGTAGCAGAACAAACAGCGCCAGCAGTTGCAAGGCGATGAAAGGCAGAAACCCTTTAAAGATGTCGGTCAGCGAGATATGCGCCGGTGCCACGGATTTCAGATAGAAAGCCGCAGGACCAAAGGGCGGTGACAAGAACGACACCTGCATATTCATACAAAACACGACACCAAACCAAATCGGGATGTATTTGGCATCAACAGAGCCAAGGAAACCGATTTCTTCAGGCGGCAGTTTAGTCACGATCGGCAAGAAGACCGGCATGATCAGCAAAACGATGCCCACCCAGTCCATGAACATCCCCATGATCAAGAAGATCACCATCATCACCAAAATGATCCCCATCGTGGGCAATTCGGCCCCGACAATCATATTGGCCACAAAGGTCGGGCCACCTGCCAGCGTATAGGCTGCTGCAAGGGCTGCGGCACCGATGGTCACCCAGATGATTGTCCCTGTCGATTTCAAGGTCCGCATGATGGCGTCCCAAACGATTTCGAAGGTCATCTCGCGCCGGATCAGGCCAATGACGAAGACCGCCACAACACCCATGCCAGCAGCTTCGGTGATGCCGGTGATGCCGCCATAGATGCTGCCCAAAACCACACCGATAACAACGGTTGGGGCGATCAGGCCTTTGCCCATTTCCCAGCCGATGGCGGTGCGTTCGCGGCCAACAACAACAAAGACAACCAAGGCACACAGGGCAAAGCCGCCCAAGATCCAAGGGATATCCGACACCATGCCCAGCGGGATTGCATCAACCCCTTCGGTAATGGCGTTTTCGCCTGTGATGGTAAAGAACACCGCCCGCAGTAGGATGACACCGGTGATCCACATGCCAAAGCGCGCCATGAATCCAAGGAACATCATCCCTTTTTCATTGCCCGCAGGGGCATCGGGATCTTCTGGTGGCAAAGGTGCCTGAGACGGATCAAGACGGGTGCGTATGATAATGTAGATGATAAAGAACGACGCCAGCATGAAGCCCGGCAAGAACGATGCGGTGAACAGCGCCTTGATCGAGGTTTCAGTCACCAACCCGTAAAAGATCAACACAATCGAAGGTGGGATCATCGTTCCCAAGCTACCCGAGGCACAGATTGTGCCAATCGCCAGGTTCTGGTTATAGCCAAGGCGCAGCATCTGCGGCAGGGCGATCAGGCCAAGCAAGACCACTTCGCCGCCAATGATACCCGACATCGCAGCCATAACAACTGCCATGATCGATGTGACGATGGCGATGCCTCCGCGCATCCGGCTCATCCAGACGTTGAGGGAACTGTACATGTCCCGCGCGATGCCGGATCGTTCCAGCAGCGCGGCCATGAATATGAACAGCGGCACCGATATGAGCACGTAATTGGTCATTTGTCGGTAAACCGCCTGACCCAAAACGTTAAACGGTCCCATGCCAAAGCGGCCAAACATCAAGTCGGGACCGAACTTTAACAGCAATGTCGCCACCGCCAGAAACGCAGAGGCAAAACCAAGCGGCATGCCAATCGCCAGCAGCGCGAACATACCCAGCAGTATGATTAGGCTGAGCGTGCCTACATCAACCATTATTTGTCCTCCAAGGTGCGGCGAATATTTTCGATTTCAGTTTCGTCAATCTCATCCGCAGGAGAATGATGTTCAGGAGCTTTGTGCCAATCCGCAATCAGGTTCGACAGCGCTTGGATGGCAACCAGAATGATCATAAAAATAATCATCGGTTTGATGGTGGCTGGAATGGGGGGATCCCAGGCGGTGCCAAAGGTCTCCATCCGCAGCAGTTTTGCTTTGGATTCGGAATACCCGCCCCAAAACAGACAGAAGGCAAACACCCAGATCAAAAAGACAGAGATGCAGTCAGATGTTTTTTGCATCCAGCGCGGCATCATATCGTAGATGATATAGATGCGGATGTGGCTGCGTTGCTGCATGGCATAAAGCCCTGCAAGCAAGAACAAAAAACCGGCAAGCCAAAGTGACATTTCATTGGCCCAGAGCGTGCCCGATGAAAAGACATACCGCGAGATCACTTCGTAGAACATCACAACCACGATTAGTGGCAGCATAATCATCGAAATGCGCGAACAGACCAACGAAATGATGTCGAAAAAACCCGAAGGTTCGCTTTCGATCGATCCGACGGTGTCGGACAGGTAGACCGAAGTAAAGAAGACGGATCCAAAAACGGCTGCCAAGGTGAAATAGACAATCACGCTGCCTTCGGGACGCAGCATTTGATGCATGGTGATTTCGCTGCCCAGAAAAGCGCTTGCGAGACCAAGGCCGACTACCAATAGGGCGGCGACAGCACCAAACCCAATCATCAGCAGCCGAACGGGCTGGCGGGCGGACCCGAGCCAGACAGAAGGAGAAGACATATATGTGTTTCCTTGAATGCAGGAAAACTGGATCCGGCGCGCAGGTAGTCCGCGCGCCGGGCAGTTTGTCAGCCCAAAGGCTTATTCGGCAACAAGGCCAAGCTGCTTGAGATAACCAAGGTGGCTGTCAACCAGCGCTTTGGCTTCGTCTGTGGTTGCGAATTCAGGCCATGTCGCCTGAGCCGCGTCGCGGAACGCCTGCTTGTCGGTGTCGTTCCATGCGTGCAGTGTCACACCATCGGCGCGCAGTTGGGCTGCGGCTTCGGCGTTCTTCTTTTCGAACGTCAAAGCAGTTTGCAGCGCCAGCTTTTGCATCGCGGTGTCCATGATGGCGCGGTGGCTGTCGCTCAGACCGTCCCAAACCATCTTGTTACAGGCCAGGTGATCCGAAGGCATCGAGTGGAAGCCGGGATAGTTGGCGTGCTTCACCAGATCATACAGACCAAGGCCAACGTTATTGGCAAGTCCGGATGCGTCTGCACCGTCGATGATGCCTGTTTCAAGCGCGGTAAAGATTTCGGTGAAATCCATCACGATTGGCTTGGCGCCCAGCTTTTCAAAGATTTTGGTTTCCATGCCGGGAGGCGAGCGGAATTTCCAGTCTTTGAAGGCAGCAGGGCCATCAATCGGCTTGGAGGACGCCAGCGATTCCTGACCGTAAACCCACCAGCCAACAAGCTGCATGCCAAAGCCGTTATAGAGATCTTGGGCTGCGTCGTAGCCGCCACCGTGATAGAGCCAGCTCAGCTGTTGGTAGGGGGTGTCATAGCCGCCCATGATGTCGCCAACGAACTGGAACGCAGGGTTTTTACCAGTCTGATAGCCGCCGCCTGTCATGTCGCAGTCAAGAATGCCGTTGGCCGCCGCGTCAAAGGTTTCAACCGAGGCTACAACCGAAGACGAGAAGAACATCTCGATATCAATCGCGCCGCCGGACATGAGTTCTACGTCATCGGCATATTGCTGTGCCAGCTTGCCGGAAACAGTTTCAGGAGCGTAATGAGTTTGAATGCGCAAGGTCACGTCAGCCGCCATGGCCGCGCCGCCTGCAACGGTCAGCGCAGTTGCAGCGACCGAATTTAGAATCAGTTTTTTAAGTTTCATTTTATTCCTCCCCGAGGGCAGCCCTCCTCGGCTGCCGTTGTTTTTAAGAGCATTTTTACTCGCCCTAATCTGGAATGGTATACCATCCGTGCCTAACGCTAGCGAAAGCGTGGTCGACAATCAACAGATTTTGGTATACCAAATTTTGCACTCGACTTATTAGTCCAAGGTTCCAACAAGAAGCGGAACCAATGGACAGCCTGAACGGGGCAGGGACACGATGGCGGAAGAAAACCGGTTTGAGCATATTTCCAACCGCCTAAGGCGGGCGATTTTACGCGGGGATCTGGCACCAGGATCACCGATCAAAGAACGCGACAATGCCGCTGAAATGGGGGTGAGCCGTACACCCATGCGCGAAGCCATCCGGCAATTGGCCAATGAGGGGCTGGTGGTTTTGCGTCCGGCCCGCAGCCCGATTGTGGCAGACCCGTCGTGGAAGGAGATCTCGGACTGTATGGATCTGGTGCGCGCATTGGAGCTGCTGTCAGGCGAGCTGGCATGCGCCAAGGCGACCGATGAAGAAATCGATAAAATCGCCTCGATCCAAGAGCGCATGGAAGCCAGCGCGGGACATGTGGATGAGATCGATCTATTTGAAATTGATATGGAATTTCACGTCGCCATTGTGCGTGCGTCGCATAACATTCCCCTGGCCGAAACCCATCGTTCCTTGCTGTCCCGGTTGTGGCGGGCGCGGTTTTTGGGATCGCGTGCGGGGCGCAATCAAGATCGGGTATTTGCACAGCATAACGCCATTCTTGCCGCGCTGCGCCAACGCGATGCCACCACCTTTCAGGCTGAATTGCGCAACCATTTGAGCATTCTCAAACAGCAAATTCGCAAGTTCTACCAAGAGGTGGTCGTCGAAGACGCTTAGGTCAAATTCTTGCGGATGTCGCGCGGGGTGATCCCGAATTCACGGCGGAACGCGCGGGTCATGGCACTGGGATCTTCATAGCCGCATCTTGTTGCAATTTCAGACACCGACAGGGTTGTTTGTTCGGTCAAATGCCGTGCTGCCCCCAACCTGAGAGACACGTAAACACTGCGCGGACTGCGCCCCGCCGAGCTGGCGAAATGCTTTTCCAAAGCCCGCAATCCGAAACCGAGTCGTTTGGCAATTGCGTCGATCGGCAAGGGGGTTTCCAAGGTGCGGCGCATAATTGAGACGGCTGCCTGAACCACCTGATCGTCGCCCATCCGCAAGGGTGTCACATCGGAGGGTTTGCGTTCGCCATGCATGAACAAGGCCGCTACTTCGAGCCGCAACATGGTGCCGTGATGCTGTCCTATCAGGTCCAGCATCAGTTCAATTGAGGTGCTTGCCCCGCCGCAAGACAACATCGGCCCCTGCGAAATATAGCGATCCTCGACGACATTGATCTCGGGGAACTGTTCCGAAAACGCCACCAGCTCGTCCCAATGGATGGTTGCCCGTTGACCTTCCAGAAGTCCGGCTGCGGCCATCAACCACGATCCCGTGTCCAGTCCTGCCATCTGGGCAAACCGTTTTTGCGCGGACCGGAGTGCGCGCAAAACCGTAGGTGTGGTTAGACCTTTATAATCGTAGCTGGGCATAACCAACAAAAGATCGCCTCCGGGATGATCCGTCAGTGTGCCGCTGGGGGTGACGGGCAATCCGCTGGAAGAGGTGATGGTGCCCTCGTTGATTCCCAAAAACTGCCATTCGTACAATTTTTGACGTGCCAAAGTGTTCGCCGCACGCAGCGGTTCCACGGCATTGGCCAGACCGTAGTTGGAAAACTCGGGGAAAAGCAGCACGCCAATTTGGCGGGTTTTCGGGGAATGGTTCGAATTGCGCATATTAATGGACGTATCACGCATGATAAAAATGCGCGAGGCAAAGTTACATTTCGTGACCAGTATAGGAAAACGCGCATGCATTTTGGATTGTCCGAAGAACAAGAGATGATCGTTTCGACGGTTCGCAGCTTTGTCGAAAAAGAGATTTATCCGCATGAGGCCGAAGTCGAACGAACTGGAATAGTCCCGCATGAGCTAGGTTTGCGAATCAAACAAAAATGCATCGATTTGGGGTTCTACGCCTGTAACTTTCCTGAAGAAGTTGGCGGTGCAGGGCTGAGCCATATGGATTTCACTTTGGTCGAGCGCGAACTCGGGCGTGGATCAATGGCGCTGACACATTTTTTTGGCCGCCCGCAAAACATCTTGATGGCCTGCGAGGGCGAACAGCGGGAAAAATACTTGCTGCCCGCCGTGCGCGGGGACCGGATGGACGCATTGGCGATGACGGAACCGGACGCCGGTTCGGACGTGCGCGGTATGAAATGCCAAGCCGTGCGGAGCGGCGGCGATTGGGTCGTGAACGGATCCAAACATTTTATCTCTGGGGCTGAACACGCTGATTTCTTTATCGTCTTCATTGCAACAGGCGTCGATGAAACGCCCAAGGGCCCCAAAAAGCGAATCACCTGTTTTCTGGTGGACCGTGGCCATCCGGGGTTCGAAGTCCGCGACGGGTACAATTCGGTCAGCCACAAAGGCTACAAAAACTGTATTTTGACCTTTGATGATTGCCGTTTGCCCGATGCACAGGTGCTGGGGCAGGTCGACGGCGGATTCGAAGTGATGAACGAATGGCTGTATGCAACACGGCTGACTGTTGCGGCCTTTTGCGTCGGTCGGGCACGGCGGTGTTTTGACTATGCTGTTGAATATGCAGCAGAGCGCAAACAGTTCGGGCAAGCGATTGCCAAGTTCCAAGGCGTTAGCTTTCAAGTGGCGGATATGATCACCGAGATTGACGCGGCGGATTGGTTGACGTTGGCGGGGGCGTGGCGGTTGGATCAAGGGTTGCCTG
This sequence comes from Pelagimonas varians, assembly GCF_003208435.1. GTDB lineage: Bacteria > Pseudomonadota > Alphaproteobacteria > Rhodobacterales > Rhodobacteraceae > Pelagimonas > Pelagimonas varians. Next base: position 50,915 of record NZ_QKMF01000012.1, on the reverse strand, counting down.
CGAACCGTGAAATTGCCTCGGCCAAGCTTCATGCATCCGAAATGCTGGCGCGGGTGACGGACACCACGTTGCAAATTTTTGGCGGCATGGGGTTGATGGATGACTTTCCGATTGAACGGTTTTGGCGGGATGCGCGGGTTGAACGGATTTGGGACGGGACGTCCGAGATCCAGCGACACATCATCAGCCGGGAACTGTTCCGGCCATTGGGGGCCTGATCGTGCGGCTGGACCAAATTTCATGCATGAAATTTGCAAATTCCGTTGACGGAATTTGGAGCGCAGGTTGTGAGGGTCTATGACCAATAGTATGGCGCGTTTGTTGCAGCCAAAGTCCATCGCTGTGATCGGCGGCGGGGCTTGGTGTCTTAACGTAATCGAGGAATGCAAAAAGATCGGGTTCACGGGGGATATTTGGCCCGTTCATCCCAAGAAGCCCGAAGTTGCGGGGCTACCTGCCTATGCTGATGTTGATACTTTGCCAGATGCCCCGGATGCGGCATTTGTCGGCGTAAACCGGCAGTTGACGGTCGACATTATTCGGCAATTGGCGGCGCGCGGAGCCGGTGGTGCGGTGTGTTTTGCCTCAGGTTTTCAAGAGGCTCAGGCGGAACTGAAAAATGGTCCAGCTTTGCAGCAGGCGCTGTTAAAGGCGGCGGGGCAGATGCGCATTTTGGGCCCAAATTGCTACGGGTTCGTCAACGCATTGGATGGCGCGGCGCTTTGGCCCGATCAGCACGGGATGTTGCGGGTCGACAGCGGCGTTGCGATTTTGACCCAAAGTTCGAACATCGCGTTGAACTTGACAATGCAAACGCGCGGCGTACCGATTGCCTATTTGGGAACCGTTGGCAATCAGGCGCAAACCGATCTTGCCGAATTGGGCATGAGCGTTCTGGATGATCCGCGCGTTTCTTGCTTGGGGCTGCACATCGAAGGCATTGCGGATGTTGCAGGTTTCGAGGCTTTGGCGCGGCGGGCTGACGATTTAGGCAAACACATTGTTGCGCTCAAAATTGGTGCCTCCGATCAAGCCAACGCCGCTGCGGTGTCCCATACGGCGTCGCTGGCGGGATCAAATGCAGGCGCGCGTGCATTGCTTGCCCGCTTGGGTATCGCGCAGGTCGGGTCGCTGGCGGGGATGTTGGAAGCGCTCAAGCTGTTGCACTGCGTTGGTCCTTTGGCAAACGGGCAAATTGCTTCGATGTCTTGTTCCGGCGGCGAAGCCAGCTTGATGGCAGATAGCGTTCTGGGAACTGGCCTGACCTTTCCTCCGCTTGGAACTGTTCAGAAATCGGCGCTTCGATCAGCCTTGGGTGCAAAGGTCGCGCTGGCCAACCCTTTGGATTATCATACCTATATATGGGGGGATCAAGACGCTCTGCAGTCTTGTTTCACCGCGATGATGGACCAAAGTGATGTGTCACTGGGCCTTGTTGTGTTGGATTTTCCAAGGCTGGATAGATGCGAGGCCCCGCAATGGGATTTGGTGACTTCAGCCATTGACGAGACTGCCAAAGATACAAAGCGGCCGATGGCTGTACTGGCCAGTTTGCCTGAAAACATGCCAGAAGCCGTCGCAAAGGATTTGATGGCACGCGGCGTGGTTCCACTGTGCGGTGTTGCAGAAGCATTGGAAGGCATCGCCGCCGCCGCGTGGCTTGGTCAATCGGCGGTGTCTCGAACTCCTGTTTTGAGGCGCAAGATTGTGTCCGGTTCAGAGGCGGTCGTGCTCCTAACTTCCCAGCTTGACGATAGAAGTGGTGTTTTGGTTGAGGCGCAGGCAAAGCAAACACTGGCTGCGTTCGGCTTGGATGTGCCAAAACTGCAACGGGTTCAGACGCCGCAAGAGGCGGCGTTGGCTGCCGTCGAAGTCGGATTTCCTGTGGTTTTGAAAGGCGAAGGGTTTGCCCACAAAACCGAAGCCGGTGCGGTCAAGCTCGGGCTTGCGTCCGTGCAATCGGTTGAGGATGCTGCAGAAGAAATGGCGGCCCAAGGCTATTTGATTGAGCAAATGATTGACGGCGCTGTGGTCGAGTTGTTGATAGGCGTGGTTCATGATCCGGCGCATGGGTTTGTGCTGACTTTGGGGGCCGGAGGTGTTTTGACAGAAATACTGCAAGACACGGTTTCGATGTTGCTGCCAGTTTCGGAGCAAGACATCGGGCAAGCCTTGCACAGATTGCGGTTGGCCCCTTTGATAAACGGGTTTCGCGGTGCTCAGGCCGCTGATGTCACCGCGATTGCCCAAGCGGTAATTGCGGTGCAAGATTTTGTAACAGCCCATGCAGACCATGTGGCTGAAGTGGAAATAAACCCATTGTTGTGTTGCCCGGATCGGGCTGTCGCAGTGGATGCATTGATCAGATTAGAGGAGCGGTCATGACAGGACCCATTCGAACAGCGCGGCGCGGACATGTGCTGGAGGTGACTTTGGATCGCCCCAAAGCCAATGCTATCGATCTGGCGACGAGCCGGATTATGGGTGGGGTGTTCACAGAGTTTCGCGATGATCCCGAGCTGCGGGTGGCTTTGGTCACCGGAGCCGGCGACAAGTTCTTTTGTCCGGGCTGGGATCTAAAGGCCGCAGCTGATGGCGATGCGGTTGACGGAGACTATGGCGTGGGCGGCTTTGGCGGTCTGCAGGAGTTACGCGGATTGAACAAGCCGGTGATTATGGCCGTGAACGGAATTTGCTGTGGAGGCGGGTTGGAGCTGGCGCTGTCGGGCGACATTATTCTTGCGGCAGATCACGCCAGTTTTGCCTTGCCGGAAATTCGGTCTGGTACTGTTGCCGACGCCGCAAGCATTAAACTGCCCAAGCGCATTCCTTATCATATTGCGATGGAGATGTTGTTCACCGGTCGGTGGCTGGATGCAGAAGAGGCTGCGCGCTGGGGGATGATCAACCAGATTCACCCAGCCGATCAACTGATGGAAAAGGCGCGGGAGATGGCGGATGTTTTGGCCTCGGGTCCACCATTGGTTTATGCAGCCATCAAGGAAGTGGTGCGCGAGGCAGAAGACATGAAGTTTCAAGATGCGTTGAACAAAATTACCAAATCGCAGTTTGAAACAGTTGAGAAATTGTATCGTTCCGAAGATCAACTGGAGGGGGCGAAGGCCTTTGCTGAAAAGCGTGATCCGGTTTGGACTGGGCGGTGATGCTGTCTGACGCTCGCTTTGCAAGCATCGCCCCACCCAACATCCCGCCCTGTGCTGTACCCAACTTGAGGCCAATGGCTCAAACGTTGAAGGAAAGGAGGCTGTTATGCCTTTGACTATGAACCGTGAGGTTTTCATCACCGCCGCTGTTACTGGTTCTGGCAGTACCCAAGACCGCAGCCCCCATGTGCCGCGTTCGCCACAGCAAATTGCTGACAGTGCGATTGAAGCTGCGAAAGCTGGGGCCGCGATTGTGCATTGCCATGTGCGCGATCCCGAGACCGGTGCGCCATCGCGTGATTTGAAGCTCTATCGTGAATTGACAGATCGCATTCGCGACTCGGACGTTGATGTGGTTTTGAACCTGACCGCTGGCATGGGCGGCGACATTGTGTTTGGCCCGACTGATGCACCCTTTCCGGTCAACGCTGCGGCGACGGATATGATCGGTGCAGCTGAACGGGTGGCCCATGTGGCCGAATGCCTGCCAGAGATTTGCACATTGGACTGCGGTACGATGAATTTCGCTGAGGCGGATTATGTCATGACCAATACACCGGGCATGTTGCGGGCAATGGGCAAGATGATGACCGATCTTGGGGTCAAGCCCGAAATCGAGGCCTTTGACACCGGACATCTGTGGTTTGCCAAGGAGTTGGTCAAAGAAGGTGTGCTGGATAGTCCGGCCCTTGTGCAGCTTTGTATGGGGGTGCCTTGGGGCGCGCCGGACGATCTGAACACTTTTATGGCGATGGTAAATAATGTGCCTGAGGATTGGACCTTTAGTGCCTTTGGTCTAGGCCGCAACCAGATGGCCTATACTGCCGCGTCGGTTTTGGCAGGCGGGAATGTTCGTGTTGGGCTTGAGGATAACCTATGGCTCGACAAAGGGGTTTTGGCCACCAATGCGCAGCTGGTTGAACGGTCACGAGGCGTTATTGAAGGTATGGGTGCGCGGGTGATCGGGCCCAATGAGGTGCGCGACAAGCTCGGGTTGACCAAGCGCGCACCGGTTTGATGTCTTAGACGAATGCCCCGGAGGTGTCTTCGGGGCGCGGCCACAATGCCAAGCCTAAAGCCAGCCACCAGCATAGGCCAAGGCCGACGATCGGTGGTCCCGCAGACAACCAAATCAGGTCGGTTGCCATTGGCTGTTCCAAACCCAAAGACATCACCAGAAAAATCGGCGGCATACAAAACGAGACTGGCAATAGGATCAAAATAACCGCATTGGCCAAAAGGTGCCTTAACCCGTTGGGGTTGCTGATCCATTTTGGGGTTGCGGGGGCCACAACAGGCTAAACGACAGCAAAACAGCAATTGCGGTGAACCCGATGGAAACCAGATCAAAGGAATTGCGGGTCAGCGAAAAGGGCAGAGTTAGCAAGAAACCAAACCCGAACACGCACGTGTAGGCAGCGCAAAGTCGCAGAAGGCCAAGACAAATCTTCGAATGAAATTGCGCAAAACAACACCTCTGAATTATTCGTCAGAGGTGTTGTCGCCTAGTCAAGAGGCCTGAATGTGGCGTGAAAATGAAAACTCTAGGCAACATTTTCCAATTTTGCTTTGGGTGTTACGCCCAACGCAAAACAGACATCGCGGGTTAACTCGGGACGGTTAAGTGTGTAGAAATGCAGGTTTTCAACGCCTTCGTCCAGCAACTCGCTGCACAGCTCGGTACAAATAGCCGTCGCCAAAAGGTCTTCGCGGCCATCGCGGGCGGCTTTGCCAAAGGCATCATCGACCCATGTCGGGATCGGTGTGCCGCAGCGCTGGGCGAAATTGCGTGCGCCTTTCCAGTTTTCAATCGGCAAAATACCGGGAATGATTTGTTTGTCGATGCCGGCCTTGGCGCAGGAATCGCGGAAGCGCAGGAATGTCTCGGCCTCAAAGAAGAACTGGGTCAGTGCTTCACTGGCACCTGCGTCAAGCTTGCGTTTGAGCCAGTCGATATCAGCCTGCGCATTCGCAGCCTCGGGGTGGATATCAGGGTATGCCCCGACGCGGATGTTGAATTCACCGGTGTCGGCAAGGGCCTCAATCAACTCAACCGAATTGGCAAACCCATCGGGGTGCGGTTCAAATCCGTTTGCGCCCTTTGGAGGATCGCCGCGCAGGGCCACAATGTCGGATACGCCAGCGGCGGCAAAGTCCTGTGCAATGGCCAGCGTTTCCGCGCGGGTGGCATCGACGCATGTCAGATGCGCAGCCGTCGCGAGGCCGGAATGTTTGTGCAAGGTCGCCACAACATCACGGGTCAGATCGCGCGTCGTGCCGCCGGCACCATAGGTGACGGAAACAAAACGCGGGTCTAGAGGGGCCAAAACCTGAACCGCATCCCAAAGACGGAAGGTACCTTCAACGTTACGGGGAGGGAAAAATTCAAATGAAATCTGCGGGCGCATCGGTTTAGTCCTGTGTCTCGACCTGTGTCAGGTCATTTGTCGGCTTGCATTGCTTATCGCATTTTGACATTGCTGAAGCAAATTCATAATTCTCATCACTAATATGAGGCTGATATGCATATCGAGTTTCGCCATCTGCGGACGGTCAAGGCAATACATGATTGTGGCGGTCTTGCGAAGGCAGCAGATCAGCTCAATATTACGCAATCTGCATTGAGCCATCAGATCAAGGGGCTTGAGGACCAAGCCGGAGTCGAGCTGTTTGTACGCCGGTCCAAACCGCTTAAGCTGTCGGCGGCGGGCAAACGATTGCTGCGTTTGGCTGAACAGGTTTTGCCGCAAGTCGAGGCGCTGCAAGAAGAATTTATGGGCCTGCGGGCAGGCAGTTCGGGGCGGATGCATATCGCAATTGAATGTCATGCTTGTTTTGAATGGCTGTTTCCAGTGCTGGAAGGGTTCCGAAAGATCTGGCCGGATGTTGATGTGGATATTCGCCCCGGATTGGCTTTTGACGCTCTGCCAGCGTTAAAAAAAGAAGAGGTTGATGTGGTCATTTCCTCTGATCCAGAGGACATTGCCGGTGTGACATTCACCCCGCTATTTGATTACAGTCCGGTTTTTGTTGCGGCGTCGAGCCATCCTTTGGCCGCCAAAGACTATATCGAGGCCGAAGACTTTCGCGGTCAAACCTTGATTACCTATCCGGTCGAACGGTCCCGTCTGGATGTATTCAGCCAGCTATTAACGCCAGCCAAGGTGGAGCCTGCCAGCATCCGTCAGGTCGAGTTGACAGCGGTTATCCTGCTTTTGGTCGCGTCAAACCGAGGCGTGGCTGTTTTGCCGGACTGGGTGGTGCGCGAAGTGAAATACAGCTCGGATTATGTAACCCGGCCCCTGACTGCGGGCGGCTTAACCAAACGCCTGTATGCTGCGACGCGGACAGAAGATCTGGACAAACCGTTTGTGCAAGAATTGATTGAACGGGCCGGTGCCGAAGCGCTACGTCTGCAACAAGCCTAAGTTCCAGAGCAGCTCTCTTGACCTTGGGAAATGGCAAGATCAATTGGGTTGGCATAGGCAAATCCCATGACGCGGTCGTTTTCGGTCGACAGGATTTCGGCCGCTTTTTGCGAAAAGCAACCACAATCTACGCCTGACAAAGCCGAAGCACAAAAGTCTACCGCGTTGAAATTCGCGGCGCGGCTGTTGACGTGTTTCGCAACGCTTGGTGCCGTTGGCTGGGTCAGCGGCGGGATCGAATGCGCAGCGAACACAATGCTTCCGCACACAAGAATGGCGAGGAAAATGTTGAATATCTGAGACTTCATGGCTCGGCCTATCATGCTTTTATCACCCCCAAGGTAAACTAGCACGGAAGGTAGGCTGACTGTTGCTCTATCCAGATAGACATTAATTTGAATGCTCTGGATCGTTTGAAAATCTGCGGGCCAAAACCAACGGGAAACGGCCCGCTTTGTCATTCTTGTTTTTTTACAGATGGTTATATAAGTTCCAGATCCGAAGCCATAACCCGCCCATCGCGGTTCTCTTGCAGTTCAAAATTAACTTTTTGATCGTCGGCCAAGCCGGTTAAGCCGGAACGTTCAACCGCCGAGATGTGAACAAATACGTCTTTTCCGCCATCATCGGGGGCAATAAAGCCGTAGCCTTTTGTGGTATTAAACCATTTCACGGTGCCTGAAGGCATGAGTCCGTGCTCCTTTCTCAATCTGTTTTTCCAGGCCTCGCATTGCACGCGGCCGCCCTGTGACAATCGCCTCTCAGGACCGGACGGTAAAATATCCGCTTGGGTCCCGATCATCGAAATTCACGCCAGCAGGATTGCGCGTTGGGGAAAAAAATCAAGAAAAACTCCCTCGTATTTCAGTTTCCACGGGCATATGTGAACCTTGAGAAAAACAGGAGAGATCATGATCCTCTACGGATTGAAGACCTGCGATACCTGCAAAAAAGCCCGTAAAGCTCTGGCGGAAATTGATTTTGTGGATGTACGTGAAGAAGGGGTTCCCGACGCGGTCTTGTCGGTTGCCTTTGAACGCTTCGGCGAAAAATTGCTGAACACGCGATCAACAACATGGCGCAATCTGCCAGAAAATGAGCGCTCCAAGGATCCTATGGCGTTGCTCAAAGCCCATCCAACCTTGATGAAACGTCCTTTGATCGTTGATGGCGATCAGATGTGGTTGAGTTGGGACAAGACGGTTCAAGCCGAGCTAGGACACAAAAATGCGTAATGCAGCTTTGACACTTGGGATCATCGCTGGCGTCTTTGGGATGCTAGTTGGCTTTTTCGGGTTTGGTTATACCGAATTGGTCCGCGAATACGGCGAGATTGAAGAAGTGTTCGGGATGTTCGAAAACCCGCAGCTGGTGCGGGTGATGTCGATCTTGTCGCCGATGTTGGCAATTGCTGGCGGCGCGATGGCCAAGGCACGGGCGCTGTGGGGCGGATTGCTGTTGCTGGTATCGGCTGGCGGAATGTATTTCGCCTTTGGCTTCAACGCCTTCACAATGTTCCCGATTGCCTTTGCGGGGCTTGGCGGGATTTTGGCTGTGGCCGCCGGTAAACCCGACGAACCAAAGTCACACTTCTGAAACCGTATCAGGCCTGTACCGGCTGTTGAGAGGGGCGCAGTGTCTGCAAAACCCTGTCTACGGACAGGGCCCCCGCGCCCTTGATGACAAGTGTCACCAATACCAGCACCCATAAGGCACGTTGGTCCATAATGACCGAGTCCGGCGCGGCGTCAAACCATGCGCCAAAGGTTTCAACATGCTCGATACCGCCATGGCCGTATAAGTCGGTCAGGCTTTGAACCACGACAAAACCGATCATTCCCAGCGAGGCAAGGCGGGTAAACAGTCCAATCACAATCATCAGTGGCAGAATGAACTCAGCCCATGTGCCAGCGACAACAACCGCCCAGTGAAAAATGCTGAGCTGCGAGCTGTCATAGCCAACCGCTTCGAGCTGCTTGGGGAAAATCTGCGCATATGCCCCGACGGATGGTACGATAAAACCGAGCAAACCGTCGCCGAGCTTGGTCAGGCCCGATTTCCAAAAATAGACCAGCAAAACGCCAGCAAACACCAGCCGCGACAGCAAAGGCAACAATGCGTCTCCGAAGCGTTCAACAGCACCAAAAATCAGACTATGAAGAGAAACGAGGCGGTCCATAATGGCGGCTCCTTAGGTCAAAACGATGTCAGTCAGCGCGCCGCTTTGCAGCAGCACTGACAATGTGGGCCCCAGATCAAAACTATCCCCTGCAGCGTTTAATGCCGCGCCAAAGGGTTGGTTTTGTTGTAAGGCTGCGATGAAATCTGCCCCGCCTTGGGGCAGTAGATGTTGGGTTGGATCGTATTCTGCGCGGGCGATCAACACGTCTTCGGCGATGGCCGAGGGTTTCGGGCTGCCGGGCACCATTGTGAAAGAATAGACCGACAAAACCGGCCAAGGCGATCTGAGAAGACGTGCCGAGGGGGCCAGTATCAGATGTGCGGACATCAAGGCGTCTTCGTCCAGCCCTTGCAAGCGGGCGGGATCAAATACTGGTGCATCTGCAGCGTGGTAGCTTTGCCGAACTGCGACCTCTAAATGTGCCACATCCGCTAGATAGCCAATGGATTTAAGCGGCTCTAACGTGGTCAAAAACGCTGGAAAACTTGCTCCGTAGTGCATCATCAGGGGGGATCCCGGTTGATGCTGGCGCAGATAAAGCCCTGCTGCCATTGCGAAATTATCAGGACCAAGAAGGGATGCAATTGCAGGAAAGGCGGTTTCCAACGCGTCTTGCAAGGACACCGCTACATTGTTGCGGTAGACGTCATAGCGCCGTCCAGCGGCCTGTCCACGTCCATCCACCAACCCGGCAGGCACAGGGTACGAGGCATCCAGCAAAGCTGTGCGAAAGTCGGTTTGTGTGGTCATGCTGGCGTCCTTTTGTCTGAGGGGTCAGGCGGAAACTTGGGCGAGAGCAGAGGCGGCGCGCCCTGCTTCGGCTGCCAAAACAGGCCAGTCCGGCACGTCGGTGTCCCATTCAATGAGCAAAGGCTTGGGTCCGGATTTTTCCAGTGTCAGATCAAGAAGCGCCCAAACCGGATCGGCGACTTCGCGTCCATGGCTGTCGATCAACAATGGTGCACCGTGGTCGTCGTGGTCTTCGTCGTGGCCGCCAAGGTGAATTTCCCCAACCAGATCAAGCGGGTAGTCTTCAATATAGCCCTGCGGTGAGTAGCCAAGGTTGGTGGCTGAGACAAATACGTTGTTCACGTCGAGCAGCAAGCCACAACCGCTAAGGCGGGCGACATCGCGCAGGAAATCGGTCTCGGACATGGTGCTTTGTTCAAAGGCCAAATAGGACGAGGGGTTCTCAAGCAACATGGGCCGCCCGATGGCGTTTTGAAGCTGGTCTATGTGATCGGCAACGCGGGTCAAAGTCTCTTTGGTGTAGGGCAGCGGTAGAAGGTCGTTGAGGAAATGACTGTCATGAGTTGACCAAGCCAGATGTTCGGAAAAACTGGCGGGGTTTAGCCAGCTTACAAGGTGTTTGAGCCGGGCAAGGTGGTCTGGATCAAGGCGGTCTTCGCCGCCGATCGACAGGCCAACGCCGTGCACTGAAATAGGAAAACGTTCCGAAAGCGCCCGCAATTGCGCCAAGGGACGGCCACCATCCCCCATATAGTTTTCGGCGTGGACTTCTAGCCAGCCAACAGGCGCGGGATTTTCCAAAATGTCCGAAAAATGCTGGGGTTTGTAGCCAACACCGGGCAGCGGGGGCAGGGCATTTGTCTGATCGAACATCGGGGGCCTCGGGGGATTGGGGCAGGATGGTAAGGGGCGGAAAAATCCGCCCCACCAGAGATGCTTACATTGGGATGTCGCGCTTGAGCTCTTCCAGCGAGCCCATACGCTTGCCGCCGTCGGCCATTGCGGGCAGTTCGATGTCAGCGCATGTACCGGCGTCGACCAGCGTCCAGGCATTACCCTGATAGTCAACTTTGGATGTGCCGGCGCAGGTTGTGCCGGGGCCTGCGGCGCAGTCGTTTGCACCTGCCAGCGAAACGCCAAAGCACTTTTCTTTTGCGCCATCAGCGGCTGCGGAGGTTGCGTGGGCGGCGAAAGAAGCTGCGACGGCGCTAACGAGAGCAACGGTTTTGATGGTGTTAGACATTGGGTTCATCCTCTGGTTTCAAAAACTGGTTCCGGTTGGCGACGTTGCCGTCCGGTGAAATCAGAATGCGCCAATTGGCTCCTCAATCTCCAATCACGGGGCCGTGCATCACGGGGGCGTTAGAGCGGGCAGGTTTTTCGTGAGTGGGAAATGCAGGATTTTCGCGAATCTTGCAGGAAACCCAGCGCAAAAGAAAAGGCCCCGAAACATATCGGGGCCTTTTGATGCTCAAATTTTGGTCAATTGTTACAAAAGATCGGGCGGTGTGGCATCTTTTGACAACTCGCTCACGATATCTGTCAGGCCTGTAACCGAAGTCTGCTTTTGACCAAGGCGGCGTACAGTGACGGTGCGCTCCTCGACTTCGCGGTGACCAACGGCCAGAATCACGGGCACTTTGCCGACGGAATGCTCGCGGACCTTATAGTTGATCTTTTCGTTGCGAATGTCGGCTTCGGCGCGCACCCCTGCAGCCAGCAGTTCCGCAACTACCTCTTGGACATAGTCATCGGCTTCGGATGTGATCGAAGCGACAACAACCTGACGCGGGGCAATCCAGAACGGCAATTTTCCGGAATGCTCTTCGATCAAGATGCCGATGAACCGTTCAAACGACCCAAGGCAGGCACGGTGCAGCATAACAGGTGTATGCTTTTCGCCATCGGTGCCAATGTAGGTTGCGCCCAGACGTTCGGGGATAATGAAATCCACCTGCAAGGTGCCGCACTGCCAATCGCGGCCAATCGCGTCTGTCAGAACGAATTCCAGTTTTGGACCGTAAAATGCCCCTTCGCCGGGGTTGAGGTCATAGGCACAGCCCGCAGCATCGCAGGCTTCGGCCAGCAGTTTGTCGGCCTTTGCCCATTGCTCATCGGTTCCGGCGCGCACTTCGGGGCGGTCCGAGAATTTGACCTTGAAGCTTTCGAACCCGAGGTCTTTGTAGACCGCAGACAGGAAGTTCAGGAACCGCTCGGTTTCTGCTTCGATCATGTCTTCGGAGCAGAAAATATGCGCGTCATCTTGGGTAAACCCGCGCACCCGCATAATACCATGCAAGGCACCCGATGGTTCATAGCGGTTACATGATCCAAATTCGGCCATGCGCAGGGGCAGGTCGCGGTAGGATTTCAGGCCTTGTTTGAAAATCTCGACGTGGCAAGGGCAGTTCATCGGCTTTAGGGCATTCACGGCCTTTTCGCGTGCATGCTCTTCGTCAACTTCGACGATGAACATGTTCTCTTGATACTTGTCCCAATGTCCCGAGGCTTCCCAAAGCTTCCGGTCCACCACTTGCGGTGTGTTGACCTCGACATATCCGTCACGCTTTTGGGCGCGGCGCATGTAGTCTTGTAGCATTGTGTAAATGGTCCAGCCGTTCGGATGCCAAAAAATCTGACCGGGGGCCTCTGGCTGAAGATGGAACAGGTCCATCTCTCGGCCCAGCTTGCGGTGGTCGCGCTTTGCGGCTTCCTCAAGGAAGTTCAGGTGGTCTTTCAGTTCGTTGCGATTGCGAAAGCCGACACCGGTGATGCGCTGCAACATCGGGCGCGAGGTATCGCCGAACCAATGTGCGCCGGACACACCCATCAGTTTAAAGCTGTCACCGGGCAATTGGCCGGTGTGTTGCAAATGCGGGCCGCGGCACAGGTCTTGCCAGTCGCCATGCCAATACATGCGAATGTCAGCCCCTTCGGGGATACGGTCCAGCAGTTCCACCTTATAAGGTTCGTTGCTATCTTCATAGAATGCACGGGCGCGGTCACGGTCCCAGATTTCGGTGCGCACGGCGTCGCGCGCATTGATGATGTCTTTCATCTTCTTTTCGATGACACCCAGATCTTCGGGGGTGAAAGAGTCTTCGCGGTCAAAATCGTAGAACCAGCCATGATCGGTTACTGGCCCGATTGTGACCTTGGTGTAGGGCCAGATTTCCTGCACAGCGCGGGCCATGACATGCGCAAAGTCATGCCGGATCAGCTCAAGCGCTTGCTCTTCGTCTTGCAAGGTATGCAAGGCAATCGACGCGCTGTCATTGATCGGCCAAGCCAGATCCCAATGCTCACCATTCACGGTGGCCGAGATCGCCTTTTTGGACAGGGATTTGGAGATGGAGGCTGCGACCTCTGCAGGGGTTACACCTGCGTCGTAGTCACGCGCGTTGCCATCGGGAAATGTGAGAGAGATTTGGGCCATGTTTTGGCTCTCCTCGTCAGTTTGGCGCCCACGAAGCGCCCGGTTGCGGGTATTTGGTTCGGACGCGGTTTTGCGCCCGTCAACAAAGGGTGTCAAGCATAGATCATAAGGACGATCGGTTCAGCCGACATCCGTATGATGGGACGTTGATGTGATTGCCGGTCCCGATGGGCACAGGGGTGGCCCGTAACACAAGCAGGCCTGCGTCAGCCTTCGTTAGCAACAGTGTTTTGGGGGGCATCCCAAAGATCTAACTTTTGCTTTGTGTGATGCTCTGACACTGTGCACCTAAACAGGAAGGGGCGGACATGCGCAGCTTTGACGAGATTTTATCAATCGCCGCAGACCGCAAAGGTGGGCAGTCTGCTGTTCTGGGCGGGATTGCGACACCCAAAACACCAGATCAGCTGGCCGCTATCCCTGATGACCGCTGGCTGGCCGCAATGGCGCGCGGTATTTTTCAGGCAGGGATCAGCTGGAAGGTGGTCGAAAACAAATGGCCCGACATTGAAGAGGCCTTTCACGGCTTTGACGTGGCCCGCGTCGCCTTCATGCCTGAAGACTGGTTTTATGAGTTGATCGAAGACAAGCGCATTGTGCGCAGCCCGCCCAAAGTGCGCGCTATTCAGGAAAACGCCGCATTTATTCAAACTGTCGCACAAACGCATGGCAGTTTCGGTCGCAAAATCGGTGACTGGCCTGCGGAGGATTTCCAAGGTCTTTTGGATTGGCTGCAAAAGGACGGGGCGCGGCTGGGCGGTGGAACCGGATCCTATTTGCTGCGCTCAATGGGCAAGGAAAGCTATATCCTGTCTGCTGATGTCGTGGCCCGTTTGGTTGCCGAAGGGGTGGTGGACAAGGCCCCGACCTCAAAAAAGGCCAAGGCCGCTGTGAAACAGGCATTCAATACATGGGCTGCGCAAAGCGGGCGAACCCTGACCGAAATCAGCAGGGTGTTGGCGCAAAGCATTGGTTAGCGCTCACAGGGTGTTGGAAAGTGGTTAAGGTTGTGTTGGCGGCTTGTCTCCAAATTCAACTAGAAAAATGTTTTTTTTAAATGGTGTATCGGTATGCTCCCCAAAGAATAACGGAGATTTAGATGGCAGATATTTGTTATCTCGACGGTCCGCGCGGGCAATTGGCCTATGTCTATACACCGGGCGACGGACCTTGCATTGTATTCCTGTCCGGATACCGATCGGACATGGAGGGCACCAAAGCGGTGCATCTTGAAGCTTGGGCAGTATCGCAGGGACGGGCGTTCCTGCGACTTGATTATTCCGGGCATGGCAAATCAGGAGGAGAATTCGAAAAAGGGTGTATTGGTGATTGGGCCGCGGATGCGGCTTTGGTTATCAAGCAGTTGGTCACTGGCCCTTTGGTTTTGGTCGGATCCTCCATGGGGGGATGGATCGCTTGCATCTTATCCAAACGACTGTCGCAAACTGTCGGGTTTGTTGGCATCGCAGCGGCCCCGGATTTCACCGAGGAAGAGTTCTGGGCAGGATTTAATGCCGTTGAGCGCCGCCAAGTCATGGAAGAGGGGCATCTTGAGATGCCTTCGCAATTTGACGATCCTTATTGGGTAACCCGCAGGTTGATCGAAGACGGGCGGGAACAGTTGGTTCTTCGCAGCCCTCTCAACATGCCTTGGCCCGTTCGTTTGCTACAAGGCACAGCGGATGAGGCTGTGACCCGCGATACAGCACTCAAGCTGCTGGATCACATCAACAGCGACGACATGCACCTGACGCTGGTCAAAGGCGAAGATCACCGGTTTTCCTCACCGCAGTCTTTGGTCTTGATCGAAAAAGCCTTGCAAGACATCTTGGATTAATTCGTTTTTGCACCGTTTGACATGTTGGCGCTGCCAAATTGGTGTGGTTGGTGTTCCATGTAACGGGTCACCAACCGGTGAAAGAGTAGATTGAACCCAAGAGGTAGACTGATGGAACAGCGCATAAGCTTGATTACTTTGGGCACGGTAGATGTTGAGTCTGCGTCGCGGTTTTATGAGGCGCTGGGCTGGAAACGGGTGGAAACACCGGACAACATTGTGGTGTATGATCTGCTTGGGCAGGCAATTGGCCTATACCCGCTGGCCGCTTTGGCCGAAGATATCGGCGTGCCGGCCGCGGATCTGGGACGCGGGGCGATGACTTTGGGGCAAAACATGCGTTCAAAGGACGAAGTGGACGCCGTTATGGCGCAGGTTTCCGGTGCCGGTGGCAAAGTACTCAAGCCGCCGCAGGACGTGTTCTGGGGCGGCTACCACGGGTATTTCTCTGACCCCGAGGGGCATATTTGGGAAATTGCCTACAACCCGTTTTCTGCGCTGCGGCCAGACGACGGGGCCTTTCGTTGGGGTGGGTATTGATGCGGCGGGCGGGCTGAAATGCGCCGCCCCGCATCAATGTGGAGCCTTGAGACCCTTGGCCGCCAGCGACTGTCGAAACACTTTTGGATGCGCGAGTTTTTGTATTCCGAAATCGGGAGCTTTCACGAAATCAGCAACATTCCCGATGATCCTGATCTAGCGTTGGAGCGGGGGCGGGCATTTTGCGAAACGCTTCTTGATCCAATTGAAGAAACCTTTGGCCGGATCTTTCTAAGGTCTGGATATCGGTCCGCGCGGCTGAACGCTTTCGGCAACGCTCATAAACTTAACTGCGCCCGAAATGACTATCCGCTGGAATGCCACATCTGGGATTTGCCCGAGGTGCCCGTTGCGGGGGCGTCCATTGTAATTCCGTGGTTTGCCGATCAATACAGCACAGGGCGTGATTGGCGCGATCTGGCATGGTGGATACATGATCATCTCGACTACTCCGAGATGTGGTTCTTTCCAAAATTATGTGCGTTCAATCTGACATGGCGGCCAAACCCGCAGCGCCGGATCGATAGCTACGTCGCGCCGCGTGGCTGTTTGCTGCGGCCGGGGGCCGATCCCGAAGAACCGTTGCAGATTCGCCAAGATCGCTATGCTGATTTTCCGAAATTCCAGGGAATCTCCTATCCTGCCGGTCGATCATAACCGGGTATTAACCTTGTTTGGTCACTTGTGAAGAAAGGCAGTTTGGCACGGACAGGCAAAGGAAGGTGGCCCGATGCAAGGATTTGATCCAAAATTTCGGGATTTCCCCGACTATTTGTTCACCTCGACCCGCGAAATATGGGAACGGCGTGGGCTGATGTCTCGTATCCAAGAATACTACCATCCGGATGTCACCATGCGTACACCACGCGGCATCGGGTTTGGGGTACAAGCCGTTGCTGATTTGGCGATGGAGTGCCTTGTCGCTTTTCCAGATCGCGCGATGTTGGGTGAAGATGTGATTTGGTCAGGAACGGACCGGATTGGCATGTTGGGGTCGCAAAGGATCTTGTCGGATGCAACCCATCGTGGCTCTGGCCCTTATGGTCCGGCCAATGCAACCACCGTCAGATTTCGCGAAATGGCTGACCGTTATGCCAAAAACAACCACATCAGCGAAGAATGGCGGGTGATGGACAGCGGTGCAATCTTGCGCCAACTCGGGCTTGATCCACAAAACTGGGCGCGCGATCAATTGACCGGTTCAGGACCGAAATCCGAACCGTTTCGACCTGAATTGGATGAGGTTGGGCCCTATACAGGGGCGGGCAACGCGAACCAATGGGGCGCAGCCTTTGGGACCATCCTTGAACAAATTATGATGGGCGAACTCTCTGTTATCCCAGAACAATATGATCGCGCCTGCCAGATGAGCTATCCGGGCGGCAAAGAAGTGCACGGCTGGGCTGCGGCAGATTCTTTTTGGCTAGGGCTGCGGGCGGCCTTTCCCTCGGCCGAATTCATAATTCACCACCGGATCGGCATGGAAGAGACCTTGATGCCACCGCGCGCGGCGGTACGATGGTCGCTGACCGGGCGGCACGATGGCTGGGGGGCTTTTGGCAAGCCCACCGGCGCGCATGTACATGTAATGGGCATCAGCCATGCTGAATTTGGCCCATGGGGGTTGCGCCGGGAATGGACTCTATTGGATGAGGCCGCTGTATGGCTACAGATCGTGAAAGAGACCGGCTAGATGCCCTGTCGCGGGAAACACATGCCGTGTATCAACGGCAGGCCGAGGTATATGACCGTGGACGCAACCGTACTTTGTTTGAGCGGAACTGGCTTGAGCGTGTCACACAAGATGTGAGCGAAGGCGGGCGGGTTCTGGACTTGGGATGCGGGGCTGGCGCTCCGATCGGTGAATGGCTGGTTGCGCAAGGTTTCGAAGTGACCGGTGCGGATTTCTCGGATCGGATGCTGTCGTTGTTTTCGGGTCGTTTGCCACAGGCGCGGGCGGTACAGGCGGATATGCGGCAGCTAAAACTGAACCAGAGGTTTGAGGCAATCATCGGCTGGGGCAGCTTTTTTCACCTGAAGCCGGACGAACAGCGGCTGGCAGTTCCCGCCATTGCACGTCACCTTGCACCGGGTGGTCGGTTGCTGCTGACCGTTGGCCCGGACGAAGGCGAAGTGACCGGCCGCGTTGGAAGCGATACAATATACAGCGCGTCTTTGGCGCTGGTTGAATACACCACGCTTTTACAAGCAGGTGGCGCTGAGGTCGAAGATTTTGTGCCCAACGATCCCAACTGCAACGGCTTTTCGCTTCTTTTGGCGCGGTCGCAATAGATTCGGATACAGCGCAGTGATTCTGTGGATAACTCCCCCATTTATCCTGACTTCCCTTGCGTTAACCAAAGGAAGCCTTTGAAACCTATGGGGGAACCACACTCCGTAGTGGAACTGTTGACCGCTGCCACAAGATAAGCGACGCTTGCGGTGCTGAACTCTCGGGAGAAGGGGACGGCACGAGTAGGGGGAAAGACTCATGAAGAAACGCGCTTTGGCGTTGGCGGCGACGCTATGGACTGCCAGCATGGGGGCCGCTTTGGCCGAGGAAACATGCGGCGGGGTCTATAAGGTCCGCAGCGGCGATTCACTGTCATTGATTGCTGATTATTTGTACAAGGATGTCAGCCAGTGGACCGTTATTTACCGGAATAATATCAGTAAGATAAGCAGCCCTGATAGCATCCGTGTAGGACACGAATACCGCATTCCTTGCATTGATGGTATGCCGCTTGGTCTAGAAGGTGGTACGCCGCTGGATTCCGTGAAACTGGCGGCCGTCACCGGAACCACACCGGTAACAACCGACAAGCCTGAAGATCGCCAGCGCGCCGCACAGCGCCGCAGCCAGGACATTGAGCTCAAACTGTTGGCCGGAGACGATTTCCGCCCCTTTACCAATCGTTTGCAGTTAAACTCGGGTTTGATCACAGATCTGGTCAATCGGGTTGTTGTCGCGTCTGATGACTTGGGCAAGCACAAGTTCTATTGGGTCAATGACCGCTCGGTCCACCTTGATCCTATGCTGTCCGAAGGCATGGTTGATCTTGCTTTCCCTTGGCGCAAACCGGATTGCGACGTCGCGGGCAACACCCGCCTTTGCACCGATTTTGTTTATTCCGAACCGATGTTTGAAATGTTGGTGGTGCTGTTCACCAAAAAAGGCAGCGGGGTCACTTATCGCTCTGAGGCTGATCTGGACGGCATGCGTGTGTGCGCACCTTTGGGCCATCAGGCTGCCGGTCGCAACGGGCAAGGCGCTGATTTCTTGACCCGCGTAGGGGCCCGTTTGCAGATGCCGCAAACTGCTGAGGATTGCTTTTCGCGCCTGATCGCCGGGACTACAGACGCGGTGGCTATGAACGAATTCACCGGTCGGATCGTGTCCAAGGATATGGGTGTTTCCAGTCAGGTCGAATTGCAGCTCAGCCGCCCCTTGGCGATTGAAGGCCTGCACGCTGTGGCGCATAAATCCAACCCGCAGGCCAATCAGATTATCTCGTCCTTTAATCGTAGCCTTGGTGAAATGCGCGAAAGCGGCCAATACCTGAGTGTCATCGACAAACATATGTCGAGCATTTGGGCAGGTTTGTAACCCACGATTTAAAGCCTGAGCAGGGCGATGGGAAGCCGAACCCGTCGCCCCGTTTCATCAATTCGATTCTGTGGATAAGTCGCTGTCAGATAGCCCATTTTCCTGAAAGAGCGGCATCTGTAGCCGGCAAAATACTCGAAAACCCTTTGTATCTATAGGCCTGACCACAATCCCTAGGTAGGCCGTTGACCCCCGCCACCACATGGGCGACCATTTGTTAACGGGATTTTGGGGAAAGAACCTATGCTAAAACGCCTAAGTGCGCTTGTGGCCTCTGCCATTGTTGCCAGCTCTATGTCGGCCTCTGCGCAAGAGACCTGCGGTGGAGAATATACTGTACAGCGCGGCGACAGCCTGTCTTTGATTGCAGACAAGTTGTACAAGAATGTTGGCCAATGGACATCTATCCATGGCAACAACAACGATAAAATCGGGTCAAACCCGAACAATATCCGCGTCGGAATGAAGCTGCGTATGGCCTGTATTGGCGGCATGCCAACCGGCCTGAAGGGCGGGACTTCCGTTGCGGTGATCGAGGCAGCAGCAGCTGTGCCGGCAGCGCCCTTGGTTGTGGCTCCGGGCAATGCGGCGACCCGCAAAAAGATCAACATTTTGACCGGGGACGACTTTGCGCCGTTTACCGATCGTGGCCTGCCCAAGGGCGGGATTCTGGCTGATGTGGTGGAAGAAGCAATGAAGGCGGCGAATCCGGCGCAGGGCTATGCCGTGCACTGGGTCAATGACTGGTCGTCGCACCACGAACCGCTCTTGTCGAATGCGCTGCTGGATATCGGATTCCCTTGGTTTAAGCCTGATTGCGACGCCGACCCCGAAACGTATCGCTGCGCAAACCTGCGGTTTTCGGAGTCCATGTTCGAAGTCTTGATGCTGCTGTTTGTAAATAAAACGCAGCCGATCACCTTTACAACGGATGCCGATTTACAGGGCAAAACCCTGTGCCGCCCCAAGGGCTATTCGACGTATATCTTTGATCAAAATGGCCGCAACTGGCTGAAAGACAAGCATATCACGCTGCACATCGGTGACAGTCCGGCGGATTGCTTTGATCTCTTGGCCGAAGGCAAAGTTGACGGCGCGGTGCTGAATGAATTCACCGGCCGCAAGAAAATAAAGGAAATGGGACTGCAAGACCAAGTGCAGATCGCACAGGGGCAGCCCATTTCAGTCGATGGCAACCATATGGTTGTTCACAAATCACACCCCAATGGGCCAGCATTGTTGGCAGAATTTGAGAAAGGCCTCGCCATGATCAAAGAAAATGGAACCTATCAACGGATCATCGACGAACACATGACCCGCATTTGGGCAGAGTTCTAAATGATGAAGCGTCTTCTTTTGTCCCTTGCTGCGTTGCTGTCGCCACTGGCGGCCGCAGCGCAGGATTGCCCCGCCGAAACCTACACGGTTCGGCCCGGCGAAACCGTGTTCAGTATTGCAGAACAGCGCTTTGGCGATCCTGAAAAGTGGACGCTGATCTATTATGCGAACCAAGAAATGCTGCAAACCAGCGTGTTTCAAATCAACCCCGGAGATGTGCTGACCATTCCGTGTATTCCGGGTCAAGAAGCGGTCGCCGCGGCCGAGGTGACCCCGTACCACGTGTCCGAGGGAGAAGCAGAGATCAAGCTTTTGACCGGCACGGGGCGCCCGCCGTTTTCCGATCTGAACTGGCTGGGCCAAGGCATGACAACCGAACTGGTGCATGCGGTGATGGAAGAAACACCCAATCCGGTGAAGTATTCTGTGACCTTTGAACAGGATTGGTCAAAACAGCTCTTCCCGATGTTGGATGAAAAGACCTATGATATGGGCTTTCCTTGGTTCAAACCAAACTGCGAGGAAACCCCAGAAGAGCCGCGCTGCGCAAACTTCCATTTCTCGGACCCAGTGGTTGAGATTTTGGTATTGCTGTGGGTGCGCAAGGGGCAAGAATTCAAGTGGGAACAAGACGGCGACATTCATGGCAAAACGATTTGCCGCGCCGCTGGACAGTTTGTGCATGATCTCGACAGTCAGGACCGCCAGTGGTTGTCCAAAGGCTTGATCAATCTGGAGCGCCGCAATGAGTTCAAAGGCTGTTTTGAAGCCTTGATGGCGGGCGAAGTCGATGCGGTTTCAGCCAATGTGTTCAACGGAGCGCACATGGTGGATCAGATGGGCCTGCGCGGCGAAATTGAACCGCTGACACGGCCTCTTTCTGTGCAAACCATGCATATGATTATCTCAAAGCGTCATTGGCGGGGCACCACAATGATGTATCGTTTCAACGCTGGATTGGCCGAGTTGCGCCAGTCCGACCGGTATAATCAAGTGGTGAACAAGCATCTGAAGTATTTCTGGGACAAGCTGGATCAATAATCGGGCACAAACCGGTCAAATGATTGAAACGAGGCGCAGAAATGCGTCTCGTTTTTCTTTGGCATCTTCCCATTGCCTGTGCGTCTGGTAGGGTGCGGCCCAAAGGCAATCGAGCGCGCAATCGGGTCTTGGCCTGCTTGCGAAAAGGAAAAACTTATCGATGCGTGAACCTGTCGTGTTTTTACCAGCCATGATGTGTGATGCACGGCTGTTCGGACCTTTGATAGCAGATCTATCGCGCGATCACGCTGTGATGACTGCACCCATAACCCATGGCGAACGGATAGAAGAAATCGCATCGGGATTGCTGGATGTTTTGCCCAAACGGTTTGCACTGGCGGGGCTTGGAATGGGCGGGATTGTTGCGCTTGAGGTTATTCGGCGGGCACCGGACCGTGTATCGCGATTGGCACTGATGGATACCACCCCGCTGGCCGATACGCCGCAGCAAGCGGCGGCGCGTGACCCTTTGATCATTCGGGCGCGCACCGGCAAACTGAGTGAAGTGATGGCCGAGGAAATCAAACAATCAGATTTGGCCATGAGCCCGCACCGGACCGAGATTTTGGCTTTGGTAGCCGATATGGCGCAGGGGTTAGGATCTGACTGTTATGTGCGTCAGGCACGTGCGATGCAGCGCCGCCGGGATCAACAAACCACGTTGCGCAAGATCGCTGTGCCAACGCAGATTATTTGTGGTGTTCAAGACGTGATCTGGCCGTTGAAGCGCCATACATTTTTGGCTGAGCTGATTCCAGGCGCCACGCTGAGTGTGATTGACGACGCGGGGCATTTACCGCCGCTTGAACAGCCGGAACAGGTTGTTGAGGTGCTGCGCGAGTGGCTTCGGCAGCCGCTGGTCTTGCGCTAACGCGTGCGGGGCGATTGACGCTGTCAAAAAAGGTGCGCCTTGCGGCGCTCTTGCTTTCTCGTCCTGCCGCGCTATGAGCGGCGTCCTCGGGTCGGCGATCAGACGCGCTGATTTGGATTGGTCTTGGGGATTGACGCGCCTAGCGGGCGCAGGTAGGGCAGCCAAGCGCGGAAGGCTGGACGGCCGCACCTGCAAGGGTGAGGAAAGTCCGGACTCAGCAAAGCATCGGTGCCGGGTAACGCCCGGGCAGGGCAACCTGACGGAAAGCGCCACAGAAAACAAACCGCCCGCCATGCCTGAGGTTCGCCAAGGGATCACATGGTGCGGTAAGGGTGAAACGGTGGGGTAAGAGCCCACCGGGGGGCTGGCAACAGTCCCCGCATGGCAAGCCCCACCAAGGAGCAATGCCAAATAGGAACCTCGCGTTCGTCTGATCCCCTTCGGGGGATATCGGGGCAGGGCAGCTTTGGCCTGAGAGGTTCGGGTTGGCAGCAAGAGCCATGTGGCAACGCATGGCCCAGATGAATGGTCGTCGATCCTTAGGGCAACCGAAGGGGGACAAAATCCGGCTTATAGGCCTTCCGCGCGCTTATTCCGGTTGCACAGTATAGACGAAGGCCTGGCCATTGCCTTTGTCGCGGGCGATGCGAAAATCGGTGCCATCATATTCCCACAGCTGGCAATCTGCTTTGGTCGAATAGCTTTTTAGGATGCGGCAGAAAAAGCCGTCTTCCCATTGCCATGTTCCGGTGATTTCCTTGCCCTTGAAAACAACTGTCATCGCGCCTTTGTCGTGCACGGTGACCTGTGTGTCCCCCAGATACAGGGTTTTATCCAAGGCAAGGGCGCGAAATTCGGGCTCAGAATCAATACGGTCAAAGTCCTGTGCCAACGCACTGGTGGTCAGCAGCATCAGGGCCAGTGTGGTGGAAAAGAGCGTTTTGGGCATGGAAAACTCCGACATTTGGGACGCTCAGACGCTAGGCTGGGCACAAACTGGCCGCAATGCGGTGGAATGACCAAATTCTGATAAGGAATCTGTCCGCAAGCGGTTGACTTGGGGCAGGGGGGCAGTAAAAGACAAATTCAAGATTTTACGTGGGCACACGCCCATCGTTGCAGGAGACGACCCATGGCGAAGCCTACCACAATCAAGATCCGCCTGAACTCGACCGCAGGCACCGGCCACTTCTACGTGACCAAGAAAAATGCCCGTACCATGACCGAAAAAATGGTTGTGAAAAAGTACGACCCGGTTGTGCGCAAGCACGTTGAGTATAAAGAAGGCAAAATTAAGTAAGCTTTCTTTCTTTTGGATTTTCCAAAGATGCAAGCCGCGCGAGGGAAACCTTGGCGCGGTTTTTGCTATTTCTGGACGATCGAGATGGCGGTTTGGAGCTGGAAACTGTCGCGCAGGTGTTTGACTTGTCCCGCAGAATTGGGCACCTTGCAGATGATGGTTTCATGTCCGCCAGCCGGTTGGCCTGAAAGAATAGGGAACACGGTGCGGCCTGATATTGGGCCAATTCCGGGACTGCCCCCGCAACTGTAAGCGAAGAGCATGTCTGCTAATCCACTGACGCCGAACCAAGAAAAGGTGCGGTTTTGGGAAGGAGCAGGCGCGCATTGATCCGCAAGTCAGGAGACCTGCCATCGCAACTGAAACGTAACTCGGGCGGGGCGATCCGGGAAAGGCTTGCGATAATGAACACTGTGGCCACAGCCATTGAACCAACAGGCTTTTTCTTCCCTGCCAACTGGCGCGGAGGGCGACCTGATGACCAAACCCCTAAACCACACCCCTTTTCGAATGACGATTTGCACCGGATGTAAGATTCGCGGCGGATTCTGTTCGGCAGGGTATGAGATGCTGAAGCGCTTGCAGGCAGGCATTTCGGCAGCGGGAACCAGCCTTGGGCCGGAGTTCGAGATATCGGGGCAGGTTACGCTGTCTGGCTGCCCGGAAACGTGCACAGCGGCTTACTATGGCTCGCAGGCCGGTTGCTATCTGTTTGGCGATGTCGCCGAAGGGCAAGATATCGCAGAGCTATTGGCCTATGCGAAAACCGACGGTTCAGAGCATTTGGCGCATGAACCGGCGTGTGTCGTGGCGTTGGAGCCGGTCTCCGGCTCCTTGCACTAAGAGAATAAGGGCCGGTTGTAACATCCGGCCCAAAATTGCGTCAGCGGGTGACGACCTGCGCCTCTTTGAGCACGACCGCTTGCCATGTTTCGGGGTCGTTCACGCGGCTGAGTTGGCCGCGCAGAGTGATGCGTTGGCCTTCGTCGATCATGCCGATTGGGTCAGCCAGAGATACCTGTAAGCTGGCCCCATGGTCGGGATCTCCGCAAAACGGGCAGAACCCCATGTCCGAAACCATGATCAATTCCCGCACCTGTTCGCCAGGAAACATGGGCGCGACATAGCCGCTGATCTCAATCTCTTGGTCGGTTTCGCTGATCCCTGCGGGAAAACTCTTGCGCACTTCATAGCTGTTTTCAGTCACAAGCTCGTCGATCTGGATCTGGCCGATCAGATCCCAGATGTCACCGGGTTGGGCAAGAGCTGGTGTGGCCCCCAGGGCGGCGGCAATGGCCAAGGTACTGCTACGCATCAATTAATTTCCCAAATAGCGAAGTTTTGAACTGCAAGTGCAGATTGACGCGTTCGGAGGCCAATTGAAACCAAGATTTATTGATCTGGGCAAGAATTCGCCGCAGGTGTTGTCTGAAGTTCATGCAAAAAAAAAGGGCCAGCGTGACTGCTGGCCCTTCTTCAATCGGTAAGCTCGCGCGCTGTTATTCGCGATTGCCAAACAGTTGGAGCATGAACATGAACATGTTGATGAAGTCGAGGTACAAGCTCAGCGCGCCACTGATGGCGGCTTTGGAAAGCCATTCCTGATCGCCATGCTGGGCATGTTCGATATAAGTGTTTTTGATGTTTTGCGTGTCATAGGCAGTCAGACCCGCAAAAATCAGCACACCCAAGCAGGAGATCGCCAGCTGCATAATGCCGGAGCCCAAGAAGATGTTGACGACCGATGCGACCAGAATACCGATCACGCCCATGATCAGGAACGATCCCCAACCGGAAATGTCTTTCTTAGTGACATAACCCCAGATTGACAGACCGGCAAAAGCGATCGCTGTGATCAAAAAGACCTGAATGATCGACATGCCAGTGTAGATCAAGAAGATCGAGCTGATCGACAGGCCCATGGTTGCTGCAAATGCAAAGAAGACCAGTTGAACACCGGCGGCGGACATGCGGTTCATTGCGGCACCAAAGCCGAAAACAAAGGCCAGCGGGGCGAACATGATGACCCACTTCAACGGACTACCATAGATAGCGTAGCCGAAGTCGGTCAGATAAGTCCCTTCGCGAATGGCACCAACGGCAGCGCTCGGATCGCTGGTAACGGCGAGGTTGGAAATCGCCCATGCCGCTGCGAATGTGATCAGCATGCCGATCGACATTGTGCTGTACACTTTGTTCATGTGGGCACGAAGCCCTGCGTCGATCTGTGCGGCGCGGGCACCAATGCCCGCGGAGCTGACCGTGTCGTATTGAGCCATAAAAGCCTCCGTGTCGAATATCTGCCGCGCAAGATGCACGGGTTTATGTCTCAGATATTGGCTATGTGGCGTGATTTTTCAAGGAATACCGCATGAAATCCTGAGAGTTTTTGTTTTATTTTGTCCAGTGATCCGGCGCATCCCAAAGGACTCGCGCTTGTTCTTGCAGTGCGGGGGCTGCGTTCATATGGGAATCCCTCAACCCTGCCTCATCCAAAGTGGTCATTGCTTTGCGATGACGCAACTGTTCCACCCATGCCTGCATTGCGGACAGGGGGTGTAGACTAAACATAGGGGCAAATTGCGATGCGGCACGGATCATGGTGGTTCCCTTCACGGTTTGTGATGAAATGTCTGTTTTGTATGTTTGTTGTTGATATATATGTCGCGCCATGATTGATTTGTGAAACGAATGTTAATGACGAAAGCCATCAAGGAATGTGATAAATGCGAAATTTAGACATCACAACTTTGCGCTCGTTTATGGCTGTGGCCAATTCGGGCGGTGTCACGCGGGCGGCAGGCTTTTTGAACCTGACGCAGTCTGCGGTGTCGATGCAGTTGAAGCGTCTGGAAGAAATGCTCAACCTTCAGCTTTTGGATCGCTCCGGGCGCGGTGTATCCCTGACCCCTGCTGGCGCACAATTGCTGACCTATGCGCAAAAGATCGTTGATCTGAATGATGAGGCTTATACCAAGCTGACGGACCAGAATTGGGAGGGCGACATTATTCTCGGCGTGCCCGAAGACATTATCTATCCGGTGATTCCAGAGGTGCTGCAACGGATGGGGCGCACCCATCCTCGGGTCAAAGTGCAGCTGGTCAGCTCTTTCACTAAGACCCTGAAAGATCAGTTTTCAAAAGGCGAAGTGGATGTGATCCTCACCACAGAAACCGGCGTCGATAGCGGCGGAGAGACGCTGACCACTGTGCCGCTGAACTGGATTGGTGTGCCTGATGGCCAAGTGTGGAAGACGCGGCCCCTGCGGGTGGCCTTTTGTCGGCGCTGTGTGTTTCGTGAAGACACGTTGAAACGTCTGGATGCAGCGGGCATCGAATGGGAAATGGCCGTTGAATCGGACAGCGAAAAGGCCGTCGATGCAACGGTAAGCGCTGATCTGGCTGTAACGGTCAAGCTAGAGGGGCACGCGCCGCCCTATCTTGAGCCAATCGACGGGGGCAATGCATTGCCCGACCTCGGAACGCAGCGCATCAACCTCTATGCAGGGTCAGGTAAAAAGCAACTGGTTGATACTCTGAGCGATTATTTGCGGCAGGGCATGGCGGCGGTTTAACGCGTCAAACGCCCACATCCGGCCCAAGGCAGAGCATGGGTTCATCGTTTTGCTGGGCTTCATAAAGGACGGTGTTTGCCGGGTCGTTTTCAAACACGGCCCGCAGGCCCGTTCCTTCGTCAAAAAACGACCAACATTGCGGTTCGGGCGTGTCCTCATAGACGAAACAGATTTGTCCGGCGTCTTCGTACCAAATACCGTCCTTGCATTTGCCGTCCAGAAAGGACCAGCGCACTTTGCGGTTAGGTAGGTATTCTTCGACACCATAGGATTGGCCGGCCTGACCGAAATACAACGTTTTACCCAAAACATAGGATTCGAATTGCGTGGCGCTCAGCGGTTCTGCCGCCAATGCGGGCAGGGCTGCTGTTGCGATCAAAGCACTGAGTACGGGGGCAAGAATCTGTTTCATGGTCCTTCTTTTGCCAGAACTCAGGCCTATCGGAAAGTCGGGGATTCCCTGCCACTGCGAATGGGCGGGCCATTGCCCATCATGACGTCCATTTTTTTGCACGCGGGTCCATGACTTTGCGCCAAAGCGGGGGGGATAAGGCCAAAACAGCCATAACTGGAAGGGGATGGGGCAAAATTGGCATATCCCCCCGATCCAATTCCAAACCCGGATAAGGGCGATTGGGATGCGCGTGATGGTCTGAATGGCGCGGAGCGTTCAACATCAATGCCGAGGAAAAGCCATGCGGGCTGTTCCAACTGTGCTTGGGGCCAACCGGTTCCCACTTGTTTGGCGCGGCCTTGACCCGCTGCAAACCATAGTGCTGAACATAGTCCGAGAGCAGCAGTTGAAGCTGCGCATAAAGAGACAACCCCAGCAGCGTCCCAACGCCCGCCCAGCCGGCCAGAACACTGGCAATAGCCAGCGAACAGGCCGCGTATGCCCCGTAAATGGCATAAGGATGTATCCCGCGCCCTTTGCGAAACGTGGCTTCGGCGCGATAACCTTGCCGCAATGCACCGATCCAGGCGCGGGCCGCAAACCGGTAGAACCCTTGCCCAAGTCGCGCCGAGTTAGGATCACGCGGGGTTGCGGCATAGATATGGTGCACCCGAACATGAGCCGAGGCGTGAAACCCGAACAGGATAGAGCTATAAACCGCGACCCCTAAACGGTGTAGGGGGCGGGCAGACCGGTGAATCAGCTCATGCGCATTGGAATTGCTTACCTGACCTAGGAACAGCGATAGGGCAAAGAAGATGAACACTTTGTCGAGCACCGCGAGATCTGAGGCTCCGATTGCCCAGACCCCGCCAAACAGCAGCGGGAAATGGACCACTCCTAGCGTTACCGAAAGGCCATTGCCTGCGGGGAATTCGGCACCGGGATGGTCCGGTGCGGCCAGTGCCGTCAGCTTGTCCATAAAAAACGTGACGACGGTGATATATAGCAGGGCCAGAACGCTAAACGGCGCGCCGACTATCAAGGCCAGTGCCAAAAGAGCGACCATCCCGAGTGTGACAACGGTGAATCGTGCCATTGCGGGCCCCTTTGTTTTCCGCTTCTACGCGCTTCATTCGTACCTTTATCGGAACGGATCGTCACTATCCGATGAAAACCTCATGAGTGCGCGGCGCAAGATCCCCCCTTTGCGTCGTTTTTCATCTGCGCAATCCAACGGGTCGGCGGTAGGGTGCCCACAAAGCAGGAGACGCACATGGCACTTGATGAACGCAAAGGTGTTTGGAAATCTGGCAAAGGCAAAGGCCGGCACACGCCCAAGGGGCGACAGCTGGACGATGCAGCCTTGGCGCAGGTTCAGGCGCTGATCGCGGATCGTCCGATTAGGCGCGATTTGCTGATCGAGTTTTTGCACCTTGTTCAGGATGAATATGGCCATCTGTCCGCAGCGCATCTGCGCGCGCTGGCCGAAGTGCTGCGTATTGGACAGGCCGAGGTTTATGAGGTCGCAACTTTCTACGCCCATTTCGATGTGGTCAAAGAGGATGAAACACCGCCCCCGGCCTTGACCATCCGGGTTTGTGATAGCTTGTCGTGCGAACTGGCCGGATCAGAACAGCTGCAAAAGGCGCTCGAGGACGGGATGGATCCGGCGCAGGTTCGCGTTGTGCGCGCGCCCTGCATGGGGCGTTGCGATACAGCGCCGACGGTTGAACTGGGCCACAACCATATTGATTTCGCGACACCGGAAAAGATCATCGCAGCCATCAAGGCCGACGAAACCCACGCCCGCATCCCTGACTATGAAACTCTGGCCGCTTATCAGGCCACAGGGGGCTACAAAAAGCTGTTGGAGCTGCGCGAAAACGGTGAACCGCATCAGGTTCAAGAAACGGTTTTGGCATCGGGTCTGCGCGGTTTGGGCGGCGCCGGATTTCCGTCAGGCCGCAAATGGGATTTTGTACGCGCCGAGGCAGGCCCGCGCTATCTGGCTGTAAACGGCGATGAAGGTGAACCGGGTACATTCAAGGATCGGTTCCACCTTGAACGTGAACCGCATATGTTTCTTGAGGGCATGCTGATTGGCGCATGGTCGATCGAAGCGGAAACTTGTTTCATCTATATGCGCGACGAATATCCGGCTGTGCTGGAAATCTTGCGCCGCGAGATTGCCGCGCTGGAAGAGGCCGGCCTTGTCGAAAAAGGGTATATTGATCTGCGCCGCGGTGCCGGTGCCTATATCTGCGGCGAAGAAAGCGCGATGATCGAAAGCATTGAAGGCAAACGCGGCATGCCGCGCCATCGCCCGCCCTTTGTCGCTCAGGTCGGAATTTTTGGTCGCCCGACATTGGTTCACAACGTCGAAACCCTGTATTGGGTCGGAAAAATCTGCCGCGAAGGTCCCGAGATTTTCAGCTCGGTTGAAAAGAATGGCCGCATTGGCCTGCGCAATTATTCGGTGTCAGGGCGCGTGAAAAACCCGGGGGTGTATTTGTTGCCTGCGGGATCAACGATCACAGATGTCATTGCAGCCTGCGGCGGGATGCTCGACGGTCACAGCCTGAAAGCCTATCAACCGGGCGGCCCATCTTCTGGTCTGTTGCCTGCATCTATGGCGGATGTCCCGTTGGATTTTGACACCTTGCAGCCCCATGGCACCTTTATCGGATCGGCCGCTGTGGTGGTTTTGTCTGATCATGACAGCGCCCGCGATGCGGCGTTGAACATGTTGCGGTTCTTCGAGGACGAAAGCTGTGGTCAGTGTACGCCCTGCCGGGTGGGGTGTGAAAAGGCTGTTAAACTCATGCAAGCCAAGTCATGGGATCAAGACCTGCTCGAAGAGTTGAGCAACGCGATGATCGACACGTCTATTTGCGGCTTGGGGCAGGCGGCTCCGAACCCGATCCGCTTGACGATCAAGCATTTTCCGGACGAGATCTAAAACGGGCGCATGCGGGCGCGATATGACCATTGGTTAAATTGCGCCCCGCATGGCTCCGGTCCGTTTTTTGAGCGAAACACCCAATGTCAGACGTTGCCGCCTTTCCGATCATTTTCACTTTACTGGCCGTGCTCTCGGCCAGCAGCGCACTTTGCTTTACGTTTTGGAGCGGAGAGTCCTGGCCGCGATCCTTGTGCAAAACCCTTGCGGTCGGGGCGCTCTGTGTTTGGGCCTATGCGGTCGGGCATCCGGTTTTGGCCTTGGCACTTGGATTGTCCGCCTTGGGTGACTTGGCCTTGTCCCGCCCCGGAGACAGGGCCTTTTTGATTGGAATGCTGGCTTTTGCCCTTGGCCATCTGACGTATTTTGGTTTGTTCTATTCCGGTGGGCTGGTCGAACTTGGCAGCCCTCAATCCGTATTGGTTGTTGGTGTCGCCGCAGCCGCTTTGTGGCTCGGGCCGGTGTTTGCCCGCAAGGCCGGGGCGCTGGCGATACCGGTGCTGATCTATGTAGCGATCATCGGGCTGATGGGGGCCGGTGCAGTGCTGCAACCCTCTGGGGCGGGGCAGACCATCACGCTGGCCGGGGCGCTTTTGTTCATGATGTCGGATGCCTTTATCGGGCAGGAAAGATTCCTACAGCACCACTGGCCTGTTCAATCTCACGCCATTTGGGGGTTTTACTATTTGGGCCAAGTGGCGTTGTTTGTCGGGTTTATCTGGATTGGTTAGTGATTGCGAAAAACGGTGCAGATACATCCCTTTGCCTTGAGGCGACCGCACAATTTCCACGCGCCATCACGGCTGTCTCGCCCGATGCGGGCCAAAAAGTATCCACCTTTGGGGCTTGCACGGCTTTTTTGCCAAATCAAATCGGGATTTTCGGATTTTACAACTGATGCGCAACTCTTTGCGCGGGCCTTGTACTGCTCCAAAGCGCGCTTTTTCGTCACGCCAAAGGCCATCTGCACCCCCCACTTTTTCAACTTGGGTTTTGGCGGCTCGAGCGGCGGGTACTTGGACAATTTGCGTTTGCGCGCCAATTCATAACAGGCCTGTTGAAAGGGTTTGTCTTTTTGCAGGCGGTAGTCATGGGTTGCAGGCGGGTTGTGGGCCCAGATCTCTGCTGGGAAGCCGGTGATGATTTTGACGTATTTGACGGTTTCGGACGCCAGCCCGCCGGTGCCGGCCATCAACCCGTTGGCCCGCCGTTCGCCGCCATTATAACCGACAGCCGCCAGGCCATGATTGCCAAATCGTTGACTCATATCCCCCAGATATTCTGCTGAATACTCAAGCGCTTGGGCGGGATTGTACGGGTCGCGTAATCCGCGTAGCTCAGCGGTTGAAGGAATAAATTGGGCGATGCCGCGTGCATTGGCATGGCTCAGCGCATTGGGGTCAAAGCGGCTTTCTTGCCAGATCAGACGGGCAAAGAAACCAGGATCCAGATTGCTGTCGTTCGCAAAGGCTTCGATGGCTTGGCAGGTGTCAAAGACAAAATGGGTGGGCCGGATGCACTGCACCTGCCCGAATGCACCATCCGAACACATGGTGCCCGGTTCATCTGTATCGGCTTGGGCCGATCGGGGGGCCAAAGGTGCGGTGAGACCCGCCAACAGCAAAACACAAAGAAACGCGCGTAACATCATAGTGTCAAATAAGGGGCTTTCGCAGCCATAGGTCAACTGAGACTTTTATTGCAGCGCCAGCCGTATTAGGTGGAAGGAACAGTTATATGCAGGCTTAGACATGTCCTTTTTCGGCAAACTCAAAAACAAATTGTTCAAATCCTCTTCCAAATTGGATGAGGGACTGGATGCGATTGTCCAAGATGGTGGCGAAGACGCTGCGCCCGAGGTGGATGTTCCTGCGCCGGAGCCGGTTAAAACACCGGATGCAATACCTAACGACATCGCTGAAATCCCAACCGATGAATCCGAGCCCGCGTCCGAGGTGGCACCAGACCAAGAGACAGATTTAGTGCGGTCTTCGGACCCGTTGGCTGAGGCTGTGGCCCAAGCACCGGAAGAAGCATCCAAGCCCGGTATTTTGGGCCGCCTGATGGGGCGTGGCGGGGAAAGTGCCGACCTTCGCCGTGTGCTTGACGATGACATGCTTGAAAGCCTTGAGGAGCTGTTGATCCAGTCCGATATGGGGGTTGATACAGCCCTGCGCGTGTCTGCCAATATCGCCGAAGGGCGGATGGGCAAGAAGCTGTCTGTGACCGAAATCAAAGGGCTTTTGGCCGGCGAAATTGCCCGCATCATGGAGCCGGTGGCAAAACCTTTGCCGCTATACGCAACGAAACCACAGGTGGTTTTGGTGGTCGGGGTGAATGGATCGGGCAAAACCACAACCATCGGCAAGCTGGCGTCCCAGTTCCGCGCGGCCGGAAAAAAGGTGGTGATCGCTGCGGGTGATACGTTCCGCGCTGCAGCGGTAGAACAATTGCAAGTCTGGGGGGACCGCGCGGGCGTGCCGGTTTTGACCGCACCCGAAGGGTCGGATCCCGCGAGCCTTGCCTATGATGCGATGACCAAAGCCCAAGAAGACGGGGCTGATCTGTTGATGATTGATACCGCGGGACGATTGCAAAACCGTCAGGATTTGATGGAAGAGTTGGCCAAGATTGTCCGGGTGATCCGCAAGAAAGACCCTGACGCGCCGCACAACACATTGTTGGTGCTGGATGCCACCACGGGCCAAAACGCTGTGACGCAGGTCGAAGTGTTCCGGAAAATTTCGGATGTATCGGGGTTGGTGATGACCAAACTGGATGGAACAGCGCGCGGCGGCGTCTTGGTGTCGCTTGCCGATAAATTTGGCCTGCCGATCCATGCGATTGGTGTCGGGGAACAAATTGATGATTTGGCCCCGTTCGATCCCGAAGAGTTTGCGGCTGCGCTGACCGGTCTTGATGCCGAGTGAGTGATTGGCTGATCTCTCTGGAAGGGACAGAGGCGGGGCATCAGCTTGCGCTTTGGCTGGCGATTCTGGCTGCGTTTTTACATGCGTGTTTCGGGGCCTTGCAAAAAGGGCGGCACGATCCGTTTCTGGCGCGCGGAGCAATTGACGGCATGTATGGCATCATGGCGATGCCGATTGCACTGTTTGTTGTGCCATGGCCCGAGCCGCACATGTGGCCGATCTTTGGCGGCGTCTTTGTAATCCACATGGGTTATAAACTGATGCAAGCGCAGGCCTATTCCCGCGGGGCCTTTACGGTTGTTTATCCGGTTGTGCGAGGAACGGGGCCGTTGTTCACGGTGTTTGGTGCGTCCTTGGTGTTTGGCGAGAGCTTTACCGGTATTCAGTGGCTGGGGGTGGCGATTTTGCTGGCCGGAATATTTGGGCTGGCGGCCTATAACTGGGCCTTTTTGGAAACCGAACGCGACACCTTGAAATCGGCGCTGTTTCTGGCGTTGGGGACGGGGCTGTTTGTGGCACTTTACACCACCTATGATGCCTATGGCATTCGCGCGACGGCCAATCCATTTACCTTTCTGGCGTGGTTTTTCTTTATCGACGGGTTGCTGATGCCGGTCATTGCCTATCTGCGCTATCGCAATATGCAATCGCCACCCGATATGGGGCCGCTGCTGGCACGCGGGTTTGTTGGCGCGATCTTCGCCTATTTCAGCTTTGGGTCGATCATGTTGGCGACACGGCTTGATAAAGTTGGCGAAGCCGCGATTTTGCGCGAAACCTCGACTGTGTTTGCGGCGCTGATCGGGTGGTTGGTGCTGCGCGAAACAGTGGGTCCGCGGCGCATCGCTTTGATGGCATTGATCGCTTTGGGCGCGGTGGTTGTTGAGGTTGGCGGATAGAGCGCCTATCTGGATAGCCAAAGGAGCCCTTGAATGACAAAGCAACCGAACCCGACGCTAAAGGCGATTTTGGAATATGGACCGCTGGTGGCGTTCTTCATCGCCTATCTGAAGCTCAAGGATGAGATCTTTACGATTGGTGGTACGGACTATCAGGGGTTTATTGTGGTCACCGCGGGCTTTATCCCGCTGTTTTTGATTTCGACAGGCCTGCTTTGGAAGCTGACTGGCCATCTGAGCCGGATGCAGGCCGTGACGGCGGTGTTGATCGTTGTCTTTGGCGGGTTGAGCGTTTGGTTCAATGACGAGCGATTCTTCAAGATGAAACCGACGCTGATTTACCTGCTGTTTGGCGGGATTTTGGGCTTTGGCCTGATGCGCGGCGAATCCTATCTGAAATCGGTGATGGAAGGGCTTATGCCCTTGAAACACGATGGTTGGATGATTTTGACCAAACGGGTTGCTGGTTTGTTCATCGCTTTGGCGGTGTTGAACGAGACAATCTGGCGAACAATGGATACTGAAACCTGGGTTTATTTCAAAACCTTTGGTTTGCCGGCTGCGATTTTCTTGTTTTTTATGTTTCAGACAAAGCTGTTCCAAACTTACAGCATTGCGGAAACAAAAGAGGGCGACGAAGACGCCGGATGACCCCGCTTTTGACAGGCGCACCCACCCTGCGCCCGCCAAAACCGGGGTCACCCGGCGCGGTCGATTTTGGTGCTGAGGTGAATCAAGCTCTCCGAGGTTTTGACACCTTGTGCATCGCGGATATCATCAAGGCGTTCGTCCAGTTCTTCGGTGGTTTGGGCGGACAAAATGACAATCAAATCAAACCGGCCCGACGTGGTGTGGACCGTTTCTACCTGCGGTAGGGTTTTGAGGCGGGCAATCACCGCTGCGGCTGCGCGTGGTTCAATTGACAGCAAGGCCGTGGCGCGAACAGCGGGGCGCAGGCTGGCCCCTTTGCGCAGCGTAAATCCGGCAATGGCACCGCGATCTTGCAATCGATCAATGCGCGCTTGAACAGTGGTTCGCGCGATGCCGAGGCGGCGGGACAAATCCGCAACCGGAAGCCGGGCATTTTCTGACAGTAAAGATATAAGTTTCATGTCTATTTCGTCAGTTTGCATGTTTTTCCCTGCAATATGTCGTTTATTTTCGGGCAGATTGGCAGATTTGACACGTGAAATCGAGGGTTTAGATGCGCATTCTGCTGATACAGGCAAAGGATACGCATCATGGGACGTTTGGAAACAATTTTGGAATCGCCTCAGATTTGGCTGCGCAACGAGCGCCCCGATGAGCCGATTTTTTTCTTTAACCCCGAACAGCTGCGGGCAACGGCACAACACTTCTTGAGCGGATTTCCCGGAGAGGTGACTTATGCCGTCAAAGCCAATCCGCATATCGATGTGCTGGCGGTGTTGGCCGAAGAGGGGGTGACAGCCTTCGATGTCGCGTCGCCGGACGAGATGATGCGGGTGCGGCAGGTATTGCCCAATGCGCGGCTGCATTACCACAATCCGATCCGCTCGAGAGATGAAATCGCCTTGGCGCGTCTGTACGGTGTGGCCAGTTGGTCGGTTGACCGGATGAGCGAGCTGGACAAGCTGGGCGATATAACCGGCGTTGAAATCGCGGTACGGTTCAAATTGCCCGTCGCAGGGGCGGCCTATGATTTTGGCACGAAATTCGGGGCAGAGCCAGAATTGGCGGTAGCTTTGTTGGCAGAAGTTGCCAAGCGCGGCGGAGTTCCTTCAATGACCTTCCATCCGGGGACGCAGTGCCATGATGCCCAAGCGTGGGTCAGCTACATCGGCAAGGCGGCCGAGATTGCCCGTGCTGCCCGTGTACAGTTGCGGCGGCTCAATGTTGGCGGTGGATTTCCCGCGCATCGCTGTGACCGTATGCCGGACTTGGACGGAATTTTTGCGGCCATCATAGGCGCGGTGAAAAACGGGTTCGGGGATGCCCCCCCTAAGCTGGTTTGCGAGCCGGGACGGGGGATGGTTTCGGAATGCTTTACCTTGGCTTTGCGCGTTAAAGCACTGACCGACGAGGCGGTGTTTTTGAACGATGGAATCTACGGAGGTCTGAACGAGTGGCGCGACCTTGGAACCGGTGAGCGGGTGGACCTTGTGACACCAGAATTCGGCAAGCAGCCCGATAAACGCGTAGAT
This sequence comes from Pelagimonas varians, assembly GCF_003208435.1. Lineage (GTDB taxonomy): Bacteria > Pseudomonadota > Alphaproteobacteria > Rhodobacterales > Rhodobacteraceae > Pelagimonas > Pelagimonas varians. The sequence goes on along the minus strand of NZ_QKMF01000012.1, from coordinate 14,478 downwards.
CGGATTGTGTTTGGCCCGACCTGCGACAGCCTTGACCGGTTGCCCAGTCCGCTCCCTTTGCCCGACGGGATTGCGGAAGGAGACTATCTTTTGTTTCATGGAATCGGGGCTTATTCGTTGGCGCAGGCCACCCGATTTAACGGATATGGGGCGCAAGAGGTTGTTACGTTGCGCAGGTAGTCTGGACAGGGGCGTCATTCGGACTACAGTTCACAGACTGCTTTGGCGTAAGAGGACCCCATGGATAAATTTGGTAAAAGCCAGCCTGTTAAACGGGTTGAAGATATCCGCTTGTTGGTTGGGCAAGGCCGCTATGTGGATGATATTGCGCCTGTCGATGCGCTTCATGCCTATGTGTTCCGCTCCCCTGTGGCGCATGCGCGGATCACCGAGCTTGATGTACGTGATGCGGTGGATGTGCCGGGGGTGCATGCGGTTATTACGGCGTCCGATTTGGACAAAGCGGGGCTGGACACCGGTATGGCATTTTCGTCTGCCCCGATGCGCGATGGATCAAAGGCACCGCGCCCCAAGCGGCCAATCCTGGCCGAAGATCGTGTGCGATTTGTCGGCGAAGCGGTTGCGGTTATCATCGCAGAAGACCTGAACGCGGCCAAGGATGCCTCTGAGTTGATTGTCTTCGACTATGACGAATTGCCGGTTCATATGGCGTTGCAGACCGGTGGACCTGCTTTGCACGCAGAGGTGCCTGACAATTGCGCCTTTGACTACGGGCTGGGCGACGAAGTAGCGACGGCCAAGGCGTTTGAAACGGCGGCGCATGTTGTGAAACTGGATGTCAGTGACAATCGGGTGATCGTGAATTCACTTGAGCCGCGCGGATGTTTTGCAGAAGTCGTCGAAGGCCGTTTGCATCTGTCCTTTGGCGGGCAAGGCGTATGGGGCATGAAGGGCGAATTGGCCCGCGTTTTGCATCTTGATCCCGCCGACATTCGCGTCACGAACCCCGACGTGGGCGGTGGCTTTGGCATGAAGGGCATGGCTTATCCTGAGTATTTTGTCACCGCCTTTGCGGCGCGGCAGCTTGGGCGTCCGATCCGGTGGATGTCGGACCGAACAGAGGCGATGTTGTCAGACAATGCCGGACGTGATCTGACATCCTGTGCCGAAATGGCCTTTGACGAAAATCACCGCATTTTGGGATACCGTTTGCACACGCTTAGCAACCTTGGTGCCTATAATTCGCAATTTGCCCAGATGATCCAATCGCATCTGTTTTCGCGGGTTTTGACAGGGGTCTATGACATCCCAGCGGCCTATATGCGATGCGAAGGGATTTATACCAACACCACACAGGTTGATGCATATCGCGGTGCTGGTCGGCCCGAAGCGATCTATTTGATCGAACGGGTGATGGACCGCGCAGCCCGCGAGTTCGGGATTGATCCTCAGGCCTTGCGCCGCATCAACTTTATCCGCCCTGACCAGTTTCCCTATCCGACCATTCCCGGTGAAACCTATGATGTTGGCGATTTTGACAGGGTGTTGACACGGGCCGAAACCGAGGCCGATCTGGCGGGGTTTGACGGACGCCGCGCGGTATCGAAAGCGCACGGAAAACTCCGCGGGATTGGACTTTGCTATTACATCGAAAGCATCCTTGGTGCGCCTGACGAAGACGTAAAGGTGGATTTCACCGATGATGGCGGCGCGATAATTTATGTCGGTACGCAGTCAAACGGGCAGGGGCATGAAACGGTTTTTGCCCAGTTTTTAGCGGATCAAACCGGTATCCCTGTAGACCGGATCGAGGTTGTTCAAGGCGATTCAGATCAGATCGAACGCGGCGGCGGTACGGGTGGATCGCGCTCTGTCACGGTGCAAACCAATGTCACACTGTTGGCCGTGGCCAATATGGTATCCGGCTTTGCCGGGTTTTTGGCAGAGCAGGCCGGAGTCGACGCCGCAGATGTGAGCTTTGACGATGAAAGTTTTCGCATCACAGGGTCGAATGTGACCCCAACCATGCTTGAGGTTGCGCAAATGGCCCGAGAGGCGGGGCGCAGTGATTTGCTGACTTGGAAAGCCACTGCCAAATTGCCTGGACGCAGCTTTCCCAACGGGGCGCATTTTTGCGAAGTCGAGATTGATCCCGCCACAGGTGCAACGCATGTGGAAAAATATACGGTTGTTGATGATTTTGGTAACCTGATTAATCCTATGCTGGCAGAAGGTCAGGTGCATGGCGGTGTTGCCCAAGGGCTTGGACAAGCGCTGAGCGAACGGGTGGTATTTGACGACGAGGGCCAGTTGCTCACGGCGACGTTTATGGACTATGCGATGCCGCGCGCCGATACTATGCCGATGATCCGCTTTGAGACCGAAGCGGTGCCGTCGACCACCAATCCCATGGGGATGAAGGGGTGCGGTGAGGCGGGGACCGTCGGGGCGATGGCCGCTGTGGCAAATGCAGTGCAAGATGCGCTGTGGGCGCACGGGGTCAAACAGGCTGATATGCCATTCACACCGCAAAGGGTGTGGGAAATGTTGAAGGATGCAGGACACAAGCCATAACTCATCAGGACTGACGGACAGGTTTTTCGGATGGATCCGCAAGCGGTTTGCATCGGACCATTCGGCGTTGACCCCCAGACGCGGGCCGCGCGACCATGTTATCATTCTGGACGGCACGGCTTCGACCTTGAAACGGGGCGAAGAAACCAACGCCGGGCTGACGTTTCGTTTGTTGCAGGCGCATGGGCAAGCATCGCTTTATTATGAGGCGGGCATACAATGGCGCGATTGGAAAAGCACCCATGAGGTGGTTTTAGGGCGCGGGATCAATCGGCAGATTTGCCGGGCTTATGGGTATCTTGCGTCGCGGTATCGACCCGGCGACCGAATCTTTCTGGTCGGGTTTTCACGCGGAGCCTATGCAGTACGTTCGCTCGCTGGGGTGATTGATCAAGTTGGTTTGTTGCAAGCTCAACATGCGACAGAGCGGAATATCCGGCAAATCTATCGGCTGTATCGTTATGCGCCTTCGGGCACATCTGCTCAGGCGTTTTCGCGTCAGTTTTGTCATGATCAAGCCCCGATCGAAATGATAGGGGTGTGGGATACGGTTAAAGCTTTGGGGCTGCGTCTGCCTCTATTATGGCGATTCAGGCTGCAAAGCCACACATTCCACAACCATGAATTGGGCGATTCGATCCGCCGGGGATTTCACGCATTGGCGCATGACGAAACACGCATGGCCTTTGCGCCTGTCTTGTGGAGTTGCCGCCCTGAATGGTCCGGAAAAGTCGAACAGGTTTGGTTTCGCGGCGCGCATGGAGACATCGGTGGCATGATCGGCCCCACGCCCAAAGCGCGTGCATTGTCCAACATCCCCTTGAAATGGATGCTCGAAAAACTGAACCAATCCGGCGTTGACCTACCCGAGGGGTGGCGCGACGAGATCCATTGCGATCAGGATGCGCCATCGGTTGGAACCTGGCAGGGATTTGGAAAGTTGTTTTTGTTTCGTCGAAAACGGGTAGTTGGACAGGAGTCTTCCGAGAGTTTGCACGAGAGTTTGAACCAGCGTTTGCAAAGGGTTCCAAAGGATCGTTTTGGCGGCGCAAGCGTTTTTTTCACAAAAGGGTGAAGGGGGTTTAAACTGTGGCATGAATGTCTATATTGAATGCAGGACGCGGGGCCGGAACCCCCGCGACGCCTTTGACTGTCCCTCGTTCCGCTACTGGCGCCCGGTCGTGACCCGGGCGCCTTTTTCTTTGCTTATTGTTGGGCTAGGGTCGGGGAATGACGTATTCAGACCCGTTCCTCAAAGATATCTTGACGCATACGCGGGTGATTGCCGTGGTTGGGGTGTCGATGAATCCTGTCCGTCCCAGCTATTTTGTAGCACGTTACTTGACGCTAAAGGGGTTTCGGGTGGTTCCGGTCAATCCGATGTCGGCAGGAAAAACGCTGTTTGGCCAAGAAGTGTTGGCCAGCTTGAGTGACTGTCCCAAAGATGTGGATATGGTCGATATTTTTCGCCGGTCAGAACTGGTGGGGCCGATTGTCGACGAAGCGATCGACGCGTTTCCAAACCTGCGTACGATCTGGATGCAAATCGGGGTAGAGAATCAGGACTCAGCCGCAAAGGCCGAAGCGAGTGGTTTGAACGTGGTGATGAACCGCTGCCCGAAGATTGAATATCAGCGCCTGTTTGGCGAGCTGCGCATGGGCGGGTTTGCCACTGGTGTGGTGTCTTCTAAATTGTGACGCGACAAATAGGACGAGAACGGCGCTGTTTGCTGTGCAAATGCGCCCCGCCCACCGTCCCGCAGCCTGCGGATGATCTCTAGCGTGCTGCTTTTTCAGCTATACCGGAGGTGCCTTGCCGGCGGGCCAATTCACCAAGAACATCATCAAGTGCGATATCGCGCGCGGCCAGCATTACCAGCAAGTGGTAGAGGACATCCGCTGATTCATATGTCAGGTTTTCACAATCGCCTTTTGCGGCGGCAATGATGGCTTCGATAGCTTCTTCACCAAATTTTTCGGCGCATTTTTCCGGCCCTTTGGCCAGCAGTTTTGCGGTCCAACTGCTGTCGGGGTCTGCAGATTTGCGCGCTAAAATCGTGGTTTCAAGATCGTGTAGTATAGACATCACAGCCTCACTGGAACGCCGGCATCGGCCATGTGTTGTTTGGCCTCGCCGATGGTGTATTCGCCGAAGTGAAAGATTGAAGCGGCCAAGACAGCGCTGGCACCGCCTTTGGTGACGCCCTCAACCAGATGGTCCAGCGTTCCAACACCGCCGGATGCAATCACAGGCACATTGACGGCGTCCGAGATGGCTTTGGTGAGCGGCAAGTTAAAGCCGGCTTTGGTACCGTCGCGGTCCATTGAGGTCAGCAAGATTTCCCCGCAGCCTTTGGCCGCAACGGTTTTGGCAAATTCCACGGCGTCAATGCCAGTCGATTTGCGTCCGCCATGGGTGAAGATTTCCCAGCGGCCCGGCTCGACTGTTTTGGCGTCGATGGCGACAACAATGCACTGGCTGCCAAAGCGGTCTGCGGCATCTGCGACAACGTCTGGGTTTGCGACGGCGGCAGAGTTGAAGCTGACCTTGTCCGCACCGGCGAGCAACAAAGCGCGGACATCTTCCGAGCTGCGCACACCACCACCGACAGTCAGCGGGATAAAGCATTGCTCGGCTGTACGGGTGACAACATCAAACATCGTGCCGCGGTTTTCATGGGTGGCATGAATATCGAGAAAACAAATTTCATCTGCCCCAGCGGCATCATAGGCGCGGGCAGCATCAACAGGATCGCCGGCGTCGCGCAAGTCGACAAAGTTCACACCTTTGACAACGCGTCCATCTGCGACGTCAAGGCAAGGAATTATTCGAGTTTTGAGCATGGTGCGGCTCCCGTAAGGCTTAGAGGGCTTCTACGGTGTCGCGTTGTGATTGGCCAGAGATTGTATGGCGTGCCACGCGCGACAGTGCATTTCGGGCTATGGCGATGTGGAACGGCATAATACTGGTCAGATAAATCCGCCCGCCCAGATTGTTGACATGCACCCAAGTCGCCAAGTGAACATGGCCGTCTTGCTGAAGCACCGAGACTCGAAAATTGAGGTGCTTGTCGTCAAACCCTGCGATCAGTTCATGATCTGTGTCCGAAACGACCGGGAAGGGGCCGACGCTGTCTAAGTCGTTGTTGTCGGATTGTTTTAGGCCAAAGGGACTGGTGATCAGGCCGCGTAGAGCGAGCAAAGGGCGCACCCAATCGGGAAAGTTGGTGATAATCTCGGCGGCAGGCCTCGGTGCCATGTTTGACGCCACACGATAGCAATCCAGAAAATCGTCCGGCGCGTGCATTTGGTGCAAGGCACTGGTGGCGGGCAGGGGGCAATAGAACACTTTGGACACGGTAATCTTCCTCTTCAGGCAGAAGATATGCCGCACATGCAGCATTGAAACCGTGGCAAAGCGTCCTGTTTTCAGCTGTTATGCCTTGAGCAGAGCCAAAGCGTCTTTGAGGTCAATTGCGCCGTCATACAGCGCGCGGCCTGAGATTGCTCCGTTCAAGGGGGCCCCGCATTCGTTCAGGTCCTTGAGGTCGGACAGGGACGACACGCCGCCCGAGGCAATGACGGGGATCGTCACAGCTTTGGCCAATGCGGCAGTGGCCTCGACGTTGGGGCCTTGCATTGCGCCATCACGGTTGATGTCGGTGTAAATGATCGCTGCAACACCGGCATCCTCAAAGGATTTCGCCAGATCTGTGGCGTCGACATTGGTCACTTCGGCCCAGCCTTTGGTGGCGACTTTGCCGTCTTTGGCGTCGATTCCAACAGCGACCTGACCGGGAAAGGCGCGGGCGGCTTCGCGCACCAGTGCGGGGTTTTCAACTGCGACAGTGCCAAGGATGACGCGTGCCAAACCTTTTGACAGCCACATTTCGATTGTTGCCATGTCGCGGATACCGCCGCCCAGCTGCGCCGGGGTTTTGGTTTGGCTCAAGATGGCTTCGACTGCTGCGGCGTTCACAGGTTCGCCTGCGAAGGCACCGTTCAGGTCAACAAGGTGCAACCATTCGCAACCGGCCGCGACAAATTCCATCGCTTGGGCGGCAGGATCGTCGCTAAACACTGTTGCTTTGTCCATATCGCCGCGCAGCAGTCGCACTGCGTTGCCGTCTTTCAGGTCGATTGCCGGGTAAAGGATCATGGCTGGGGCCCCTATCTTTGCGCTTGTTTGCCCATTAGTCTGACGCCACGAAACATGCAAGTCGACCTTGGGTCACGCTTGATCGGCGGGTGACGCGTACGTCAAGCTGAAAGCGATCTCAATGGGAGGAGAGCGAGACATGAAAAGACTGGCATTGATAGCCGCCTTAACCTTGGTTGGAACCGCCGCGTTGGCGGACCCGATTGCAGGCGTCTGGAAGACACAACCGGATGATGGTGCCTATGCCCACATCAAAATGGCCCCCTGCGGAGGCAACATGTGCGGGACAATTGCGCGGACATTCAACGATACGGGCGAATACAATTCCCCCAACAAAGGCAAACAGCTGGTCCGGAACATGGCTCCCAAGGGGGGCGGAGCCTATGAAGGCAAGGTTTGGCGTCCGTCCAATGACAAGATCTATCTGGGGAAAATGCAGCTCAATGGCAACAAGATCAAGCTTAAGGGCTGTGTTGCCGGCGGTCTGATTTGCTCAAGCCAGACATGGACCCGTGTGAATTAAGCTTGGCATTCCGAAACGTTAAAGGCCGCTCAGTCTGGGCGGCCTTTTTTTGTGGCTTAGGGTTTCCAGCGTAGGAAATTGGCAATCATCCGCAGTCCCGCATCGGCGCTTTTTTCGGGGTGGAATTGCAACCCGATCCGGTTGTCGCGCGCTACGATTGCGGTGATGTCATTGCCATAATCGACATGGGCAACACGCTGCGTAAGATCATCCATATGCATTTGGTAGGAATGCACAAAATAGGCATGATCGCCGGTTTTCAAACCGTCTAAGACCGGATGCGGCTGTTCGATCACTAGATCGTTCCAGCCCATATGTGGCACCTTTAGCGCTTTGTCTTCGGGGGTGATTTTGACAATCTCTCCGTTGATCCAGCCAAGGCCATCGGTCTGTTCATATTCGTGCCCTTTGCGGGCCATCAACTGCATACCGACGCAAATGCCCAAAAACGGGCGGCCTTTAACCTCGACCGCTTCGACCATCGCGTCAAAGCATCCAGAGGCACGTAGTGCAGCGGCACAGGACGGAAAAGCTCCGTCGCCGGGCAGCACAAGGTGATCGGCTTTGGCGACAACATCGGGGTCGTCTGTTATGACCACCTCGGTGCCGCCGATTTCAGTGGCCATGCGCTGAAACGCCTTTTCCGCCGAATGCAAATTTCCGCTCTCATAGTCGATGATTGCTGTCAGCATGGTATGGCCCTTTCCTACGTTGTGCTTCGATTGCCGCGAAGCTGCGCCGGGGTCAAGTCCCTCGCAACACTGGTAGGTGATCCAGAAGCGAGATTACCTGATCAAATCCCGGTCCGCAGGGGTGTTCTGGGGTGGTGCCGCCAAAACGGCCAGTCAGTTGCAGTGTGGCGTAGCCGTGGATCAACGACCAAACTTGGGATTCGACGATAAACGGATCGCCATTTTCGGGCACAAAAGGCGCGCAGGTCTCTCGCAGGACATCATATCCCACTGCTACCGTGTCGGTTTCAGGCTTTGTTTGCAGATCGCCAATGACCTTGATTGAAAAGGCCAATTCAAACAGGGCCGGATTGTCGATTGCAAAGTAGATATAGCCGCGGCAGATCGCCTTGAGCCGTTCATGAGCATTCGATCCGGCATTGTTGCGCGCATCCAGCATGTAGTTGCGAAAGATGCGAAACCCTTCCTCCGAGATAGCGGCCCTTAAGCCTGCAACTCCATTGAAATGATGGGCGGGGGCGGCATGAGATACGCCGGCACGGGCGGCACAGCGCCGCAATGTCAGCTTGCTCAGACCGTCTTCGATCAAAATCGACACGCCCGATTCGATCAATGCAGCCCGCAGGTTTCCATGATGGTGCGGAGTTTTTTCAATTGCGTCAGTCATTTGGGTAGACGGTATCAAGATGATTGACAGTGTCAAGTTATCTTATATGTTGACGCTGTAAAGTTGACACTGTCAATTTAAAATGGAGATGTATCAATGCCTGCTTTTTCAAAACTCAATTCTATTTTACTTTGGACCTTTTCACTGCTCGTCGCCCTTGTATCGTGGCGGTTCATGGTCTTCGGTGTCGATGTATCAATGCCCGCGATGGTGCATCATCTGGACGGTGCAAAGCTGGCCTTCTATATTCACATAATCTGCGCCCCGATTGCTTTGGCTATCTTGCCGTTTCAGCTGTCACCCAAGCTGCGCAAGACCCGTTTGGGGCTGCACCGGTGGTTGGGGCGGGTCTACGGCGTGGCGATTTTGCTGGCCGGTGTTGCAGGGCTGATTATTGCGCCTGATGCGGCCACGGCCACGGGGGCGGTTGCCGGTTTGGGCTTTTTCTTATTGTCAGCGGCATGGCTTGTCACAACCGGCCTTGCGATTTGGCACGCCATTGGACGCCGCGTCGTGCAGCACCGACAATGGATCATCCGATCCGCCGCGCTAACGCTGGCCGCAGTAACGTTGCGGATTGAAATGCCGCTGTTGATTTGGGGATTTGGGTTTGAGACTGGCTATCAAAGCGTCGCTTGGCTTTGCTGGGTGCCAAATCTGGTGCTGGCGGAATGGTATTTACGCCGTCAGCCCTGGGGTGTTGCGGCTTGATGCACCGCTCTGGTATCAAAAAGGGGGCCGCAGCCCCCTTGGAAAGTTTACAGCATGCCCTTGGTCGACGGGATGGCGTCGGATTTGCGCGGATCAGGTTCAACCGCTTCGCGCATCGCCCGTGCCACCGACTTAAAGGCCGCCTCGGCGATGTGGTGGCTGTTGATGCCGTGCAGCGCATCGACGTGCAAGGTGATGCCGCCATGGGTGCTGAAGGCTTGGAAAAACTCACGCACCAGCTCGCAATCGAACGTGCCGATCTTTTGCGTGGGCAGATCAAGGTTCCAGACCAGATAAGGGCGGCCGGACAGGTCCAGCGCTGTGCGCACCAGCGCATCATCCATCGCCAGAAGGCAATCGCCATACCGGCGAATTCCGCGTTTGTCGCCAAGCGCTTGAATCAGGGCTTGGCCCAAAGCAATGCCGACGTCCTCGACCGTATGATGATCGTCGATGTGCAAATCACCATCGCAGCGCACAGTCATGTCGATCAAGGAATGGCGCGACAGTTGATCCAGCATGTGGTCAAAGAACCCAACCCCGGTTTTGTTGTCATAAACACCGGTTCCGTCGAGATTGATCTCGACCGAAATTGCGGTTTCGGCGGTTTGGCGGCTGATTTGCGCGCGGCGCATGGCACTCTCCTCTGGACTAAGCTGGCTTATAGAAAACGAGGGCACCGGTGCCAAGGTCCGCCGGCACCAGCGTCTTCGATTTGTGGCTCTGAGACCATGGCCCTTGACGCAGACAAACAATGTGCCTAGCTATCCGTCTAGGCTGCTGACGCCTGCCACCCGCAGACATTTGTCATGGTGAAGTTCAGTTTCAGAACAATCTACCTATCCTCCACGTCTTCGCGCGGATGGCAATGCGGGTCCTATTCTTTTCCGGTTTCCGGCGCGATTGTAACGAAGAGGAAGACAGGTATGTCTGCCCCCAATGACAACACGTTTCTCACTCAATCTTTGGGTGTGACTTATTTAAAAACTGCTTTGCCGATCATCTTTGTCATGGCAGTGAACGGGGCTTTGGCTGTCGCCGATGCGCTGTTTCTTGGCCATTATGTCGGCCCTCAGGCCTTGGCGGCGGTGACCTTGATGTTCCCGTTGTACATGGTGATGATTGCCTTATCGACACTGGTCGCCAGCGGCATGTCGAGCCGCCTTGCGCGCCATCTTGGGGCGGGTGATATCTATACTGCGCAATCCGACTTTGTTGGAGCGCATGGGCTTGCTATCACTCTCGGGCTTGGTCTCATTGTTTTGTATGTCCTGCTTGGGCAGCCGACGGCGTTGCTTTTGTCTGCCGGAGATACCGAACTGGCCGATTTGGGCCTGATCTATTTGCGCATCACAGTGTTGGCCTCGCCCTTGATGTTTGTGCTGTCCGTCAACTTTGACGCCCTGCGCAACGAAGGGCGGGTCGGGTTTATGGCGCTGATGGGGGTCTTGGTCACCCTTGCAAATATCGGCTTTAACTATCTGTTGATCGCCCGGTTTGATATGGGCGTGGCGGGGTCGGCCTATGGCACGATCCTCGCGCAGTTGCTGTCATTCAGCATTGTTCTGGCATTTCGTTTGCGCGGTAAAACCCATCTGCGGCCACAAACCCTGTTTGAGCATCGTTTGACCAGCTCTTGGGGGCGTATTCTGGCGCTTGGCGCGCCGCAAAGTCTGACTTTCGTCGGTGTGGCGCTTGGGTCGGCAGTTGTTATTGCGGCGCTGCAACTGGTGGACAGCCCGCGCTATGCCGACACTGTTTCGGCCTATGGGATCTTTACGCGGGTGATGACCTTTTGCTTTATGCCGCTATTGGGCCTGTCACACGCCATGCAAACGATCACGGGCAATAACTACGGGGCCAAAGCATGGGCCCGCTCTAACGGCAGCTTGAAAATCGCGGTTGTGGTTTCACTTGTCTATTGCGGTATGGTGCAATTGGTTCTGACGGTGTTTGCGCAGGAGGTCGGGGCCGCTTTTGTGGACGATCCGGCGGTGATTTCCGAGGTGGTGCGGGTGATGCCCATTGCCGTTTCCCTATTCATTCTGGCAGGGCCGACCATGATGGTTGCCGGTTATTTTCAAGCGATCGGTGATGCGGGGCGTGCTGCCCTGTTGGGATTATCGAAACCGTTCCTGTTTGCGATTCCTTTGACGTTTTTACTGGCTTTGACGATTGGCGAGATGGGGATTTGGCTGGCCGGCCCGATCGCGGAAATCCTGGTGCTAGGATTGCTGACACTGGTGTTGAGCCACAATGCTCGCGGCGGTGTCTTTCACTACGGTGTGTTTCATTCAACAGCGGAGGGGCAGTCATGACGCGGCTTCTCCCGACACTCAGCGGGGCCAAGGCCGAGGCCAAAGCCCTGCGTGCATCCAAGGCCGTTGAAGGCGTTGGGCTGTCGCATTCAGCTTCGTTAGAGCTGATTGCACAAAGCTATGGGTTTCGCGATTGGAACACCTGCAAAAGCAAATTACCGGAGTTGGCCCAAGGTCTTGCTGTAGGGGCCCGCGTGCGGGGGCGGTATTTGTCCCAACCATTTGATGCAACCGTTGTGCGGTCTATCGAGCGTACAAAAGGCTGGACGGCGGTCGCGCTGGATTTCGATGTGCCGGTCGATGTTGTGCGCTTTGACAGCTTTAGCAATCTGCGCAAACGGGTGTCTGCGGTGATCGGCCCTAATGGCCACACGCGCGAGCACACATCAGACGGCGTGCCGCAGCTTATTCTGGATCTGATTTGAAAAGGTGGGGCAGGGGAAACTCTGCCCCTCATCAAGCGAGGCTGAGGACCAAATCCACAACAGCAGAACCCGCGCTAAAAGCGCTGCGATTTCAAACTGTTCTAAGATAAACTGACAGATGGAGCGGGCGAGGCGATTCGAACGCCCGACCCTAACCTTGGCAAGGTTATGCTCTACCCCTGAGCTACGCCCGCAAACCATCTTGTCGTTTTCGTTCTGGAGCGGGCGAGGCGATTCGAACGCCCGACCCTAACCTTGGCAAGGTTATGCTCTACCCCTGAGCTACGCCCGCACCTGAACGGTAGAGGCGATTTAGGCCGTGTAGCCGAGGGGCGCAAGTGGAAAATTGCACTAAGTCGAAGTTTTTCTTTTCCGCCACCGATCTGGCTTTGATTGCCGCTGACTGATGCGGGTTTCGGGGCGGGCATGAACACGGGTTTGGGAGTATGCAGGGCTACCCAGCAGCCATCTGGGGGTTGGCCATTAGGGCGTCCGCCGTCAAATCAATGCGCATGGCCATCGCTGCCAGATGGGCGCGATTGCGAGCACCGGTTTTTTGTTGAACAGCAGCCAGCCGTTGCCGCACGGCAGAAAATGATATGCCCAGTTGATGGGCAATCTGCTTGTCCAAAAGACCCATTCCAACCAATCTGATCAATTCAGATTGCTTGTCGGTCAGCCGGGTTCGAAGCACGAACTCCTGCTTATAAAGAGAGACATAGCGTGCATGGGATGCCATGGCGGCGATGTGTAGGCTACAGCCGAAGCGTTCGATCTGGGACATGAACTCATCAGGGTGCATATGGCTGCCAAAAACCATCACAGCTTTGTCGAAAGCGTCGCCTGAAATTACAGGAATTGCGAACGCGGTGGTCATGTCCAATTCTTGCAGCATTGCCATTTGACGACGGTGGGTTGCGTCGGAAACCAAGGGATCGCGCACATGCAAGAAGGTGGGGGTCATTTTTACCCCATTGGGGTCAGAAGCGGCCAATTTCAGCGCCATTGGACTGTGGGCCAAGCGATCATGACAAGCTTGCGTTGCGGTGGTTACAATGCGCCAGTCCTGCGGTTGCTCTGCAGGATCATCCAGCGAACTCACCGATTGGAAGTAGGCAACCTGACCAAGCCCGAAAGCCGCGCTTAGCTGTCTCAAATGGCCCCATGTTTCGTCGGTACTTTGTGCTGTTCCGAAGTGCTGTAGAAATTGCAGCAGGGGGGCGGGGACAATGGCCTCAGGGCCGTCAAAGTGGTTTGGTGTAAAATGTTCCATACCCACATGATACGAGCAGACAGCGCGGGATCTCAGTCAGGAATACCGGTATTAAATTTGCCTTGAGGTCAGGAATACCGGACGACAAAAGCGAAACTTTAGCGTTGCAAAACTGAAATTGGAACGACAGGCCGAATTTCGGCGAGGGGCGGCAAATCTGGACCGGCGGGGATTCGTGTTGCTTTGACCAACGTATGGCGCGGTAACGTGATGGGCGCGGCCAGAGCAGAGGCATTTATTCGCGCGCTATGCCCCCCCCGCGGCCACTTGTGCCCGTCCGGTCGAGCAGCGCGAAACTGCATTATTTTTCGGGGTTAAACCGCCATCCAGGCGGCAGCGGATTGTTTACCAGCGTTGCCTGGTATTTGGCGGCGCGCTCGGGGTCCATTGATTTGATCAAGACGCGGGTGGTGTAATAGCCGTAAAACCGTCCATCCACCGCCTGAACGGCCCAATCTGCGATCTGGTCGTAAAAGAAGCCAACGGTGTCGCCCATGCGCATAGCCGGCATATGGTGCGGGTACCCTGCCAGACGGGCTTCGAACATAGTGCCGTTACGGCGGATCCGGTCGACCCAGATCATTTCAGCCTGAACGTCAGGGTCTTCGACAGGCAAGGCAACCTTCAGGGCCAACGAAGGGCTGAACCACCCGTATCGTTTCTCTGTCGCGCCAAGTGCCGTGGGCAAGGTTGCGCGGGCCGCGGCCCATGCCTGACTGATCTGCCAATCCGAAGATACAACGCGCTTTGGGGCGTCCGCCAAAGCGGGACCTGCAAGAAACACAGCCAGAATATAGCCACAAACCGTCACAGCTTTTCGCAAAACAAACCCTTCCCCATAAGGACTTGTGATGAGGGTAGGGAGTTCGTTGGAGGAGTGCAATGTCAGAAGCAATGACCGGCCTGTCAATTGCCCACAAACATGCTTGGGCCTTGTTTCCTCGGCAAACCAAAAGGCCGCCAAGGGCGAGGGGGCAAAGGTCGTCCCTTGCTCCCATGAAAAAAGCCCCACCAGTTAAGGCGAGGCTTCCAACTTGTTTTTCAACCGGACTTTACCCGAGTTCGATGAGGAGGTCTTTGGCGTCGATTTGTGCGCCTGGAGAGACGTGCAGGGCTTTGATGACGGCGTCTTTTTCGGCGTGGATGCCGGTTTCCATTTTCATCGCTTCGATGGT
>NZ_QKMF01000011.1 GCF_003208435.1 Pelagimonas varians | reverse complement strand
GTCAGGCTCATAACCTGAAGGTCGTAGGTTCAAATCCTACTCCCGCAACCAATAATACCCAAAAGGCCGCCCTCAACGGGCGGCCTTTGGCGTTTAACCCACTCTCTTCTCGAGCACGCGCAGAATGCCTCTTAAAACTCACCGAATGAACCCCTCCACTTGTCACGATTGTTGAACATAAAAACAGACCTTTCCGGGGGTGATCCCGGAATCAACTGAAATTCTTCAGCAGAAAATCTAGACCGCTACATAGTAAATGCCGTCCTGAATGAACGGGCAATATACAAACCACACGGTTCATCTCTTGTAAGCTTCCGTTTGCACCAATCGCCTTCGGTCTAATAATTTGATTTGTACCTTTTCGACGCTCGCTGAGCGGGTTTCGGTCCGTTACTAATTAAATTGGTCTGGCTTCGAGTTTTCGCCGCCATGACCCCTCAATTAGACGGGGCCTTGTCCATCGATTTTGTTGCGATTGGACGTTTCTTCGAAAGCGATGCAGAACCTTCACTTTAGCGGGGGCAATGTCCGAAAAACGGTTTGTTTTGGCGAAAGTCTCCATGAAATTTTGTTTGACGACTTGAAGGACGCCCAAAAACCGCACAAAAGTCGGCTAACAGAGCCGCAGGCGATCCTGATCTTGTTCAGATGTTTAGCAATATTTCTTTGTCGGGCTCTAGGGAGTGACTGGCGATGGACAAAGTCACGGTTTTTACCCCAAAGACTCCGCGTCAGCAGGAGCGAACCTTTTGGGGGCGGGTTACAAAAAGCTTGCTTTTGCGAGTGCGAGGACAAAATGGGTAAAAAAGGCGAACAGATTGCGGCATTGCCTATGCGCTGGAATGGTGAAGGCAAACTCGAGATTTTGATGGTGACGTCACGCGGCACAGGCCGTTGGATTGTTCCAAAAGGCTGGGAAATGGACGACACCAAACCGTGGAAAGCAGCTTCAATCGAAGCGCTGGAAGAGGCAGGTATCAAAGGCCGGATCAGTCGGGATATGATCGGGACCTATAAGTATATCAAAGTACTGGACGATGGTACAAAACTGCCTTGTGTGGTGCGCGTCTATCCTATGATTGTCGAAAAGATGAAGCGTGATTGGAAAGAGCGTAAGCAACGCACTCGGCGCTGGTTCACTCCTAGATCGGCGGCGCGCCGAGTTCATGAAAAGCAACTTTCTAAACTGATAAAATCGTTGGATCGCAAGCCACGTAAACAGCCTGTAATCCGAGAATTGTTGAAAGCGGGCTAGCGCAGATCAATCAACGGGCAAGCCGCTTGGTACTTCCGAAGGCCGGCCCAATGGCAATTTCTTCGCGGTTTGCCCGGTAAGTGCGTTGAGAAATGCCTCGATATCTTCAAGGTCGGCCTCACTCGCGACGATTTGGGTTGTTTCCAGATTGCTGAGGATGCGCAAAGTTTCAGCAGTGTCAGTAACCAATCTGAAATCGTCAGGTTGTAGCCATGCGATCTTTGGCAATGCAGCCATGTCGGGCTGCCATTGGGCGTGTGAAACTGCTGGGTTTGCCATGTGCCGTACTATGTCTTTAAGGGTAGGAAAGGCACCGTTATGCCCGTAGGGCCCACTCAAGGCGACATTTCTGAGGGAAGGTGTCCGGAACTTGTATGCATCGTCAGGATTGCCGGTAGTCTCCATCCGTCCGATGTCTCGTTGCCCCTCAACTCGGCCCGGGCCAAACGTTGGCACTCCTACCGAATGGTAGTCCTGATCGGAAAAAAGCGGACCGTTGTGACACTGGGCGCAGCCTGCTTCTCCAAAAAACAACTGGCGTCCTCTTTCAGCATCCTCTGGTAGGGCGGTCCCGTGCTTGACCCAATCGTCATAGGGGCTGTCAAAGCTTTGCCATTCGTTTCCTATAAAGGCGGCCAATGCGTTTGCGATCTCTACGATTGTGATGTCTTCGACGTTTTTCACATGCGGGAAAGCCGCGATGAATGCAGGGGTATAATCTGGAATGCCATGTACGCGCTTTGCGACCATGTCCCAGCCTTTATCGATTTGATCCGAAAATGCGGCTCCAACCGGATTTTCATCCGGAGCACCGGCCATTTCGGCACCGGAGCTCATGGGGAATAGCGCTTGTGCAGCCAATATCGAGTTTAAGCCCATAGGCAATCGGGCCCCAGCCGGGGTGTCAAAGCGGGCTCCCTTTGCGTCTGTCGCCTCAACACGCCCGTCATGAAACAATGCGCGCACGTCGCGGTGGCCAAGGTTCCAAAGAGCAGGTGCGTTGCGCGGGATCCGTGCCGAAATTCGGGTGACACCATCGCCTGGTGAACGGTTGGGGCCAATGCCGGAACCGCCTTCACCAATGCCGAGGCTCATTCCGTCGGTGCCATCGAGTGAATGATGATGGCAGGTGCCACAACTGATGTTCTGATTGCCCGACAGAGCCTTGTCATAAAACAAAAGCTGGCCAAGCTTTGCCTGTGTTGCATCAAAGGCGATAAAGTCGGCAGCGGTCATTGTTTCGGAGCGCGCAGATCCGGCTGCGTTCATTGCGAGGATAAGAAAGAGGGCGGTGAGTGGGTTTGAAAAAATTCGCATTTGAACACCTGAACGATCACAAAAAAGTTATCTGGGAATTCTCCCAGAGTGTCCAAGGATTGCTTTTGTGGCAAGTGATGGAAATGTCACGTTTTGGGGGGGCATCCGCCACGAGCCGTCCACAATTTGGTGAATATTGGACGTTTGTTTCCAAAAGCAGAACGTCGACCCGTGCGAATCGAGTCACTCAGGGGTGAAGGCTCCGTATCGTCCGCCAAAGAACATCAACGGATCGCCTGTGCGGGTAGAGACCTGCAAAACCTTGGCCACGACAATGGAATGGTCACCGCCATCATGTATCGCATGAGTTTCACATTCAAAGCGGGACAGGCAGTTGTTTATGATGGGCACGCCTTGGGCATTGGTTTCCCAATCAAGCCCGTCAAACGCCTCTGCCGAGCGCGCAAACCCATTGCCAATATGCTGTTGTTCATCGCCAAGGACATGAATGGCGAAATGCTTGGCCGCCACATAGAACGGATAGCGCGAAGAATTTTTCGCCGGAGACCAAAGGACTAATGCCGGATCTAGGGACACGCTGGCAAAGCTGTTGGCGGTGATCCCGATCGGGCCGGTCGGCGTGGCGCAGGTAATCACAGTGACCCCCGTCCCAAAGCGCCCCAAAGCGTCGCGAAACGCGCGGGGATCAGATTGGGCCGGGTCAAAACTGGTGGCTTGTATGGTCACGTGATCTGCTTTCTCTTGACCCTAGGCGACTTCGTGGCCAAGCGCGAGCGTGTACAGCTCGTACCAGGTTACACGGTCCATGGTCACACGATCAGCATCGCTGATCTGTTTGATACGGTCCAGATTGTTGGTGCCAAGGACCGGAAGAATGCGGGCAGGGTGCGCCAAAAGCCACGCGACAGCCACGGCAGCGACGTCGACCCCTTGGTCAGCACCGATTTCTGCCAGTTTTGTGCGCAGTGCCGCAATTGCGCTATCAAACAAGACACCGCCACCCAGCGGGGACCACGCCATCGGCGGCACAGCAAGGCGCTGCAAATGGGCAAGATCGCCATTGGTAAACGGTTCATGGCAGAGCAAACTCATCTCAATCTGGTTTGTGACGAGTTTGTTTTTCATGCCCGATTGCAGCAGATCCCAGTCATAAGGGCGGAAATTCGAAACGCCGACCGAGCGAACTTTGCCGCTGGCGATGACATCGTCCAGCGCTGCGCCGGTTTCGTGATGGTCCATCAACGGGTCGGGGCGGTGGATCAACAAAAGGTCAATATGGTCCGTCTTCATCAACCGCAACGAATGTTCAACCGAGGCCAAAATATGAGCGCGGCTGGTGTCGTAGTACTTGACCTTTGCATCGGCATACCGGCCCGCAGGGGCGACGATATCGCATTTTGTGACAATTTCGATCTGATTGCGAAGGCCGGGTGTCAGGGCATTGCCCAAGATTTCTTCGGCCTCATATCCGCCATAGATGTCGGCCTGATCCATCGTTGTGATGCCTTGGTCCAGACAGGCGGAAATCTTGTTTTGGACATGGGCGGTGCTGGTGTCGGCGTCATCACCAATACGCCACATGCCATAGACAAGGCGGCTTACGTCCAACGCGTCGTTAAGTTTGATGCGGTCCATTTTGGTCTCCGTCGTGCCGGTCTGCTCGGCAGTCATCTTGGGTCTAATGTGTGCCCGATATCGCGTTCGTCGAAGTGGTTCAACTGTGGCGATACCGGCGGGTGTCAAGGGCTTGCGGGAATTAGCGGCGGGGCCCCGCGGCCAAAGGCGTTGCGGGCGCGGATGTTGGAACACGTCCATAGGCCTCAGGCAGTGAACAGGTTTTCATCTGCGGCAAAACCTTTTGGCCAAAGTGTTGGCATTCGTCGATATGTGGGTATCCAGACAGGATAAAGGCCCGCATGCCCATCTTTTGATACTCTTCCAGCTTGCTCAGCACCTGATCGGTTGATCCTACCAGCGCGGCACCGCATCCTGATCGCGCCCGTCCTACGCCCGTCCACAGGTTTGGCTCGACAAAACCTTCCATGTCAGCCAGTTCGCGGTTTTTGGCTTGGTGGGAGACACCTAGGGAAATGCTGTCTTGGGCGCGGTCGCGAATTTCGGAGCCTTTGTCGTCGTCCAGCTTGGACACGATGTGTTGCGCGTATTCCCGTGCTTCGGCTTCGGTGTCGCGCACAATGCAGTGCACACGCAAACCGTAGTCCAAGGTGCGGCCATATTTCTCGGCCACGGCGTGCACGGCTTTCATACGTTCGGCAAGCTGTTCTTTCGGTTCCGGCCACATCAAGTAGACGTCGCAATGCTCGCCGCACAGATCCAACGCATCCGGGCTGTAACCACCGAAATACAACAACGGCCCGCCGGTCTGATAAGGCACAACCGGATCAACACCCATGTCGGTAAAGTTATACACGTCACCGTGGTGATTGATCTTGTCTTGCGTCCACGCCTGCTTGAGAATTTCGACCACTTCGCGCGACCGCTGGTAGCGATATTTGCTGTCATCCTTTTCGCCCGGAAAGTCCGACGAGATGATGTTTACCGTTAGTCGCCCTTCTAGCATGTGATCCAAGGTCGCAATGGTGCGGGCCAGCATAATGGGTTGCATTTCACCGCAGCGCACGGCGGCCAGCATGTTGATCTTGTCTGTAATCGGGGCGCATCCTGCGACAAAGCTAAGGGTGTCTTGGCCAACTTGATAGGATGACGGGCACAAGATGTTGCGAAACCCCTGCGCCTCGGCCTCTTTGACGATGCTGGAACAATGCGCCCAGCTGGACCTTAGTTTTCCGTCTGGAACCCCTAGGAACTCATAGTCATCCGAGCAAAGCGCGGCGAACCAGGATACTTCTGCCGCATCCAGATCGGGCGACGTGATTGGCACGATTGTCATAAGGTGCACCTCCCATGCATTTTCTCTTGCGTAGCACTCGATTTTAAGTAAATCAATGGTGGATCAATTTTGAAAGCCATCTGATGAGAGACCGACATTCCCTGCCGCTTTATTTGCAAATCAGCGAGATGTTGATCCGTGAGATAAATGCCGGACGACTGGCGGACGGAGAGCGCCTGCCGCCAGAGAGAGACTATGCCGCGCAGCTTGGAACTTCGGTCGGGACATTGCGTAAATCACTGGCGGATTTAACTGAAAAAGGTCTGCTGGAACGCATTCAAGGGTCCGGCAACTATATTCGTGCCCGCAGTGATGTTCAGTCAGTATATACGTTTTTTCGTGTCGAATTGCTTGACGGTGGCGGCCTGCCAACGGCTGATGTTTTATCTGTCGAGCGGGTTGGGAAACCTGCCGACCTACCGCAGTTCGGGACCAACTCGGAAGCGTATCGCATAAGACGTTTGCGCCGGTTAAACGGTACGCCAGCAGTGGTTGAAGAAATTTGGCTGGATGCAGATTGCGCGGCGGATGTTTCCGAAGCTGATCTGTCTGAATCCCTATACCTGTATTACCGAGAAAAACTGGGGCTGTGGATCACGTCGGCAGAGGACAGATTCTCAGTTAGCGCGGTTCCCGACTGGGCCCCGAATGACTTCGGGCAACAGTCCGGTGTGCCAGCATTGCTGGCGACGCGGGTCAGCCTGACAG
The DNA here is from genome assembly GCF_003208435.1 of Pelagimonas varians. GTDB lineage: Bacteria > Pseudomonadota > Alphaproteobacteria > Rhodobacterales > Rhodobacteraceae > Pelagimonas > Pelagimonas varians. The sequence goes on along the minus strand of NZ_QKMF01000011.1, from coordinate 154,671 downwards.
CAGACGGAAACCGTGTCGAAGTTTCACGCGGTTGGATCGACACCAACGTGGCCACCTATGTATCACGGTTAAGATAAGGCAGAAAAGCATGCAAAAGACCCTCAATTACGGCGTCATTGGTTGCGGCATGATGGGGCGCGAGCATTTGCGCAATATCGCTTTGCTGGACGGTGCCCGTGTTCATGCAATCTTTGAGCCAGACTCCGAAATGGCCGCCCGCGCCCAAGAAATCGCGCCAGATGCAGTGTTTGTTGAATCTATTAATGACTTGTTGGCCGAGCCGGATTTGGATTGTCTTTTGGTGGTTAGTCCCAACTATCTACATATTGATCAGCTTGAGGAAATCGCACAAAGCCGACCTCTGCCGCTGTTGATGGAAAAGCCATTGTATACGGATCCGGATCACGCTGCTCGGATCGACGCGATCAAAACAACATATCCGGCGCCAATCTGGATCGCGATGGAGTACCGCTACATGCCTCCGGTTGCCAAATTTCTTGAGCAGCTGGAGCAGGCCACCGGCGGTGTCAAAATGCTGACGATCCGCGAACACCGCTTTCCATTCCTGACCAAAGTGGGGGACTGGAACCGGTTCAATCACAAGACCGGTGGCACTTTGGTGGAGAAATGCTGTCACTTCTTTGACTTGATGCGCTTTGCTTTGAAATCCGATCCGGTCCGCGTGATGGCCAGTGCAGGTCAGGCGGTGAACCATCTGGATGAAACCTATGACGGAGAAGTTCCGGATATCTGGGACAGTGGATACGTGATTGTCGATTTCGCCAATGGTGCGCGTGCCATGCTGGAACTGTGCATGTTCGCGGAAGGCGCGCGGTTCCAAGAAGAGCTGAGCGCAGTCGGACCAAAGGGCAAAATTGAAGCTCAGGTTCCGGGGCCGGGCCGGTTCTGGCCAGAACACTTGGGTGCCCCTCCAACGCCACAAGTCGTCATTAGCCCTCGCAACCCACCCGGTCCGGTCGCGCTGGAAATCCCGGTCGAAGACAGGCTGCTTCAGGCTGGCGACCACAATGGATCGACATTTTATCAGCACCAGAAATTTTTGGCAGTTGTACGCGGCGAAGGTCAGGCTGATGTCAGTTTGGAAGATGGTGCATGGGCTGTTCGGATGGGGCACGCCGCCCAAAAATCTGCCCGAACCGGCGCAAGTGTAATCCTTTGATCGTTTGAGATTGCCGCTTTTTTGCCACAGGAACCGGTCTAAATTGCGCCGATTCGGCCTCTAACCCCAAGATTTCGCGGCCTTCTCAAGATTCTTCCTAGCCTCAGACATGAGATTGAGTTATTTCTTGGGCAGAGCAAAATAAGTGACCAAAAAAAAATAATAGGTCACACAGAGGTAAAGCGGTGTTTTCATGAGCGCGATCGATTTCGTGGTGCGCACCCGTGTGGGTGCAGTTGAACGTGGTTCTGTTGGTGGAGAAAATGAGGGTTTCCTCATTGATGCTGGCAATGGACGCGATATTTCCCTTAACTTGGACAGATCACAACTGGGCGGCTATGATCGCGCCGCAGATGATCTTTTGATTACTTTGGCGGATGGCCGGGTGATCGTTCTTGAACAGTATTTCTCGGAAGACGGGGGCGGAAGCCGCCTTTTCCTGAGCGCCAACGGCGAGCTTAATCAAGTCAGCCTTGTCGAGGCCGATGGCGGCGCATTGTTTGCCCAATACGGCCCGACCGAGACTTGGGGTAAATGGAGCCCGACTGACGAATTGATCTTTGTGGACGAGCCGCAGGTCGCTTTGGATGGTGCGTTCTATCCCGAAGACGAAGAAGTAAGCATGCTTGGGGCCGGCCTTTTGGGCGCGGCCGGACTTGGCATGTCCGGTGCCGGTCTTGGTGCGGTTGGTCTTGGGACCGCGGCGCTACTGGCAGCCGGTGGCGGAGATGATGGCGGCGGCAGCGGTGGCGGCGGATCGACACCTATTGTCCCGAACGTCGATGACCCCGAAGCAGGTTATGAGTTTGGCGGTGATGACGAGCCGTCCATCACGATCACCGGCACGGGCGAACCTGGATCCGAAGTTATCGTGACGATTGGCGAAGACACCGTGTCCACGGATATAGGCGAGGATGGAACGTGGGAAGCCGTATTTGAAGGCGAAGATTTCCCGGACGATGGCGTCTATACAAATGTCCCCGTTGTGGTGACCAACCCTGCCGGAGAAGTGACCGAGCTGGGGGGGCCATCCTTTGAGATCGACACAACACCACCAGCAGTTGAGGCTGTTGAAGGCACGGTGTCGACGGGTGATTTGTTTAACGAAGATGATCACGCGGATGGTGTTGAGCTTTCGGGCTCCGCTGAAGCGGGTTCAACCTTGACCGTCACAATCGGCGAGCATGTTGAAACCATCACTGTTGGCGAAGACGGATTGTGGACATTTACGTTTGACGAAACAGTTTTGCCCGCGGGTGAATATGTTCAAGCGGTTGTGATCACTGCGACCGACAGCTTTGGCAATTCGACCACAATCAACGAAGAAATTCGGGTCGATACTGTCAACGAAATTGGTCTGAGCAATGCCCCGCTGACAGGGGATGATCTGATCAACGCAGGTGAACATGCTGCGGGCGTCACACTGACAGGAACCAGTCAGGCCGGATCTACCGTTGAAGTGACCATCGAGGGTCAAATGCAGTCTGTGACCGTCGATGGCGACGGGAACTGGAGCGTTACTTTCGATTCCAGCATGTTGGCTGGGGGCACATATTCGACAATGGCGACGATTGTTTCAACCGATCTGGTTGGAAACATCTCAACCATGACCCACGAATTTGACGTCGATACCGAAGCTGCTGTGACCGTGGACACCTCTACGGCGGGTGGTGATGGCACCGTGAATGCTGTTGAGCATGGCGGAACTGTCACCTTGGTTGGAACCGGCGAAGCTGGTTCCGCGATCGAGGTTGAGATCGACGGCAACACATGGACCACCACCGTTGCTGACGACGGGAGCTGGACTGTTGATGTGGGCGCGGGCTTCTTGCCTGCGGGCACCACTGTTGCTGAAGTTGCAGTGACATCGACAGATTTGGCAGGCAACGTTGCGACGACTTGGGGTGACGTTAACATCGACACCCAAAACGAGATTGCCATGGCGACAGGCAATGTCGAAGGCGACGGTATCGTAAACGCAGCAGAACGCGCCGACGGTGTTGTTTTGAATGGCGTGGGTGAAGCCGGATCTTCGATTGCGGTTACCGTTGCGGGTACTGTTTTGAACACAACCGTGGATGCTTCGGGCAATTGGAGCGTGACGATTCCGGCCGCTTCGGTGCCCACTGGGACCACCACTCTGGATGTGACCGCTGTTTCGACGGATTTAGCGGGCAACACTGCCACAGCCAATGGGTCAATCAACATCGACACAGAAACAAATGTGTCGGTTGTGACAGATACGGTCGAAGGCGACGGGGTCGTAAACGCGGCAGAACACGCCGATGGTGTGGTCCTGACAGGCCAAGCCGAGGCCGGTGCTTCGGTACAAGTGACCATGGGCACTGTCACGCAGGCTGCGGTTGTTGCTGCAGATGGCAGCTGGACGGCATCGTTTGCGGCCGCTGACATTCCAACCGGTGAAAGCACGCAGACGGTAACGGCGGTTGCAACGGATGCGGCGGGCAACACTGCCACTGCAACCGGTTCTGTGGATGTTGACACATTGGTGCGCAACTTCAACTTCACCTCAACACCTGGTGGTGCTGATGGTGTAATCAACGCTGACGAAGCGGCGCAAGGGCTGTCACTGACAGGCACAACCGAACCGGGCGGCACCGTTCAGGTGACTTTGGCGGGTGTAACCGTTGCGGCCACTGTCGCGGCAGACGGAAGCTGGACTGCAAATTTCACGGCGGCTCAATTGCCGAGTGGCGAGCAGACGCTCACTATGACCGCAGTTTCTACCGATTTGGCCGGAAACTCTGAAACGATCACCCAAAACGTCGTGATCGATACGGACGCAGGGCTGTTGACGATCAGTGCGGACCCTGTCGAAGGTGACGATATGGTCAACTTTGTCGAGGCGTCGGATGGGGTAATCCTGACCGGTACATCGACACCGTTCCAGACTGTTGACGTGACCATGAACGGGGTGACCCATTCGGTTGTAACCGACGCAAGCGGCGTTTGGATTGCGCCTTTTGCAGCTGGCGAAATTCCTCAAGGAACATACACAGCCGATATCACTGCAACGACCACTGACACGGCTGGGAACATCCTGACCCGTACGGACACATTGCAGTTTGACACCGAAGTCCGCAATTTTGCGACCAGCGCTGAATCTGTAGAAGGTGACAATGTCATCAACGCAGCCGAAGCTGCTGACGGGTTTAGCTTGTCAGGCACAACGGAACCGGGCGGCACAGTGGAAGTTTCCTTTAACGGGGTAACTCGGTCGGCCACGGTCGATGCTAGCGGAAACTGGTCGGTCGGCTTTACGGCGAGCGAAGTGCCTTCTGGCGAGTCCAACGAAACAGCCACGATCTACACCACCGATGTCGCTGGCAACACTGAGCAAACCAGTGTCGACTTTGCGGTTGATACGCTGGTGAATAATCTGGCTGTATCACCCGATCCGACGACTGCAGATGACGTGATCAACGCCGAGGAAGCAACCCAAGGCTTTACCATGACAGGTGAGGTCGAGGTGGGTTCAACCGTGATTGTGACCTTTGGCGGTGTGGCTCATACGGCCATCGTCGCTGCCAATGGCGCGTGGAGCGTAGATATTCCGCCTAGTTCGATCCAGTCCGGAACCGGTGTTCAGGTTGCAACGATTGCTGCAACCGATCTGGCAGGTAACACACTATCAACCACCGAAGACATCATGGTTGATACAGTTGCACCTGATCAGCTTGCTTGGGAAGGTTATGGCCGCAACCACGAAGGTGTCGATCAGATCCGGACCGAGATCAGCGATGATTCAGTTGAAATCAGCCGTGTTGTCGATGGCGAGGGCGCGAACCCAAGCGTGGTTGATGTTGCTTTGGACAGTCAGGTGGATGTTGATGCGCTGGATCTGACCTTCCACACATTCGCTGATGCTGTGCCCGATGGAACGCATCTGGTATTGTCGCAAACCGATGAGGCCGGCAATGTGTCCGGCTCGTATTTGGTGACCGATGATCCAGCGACCTCCGAAGTCACGATGACGGATGCGCTGGCGTCGACTTTGTCCGATTTCAATATCGAAACCATCGATCTTGAGTTCGCGGAAGACAGCCATTTGACTATTACCGAAGCGCAGTTGACCGCGCTGTCGTCCAACACCGACACTTTGGTTGTGCATGGTGGTGCGGATGACAGTGTTACTATCATCGGCGCAACGGCATCCGGTACGCACACAGAGGGTTCCGAGACGTTCAACGTCTTTACCCTCGGCGATGCGACTTTGTTGATTGACGACGACATCACCAATGTGTCGACAGGTGTCGTCTAAGTACCAGTAAGACGTCTGGAGGCCCGGCTGAACCGGGCCCCAGATCCCGAAAAACGATAATAATGAATTCGCGCCGATACGGGGGCACGACTATGAGTATGAGCAGGCGGAGTCTGGGCTTGATCATCGCTGTCGCGATGTTGCCTGGATGCATGACAGATATGGGTGAGGGCGTTGTCTCTCGCTTCAAGGGGGCCGAACCACAAACGGCTGCCGGGACAAGTGTATCTGCAGCACCCAAACCCAAAAAGGCGGTTGTCCGAGCCTCGGACGCCTCTGAAATTATACGCGCGTTGCAGTCCCGGCCATCACTCTTGATATCCGGAACGCCCTATAGCCGTGTTGCCGATGCCGTGATGGCATCAGATGCCCGCGTGGCAGAAGCAGAATTGCGGGTCGCAAGACTGCGTGAGCAAGCCTCCAAGTACAATTGGTTGCCAAGCATTGGCCCCAGCGTGTCGCTCAATTCGCTTGGCGATTTTGTGGCGGATCTGGTGATCAATCAGGTAATTTTCGACAATGGCCGCAAGAAGGCGGAACGCGATCTTGCAAAAGCAAATGTTGAACTGGCGGCGGTGACCTTGGTTGAGGACGGAAATGACCGCGTGCATGATGCGCTGTCGCTCTATCTGACGGCCGAACGGAACCGGGCCATCACCCAGCATTCCGAGATTGCCATCAAGGAAATGCGGCACTTTGAATGGGTGATGCAAGAACGGGTCAACGGCGGCATATCGGACATGTCGGATCTGAATATCGTGCAGCAAAAGATTGCCACGTTGCGGTCACGTTCTAGCGAAGCCCAAGAGGCCACGGTAACCGCGATGGCTGAACTGAATGCAATGTCCTCCCGAAATCTAGATGACTTGCGCGGCGTCGGCGACTTGCGCGCCGAGACGTCAGCCGACGTTCTGGGTGTCTTGCGTGCCAAAGGCGAACGCGAACGCACAATCGCCGAGTCAAAAATCGCCCGAGCGGGCCATTTGCCGGGGCTCTATGCCAATGCATCCGGTGGCAGCAGTGATCCATCGGTCGGAATTGATGTGACCATCGATACCTTGTTTAGCCTTGGCACATCGGCTGAATTCGAGGCGTTGGACATTAGCAAAGAAACGGCAGATCGCCGTGTTGCTGAGGCTGGCGAAGACGCCGCGCGCGAGATTGCCGCCCAATCGCGCAAGCTTGAAGCCTTTACCCGCCAAATTGGCGAGGCAAAAACCCTGACCAAACAGGCCAAAGTGAACCTTGATCTGTTTCAGGCACAGTATGACGGCGGGCAACGTCAGGTAATGGATGTAGTTGGTGTGTTTGAAACTTATGCGGCGGCGCTCGTGCGTGAGATTGATTTGAAATATAAGGCCGAGCGGGCCGAGCTGGAACTGGCCCGGCTGCGCGGCGGTCTTGCAGAAGGGGCGCAGATTTGACGACGCCCCAGATATTGCGAATGGCCGACCGTGCAAAAGAGGCGGTTCTAAAGGCCGTGCCTGCAGGCGCAACACCCAGCGGTTTGAAACGTAGTTCGCTGTATTCAGAGAAGGCAACGTCGCGCGCTGACATGATCCGCATGCTGGCGGGTCGGTTAGGTGTCGAAGCCCGCCGTCCGGACGTGCTTGAGGCATTGGCCCGCGAAGCCGGGTGCTACGATAGTTACGATGCCGTGGCGATGAAAGCGGGCCTCGAAGCGGCTGGATTGATCGCAGAGTTGGAGGAACCCGACAGTCTGGTTCCAACACTTTGGCCTGCGATCGCCATGATGACGAATGGCCAGACTGTCCTGGTTCTTGGCCAGCAGGACGGCGGCCTGACCATCTATGACGAAACCGGTACAGATATGCGATCCGAGGTCGCGGTTGCAGAATTCGGACCGTATTTTTCGGGGCAGTTGCTCCGGGCCGAAGCGCCGGTTCAAGCATTGTCTCAATCCCATGCCAGCATCGATGAAAAATCCCATTGGTTCTGGGGGCAATTCAAACGGTTTTCACGCCACTTTGGCGAAGTTGCGCTGGGCTCCTTTGTTGCGAACCTGTTGGCTGTTTCTGTCGCGCTGTTCTCGTTACAGGTCTATGACCGCGTGATTCCGCATCAGTCCGAAGCGACGCTATGGGTGCTGGCGGCAGGTGCCGGTATGGCCTTGTTGCTTGAGGCCTTTTTAAAGGTGGCGCGGTCGCAATTGCTGGATGGGGCAGGGCGCCAAATCGAGCTTGGGGTTCAAAAGACCCTGATGGACAAGCTGCTTGGCATGCGGTCCGATCTTGCAGGGCGGTCTCCATCCCAGCTGTTTTCTGCGATGCGTGAATTTGGATCCGTACGGGAATTTTTTACCGCTTCGACCGTTGGGTCGTTGGCCGACATCCCGTTTATCTTTGTCTTTCTCGCCTTGGTTTGGTCCATCGCAGGGTCGGTGGTTTGGGTCTTGATCGCAGGCGGCGTCCTGATGGTTATTCCGGGCTTTTTGATGCAGAAAAAGATGATCCGCCTCACGCAAGAAATGCAGGGCGCATCATCCAAGCAGTCTCGCTTGCTGCAAGAGGTTGTGGTGGAGCTGGACACGATCAAAACCCAGCGTGCCGAAGACCGCTTCGCGCGCTCGTGGGAAGAGTTGGTTGCGGTTCAGGCGCTCAAATCATCCGAACAACGCAAACTTGCGGCGTCCCTGACGTTTTGGAGCCAAGGCATTCAGCAAGCGACCTATGTTGGCGCGGTGATTACCGGCACTTATCTGGTGTTTGCAGGTGAATTCACCGTCGGGTCCATTATCGCTGTGGGTATTTTGAGTTCACGGACCTTGGCCCCCTTGACGCAACTGTCCGGAATTATGGCCCGTTGGGGCAATGTCAAAGGTGCGCTGGACGGATTGGATTCAATTGCCCATGTCGATTCAGACCGGTCCACAGAACGCACATATCTGCGCCGCGAAACGCTTCGTGGGGAATTTGAGCTACGCGATGCCACCTATCGGTATGATCCCGAAGGCGCTGCGGTGCTCGACTTGCAGGCTGTGAAAATTCCAGCCGGACAGGTTTTGGCCGTGCTTGGCGCGAACGGGTCGGGCAAATCAACTTTGTTGAAAATGCTGACTGGCCTGTATGCACCATCCAGCGGCAAGCTGACCATCGACGGAACAGAGATGTCGCAGATTGATCCGCGTGATTTGCGCAGGACGATTGGCTATCTGGGCCAAGACGTGCGTCTGTTTCACGGAACCCTGCGCGACAACCTCAATTTGAATTTGCTCGAACGCAATGATGATCGCCTGTTTGAAGCATTGGATTTTGCGGGGCTTGGCCAGTTTGTAAAGTCACACCCGAAGGGGTTGGATCTGGATATCCACGATGGCGGCGAAGGCATGTCTGTTGGCCAACGCCAAAGCATCGGCTGGGCCCGGCTGTGGCTGCAAGATCCGGACATTTGCCTGTTGGATGAACCAACAGCAGCACTAGACCAGAACCTTGAAAAGACGCTGATTTCCCGGTTGGAGGTTTGGCTGGAAGGTCGGACTGCGGTTATTGCTACGCACCGGGTGCCGATTTTGTCACTGGCGTCGCGGACTATGGTTCTTGCCAACGGTCGAATGGCCATTGATGGGCCACGTGACCAAGTTCTTGATCATCTGCGTACTGCCGGACAGGGAGCTGCATAATGGCTGTGTCTTCAACCAACCTTGCGGCGCAATTGTCCAAGGATATGAACGGGCCATCGATGACGATCTGGCTTTGTGCGATCACTGTTTGGGCCTTTGTCATCTGGGCCTCTTTTGCCTGGGTTGATGAAATTGTGCGTGCCGAAGGGGAATTGATTTCATCTTCGCGCCCGCAAATCATCCAGAACCTTGAAGGCGGAATTTTGTCCGAACTTCTTGTCAAAGAAGGTGACGAAGTTTTACGCGGCGATGTACTTGCCCGCTTGTATGGAACCCAATTTCGAAGCTCGGTTGATGATCTGAGTGACCAAATTACCGCCCTCGAGATCCGCCGCCTGCGGCTCGAGGCCGAACTGGCGGGGGCGTCGACATTTGACGTCCCCGCATCTTTGGCGACGCGGTCGCCGCAGATGGTGGCATCAGAGCGGGCATTGTTAATGGCCCGTCACTCGGACTTTGTCAGCCGCAGTAGCGGTGCGCGCAGTGTGTTGAACCAAGCGCAAAGCGAGCTTGATTTGATGGAGAACCTTCTGAAAAAGAAGGTGGTCGCACTGATTGAGGTAACGCGGGCCCGCAAGGCGCAGGCGGATGCCAAGAAACTGTATGACGACATCGTCACGCAGACCGATTTGGCCCGCGCTGAGGAATTTTCTGAAACTCTGAAAGAGTTGGCGACGCTGCAACAGAATTTGAAGGCGTCTCAGGATCAGCTGAATCGCACCGTTTTGAAATCGCCGATGCACGGGATCGTCAACAATCTCAGTGTCACGACGATTGGCGGAGTTGTCCGTCCGGGTGAAGAGATTTTACAAATTATTCCTCTGGACGAAGAGCTGTTTGTCGAAGCGCAGGTCAAGCCCGAGAACATCGCCAACATTCGTCCGGGCCAAGAGGTTACGATCAAGCTGACTGCCTATGATTATACGATCTACGGCACCCTAAAGGGGCGTGTCGATGTCATTTCAGCCGATACCTTCAAGGATGAACGGCGGCCCGAGACAGAGACCCACTACAAGGTATCAATCCGTGTGGATATGGCGTCCATGACTGACCGTCAGGCCGCGATGGAAATCCGTCCGGGTATGCAGGCGCAGGCCGAATTGCACACGGGTGAAAAGACGATTTTGCAATACTTGCTCAAGCCGCTCTACAAATCGCGCGAAGCCTTCCGAGAGCCATAGGGCGTGGGTCAAGGACTAGGTCTCGCTGTCCATCCAAATAGTTACGGGACCGTCGTTTAGCAGATGGACTTTCATGTCCGCACCAAATTGCCCCTTGGCCACTGGCATGCCTTGCGCAGCCACTTGATCTGCAAAATATTCATACAGGGCCTCCCCCTCGGCAGGTGGGGCGGCGGTTGAAAATCCCGGGCGATTGCCGCGCGAAGTATCGGCGGCAAGGGTGAACTGGCTGACGATCAGGGCGCTGCCGCCGATATCCTTGACGGATCGGTTCATCCGTCCGTCTTCGTCTTTGAAAATCCGCAACTTGCCGATCTTTGCCGCCAGCTTGTCAGCCTGCGCTTGCGTGTCGCCCTGCATGGCGCAGATCAAGATCAGCAGGCCTTCGCCAATTTCGCCAATCGTTTCGCCGTCCACGTCGACGCGGGCCTGTGTGACCCGTTGCAATATTGCACGCATAGCTCTGCCTCTTACTGATTTGTTGCGATCACATAACCGATGCCAGCGGCAACGAGCAGCCCCACAACAACAGCAAAGGTGATCTTCCATGCGGACCAAGGGCGTTCGCCTTGAACCCGTCCCGTGCGGCCGTTCACGACAAACCGGTAGGTTGTGTTGCGGTATTTGTAGGCCGCCATCCAGACCGGTAGCAAAATGTGCTTGAAGGTCACATCCGAGACGGCTGTATCCAGCCCGTGAATCCGCTGCCTATCGCCACCGATATCGAATTTTACATCGCGACGGATTTGCCGGTCCATAATTGTCCGCGCCTCGTTGAAGCCAGCATCCAGATCGACCTGATACCCTTCGGCCATAAAGCCCGCCAAAAATTCTGGGCTATAGGGCTCCAATTCGGTCAGGTCCCAAGGTTCCAGTGCATCGGTATATTTCTTGGGCAGCGCCTTTGACGCAAGCACAAGCACGTCATCAAAGAAGCGGGCGACCCGACCTGACACCGGCGACCACCGGATCTTTTGAACGCGTTCTTGCTTGGTTTCGCCATCGCGCACCACGGTGCGGGTTTCATAGTAGATGGTGCCGCGTTCGCCCGAATAGCGCGACTTGGTGTCGGCATCATAGGTCCAATAGGGCACATAGACCCCGTTCATTTTGCGCCCCTTGCGCGCGTAGGCTTGAAGCCCGTTTGGCGCGAACCACAAACCGCCAAGCCAGTTGTTCATGGCCTCATGGGCCGTCGCTTCGCTTAGGCTGAAAGGCAGAAGGCCCTTTGGCTTGATGTGGCGGTGGGAGCCGGTATCTGTAACTACGGGAGTTGCGCAAAACGGGCATTCAGCGGCATGGACGTTCGGGTCAAATTCCACTTGAGCGGCACAATTTGGACAGTTCGAAACGCGGGTCTCTTCGATTTCCTGCAAGGGCAACAGGTTGTTCATAGCAGCTTGGAAATCGAGTTCTTTTATCCCGCCTTTCCAAGGTCCGCTTTCGACGACATCAGACGTGTTGCCGCAAAAATCACATATCAACTGCCCGGCTTTGGGATCAAATCGAAAGTCCGCCCCACATTGGTCGCAAGGAAACCGATGCTCTTCTTGAGCGGTCTTTGGCATTTCGGGGGGGGGAGGAATCTCGGACATTTGAACTCTTAAGACGCGATCAAGGGGTTTTCGCACATGCTACGCCCGATACCTTGGAGAAGGGAGTCTTAGGTGTGAATAATTCTGAAATTAGAGAGATTGATCAAAATGGGTTGCACGATTGGGATGCAACCTGTGAAACGGGCCATTTGAAATCCCGAAAACCGAACTGGACGGGCACAGCGGCGGATTGTGTACCCGCCGCTGTGCCCAAAATCGTTATGCTGGTGGTGGTGGCGGCGGCATGATGGTGAACAGCTGCGCCAACTCCTGAACATCCTCTGCTTTCTTCCAGCCATCCTGACCAGCTGTCCAAACATTGGTTTGGCGGGTCATCTCACCTGAACTGGCCATGCGGCCCAGATCTGCTTTGGAAAACGGGCCTGATGTTTGACCGTTAACAGCAAGATGCCAGACGTGCTCAACCGGTGGCGGCGGAGGGGCCATAGGGGCCGCAGCCTGCGGGGCATGACCGGCAGGGGCCATCGCGCCAGCCATTTGACCGGCCATGTTCATGCCCATACCGGCACCAAATCCCATTCCCATTGATTGATCCATCGCACCGCCTTGGCCCATGGCCTCGGCTGCTTTCCATTTCATATGATCGTCAAGGTTGCCTGCGATACCGCGCGATGTGCGGGCGTCCAGCGCTTTTTCAACAGCAGGTGGAAGCGAGATATTTTCAATATACAATTCCGGGAGTTCAAGCCCGTATTGCGCAATTGTCGGGCTGATCGCTTTGGCAATAAGCTTGCCGACTTCGCCGGTGTTCGCAGCCATATCCAAGACGGGAATGCCTGCCTTTGTGATCGCTTGGCTGAATTCCTGAACAATGATGTTGCGGATCTGAAAGCTGATCTCGTCCATGGTGAATTCGCCGTCTGTTCCGACAATCTCGGTCAGGAACAGGGCGGGGTCAGTGACTTTGATGGTATAGGAGCCAAAGGCACGGATACGTGTCGGACCAAATTCGGGGTCGCGCAGCATGATCGGATTTTTCGTGCCCCATTTCAAATCGGTGAAACGGTTGGTGTTTACGAAATAGATCTCTGATTTGAACGGAGAGCTAAAGCCGTGATCCCAGTGCTGCAAAGAGGTCATGATCGGCATGTTGTTGGTTTCCAACATGTACAAGCCGGGTGTGAACACGTCAGCCATCTGGCCTTCGTGTACAAATACAGCCGCCTGACCTTCGCGCACAGTTAGCTTTGCGCCATATTTGATCTCGTGGCCTTCGCGTTCGAACCGCGACACCATCGTGTCGCGCGTATCGTCCACCCAGTGGATGACGTCAATAAATTGGCCGGAAAGAAAATCGAAAATGCCCATGAAACTCGGTCCCTTTTGGGTCGTTGATAGCGCAAAGATAACCATTCAAGGCGGTGGTTTCTACCGTCACTTGTCAAAGTTCTTGGGGGAAAAGGCTGATTAAAGTGCCATCTAAGGCCGTCCATGCCTTAAAACCAGTCCACCTGATCAGGTTTTTGTTTGCCAAAGGGCAAAGGTCCATAAATCAGGGAACCAGCGCGCTGGCGCGTTCAATCACAACCGGGCGGGCTTGGGCGCGGGTCATTCCGGGCTTTAACCGGGGATCGTAGAGGATTTTCAAAAGCATTTCATCGTGTTCGGTCAATAACGCAAATTCATCGTCATCGTTGAAAATCGACGGGCGCGCGCGCGGATCATCATTGCCCAGTCCCAGACCTTGGGCGATTTCTTCATGAATGCAGGATCTGCGCAAAAGATCAGGGTGTTCAGAGCGTACAACTGCAATGGCTTGGCCGTAGTCATAGCCGTTCGGCGTGTCCGAAAAGGCCACAACAAGGCAGTGGATCGACCTTGGAAGGTTGTCAAAAACCTGTAAGGCTGAAGGGTTCACATCGGGAACGATCTGCAAAATACGCGGCGCGATTGTGTCTTTGTCATCTTCGGACATAAACAACACATGAAAATTGGCACCGCTTGTCACCATCTCAATCGGGTGGCCGGTCACGCGAGAAAGCCGCGCTGCGTAGCGTGTCACCCGCCCATGATCTTCGGTGATCTGATCTCTTGGTACACCAGCGCCAAATTCAGTGACCATACGGATCGGTTTGGTCCACTTTTTGACCGCACTGGCCGCACCGGATGAAGGTTTTAAACCAGCGCCGCGCTCATATTCTTCGGCAAGTGCGATTTGCTCAAAATTACGCACCAGCATGGTATCGGTAAAAATCGTGTCGGGGCCACCGCCGTCCGTGCGCAGCAATCCGCGAACCAAAAGGTCATTTTGGACACGTGCGTAATACTCGGTCAATTCGCGGCTGGCAGCCGAGGGTTGCACCGGCGCTCTGACGGCAGGTGTTGCTGTAGGAACCGGAGCCAGTCCGGCGGGACGGGCCGCCGGAGACACAGATGTTTTGCGCGGCGCAAGCGAAGATACGTCACATCCCACCAAGGATGTGACACCAATCAAAGCCGCAAGGGCGGTGAAATACCCGCGCCGACGCAACTGATTTAGCCCGGAACAGCGGTGGCAGCGTTATCGCCCACACCGTCTTTGCGTGCTTTGGCTGAGGCCAACGTGTCGCGTAGTTCGCTTTCCATTTTCTTGAGCTCTTCTTCGGCTTTGGCGCGGCGCGCTTTGCCTTCGTCAGCAATTTTCAGGCTGTCCTGAATAGTGCCGATCAGATCAGCGTTTGCTTGCTTCACAGCCTCGATGTCAAAGACACCGCGCTCCATCTCTTCGCGAATGATCTTGTTGCTATCGCGTAGATTGGCCGCGTTCGAGGTCAGCAATTCATTGGTCAAATCATTGGCAGCGCGTACGGCGACTGCAGCTTCGGCAGAGCGTTGAATGGTCACGGCCTGTGCCAGCTGTGTTTCCCAAAGTGGAACAGTGTTGACGAGTGTCGAGTTGATCTTGGTGACCAAAGATTTGTCATTTTCCTGAACCAAGCGGATCGAAGGCAGACTTTGCATGGTGACCTGTCGAGTCAGTTTAAGGTCATGTACCCGGCGTTCCAGATCATCACGCGCGGCCCGCAGATCGCGCAGCTCTTGGGCGACCATAACCTGATCGTTTTCGGCTGCTGCTTGTACTTCGGCTTCTTTGGCAGGGATGGCATTTTCATCCAGCTCTTTCAGTTTTTCTTCACCGGCAGCGATATACAAAGCCAGCTCGTCGTAAAACTGAAGGGTCTTTTCATACAGCAGATCAAGCGATTTGATGTCTTTGAGCAGTGTATGTTCGTGCTTTAGCAGATCATCGGTAATATCGTCGATCTGGCCCTGAACTGTTTCAAAACGTGCGGTGAACTTTGCAAAAGGTGCGGCGCGGCCCAGCAGTTTCTCCCACCACGTGCGCTCGCGGCGAACATCCAGTTCAGACACCGAAAAGCCACGGATTGCGGTGACCATGTCGCGCAGACCATTGCCGGCGGGCCCAACATCCTTGTTGCGCACATCGGTCAGCATGGCTTGGCTGATTTCTTGCAATTCTGCTTGGGCGGCAGATCCGAACGAGACGATCGAATTGGTGTCACCCATATCGATTTCGTCCATGCGGGTACGAATTTCTTCGCCAACCGCTGGTGCGGCTTCGGCCAAAGGAACGATCGCATTTGCGTCGCCCGGATCGGGCAGAATCACTGCGTTGACTTCATCGACCAAGGCCAGCGCCTCTTCGGCTTGTTTGCGAACATTCTCTGACATGGGATCCCCTATTTAATAAAGCGCCTTTAAAGGCGTACACCTTCGCGCTGCAACCGTTCCCGCAGCACATCAATTTCCACCGATAAATCGGCATTGTTATCCAGAAGGAGTTTTTGGGTCTTCTTGCCAAATGTCTCTTCAAGATCGGTCAAAAGCATCATGAAATCACTGCGCGCCTGAGCATCTTCGTTGCGCGCATAGATATCCGAGAACTTGACCGCAGCATCGCGGGCCCCCATCAAATAGACGCCCAAGAACTTCTTGGCTGCGGTCAGATCACGCGGGTCTTCTTCGACTGTGCGGATCATTTCGCGCACCTTGACCTGAAAGCGTTCAACCCGCGCCTCAACCTGTCGGTCTCCGGCGCGCTTCACGGCATCGCTCATCGCATTCAGATGGGCCTCGGCCTCATCCACGACTTTGGCAACGCGGTCTTGCTGAAAGGTATCAATGCCTTCCATGCCCTTGTCCTTGAGGGGATCAACACCAAACGCCCCAAGGTGCAGAGCACCTGCAGCTCCGCCAAAGATCAAAGGTGCCACCAAACCCGGCTCCGAACTATAGGCCGCAATTGCTGCGCCCAGGCCGCACAAGACCGCCGCAGCGATTTTGCGTGGAAATCCGGGCCTGCGCGCGACCTTGCGTTCATCATAGGCGGCTTCGGCATTCAAACCTTCGCGCAATAGCCATGCGCCAAGGATCAAAACACCGGCACCCACCAGACCAATAGCCATACCAACTGCGCCATCCGTGATGGACGTAGCTGCCAAGACAACGGGCGGCACAAACAAGACGTTCGACCGCGCACCAGCGGGTTTCACCTTTGCTTTGTGGTATGCTCCCTTGGGCTTGGGGCCAGATTGGCCGCCATCGGGGCTGTGCTGGCCACCAAATCGCTGGGCCATATCAAAGCCCTCCAAGCCATCCGGTCGACAGACCGAAGAGCAAAACAATCAACAAAATATAACTAAGCTTTTGCAAGCCATTTCCGGACATAGACCCCCCTGGTTTTGTCTGGTTATCGCATTGCAACTTAGG
Source organism: Pelagimonas varians (assembly GCF_003208435.1). Lineage (GTDB taxonomy): Bacteria > Pseudomonadota > Alphaproteobacteria > Rhodobacterales > Rhodobacteraceae > Pelagimonas > Pelagimonas varians. Next base: position 138,062 of record NZ_QKMF01000011.1, on the reverse strand, counting down.
TGCAAAGCAGGGCCTTTGCTAGGGGGAACTGGGGCTTGGCAGCATCAGACCCGAGACTTGGGCGTCAGGCTGCCGATTCTCGCGGCATTCGATCCAAAAGCAGGTCTGCCTCAAAGTCGAAGGAGTCGCGGCCACTTCGTTCGCTGCCCGCGCGGGCATGGCTTTCGAAACTTTGTCTCAGGGTATCAATTTTGAGCACATAGCGTTTGCGCGCATAAAGGTAATTGTCGCCATCCCATTCCGCCGCGAGCCTGTCCACTTCGCTGCGCATGATTTCAGTGAATTTGTCGACCAGTTTGCTGATGCGCCTGACATCTTGTGGCTGGGTTCCAAACGTCCGCATCAAGCGAAGGACAATACTGCGTGCGGCTTCGGCCTGCCGCGTCAAATCCGCGTCTTCTAACAGTGAAACGCGATCGGTGATTTGGCACAAAGTGTCTTCGGCATTGTCCCATGCGTGTTCAGCTGCCAGCTTATTGATCAGCGCAGGGTCGTCGACGCCCTTGGCTTTGCGCGGGTCCATTCCAAAGGCTGCAATGCTTAGCCCCATAGCGGCAAAGCCCAGGGCAACAGGCAGGGCCAACGACACAAAGTGATGCCCAGCCAAAATCACGACGACGATCCCGATTAAAACCGACCCCATCAATTTGCGAGGCAATCTGGGCGGTGTGGCCACTTGTGCCAAGTTATAACTGCGGTGAATTTCCTGACCACGAGAGATCAGCCTTAGTGCGATTGAAAACATGCCGATTTGCAAAAGCGCTGTGGCAATCCCAAGCAAAGACCCTTGGAAGAGCCACAAGACCAGTGGGAAAGCCGCCAGAAACATGACGTTCAAGCCTGAATCAAAACTTGGATCCCGGACTTGGTTTTGGTGATGTCTCGCACTTCGCATCGCACTCTCCGTTAGAAACAGCTCAACGCAAAGATCAGCAACCACAATGCGCCAAATGCCAGACTTGGCACCAGCTGGCCTTCGGCCTGAGCGCGTTGGGTAAAATTGGCGAGGACATCGTAGGTGTCTCGGGCCACCACCCGCAGGTTGCCCAAAATCAGGAACATCGTGGCAACAAGAGTCGCAAGAGCTAAGAGCGTTATAATCATGCGTTTAGATTTGCCGCCGAATCCGGGCGAAATCAGGGCAGAACGCGGGTAACTTCTGGATACGTTAACGGCACCTTAACGGGTGCGGCGTGGTCCGGGCCCCTTTGTCGGGCGATTTCCGGGTTTCTTTCCCGAATTTCTTTCAGGGCCATTGTCCGGCCCGCGGCCTGCAGATGATGCCGGACGTTTGCTGTCAAATTTACCGGTTTGCGGCTTTCCCGACGGGGATCTGCCCGCAGGTCCGGGCTTGCCGCCGGGGCGGGTGCGTTTGACGGCACGTTTTGCTGTCCCTGTCGGTGCTTCAGACGCAAGACCCAACTGGTCGCGAACGATTTTACGGCGCACTTCTTCCACTTCGCCCTGTTTCAGCTGGCCTAATTGGAACGGGCCATAGGAAATGCGGATAAGCCGGTTCACAAAGAGACCCACGTCATTCAGCGCGCGGCGAATTTCACGGTTTTTTCCTTCGCGCAGGCCGATGGTCAGCCATGCGTTTGCGCCCTGCTGGCGGTCAATTGTGACCTCCATCGGTTGAAAACGCTGCCCGTCCACCACAATCCCCTTGCGCAAGGGTTCAAGAACCTCATCCGTAGGGCGACCGTTAAGCCGGACACGATAGCGGCGCAGCCAGCCGGTCGAGGGCAGTTCAAGCTTGCGCTTGACGTCACCGTCATTGGTCAACAGCAGCAAGCCTTCGGAATTGAGGTCAAGCCGACCAACTGTCATGACGCGTGGCAGCGTATCCGGCAGAGCATCAAAAACCGTCTCGCGGCCTTGTTCATCCTTGTTGGTTGTCACCAGACCGGTGGGCTTGTGATACAGCCACAGCTTCGGTTCTTCTGGGGCGTCCAACAGGTTTCCATCCACACTGATACTATCGGCTTCGGTCACGTTGAGCGCGGCGCGGGTAATCACCTCACCATTGACCTCGACACGGCCGTCTTCGATCATCTTTTCAGCGTCGCGGCGGCTGGCAATGCCTGCGCGGGCAATGACCTTGGCGATACGATCGCCTTTGGGCGCGGAAGTTGATGTGGGCTCAGGTGTGTTGGATTTTGTCATGCTGCGCGTCTAGCCCATTTGCGACGCAGACGCTATAGGGCGCTATGACCTTTCGTAGCCATATGGATATTGCCCTGCGCGAAGCGCAAAATGCCGCCGAACGTGGCGAGGTTCCTGTCGGTGCGGTGATCGTATCCCCAAATGGTTCTGTAATTGCGCAGGCCGGAAACCGGACGCGTGAATTGAGTGATCCCACCGCACATGCCGAAGTTTTGGCAATCCGCGCCGCCTGCGCTGCGCTAGGAGTCGAACGACTGCCAGAGCATGATCTATATGTAACGCTTGAGCCTTGTCCGATGTGCGCGGGTGCGATTTCCTTCGCCCGCATAGGGCGGCTGTATTACGGCGCGGCCGATCCTAAATCCGGCGGTGTTGAGCAGGGGGCACGGGTGTTTTCCCATCCACAGTGCCACCATGCGCCTGAATTATTTGATGGAATTTCGGCGGATGCGGCAACCACCTTGCTGCGGGATTTCTTTGCGGAGCGTCGATCATGACCACGATCTTGTTCAACAAACCCTTTGGTGTGTTGTCCCAATTCACAGACAAAGGCACCGAAGGTAGCCCGCGCGAAACCCTGTCCAACTACATCGATCTCGCTGGGGTCTATCCGGCGGGACGCTTGGATCGCGATAGCGAAGGCTTGATGGTTCTCACGGATGATGGCCGCCTTCAGGCCAAAATCGCCCACCCCAAATTCAAGAAGCCCAAGACCTATCTGGTTCAGGTTGAAGGCACGCCCAGCCAAACTCAGCTTGATGCCTTACGCGAAGGAATAGAGCTGAAAGACGGGATGACCCGACCCGCGCAGGCAGAAGAAATCGCGCCCCCTGATCTTTGGTCTCGGACGCCTCCGGTGCGGTTTCGCAAAACGGTGCCTGATTCTTGGGTCAAACTGGTGATCACCGAGGGACGAAACCGTCAGGTGCGCCGCATGACAGCCCATGTCGGGTTGCCCTGTTTGCGGTTGGTGCGCTGGTCGGTAGGTGAATGGGATGTCAGTGGTTTGACGTCCGGCGAATGGCGTCAGATTTAGCGGTTAAACCCATTTTGCCATGGGCGGCAGGCTCATCAAAACAGCATTTGCATCGTGACCGGTGGCCAAACCGAATTTGGTGCCGCGATCATAGACCAGATTGTATTCCGCATAGAGACCGCGATGTATCAATTGCGCGTCTTTCTCAGGCTCGCCAAAGGGCAGGCTGCGGCGCTTTTCGATCAGCGGGACATATGCTGGCAAAAAGGCACGGCCAATATCTTGGGTCAAAGCAAAGTCCGCTTCCCAGTCGCCGGTATTTCGGTCGTCCATAAATATACCGCCAACGCCGCGCGCCCGGTTGCGGTGCGGTATATAGAAATATTCGTCCGCCCATTTTTTCAGTTCGGGATACAGCTCGGTTCCGTGCGGGTCGAGATGGGCCTGCTGCGCGCCGTGAAAATGGACGGTGTCTTCGTCGTATTCAAGGCAGGGGTTAAGGTCGGAGCCGCCGCCAAACCACCATGCATTGGGCGTCCAGAACATGCGCGTATTCATATGAACCGCCGGGCAATGCGGATTTTGCATATGCGCCACAAGGCTAATACCGCTGGCCCAGAATTGCGGGTTCTCCGCGATTCCCGGAACGCCGCGTGCTGCCATGGCCTTTTGCGCCGCCGCCCCCAAAGTGCCATGCACCGCCGAGATATTAACCCCGACTTTTTCGAACACCCGGCCGCCGCGCATCACGCTCATCAAACCGCCGCCGGCGTCTGAACCATCATCGGATGTGCGTGTCGTTGGTGTGACTTCAAAGCGTCCCGCTGACTGGTCTGAAAAGGGGCCTTCGCAATGACTGTCTTCCAGCGCCTCAAAGCTTGCGACGATTTCATCACGCAATTGGTGAAACCATGCGCTGGCGCGGGATTTTTCAGCGGTAAATGTCTCGGTCATTGTTGGTCCTTAAGGCGGAAGTCTGGTGGTGTAAGGCTTAGTGCACGGGGGCCGCTACAGGGTCCAGCAAGGTGCGCCCCCCGTCGACGGTCATGATTTGACCGGTCACAAAGCTTGCGCCTTCGCTGGCCAGAAATTGCACGGCGTCGGTCAGTTCTTCGGGGGCAGCGATGCGGCCCAAAGGTGTGTGTTGTTCGATATCCGTACGGTATTCTTTGTTGTCCCGCAAAATGTCTTTGAGGCTGGCGGACATAACCGACCCGAATGCCACCGAATTGACCCGAATTCGGTTTGGGGCCAAAGCCACGGCAAGTGATCGGGTCATTTGGTCCAGTGCGGCACAAGACAACGAATAACCCAGCAATTCAGGATGCGTCCGCCGTGCCGCAATCGAGGACAAGTTGACGATTGATCCTGCGTGCCCTTCGCTTTGGTCTTTGGATTGTTTGATCATGCGTTTGGCGACAAGCTGGCTGAGGCGCAGGGATGTCATCAGGTTTTGCGTCAGCATCTGTTCCACGGACCCGTCATTCAGATCGAGCGGCGATGACGGTATGATTTGCCGCGATCCGTTCACCAGAATGTCGACCCGATCAAAGGCGTCCAGTGTTGCAGACAGCAGATTGGCCAAAGTCAGTCTTTCGCGCAAATCGCCGGCGAAATACCGCATGTTTCCGTCGTCGCAATCGGCACCGCATTCCTTGATCAGGCTGTCTTCGTCCATGTCGGCAAACATGACATTCGCGCCCTTGTTGATGAAATGCCGGGCGATGGCCAAACCAACCCCGTTGGCAGAGCCGGTGACAATGGCTGTTTTGCCTTCGATGGAGAAACCCATGAGAGAATCCTATACCTGTGCGGGGGAGACGGTAGCCGAAGTCATCGCTTTGGGCGAGAGGGGCGTGCGGCGTGTAATACTTTGAACTTTGATGTGCCCGCGATTTCGGACACGTCGCGGAATTTTTCTTCTAACGTTGCCTCATAGGGCAGATGGCGGTTTGCCACCATCCACAGCTGGCCATGCGGCTCCAGCAAACGGGCGGCCGTGGTGATAAAGTTTTGACCCAAGCTGGGTTCGCCTTTGCGTCCGGTGTGGAACGGCGGGTTCATGACGATGCCATCCAGCGTCACAGGGGGCTTCCATGTCAGGGCATCGTGCCAATGGAAACTGGCGCGATCATCCGCGACATTGGCTCGGGCACAGTTGAGAGCAGAGAGTTCGGCCTCAACCAAGTGCAATTGTGTAACGCCGGGCCGTTTCAGGATTTCGCGCGACAGCCATCCCCAGCCCGCGCCCAAATCGGCAAAGCGCCCCTTAAGCGTGGTTGGCAGGGCCTCGGCCAAAAGGCGCGAAGCAGGGTCCGCAGCATCCGCAGAAAACACTCCGGGGGCGGTGAAGTCACCCTCGGCATTTTTTGACATTTCGGGAAGTGCCCAGTCGGCCAACGCATCCGAGCTTTGAAACCAAAGGCATTTGCCATGCGCCTTGGAGACGTGACCCAGCAGTTGAACGCGCGGCTTCAAGGCTTTGAGGATGGGTTCAATGCCGTGGTTTTTGTCCCCATTCACGATAATCAGACCGTCTGGCACAGCCTTGATCGCGCGTGCAATCATATCTTGTGACAATGCCCGTGCGCGCGGCAGGGTAACAATGGCGGCGACGTAGGGGCCGTCGGGAGCGGTTCGGGCACAGGCCCGCTTTTCCCAGACGGTGAATTCCGGGTGCAAGGTTTGGATGACGTCAACCGACTTGGGATCAAGATCGCCCAGTCCATCGGCGGCAAGGGCACCAAACAGGGCAATTTTTCCCTCTGGCAGAGAAAGGCCGCCCGTGGCGACCGCGTGGCTGATGCGTTCCATGCTCATGTTCAGGCGACCCGCGCGGGTCTATTCCTTTTCCATGGTGCATTGCAGCGGGTGCTGGTTCTGACGGGCAAAATCCATCACTTGACCAACCTTGGTCTCTGCAATCTCATGGGAAAAGACACCAACAACGGCCAAACCTTTTTTGTGCACTGTCAGCATAACCTCAAAAGATTGCGCATGGGTCATGCCGAAAAACCGTTCCAAGACATGCACAACAAATTCCATCGGCGTGTAATCGTCATTGAGCAGCATCACCTTGTATAGAGGTGGTCGTTTGGTCTTGGGACGGGTTTTGGTCGCAACCCCGGCGTCGCCATCGCCATCTTCAGGGGAACCCTGGTCTGACATTGCCAATGGCGTAGAAAAAGAGCGACCGGTTTCTAGGCCAATTGTCTTTGGTGTCAGAGCATCTGTCATAATCAAGCGTACTTTGCCTTTATACCTTCAGACAGGTTATATAACCTGTCTGGCCGCGACGAAAAGGGGGCGGGTGATTGCTGAGGGGGGAAAGGTGAAGAAATTACGCACAATTGGCTTCGATGCGGATGATACGCTTTGGCACAACGAACGATTTTTCCACCTGACACAAAAACGATTCGCTGAACTTTTGGCTGATTTCGCCGAAGCCGAGCATCTGGATGCCCGGTTGTTGGCGGCAGAGCGGCGCAATATCGGCCACTATGGATTCGGGGTCAAAGGCTTCACCCTGTCGATGATTGAAACCGCGATTGAGGTCACTGAGGGTAAAGTTCCAAGCGAGGTGATTTCCGAGCTGCTGAGCGCTGGGCGCGAAATGTTGAACCACCCCTTGGAACTGTTGCCCCATGCCCGCGAAGCCGTCGAAGCCGTGGTCGAGAGCCATTCACTGGTTTTGATCACCAAGGGCGACTTGCTTCATCAGGAACGGAAGTTGGCGCAATCAGGTCTTGGGGATCTGTTTGACGGGGTCGAAATTGTGTCCGAAAAAGTGCCGGCAACTTATGCGCGGATATTTGGGGCTCTGCCCGGAGGGACGGGCGCGGCGATGATGGTTGGCAATTCGATGAAGTCCGACATTTGCCCTGCCGTCGAAGTTGGCAGCTGGGGAGTTTATGTGCCGCATGCCCTGGGCTGGGATCTGGAACATGCTTTGCCGCCTCAAAATGCGCGGTTCAAACCGCTTGACGATTTGTCTGAATTGGCGGCTTTGGTCGAGGAAATCGGATAGTCCGAAACCGGTCACAATTTTGCCTTAATTTGCCACAATCCCGCCTTATTGGCCTGTCTAGGGGTCTGCTGTGCGCAATACGCTATATGTTGAATCGTCCGTTAACAGAAAGTTACTATAAATCAACAGATTGCAGGGTTTTCGGAACATGATTTCCATGCTATGGTTAAGGCAATAAGAAAATAAGCTCACCGAAAAATCGGGGGCACCGAGGCAGAATAAAGGCAGAGATCGTGACGGGACGTCGCAGGCAAACAGGCCGATTGGGCTTGTATATATTCACGTTGATTTGGTTGGCTCTATTCGTGCCGCTCAGTGCTTTGGCAGCCCCTTATGCTGCCTTGGTTATGGATGCGCGTTCGGGCAAAGTGATGCACTCCGAAAACGCTGACACGCGTTTACATCCGGCCTCTTTGACCAAAATGATGACACTCTATATCGCTTTCGAGGCGGTGCAGAACGGCGAAATCAGCATGGATACCTTGGTCAAGATTTCGTCCCATGCTGCGTCTGAGCCCCCCTCAAAGCTGGGCCTGCGCACCGGTCAAAAAATCAAACTGCGTTATCTGGTCCGTGCTGCCGCCGTGAAATCGGCAAATGACGCCGCAACGGCCATTGGCGAAGCAATCGAAGGGTCGGAGGCCGCCTTTGCCCGCCGGATGAACCGCACGGCCAAATCGCTTGGCATGACCCGGACATCCTTTCGGAATGCACATGGTTTGACCGAAAATGGTCATTTGTCGACGGCGCGCGATATGTCGATCCTTGGTCGCCACGTGATCTATGACTATCCGATGTACTATAACCTGTTTTCACGCAAAACGGTCGATGCAGGTGTCCGTCAGGTGTCCCATACCAATCGCCGTTTGCTAAGCGCATACCGCGGCGCGGACGGGATCAAGACCGGATACACACGCGCAGCCGGTTTTAACCTTGTTGCTTCGGCCGAACGTGGTCGTGAACGGGTTATTGCCACGGTGTTTGGCGGACGATCCACAGCGACGCGAAATGCTAAAGTTGCTGAATTGTTGGATCTCGGGTTCAAACGTGCTCCAACAACTGTCGTATTCCGGGCCCCTCGTATGCCAGCCTACAAAGGGTCCATGCGCCGCGTAAATGTAGCGTCTTTGAATTCGAACGAACCGGCGGCTCAAACGGGTGCGCGGGCGAAGTCCGTGCGTGTTGCATCCGCAGCTGTACGCCGAAGCCTGCGTCCCCAAGCGCGCGCGGTCAAAGATCCGGGAACAGCCTTGATCGTGGCGGATATGCAAGACGATATCGAAAGCGTCCTGAAATCAGTTCAAAGTGTCGCGGCAGTTGCGCCCACCGCATCGGATATTGCCCCATCCGTATCGATCAAACCCACATTGCGGCCCGCAGGTGTGACTTTGGCAGCAGCGGCGGCCCCGCGCGAGGTGCCAACACCTGCGCGCAAGGCAGAAGTTGTGACCCGTTTGTCAACATCCGGCGGCCGTCATTGGGGGGTCAACGTCGGCCGCTACCCCAGCCGCTTTGCCGCTGAAAAGGTATTGCTTAAAACGGCCTTGGCTGAAACCGCCACGCTGGATGGGTCCTTGCGCAAAGTCGTAAAGGGAAAAAGCGGCTTTGACGCCAACTTTATGGGCCTATCCCGGGATACTGCTGAAATGGCGTGCAAGCGTCTACAAGCACGGCAAGTCACCTGCTTTATGATCGGGCCAAGTTGATCTAACGGGATCAGCGTCCGGTCACCATCAGCCGGTCAATCAGCGACAAGATAAACTCGACCCGACCTTGATCCGGAACCAGTTCAACAACCAGTTTGCGGGCTTCTTCTGCTTGATGGACATTTTTCTGTTCGAGATTAGAGAAGACGCCGATCATATCGTTGGATGGGCATTGGCCTTCTCGGTAGTCCCAAGAGGCGGCTTGCGTTGAAGCGCGGGGGTGTAACCCACAGCGCTGGTTCGGTGACGCATCTTGCCAAAACAGCGTTGCCATGTCGGCAAGGGCCGAGCTGTCATTTGAAAAGTAGTTATGCGCCAGCATGTCATCGCCCATCGATGTCATGTCGATACTGTCGATACCCTGAGACGCCAAAAGCAACGCGCCCCCAAGTCCCGCACGGGGGGTATCCCCATGCAGTTTGCGAGACGATGCCAACGCCCAATCGGTAGATGAGGCATACAGCGTCAAACGCCGCGCCAACGGGCGAAACACATTGGCCATCGTGGCGAAAAGTTCCGTATCCACGTCTGGGGCAGCAAACATCACCTGACCGAAAACAGGTGCATCTTGCGGGGTTGCATTGCGGCGCAATGCCATGATTTCCAAGGCATCTGTCAAAGCCCGACTGCCCATGGAATGCGCAAGAATATGGATCGTCTCTGCGCCGGATCTGGCCACTAGATCTTCGAGGAAGACGGCCAATCGCCGCCCCGACAGCCGCACGACAGCCGCATCTGAGAAATAGGCAGAGGTTTTGTTTCTCGACGGCCAAGAAAACATCACCGGTACGGCAGAGTTACCCATGTCAAAAGTGATCTGCGCCGCGCGCTGGGCGGCATATTCAAAACTGTGGTTGAAGCCGTGAATGTAGACGAACAAATCGCGCGACGGGGCTTGCGTGAATTCGCCCTGCAACTTGCCGAAGAACGAGTCAGGATCAACTGGCTTAACCGAATGCAGCAAAATATGTTTTGACGGCGATGGGCTGAAATCCAAGCGCCAAACCGACGGGCGCTCCACCATGCCCGGAACATGCGTTTCCGGAATTGTCACACTGGCAATGCCCAGCTCCAGATGTGAATTGCGGTCGCTGCCATAGAACTCCGTCGGCTTTTTTGATCCACTACGGGCCCGATCGGTGGCGTAGTAGACATCCACAACACGAAAGCCGTCTTGTGACTTCGGAATTTGCGTCTCTAGTGCAGGGGCTGTGATGCTTTCGAGCGCGGCGCGGGCCATGTCCGCGGCTGTGGGATCTTGGTCGCGCTCTGCCAGTCTAGCCAGCGATTGGTACAACCGTTCCAAAGCTTCGCCGTCGCGTCCCGTTTCAGTTTCGGCAGCAATGGCAGCTTCGGTCGCGCGGCGCGCGTGGCCAAGTGCGCGGTCTTGCTCATAGAGACGCGCGGCCCGTTCAAAGGCTGGAACCGGGTCAAGTTGCAGCGTCTTGCGCGAAAAGGCGCGGGTGCGGGCAACGGCCAGCCACGCATCGCCTGCCGCCATGGTTTGGCCAATGTCTTCAAGCAATTCGGCGCGCAGTTGCAGCAAATCAACCAATATCCGCAAATTGGGCGGCGTGCCCAAAACTTGGGGGCTGCGCAGCGCGACATCAGTGGCACTAAGGGCCTCAAAGGGATCGGACTGAGCCAGCTGGTCAATCGCAACCACCCGAGAAATATCTTGCGCAAGCGCCGTTTGCGGCGAAACCGGCAGCAAAACCATCGATGTGAGAGCAAAAAATAAGCGGCGCAGAGACATGCGGAACCCGATCTATATCTATCTAGACTAAGATTTTCGCAGTTTGAGGCGGCATAAACAAGGGCAGGGATGCCTTACCTTGCCCGCGCGCATGCTGTAAAACCACTGGGGGCATGTAAAGCCGAGAGATGGTAGACGGTTCAAAGTGGCTGCCTTTGGGGGGGCGTTTATTTCCTTGCAGTCCAAACACGGGTTTGTGTCATCCTGCCTTCGCGTAGCGCCCTATTTGGAGCCAACTTGCGGGCTCGGCGGATGGCCAGATCTACATGGGTGTCACGAACGCTGACCAGCATGCAAAAATCACAACCTTACTTTATTGGGGGGGCAAAATTGCAGGAGCGGGCGCTATGGAAAGCCGCTCAATTCTTGTCTAGGTTAGGGGCACCCGCCAAAGGAGCCTGTAAGATGCCGGACGAAATCCTAGCCAACCCGACCGATGCGTTACTGGATGCGGCGCTGGTGCATGTGCCCTTTGATGGCTGGAACGAAGAGACATTTCGCGCAGCGGTGCAAGATTGCGGTATCGATCCCGTGGTGGCACGAGGGCTTTGCCCACGCGGCGCGCTGGACCTTGCTGTGTTGTACCACCAGCGCGGCGATGATGCGATGGTGGCGCGGATGAAAGAAGCTGGTTTCGCGCATATGCGCATTCGCGACAAAGTCAGCTTTGCGGTGCGTGCGCGCATCGAAGCCGTCGAGGATCGTGAGTTGGTGCAGCGCGGCACTACTCTGTTTGCCTTACCGCAAAATGCGGCCGACGGGGCCAAGCTGATCTGGGGCACGGCGGATCGGATCTGGACCGCTATGGGCGATTCGTCACGTGATCTGAACTGGTATTCCAAGCGCGCCACACTTTCTGCGGTCTATTCGTCAGTGGTTTTGTATTGGTTGGGCGATCAATCCGAGGGGCATAGTGCCACATGGGAGTTCCTTGATCGGCGTATCGAGAACGTCATGCAGTTCGAAAAAACCAAAGCTGCTCTGCGAAAGTCGCCGGTTATCGGCGGTGTGATGAACGGGCTGGGCAAGCTGTTTGAGCAAGTCAAAGCGCCAGACGGCGGGACCGGTGATGTGCCGGGCGGCAAACCCCTATAAGATTTGCGGCCTACTTGCGCCGCGCAGCACGGGTGATACCAACAAGGGGAGCCGAAAAGGAGCCTTTTGATGACAACACCCATGCGCGCAATCGAAATCACCGAACATGGTGGCCCTGAGGTTTTAAAGACCTGTGAACGCCCAATGCCAAAAGCCGGTCCGGGGCAGGTTGTTTTAAAAGTTGCTTATGCGGGCGTGAACCGTCCCGATGCTCTACAGCGGGCGGGTATGTATAACCCACCGGCTGGCGCTTCGGATTTGCCGGGGCTTGAGGCATCTGGTGAAGTTGTGGCTGTTGGATCTGGCGTGGATTGGCCCGCGGTTGGCGATCAGGTCTGTGCGCTGCTGCCGGGCGGGGGATATGCCGAATATGTGGCCACACCGGCGGCGCATTGCTTGCCAATTCCCACTGGAATGGATTTGAAACAGGCGGCTTGCTTGCCTGAGACGTTTTTCACCGTATTTTCCAATGTCTTCCAACGGGGCGGTTTGCAGGCGGGCGAGCGATTCTTGGTGCATGGCGGGTCTAGCGGCATCGGGACAACAGCGATCCAACTGGCTGCGCAGTTCGGCGCGCGCGTTTTTGTGACCGCTGGATCGGACGAAAAATGTCAGGCGTGTTTGGCGCTGGGGGCCGAAAAGGCGATCAACTACCGCGACGAAGACTTTGTGGAGGTTATCCGTGCCGAAGGCGGCGCAAATCTGATCCTCGACATGGTCGGCGGCCCCTATTTGCCCCGGAATGTCAAAGCTTTGGCTGATGACGGGCGTTTGGTTCAAATCGCGTTTTTGCAAGGTCCAAAGGTTGAACTGAACTTTGCGCAGGTAATGATGCGGCGTCTGACAATCACCGGCAGCACCCTGCGCCCGCAAAGTGATTTAGCCAAGGCACGCATCGCTGAAGCGCTACGCACGCAGGTCTGGCCCTTGCTGGACGCAAGCAAAGTGGCCCCTGTGATGGATTCCGAATTCGCCTTCGAAGATGCATCCAAAGCGCATGCCCGGATGGAAAGTTCAGGCCATATCGGCAAGATCGTTCTGAAAGTCGCCTAAAGCAAACGGGCCCTTGCATCTCAAGCAGGGGCCCGCTGTTACATTGTGCGCTACCGCGCGCTGTTTTCTATGAAAGCCAACCGGCGCCGCGATTCATCTATTGCGGCGATGAACGTCAGGCTTTCCAGTCAAAGAAATTTGGACCTGCTTTGGCCATCAAATCTTTGGCAAGGGTGCGGCCCAATTCGGGGCCATCAACGGCGGGGCCACTGATTTCACCCGCATAGAACTTGCTGCCATCCGGACGCAGGATTTCACCGCGAAGCCTCATAGTATCGCCCGTCAATTCGGCAAGGGCTGCAATCGGTGTTTCGCACGAACCGTCCAGTTCGGCCAAAAAGGCGCGTTCAGCGGCAAGGCGGACACCGGTTGTGGTGTCATGGATTTTGGCCAGCATCATTTCCATGCGCGCATCATCAAGGCGGCGTTCGATGCCAATGGCCCCTTGGGCAACAGCTGGCAGCATGTCATCGGCGTCGATGGCGGTGCGCGGCACTTCTGTCATATTCATCCGGTTCAAACCTGCCGTGGCAAGGAACGTGGCGACGGCAACGCCTTCGTTCAGTTTTTTCAGGCGGGTTTGTACGTTGCCGCGGAATTCCACGACGTTCAGATCAGGGCGGCGCGCCAAAAGCTGAGCGCGGCGGCGCAAAGAAGACGTGCCGACAACCGACCCCTCGGGCAGGTCATGCAGGGTTGCATGTGCCGGACAAATAAATGCATCGCGGGTGTCTTCGCGCGGCAAATAGGTCTCGAGGATCAGCCCTTCGGGTTGCCGTGTCGGCATGTCCTTCATGGAATGCACGGCGATATCGATGTCGCCATTCAGCATGGCGTCTTCGATTTCTTTGGTGAACAGGCCCTTGTTGCCAATTTCCTTGAGCGGGCGATCCGCATCAATCAGGCTGCGATCGTCACCGGTGGTTTTGATCACCACGATTTCAAAAGCGTCTTCGGCCAATTCGAAAGCCGCCGCCAAGCGCGCGCGGGTTTCATGGGCTTGGGCCAGCGCCAGCGGAGAGCCGCGGGTGCCAATTTTCAACGGGGCGTCTGCTGAGGGCATCTGTGTCATGGCCCAAGCTTTAGCGCTGCAATCGCGGGGTGACAATGGGCAGCGCTTGACATCCTGTCTCAGGTGCCGGACCACAGGCACAAAGAGGAAGGGTGCCCCATGACCAAAACCATTTTGCGTGCGCTTGCCGGAGAGACACTGCCCACACCGCCGATCTGGATGATGCGGCAGGCCGGACGCTATCTGCCGGAATACAAAGCGACCCGCGCACAGGCCGGTGATTTCTTGTCATTATGCTACAATCCGGAACTGGCAGCCGAGGTCACTTTGCAGCCGATCCGGCGCTATGGGTTTGATGCAGCGATCTTGTTCGCCGATATTTTGCTGCTGCCGCAAGCGCTGGGCATGGACCTGTGGTTTGTGACCGGTGAAGGTCCGCGCTTGTCGACAATTCAATCTGACGCCGATTTTGACAAACTGGGTCGCGGCGAGATGATCCACGACACGCTGAACCCGATTTACGAGACTGTCCGGCTTTTGCGTAAACAATTGCCAGAAGAGACGACTTTGATCGGATTTGCAGGCGCACCTTGGACTGTGGCGACCTACATGATCGCAGGTCAGGGCACCAAAGATCAGGGGCCAGCGCATGCACTGAAGGCAGAAAATCGCGAGCTGTTCGAGAAGGTCATCGATCGTTTGACCGAATCCACAATCGATTATTTGACCGAGCAGGTCAAAGCAGGGGCCGAAGTTGTCAAGTTTTTCGACAGCTGGGCCGGGTCTTTGCAAGGCGATGATTTTGACCGCTATGCCAAAGAACCCGCGCGGATCATAACGGGTGAGCTGAAGTCACGCTTCCCCGATCTGCCTGTCATCGCCTTCCCGCGCCAAGCGGGTGACAAATACATCGGGTTTCACAAAGCAACCGGTGCTGATTGTGTGGCGCTGGACGACAGTGTGACAGCAGAATGGGGGGCCGAACATGTGCAGCCCGGCGGCTGTGTTCAGGGCAATCTGGCCAGTAGCCACATGGTGACAGGTGGTCAAACACTGGTGGATGAAACCAAACGGATCGTCAAAGCCTTCTCAAAAGGCCCGCATATTTTCAATCTGGGTCATGGCATTACGCCGGATGCAGATCCCGAGAACGTGCAATTGATGATCGACGCGGTGCGCGGCAAGGTCTAACCGAACCTGCTGGTTCCTTAACGCCGTCCCCAGCGCCCACGACGACCGGGCAGGGGGCGGCTTTTCAGCTGCTCGCGGATGAAAACGAACAATCCGGCTGCGATGATCAACCCACAGCCCATCCACATGGCCAAATCGGGCCATTCGCCAAACACCAGCCACCCCCAGAAAATCGCCAGTGGCAGCCCGACATATTCAAACGGAGCAATGGTCGCGGCATTGGCCGACCGGTAGGCGGCGCTTAGGCAATAGCCGATCCCACCGGAACACAGCCCTAGCCCCAGAAAAACCGGAATGTCTTCGGCATCCGGCCAGCGCCATGCCCGCAGCAAAAAATTGATGCTCTCATCCTCAACCCCTTCCGCATATCGCCCGTCGCCGGCCACTAAAAAGAAGCCAGTCGAAACGATTAAGAAGGTGGTTTGAATATAGACAGCAAGGGCGGATGCCGGTGTAGAGACCCCCAATTTGCGGGTGAGCACCTGTGTGAAAGCATACAAAAAGGCAGCAATGACCGGCAAAAACAACACGCCGCGCGATACCGTGATTTCGCTGCTCCAAGGTTGTTGAACGATCACTACGCCGACTAGGCCAACCACCACCGCACCCAGCCGCATAGGGCCAACCGGTTCCCCAAGAAAAGGAATGGCCAGCAAGGTGATAAACAAGGGCGCTACAAAAAACAGTGCTGTTGCTTGTCCCAAGGGCATGACCGCCACCGCGGCATAAAACGTCATATTTGCGAATACAATCAATGTGCCGCGCAGGGCATGGATGCCCGGCGTTGATGTGCGCAAGACCTTCAGGCCACCTTCAAAGTACAAAAACACAAAGGAAAACATCAATCCGACAAAGGAGCGAAACCAAATGGTTTGGTGCAGAGGATAGCCGTCCGACAGCATTTTAACCAAAAGATCATTCACAGAGATCGCCACAACACCAATCAAGATGAATACGATCCCCATTCCGGGGCGGTTGAGTTTTTCGGAGTTCATAGGCAAGCCGTAGAGGTGTGTATTGCCTTGGTCCAGCCCAGAAACGACACAATACGTCGTTCGCGGAATGCATGGGTGCTGTGCATGATTGTTGAATTGCCATTATTCGTGCGGCGGATAGGTTGCGACTGCGCGAAAAGGGGGACCGACAATGGCGATGGTTAGCATCCGCAACCTGCGGAAAGTATATGAAGGTGGATTCGAAGCGCTCAAAGATGTGTCTCTCGACATTGAAGCGGGTGAGATCCTTGCGTTGCTTGGTCCCAATGGGGCAGGCAAGACAACGTTGATCTCAGCGGTCTGCGGCATCACATTGCCCACAGAGGGCTCGATCGAAGTGGGCGGTCATGATGTGATCGAAGACTACCGTGCGGCGCGCAATTTGATCGGGCTGGTGCCGCAAGAAATCAATCTGGAACCTTTTGAGAAGGTGATCAACACAGTGCGGTTTTCGCGCGGTTTGTTCGGCAAGCCGCGCAACGATGCCTTTATTGAACAAGTGCTGCGCAAACTGTCGCTGTGGGACAAGCGCAATGCGCGCGTTATGGAGCTGTCGGGCGGGATGAAGCGCCGCGTGTTGATTGCCAAAGCCCTGAGCCATGAGCCACGGGTGTTGTTTCTGGACGAACCGACTGCGGGCGTTGACGTCGAACTGCGCCGCGACATGTGGGAAACCGTAGCAGAACTGAAACGTGATGGCGTCACCATCATCTTGACGACCCACTATATCGAAGAAGCCGAGGCGATTGCCGACCGTGTTGGTGTCATAAACAGTGGGCGGATTTTGTTGGTCGAGGAAAAAGCCGCCCTCATGGCGCGGATGGGTCAAAAAGAATTGCGGGTGGATCTGGTTGATCCATTGACCGAGGTCCCCGCATCTTTGGCCCAATACAATCTGGAACTGACCAACGATGGCCAAGGCCTTGTTTACACATTTGACGCCAAAGCAGACCGGACGGGGATTGGCAGGTTGATGGCGGCGCTGCCGGATGCGGGCCTCAAGGTGTGCGACGTGAATACCTCTCAAAGCTCTCTGGAAGACATTTTTGTCGGCCTTGTAAATGCCCAAGAACAACAGGAGGGCGCAGCATGAATTGGCAAGCCGTCGTTTCGATCTACCGCTATGAAATGGCGCGGTTCTTCCGCACCTTGGCGCAAAGCTTTATCTCCCCTGTCATTTCGACGTCGTTGTACTTTGTGGTCTTTGGAACAGCCATTGGATCGCGGATCGATCAGGTCGAAGGGGTCAGCTATGGGGCTTTTATTGTACCGGGCTTGATTATGCTGTCGGTGATGACGCAGGCGCTGTCGAACGCGTCTTTTGGCATCTATTTCCCCAAATTCATCGGCACTATCTTTGAATTGCTGTCGGCCCCGGTCAGTTTCTTGGAAATTGTGCTGGGCTATGTTGGGGCTGCGGCCACCAAAGCGCTGTTTATCGGCGTAGTCATCCTTGCGACCTCTGCCTTGTTTGTTGATCTGGTGATTATGCATCCGTTGGCGATGCTGCTGTTTTTGGTGCTGACCTGCGTTAGCTTTGCCTTGTTTGGATTTATCATCGGCATTTGGGCGAAAAACTTTGAGCAGCTACAGCTGATTCCGCTGCTGGTGGTTACCCCCTTGGTCTTTCTTGGCGGCGCGTTCTACTCGATCTCGATGCTGCCACCCGCTTGGCAAATTATCACCAAGTTTAATCCGGTGGTCTATCTGATCTCGGGGTTTCGCTGGTCTTTCTTTGGCGTGGCGGATGTGCCGATTGCAACCAGTCTGTTTGCGATTGGCGGGTTTACAGCGCTGTGTTTGGCAGTGATCTGGTGGATCTTCAAAACCGGCTGGCGCATCCGTCAGTAACCCGAAAGAAACAGGAACGAGATGGCCTTGGCCGTCCCGTTCCTGCCCTGCAAGCTGCGCTGATTGCCAAACCCACGCGGCCCATCCCGTGTTAGTAGGTGTCTTGACTAGATCGGAGCGGTTTCGCGGCGCCCACCCAGGGCCATGTCCATCGCCATTCCGCCGATCCACATGCAAAACAGTGCCAGCCACGCGGTTCCGGCAAAGATTGATCCGCCGCTAACCCCCGCGCCAATGGCGCAGCCGCCCGCCAGCATTCCCCCAAATCCCATCAAGACCGCCCCGATCATTGCGCGGCGCATTGGGCCAGCACCTTCAAAAGCTTGGAATTGGAACTCTTTGGCCAGAACGGCAGATAGGAACGAGCCGACGACAACGCCGGGAACCAGCCCGATGTCGAATTCCAGCACCGATGTCCGATCCAAAAAGAACATAAGTGTGTTGGCCGAAGGGCCGGTAAAGGTCAGGCTTTCGATTTGGACGGGTTCAAAGGCGACTTGCGCCAAGGAGAAGGTCAGCCAATAGCCAACTGCGGCCGCGAACCCGACACCTGATGCAAAAACCAGTCGGGAAAAGCCGATGCGATTGCGTCGCGACAGTTCTAGCGCCAGCAATGCGATCAACAAGCCGATAATCAGGCCCGCCTCTTGCGGCAAATGAACGGCTGCCAGCAAATCCATGTTGCGCCCGCCTGATGTGATCCAGAGCGAGGCAATATAGTTGCGCAAAGGGGCCAGCCATCCCGTCAGGCTCATCTGGGCGACAACTGCGAAAATCAGACCCGACACAATGGACCGCATATTACCCGTTGCCGCTAAAACCAGCAATCGTCCCGAACAGCCGCGTGCCAAAACCATACCGGCACCAAAGATCAAACCGCCCACAACTGCTCCGGACCAGCTGCCCGGAACGGCCATCATTCGGGCTTCGGTTGTATCGATCAGGCCGATCCATTGGGCACCTTGGACCCAGACAACCGCTGTCGAAAAGGTTAGCAACCAAACGGCGACTTTGTCTTCCATGCGGCCGCGCGCAAATTCAACGGTTGCGGCCCGCAGGCAAAATCTGGATCGCTGGGCTGCAACCCCAAAAAGGATTCCGGTGATGAGGCCAAACAAGGCCGCTGTCGGGTTTTCACCGATCCGTTCCACCAAAGGGACAAGGTCCATGCGCAATCCTTTCCTGATTTGGGCAAAATCACCGAAGAGAGCCGGGGCCGCCTTGATTTATGTCATACGCATGCACGAATCATTATTCGTTTTTTGTGAATGTGTGCAGTGTCGGGGAACACCCTGCATAAAAGCACCAAGAGCGGACTCGCCAAAACAGGTTTGGGGGCGTAGAGCCGAGTGATGAAATCTGTATCCCTGACCGATGCCCAATCGTTGCCGATCTGGCGACGCCCTGTGACCTTGCTATTTTTGATGGCTTTGGCCATGCCATTGTCGTTTTCGACATGGTCGGCGCTTCTCAATAACTTTGTGATCGAAGTCGCGCAGTTTGATGGTTCGGACATTGGTTGGCTGCACACGGTGCGCGAAATACCCGGATTTCTGGCCGTGGGCGTGATCCTGGTCATCATATTTGTGCGTGAACAAGTATTGGCGATGATTTCCTTGGCGTTGCTGGGGGTGGCCACCGCAGTCACAGCTTGGTTTCCATCTGTTGGCGGCATTATGTTTGTCACGCTCTTCAGCTCGATCGGGTTTCACTATTATGAAACCGTGAACCAAAGTCTCCAGTTGCAATGGTTGTCAAAAGAGCGCGCGCCCAAAACACTGGGTTGGCTCATCGCTGCGGGTTCTGCTGCGACGCTGGTTGCTTATCTGTTGATTGTGATGACGTGGGAACGATTGGAGCTGTCCTACAACACCGTCTTTATGGCGTCAGGCGGGCTGACCCTTGTGATCGTTGCCTATTGCGTGCTGATGTTCCCCCAATTCGAAAGCCCGAACCCGCAGGTGAAAAAATTCATCCTGCGCCGTCGCTACTGGCTCTACTATGCCTTGCAGTTTATGGCGGGTGCGCGGCGACAGATCTTTGTGGTGTTTGCCGGCTTTATGATGGTCGAACGCTTTGGCTTTGACGTGCATGAAATCACCAGCCTGTATTTGATCAATCTGGTCGCAAACATCCTGTTGGGCCCAGTGTTTGGCCACGCGGTGTCACGCTTTGGAGAACGCCGGACCTTGGTGTTTGAATACGTCGGATTGATTATTGTGTTTCTGGCCTATGGCGGCATCTACTGGTTTGGCTGGGGTGTTTTACTGGCCTCCGCTCTCTATGTGATTGACCATTTGTTCTTTGCACTAGCTTTGGCGCTGAAAACCTATTTTCAGAAAATCGCCGATCCGGGGGATATTGCGCCGACTGCGGCCGTGGCCTTTACCATCAATCACATCGCGGCGGTTTTCCTGCCTGCTTTGCTTGGCTACCTGTGGTTGGTGTCCCCTGGTGCGGTCTTTGGTCTTGCGGCGGCGATGGCTGCGATCAGCCTTGCGCTGGCTTTGATGATCCCACGCCATCCGGAACCGGGCTATGAAACGGTCTTTGCCCGCGGCCTGCCTGCGCCCGCTGAATAGGCGCGCTGGCGTAGGGGGGATGCTTGGTGTAGGACGGCGCGGAACACGCATTCGGAGAACCCCATGCCGACCTTTACCGCCTTTACCAAACTGCCTGAAAAAGACGCCGCAGAGGCGCTTGGCCTTGCCTTGGAAAGCATGGATCCGGAACCCACAGGCGTTGGGGTTTTCATCATCGAAGACGGAAGCGAAACGTTTGAAGTTGGCGGCTTCTTTCTGGAGCAACCTGACGACATCGAGCTAACCTTGCTGGCCGCTGCCTACAACGCCGCGCCATTCGTCGTCTCCGAAGTTCCCGACACCGATTGGGTCGCCAAGGTGCGCCGTGATCTGACACCCGTCGTGGCAGGCCGCTTTTTTGTCTACGGAAGCCATGACGCCGACAAAATCCCCGAAGGCAGTGTGCCTTTGCTGATCGAGGCCGCGATGGCCTTTGGCACCGGCCACCACGGCACAACGCAGGGCTGTTTGGAAGCACTGGACCGTCTGGCAACCGAAGGATTCGTTGGCAAGAACGTCGCGGACATCGGCTGCGGTACGGCTGTTTTGGCAATGGGTGCGGCCAGTATCTGGCCAGACCAAGTGATTGCTTCTGACATTGATGAGGTCGCCGTCGAGGTCGCTGCGGCGAATGTCACGGCCAACAACCTGACAGGCAATGTGACCTGCGTTGAAGCCGCCGGATTCGGGCATCCCGAACTTGCCGCCCATGCGCCTTATGATTTGATTTTTGCCAATATCCTGAAACAGCCCTTGATTGATTTGTCACCAGATTTCGCGCAGGCCTTGCAGCCGGGCGGCTATGGCATCTTGTCCGGCATCCTGACCCGTCAGGCAGATGAGGTGATTGCAGTCTACGAAACCAATGGCGTTAACCTTGTTCGATGCGACACAATTGGCGAATGGGTGACACTTACGCTTCGCAAAGCGGCTTAATTTTAGCCTGAGTTAAGGTAAATTCGCCGCATTTGCCCAAGTTTCGCCATAATTGAGCGATATTTTCTAGGGATCCGGTGGGGGCCGGAACCTTAGAGGCTGCAATGGAAGACACTCTTTATTCGTTTGAAAATCGCCAGAAGGCGGTTCGCCGTAAGCATACGCGTATGGCCAAAGGATATGTCACCAAATTGAATAAACACGGCGTGTTTGTTCAAGAACCAGACCACAAGGCCAGCGGCTATGTCATGCGCAAGCTGATGATCGCGTTGGTGGGGTTGTTAACCTTCAAAAGCTTTGTGCTGTATTGGCTAGGGTCAGATGTTTATCAGGGCAAGGTTGACGCATTGAACACTGGGACAGCCATCGACAAAGCGGGTGCATTTTTGATGCAGATTGATCCGCTTTCGGCTCAAATTGCGCAGCTGTTCAAATTTTTTACGGCCTGACCCGCAGACCAAACACGAAAAAGCCGCGCTCCGGTAAGGAGGCGCGGCTTGGTCGTTTTGGTCACTCAAAGCGTTCGGCTTAGTAGCGGCCAGAGATAAGGTCGATGTCACCGCGGCAAAGGCCGATATCGTCGAGTTCGCGGTCTGTCAGAGAGGACAGCGATTTGTGTGTGTCACGGGCGTCTCTCCATGCGGCGTATGTGCCGATGAAAGATGCGAAAAGCGCTCCGAGGCCAATATGGGAGCCAGTGGCTTCGAAGGTGATGTTCTGGTCAGTTGCGGCCATGTCTGGTCTCCTTAAGTTTGACTGAAATTTCTAAACCGCACATAGTTTGAGCAAATGAGTCCGGCAAGGGACATTTATTGCATGGGTCATATGCGATTCTTGCATGGCTTGTATGTTGGTTAACGGACTGAAATATCGGCGAAAAAGCGCTGTCGTTTGTGTCGTTTTTGAACGCAGTGAAGGCGGTTTTGTACCTCGCGTGTCGCCCATTGGATTGCGGCTGTCGCATTCGCGACATTGCGCATTAACCTTGGTGTTTGTTCGCGTTTCGTGCTACTCGTGTTTAAAAAGCAACATAAGCGGGCAGCCATGCGAGTATTGGGTATTGATCCGGGTCTTCGGAACCTTGGATGGGGTGTGATTGAGGTCGACGGAAGCCGACTCAGGCACATCGGGAACGGCGTTTGCCATTCAACAGGGACCGAATTGGCCGTGCGCTTGCTGTCGCTGCATGAACAACTGACCGATGTTTTGCACAAATATGCCCCCGATATTGCTGCCGTCGAAAAGACATTTGTGAACAAAGACGCTGTTGGCACTTTGAAATTGGGTCAGGCGCGGGGCATTGCTTTGTTGGTGCCTGCGCAATTTGGGCTGCCAATCGGTGAATACGCGCCAAACAGTGTCAAAAAAACTGTGGTTGGTGTCGGTCATGCAGACAAAAACCAGATCGCACATATGGTAAAGATGCAATTGCCCGGTGTTGATTTGGCCGGGCCGGATGCGGCGGATGCTTTGGCGATTGCGATTTGCCATGCGCATCATCAAAGCGTCAATAGAATGAAGGTGCGGGCATGATCGGACGGATTGCGGGACGGATCGAATACAAAGCCACAGATCACGTGCTGATCGATGTGCGTGGCATAGGGTATGTCGTGTATTGCACGGACCGGGTGCTGGCCTCGTTGCCGGGCGTCGGCGAAGCGGCTGCGCTTTATACCGACCTATTAGTGCGCGAGGACCTGTTGCAACTGTTTGGCTTTCCAACCCTGGTGGAAAAGGAATGGCACCGCTTGTTGATGAGTGTTCAGGGCGTCGGGGCAAAAGCGTCGCTGGCAATCCTTGGTGCGCTGGGCGCAGATGGGGTTAGCCGCGCGATTGCCTTGGGCGATTGGAATGCGATCAAGGTCGCCAGAGGCATTGGCCCCAAGACGGCGCAGCGCGTGGTGATTGAATTAAAAGACAAAGCACCGGCAGTTATGGCGATGGGCGCAGCGGCCCCGACCGACACAGACGGTGATGTGATTGAAGACATCGTTGAGACACCGAAAAAGCCTGCGCCCAAACGTAAAGCCCCGCGCGCCAATGCAACGGCGCAGCCTGATGCTTTGTCGGCTTTGGGGAACCTTGGCTATGCCCCCGGTGAGGCGGCCGCTGCGGTGGCACAGGCCGCCGCAGATGCTCCCGAGGCCGACACGCCTATGTTGATACGGGCGGCGTTGAAACTGCTCGCTCCGGCGAATTGAGGCAGATAAAGAACCCGTATGACCGAACCTGATCCCGCCTTGCGCCCTGAACAACTGCCCGAAGACCGTGACCGTGCTTTGCGGCCGAAAATGCTGGATGATTTCATCGGTCAGGCCGAGGCAAGATCAAATCTACGGGTGTTCATCCAATCGGCCCGCCAGCGGGGGGAATCGATGGATCACACGCTGTTTCACGGCCCTCCCGGTCTTGGGAAAACCACTTTGGCGCAGATTATGGCGCGCGAACTTGGGGTGGGCTTTCGAATGACTTCTGGGCCGGTTCTGGCCAAGGCGGGGGATCTGGCGGCGATCTTGACCAATCTGGAACCGCGCGACGTGTTGTTTATCGACGAAATCCACCGGTTGAATGCCACCGTCGAAGAGGTGCTCTATCCCGCGATGGAGGACTATGAACTTGACCTTGTGATCGGCGAAGGGCCAGCGGCACGCACCGTCCGTATTGAATTGCAACCCTTCACGCTGGTTGGGGCGACTACACGGCTGGGGTTGCTTACAACGCCGCTGCGCGACCGCTTTGGTATTCCGACACGATTGAATTTCTACGAGATCCCCGAACTGGAAACCATTGTGGCGGGCAATGCCCGCAAGCTGGGTGTCACAATGAAAGGCGACGGTGCGCTTGAAATCGCCCGCCGTGCCCGCGGCACGCCGCGGATTGCTGGCCGATTGCTGCGGCGGGTCGTTGATTTCGCGGTGGTTGAAGGAGGCGGAGTGGTGACACAAGCGCTTGCCGACAGCTCGCTCACCCGTCTTGGGGTAGACAGTTTGGGGTTGGACGGGGCGGACCGGCGCTATTTGAAACTGATCGCCGAAAACTATGCAGGCGGCCCTGTCGGGATCGAAACCCTATCCGCTGCGCTTAGTGAAAGCCGTGACGCCTTGGAAGAGGTGGTCGAACCCTATCTGCTGCAACAAGGCCTGATCCAAAGAACGCCGCGCGGGCGTATGTTGGCGCAAAAGGCCTGGGCACATCTAGGCATGGCTGCACCAAAAGCGCCCGGTCAGGCAGAGTTGTTTGGCAAGTAGGCTTGAATTTAGCCGCGCCTCGGGTCATTTGGGGCGCGTATCTTGGGCAAGCAGGGAATTCAGGCATGGACGCGGCGCAAATCGAACAGATGTTCACCCGCAAAGACGGTTCCTATTTGTGCGCGCGATGGGGCAGGCCAATTGTCCCCACTGTATTTGGGGTCCAAGATGAAACCCTAAGCATCATCAAGGGCGCGTTCGAAGCGCTTTGCGTTTTGTCCGGACATCAAATGGCCGAGACCGACCCCGAACTTGGCTCGAACGTCATGATGTTCTTTTTCAAAGATTGGGATGAGCTTTTGGGCGTTCCTGATCTGGACCGATTGATTGACGGTTTGGGCGATATGGTTGGGCGGCTCAAGGCCGCGGGGGCCAATCAATACCGTGTGTTCCGCTTTGATGACACCGGCGCAATTCAAGCAGCTTTTGTATTCCTGCGCGTTGACAAAGCGTTGGCCGAACAGCCTGCCGAAGACTTGGCTTTGTCGCAAGTGGCCCAGGTATTTCTGCTATGGTCAGAGCAGGCCTTTGCAGAGCGCTCTCCGCTTGCCAAACTGGAAAGCGGTCAGATTGTTCTGCATCCGGAAACTGGCGCAGTGATCCGTGCGGCCTATGACAAAATCATGCCGCCGGTTGCACATGACCCAAGTCACGCAATGCGTTTGGCTGCGAGGGTGGCCGTGGACACTGGCCGGGCTTGATTGAAACACATCGCGGTGGCCCAATGGGGGCACCGCGATGTTAGACTTTTTAACGTACCATGCCGACGATTTCATAGGTGCGAGCCAAAATGGGCGCAGCAATTTCGCGCGCTTGGGCCGCGCCATGGCGCAAAATGGCGTCGATTTCCGACTGATCTTGCATCAAACGGGCCATCTCTGAGGAAATCGGAGACAGTTTGGACACGGCCAGTTCACCCAGCATCGGTTTGAATTCCGAAAACTGCTTGCCGCCAACCTCTGCCAGCACTTGATCCACCGTTTGATCCGAGAGCGCGGCATAGATATTGACCAGATTGCGCGCCTCGGGACGATCTTCCAGACCTTTGGCCTCGGACGGCAGACCGTCAGGGTCAGTCCGTGCCTTGCGGATCTTGGAGGCAATGGCATCGGCATCGTCGGTCATATTGATGCGGCTCATATCCGAAGGGTCGGATTTGGACATCTTTTTGGATCCGTCGCGCAGACTCATCACCCGCGTGGCGGCACCTTCGATAACCGGTTCAGTGATCGGAAAGAAATCAACGCCATAGTCATGGTTGAATTTGGCCGCGATGTCGCGCGTCAGCTCGAGGTGCTGCTTTTGGTCTTCACCAACCGGAACATGCGTTGCGTGATATACTAAAATATCGGCAGCCATCAGCGCAGGATAGGCAAACAGCCCAAGTGAGGCGTTTTCCTGATTCTTGCCAGCCTTGTCTTTCCACTGGGTCATGCGCTTCATCCAGCCCATGCGTGCGACGGTGTTAAAGATCCACGCCAGTTGGGCGTGCTCTGCAACTTGGCTTTGATTGAACAGGATCGACTTTTGCGGGTCGATACCAGACGCGATGAAACCTGCGCACAGCTCGCGCGTGGCGCGTTTCAGCTTGTCAGGGTCCTGCCAGACGGTGATCGCATGCATATCAACCATGCAATAGATCGATTGAACGCCGCTGTTCTGGCTATCGGCAAAACGCTTGAGCGCGC
Source organism: Pelagimonas varians (assembly GCF_003208435.1). Lineage (GTDB taxonomy): Bacteria > Pseudomonadota > Alphaproteobacteria > Rhodobacterales > Rhodobacteraceae > Pelagimonas > Pelagimonas varians. The sequence goes on along the minus strand of NZ_QKMF01000011.1, from coordinate 111,780 downwards.
CAAGATAGTTGCCAAGTGTCAGGCCACCCGACGGCTGAATGCCGGAAAAGACGCGTTTTGTGAAAGCGGGAGGGGTTTGGACGCCCTCGGACATAGGATTTCTCCATCTGGATGTTTGATCTCGGCTGGCTTACCCATGGGTCCAGCCAACGTCAAGAAAGAGCGCAAATGACCCATCCGCACAATGAAAGCCCGGTTAACCCGCTGCCGCCCGTGGTAATCGCCCTGTTTTTGGTGATGGCCGGGGTCGAACTTGCCTTTAATCTGGGGGAACGCGGACTAATTGGCGGCAAAACCAGTGCTGGCTGGCGGGTCGAAGGTTGGGAACGCTTTGGATTTTCCGATCGGGTGTTTGAATGGATGATTCAAACGGGCCAGTGGCCGATCGAGCATTTGATCCGGTTTGTCGCCTATCCCTTTATCCACGGCAGCTTTGTTCATGGGATGTTCGCAATGGTGATTTTGTTGGCGATGGGCAAGATCGTGGCCGAGGCCCTGGGGGCTGTAAAATTTGTACTGATCTATTTCGGCTCGGCTGCCGTTGGTGCACTTGCTTATGGGGTGTTTCTGGATGACCCGCGCATTTTGATCGGGGCCTATCCGGCGGCCTATGGGCTGATTGGCGGCTTTACCTATTTTATGTGGGCGAAGCTTGGGGTGCTTGGAGCCCCGCAAATCCGTGCGTTTTCACTCATTGGTATGCTGCTGTTCATTCAATTCATTTTTGCGCTGCTGTTTGGCGGCGACAACACTTGGGTCGCTGAACTGGCGGGTTTTGTGACCGGTCTGGGTATGACTGTCTTGCTTGCGCCCGGCGGAGTGGCTCATTTGGTCAGCATAATACGCCGTCGGTGATTATTTGCGGCGCCGCACAATTCCGCGCAGTTCCGACAGGCTGAAGGCCCCGATCATCTGCCCTGCAATCCCGTAGGTGACAGACCCGAGGGCAATCAGCGCAAGTAGGGCAAAGTAGCGAATATAGTCGGCGTAAAGCCAAGGCGTCAGAAGAAGATGGCACGCCCACAAAACGGCTGCCATCGCCACAGATGCCGCGCAAATCCGCCAAAGTCGCGCATAGAACCGGCTGTCAAATCTGGCGACTTCACCTAGGCCACGGGCCCCATAGGCCAACATGGCAACCATGGTCCAACCGGCAGCAGTTGTTGCGATGGCAGGGGCAAACCAGCCGATAATTGGAGCCAAACCAAAGGCCAAAACTGCATTGATCGCCATTGCCCAAAGCGCATAGCGAAACGGGCTTTTGGTGTCATGGCGGGCAAAAAACAACGGCTGGAGTACTTTTTGCAGGACAAAGGCGGGGAGGCCAAGGCCATAGATCGCAACTGCAATGGCAATCGCCTGACTGTCGCTGCGCAGGGTTTCGCCGCGTTCAAATAACACGGACACCAATGGTAAGGGGATCACCATCAAAGCGACGGCTGATGGAATGGTCAGGGCCAGTGACAATTCGCCAGCGCGGGAAAAAGCTTCGCGCCCGCCCGTATTGTCTTGTGCCTTTAATCTGCGCGACAGGTCTGGCAATAAAACGATACCTACGGCAATTCCAACAACACCCAGGGGGAGTTGGTAAAGTCGGTCAGCTGAGTAAAGCCAGCTGATGGCCATGTCATAACTGGATGCAACCCATTGCCCGACCAGCAGGTTTATTTGCATCACACCGCCAGCCAAAGCCGCAGGCACCGCTGTGACCACCAACATTTTCATTTCGGGAGTCCAGCGTGGCCGTGAGGGGCGTAACCGCATCCCTGCGCGGTCTGCTGCGATCCAAACAATGGCCAGCTGGGCAATGCCGGCAAAGGGGATTGTCCAAACCAACCAATAGATCACTTCGCCGCCGACAAAAGCCCCGACGGACATAGCGATAATAGCAAAGATGTTGAGCAACACGGGCGCAGCGGCGGCGGCCGCAAACCGGCCAGACGCATTTAACATTCCCGAAAACAACGCTGCGAGCGAGATGAAGAAAATATAGGGAAAGACGATGCGCCCAAACCCGATGGTTATGTCAAACCTTTCGTCTGTCGCCAATCCTCCGGCGGTGGCATAGACCAAGGCTGGCATGCAAATCAGCGCCAATCCGGTCAAGATGGCCAAGACAAACGCGAGCCCGCTCATTGCATCTCGGGCAAAGCCCAAAGGATTTTCGTCCCCTTCGATCTTCTTGGAAAACATTGGAACAAAGGCGGCGTTGAACGCTCCTTCGGCAAAAAACCGTCGAAACATGTTGGGCAAACGAAAGGCGGCTACAAAGGCATCCATAACCGGGCCGGGGCCAATAAACCCGAGGATCATGATTTCGCGGGCAAAGCCCAAAATCCGGCTCATTAGGGTCCAGAAACCAACGGTCATTACGCCAGAGATCAATTTGATGGGTTTCATAACGGCTGCCTTTTGGTTGCCGCAGCCCTAGCCGATTTGTTTGCGTGGGTAAACGGGGGCCTTTCTGACAGTTGGGGCAGTCCCATTTAGCCGGGAAAGATCCGCCGCATTTCCGCGTCAAAATGGGCCCAACTCATGGTGGCGCGGTTGCCAGCCACCCCCTTGTAATAGGAATGACCGGAGGAGGTGGGCAAGCCAGCCCAAATTTTGGCCAGATTGTGCATGAACGTACGACGGGGCATATCCCCACGCATGATCTGCCCCAGTCCTGCTTCCTTCAGCAGCTCATCGGCCAGTTGGTCCTGCACATCCGGTGAAAACCGAGCGCTGCGATTGATTCCACGTTTTTTGACAAGGCGTTTGAGCGTAACCGGGATGAACTGATAGCGGCCAATTGCGTGCTGCTGCCCCGGTGTCTGGGCAATCCAGTTGTAGATTTCCTGAATTGTCATATCTGTTGGGGCCTTGCTGGGGCGACGCTTGGCAGCATGTTGCACCGCATCATACCCGTGTTTTCCGGCCTCAGCGGATGCGATTAAATGCCGGATGCGCGCGATTGGTCCAATCGCGGCGCTTGTGGAGGTGAAAGCAGCAACGCGCACTCCACGCTGCGGTCTGGCTGGGTATGGGGCCAAAAGACTGCCGCTGGATTGTCCGGCAAACAGGCTGGCGGTTTGGCGATGCTCTGTGGAAGCCTTCGGCTGTACGGCAAATAGAGGCGCGCGGTCAGTAAGAATCGCAGTGCGGGGGGCCATGCGCAATTGCTCAGCCGCAGCCGGATTGCCAAATCCCCACAAAACAATCCCCACAAACCATCCAAATAGTGTCGCCACGTGCATGCGGTGCATTCTGCCCTCGCGCTTTTGTTCAAACTTAGGGTAGTTATGAGGCAAATTTGTTGACGAGTTATTTCGCATCGCGCATTTGCTGAAGACAAAGGCGGATTCATTGAAGCCGCTTGCCTCTGCCCCCTTGCGCTTGCGTCGCAACCACCTATGAGGTGAACCACCACCGTTAAAGGAGACCCATTGTCATGCGTATGCGGGACACATTTATCAAGCCAATGCACCCTGAAGGTATCAAGTTTGTAGCGATTTTCGCGGCGACTACCTTTGTCTTGTCGTTGCTCTGGGAACCTTTGGGCTGGGTCGGGGTCGTTTTGACCATTTGGTGCTACTACTTTTTCCGCGATCCAGTACGTGTGTCACCGCAAAAAGAAGGGCTGATCATCAGCCCTGCGGATGGTATTGTGTCCCTTATCGAAAAGGCGGTTCCACCTGCTGAATTGGGAATGCCGGATGCGCCATTGACGCGTGTCAGTGTCTTCATGAGCGTGTTCAACTGCCATGTGAACCGCAGCCCGATTGCCGGCAAAGTGACAGCTGTCGCTTATCGTCCGGGCAAGTTTCTCAATGCCTCGTTGGATAAGGCGAGCAAGGACAACGAACGCAACAGCCTGCGGATTGAAATGGCAGACGGCCGTGATCTGGCGGTTGTGCAGATTGCCGGTTTGGTTGCCCGCCGTATCGTTTGTTTCGTTGATCCGGGCGCGGTTTTGCGCACCGGAGAACGTTTTGGCTTGATCCGGTTCGGATCGCGGCTGGATGTGTATTTGCCAGATGGGGTCGACCCGATGGTGCAGTTGGGACAGACTATGATTGCAGGTGAAACCGTGCTGGCCGACTTGACGGCACAGGGCTGAGGCTGGTTCAACACACATATGACGCAACCAAACGAAAAACCCGAACGCGAATTTTCGCTTATTCAGCTGCTGCCAAATGCGCTGACCATCGCTGCGATTTGCGCGGGTTTGACCGCTATACGATTGGCTGCGCAGGATAATCACTTGCTTGCGGTTAAGCTGATTTTGGTTGCGGGTATTTTAGACGGGCTAGATGGCCGACTGGCCCGCGCTTTGGGCAGCGATAGCGAAATGGGTGCAGAGCTTGATTCGCTCGCAGACTTCTTAAACTTTGGGGTCGCCCCGCCACTGATCTTGTATTTCTGGAGCCTGCAAGACATTCGCGGCATAGGGTGGTTTGCCGCGCTGGTTTTTGCGATGTGCTGTGTGATCCGTCTTGCGCGGTTCAATGTCGGGATCAAGTCACCTGATTCTGAGGGATCTGGCGCGTTTTTCGAAGGTGTTCCGTCGCCCGCCGGGGCGTTTTTGGTCATGATGCCCCTGTATTGGTCGTTTGCTTTCCCTGAAAGTGAAGGTTTGCCCGGATTGGTTTTATGCCTTTATATCATACTTGTAGGCCTTCTTTTGGTAAGCCAGATACCCACGTGGTCATTTAAGGCCACCAAGGTGCCACGCAAGAACCTCAAGTACTTCTTCTTTGCGATCTCAATCATCTTTGCCGCAGTCTTAACTTATCCTTGGATCACGCTGATGGTGTTGTGCTTGGGGTATGTCTCGACAGTGGGTTGGGCTTGGGTGCAATCCAAACGGGCCTGATCGGCAGTTTTCTGCCGGTGCGCGATTGTCCGTTTCTGGCATGGTGAACCTTAAAAACCGCCTAAATCATGGCGATCAGCATCGATATCGCGATTAGGGCGGTATTAATGACGCTTGGTTACACTGAGATGGCTCCTGTGACGTAATTGTCATTGCGACGTTGGCACATTCGTTTATTGAGACTGAAACGGACGAAAACAGAGCAAGCGTATGACCAAACACACTGACCTAAATCCGCCGCTCGCTGAAACCAAGGATGCCCGTGATTGGGTCAAGGTGCTTTCCAAGTACCGTGATCCGAATTGGCGGCAAAGCTGGTTTGAGGTGATTGTAACCGCAGGCCCCTTTTTGGTGCTGTGGGCTCTTGCTTGGTGGGCGCTGTCGTACAGCTATCTGCTGGCGCTAGGTTTATCTGTGATCAACGGACTATTTTTGGTGCGCTTGTTCACTATTCAGCACGACTGTGGGCATGGTTCCTTTTTCACGAGCAGGGAAGCCTGTGACTGGCTCGGGCGCGTTTTAGGTGTCCTGACACTGACGCCATATGACGTGTGGCGCCGCACCCATTCCATCCATCATAGCGCTCATGGCAATTTGGGTCGTCGTGGAATTGGCGACATTCACACCATGACTGTCGAAGAATACCGTGCTCAAGGCTGGTTTGGACGTTTGTCCTATCGCATCTATCGCAACCCGATTGTGTTGTTTGGTTTCGGACCCAGCTACTTGTTCTTCTTCCAAAACCGGCTTCCGGTTGGGTTGATGAATATGTCCAAGTATTGGGTCAGCGCGATGGCCACCAACCTTGTGTTGTTGATCGCACTTGGTGTGATCTTTTACTTTGGCGGTTTGGCCCCGATCTTTTTGATCTTTGTGCCGTCCACGCTGACGGCTGCGACCGTTGGGATGTGGCTGTTCTATGTGCAGCACCAGTTCGAAGATGCACATTGGAAAGACGACGAAGATTGGCAATTGCATGATGCTGCGCTGCACGGTTCGTCCTATTATGTGCTTCCCAAGGCCTTGCAGTGGATGAGTGCGAATATTGGCATCCACCATGTGCACCACCTCTATAGCCGCATTCCTTTCTACCGCTTGCCCGAAGTGCTGCGCGACCAGCCGGAGCTTGCTAGCAACAACCGGATGACCATTCGCGAAAGCTTGGCCTCTGCTCGGTTGCATTTGTGGGATCAAAGCAGCAATCGGTTGCTGTCCTTCCGCCAAGTTCGCAAGATCTACGGCTAAGCGATCTAACTCCAAAAACGAAAGCCGGCCCTGCTTCCAGTGGCCGGCTTTTTGCGTTTTGCTCAACCACTTCGACAGGCGGCTTCCCACTCGGTCAGGAAACCCATGATCTCATAACTGTCCGCATGGCGTGGGGACGGTCGGGCCGCTTCGCGATCTCCAGCCAAGACATGGCGCTCGACCATTTTGATTTGATGGTAGAATGCATCGAAATCATCCTCAACATAGATGTCTTCAATCTGGCCATCATAGGGGCACCATTGCAGGTGTGATCGGCCTCCAATGGGTTGCCAAGGATTGCTAACAAAGCGCAACTCCCCCTTGGTCCCGAGGACACTGAATGCGTTTCTTGTACCATAGCTGTCGGTGGATTGCAGGGTTGCGAGGATGCCATTGTCAAAGCGCACTGTACAAGCAGCGTCGCACACCGTTCCGTCTGCGCCAAGATTGCCAACCCCCTGCAAACGGCGATTTACGAAGGCGTCATTCCCGCACATCGTTTGCACTGTGAGCTGCAACAAGGATGCGGGGTAGCAACCCAAATTATAGAGCGTGCCCATGCCCATGGGGTTGACGAATTTCCAAATGTCAGCCGCATAGAAACCGGAAACAGCACGTAAGTCGCCTAGCCGACCGTCCATTAAAATTGCCTGAAAGCGCTGCAAAAACGGGTGTGCCAGATACATAAACCCTTCGACGAAAAAGGTATTGTGGTCGTTGATAGCAGCCATCAGCGCGTCGGCCTGGTTCATTGTTGTCGTCAACGACTTCTCGGACAAGACGGCTTTGCCAGCTTTGGCAGCAGCCCCTGTGACAGTGTGGTGAACATGATTCGGAAGCCCAATATAGACCGCATCCACCTTTGGGTCGGTCAGCACGGCCTCATAATCAGTCGAAACTTCGGGAATGGCGTGTTCGTCTTGAAATTTCGCCAAAGTATCAGGCTTGCGCCCCGCGATAACCTGCACCTGCGAGCCATCGCTTCGCTTGATGCCGTCGATGACTTTATTGGAAATAAAGCCGGTGCCGATGATTGCCCAGTTGAGTGTCATACCCCGTTGCTAGACAAATCTCGCAAGGACGCAATGCCGGATATTCCAACAGGCGCGGTGCGCAGGGTTACCCCTGCGCTTGTTGTGTTCCAGCAGTGATCGCCTCACGAAGCCGTTTTTCCAACGTGCGCTGCTTGCTCTCTGAATAGAACTTCAACCCAAACATGTCCTTGACGTAGAAGGTGTCTACGACCTGCTCGCCGTAAGTCGCAATCAGTGCTGACGCAATATAGACGTTTGAGTTGGCCAGTGTGCGCGTCAAATCATACAAAAGTCCGGGCCGATCGCGGCTGTCAACCTCAATGATCGTGTAGATCTCTGATCCTTCGTTATCAAAGGTGATCGACGTCGGAACGCGGAAGGCTTTTTCGCGTTTTTTCAACTTGTCTTTGGATTTGATAGCATCGCGCGGAACGACTTCGCCCGCGAGGGTTCTGGTGATCATTTTGCGCAAGCGCGGGATACGCGAGGCTTCGTAAGGGGCCTCATCGCCATCTTGGATCCAAAAGGCCGCCGTGGCATAGCCATCTTTGGACGTAAATGTACGGGCATCAACCACATTGGCCCCAACCAGCGCCAAGGCCCCCGCAAGCCTTGAGAAGATACCGGGGTGGTCGGCAAGGGCAAAGCAAACCCGCGTGGCATCACGGTCTTCGTCAGGGTGGATGTCTATCCGGATTTCATCGTCTGAAATCCCGCGCAACAATTCGGCAAAAACCAGATGGGCCGTGATGTGCAGGCCCTGCCAATAGGGGGGATAATGCCGCCCGGCTTCGCGGCGCAAATCCGTTGTGGACCAATCCGGTAGTCGTTCGCGCAACAGCTTTTTGGCCTCGGTGCCGCGGTTTTCCCGATTGAGCGCCTCCATCCCGTTTTCCAACCCACGGCGGGTTTGGCGATACAACGCCCGAATAAGCGAGGCTTTCCAATTGTTCCAGGTGTCGGGGCCAACGCCGCGAATATCGCAAACCGTTAACACACACAGCAGATCAAGCCGCTCAACGGTTTTTACCGCCTTGGCAAAATCGCGGACGGTGCGCGGATCGGCAATATCGCGCTTTTGGGCCATGTCAGACATCAAAAGGTGATGGCGCACCAGCCATTCCACCGTCGCGACTTCTTTGGGTTTCAATCCAAGGCGCGGCGCGACCTTGCGGGCGATTTTTGCCCCTAGAATAGAGTGATCTTCGTCGCGGCCCTTACCAATGTCATGCAGCAAGAGCGCAACATACATGACTTTGCGATTGATGCCGCTTTTGATGATTTCGGTCGATACGGGTAATTCTTCACCGACTTCGTCACGTTCGATATCGGCCAAATGTTGGATGACCTGAATGGTGTGCTCGTCAACTGTATAGTGATGATACATGTTGAATTGCATCATAGCGACGATCGGTGCGAATTCTGGAATAAAGGCGGCCAGAACGCCCAGTTCATTCATCCGGCGCAGCGCGCGTTCAGGGTTGCTGTAGTTCAGCAGCAAGTCCGTGAACAGCTTTTGGGCATTCTTGTCGTTGCGCATTTCATCGTTGATAATATCAAGATTGCTGGTCACCAATCGCATCGCATCGGGATGGATCAGCAATCCTGTACGCATCGCTTCGTTAAACAGGCGGAGTATATTGCGGTTGTCAGCCAAAAACGAAGTGTCGTCTGAAATGGCCAATCGGCCATTGACGACTTGGTAGCCCGCTTTGACTCTAGGTTTACGTTTGAAGATCCGCTCAAGCAGCGGCGGGGCTTTGGTGTGATCGGCTTCGAGCGACGTTAAAACAATGCGCGTCAGGTCGCCCACCGAGGTGGCATGGCGAAAATAGTCTTGCATGAACCATTCAACACCCCGGCGGCCAGGTTTGTCTGTATAGCCCATCCGCGAAGCCACTTCGACTTGCATGTCAAAGCTTAGCTGTTCGACAGGGCGTCCCGCGGCCAGATGCAGGTGGCAGCGCGCAGCCCACAAAAAGCGTTCTGCCTGTACAAATTTTTCATATTCGTCAGGGTGAAAGACACCTCTGCGTGCCAGTTCGGCGGTGTCATCGGTGTGATAGACATACTTTGAGATCCAATACAGCGACTGTAAATCCCGCAGGCCGCCTTTGCCTTCTTTAATATTAGGCTCGACCATATAGCGCTGGCCTTGCTTCTTGTGGCGGGCGTCACGTTCGGCCAGCTTGGCTTCTACGAACTCTCGTTCGGTCCCCAGAAAAAGGTCTGACCAAAGCCGGTCGTTCAACTCCTGCGCAAGCGGAGCGTCTCCGGTCAAGAACCGGTGTTCCAGCATCGCGGTGCGGATCGTCATGTCTTCGCCGCCAAGCCGGATGCAATCCTTGACTGTACGCGAACTGTGGCCGACCTTCATCTTTAGGTCCCACAACATATAGAGCATTGATTCAATGCTGCTTTCGGCCCAAGCGGTGATCTTGTAGGGTGTCAGGAACAGCAAATCGACATCAGAAAACGGGGCCATTTCGCCACGCCCGTAGCCACCTACAGCGATGGCTGACAGCCGTTCACCTTCGGTTGGGTTGTGTATCGGGTGCAGATGGGTCGACGCGACTTCGAAAACCAGTCGAACCATGCCGTCAGTGAGCCACGTGTAGGACCGGGTGGTGCGGCGCGCGCCAAATGGCTCCGCCGCAAATGCGTCGGCAATCACCTGCCGGCCGGTATCTCGGGCCTTGGCCAATAAGGCCACGGTGATTTTGCGAATCTCGGCTTCTTTGGCCCCTTCGGGAAAGCTGTCAAACAGTTCCTTACGCAGGGTCGGAAAGTCAAAGATTTCGGATGCCGGAGCAATCAAGTCGTCCGGCATCGTACTGATGTTTATGTCGGCGGGCTTAGAAGCCGGCGCCTGAGAAGCTGCTGGGGGCGGGGTCAAGGATCACCATTTGATTGTCTTTGATCGTAGCCACGGACAGCGCCCGTTCATTGGTGCCATCCGCTTTTAGCCGGAATACACCCCCAGTGCCGGTAAAGCCAGTGCCGCGCGTCAAAGCTTTGGCGGTCAAAGCGTCGCCCCTGCCTTGGCCCGCCAAAGCTCCGATGGCAGAAAGCCCGTCATAGGCAAGACCCGCCAAAGGATGGGGCGCCGATCCAAAGGCTGCACTATAGCGTTGGTTGAACGCGTTTTGACGTGTCTGGTCCGGCAAGGCGAACCATGCGCCATTTGCCCCCGGTAGCGAAAACAAGTCAGGGCGAACGTCAAGCCGGGTCAGGCCGACATACTGGACTTGATCCGGAGCAATGCCGTTTGACGGCAGTTGGTTCAGCAACATCGGCATAGCCGCATTGGTGGCATCCGTGGTGATGAAAATCGTATCCGCAGCCCCGGATTGAACAGCAGCCGCTGCGGCTTGCGCTGTGGCGGTCACACCTTCAACGGACAGGGAATATCCTTCGGCAGAAACCACACGAATACCGTTTGCAGAGGCCGCTAGTTCGATGGCAGAGCGTCCAAACTGGCCGGGCACGTCGTTGGAATAGACAATGACGATGCTCTTTTTGCCCTGGCTGCGGGCATGCGCCATCAGGCGATTGGCTGTGTTGTTAAAGGTTGGCCCAAGAATGAAAACATTCCCGCCTGCAATCGAAGGGTTATTCGAGAACCCCAAGACGTTGACGCTGTCATCTGCGGCAGCGCGGCCTGCTTCGTTGACTGACTCGGCGCGCAGGGGGCCCAAAATAATTTTGGCCCCGTCATCAATGGCACGCTGCGCTTGGGCCGCGGCTGTTGCTGGCGCACCGGCGGTGTCATAAACTCTGAGGTCAATCGTTGCGCCTTTCAGTTCGGAAATGGCCAAACGGGCTGCTTGTTCCAACGACAGTGCAACAGGACCGGCGGCGGGATCAGACTTGGGGACCAAAAGCGCGACTTGGATCGGCTTAGCGGGGTCGATCTTGGGGCCAGAGTTGCCGCCGCCGCCCATACCGGTCATGGCCGTTGGGTCACAAGCAGCCAACATCAAGGCGGCCACAAGGCCGATCGCAGGGCGTAACGCCTTGCGTATGGGGGGCAAAACAGCAAACATGGACAAAGAACTCCCTCGTTGTCGGGCGCAGGGTCGGGCCTGCGCTGGATTGAGCGCGAATATAAACAAGCAGCGTGAGGGGTCCAGCGATGAATCCGAACAACACAGGTATTGGCGCAATGAATGACGGGGAAAAACCACATGTCGCGCGTCAAAAGCTAGCGGCCGGGCTCTATTTGGTTGCGACGCCGATCGGCAATGCCCGTGATATCACGTTGCGCACGCTGGATATTTTGCGCGACGTGGATGTTTTGGCCGCCGAAGACACCCGCAGCTTACGCCACCTGATGGAAATTCACGCAATCCCTTTGGGGGACCGGCCGGTGATCGCCTACCATGAACACAATGGTGCGCGTGCGCGGCCCAAGCTGGTTTCGCAGCTTCAGGCTGGTAAATCGGTGGCCTACGCATCCGAAGCGGGCACCCCGATGATTTCCGACCCGGGTTTTGATTTGGCCCGCGCGGTCCAAGAAGAAGGCTTGCCCCTCACCAGTGCGCCGGGGCCTTCGGCGGTTGTGACGGCGCTAACCTTGGCGGGATTGCCGACGGACCGGTTTTTGTTCGCGGGTTTTTTGCCGAACGCGACAGGCGCGCGCAAGCGCGGGTTGAAAGAGCTGGGTGAAGTTCCCGCAACCTTGGCCTTTTACGAATCCCCCAAGCGGTTGGCTGGCATGCTCAAGGACGCTGTTTCCGAACTGGGCCCTGACCGACCGGCCGCTGTGTGCCGCGAGATCACCAAGAAATTCGAAGAAACCCGGCGGGGTAGTCTTGCGGACCTGGCCGCGTTTTATTCGGAAAATCAGGTCAAAGGCGAAATTGTTGTACTGATTGGCAAAGGCGAAAAAGCTCAGCTTAGTGAAGAGTTAATGGAACAAGAGCTATCCTTGGCCTTGGAAAACATGTCGGTGCGCGATGCGGCTGATTTTGTATCCGGTAAATTTGGTGTCAAACGGCGTCCCGTTTATCAAATGGCGATGCAGTTGGCGCGCTCCGAAGAGGACCTCGAATGACATTAGCCGCACGGCGCAACCAAGGCAGCACAGGATTCCACGCAGGTGTCGCCGCAGAAGACTGCGTGGCACGCGATTATGAACGGCGCGGCTATCCGATCGTTTGCCAACGCTGGCGCGGACAAGGCGGAGAAATTGACTTGGCCGTGCGCGATGGCGACGGATTGATTTTCATCGAGGTCAAGAAAAGTCGGGATTTTGAGCGGGCCGTGCTGCGATTGTCCGAACGTCAAATGCTGCGCTTGCAACAAGCCGCAGCAGAATTTTTGGGAACACAGCCGCGCGGTGCATTGACGGACGTTCGTTTTGATGTGGCTTTGGTGAATGAGCGCGGTGAAATTCGCGTGATCGAAAACGCCTTTGGCCACTAAGGCCCTGCAGAGCCATTGAACCTAGAGCGACCTTGCGCCATCTATTGCAGGAAGTTTTGGGGAAGCACTATGAAAATCGCCTTTCAAATGGACCCGATCATGGGTGTCGACATCAACGCGGACAGCAGCTTTCGCCTCGCCGAAGAGGCGCAGGCGCGCGGTCATGAGCTGTTTTACTACGGCCCCGATCAGCTGGCATATGAAGAAGGCAGGATCACCGCGCGCGGTCACAAGATGACGATGCAGCGGGTTGCTGGAATTCCGGCCATTTTGGGGCCGGAGGAAAAGGTTGATCTGGAAGATTATGACGTGATTTGGCTGCGCCAAGATCCACCGTTTGACATGCATTACATCACGACGACACATTTGCTGGACCGTTTGGCCGAACATACGTTGGTGGTCAATGATCCGTTCTGGGTGCGCAATTATCCAGAAAAACTCCTGGTTCTAAACTTTCCTGATTTGACACCCCCGACAACAGTGGCGCGGGATTTGCGGACGATCCGTGAATTCAAGGATCGCCATGGGGATGTGATCCTAAAGCCGCTATATGGCAATGGCGGTGCCGGTGTGTTCAAACTTGACGCCAATGACCGCAACCTCAGTTCATTGCATGAATTGTTCACCGGATTTTCACGCGAACCGTTGATCGTACAAAAGTACCTGCCTGCTGTGACAGCGGGGGACAAGCGGGTGATTTTGGTCGACGGTGAGCCAGTGGGCGCGATCAACCGTGTGCCAGCGGCCGGCGAAGTGCGCTCTAACATGCATGTCGGTGGGCGGCCTGAAAAGGTGGAATTGACGGCGCGCGACCTTGAGATTTGCAAGGCAATTGGGCCGACTTTGCGCGACAAAGGGCAGGTTTTTGTCGGGATTGATGTGATTGGCGACTATCTGACCGAAATCAACGTCACTTCGCCCACCGGTATTCAAGAGCTTGAGCGGTTTGACGGCATCAATGTCGCGGAGAAAATCTGGCAAGCGATCGAAGCCAAACTGGGATGAGTTGGCAGCTCGAATTCATGAGCGCGCAGCAGCGGCTTTTGCTCAAACCTTTGTTAAGCAAATGTGACGGGCCGATGAGCGCGCGTAAAGGGATGGATTTGATGGCGGGGCTGGTGTTTCGCCACCCGCCCTTATTGCGGCATTATTTGCGGGACCAGAATTTGCATTGGTTCGCCTGTGGGCGCTGCAAACCCGGCAAAGCTATCTTGTATTTTCACGGTGGCGGCTATGTTGCTGGCAGTCCGGAAACGCATACTGGAATGCTGGGCCGCTTGTCTCAGCTGTCCGAGTTAGAAGTCTGCGCGCCGGATTATCGTTTAGCCCCTGAGGCGATTGCACCAGCTGCTTTTGAAGATTGCCTCGCGGCATGGGATGCATTGATGGCGCAGGGGTTTGCCCCAAAGGATGTAATCATCGGCGGGGATTCTGCTGGCGGCGGTCTGGCGATGGCGGTGTTGTCTGAACTGTGCAATCGAGGGACACTGCCTGCCGGGGCGTTTGCGTTTTCGCCAGTTGTGGATTTCACGATGCAAAGCGAAAGCTTGCAGCGCAACAAAGACAGCGAGGCCATCTTGCCCTCGGAGCTGTTCGAAGCGCTGGCAGATATCATTTTGGCGGGTTTTGATGCCAGTGACCCACGAATTTCGCCGATTTTTGGAACGTTTCCTGAGTGTTGTCCGGTTTTGATTCAGTATTCGGACAGTGAAATCTTGCAAGATGACGCGCTGCGTATGTGTGACCGGTTGCGAGATTTCGGGGCCCGCGTCGAGATGCAGGTCGAGGCGGGCGCGCCGCACGTTTGGCAACTGCTGGACGGCTGGGTACCAGAAGCGCGGGCAAGCCTAAAACAGGTTGCCAAATTCGCTCAGGATTCTCTGGCTGAAACCAGACGATAAGACAGTGCTTCGGCGATGTGTGGCCGGTGCAGATCTGCACTACCGTCTAGGTCTGCGATCGTACGGGCGACCCGCAAGACCCGATGATACCCTCGTGCGGACAAGCCAAACCGATCGGCGGCGCGCACCAGAAGATCGCGGCTTTCGCTATCCAGCTGCGTGATTTCTTCCAGTACCTGTCCTTCGGCGTCGGCATTTGTGCGCAACCCGTCCTTGCCTTTGTAGCGGTCCGTTTGCACTGCGCGGGCACGGGCCACTCGCTCTGCGACGCGGGCGCTTGAGTCACCCGATGTCGGCAGGTCGAGGTCAGTCACTGCGACGGGCGGCACTTCGATCCGGAGGTCGAAGCGGTCCATCAAGGGGCCGGAAATGCGGCCCAAATAGTCTTCTCCGCAAACTGGTGCGCGCGAACAGGCGCGGGCAGGGTCTGCAAGATAACCGCATTTGCAGGGGTTGGCGGCTGCAACCAACAAAAACCGGCACGAATAGTTGATATGTGCATTCGCGCGCGCGACCATGACCTCTCCGGTTTCGACGGGCTGGCGTAGCGTTTCCAGAACTTGGCGCTGAAATTCCGGGAATTCATCAAGGAAAAGCACGCCATTATGGGCCATGCTGACTTCGCCGGGTTTAGCCCCGCGGCCACCGCCGATGATCGCAGCCATAGAGGCTGTGTGATGTGGCTTTCGAAACGGGCGGGCGCGTGAAATCCCGCCTTCGTTCAAGATGCCCGCCACAGAATGGATCATTGATGTTTCCAAAGCTTCGATCGGGCTGAGCGGTGGCAAAATTCCAGGTAGGCGGGCGGCCATCATGGATTTTCCAGAACCGGGCGTTCCGGCCATAAACAAGTGGTGCCGCCCCGCCGCCGAAATTTCCAATGCACGTTTCGCCCGCTCCTGACCTTTTACATCACGCAGGTCCCGCGGATTGGCGTCCAAATTGACTTCGCCGCGGGTCGCGGGTTCTAAAACGGTTTGACCGGTAAAGTGGCGCACCACATCCAACAGGGTTTTGGCTGCGATTACTGTGCAGGCCTCGACCCAAGCGGCCTCTGGCCCGGACGCCGTTGGGCACAGCAAGGCGCGTTCATGTTCTGCGGCGGACATTGCGGCGGGCATCGCCCCCAGAACCGGAACCAAAGCGCCATCCAAGGATAATTCACCCAAAGCCACGGTTTGCGCCACCGCATCAGACGGAATGATTTCCAAGGCTGCCAGCAATCCCAAAGCGATGGGCAGGTCAAAGTGAGACCCTTCTTTTGGCAAATCGGCAGGAGACAGGTTAATGGTGATCCGTTTTGAGGGCAGGGCAATCGCAAGAGAGGCGAGCGCGGTGCGCACCCGATCACGGGCCTCTGAAACGGCTTTGTCGGGCAATCCGACGATTGAAAAGGCAGGAAGACCCGGTGTTATCGCACATTGGACTTCTACCGTGCGGGCTTCGACCCCTTCGAACGCAACTGTATAGGCATGTGCAACCATGAACCCACTCCTTACCCAAGAGTAAGAAATGGGTCATCTTGGTTTAATAAAGGTTAACTGCGCGGTAAAAGTGTTAATTCATCAAAGCCATGAACTGAGGCCAAGCCGCAGGATCTGATACGGTTTTGGCTTGGCAAAACCCGTTGCAAACCCCGAAAGTGCGGCCTTGTACTTCGAATAAATGGGTTACAGGGCGGCCGGAATAGGGGCAATTGGCGTTCTCTGCCGTGCCGGTTTCGACAATTTTTGCCTCCAAGGGGGCTGGGCCGGGCCAAGGCTTGGTGTCAAAATCACGCGCATACCAAGGCAACCGGACATTGCGGGCCTCGCCCATTGCGCGCCATTGCCGAAAGGCTGGATCAGAAAGATGGCGGTCGACATAGGCCTGCGCGGCTTCGCTCATGTCCAAGCCGTATCCCGCGATGCGGCCAGCGATGGGTGCAAACATAGCGTCCGCCGCTGAATAATCACCACAGAGCCAAGGACCACCTGATTTTTCGAGCGCAAATGACCAGACCTCATCAATGCGCGCGACATCGGCCAATGTGGCCTCGGAGGGCATAAAACTGCTATAGCTCACACCCAAGTTCATGGGGCACTCATCGCGCAATGCCCCATAACCGCAGTGCATTTCTGCTGCCAAATTCCGCGCCAGCGCGCGCAAGGACGGGTCAGCGGGCCAAAGTCCGGCTTCGGGGTGGCGGGTTGCCAGTTCTTCGGCGATAGCCAGACTGTCCCACAAAACATCACCGGTGTCGGTCACCAGTGTCGGCACTGTGCGGGCCGGTTTGTGGGCAGACAGTTGATTAGCAACACTGTCGACATCAAACTCGACTAAGGTTGGGTCAAACGGAATCCCAAAACGTTTCAGCATCAACCAGCCGCGCAAGGACCAGCTGGAAAATGTGTAGTCACCGATGAAAAGCTTATAACTCATTGAAATCTCCTGTTCGCTTGTCCGCAGGGTAATCACAGAACACGCTGTTAGGAAATTCAGATCTGTGCGCGGGGTTATCAGCAACTCTGATCACAGGTCCGTCATTGTGGGGTGTGTTAAACTTTTTATACCCCACATTTGATCCAATCCGCGTCTGCAGACGTATTACGCAGTGAACAACAAACCGATAGGGGGTTTTTGATGGCACTCGATGGATTGAATGACCGCAGTCTTCCGCGCAAGGCCATGAAGGCCGAACTGCTGGATGCAGAGACCGAGACCATGTTGGCGCGGGCTTGGCGTGACGACCGCGATGAAAAATCGCTGCATCGCCTGATCAACGCGTACATGCGCTTGGCGATTTCGCAGGCATCGAAATTCAAACGCTACGGCGCGCCGATGAACGACCTGATCCAAGAAGCGGGTCTGGGCCTGATGAAAGCAGCTGATAAATTTGATCCTGATCGTGGCGTGCGATTTTCGACCTATGCAATCTGGTGGATCAAAGCATCGATTCAGGATTATGTGATGCGCAACCATTCGATGGTGCGCACGGGGTCAACATCGGCGCAAAAGTCGCTGTTTTTCAATATGAAACGGGTGCAGGCGCAGATCGAACGTGATGCGTCTTCTGATGGGGTGGCTTTGGATGGACATCAGTTGCGGCACAAGATTGCCACAGAAATTGGCGTGCCGTTGCGCGATGTCGAAATGATGCAGGGCCGCCTTTCCGGGTCGGACTATTCTTTGAACGCTACCCAGTCCACCGAAGACGAAGGACGTGAATGGATTGATGCCTTGGCGGACGAAGGCGCACAGGCGGATGAGATCGTCGCCGACCGCCATGATACGCAGCAGATGCGGAATTGGCTGCTGGGCGCTATGTCTGCTCTCAGTGACCGGGAACGGTTTATCGTTCGCGAACGCAAACTGCGGGAGGATCCGCGTACGTTGGAAAGCTTGGGGCTGGAACTGAAGCTTTCAAAAGAACGGATCCGGCAGGTCGAAGCGGTTGCGATGACCAAAATGCGTAAAACTCTTGAAGGCAATGCCGACGAGGTGCATCAATTCTTGGCATGAGACATGTTCTGATGGCGCTTGCGCTGCTGGCATGTCCTGCCGCAGTAATGGCGCAGGATGTGCATTTTCTAGGGGAGACCCACGACAACCCCGGCCACCATGCGCGGCAAGCCGAGCGCGTATTCGCGTTGCAGCCGAAAGCGCTGGTGTTTGAAATGCTGACGGCTGAACAGGCCGCTTTGGTTGAACCTGATTTGCTTGGTGATCAAAGTGCGTTGCAGGCCGCTTTGCGGTGGGATGACAGTGGTTGGCCTGATTTTGGCATGTACTATCCGATTTTCACTGCTGTACCGACTGCCCAGATATTTGGTGCAGCTGTGCCGCGTGAAGATGCACGTCGGTTGATGTCGGAACCTGTCGAGGCTGTATTTGGTGTGGATTCGGGGCGTTTCGGGTTGGATCAACCTTTGCCTTCAGATCAACAAATCGCGCGCGAAGCGATGCAGCTTGCGGCCCATTGCGATGCGTTGCCCGCAGAAATGCTACCGATGATGGTCAACATGCAGCGGTTGCGCGACGCAGCTTTGGCGCGGTCTATTATTGCAGCTATTGAAGACACCGGTGGTCCCGTCGCGGTGATCACCGGCAATGGGCACGCCCGTAAGGATTGGGGTGCTCCGGCGATTTTGGCTATTTCGATGCCGGATTTGACTGTGACAGCCTTGGGACAGGGCGAAGAGGGCGGTGGTGCGCCTGACGGGTTATTTGATGAAATCGCCTACAGCCCCCCAACCCCGCGGGAAGACCCCTGCGCCGCCTTTCAGTAGTCATGCGAGCGCGTTGTATCTTGGGCGCGGCGGGCGTAACACTTGATCAAAGACGATAGGCAAGTGGGGTCATGCAGATGGGCAAACTGACAGGCAAACGCATTCTTTTGATTATTGGCGGTGGGATAGCGGCATATAAATGCCTCGACCTGATCCGCCGGTTGCGTGAACGTGGCGCTGTTGTCAGCCCGGTGATGACCCGCGCATCCGAAGAATTTGTGACCCCTCTGTCTGTGTCAGCGCTGGCCGGCGAAGAGGTGCACCGTGACCTGTTTGACCTGACCAAAGAGGCGGAGATGGGCCATATCCAGCTCAGCCGCGTTGCGGATTTGGTTTTGGTTGCTCCGGCCACGGCGGATTTGATGGCTAAAATGGCAAACGGGCATGCCAATGATTTGGCCACCACATTGTTGATGGCGACGGACACGCCGGTGATGATGGCCCCGTCGATGAACGTCCGCATGTGGGATCATCCGGCCACACAGCGCAATTTGATGACCTTACAAGGTGATGGTGTTGCTGTAGTTGGCCCCAACGAGGGTGACATGGCCTGCGGCGAATACGGCCCCGGCCGGATGGCCGAACCTATGGAAATTGTCGCAGCGGTCGAAACGGCGCTGGCAGACGGCCCGTTACACGGGCGCAGGATTCTTGTTACCTCTGGTCCGACGCATGAGCCGATTGATCCGGTGCGATATATCGCCAACCGGTCCTCTGGATCGCAAGGCACGGCAATTGCAAATGCCCTGCGTTCACTGGGGGCCGAAGTGATTTTTGTCACAGGCCCTGCAGAGGCCGCGCGCCCGACCGGCGTGCAGATCATTGAGATCGAAACCGCGCAAGAAATGCGCGATGCGGTGCTGTCGTCGCTTCCGGTTGATGCAGGTGTTTTTGCCGCGGCGGTTGCCGATTGGCGTGTTGCCAGCGCCTCACGCAGCAAGATCAAGAAGACAAAAGCGGGTTTGCCTGTTCTGGAGTTTGCTGAAAACCCTGACATTCTGGCCGAAGTTTCGCAAATGACAGATGGGCGTCCGGGGCTGGTGGTTGGATTTGCGGCTGAAACGGATGACGTTGTTGAAAACGCCACCTCCAAGCGGGTGCGCAAGGGCTGTGACTGGATTGTTGCCAATGATGTTTCGCCTGAAACCGGTATCATGGGCGGGTCGGAAAATGCCGTGGTTCTGATTTCCGAGGACGGGTCCGAGGCATGGCCGCGTATGGGCAAAGATGCCGTTGCCGCACGTTTGGCAGACCGCATTGCCCAGACATTGGGCGCTGTCTAGGCGCAGTTCAAGAATTGGCAAAAGAGGTAAGACGTGATCGCTATTCAAGTGATGTGGGACGACGGTGCAGATCAAACCCTTGGGCTGCCTTTCTATGCTTCGGTGGGCGCAGCCGGTGCCGACCTTCGGGCGAACTTTCCTGATCGTGGGACGCTAACTTTGGCGGCGGGTGCGCGCGCCTTGGTTCCGACGGGGCTGCGTTTGGCCATTCCGCTTGGTTACGAAGTGCAATTGCGGCCGCGCTCTGGATTGGCGCTCAAGCACGGGATCACCTTGCCCAATAGCCCGGGCACCATCGATAGCGATTATCGCGGCCCTTTGGGGGTTATTGTGATGAATGCCGGGCAAGAGAAATTTGATATCGCCCATGGGGATCGTATTGCGCAGATGATCGTCGCACCTGTTGTCATGGCCGATTTTGCGCTCGTCTACGCTTTGGACGATACCGACCGCGGCACCGGTGGTTTTGGGTCAACCGGGAGATAATGACGTGTTCCTTGTTCTTGCTTTAGCCGCGTTCCTTTGGGGCGCTGGGCATGTATTTCACCTGCCCAAACGGTTGCGATTGGCGCTGCTGGCGGTGCTGTTTAGCACTGTTATCCTTTTTAATCTGACGTTGCCTGACGGGCATGCGCTGCGTGTCGCGACGGGGGGAAGTGCGGCTTTTTGGTTGATCCTTCTGGGAAGTGCAGGCTTGGTCTGGGTCTATCGGATCGGTTTGGCTAAGCTAAAGGCCCAAGCCAGTGCCAAGGACGCCCCCGTGAGTGACACATCCCCCCTGTTTGCCGAAGGCGAATTGCACCGCTACACCCGCCATATTGTCTTGCGCGAATTGGGCGGGCCGGGGCAAAAAAAGCTGAAAGAGGCGCGGATTTTGGTCGTTGGGGCCGGGGGGCTTGGCTCTCCGGCGTTGCTCTATCTGGCGGCGGCAGGTGTCGGCACGATTGGCGTGATCGACGACGATGAGGTCGACGTTGGCAACTTGCAACGGCAAGTGATCCACAGCGATGACGCGATTGATACGGCGAAAGTCTTTTCAGCCGAAGCGCGGATGAAGGCGATCAATCCTTATTTGCAGGTGTTGCCCTACAAGCGACGGTTTACCGCTGACATTGCAACCGACCTGATCGGGGACTTTGATCTTGTATTGGATGGAACCGATAATTTCGACACGCGCTATCTGGTGAACGAAGTCGCGACTGCGGCGGGCAAGCCGTTGATTTCCGGTGCGCTTAGCCAATGGGAGGGGCAGATCAGTGTTTTTGATCCCGCCCACGGCGGCCCCTGCTACCAGTGTATTTTCCCAAGCGCGCCTGCACCAGAATTGGCGCCCAGTTGCGCAGAAGCCGGAGTTTTGGGCCCCTTGCCGGGGGTTGTCGGATCCATGATGGCAGTCGAAGCCGTCAAGATTATCACCGGCGCCGGGGCGGTGCTGCGCGGGGAAATGCTGATCTACGATGCGCTTTGGGGGGAAACCCGCAAGATAACATTGAAAAAACGTGACAATTGTCCGTGTTGTGGGGCGCAGGCATAGGGTCTCCCCATTGCAGCGGGCGGTTGTGCGCCCTAGATTTCCCTCAAAGTTATGGAGATCGAAATGACCAACCCCTTGCTGCAAGATTGGCAAACGCCCTTTGGCATCCCCCCCTTCAACAAGATTTCCGACAGCGATTTTGCCCCGGCGTTTGACGCCGCGATGGCGCAGGATCTGGCCGAAGTAGACGAGGTGGTGAACAACCCGGATGCGCCGACCTTTGAAAACACCATCGAAGGGTTGATGCGCACCGGCGCAGCGCTGGATCAGGTTGCGTCTGTTTTCTTTAATGTGGCCGGTGCCGACAGCAACGAGGCGCGCGAAGCCTTGATGCGGGAAGTGTCGCCCAAGCTTTCGGCGCATAGTTCGGCGATCTATTCGAACACCGCTTTGTTCGACCGTATCCGTGCGGTATGGGATGCGCGCGGCAGTTTGGATCTGAACGACGAACAGCAACGGGTTTTGATGCTCATGCACCGAAGCTTTGTGCGTGCGGGGGCGGCGCTGACCGGAGATGATGCTGGTCGCATGGCCGATGTGAAAAACCGTTTGGCGGTGCTGGGCACGTCCTTCACCCAGAACCTTTTGGCCGATGAACGTGATTGGGCGATGGAGCTGGCTGAAAGCGATCTGGACGGGCTGCCGGATTTTGTCACTGGTGCAATGTACCAAGCGGGCAAAGAGCGTGGACTTGGCCCAGTGGTGACTTTGTCCCGTTCCATCATTGTCCCGTTTTTGCAATTCTCGAAGCGCCGTGATTTGCGTGAAAAAGCCTATGCCGCCTGGGGGGCTCGCGGCGCGAATGGCGGAGAGACCGACAATCGCGGCATTGCGGGCGAGACATTGGCGCTTCGTGAAGAGCGGGCCAAGCTTTTGGGCTATGGCGATTTTGCGGCCTACAAGCTTGAAACCGAAATGGCAGGCAATCCGGACCGTGTGCGCGATTTGCTGATGGCGGTTTGGGAACCTGCCAAACAACAGGCGAATTCGGACGCTGAGGTTCTAGAGGCGATGTTGCGGGCCGATGGAATCAGCGGCCCGTTGGAAGCTTGGGATTGGCGATACTACGCAGAAAAGCGGCGTCAGGCAGAGCATGATCTGGAGGAGGCTGAGGTTAAGCCTTATTTCCAATTGGACCGGATGATCGATGCGTCTTTTGATTGCGCAACGCGTCTGTTCGGGCTGGAATTTGCGCCGCTTGATGTGGCTTTGTACCACGAAGATGCCCGCGCATGGGAAGTCAGCCGCGACGGCCAGCCGATTGCCGTCTTTATTGGTGATTATTTTGCCCGCGGGTCAAAACGGTCCGGCGCATGGTGTTCTGCCATTCGTGCGCAGCGCAAGTTCCCCGATGTGCAGATTCCGATCGTTGTGAACGTGTGCAACTTTGCCAAAGGGGATCCCGCGTTGCTGTCGTATGATGACGCGCGCACCTTGTTCCATGAATTCGGACATGCATTGCATCAAATGCTGTCGGACGTGACCTATGACATGATTTCCGGCACTTCGGTGGCGCGTGATTTTGTGGAATTGCCCAGCCAGTTGTATGAGCACTGGCTTGATGTGCCCGAGGTGCTAGAAAAATTCGCAACCCATGCAGAAACCGGCGCTCCGATGCCCAAAGGTCTGCTCGACAAAGTGTTGGGGGCCGCCAATTTCGACATGGGGTTTTCGACGGTTGAATATGTGGCGTCGGCCTTGGTTGACCTTGCGTTTCACCAAGGCTCGGCCCCTGCGGATGTGATGCAAAAACAGGCGGAGGTGTTGGAGACCCTCGGAATGCCGCGCGCCATTGGCATGCGCCATGCGACCCCGCATTTCGCACATGTTTTTGCGGGCGATGGCTATAGCAGCGGCTACTACAGCTATATGTGGTCTGAAGTGATGGATGCCGATGCATTCGAGGCCTTTGAAGAGGTCGGCGATCCCTTCGATCCGGCAATGGCCAAGAAGTTGGAGCAGTTCATTCTTTCGGCAGGCGGATCACGTGACGCACAAGAGCTTTATATGGCCTTTCGGGGGCGGATGCCCGGCGTCGATGCCTTGCTGAAAGGGCGCGGTCTGGCGGGTTAAACGCGTCCGCGCGATCAAAACTTCTGGCGCGAAAGGGTAAAGCCCTCTTGTGCCAGAAGGTTCAGCACACCAAATTCCCCCATCAAATGTGCGGCACCAAAGGCCACAACAATTGGACCGTCCGTTTCAGCAGCAGCATCCAGAATAACGGGTATCCAAGCGCGGTTTCGGTTCACCAGCAGTTCTTGCTCCAATTCTTCGAAAACCGCATCGGCTTGGTTCTTGCTCATCTGGGAGAGTTGGGGCGCTAGAATTCGGTTGATATGCCAGCCTTCTGCAATCTGTTCTTCAAAGTATGTGGCGAGTGTGGTTGTCATGCCGTTTTCTGCGGTTTCAGCGTCCGTCAGGCTGACTTTCATCATGTCGATTTGCGTTTCAAGCGGTTCTTGCGCAAATATCTGAAACAGCGTCTGGGTGTCTTCTAGCGACCGGGTTGGCACATTTGCATCGTTTGCCACCTGATTTAGCTGGGCATCCAAGCCGTTGGCCCCAGATTGGAAGTCCGCCATCATGCAGGGTGGGATGGCCAAGGTCATAGACAAATACCATGGCTGCATTTTCGCGGCCATAAAGGGTGGGATACCGCGTGCCTGCGCCGCCTCTGCCAAGCGGTCCCAATCAGGTGCAGGCATCAAATCAATAAGTGTGTCGCCTTGAAGCAAGATGAGAGACGGATCAGAGGCAAGCCTTTTTTGCAAATCCGTGGTGTCACGATCATTGGCTTCTAACAGCAGCAGGTCCGCTGATTGAACCAAGGGGGCCAAGCGATCAAACGGTGCCTTCAGGCGTGGATCATCAAGGTGGAGCGTCCCGATCAAATGAAGAACGTCTTCACCGCGCACTGCCTGCCAATGATTTCCGGACGCAAAGGGCGTCGCATCTACGCTGTTCTTTAGTTCATTGCGCTGCATTGCGGTTAAGCCGGACCGCAAGTCGGTCCCCGCACAGGTGGCCTCAGCAGACTGGGCAGCCAAAGTGCAAACGAGAAACGTAAAAAGATATCTTAACATGGTGGCTCCGGGATGAAACTTGGGGCAGTTTAGGCGCGTTGTGGGTTAGAAGAACAGGTGAAATAGGCAGCTATGCGGCGGGAAAGCGATCTTTACGGACCGGTTAAAAAGATGCTCGAAGGGCAGGGGTATGCGGTAAAAGGCGAAGTTGGTGCTGCGGACGTTATGGCTGTGCGCGGCGATGAGCCACCGGTTATCGTGGAGCTTAAGCTTAGCATTACCTTGTCACTTTACCATCAAGCGGTCACGCGTCTGGCTATCACCGATGCCGTCTATATCGCTGTGCCCAAGCCCAAAGGAAAAACCGCCAAACGGGCGCTAAAGGACAATATGGCGATGTGCCGTCGTCTTGGGCTGGGTTTTATCACGGTGCGGCCCGATTTTACCGTCGAGGTGCAATGCGATCCCGGCCCCTATGCTCCGCGCAAAAACAAAAATCGCCAATCGCGGCTGTTGCGGGAATTCCAACGCCTGGAAGGGGATCCGAACAAAGGCGGGGCGACACGGCATGGCATTGTCACCGGCTACCGGCAGGATTCGTTAAAATGTGCAGCAATGCTGGCAGAGGTCGGTGCGAGCCGGGGCAAAGACGTGGCCAAGGCAACCAAGGTCGGCAAAGCCACGACGATCATGCGGGACAATCATTATGGTTGGTTTGATAAGGTCGAAAAGGGCGTCTACCAACTGTCCAAGACAGGACACCAAGGATTGAAACATTGGGCCTATAGTTGGGAATGACGAAGGGTTTCGCCGTTCAAGGTGCATGCCACCCCTTACTATAGCTTGACGAAACGCAAATAAACCGTCATTGGCACATCAGTCGCTGCGCTGCCGCGTGAGCTAGCCGAGCCTTATGTGCTCTCAGTGACACCAGATAACGTTTCCCCATCACGCAGGGCTGCAAAGGCAAAGGCCGGTCAGACTGGGATACTCCCACTGCCCAGAGGTCTTGCCACACCCTCACTTGGTCGCATGATCCATGCGGCTGTGGACATCTGTCGCGCGGGCACTGGCTTGTTGCGGCTCCAAAGGATTTATCTTTGTTGAACTTTGACGAACTTGGCCTGAAACCTGCCCTTAACGCTGCGCTTAAAGAAGCTGGTTTTGAAACTCCAACACCGATCCAGACACAGGCCGTGCCTTTGGCGCTGGCCGGTCACGACATCATGGGCCTTGCCCAAACCGGCACCGGTAAAACGCTGGCCTTTGGTTTGCCGCTGGTAAACACTTTGCTCGGCATGCATGGCAAACCGGCACCCAAGACCGCTTGGGCACTAATATTGGCCCCGACCCGCGAACTTGTGAATCAAATTGCGGACAACATTAAGGTTTTGACCACAAAAACACCTCTTAAGGTGGCAACTGTTGTTGGCGGCCAATCCATCAACAAGCAGATCCAGGTTTTGGGTCGCGGTACTCATGTTCTGGTGGCAACACCTGGCCGTTTGATTGACTTGATGGACCGCCGTGCGGTTGATCTGAGCTCGGTTCAGAACCTGATCTTGGACGAAGCGGACCAAATGCTGGACATGGGCTTTATTCACGCGCTGCGCCGGATCGCGCCTGAATTGGGCACACCCCGCCAGACTATGCTGTTTTCGGCCACTATGCCCAAACAGATGGAAGAGCTGAGCCGCGCCTACTTGAACGACCCGAAAAAGGTTCAGGTTTCGCCCCCCGGCAAAGCCGCTGACAAGATCGAGCAATCGGTTCACTACCTCGACAAAGGAGCCAAGCCGCGTAAATTGCGTGAAATTCTGGCTGCTGACAAAGAGGCCCTGACACTTGTATTTTCGCGGACCAAACATGGCGCGGAAAAACTTATGAAGGGGCTGGTCGCGGATGGTTTTAACGCAGCTTCGATCCACGGCAACAAAAGCCAGGGACAGCGCGATCGGGCGATCAAAGCTTTCCGCGCAGGTGAAATCAATGTGCTTGTTGCCACGGATGTAGCGGCGCGCGGCATCGATATTCCCGGCGTTGCGTATGTCATCAACTACGACCTGCCTGAAGTTGCGGAAAACTACGTGCACCGTATTGGCCGGACGGCTCGTGCTGGCCGCGAAGGTCAGGCCATCGCGTTTTGCTGCGCCGAAGAGGTTCGCCTGCTTTGGCAAGTTGAAAAAGTGATGAAAAAGGAAATTCCGGTGGCCAGTGGTGAACAGCCCATTCCGGTCGATGCCCCCAAGCCGCAGCGCGGACGTGGTGGCGGAGGAGGCGGCGGTGGCCGTGGCGGCAACTTTGGTCGCGGCGGTGGCAAGCCTGCCAATTCCGGTGGTCGTCCCGGCGGCGCGCCAAAACGTCGTCGGTCTGGCGGCGGGCGCTAAGACGACCAAACGACGCTAGATTGACACTTGTTCGACCGTCGTTTTCAACAATTCGGCCGAGGCGCGCAGCGCCTCGGTTTCTTGGTCTGAAAGATCTGGCAGCAATTCGGCGCTAACGCCATTTGCGCCGACCACTCTTGGAACTGAACAAGCCACATCTGGCACGCCCAGCACATTTGATACGGTGGATACGGTCAGCACAGCTTGCTCGTCCGATGCGATGGCTGAAACAATCCGCGACAGCCCCGCCCCGATCCCATACCAAGTGGCCCCTTTGCCCTCGATAATCGTATACGCGGCGCGGCGTACACCTGTGTCGATTTTTGCGCGTACGTCCTGTGTGATCGGACTGCCGATCTGCGCCGCAAACCCGGCAACCGACGTCGATCCCACGCGGGCAGAAGACCATGCCAAAACCTCTGAATCGCCATGCTCTCCCAAGACGTAACCATGCACAGAGCTGGGTGCGATGCCCAAGTGCCGCCCGACCAGCCAGCGAAACCGCGCGGTATCCAAAATGGTGCCGGAGCCAATCACCCGCTCTGGTGGCAGACCTGAAAGGCGCTGCGTAATCTGCCCCATGACATCCACCGGATTGGAGGCGACCAGCAAAATAGCTTCGGGACAAACCCGCATCACATCCCCCACCACACTGCGAAACACAGTGGCGTTGCGCTCCAGTAGTTGCAGCCGGGTTTCGCCGGGTTTTTGGCTGACTCCGCAGGCCAATATGACGACTTTGGCACCGGATAAATCGTCATATTCCCCGGCATCGATTTGCACGGCATGGGCAAAGGGCACTGCATGGGCGATGTCCTCAGCTTCGGCACGGGCGCGGGCTTTGTCCAGGTCAACCAAGACAATACGGGACGCGGCCCCTCGCATCACACAAGAAAATGCTGCCGCAGAGCCGACCATTCCGGCCCCGATGATTCCGATTTTCATGTTATTGCCCTCGTGCCATCGCCATGTTTGCGCTAAATGTTCTTGGTGAAGTGATGCCCTTTTCTGGTCGAATTTACCAGAGATACAGGGCTTTGTGCAGGATGCTGCCTTGGCGTGCGGCCTGACTTGCAATTAATTTCGGCACATCCGGTTGACTCACTGCGAAACGGTGCCTAGCTATGCCTCGTTAGCACTCGCACTTGATGAGTGCTAATGGCCCCAGCAGGGGTCTTTAGAGGATAGCTTTGAGCTAAGGAGACTCGAAGAATGGCATTTACACCGCTTCACGATCGCGTAGTTGTTCGCCGCCTTGAAGGTGAAGAAAAGACCGCTGGTGGTCTGATCATCCCCGAAAGCGCAAAAGAAAAGCCCGCTGAAGGCAAAGTTGTTGCTGTTGGCGCAGGCGCACGTGACGAAGACGGCGACCGCATCGCAATGGACGTCAAAGAGGGTGACACCATCCTGTTTGGCAAATGGTCCGGTACAGAGATCACTCTGGACGGCGAAGAGCTGCTGATCATGAAAGAAAGCGACATCCTCGGCATTATCGGCTGAAGACGAAGCTGATGGCCAACTGGGCCATCCTTTCTGACCAACTAAAGAATTCTTAGGAGAATACACATGGCCGCTAAGGACGTGAAATTCGATACCGACGCTCGCAATCGTATGCTGGCAGGCGTCAACATCCTCGCAGACGCCGTCAAAGTGACACTGGGCCCCAAAGGCCGCAACGTGATCCTGGACAAGTCGTTCGGCGCACCGCGCATCACCAAAGACGGTGTATCTGTTGCCAAAGAGATCGAGCTTGAAGACAAGTTCGAGAACATGGGCGCACAGATGGTGAAAGAAGTAGCTTCGCGCACCAATGACGAAGCTGGCGACGGTACCACCACTGCGACGGTTCTGGCTCAGGCCATCGTCAAAGAAGGCCTCAAGCAGGTTGCTGCTGGTCTGAACCCAATGGATCTGAAGCGCGGCATCGACTTGGCTACTGCCAAAGTCGTTCAAGGCATTCGTGACATGGCGCGCCCTGTCAACGACAGCGCCGAAGTTGCTCAGGTTGGCACCATCTCCGCCAACGGCGAAGCTGCAATCGGCCAGCAAATTGCTGACGCGATGCAGAAGGTCGGCAACGAAGGTGTTATCACAGTCGAAGAGAACAAGGGCCTCGAAACCGAGACCACTGTTGTTGAAGGCATGCAGTTCGACCGCGGCTACCTGTCGCCTTATTTTGTCACCAACGCTGACAAAATGACTGCCGAGCTGGAAGACTGCTTGATCCTGCTTCACGAAAAGAAACTTTCGTCGCTGCAGCCAATGGTTCCTTTGCTTGAGCAAGTGATCCAGTCGCAAAAGCCTCTGCTGATCATTGCTGAAGATGTTGAAGGCGAAGCGCTGGCAACTTTGGTTGTGAACAAACTGCGCGGCGGCCTGAAAATCGCAGCGGTCAAAGCCCCTGGCTTTGGTGACCGTCGCAAAGCCATGCTGCAGGATCTTGCCATCCTGACCGGTGGCCAAGTGATCGCAGAAGACCTGGGCATGAAGCTTGAGTCCGTGACCATGGATATGCTTGGCACCGCCAAGAAAGTTCAGATCACCAAGGACGAAACAACTGTTGTTGACGGTGCCGGCGAAAAAGCCGAAATCGCAGCACGTGTTGCTCAGATCCGCGCACAGATCGAAGAAACTACATCTGACTATGATCGTGAAAAGCTGCAGGAACGTGTTGCTAAACTGGCTGGCGGCGTTGCCGTTATCCGCGTTGGCGGCATGACCGAAGTTGAAGTGAAAGAGCGTAAAGATCGTGTTGACGATGCTCTGAACGCAACCCGCGCTGCTGTTCAAGAAGGCGTCATCGTTGGTGGTGGTGTTGCTCTGGTTCAGGCTGGCAAAGGCTTGGAAGGTCTGGAAGGTGCAAACCCTGACCAGAACGCCGGTATCGCAATCGTTCGCCGTGCTCTCGAAGCGCCTCTGCGTCAGATCGCTGAGAACGCTGGTGTAGACGGTGCGGTTGTTGCGGGCAAAGTTCGCGAATCCGACGACACAACTTTCGGCTTCAATGCTCAGACCGAAGAATATGGCGACATGTTCTCGTTTGGTGTTATCGATCCTGCCAAAGTGGCACGGACAGCGCTTGAAGATGCGTCTTCTATTGCTGGTCTGCTGATCACAACCGAAGCCATGGTTGCCGACAAGCCGTCGAAAGACGGCGGCGCGCCAGGCGGCGGCATGCCCGACATGGGCGGCATGGGCGGCATGATGTAATCAGTTCTTCCCGCTTGGGATAAACTGACAGAACAGGCAAGGGTCCCCTTTGGGGGCCCTTGTTTCGTTTTAGGGAATGATTCGAGAATGTTGCACAAATATATGACTGCGAGATGTCAGAGCATCTTCTGCATGGTGAAGTATTCTGTTAACCTAATCCCACTAGTTTGAATGTCTTGGGGGAAGACATGAGTTGCCATGACCTTAGAAAAGGCCTGACGGTCAGTGTCCCGGATGGGATGCGCAACAAGCTGCATGCGATTTCGCCTGCCAACCTGCCTTTGGGCTACCTATTGCGTCAATCTTTGCTTCAATCCCTAAAGGCCAATATTGATTGGACGACCGAAGTCGCAGCAGGCAATTCGCAGCCGTTGCTGATCCCGCTGTCCTTGGATGAACGGATGCAACTGGCTGAACGGATCGATGGCCGCGAGGTCAGCGAAGAGGTGGCTGTGCTCTCCTTGGTGTCTGCTGTGCTGGATCAGGGCCCAAACCAAGATTGACCGGTTAGGGCAGGCTTGCCAGCTGTGCTGCGATCGGGTTTCTGGTCGTCATGACAATGATAGAGAATCTAGACACCCCTTACCATGCGCGCGGTGTGCGGCTGGCCGGGGTGGATGAAGTCGGGCGTGGCCCTCTGGCGGGGCCTGTGGTGGCCTGTGCCGTCATCTTGGACCCCACTAACATCCCCGAAGGGCTGAACGACTCCAAAAAGCTCTCACAAAAGAAGCGTGATGCGCTTAATCTGATTATTCGCGAAACGGCGGTATTCAGTATTGCCGAGGCCACCGTCGAAGAAATTGACGAGATCAATATCCTCCATGCCAGCATGCTTGCGATGAAACGAGCCGTGGAAGGCCTGCCGATTCGCCCCGACCACCTGCTGGTCGATGGGAATCGGTTGCCTAAGAACCTGCCTTGCCCCGCGACCGCAATCGTCAAGGGGGACAGTCGATCAACTTGTATCGCGGCGGCCTCAATTGTGGCCAAAACATGGCGGGATTTTGTCATGACTGAGATCGCGCAACACTACCCAGGTTATGGTTGGGAAAAGAACGCAGGCTATCCAACCAAATGTCACAAATCTGCACTGCAAAATCTTGGGGTAACCCCACATCATAGACGATCATTCAAACCGGTGCACAATATATTGTATCAAGAGTAAATCGTAACGCGCTGATTTAATAAAGAATTTGACCGCGAATCATCAATGAATCATTCTGAACTCAACCAACGACCGCGAAAATGCGGCAGGGATTAGAGGCAGAGAATGACGAAGATGACCAAGATGACGAGCGCGAATGCGCTCCCTCTCAACACGATTCTTGCAGGGGACTGCGTGGAGGTTATGAACAGCCTCCCCGAGAACTCTGTCGATCTGATTTTTGCGGATCCGCCCTATAACCTTCAGCTCAAAGGAGAGCTGCATCGTCCCGACAATTCCAAGGTGGATGCGGTCGACGATGATTGGGACCAATTCAGCAGTTTTGCCGCCTATGATAAGTTTACCCAAGACTGGCTCAAAGCGGCGCGCCGGTTGCTCAAGCCCGACGGGGCAATTTGGGTAATCGGCTCCTATCACAACATTTTTCGGGTTGGCGCATCTATGCAAGATGCCGGTTACTGGATCTTGAACGATGTTATCTGGCGCAAATCGAACCCCATGCCGAATTTCCGCGGCAAGCGGTTCACCAATGCGCATGAAACAATGATTTGGGCTTCGAAATCCGAAGCTGGCAAATACACTTTTAATTACGAAGCGCTCAAGTCGCTGAACGAAGGTATCCAAATGCGCAGTGATTGGGTTCTGCCGATCTGCAACGGCGGCGAACGCATCAAGGATGACAACGGCGACAAGGCGCATCCAACGCAAAAGCCGCACAGCTTGCTGCACCGTGTTTTGGTTGGCTCAACCAACCCCGGTGACGTTGTGCTGGATCCGTTTTTTGGAACGGGAACAACAGGCGCTGTCGCAAAAATGCTGGGCCGCGATTTCATCGGTATCGAGCGTGAAGAGGCATACCGTAAGGTCGCCACAAAGCGCATCAATGACATTCGTAAATTCGACAAAGACGCGCTTCAGGTTTCGACATCCAAACGCGCAGAGCCGCGCGTCCCGTTTGGCCAGTTGGTCGAGCGCGGCATGCTGCGCCCAGGTGAGCAGCTGTGGTCGATGAATGGCCGCCACAAGGCCAAAGTGCGCGCTGATGGCACGCTGATTGGCGACGATGTCAAAGGGTCAATCCATCAGGTCGGCGCGGCGCTGGAAGGCGCGCCAAGCTGTAATGGGTGGACTTACTGGTGCTTTAAACGCGACGGGAAAACTGTGCCGATCGATCTTTTGCGCCAACAAATCCGTGCAGAGATGAGCGAACGCCCGAATTGATCGGGCGGACGGCTCTTAGCGCAACGATTTCAACAAATTAAGGAACACCGCCGGTGCCATGTGATACGTCACAGGCATCAACTGGCCCCGCCTGTCCGACAGGTGGGGCATTTTTCGTTACTTGCGGACTTAGTCCCAATCAATGAAATCTTCAAATTGGCCCAGCACATTTGTCCACATCTTGAAGTTGTCGACAAAGTTTTCAGCGCTCACACCATAATCGATGTTCATGTCCATCTGCAAAAACGGGTCCATTTCTTCGTCCAGATGTGCCGCAGCATAGCGCATATCTGAATTCCACTGGTTGGCACGCGCAAGGGACATGCCGTTTGTCATGTCATATCCAACTTGAAATTGAATGGTTCGGCATTCGGTGTTGTTGGTGCAATCATAGAAATAGATGTCATACGATGTCCCGTCCAACTTGCCCTTCAGCAAGGGGTCCCCGACAGCGTCTGTGGTGATTTCCAAAGTGTAACCTTCAGCCTGAAGCAAGCCTGCCAGAACCGCGGGGTCCGAAGCATCGACCTGCGCCTGTGCAAAAGCGGCAAGCGGCATGAGCGAAAAACCTAGTGAAAGCATTATGTTGCGCATGGTTTGAACCTTCCAATTCGTGATGTTTCTGAATCTATAGATTTAGGTTAGCAATCCGGCGTCCATCCGGCAATTAAGGTAATCCTGCCCCCGCAAATACACTTCACAGCCACATGTTTAGATACTACTGCTGGCACATGGATATTCGAGCAATACTAATGGGTTTGGCCTTTGCAGCCATGTGGTCGTCGGCCTTTACATCGGCGAGAATTATTGTGGCGTCCGCCCCGCCTTTGACAACATTGGCGTTCCGGTTTTTGATTTCGGGGCTGATCGCGGTCATCATTGCCCGATTGATGAAGCAAACATGGCATTTGACCCGGGCGCAGTGGCGCGCCACCATTATTTTTGGAATCTGCCAAAACGGCTTGTATCTGGGGCTCAACTTTGTGGCGATGCAATGGGTAGAAGCCTCGCTTGCAGCGATCATCGCATCGACGATGCCGTTGCTGGTGGCTTTGGCGGGATGGCTGTTTTTGAAAGATGCCCCCAAACCGGTTGCGATGGTTGGCTTGGCCGCCGGGATTGCGGGTGTGGCTTTGGTCATGGGAACTAGGCTGGGGCAGGGTGTTGACCTGACAGGTGTGATCTTGTGTCTGGTCGGTGTGTTGGCGCTGACTGTCGCGACTATGGCGCTGCGCGGTGCCTTGTCGGGCGGGAATTATATGATGATCGTCGGGTTGCAGATGTTGATTGGCAGTGCCTTCCTCTGGCCCTTTGGATTGGCGTTTGAAAGCCTTGAAGTGATCTGGTCTCCACAGCTGGTTGCAGCCTTCGTTTATACGACATTGGTTCCTGGGCTGGCCGCGACCTTTATATGGGTATTGTTGGTGAACCGGATTGGCGCAGTTCGGGCAGCAACCTTCCACTTTCTCAATCCCTTTCTAGGGGTGGCCTTTGCCGCGCTATTATTAGGAGAGCAACTGAGGACGTCTGATTTTATCGGAGTCTTGGTGATTGCTGCTGGAATTTTGGCGGTTCAACTCTCCCATGTTGTGGAAATACGAAAAATGCAAGATAAAACCTGACCGGAAAGTCGACCGTGTCGAGGCTTTCTTAACGGGCAGCCCCTTACCCATGTTGCAATCCAACTGCATCCTGAATGGGGAATAGGCAATGAGCAGGTTTTCGATCCGCATCCAAGTGTTTGCGCTGGCAGGCGCGTTTCTCACATTGATGGTCAGCAGCGTATTTTTTGGCGTTGTCAGCAATACTCGGGTCGGCGGGTTTGTAGTCGAATCCAGCCACACGGCAGAAATCGACATCAAGGTTTCGCAGGTGCAAAGCAATACCGAACGTGCCCTGCTGAACGTCTTGATGATTGACCGAGGCGAGCAGGCAGCATTTGACGGGCTGGAAGACAATTTAACATCAGCCGTGGCCGGAATTGACACGGCGCTGGTCCTGATTTCGGAATATACGGGGCAACAAGATGTATATCTCGATGTTTCGGCCGCTCTAAGTTCTGCAAGGGATGATTTGGCTGGCCTACTGGCTGACATGCCACAAATTCGCGTGGCTTTGGGCCATGAGCGATCTCGTGATTTTCGCAACAGGGTAATCCCTTTGCTGCAAGGCGGCTTGGACGTTCTCGCCCATGAACACAGCGTTCTGAGTGAAAAGTCTGAGACCGCGAGTGCAAATACGCTCGAGTTGGTGAGCAAGAGTACACTTTTGATGTCTGTCGCGCTGGCAGTCTCTACTGTGATCGGTTTGGGGTTGGCCTTGGCTTTTGGCCGGATGTTGGTCAATCCAATTCAGCGTGCGGCAACGTCGGTTGGACGCATTGCCGCCAAAGACTACGAAACCGCAGTATCTGATATCAACCGCAAGGACGAAATGGGCGAAATTGCGCGTCAGCTTGATATTCTACGCAACAAGATGGCAAAGGGCCAAGCCGCTGCCGCAAAAGTTAGCCAAGAAAGTGACCGCCGCATTGAATTGTTCGAAACTCTTGGTCATTCCATGAAAAACCTCAAATCGGGGGCATTGCAGGATCGCATTGTTGTTGAGGATTGGGACGATTTGGGGGGTGGCTATGTCCATTTGTGTCAAGACTTCAATGAGTTGGCCATGTCGCTAGAAGAACTGGTGGAATCGCTTAGAGGCAGCGCCAAGACGGTTGAGGGAAATTCGTGTGAGTTGTCTACGATGTCCGATGAGATGTCGCGAAGAGCGGAGGTTCAAGCCGCAACACTTGAGGAATCCGCCGCAGCCTTGGACGAGCTATCGGAAAGCGTGCAAAACGCGGCGTGCCGAGCGCAAGAAGCCGATGACAAGGTCGGTGAAGGTCGCCGCCGCGCCGAAGAGGGCGGCGAAGTCATGACACGTGCGATGGAGGCCATGAGCTCCATTGCCGCATCCTCAGAGCAAATCACACAGATCATCGGCGTGATTGACGACATTGCCTTTCAGACCAACCTTTTGGCACTGAATGCGGGTGTTGAAGCTGCGCGCGCCGGTGAAACTGGCAAGGGGTTTGCTGTGGTTGCATCCGAAGTGCGCGGATTGGCGCAACGGGCGGCTGAATCCGCTAGCGAAATCAAGGATCTTGTTCTGAACAGCACTGCCCAGGTCGAGGATGGCGAAAAACTTGTTCAGCAAACGTCGGTCACACTTGGCCAAATCGTCGAAAGCGTAACGAGCGTATCTGAAATGGTAGCGGGCATTGCGATTGCATCGCGCGAACAGGCCAGTGCCGTGAAGGAAATCAATGTTGGCGTTGCAGAGCTGGACAAGGTGACACAACAAAATGCTGCTATGGTTGGCAATGCCACAGCGTCCAGCCAAGCATTGAACCATGAAGCAACCCGTTTGACCGAATTGCTAGAGAGGTTTGCTGGGGGCGAGATTCCACAAGACGACATTCTCCATACTGAAAATGTGCCCGGCCACGAGTTCGGCACGGCACACTATGGTGATGACGACAACTCAGATTGGCGTGGTCAAGATGCCAGTGCCCACGGTGAGCAGGTCGAAAACCCCGGGCAACAAGCGTATATGAACACCAGTGCGGATTGGGACGATCAGCCAAACAACAGTGAGGCGAAGGAGCCGGACATCGAAACGTGGTCGCAAGATGTGGTAGAACCCGATCCCGTTCCAATGGAGCCGCACCAGCCGGCGATGGCGGCCAATGCGGACCAATGGAAAGACTTCTAACGGTTATTGGGAACCGATCTTGCCTCCGGCATCGCCGATCTGACCACGGTGCAAAAGGTAGTGGTCAAGAATGACACAGGCCATCATAGCCTCGCCCACGGGAACGGCCCGAATGCCAACACAAGGATCATGCCGTCCCTTGGTTATGATTTCAGTATTTTGACCGTCAATCGTCACAGTTTTGCGGGTGTTCAAGATCGATGATGTTGGCTTGACCGCAAAACGTGTCACAATTTCTTGACCGCTGGAAATGCCGCCCAATATGCCACCGGCATGGTTTGAAGAAAAGACAGGCCCGTCTGGGCTCATGCTGATTTCATCAGCGTTTTCAGTTCCGGTAAGGCAAGCGGATGCCATGCCGTCGCCGATTTCGACGGCCTTGACCGCATTGATGGACATCATTGCAGCTGTGATGTCCGTGTCGAGTTTACCATAGATCGGGGCACCTAGCCCGGCTGGGACGCCGCGCGCCACAACTTCGATCACGGCACCAACGCTATCGCCGGATTTCCGCAAACCATCGAGATATCCCGCCCAGTTTTCGGCGGCCTCGGGGTCGGGGCACCAAAACGGGTTCTGCTCGATCGCTTCATCGTCGAAAAGCGTGCGATCAATACCGCGCGGTCCCATTTGAACCATATACCCCTTGATCTGAACGCCGGGCAAAAGCTGGGTCAAGGCCGCACGGGCCAAACCGCCAGCTGCAACGCGTGCAGCTGTTTCGCGCGCTGACGACCGTCCTCCGCCTCGGTAGTCGCGAATTCCATATTTTTGCCAATACGTAATATCCGCGTGGCCTGGGCGAAATTTTTGCGAAATTTCCGAATAGTCCTTTGAGCGTTGATCCGTATTCTCAATCATCAACTGAATAGGGGTGCCTGTGGTTTTCCCTTCAAAAACGCCGGACAGAATGCGCACGGCATCGGCTTCACGCCGCTGCGTGGTGTACTTGTTCTGGCCCGGCTTTCGCTTGTCCAGCCACGTTTGCAGCATGTCTTCGGTGATGTTGATCCCCGGAGGGCAGCCATCAACAGTGGCCCCCAAGGCAGGCCCATGGCTTTCGCCCCAGGTAGTGACACGGAAGAGATGACCAAAAGAATTGAGGCTCATGCGCGGGGTCTCCTTTGCCTTGGGTTCCTAGGCCAGCAGGGGCCAAGGCTCAAGGGTTTTCGCTTGCACATTTCACTCAGCCGCCCTAGCGTCACGGCCACCTCGGGGTGCTGGATGGGGCAAAACCTTCCTGCTGAGATGCGCATGCGAACCCGTCGAACCTGAACCGGTTAACACCGGCGGAGGAAAGGTAGGGACTATGCAAAAATGCGGCCTGAACCGACCCATCCGCCGCATTCTTGGAGGATGCCCGTGAAAACGCCCTTGATGGCCATTACGTTTGTTGCAGGAAGCCTGACCGCAAGTCTTGGGCTTGCCGATACCCCTGTTCTGACAGTCTACGCCCCTGATTACTTCGTCTCTGAGTGGGGCCCCGGCCCGAAAATAGAGGAGCTGTTCGAAGCCCAATGCGACTGCGATTTGCAGTTCAAACCCGGCGATCTTTTGCCGCGTGTTTTGCTTGAAGGCGATAAAACCGACGCAGATGTTGTGATTGGCCTGAACACGGATGTGACCAAGAAGGCCCGCGAATCCGGCCTGTTTGCGTCGCATGGAGTTGCGCTTGATGGCTTGACCTTGCCGATAGACTGGACGGATGAAATGTTCTTGCCGTTCAACTACGGGCATACGGCTTTTATCTACAACACGACTAAGATCGACAGTGCACCGGCGAGTTTTGATGAATTGCTGAACGCCCCTGATGACCTGCGTCTCGTGATCCAAGATCCCCGTAGTTCGATCTCTGGCCTCGCACTGGTTTTGTGGGTGAATGCAGTTTACGGGGATCAGGCTCAAGAGGCTTGGGCCAAATTGGCACCGAAAATTGTAACGGTGACACGTGGTTGGTCCGAAAGCTACGGTATGTTCACTGACGGTGAGGCCGACATGGTTCTGTCTTACACGACCTCACCTGCGTACCATATTATCGCGGAAGGCGATGAGACAAAGAAAGCTGCGATTTTCCCCGAAGGTCACTATTTCATGGTCGAACTGGCGGCAAAACTGGCCGGCACGGATCAGCCTGAACTAGCCGACCAGTTCATGACTTTCGTCCTAAGCGAAGCCTTTCAGAGCATGATCGCGACTGGCAATTGGTCAATCCCTGCTGCACTTCCACAAGATCAATGGCCAGAGGGTTTCCAGAAATTGGATATGCCGGAAAAGGTTCTGTTTTATACAGAGGACGAAGCAGCTGATCTACGTGATCAAGCGATCGAAGCATGGCGCAGCGCGCTGTCGCAATAACCGCAGCATTGGTCCTGGCGCTTTTGACGCTGGGGCCAATCGCGGCTGTTCTCGTTCGGTCCGGAGGGCTTGGGGCTTTTCGCCCCGGCGATCTTGAAGCTTTGCAGTTCACGATTTGGCAGGCGCTTTTGTCTGGCTTTTTCTCGGTGGCACTTGCGATCCCGGTGGCGCGTGCTTTGGCGCGGCGACATTTTTGGGGTCGCAGTCTGTTGGTGTCTCTGCTTGGGGCACCTTTTATTTTGCCGGTCATTGTCGCCGTGATGGGATTGATTGCGGTCTTTGGCCAAAATGGGCTGGTCAACACGGTTATGGCGGCCTTGGGCGGGCCAAAACTGGACATCTATGGGCTGCACGGGGTTATTCTGGCGCATGTCTTTTTCAATTTGCCTTTGGCAACGCGGATGCTGTTGCAGGCATGGTTGGCCATCCCCGGCGAAAGATTTCGGCTGGCAGCTTCAATGGGACTAAGCCCCTGGGGCCAATTTTTGACATTGGAATGGCCGCTCATTCGGCGCATTGCACCGGGTGCATTTGCGGTGATTTTTGTAATCTGTCTGACCAGTTTTGCCGTCGCCTTGACGCTGGGCGGTGGACCGCGTGCGACAACGGTCGAACTGGCGATATATCAGGCGATGCGGTTTGATTTTGACCTTGGACGGGCTGCGACTCTGGCCATGCTGCAACTTGCAATGGCGGTTATTGCAGGGATGATTGCACTGAAGCTGGCCCCAGCTCAGGGCTTTGGCACTGGCCGTGGCCGTCAGGTCCCTCGTTGGGACGGGCGGGGGGCGGTACCGCGGATATGCGACACGCTGTGGATCTTGGCTGCCGCTGCGTTTTTACTCGTGCCGCTGGCCTTGGTTGTTTTGCGCGGTTTTCCGGGGCTAATGGCTGGCGGGGGGATGGGCACGTGGGTCGCAGCAAAGCATTCGGTTATGGTTGCGTTGGCATCAACCGCGCTTTGCATGTTATGGGCACTGCCCTTGGCCAATCGCCGCGGAGAGCTGCTTTCGGTGGCGGCAATTGCCATGTCTCCATTGGTGCTTGGCACTGGTCTGTTTTTGATTTTGCGGCCGTTCGTGAACCCGTTCAGTATGGCTTTGCCTGTGACAACCGTGGTGAATGCGATGATGGCGCTGCCGTTTGCCTTGCGGATTTTGCGCCCTGAGGCTGAAGCCGTCGAACAGGACTTCGGCCGCCTGCGATCAACGCTGCGCATGACATCGTTGGCATGGTTACGGCTTGTTTGGCTACCGCGCCTGCGCCGGCCCATGGGCTTTGCGGCGGGGCTAACGGCGGCTTTGGCGATGGGCGACCTTGGGGTGATTGCCTTGTTCGCAGATCCAGACCGCGCAACGCTGCCATTGCAAGTTTACCGCTTGATGGGGGCTTACCAGATGGAAGCCGCAGCAGGGGCGGCCCTGTTGTTACTGATACTGAGTTTCAGTTTGTTTTGGTTGTTTGATCGCGGAGGGCGCGTGGGTGCTGACACTTGAAAACTTGAATGTCGTGATGGACGGCAGTGCCCTGACCGGATCGCTTTCTTTGGCTCCTGGCCGCAGGGTGGCGGTGCTGGGTCCATCTGGCGCGGGCAAGTCTACGTTGCTGGACGTCATTGCGGGGTTTCGCCTGCTAGATAGCGGTGCAGTGGGGTGGAGCGGCAAGGACCTGACGCAGCTTCCCCCAGACAAGCGGCCTGTATCTATCTTGTTTCAAGACGGCAACCTGTTCCCACATTTGACGGTATTCCGGAACCTTCTGCTGGCGCTTAAACCAAATGGTCGACGCGCATCGCAAGAGGATCAAGTGCGTATCGAGGGCGCTTTGAAACGGGTAGGTTTGGCAGGGATGAGCGGGCGAACTCCGGGCACCTTGTCGGGCGGGCAGCAGAGCCGTGCAGCACTGGCGCGGGTGATGCTGCAAGGACGGCCTATAATCTTGCTGGATGAACCGTTTTCGGCACTTGGCCCTGCCTTGAAGGCCGAAATGCTGGCGTTGGTGCGCGAAGTGGCGGGCAGTTTGGGGGCGTTGGTCGTTATGGTGACCCATGCGCCAGCTGACGCGCGCCGTTTCGCCGAAGATGTGGTTCTGGTTGCAGAAGGCAAAGTACATCTGCCTGTTGCAACCGCTGCGTTCTTTGCCAATCCGCCTGAAGCGTATCGCGACTACGTCGGCACGTCCCAAGCCTAACCAATAAAACTAGCCCATAAAAAAAAGCCCCACCAAATTGGCGGGGCTTTTTGATTTTCTTGTCTTTAGACTTAGCTGTCTTTGCGGCCGTATTTAACCGGCTTCCAGATGCGCTTGTTGGTCAGATACAAAAGAACCGAAAGCACAGTCAGAAACAAAACAGCGGTAAAACCAGCCTGTTTGCGCGCCATCATTTTGGGCTCTGCGGCCCACATCAGGAAGGCTGCAACATCTTCAGCTTCGTGGTGCAAAGTGGTCGGGTGACCATCGGCATATTCCACATCTTCACCGTACAAAGGCTGGCCCATTGCAATCCAGCTGCCTGGATACAGGTGATGGCCTGCTTCGTCCTTGCAGGACTCGGGGTAGCCACCGGATGCGAAGACTGTGTTGTAGGCACCTTCCATATCGTCAGGTGTACAGTCCGGCGCATCGGCATAGCCGTTGAGCAGTGCAACGATGTATTCCGGTCCACCAATGCCTTTGAAGAACTGGTTGATGCCCAGCCCGTAGGGGCCATGGAAACCAGCGCGGGCCTTGGCCATCAAGGTCAAGTCAGGTGCCCCAGCCGAGGTGTTGGCCGGGAAGTTGTCCGCAGGAATGGCCGGACGGAAGTCATCAAGAGCTTCGTCGAAGATCTCGAAGTTCTGTTCGGCATAAGCGCGGACTTCTGCTTCGGAGAACTGTGGGCCGCCCGCGTCACCCAAGGTGCGCAGAGGGACGTATTGCAGACCATGACAGCTTGCACAGACTTCAGTATAAACCTGAAGGCCGCGCTGCAGCTGTGCCTGATCGTAAGCACCGAAGGCACCATCAAACGAGAAGTCGATATTCTCGATATGGCCGCCGGTGCCCGCTGCCATGGCACCGGTGGTGCCAATAGCCAAGGCCGTCAGGGCCGAGAGGGTGAGTTTCTTAAACATCTCTATCGGTCCTCTTACTCAGCCGGGGTGCCGGCGGATTTGCCGTACTTGCTGTTAAAGTCTTCTTCGATTGTCGCAGGCTGCGGCAATGGTTTTTCGATGACGCCCATCAGCGGCAGGATCACCAAAAAGTAGCCGAACCAGTAAGCCGATGCGATCAACGAGAAGGTTGCATAAGGCTCTTCTGCGGGCATTGCCCCCAGCCACATCAGCACAACGAAGTCGATAACCAGAAGCCAGAACCACCACTTAAGCATTGGACGGAAGCGGGCCGAACGGACCGACGATGTGTCGAGCCAAGGGGCCAGCGCCATCACGGCAATCGCAGCGAACATCGCGATAACACCAAAGAATTTGGCGTCGATGATGCCACCGGTGATGAAGGATGCAAACTGCACAACCCAGACTTCGGAAGTGAACGCACGCAAGATCGCGTAGAAGGGCAAGAAGAACCATTCAGGAACGATGTGTGCAGGTGTCACCAGCGGGTTGGCTTCGATGTAGTTGTCCGGGTGGCCCAGATAGTTCGGCATGAAGCCAACAACGGCAAAGAAGATAGCCAAAACAACAGCCAGCGCGAACAGATCTTTGATGACGAAGTATGGCCAGAACGGAAGCGTGTCTTTCTTGACCGATTCCTTGCTGTCTGTACGCACGTCAACACCAGTTGGGTTGTTGTTGCCAGTGGTGTGGAAGGCCCAGATATGGACGACAACCAGCGCGGCAATCACGAACGGCAGCAGATAGTGCAGCGAGAAGAAGCGGTTCAACGTTGCGTTGTCCACCGCTGGTCCGCCCAGCAGCCATGTCTGGATGGCTTCGCCGATAAACGGGATCGCGCCAAACAAGCCAGTGATAACAGTCGCACCCCAGAAGGACATCTGACCCCAAGGCAAAACATAGCCCATAAAGCCTGCGCCCATCATCATCAGGAAGATCAGCATGCCGACGATCCAAGTGATTTCACGTGGGGCTTTGTATGAACCGTAGTACAGGCCACGGAAAATGTGGATGTAAACAGCAAAGAAGAACAAAGCCGCGCCGTTCGCGTGTAGATAACGGAGCATAAAGCCACCGTTCACGTTACGGGTGATGTGCTCGACCGATGCGAACGCATGATCAACATGCGGTGTGTAATGCATCGCCAGAATGATACCGGTGACAATCATGTGCACCAAGCAGTAGGCCAAAACGATGCCCCAAATCCACCACCAGTTCAGGTTTTTGGGGGTGGGGATCATGATGGTGTCATAAAGCAGGCCAACCACAGGCAAACGCTTGTGTAGCCATTTTTCTCCGCCCGTTTTGGGCTCGTAATGGTCGTGTGGAATACCGGACATATGTGCGTTTCCTTATCCCAGCAAAATGGTTGAATCGTCGACGAACTCTGCCGGTGGAACCGGAAGGTTTTCAGGCGCGGGACCTTTACGGATGCGGCCAGAGGTGTCGTAGTGCGAACCGTGGCATGGGCAGAACCAGCCGTGATAGTCGCCAGCGCCATCGCCCAGCGGAACACAGCCGAGGTGGGTGCAAACACCCATCATCACCAGCCATTCGCCACTGTTTTCGCCTTCGAAATTCGACAGGCTGCGGTTGCCGTCAGTACCATCGCCGCCACCGTTTAGGTTGGCGTTGCGGGCGTCGTTATCGATCAAACCAGCCAGATCGACATCAGCCGCTTCGGCGATTTCAGTTTCGGTACGGCGGCGAATAAACACCGGTTTGCCCAACCATTTGACGGTCAGCTGTGTGCCAACCTCAACGCTGGACACGTCGACACGAATGGTCGACAGGGCCAAAACGTCGGCTGAGGGGTTCATCTGATTGACCAAAGGCCAAGCGGCGGCCCCTGCGGTGACTGCTCCTGCGCCAGCTGTGGCGTAGTAGAGAAAGTCCCTGCGGGTGCCTTCGTGATCGTCTGCGTGTGACACGAGGTTTGCTCCATTGCTAATGCTCGGGGTCGGGGTGATCGACCGCAACACAAAAGGGCCGCTTGTAGGCGGCGTTTCCGGAGCGTTATGTAGCCCCACGCGTTAAGAGCGTAAAGAACGCAAATGTCCGAGTTTGCAATCAGCGCGGATGTGTCGCGGTTGAATGACAGGTGCTAGGTACACATTTGCACGAGAGTCTCGAAAGTGGCCTAAATCGGAGCGGCTAGAGCCGCCGGTTTTGGATTTTCAGCGCGTTTTGGACCCATGGTAGGCGAATCACAAACGGCGACCTTTCACTTGGGTTTG
Source organism: Pelagimonas varians (assembly GCF_003208435.1). Taxonomy (GTDB): domain Bacteria; phylum Pseudomonadota; class Alphaproteobacteria; order Rhodobacterales; family Rhodobacteraceae; genus Pelagimonas; species Pelagimonas varians. The sequence goes on along the minus strand of NZ_QKMF01000011.1, from coordinate 67,763 downwards.
TTGACACGCCCCCATACCGCCACCATTGGCCAGGCGACGCGTCACAATTGTACTTTACCGGTTTGGAACGGCTCGGATTTAAGGGCCGAACCGACCAGAGTTTAGCCAACGGGCATTGTCGCGACCATCGAGGGGCGCTGCGCAAATACCTTTTCCCACGCGGCCAGTCCATCACGTCCTGCGCGCCAGTTGCGGGCCCCGAGGCGAAAGTCGATGTAGCCAAGGGCGCAACCCACGGCGATGTGGCCCATATCCATCGGACCGTATAGATGGCTCATCCAGCGGGTGTTCAGCGCGTCAAGCCCGCGTTCAACCTTGGTCCATTGGCTTTCAACCCAGTCTTCCGAAACTTTTTCGGCCGGACGCAACCGGTATTCATAAACCATTGCCAATGCCGCTTCGGTGATACCATCGGCAGCGGCTTCTAGCGTCAAAGTTTCCCAGATCCGTGCGTCAGGATAAAGACCGGCCTTGGCGCGGGCGTCCAAAAACCGGCAAATGACGCGGCTGTCATAAATCGCTGGTCCGTCCGGACGGGTCAGCGCAGGAATTTTCCCAATGGGATTGGCGGCCATCAGCGCAGAGTCAGTTGCCATCGGGGTCGTGTGGACATTGATCTGTTCGACATCTTGCAACTGGTCGGTCTCATGCAAAGTCACGCAGACTTTGCGCACAAAAGGCGAGGCTGGTGAAAAGAAAAGCTGCATCAGGGGAATCCTTACTGAATGGACGTGCCGTGTACGATAGCCCCTTGGCGCTGCACGGCAAGAGTCACGCGGGTTTTGCCTTGGGATGAGTGGCCTCGTAAACTTTCATCAGGTGGACTTGATCCACGGCTGTATAGGCCTGAGTTGTCGACAGGGAGGCATGACCAAGAAGTTCTTGAATGGCCCGCAGATCGCCGCCAGCCTCAAGCAGATGTGTCGCAAAGCTATGGCGCATGGCGTGCGGGGTGGCTGTGGCGGGCAGGCCCAATTGCATACGCGCCTGTTCGGTGACCTTGCTGATCAAGCGCGGGTTCAACGGGCCGCCGCGAGCGCCGCGAAACAGCGCGTCATCGGGGCCAATATCAAACGGGCAAGTTTTTAGATAATCTGTCACAGCGTGGCGGGCGACAGGCAAGACAGGCACAATGCGTTCTTTGCCGCCTTTGCCGATGATCCGTAGCGTTTCGCCAAAGGGAAAATCGCGCCCACGCAGGCCAAGCGCCTCTGATATCCGCAACCCGCAGCCATACAGCAAGGTGATGACAGCCGAATCGCGGGTGCCGATCCAGTCTTCGCGTGATTGCAACGCGACGGTGTCGATCATGGCACGGGCTGATTCCTGCGCCAACGGTCTGGGCAGCTTCTTTTGAAACTTGGGTGCGCGCGTCAAAAGAACTGCCGTTGGCTCAAGGCCTTCGCGTTCCGCAAGCCAGCGGTAAAAGCTTTTGACGGCGGAAAGTTTGCGCGCCACGGACCTTGAGGCGGTGTCGTGTGCCCGCAGATGTGCCATCCAACTGCGCATGTCCGATGTTGACACCCGTGCCAAGGGGGCAAGCCCCTGAGACTCGCCATGATGGACGGTTAAAAACGTGATGAATTCCAAAACGTCAGACTGATAGGCGATGATCGTATTGTCGGCAGTGCCCTTAAGGGCGCGGGCGGTTTCCAGCCATGTTTGCAGCGCCTCGCGGGCCGCCGGAGAAATTACCAGTGATGCTTCGGCGGTCACGACAACCAGCGGCGCATGGTTCTTTCGAACACGCCGGCGAAGAACCCCAACAGATCGGTGCCTTGTTGCGGGGTAAACATGTGTGGATCTTCTGAGCCTAATACCAAAAGGCCCGGCAAGCGGCCGGGGCCGAAATCCAGCTTGAGGCAGGCCTCAGAGCGTATCCATTCTGACTTGTCGCCGTAGATGCGGGCGTCGCCTTGTTGCAATTGGCGCAAAGTGACTTGTCTGAGGGGGGCCTCGCGGCCGTCCGAAACAAAGGCTTCGACAAACCCAGGTTCCGATACCGAAAGCACTTCGCCCACACGTTTCACCACTGTGTCACCGTCGGTTTGCGCAGTTTCCAGCACCAGTTTTATGACGTCTACGCGTAAGATCTGCGCCACCTCGGTGCCTAAATCCTGCAAAAAGGGTTCGAATTCGACCGGATCAAGCATCCGCAGCACAGCACGGTGAATTTGGTTGGTGCCAGCAAGGTTTTCATAGGCCGCAGCAATCACCGACCGATGCGTATCTTCAAGGCGATCGAGCCGCGACTCCAGACGTTCCATCGCGATACCGCGCAGATCGATGATATTGCCCCCCATCGCACGCTCGTTCGCGGCGATCAGCGCTTGCATCAAATCTTTGTCGTCCAGAATCATATCGGGACGCGAAATAATGCTCTCGCGAAGAGAATCTTCGATTCGCTGGCTTTTGCTCATGATTGTCTCGTTTATTTGTGCTCGTCGAGCGCGTGCCGCCTTGGGGCGATCTGGGCGCATGTTAGCCCTTGTTTGGCCCCGCCGGTGCCGTAATGTCAAGGTTTTCCACTGGCGCGGCGGCCACGTGAAAGGCTGGACAGATGGAAAAACCCTGCCACAATGGAGGGATAGGGAGAGAGCCATGCCAAAAATTTCAGCCAATGCCGAAGCCCAGACCGTGATCACCACTTTTGAAACCAGCCCGGGCACATGTCAGGATCTTATGGATGCCTTGGAAGATGCCTATGCCTCTTTCATTTCCAAGCAGGAAGGGTTTATCGCGGCGGGTCTCCATGTGAACGATGCCCAAACCCGGATCGCAAATTATTCGCAATGGCAGCGCCGTGAAGATTTTCAAGCAATGCTGCGCAGTGATGAGATGCGCGCACGGAACCGGAGAATTTCGGAATTGTGCCGGACGTTTGAGCCTGTCCTTTATGATGTAGCTGCCACCTATTAGGCCGCAATCGGTGCGGGTGGGGCGTGCAGCGACAATCGAAATCCCGCACCGCGCACGGTCTCCAGTTCGACCGCGCCATTGGTCGCCTTGAGGCAAGACCGCAGGTTGCAAGCGTAGACATCGAAAATTCGTGTTTCAGGCTCATTGCCGAACCCGTAAATATGCGTCAACAAATCGGAGCGTGTGATCAGCCTGCCGGGCCGCAACGCGAGGTATTCCAGCATTTCGTAAATTTTGGGTGACAGCTTGATGGGGCAATCTGAAATGCGGGCACCGCGGCGCGCCAAGCATACGGACAGTGATCCATACGAGAGTTGCGAAGCTGAAAACCCGAGGGCACGCCGGGCAATTGCCAGAAGATAGCCCTGTATTTCCGTAGCTGAACTGCAGGGGTCGATCACAGCGTCTGCGCCATCTGCCAACCAGCTGGCCTTGTGTTCGGGGGCCGCGTTGCTGGATAGCAAGACGATCGGCGTCTGCTTTGCGGCAAGCCGAAGACCACGCAACGTCACTCCGTTTCGGTTCAGGTGATCGGCGTCGAACAGTAGCAAATCGGCCAGGCCTGATTTTAGATAATCGGGCAAGTCTTCTGGATTATCGGTTCTGGAAACCAGCGTTCCGACATCTAGCAAATCCTGAGCAAGGCTCATCATATCCCAGCTGGTTTCAGCAATAAGATAGCGCATGTTAAATCCTCCCGTTCCCAGAAGTCCCGAGCTGGGTAGCGCCCGGGCGGGATCACGAAATCGGCGTGTTCGGAATCCAGATCAGCGCCTTCTGGCGATCAAGTGGATCGGGGAAGCTGCATTCTGCTGCTTTGAACTATGGTAAATGGAGAATGTGAAAAAAAGGTGGCAAAAATGTGGATGCGCTCTGCCGAAGTGATCTGACTTGAATCAAGGCGCAAGGGATTGTCTCGGCGCATGATCCGGGCAGGAGGTCAGCGCTATGTATAAAAATATTCTAGTCCCCGTCGCATTCGAGGATGGCAACGATGCCAAGGTTAAACAGGCGTCCGAGGTCGCCCGTTCATTGGCCGCAGAAGGTGCGCGGATTACATTTCTCCATGTGATGGAGCAAATTCCGGGCTACGCGATTAGCTATCTGCCCGCAGGTTATTCTGCTCAGGTGCGCCAAGCCATTGAGGACGAGCTTGAAGGAATCGCTGCCCAAGTCGAAGGTGGTGTCGGTCTGGTTGTGGACGGCCATTCGGGGCGTACGATTTTGGATTGGGCTGAGACCAATTCACCTGATTTGATTGTCGTGGCATCGCACCGTCCGGGAATGCAGGATCTTTTGCTGGGATCCACCGCCACACAGGTGGTGCGTCACGCGTCCTGTGCGGTTTTTGTACTTAGATAGGTTGGTTTAACCTGAACTGTGGTCGTTCAGGTGTGCGGGCGAAGGTTTTGGGTATCTTGTCAAAGTGAGTTTGAAGGGCCCCCGATGTGGGGCCTTTCCGTTTGCCGAACCGTACTTTGCGGCCTTGCGCAATATGAGAAACGCTTGGAAAGCACTTGCATCGGACATGTAGGTGTCCCCGTGCATTCGGAATTTTCAAAAAGGGCAATCGTTAGTGCGGGCGGATGATGACAATCAGCGATCCACCTCACGGTTCTCCATGATTGATGCGATTGCACGCCTGTGCGGCACGATAGAAGATTTTTAGGCCATGACCGAATAGGCCGGTTCCATGGACGTCTTTGTCGTTTCCAGACAAAATTGCATATTTGACTGGAAACGCACTTGCCCACGGGCCACCGCGCAAATCAGCCCGGTTGCCTGAAAACGCACCCGTCCATGGGGGCGGATCGCTATTGCGATATACTGTTGTGCTAGGGTGATGGTGGAGCCTAGCGGGATCGAACCGCTGACCTCCTGCATGCCATGCAGGCGCTCTCCCAGCTGAGCTAAGGCCCCATCAATGTTGGCGTCGTCGTTGCCGTGAGGCGGTGACTAAGCAATGCTGCGGGCGGGATCAAGCGAAAAAATCCCGCCACGCAAAGTTTTTTAAGAGTCGTCGTCGTCGCTGGCAACATCTGCGATTTCGTCAAGCGAAACCGTGTCGTCGTCATCTTCATCTTCCAGAACTGTGTCGTCGTCGATATCAACATCAACGTCGTCATCATCATCCAGCAGATTGACTTCCGCCTCTTCTTCTTCTTTGGCCTTTTTGTTGGCCTGATCCGCAGCATCCGCCGCCATCAGCGACTTCTTACCGGTCTCGATATTAACAACCTCGCCAGTATAGGGACTGACAACTGGGTTGCGATTTAGGTCGTAGAAACGCTTTCCGGTGGTCGGGCAAACGCGCTTGACGCCCCATTCTTCATTGGGCATGGGTAGTCCCCTTCAACTCGTGGTCTGTTCGACAATCTGGGCCAACTGCCATATCAACACGCCGGTGTCAAAGGCTTTGACGCGCGAATGACTAAGGCAAATGATAGTAAGGGGCATATGAGCCAGTTCAGCCTGCCGGGGAACCCTCCGATTGATGTTATTTTGCGGCGTTCGGCGCGGGCAAAGCGGTTGTCGCTGCGTATGTCGCAGCTTGATGGCCGTGTGACGCTGACTTTGCCAAACAAGGTACCCGAATCGCAAGGGATGGCGTTTTTGCGGGAGAAAGAGACATGGCTGCGCAGCCATCTCTCAAAACGCGATGTTGATGTGGCGGTTGCCCTTGGCACCCAAATTCCGGTCGAAGGCGAAATGTTGCGCATTGAGCCCGGTTCGGGGCGGTCTTTGCAGCGCAGTGACGGGGCCTTGCGTGTGCCGGGCCCCGAGGACCGCGTGGCGGCCCGTGTCAAAGGCTGGCTGCGCACTTTGGCGCGCGACCGCTTGGCAGAGGCATGTGATGAATATGCACAGCGTTTGGGGCGGCCCTATGATCGGCTGACTTTGCGCGATACGCGGTCGCGCTGGGGGTCTTGCACCCATGATGGCGGGTTGATGTTTTCATGGCGTTTGATTTTGGCCGACCGCGAGATTTTGGATTATGTCGCGGCCCACGAAGTGGCGCATCTGGCGGAAATGAACCATTCACCGGCCTTTTGGGCACAGGTTGAACGGATTTACGGTGATTGGAAGCCCGCGCGCACATGGCTGCGCGAAAACGGGGCGGCTTTGCATCGCTTCCGGTTTGATTGATGGCGGTTATCCGGCGCATTGACCTTTTCGATTTTTGTGATCACATACGCGTATGCACAGTTTAAGACCTCTTGAAACAGCTTCTGCCCATGACCGCGTTTATCGCGGCTTGCGTACTCGAATCATGCACGGACAGATCGCGCCAGGTCAGGCGCTCACGCTGCGGGGGTTGGGCAAGGAATTCGGGGTCTCGATGACACCGGCCCGCGAAGCTGCGCAGCGATTGGTCGCCGAAGGGGCGTTGCAAATGTCGATCTCCGGCAGATTGTCGACGCCGGAATTGTCCAACGAACGTATCGAAGAACTGGCTGCGCTGCGCGCCTTGATTGAGGTCGAACTGGCCAGTCGGGCGCTGCCGCGCGCGCACATGCAGCTGATCGAGCGGATGCAGAACATCAACAACGGCATTGCTGATGTTGTCAGCAATCGCGATGCGGTGGGCTATATCCGGACCAATCTGGAATTCCACCGGACGCTGTATTTGCGGGCGCAGGCGCCAGCAATGTTGGCGATGTGCGAAACCGTTTGGTTGCAGCTGGGGCCTACAATGCGGATGCTTTATGGGCGATTGCGCCGCACCGAAGCGCCGCAGTATCACCGTCTTATCCTTGCCGCGTTGCAGTCCGGGGATGAACCCGGCCTGCGGTTGGCTGTGCGTTCGGATGTGACGCAGGGCCTGAGGATGCTGGCTAGCTAAATCAACCTGCTGCCAGTGCAGTATCCATGAGGCCTTTGATAGATGCGGTCGAGGTTTGGGCGACGATGCGGCCCAGTTCCTGATCGCCTTTCAAGGCAACAAGGGTCGAGCGGCGCGGGATCTTCATACTTTTGACCAGATCAGAGCTGCCGTAGGTGTCCCAATCCACGTCAATAAAGGTGATCTTGGCTTCGTAGTTCGGATTCCCATCCTTGAGCTTTTTGATCACCCGTTCTTGGGCGGCACAGGTTGAACACCAGCTGGCTTTGAAATCCAGAAAGACAACATCACCTTGGGCGAGATGTTTTTTTACCAATCCGGGGGTGTAGTCGGCGCTGGCATTGGCCGCAAATGGCACAGTGGCGGTTAGGCCGGCTAGAAAAGTACGACGGTCCATAGGGAACTCCTTTTAGAGAGAGACAGATAGGTCAATCAGCCAAGCGGGCAATGCGCCGATCAGCCAGGCTTCGATATAGTGGTGCCAATTTAGCAAAAGCGCGGTGCCAACCAGGATGAAGACGGCCCCGAGAATGGGACGTGCCGCAATGGCCAAGCTGCGCAATTGGGTATTGTAGCGGCCAATCGCGCCACGGGTTCCATAGGCAAGGCCTAGGATCAGGGTCGACACCCCCAGTGCAAAGGCCGTCATGATGACTGTGGCGCGCAGCAGGCCTTCGCCCTGCGAGGCCAGCGAAATTGCCCCGCCCAGCGTCGGGCCGATACAGGGGCTCCAGACTGCGCCAAGCAGCAAGCCGCCCAAAAATTGCCCGCGTAGGTCTGATCGGTCAACAGAGTCCATCTGTACGTCCGCACGCGCAGACATCCCTGCGGTTGCTCCGGCCAGAACGGCACTGGCGCGCGGGATCAGCAAGGCGATCCCGAACAAAATCATCAACACAGCTCCGGCTTTGGAGATCGTATCGATGTTGATCCCTAGCAAATGACCAAAAGCCGTTACGCTGACACCAAGCGTTACAAAGCTCAGGCTAAGACCCGCGGCCATCGCAACGGGACCGAGCCGTCCGGACTGAAGCGCGCCTGCGATTACAATCGGTAAAACCGGCACGACGCAGGGGTTAATCAGGGTCAGCAGACCCGCACCATATGCAAAGATATATTCCATGTGAACTATATTGCGGATGCTCCAAGCACTGTCACTTAAACAATCGACGGGTTTTCTTCACGTCCACGTGGGGATTGTTGCAAGTCTATTCGTTAGAGCTTTGGGGGTGTGTCGGCTATGCTGCTTGGCAACACCCCATTCGTAATATTTGGATCCCAATCATGAGCATTCGAACAACAACCGGGCGCGGCCAGCGCTATGACAGTATTCTTGACACCGTTGGCGATACGCCGACGATCAAGATCAACCGCATTGCACCAGATCACGTCAATGTCTTTGTGAAGTTCGAAGCGGCGAATCCCGCAGGTTCTGTCAAAGATCGCTTGGCGTTGAACATCATCGAATCTGCCGAACGGGACGGGCGGCTGAAGCTCGGCCAAACCGTGGTCGAGGCGACCTCGGGCAATACCGGTATCGGGCTGGCGATGGTCTGCGCCGCGAAGGGCTATCCGCTGGTCATCACTATGTCCGAAGCGTTTTCGGTCGAGCGCCGTCGTTTGATGCGGTTCTACGGCGCGCAGGTTGTCACCACTCCGAAGGCCCTAAAAGGGTTCGGTATGGTCAACAAAGCGATTGAGCTGGCGGAGAAGAATGGATGGTTTCTGGCGTCGCAATTCGAAACGGCAGACAATGCGGATATTCACGAAAATACCACAGGCCAGGAAATCATGGCGGATTTCGCAGATGAAACGCTGGATTATTTTGTCACGGGGTTTGGCACAGGCGGCACGGTAACCGGTGTCAGCCGGGTGCTTCGCAAGCAAAGTCCGGACACGAAAATCATTCTGGCCGAGCCTGCAAATGCGGCGCTGATCGGGTCTGGCTATGTGAACACCCGCAATGCCGCCCGCCAGCCAAGCGAAACCCATCCAAGTTTTGAGCCGCATCCGATCCAAGGTTGGACACCTGATTTCATCCCATTCGTTTTACAAGAAGCGATTGATAAAAAAGGGTTTGACAGTTTGATAACAGTGTCTGGTCCGGATGGCATTGCTTGGTCAAAACGCCTTGCGGCCGAGGAGGGGATTTTTACAGGCATTTCCGGCGGAGCGAGCTTTGCCACCGCGATGCAGGTGGCCAAAGATGCACCTGCCGGAGCCAATATTCTGGTCATGCTGCCCGACACCGGCGAACGCTATCTGTCGACCCCTTTGTTCGATGGAACCGAAGAAGAAATGAGCGCGGAGGAAATCGCAATTTCCCAATCCACGCCCACGGCCCAAATGGGGTGATATAAAGCGGCAGACCGAAAATTGGACTGGCAACTGCGCCGCCAGTCCAAACTGTTTAGCAACAAGAGTGTGTTACGCGAGGTGCTTTTTGAAATGCGCTAGGGTGCGTTCCCAAGACAAGTCAGCCATCGCTTCGTCAAAGCGCGGCGTGCTGTCATTGTGGAACCCATGGTTGGCCCCTTCATAAATATAGGCCTCATAGTCTTTGCCGTTGGCCTTCAGTGCTTCTTCATAAGCGGGCCAGCCAGCATTCACCCGCTCGTCCAGTTCCCCGTAGTGCAACAAAAGCGGGGCCTGGATTTTCGGGACATCTTCTGCGGCAGCCTGACGGCCATAATAGGGAACGGCGGCTTTGAGTTCGGGGTAAGCCACCGCTGCGGCATTCGACACGCCGCCGCCATAGCAAAATCCGGTAATCCCGACGTTGCCGGTTGATCCTTCGTGCGCCATCAGGAATTCAACAGCAGCAAAGAAATCATTCATCAGCTTGGTGCTATCAACAGTCTTTTGCAGTGTCCGCCCTTCAGCGTCATTTCCGGGGTATCCGCCGACTGAGGTCAGCCCATCCGGTGCCAAGGCCATGAATCCTGCTTTGGCCAAACGGCGGGCGACATCTTCGATGTACGGGTTCAACCCGCGGTTTTCGTGAACAACCACAACAGCGGGCAGCTTGCCTTCTACCTTGGCGGGGCGCACCATATAGCCGCGCACTTCGCCATGGCCGTTGGGGGATGGATACATGATGTATTCTGGCTCGATCTCGGGGGCATTGAACGACACCTGTTCAGCCAATGCATAGTTCGGGGACATCAACCCCAACACTGTTGTCGCCGTCATGCCTGCTACGGTGAATTTTGCGGCACGTTCCAGAAACTGCCGTTTGGTGATCATTCCGTGGGCATAAAAATCGTAAAGTTCCAAAAGTTTTGGATCAAAATCTTTCGCGGTCAATCTGGTCATTTTAGTCCCTTTTTGCTGCTAACAAGAGGCTGGTGTTCCCTGCTTGGATAGCATGCGCCGATCTGACGCAGCGAGTCAAAGATGAGTTGGTTCGAATGCGGAAGCACACTGAAATGTGACTACATGTCGAAGAGCAAAAGCGATTTTTGCCAAAGAAAAGGGCGCATCCCCAAGCGGAGACGAACCCGAATTTCGTGCCCGTGTTTTGAGAGTTCGCCCTAGGCGGCCAATCCGCGCGACCCGATTTCAAGAAATTTCTTGCGACGTGCTGCGATCAGCTCTTCGCTGGACTGGCCCTTGAGCTCGCCCAACATGCCGGCAATTGCGGATCCGACAGCTTTGATTGCGGCTGCCCGGTCCCGATGTGCCCCCCCCAGAGGTTCTGGTATCACACGGTCAGCAACGCCAAGCTGATAAAGATCGTTGGCTGTCAGTCGCAGCGCTTCGGCGGCATCGCGCATTTTTTCGGCGTCTTTCCAAAGGATCGAGGCGCAGCCTTCGGGGGTGATCACCGAATAGACCGAATGCTCCAGCATGGCGACGCGATTGCCAGCAGCAAAGGCCACGGCCCCGCCGGATCCGCCCTCGCCAATGACAACGCAAACCAGTGGCACTCCGATTTCAAGACATTTTTCGGTAGATCGGGCGATGGCTTCGGATTGGCCGCGCTCTTCTGCACCAAGGCCGGGGTAGGCACCGGGCGTGTCGACCAAAGTCACAACTGGCAGGCCAAAACGTCCTGCCATTTCCATCAGGCGCACCGCTTTGCGGTATCCTTCGGGGCGGGCCATGCCAAAGTTGTGTTTGATACGGCTTTTGGTGTCATTTCCCTTTTCCTGACCAATCACCATAACGGGTTGATCGTTGAAACGGGCCAATCCGCCAACAACGGCATGATCGTCAGCAAAGTTGCGGTCCCCGGCCAAAGGCGTGAATTCCGTGAACAGGGCGTCGATGTATTCTTGGCAATGTGGCCGGTCGGGGTGACGTGCGACCAGGCATTTGCGCCATGGTGTCAGCTTTCCGTACAGATCCTTGAGAAGGTCTTTGGCCTTGCGATCAAGCGCCTCGGCTTCATCCTCGATATCCATATCTTCATTGCCGCGCGCCATCGCACGCAGCTCTTCCGCCTTGCCTTCGATTTCGGCAAGAGGTTTTTCGAAGTCTAGATAATGGGCCATGCGATGCTCCTCAAAGTCTTGATGCTATATGGCGTGGCTTTTGCACGGATGCAACTCGGACAAATAGCAGGGCCTGATTTTGTGTTAGCTGATCAAAACCGGAATCATCGAAAGAACCAGAAGCGCGGCCATGATTCCGTTGAATATGCGCAAGCGTTCAGGTTTTGCCAAAAGGCGGCGCACACCCGTTCCCAAAACCGTCCACGACAGTGCTGACACGGTACCGATCACTGCGTAGGTTGCCGACACCCAAAGGATGGCGCTGACATCCCGCGAAGTTGCGTAAAGGGTGATTGCTCCCAATGCCATAGACCAAGCCTTTGGATTGACCCACTGAAACCCGGCCGCCTGCACAAAAGTCAAAGGTTGCGCATCGCTTGGCGCATCCTTTGGCGGCTGTGCGGTCGCGATCTTCCAAGCCAGCCAAAGGATGTAAGCGACCGAGGCAATCCGCAAAACATCATAACTAACGGGCCAGACTTCAAACAGTTTCATAACGCCTAAACCGATCATCAAGATCATCAACGGAAACCCGTAGGCCACGCCGGCGAGATGCGGCAAAGACCTCCGCACACCAAAATTGGCTCCCGCGCTCATGAGCATCAGGTTGTTGGGCCCGGGTGTGAACACGGTGCTAAAAGCAAATATCGCAAGTGCGAGGAATATATCTTGTGTCATGCAGGCAAGATTGCTTATTTTTTCCGACCAATGGTTGCAAAATTTAGCGTCAGGATGCAGCCTTCACAATATATGAGCGAATTAGATGAAATTGACCGCCGAATATTGCGCGAGCTTGCCTTGGATGGGCGGCTGAGCAATCTTGCCTTAGCGGATCTTGTGGGACTGTCCCCATCGGCTTGTCTGCGCCGTGTCGCCGCTTTGGAAAAACGCGGAGTGATTACAGGGTATCGTGCTGTTCTCAATCCCGAAAAAGTCGGGATCGGTTTTACGGCTTATGTGACCGTTGGTCTAAACAAACATAATAAGGAAGCGCAAGAAGCATTCGAAGGTGCAATGATCCGCGCGCCCGAGGTTCGCGAATGTCACAATACAACTGGTGCAGTTGAATACCTGCTGCGTGTCGAAGTCGCAGACCTAGCGGACTACAAACACTTCCACACAGAAGTGTTGGGGACGCTGTCACAGGTTAATTCCATAACCTCCTATGTTGTGATGGGCTCCCCAAAAGACGAACGCGCTTGATTTTCTTCTGTCCCTAAATATCCCGGGGAGCGCGAGGGGCTGGCCCCTCGCTCCAACGACAAAAGCGGCCGGCCACCGATACATGGGAACCAGCCGCTTTGACATTCAGCATTGATTTAAGATGCTGCAATCAACTCCGATTGCGCGACAATCACTTCGGCTTGTTTGATGCTGGCGATGTCGACCAAGCGGCCTTTGTAGACCGTAGCCCCCTCACCATTGGCCTTGGCCGTTTCCATCGCCGCCAGAATTTCGCGCGCTTCTGTTACAGCGGTTTCTGAGGGGGTGAAAACATCGTTGGCCAGCGCAATCTGCTTAGGATGGATAGCCCATTTGCCAACCATGCCCAATGTCGCTGACCGTTTGGCCTGAGCGATATAGCCTTCGTCGTCCGAGAAGTCACCAAAGGGTCCGTCGACCGGCAAAACACCATGCGTCCGGCAAGCCGCAACAATCGCGGTCTGCGCCCAATGCCATGGATCTGAATAGTGCCGCGTCTCGCCGTGCAACATGTAATAGTTTTCTTGCGTCCCACCGATGCCAGTGGTCTGCATCCCCATCGAAGCGGCGAAATCTGCCGCGCCAAGGCTCATGGCTTGCATGCGCGGGCTAGACGCCGCGATTTCTTCGACATGGGCCAGACCGGCGGCCGATTCGATGATGACTTCAAAACTGATCGGCTTAGTGCGACCCTTGGCTGTTTCAATCGCTGTGACAAGCGCATCAACAGCATAGACATCGGCGGCGCAGCCAACCTTGGGGATCATGATCTGGTCAATGCGATCACCGGCTTGTTCTAACAGGTCGACCACGTCACGGTACCAATAGGGCGTATCGAGCCCATTGATGCGCACGGACATGTATTTTTTGCCCCAATCAATGGTGTTAAGCGCCTCGATGATATTGGCGCGGGCGGTGTCTTTATCCGAAGGCGCGACGGAATCTTCGAGATCCAGATTGATGACATCTGCCGCAGAAGCCGCCATTTTCGGGAACAGCTTGGTGTTCGAGCCGGGGCCAAACAGTTGGCAACGGTTGGGGCGGGCAGGGGCGGTGGGTTGAATTCGGAAGCTCATGGCAGATCCCTTCGGTAAGGAAATTTCGATTTCTCTACCTCACGGGTTATTAAATTGCGCAATGCTGCGCAAGCAAAAAGAACCTGCATGTGTTTCTGCGCTGCGGCGCGTCGAATAATTTCGCGAATAAATTTCATTTACCGGATAATCTTCGAAAATTGAGGCTCAGCTTCGCAATCTAGCAAGGATATTCTGAAAAATGCGGGCCAAACTTCGTCAAGTTAAAAACACACCTGCACTTTTGGGGACGCGCCATGATTGAAACACCATATTTGCTTTTTCTCGGCGATGCGCCGGACATGTTGGCCGCAAAGGTCGCCATCGGCATTCGTGACTGGCGCCCTGAAAATGCCCTGGGTCAAATTCGCCTGCCGGGCTGCGGCGCGGACCTGGGTCTGAATGACATGACATTGGCCGAGGCCAAGGCCGCTGGTGCCAAAACGCTTGTGATTGGCGTGGCCAATCGCGGCGGCATGATTTCACCTGCTTGGAAAGAAGTTCTGATTCAAGCGTTGGAAATGGGTTTCGATCTGGCTTCGGGCTTGCACAACCTTCTTCGCGACGAGGGTGATCTGGTGGCGGCCGCTCAAACCTTTGGTGGAACCCTGCACGATGTGCGGGTGCCGACTGTTGGGTATCCTATCGCCAATGGGGTGAACCGCACTGGCAAGCGTTGTTTGGCTGTCGGGACGGATTGCTCAGTCGGAAAAATGTACACAGCACTGGCGATGGACGCCGTTATGCAAGAACGCGGTATGAAATCGACATTCCGCGCGACAGGCCAAACTGGCATCTTGATTACTGGACATGGGGTTCCCTTGGATGCGGTGATTGCGGACTTTATGGCCGGGTCGATCGAATATCTGACACCAGACAATGAAGAAGATCATTGGGATATGATCGAAGGGCAGGGTTCGCTTTTTCATATTTCCTATTCTGGCGTGACCATGGCTTTGGTGCATGGAGGCCAGCCGGACGCGTTGATCCTGTGTCATGAACCAACGCGCGAGCACATGCGCGGCCTGCCCGGGTTTTCTTTGCCGTCCCTAGAAGAGTTGCGCGATACGGCCCTGCCATTGGCGCGCAAGTCCAATCCGGCCTGTCAGGTCGTGGGTATTTCGGTAAACACTCAGCATTTGAGTGAAGAGGACGCCGTTGCCTATATGGCGCAGGTTGAGGACCGCATGGGGCTGCCAACGGTTGATCCTTATCGACATGGTGCAGGCCGTTTGGTTGATGCACTGGCTGCGGTGTGATCTGATGACGGGGTGACGCTTGCGCTACGCGCGTCGCCCCACCCGCCATCCCGCGAGGTGGCAGATAGACAGGTTTGGAAAACTAAATGATCGAAGTGACACGGAATGTGTTTCGTCTGGCGCAAGTGTTTACCATTTCGCGCGGGTCACGCACCGAAGCCAAAGTACTGACCGTTGCAATCACCCGTGATGGGCACACAGGATACGGTGAATGTGTGCCTTATGCCCGCTATGATGAAACCTTGGAGAGCGTCACCGCCGAAATTGAAGGCCTGCCTGCTGATGTGACGCGGCAGGCTTTGCAAGGGTTGCTACCGGCAGGTGCAGCGCGCAATGCCGTGGATTGTGCTTTGTGGGATCTTGAGGCCAAACAGGCGGGAGTGCCGGTTTGGGAGCTGGCGGGATTGCCCGCGCCAGGCCCCGAGATTACAGCCTATACCTTGTCCCTAGGTACGCCCGAAAACATGGAGCAAGCGGCGCGCGACAATGCCTTTCGGCCCTTGCTCAAAATTAAACTGGGAACACCCGATGACATGCCCCGGCTTGAGGCCGTGCGGCGCGGTGCTCCGGATGCCCAAATTATCATCGATGCAAACGAGGGGTGGAGTGCCGAAGTGTACGCCAATCTTGCACCGCATTTGGTGCGCTTGGGCGTGGCTTTGGTTGAGCAGCCTCTGCCGGCAGGGGATGATGATGCATTGATTGGGATGGACCGCCCGGTGCCTGTTTGTGCCGACGAAAGCTGTCATGACCGCGCCAGCCTGCCAAATCTAAAAGGCAAATATGATGTGGTGAACATCAAGCTGGACAAAACCGGCGGGCTGACCGAGGCGCTTGAGTTGAAAAAAGCCGCCTTGGCCGAAGGCTATGATCTGATGGTTGGCTGCATGGTCGGATCCAGTCTTGCAATGGCCCCTGCGACCTTGGTTGCCCAAGGCGTGGCCGTAACGGACCTTGACGGGCCGCTTCTTCTGGCCGAAGACCGCAGTAACCCTTTGCGGTTTGACGACAAAGGGGTGCATCCGCCTCAGCCTGCGCTTTGGGGCTAAACACCGATTTGGGGAAACCCGGCAGACGTTTTACGGCGTTTGAGGTGTGAAATCGCACCTCGTGCCCGCCAGCCGCTCATACTTGGAGATATAACATGACGCGCACCGTTTACGTGAATGGCGAGTATTTGCCAGAAAATGAAGCCAAGGTTTCCATCTTTGATCGCGCATTTTTGATGGCAGATGGCGTGTACGAAGTGACCAGCGTTCTGGACGGCAAGCTGATCGATTTTGACGGCCATGCTGTGCGTTTGCAGCGCTCTTTGGATGAACTCGACATGCCGTCGCCTTGCACCATGGATGAGTTGTTGGAGATTCACCGCGAGTTGGTGAAGATCAACGAAATCGAAGAGGGCATGGTCTATTTGCAAGTCACCCGCGGCGCACCCGACGATCGTGATTTTGTATTCCCCGATCCCGAAACCACGCCGCCGACGCTGGTCTTGTTCACGCAGAACAAACCCGGTTTGGCAGATAACCCTGTCGCCCAGAAAGGGATCAAGGTCATTTCGATCGACGATCAACGCTGGGGTCGCCGCGATATTAAAACTGTGCAGCTACTATACCCGTCGATGGGCAAGATGATGGCCAAAAAGGCCGGTGCGGATGATGCTTGGCTGGTCGAAGACGGATTTGTCACCGAGGGCACTTCCAACAACGCGTATTTCATCAAAGGCAACACTATCGTAACGCGTGGTTTGTCGAACGATATTTTGCACGGTATCACACGTGCCGCCGTGTTGCGCTTTGCCCGCGAAGCGCAAATGCAGGTCGAAGAACGCAATTTCACCATCGCCGAGGCGCAAGCCGCAGATGAGGCGTTTATCACCTCGGCCTCTACGTTTGTGATGCCTGTGGTTGAAATCGACGGTGCAAAAATCGGCGCGGGCGTTCCGGGTTCCAACGCATTGCGTTTGCGCGAAATCTATCTGGATGAAAGCCGCAAGGCCGCGATCTGATCGCGCGGCGATGCGCGATCTCTTTGCCATAATTGCAATTATCCTGACCGTTATTGGTCTGGGTGTCTTTCGCGTACCGGATGAAAACGCGTTGGTTGCGGCTGGTATTAAGGCCGCTGCCGACGGTGCGGTGTATCAAGAAAAGCATCCGGTCCAAATTTCGGTAAAGGGGCGTGCGGTCACGGCCAAAGGACGGGTGGAAACAAAAGAAGCCGCGCAGGCGATAGAAGCCCGACTTGCAGCCTTGGATGGGGTGGAAGCTGTGATTGGCGACTGGGTTGTCTTGCCCAATGCCGCCCCTTTTTCCATAGCACTGTCCAAATCGGATGCGGGGATAACGGCGCAAGGGTTTGTACCCGGAGAGACGACCTTGGCTGCCCTTTCAAAGATCCTTGAACTGGAGCAAACCGATTTGGTTGTCGCAGCGGGTGTTCCTGATGCGGATTGGGCGAAGGTTGTGCAGCGCACCGCGCAGGCATTGTTGCAGATGGTCGATGGGACCGTGGACGTGGTTGACCGCAGGATTGCCGTTTCCGGAACCGTTCCGCTACCCATGCATGCCGCTGCGATTGAGGCGGATCTTGCGCAACTGCCAGATGGCTATGAGCTTACCTTGGACGTTAAGACCCAAGACGACGGTTTGCCCTACAGTTTCTTTGTTTCACGCGACCCGATTATGGGCGTCCGATATAGTGGAAAGCTTCCGCCAGATTACACCCCGTCTGGCTTGAATGCGTTGGGCGGGCATGTTGTTGGATCAGTCCGCACGGCGGCTGTTGATTTGGGCGTACCAACGTTTCAGCCGGTGACGGATATCGCATTGAAAATGTTTGAGTATCTGGAAGACGGTGTGATTACTGTCAGTCCGGATGTTCTAACCATCCAAGGCGGTCCGATGCCGCAAGAGACGATCGAGCAGATAGAGACCTTGGGTGGTGAATTGCCCGGCGGGGTGGTTTTTACTACAGCGCTAACTCCTCAAAGTGACGGAATTCCTTTGAGCCTATTAGCCGAATGGGATGGGCGCACCTTGGCCCTGTCGGGCCATGTCCCCAGCACGTTTTTGACCGCGCAGGGGGATGACGCAACTGCGGTTTTCTTGGAAAAAGCAGGGTTTGGCGACGCTGGCCAATTGGACCTTACCTATGCGCCTCATCCTGATCTACACGGGTGGGATGCGCCGTTTTGGGCGGCCCTTCCTGCGCTCAAAGCGCTTGAAGCGGGACGTTTGACCTATGGTGCCGAGGGCGTGGCAGTGACCGGTACGGCCGCAGACCCACAGGCGCGGCGTGCGGCAGATGTGGTGTTGGACAATGCCGCCGACTTTGATGTTTTGCTGCTCGATGACGGCAATCCACCGGAATTCCGATTGAGTTTTGATGTTGCCACAAATGCAGCGGTGGTGGGGAAACTGCCGGCGGGTCTGTCGCCTGCAGTGCTGTCCGAAGCCTTGGGCGGGTTTGAAATACGGGGAAAACCGCAGGTGTCTCCGGACGGGGAAGGCGCGGAGGTGCTGCGGGTTCTCGTGGCTCTTCGGGGTTGGTTGAGCGAGGTTGAGAGCATCTCACTTGACTATACGTTGGACACGATCACCGTTTCTGTGGTTCCGATGCCGGGCCAAGATGCAGCTGCGCTCAAGGCGGCGCTGGTTCAGGCCTTGCCGCCAAAGACCGTTTTGCACGTCAAAGCCGAACCTCCCCCCTTAGAGGGCGCGCGCCGGATGCATGTTGTCTTGCAGCAGCCGCAGATTTTTGCCGAAGGCTATTGGATGCCGTCCCTCAGTTTTGCGCCGAATGTTGAAAACTGTGATGCGCAGATGGGGTTGGTGCCCCCGATCCCATTTGAAACTGGCCGCTTTGGTTTGGGTTTTGGGGCGGAATGGCCCTTGGCGCATTTGGCAGCGGTGCTACGGATCTGCACCCGATTTGGAAGTCTGACCGCGCAGATCAGCGCCGAGGTGTCCAGCTCCGAGGTGCCCGCCTGGAACAGGCAGCTTAGTCGCCGCCGCACTGAAAGTGTTCGCCTTGCGATGATTGAGCGTGGTGTCTCTGCGGATCGAATGACCAGCCGGACCGCTGATCAGGCACAAGGCGGTGACCGTGTGGTGGTCAGCTGGAAATAGGCCCGTCAAGATAGTCGGCTGCATGTAGTCCGGCCCAGCGGCCCGTCGAAAGGCAGGCTGTGATCAAATACCCGCCAGTGGGCGCATCCCATTCCAACATTTCACCTGCACAAAACACACCCGGTCTGTTTTTGATCATCAGATCGCTGGTCAAACCGGAAAACGCTACGCCGCCTGCGGTTGATATGGCCTCGTCCATAGGGCGCAGGCCTGTGTATGGAACGGGCACAGCTTTCAAAAGTTGCGCAAGTTTGGCGGAATCCGATGGCAATGGCCGTTGCACTTCGTTGAGCAAAGCCATGACCTGCGCGGGCAAACGCAGGGCTTTGCGCAGATGGTTCGACAGGCTTTGTTTCCCGCGTGTTTTTTTCAGGCGGGTGATCAATGCGTCATGAGAAAGGTCCGGCATCAAATCGATATGCAGTGCGGCTCCGTCCCGCAGCGACGGTGAAAGCGGATAAATGCCGCCTCCTTCGATCCCGCGCGCGGATAGAATGACTTCGCCGCGCTGGGTTTGGTCGCCAGCTGAAAAGCAGGCGTTTTTGATCGGACTGCCGAAAAAGCGGCGCATGTGATCGCTCCAGGAAACGACAACACCAACATTGGATGCCGCAAAAGGCGTGACAGCCACGTTGCCTTGTGCCATTTGATCCGCCCATTTTCCGTCTGACCCAAGACGGGCCCAACTGGCCCCTCCGAGGGCGAGAACGGTTGCGTCGGCGGTTAAAGCCAGTGGCCCCTTAGGTGTCTCAAAACAGGCTGCACCATTGTGATCCCAGCCCGTCCAGCGGCAGCGGGTTCGAATGTCCAAACCTTTGGCGATCAATCGCGCCAGCCATGCTCTTAGCAGCGGAGAGGCTTTCATGGCTGTTGGATAGAGACGGCCGGATGAGCCGACGAATGTGTCTTGCGCGAGGTCTTGCGCCCATTGCCGCACCTGCCCGGGTCCAAAATCCCGCAACATCGGTCTAAGACGGGCCGCATCATCGCGATAGGCTTCGATGAATGTTTCTAGCGGTTCGACTTTGGTGAGGTTAAGGCCGGATTTTCCTGCCATCAGCATTTTGCGCCCCAAAGACGGTTTTGCATCCGCCAAGATGACGCCGTGGCCCGCGTCCAGTAGCATTTCCGCGGCCATCAATCCCGCAGGTCCGCCGCCTATGACAAGGGTTTGGCTCATGTGTCGGGGGTCCTCATTTCGATAACCCGATGTGGGTAAGGGATTTCGATGTCGTTGTCGCGCAGCGCGTTCCAGATCAAAAATCCGACGTCCGAGCTGAATTTATGGCGGCCATCATCGATGCCATTGACCCAAAATTCGACGGCGAACTCAACGCCGCTGTCGCCAAAAGCACGAAATTCACAGTCAGGTGGAAACGGGTCGCTCAGCACAGCCGGATGTTTTGCGACCGCCGATTCAATGATGTCAGGAATTTTGTTGATGTCGGTTTTATAGCTGACAGAAAACGGCACTTCGTACCGGTTAGTAGATCCTTGATCGGAATAGTTTATGACGCGAGTGGTGATGAAATCCTCGTTGGGCACCACGATCCAACGGCCGTCATAGGTTTCTAAAATCATTGCGCGGGCAGTGGTTTGGACAATGGTGCCTGCCATGCCGTTATCAAGCTCGACGTAGTCGCCCACTGTCGCTTGGCCCTCTAGCAGCAAGATTACGCCGGAGATGTAATTCGATGCGATCTTTTGCAGACCGAACCCAAGGCCAACACCAATGGCACCAGATAGCACGGCGAGAGAGGTCAGCGGTACGCCGATGATGCTCATCAACAAGATGAACGCGATGCCATAGATCGTTAGCTCTGCGGCTTTGGTGGCCAATTGGCGGGCGGCTGGCCGCAATTCTTCCTGTTTTTCAAGATAGCTGCCGGTTTGGTCATTGGACCAACGCCCCAGCCAAAACAGGATTGAACCGGCAATGACGCCGCGGATCACCGCCATTACAGTGAACTCGATATTCCCGAGCGATACCGTCATTTCGTTCAGATAGGCGGTGGCGTAGTCCAATAGGCCAAGTGCATAGAGCACCATAATCGGCAGCAAAATAGTTTTGCCCAAGACACGTAAGAAAACGTCGGTGATGATTTCCTGAACCAAAATCCGAGCCGCAAGAAGCAAGAAAACACGTTTGCCAAAGGCGATGACGGCACCAGACCCAAACAGGGCGCGCGTCGCCTGCTCTCCAATCGCGGTGAACCCCCATGCTAAAAGCGGCAAAAGCAGCGGGACAAAGATCAGCACAAACCTGCGAATTGTTGACAGGATCGACGTCTTGCCTGGCTCTGGCGTCAAAATGCGTTCCAACAACGGCCGCAGCCGTTTGTTCAGGACATATGAGGCTGCAAAGGCCGCAAGCAAAAGTCCGAATTGCGACCATGCTGCAGGCGAGAGCACCCAGACCTTGGCGATGTCCCAGACCTGAAGGGCATAGCCAAGCATATTTTGCACAACGGGAGGCAGTGAGGCTGTGTCGAAATTCATGGGTGCAGGTTCCGGTCTGTATCTGTGCCAACTCTTGCCTTGGTGGGCCGAAAATCACAAGGGCCGAGCGTCATGCGCAATTGAAACCCGCATGTGTGCATGCCAGCGGCTTCAGGGGCGGGCTGGGCGAGCGTGGCGCGCGATTTTTCGTCGAAAAATCGATTGGCGCTGGTCTTGCGGATGGTTCTGCGCAGTCATACCTTGCTGCAAGACTGGAGCCCGCTCATGACCCACCGTTTCCCGATCCGCGTCTACTATGAGGACACCGACATGGCTGGGATCGTGTATCACGTCAACTACCTCAAGTTCATCGAACGCGCCCGCTCGGACTGGGTCAAGGAAATGGGGCTTGATCAAAACGCCATGCGCGAAGAAGGTGTGGTCTTTGTGGTCCGGCGTATTGAAGCAGACTATCTGTCAGCGGCCAAATACGACGACGAACTAGAAGTTCAAACCGTTGTGCGAAGCATGGGCGGCGTTCGGTTGATTATGGGACAAGAGGTGCTGCGCGATGGCGAAGTTGTCTTTCGCGCCGAGGTGACAGCCGTTTGTATGAACCTGGAAGGTCAGCCGACACGCCTGCCAAAACAGCTTCGCAAATCTGTTCACTGACTTTGGCGTGGCTGGCAGGGAATTGCCCAGCTGCGCCGATTTGCGCGTATTGATGCCTGAGGAGTAGCCTTTCCCCTGCAAATACGCTAACACAGGTGCTAATTAGAGCCCGTAAACAGGGGCCGACAGGAAAAAGAGCAGAGTCATGGAAGCAGAAACGCTTGCCCTAGCGCAGGAGATAGATTTCTCCATGTGGGGACTATTCGCGCGGGCCACACTTACCGTTAAGTTGGTGATGTTGTTGTTGATCATCGCGTCGGTTTGGTCTTGGGGGATCATTTTCGACAAGTTGATGTCCTATCGCAAAGCCCGCAAAGAGGCGAAAGCCTTTGACAAGGCATTTTGGTCCGGCGAGCCGTTGGATGAGTTGTTTGACCAAATCGGAGTTGAGCCGAAGGGCAGGGCGGAACGGATTTTCGCCGCTGGTATGATGGAATGGCGCCGCAGTCACCGCGAAGATGGCGGGCTGATCGCTAACGCCCAAAGCCGTATCGACAGATCCATGGATGTCGCTATCCAAAAAGAAGCTGAGGCACTTCAAAAGGGGCTGCCGGTTTTGGCGACCGTTGGCTCTACCGCGCCATTTGTCGGCTTGTTCGGGACGGTTTTCGGCATCATGAACGCCTTTATCGAAATCGCCCAGCAACAAAATACGTCTTTGGTGGTTGTCGCCCCGGGTATCGCCGAAGCCCTTTTGGCAACGGGCCTTGGTTTGATGGCCGCGATTCCGGCGGTTGTATTTTACAACAAACTGTCCGCGGACAGTGACCGTATTATCGCAGGCTATGAGAGTTTCGCAGACGAGTTTTCGACGATCCTTAGCCGCCAGTTGGATTCCTGAGCCATGGGCGCGGGTGTCATGAAAAACGGCGGAGGCGGCAGCCGCCGCAGACGTGGCCGCAGAGGCGGGGCCGCACCAATGTCGGAAATCAACGTCACGCCTTTTGTGGATGTGATGCTGGTGCTGTTGATCATATTTATGGTCGCGGCCCCGCTGTTGACTGTCGGCGTACCTGTGGAACTGCCCAAAACGGCTGCGCAGGCTTTGCCGCAAGAGACTGAGGAACCGCTGACAGTTTCCATCGCTGCTGATGGCACAGTGTTGATCCAAAGCACCGAAATCGACCGCGCCGATCTGATCCCGCGTCTGCGGGCAATTGCGGCTGAACGCGCTGATGATCGGGTCTATTTGCGTGCTGATGGCGTTGTGCCCTACGAAGATGTTGCCCAAATTATGGGCGCGTTGAACGCGGGTGGCTTTTCGTCGATTGGTTTGGTGACAGATGTGGGTGGGCCGGCCTTGAACGGCCCCGGTAACTAAGGCGCTGACGTGCAACGCGGGCTATACATATCAGGTGGGGCGCATGCTCTGGCAATTGGATGGTTGCTTTTTGGCGGGCTGTTTCATTCAGCGCCGCCCGAAATGCAGGTCGCCAATGTAACGGTTCTATCTGAACAGCAATTCGCAGCATTAACGCAGTCAAGCCCGTCGCCCGTTGCCCCTGATCCTGCCCCGGCGCAACCCAGCCCGCCCGAGCCTGAACCAGACCCCGTTCGGCCGACGCCTCGCCCTGACCCGCAGCCTGCGCCGCAGCCTGATCCGCAACCGGTGCCGCCCGCACCGCAACCCGAAGCATTGCCGCAAATCCCGCAGCCACCGGAACCGGCTGAGGTGACAGACACGCCGCCGGTTTTGGTGCCGCCGGATCCAGAGCCTGACGCGCCCATTGCACCCGAACCTGCGCCGCTGCCCAGCACCTCTGCACCTGTGCGGTCGGTGCGTCCGAAACCGCGCCCCGCGCCGCGTGTTGCCCCGACACCTGTTGCCCCGCCTGACCCCGATAGTGTCGTTGCCGAAGAAACGCAGAGGGCTGTGTCGCCTGATGCTTCGTCGCCTGACAAGGCAGAAGAAGCCCAAGAAGCGACCGCACCCGAGGAAGCGACCTCTGAAATTATCACCGAGGCCGAGACGCCGTCCGGTGCGCCGACCGCTTCCTTGCGCCCGCAGGCCCGGACACCGCGCGCTGCCGCTGAGACGCCGCCCGCTGCCGAAGCCGCACCTGCGGTTCCCAGCGCGGATGATGCTTTGAATGCAGCCCTTGCCGAAGCATTGGCCGGTGGTGGAACCAACTCAGCCCCGGCTGGTCCGCCGATGACACGTGGTGAAACCGACGGGCTTAAATTAGCTGTAGAAGCCTGCTGGATTGTTGATGTTGGCAGTCAGGCGGCAAATGTGACCGTAACCGTAGGCTATGAGCTGGACCGTGAAGGCCGCGTTTTGGCCGGAACCTTGCATATGATTTCGTCTCAAGGTGGCACTGGCGCGGCCGTCGAAGCAGCGTTTCAATCTGCGCGCCGCGCCGTTTTACGGTGTCAGGCAAGTGGATATAAGCTGCCACCAGAGAAGTATGACCACTGGAAAAGGGTCGAAATGACCTTTGACCCGTCCCAGATGCGCCTTCGATGAGTGATGTTTTGCGCAATTCCCCGCCAATTCCAATGCAAAGGGGTATTTGTGCTGCAAGGAATTATGGCTAAAGTGCCTCAAGCCGGTCACAGAGCCGGGGCACTAGGACAGAGCAGTTCCCGAGGAGGGACCAAGATGCAAACCCGTCTGGTACAGATGTTGCTGGCTATTATGCTGGCACTGACCCCTTCTTTTGCCATGGCGCAAGAACCGCTTCGGTTGACGTTGGATACAGGTGTGGTTGAGCCCATGCCCTACGCGGTCCCGAACTTTGTGCCTGAAAACTCGGATGCAATGGTTCATTCGCAAAATATCAGTCGGGTGATTGCCGATGATTTGTCCGGCACAGGGCTATTCCGCGAAATCGCTCGGGATGCGCATATCTCAACCGTGAGCAGCTTTGGCGCACCCGTGCAGTTTGCTGATTGGAAAGCGATCAATGCGCAGGCTTTGATTACCGGTGCTGTGAGCACAGATGCATCTGGCCGCGTGATCGTCAAATTCCGCGTTTGGGATGTCTTTGCCGGCCAAGAGCTGGGACAGGGCATGCAGTTCGCATCCGACGCGGATGGATGGCGCAGATTGGCCCACAAGGTGGCAGATCAGGTCTATTCCCGATTGACCGGTGAATCGCCGTATTTTGATAGCCGTGTGGTGTTTGTTTCCGAAACCGGGCCCAAGAACAAACGTGAAAAACGACTGGCTTTGATGGATTATGACGGCACCAATGTGCAATACCTGACCGACAGCAGCTCGATCGTTCTTGCCCCTCGCTTTTCCCCATCAGGCGATCGGGTTTTGTATACCAGCTATGCCACCGGGTTTCCCCGTGTTCATGTATTGACCGTGGGCAATGTTCAAAGCCGGATCTTGCAGTCCAATGACGGTGTCATGAGCTTTGCACCGCGGTTTTCACCGGATGGGCGCACGGTGGTCTATTCGATGACCCAAGGGTCAAACACAGACATTTGGGCAATGGATGTAGCCACCACAGCAACCCGCCGTTTGTCCGTTTCGCCTGCCATTGAAACCGCCCCAAGCTATAGCCCGGATGGCAGCCAGATCGTGTTTGAATCCGATCGCTCGGGAACGCAGCAGCTGTATACAATGGCTGCCAGTGGCGGGGAACCGACCAGGATCAGTTCGGGCAAAGGGCGGTACGGCACACCGGTTTGGTCGCCGCGCGGCGATTTGATCGCCTTTACCAAACAAAACGAAGGCCGCTTTCACATTGGCGTGATGCGAACCGACGGATCAGAAGAGCGGCTTCTGACAGCGTCGTTTCTGGATGAAGGGCCAACATGGGCCCCCAATGGTCGTGTGCTGATGTTTGCCCGCGAAACCCAAGGCGCACAGGGGGCTTCGGCCTTGTATTCAGTAGATATTTCAGGCCGAAATTTGAAACGTGTGCGCACACCGGCCGGGGCGTCAGATCCCAGCTGGGGGCCTCTGCAGTAATGAACCAGCGGGCGCTTGCACAGCTTTGTGAAGCGGATTCCCGAGAGCGTCAGGCTGTGCTAGTCTGCGCTCAACGCAAAGAGCAGGACAGGTAATAATGACCCATTTTCCCAAAGCGCTGATGCTGGTGGCCGCCCTTGGCCTTGCCGCCTGTACCAGCCCCGACCGATTTGGTGACGGCGGCGCAGGGGCCGGTGCTGGCACCTTGGATCCACTTCCGGGCTATGCGGCCGGCAGTGCCGATGACCCGACTTCGGTGGCGCATTTTCAGGAACGCATTGGCGACCGGGTTTTGTTCTTGGTCGATCAAGCCAGCGTAACAGCCGAAGGGCGCACGACATTGGACAAGCAAGCGCAATGGCTGCTGACCAATTCCGATTACCTCGCGGTGATTGAAGGCCATGCGGATGAACAGGGCACGCGCGAATACAACCTTGCGCTGGGTGCGCGCCGAGCGAATGCGGTCATGGAATACCTCGTGGCCCGTGGGGTTCCGGCATCGCGTCTGAAATTTGTCAGCTACGGCAAGGAACGCCCGCTGGAGATTTGTTCGCAAGAAGCGTGTTACGCGCAAAACCGACGGGCTGTGACAATTCTTTCCGCCGGTCTGACGGGGTAACCACATGCGTTTTGGCATCGCTTTGGGGCCTTTTCTGGCCGTCGCACTGACCGCAGGGGGCACCTCGGCTCAGCAATCCGAGACCTTGGCAGATATCCGACAAGACATAGTCGTCTTGTCGGTTGAATTGCAGCGTCTAAAGCAAGAGTTGAACACCACAGGCGGCAGCGCTGTAGTGGTGTCCGGAGATCAGTTGGACCGGATCAACGCGATCGAAGGGCAGTTGCAGCGGATCACAGCCAAAACCGAAGAGCTAGAGTTTCGCATCAGCCGCGTTGTCAAAGATGGCAGCAACCGGCTGGGAGATCTTGATTTCCGGCTCTGCGAGCTGGAACCGGATTGTGATATCTCAACGCTGGGCAAGGCTGCGACACTCGGCGGAGACGCTGTCCCGGTGGCAGTGCCCGCTCCGGCGATTGAAGAACCCTCAGATGGCTTTGTGCTCGGCGGTGGTCAGTTGGCCGTGAGTGAAGAGGCCGATTTTCTGGATGCACAAAAAGCGCTGACGGATGGCGAGTATGCAGCCGCCGCGCAGTTGTTTGCCCTGTTTCGTGAAACCTATCCACTTGGTCCGCTTGAAGCGGCTGCTTTGGTTGCAGAAGGCCGCGCGTTGGACGGGACGGGCGACACTCGCGAAGCTGCACGGCGCTATCTAAAGGCCTACTCCGGCTATCCTGATGATCGTTCCGCCCCGGAAGCGCTTTGGCGTTTGGGGGTCTCTTTAGGGGCACTTGGGTCACAACCCGAAGCCTGCGTGACATTGGCAGAAGTGTCGGGCCGGTATCCTGCCTCTGACTTTGCCACCAACGCAAAACGAAGCCGCGCGGACCTCGGCTGCGAGTGACCCGAAGCCCGCAAAGTCTTGAGCAACGCTTTGCCGACTCGATGGGCGGTCTGTTGGGGCCGGATTTTCCCGGTGACATCGGTCTGGCCGTGTCTGGTGGCGGCGACAGTATGGCGATGCTGACCCTTGCGCACAACTGGACACGTGTCTGGGGGGTGCGGTTATGGGTTGTCACGATAGACCACGGGCTACGCCGCGAAAGCGCGACCGAGGCCGCGATGGTCGCGCAGGAATGTGCGGCGCTTGGCTGGCCACATGCAACGGTGAAATGGCATTGGGACGGCTCAGGGAATTTGCAGGATGCGGCCCGTCAGGCCCGATTGGACCTGATTGATCGCTGGCGCGGTGTGTTGCGCCATGTTTTGATGGCCCATACCAAGGATGATTTGTCAGAGACATTTTTGATGCGTTTCAAGCGCGGTTCGGGCGTCGATGGATTGTCGGCGATGCGAGATCGAAGAGAGATACATGGCGCTGGATCCGCAGCCGCGCTCGAAGAGAATGAATTTCTGGGGGAGCTGCCACCGCAATCTGGGTTCCGGGAAGCTCGTGAAATGCAATCGGACAGCTTTGAAGTGTTGCGCCCCTGTTTGTCGATGCGTCGCGAAGACCTGCGCCACTATCTGACTGTGCTCAAGACCCCCTGGGCCGAAGATCCCTCAAATCTTGATCCCAAATATGAACGTGTGCGCGTGCGGCAGTCCTTGCCGGACTTGGACAGGCTTGGCCTTAGCGTTGATTTGATTGCCGAGACTGCGAAAAGGTTGCGTCGCGCACAAGAGGCATTGCAGCAACGTGCGGTGCAGGTCTGGCGCGACATTGGCCATGAGGGGAGGACAGAATATGCGCGAACAGGCGACATTCTATTAACCCGATCAGGTTTCGATGGCGTTGAACGGGAAACGCAACTTCGGCTCTTGGCAGCTGGGCTTCAATATGTGTCCTCGGCACCGTACCGGCCACGGGCAGAGCCTCTAGAAGCGCTGCTTGATCGGCTGTTGGGCGGCGGCGGCGGCACCTTGCACGGATGCGAATGTCGGGCGGAAAAGGAACAATTGCGTATTTTTCGGGAAGAAAAACCCCTGAAGAATCTGACCTCACCCGATCCGCAACACGGGTTTTGGGATCAAAGGTGGCGAATCCCTGCACCGCTGCCTGACGGCGCGCAGATTCGCAATCTGGGTGATGAGGGATGGCGATTGATTGAAAATAAGCGGGATACCGCAATACCTTATCATGCAGCGCGCAGCTTGCCTGCCGTTTGGAAAGGTGATGTTTTATTGGCCTGTGACGCATTTGGCGTCGGGCCGGGGGGGGGCTTGGCGTTATGGCCCCATGGCCGTGCGGGGCACAGCTTTGCCCGCTTCCTTCTTTCGCATTGAAGTAGCGCGTTTCATCTCTATGTTACCTTTCAACAGTCGGGGTGTGTGTTTGCACCCCTTTCCCTTTCGTCGACACCTGGGAGATTTGCCTTGGGCAACGCTCGTAATATAGCCTTCTGGATCGTTCTATTCGTTCTGATCCTCGCACTTTTCAGCCTGTTCTCAGGCGGTGGAACGACATTGCAAAGCAAGGAGTCCAGTTACTCCGACTTTGTGGATGCGGTTGAAGCCAAGTCCGTTCAAAATGCGGTCATTGACGGTGAGCAAATCCGTTTTCGAACCACTGACGGTCAAGAGCTTATGACCATCAAACCCGAAGATGCGTCTGTGACCACGCTGCTGATCGAAAATAACGTGCCAGTGCGTGCCGAACAGCAAGAGCAGTCGACCTTCCAATCCTTCATTATCGGCATCTTGCCTTTCCTCTTGCTGATCGGTGTGTGGATTTACTTCATGAACCGCATGCAGGGCGGCGGCAAAGGCGGCGCGATGGGCTTTGGCAAATCCAAGGCCAAGCTTCTGACCGAAAAGTCAGGCCGAGTGACCTTTGATGATGTCGCCGGTATTGATGAAGCCAAGGAAGAGCTGGAAGAGATCGTAGAGTTTTTGCGCAACCCGCAAAAATACAGCCGTCTTGGCGGCAAGATCCCCAAAGGTGCTTTGCTTGTCGGTCCTCCCGGTACAGGTAAAACCCTTCTGGCGCGGGCCATTGCTGGCGAAGCGGGCGTTCCGTTTTTCACCATCTCGGGGTCTGACTTTGTTGAAATGTTTGTGGGTGTTGGTGCAAGCCGTGTGCGCGACATGTTCGAGCAAGCCAAGAAAAATGCCCCGTGCATTGTATTCATCGACGAAATCGATGCCGTTGGCCGCGCACGTGGCCAAGGTCATGGCGGCGGTAATGACGAGCGCGAACAAACGCTCAACCAGTTGCTTGTCGAAATGGACGGCTTTGAAGCCAACGAAGGTGTAATCATCGTTGCGGCTACCAACCGCCGTGACGTTCTTGACCCAGCCTTGCTGCGTCCGGGCCGTTTTGACCGTCAGGTCACCGTTCCCAACCCGGATATCAAAGGCCGCGACAAAATCCTTGCGGTTCACGCCCGCAAGATCCCGCTGGGCCCTGATGTAGACCTGCGCATTATTGCACGCGGAACACCGGGCTTTTCCGGTGCCGATTTGGCGAACCTTGTGAACGAAGCCGCTTTAATGGCTGCCCGCGTGGGTCGCCGTTTCGTAACGATGGAAGATTTTGAGCAGGCCAAGGACAAGGTCATGATGGGCGCAGAACGCCGGTCGATGGTTTTGACGGACGAGCAAAAAGAAATGACCGCTTACCATGAAGCGGGTCACGCCTTGGTCGGGATTCATCTGCCAAAATGCGATCCGGTCTATAAAGCGACGATTATTCCGCGTGGCGGCGCATTGGGCATGGTGATGAGCCTGCCAGAGATTGACCGTCTCAACATGTTCAAGGATGAATGCCACCAGCGTTTGGCCATGACTATGGCCGGTAAAGCGGCTGAGATCATCAAATACGGTGAAGATCAGGTTTCGAACGGTCCTGCAGGTGACATCCAACAGGCCAGTGGCTTGGCGCGGGCAATGGTTCTGCGTTGGGGCATGTCTGACAAGATCGGCAACATCGATTACTCCGAAGCCCACGAAGGCTATCAGGGGAACACTGCTGGTCTGTCGGTCTCTGCGCATACCAAAGAGCTAATCGAAGAAGAAGTACGCGGCTTTATCCAGACCGGTTATGATCAAGCGCGCGAAATCATTTTGGAGCGCCAAGATGACTTTGAACGTCTGGCTCAAGGGCTGTTGGAATATGAAACGCTGACCGGTGAAGAAATCCAGCGGGTGATGCGCGGCGAGCCGCCTCATTCCGAAGATGGCGACAGTGGTAGTGGCGTCGAGGCCGAAAAACCCAGCCTGACCGCAATTCCAAAAACCAAACCCAAGGCTAAACCTGCGGGCGACGGTGACATGGAACCGGAACCCAACGCGTGAGTAATCGGCAGGGCGCACAATGGAACCCCGGAGCTTATCACAAGTTCAAAGGACTCCGTTTGCGCCCTGCCATCGACCTGATCCACGCACTACCGGCCTTGCCAGCAGGGCCAATTGTGGACTTGGGCTGTGGCAGCGGTGCGGCGGGCCCAGCCTTGAAAAACCTTGGCGCACCGCTGATCGGCGTCGACAGCAGCGCCGAGATGCTGACCGAGGCCAATACCAGCGGACACTATGACAGTCTCACCAAAATCGACATTGCTGATTGGTCTGCACAAACCCCTCCGGCTTTGATCTTTTCGAATGCCGCGCTGCACTGGCTGCCGGATCATGCAGATTTATTGCCGCGTTTGGTCGGGTCTTTGGCACCCGGCGGCACATTGGCTTTGCAGATGCCGCACCAAAACAACGCCCCGTCACATCGCATCTGGAAAAGCCTCACAGAAGAATTCTGGCCGGGCCGCATTGATTTTGACAGCGGTCCGCGGGTTTTACTTCCGGCGACATACTACCATATGTTGGCTCCGCTCGGAGAGCTTAGCCTGTGGGAAACCGAATACTATCAAATGTTGGCCCCGTCTGATGTCGGGCATCCGGTTCGACGGTTCACCGAAGCCACTTATGCGCTGCCCATTTTGCAAAACCTGAATGAAGATGAGCAAACCCGTTTGATTAGCGCCTATGAGGCGGTGATCGGATCCGCTTATCCAGCGGCGGATGATGGTACGGTTCTGTTTCCTTTCCGGCGCCTCTTCATGATTTTGACGCGGACCGACGCAGCCTAGCTTTGTGTATTCGCGATCTGCTTGAAACGTCGCGCGGCATTCTATTTTACTGGGGCTGACAGTCAGCGCAAATTTTGCGTGCACCCAAAGGATTCAGATTCCATGCCAGCCTTAAAACAAACCGATTTTTTCGCAACTATCACGTGGTTGGGGACTGTACCGCTGGGCGATGGCCTGCGCGCGGTGCCAGCCCAAGACATGACATTGGATTGGGATGGCCCGCTTGGTGAAAAGCATGGCGGAAGAACCCGGCCATCATGCAGCCGCGTGACATCGCAGCACACGCGGGGAACGGACATTGCCAATGTACGTCAGCTGTCGGTGGTGTCCCAAGAAGAGCTGGATGCAATTGCGCGCGATATGGGGCTTGGGGGACTGGAGCCTGAATGGCTTGGCGCGACGTTGGTCATCCAAGGCATTGCGGATTTCAGCTTTGTTCCGCCGTCGTCGCGGTTGCAGGCAGAAAATGGCACCACTTTGATTATTGATATGAACAATCGCCCCTGCATCTACCCTGCCAAAGAAATCGAGTCCGACAAACCGGGTTTTGGCCCCAAGTTCAAATCGGCAGCCAACGGAAGGCGCGGCGTCACCGCTTGGGTGGAACGTCCGGGCGTTTTGGCGATGGGTGACAGGATGCGGCTGCATATTCCTGACCAGCGTCAGTGGGCCCCTGACGCACAGTGACCAAATGAGCGGGTCGGGAACAAGGGTTTCCGATGCACTCCCTTTGGTTTTGCGCGCGCCGCAACAACGCCTAGAAATGTCGGATTCGCAGTGACGCGCTGTCGTTTCAGAGGATATCGGTGGATCAACGACACATGCATTTCGACAGGGATCGCACACATGGCTTTTAAAACCGACATCCAAATTGCCCGTGAGGCCAAGAAAAAGCCTATCATGGAAATTGGTGCCAAGCTTGGCATCGATGCAGAGCATCTGCTGCCTTATGGCCACGACAAAGCCAAAGTCAGCCAAGAGTTCATCAACTCGGTTCAAGATCGTGAAAACGGCAAGCTGATCCTCGTGACGGCGATCAACCCGACGCCGGCTGGCGAAGGCAAGACCACCACCACCGTTGGTTTGGGCGATGGTCTAAATGCTATTGGCAAAAATGCCATGGTCTGTATCCGAGAAGCATCGCTTGGTCCCAACTTCGGGATGAAGGGCGGCGCGGCCGGGGGCGGCATGGCGCAGATCGTGCCAATGGAAGAAATGAACCTGCATTTCACTGGGGACTTTCACGCGATTACCTCGGCTCACAACCTGCTGTCGGCAATGATCGACAACCACATTTATTGGGGCAATGAGCTGGAAATCGACGAACGCCGTGTGACTTGGCGTCGGGTTCTGGACATGAACGACCGTGCGCTGCGCGACACCGTTACTTCTCTGGGCGGCGTGGCCAACGGCTTCCCCCGTCAAACCGGTTTCGACATTACGGTTGCCTCCGAAGTTATGGCGATCTTGTGCCTCGCCAAAGACCTCAGCGATTTGCAATCTCGCTTGGGTGACATGATTGTGGCTTACCGTCGTGACCGCAGCCCGATCTATGCACGCGATATCAAAGCTGATGGCGCGATGACGGTTCTGCTGCGCGACGCCATGCAACCCAACCTTGTTCAAACGCTTGAAAACAACCCTGCCTTTGTGCATGGCGGTCCATTTGCTAACATTGCGCATGGCTGTAACTCTGTCACCGCGACAACCACTGCGTTGAAACTGACAGACTATGTTGTGACCGAAGCGGGCTTTGGTGCTGACCTTGGCGCTGAAAAGTTCATGAACATCAAATGCCGCAAAGCAGGTTTGGCACCTGATTGTGTCGTCCTTGTTGCCACCATTCGTGCCATGAAAATGAACGGCGGCGTGGCCAAAGCTGACCTTGGTGCTGAAAACGTGGACGCGGTGAACGATGGCTGTTCGAACCTTGGTCGCCACATTGGTAACATCAAGCAGTTCGGTGTGCCGGTCGTTGTCGCCATCAACCACTTTGTGACCGACACCGATGCCGAAGTGCAGGCGGTTATCGACTTTGTAGAAACCCAAGGCTCAGAAGCTATCCTTTGCAAGCACTGGGAAAAAGGGTCTGAAGGCACCAAAGAACTGGCAACACGCGTGGCAGAAATTGCCGATGCAGGTGTATCGCAGTTTGCACCGCTCTATGAAGACGAATTGCCATTGTTCGAAAAGATCGAACGTATCGCAACGTCGATCTACCGCGCCGATGAAGTTATTGCTGACAAGAAAGTCCGCGATCAACTGCGCGCTTGGGAAGAGGCCGGTTACGGTCATCTGCCAATCTGTATCGCCAAGACGCAGTACAGCTTCTCGACCGATCCGTCCTTGCGCGGTGCGCCGACAGGCCATTCGGTGCCAGTACGTGAAGTGCGTCTGAGCGCGGGGGCCGGTTTCGTTATCGTTATTTGCGGTGACATCATGACCATGCCAGGGCTGCCACGTAAACCGGCTGCAGAAAACATTCGGATCAACGAAGAAGGACTGGTCGAAGGCCTGTTCTGATCTGATTGCAGACCAAGCAAAGGCGGGGTAGGGCAGGGCTGTCATTTTTTCAACTATGGACACATTATGCCCGACCTCGCTGTTAGCCCGGAAAACTGCCATGACATGCCGGCCCTGCGCACGCAGATTGATGCGCTGGACCGGGACTTGATTGCCCTGCTGAAAAAGCGGGTGACCTATATCGACAGGGCTGTCGAGATCAAGGCTGGCGCAGGGTTGCCAGCCAACATTCCGTCCCGTGTTGAAGACGTTGTTGCCAAGGTAAAAGCCGCAGCTCAAGAACAGCAGCTGGACCCCGAGTTAGCCGAGGCGCTCTGGCGGCATTTGATTGATTGGTCGATTGCCCGCGAGGCGAAGACGATCAAACTAGATTGAAAGGCTGGCCATGCGCGCGGCGATAATTGACGGAAAATCCATCGCTGCAGACATGCGCGCCGAGGTGGCCAAAGATGCAGGTGTTTTGGCCGATGCAGGTTGGGCACCCAAGCTGGTGTCGATCAGCATTGGCGACACTGCCGCCGCCGAGTTATATGTGCGGAACCAACAAAAGCAGGCAAACTCTGCTGGTGTGGAGTTTGAGGCGCGCAATTACCCGGCGGAAACTTCGCTGGAGCAAATGACCGGTATTTTGCAGGGTCTCAACGCAGATCCGCGTGTCAACGGGATCATTATTCAACGTCCGTTGCCCGATCATATCCCCGTTAAGGCGCTGCAAAAAATGGTGCATCCTTTAAAAGATGTTGAAGGGATGCACCCTGCCAGTATCGGGAATATCGTTTACAACGATCTGGCGCTTGGCCCCTGCACTGCGGTCGCAGCGGTTGAAATTCTGAAAACCCTGCCGATGGACATGGAAGGGCTGAACGTGACTGTGATCGGCCATTCCGAAATCGTCGGCAAACCGATCGCGTTTTTGATGATGGGTCTTGGGGCGACGGTCACAGTCTGCCACCATATGACCCGATCTGTCGCCATGCATTCCCGCGCGGCGGACGCCGTGTTTGTGGCCGTGGGCAAACCGGGGCTGGTGACGGGCGATATGCTGAAACCGGGCGCGGCGCTGATCGATATTGGCATCAACCGGATCGAAACGCCCGAGGGCGGAAAAACCGTGGGCGACGCCGATTTTGACAGCTGTGCCGAAGTGGCTGGATGGATCACGCCGGTTCCCGGCGGCGTCGGACCGGTGACCGTGGCCACCTTGATGAAAAACGCCGTTCTGGCAACCCGCATGCAGATGGAACAGTATCGGGATGCCTATGCCCGCACAGATATCTAAAAGGAAATGGTTTGAAATCTCCGATGTGGATTTTGCCACTGGTCATGCTGCCGATCGTACTTACGACAGCTGCTGGAGTTGGAGGCGTCTTGTTGGTTTTGTTTATCTTGCCTGATGCAGGCAAGGCGTTGGGCTATGTTGGGGTTTTCTGTGCGGTTTCTACTGCATCGATATGGAAGAAATACTTTGAATACCTCGGGCTGAAAATGTCCGGACCAGGATGGAGAAAGAAATGACAGCGACAGTGATCGACGGCAAAGCCTTTGCCGCCAAAGTACGCGGCCAAGTGGCCGAGCATGTGGCCCGCCTCAAAGAGGAACACGGGATCACCCCCGGTTTGGCTGTGGTTCTGGTCGGCGAAGATCCCGCGTCGCAGGTCTATGTCCGGTCCAAGGGGAAAATGACCGTTGAATGCGGCATGAACTCCTATGAACACAAGCTGCCTATCGACGTGTCGCAAGAGGAACTCTACGCCCTTCTGGCCAAGTTGAACGCCGATCCGGCGGTGCACGGAATTCTTTGTCAATTTCCGGTTCCAGCCCACCTAAGCGAAACCGATATTGTCGCCCAAATCGACCCTGCCAAGGATGTCGATGGCTTGCACGTCATCAACGCCGGTTTGCTTGCATCGGGGCAAAAGACACTGGTGTCATGCACGCCATTGGGCTGCCTGATGCTGCTGCGCGATCACCTTGGGTCTTTGTCGGGCAAGTCGGCCGTCATTGTAGGTCGCTCGAACCTGGTCGGCAAACCTGTGGCGCAACTGTTGTTGCAAGACAGCTGCACCGTGACCATCGCCCATAGCCGCACCAAGGATCTGGCGGATGTTGTACGCGGCGCGGATATCGTAGTTGCCGCTGTGGGTCGCCCCGAAATGGTGACAGGCGATTGGATCAAACCCGGTGCGACTGTGATCGACGTGGGTATCAACCGCATCGATGCTCCTGAAAAGGGCCTCAAAGAAGATGGCAGCGTCAAAACACGCTTGGTTGGGGATTGTGATTACGCAAGCTGCGCCGAAGTGGCCGGTGCGATCACGCCGGTTCCGGGCGGCGTTGGCCCAATGACTATCGCTTGCCTATTGGCAAATACTGTGACGGCCTGCTGCCGCGCCAATGGTTTGGCAGAGCCCGAAGGGCTGACCGTCTAAGCCCCCAAAACTACGTCTCAAGCGCGATCGGCACCATGGTGCCGGTCAGCGTGGCGA
Organism: Pelagimonas varians; assembly: GCF_003208435.1. GTDB lineage: Bacteria > Pseudomonadota > Alphaproteobacteria > Rhodobacterales > Rhodobacteraceae > Pelagimonas > Pelagimonas varians. Next base: position 31,154 of record NZ_QKMF01000011.1, on the reverse strand, counting down.
TGTGTTTCTCAATCCCGTCTTTGACGGCATAAACATCCGCCGAAGATACGATTTGCCGCCGACCCGGTTTGATAACCTTGCCGCGTGCAATCAAAACGTCACCAATCGCCGGTGACAGCAAGTGCACTCCGATTTCAGATGTGACAACCGCCTGCGTAGTGGGCAGCAGTGTCATGGCCGCGCAGCCCGCCGCTGTGTCACCCAAGGTGAAGGTCAGGCCAGCATGGCCAAACCCGTTGTGTTGCAGAAAGCCTGCAGACAAGGGTGCTGTTATCTCGACGGTGCCATTGCCAACATGGGTCAGGTTTGCACCGATGGTTTTCATCATGCTTTGCAGGGCAAAACCGCGGCGGATATGTTCTTCAATGCTCATCCGATGATCGGATCACGCAATGCGGATTCCGGCAAGGCTTCCGCTACGTCGCACGGCGCGGCATCGGAATTGCCGCAGGATGCGCACCGGTCAGAATCGCCAAGGCATCGGGACGCATCAGATTGCACAACACTGGGGTGTCGCTTCGCAGCCCCCCCGTATAGGCCCCATAGGCGGGCAGAATAAGCCGGTCCCTATCCATTAAAAAGCACGGGCGGCTTAGCGTGCGGCCACGCAAGGCAAGGCGCGCTTTGGGGTGGTAGTGGCCGGACACCTCGCCAGTTTCATCTGGACAGGCAATATGGCGAAACGTCAGGGGTGTTATCGTTCGTTCGGCCAGATGGCTGCCGCCCAAGGACACCGGTCCGGGATCATGGTTGCCCTCGATCCAGATCCAGTCGCGCCCGGCTTGCAGGCGGGTTATCCAAAGCCGGTCATATTCAGGCAGAGCGTCTGCCACATCAGGGGCGTCAAAGCTGTCACCAAGGCAGATCAGTGTTTGGGCCTTTGTCTGCGCAAGATCGGTTTCAAGCTTGAGCAATGTGTCCGCGGTCTCATAGGGCGGCAGTTGAGCGCCGCCCACGGCAGACAGTCGGGCTGATTTCCCGAAGTGCAAGTCCGAGACAACCAACAGGCTTTGCTCAGGCCAAAACAGGGCACCGGTGGGCAATGCATGAAGGCTTGCACCGCAAAATGAGAATTCGAACGTCTTCATAGGGTCGCCTTGTCGATTTGTGTCAGGCCGCTGGCCCCCATCAACCTGTCCAATTCCTCGGCCAATAATCGCTCTTCTGCCTCGCCCTTTACCGGCACTTTGCCAACCTCCAAGAACATGGGGGCCGCCAACGGGGTGACCTTTTCCAAAGCGATGTGGTCAATACGTCCCTGAACGCGCCCACACATTTCACGGATGCGGGCGAAATCGACCAGACCGCGCATGGCTTCGTCGCGGGTGATTTGCATCAGCAAATGGTCCGGATCGTATTTCAGCAAAGTGTCGTATAAAATATCCGACGACATCGTCGCCTGCCGTCCGGTTTTGCGCTGCCCGCCCAGCTGCCGTTCGATCAGCCCTGCGATGGTGGCACAGCCGCGAAAGCTGCGTTTCATCACCGCGTTTCCGGCCAGCCAGCCGTCAAGGCCAGCCTCGAGCATATCGAGATCAAACAGCGGCGCGGGATCGTGAACCGCATCCAGCCCCCAGATAAGCGTGGCATAATCCGTGGAGACAAAACCCATCGGAGCCAGCCCCATCTCCTCCATCCGTTTGGTCAGCAGCAGACCCAAAGTCTGTTGGGCATTGCGGCCGGCAAACCCATAGACAACCATTTGATGACGCCCGTCGTGTGGAAAGGTTTCAATTTGCAAACGTCCGGGTTGGGGCAGGGCCGATACTTCGCCTTGCAAGCGTAACCAATCGGCGGTGTGGGGGGGCAGGGCGCTGAAATCTCCCGCTTGGAAATAGCGCAAGATGCGCTGCGACAATTGTGTCGAGGTGGCGAATTTGGTGCCTGAAAACACGGCAACCTTGGGTTTGCGGCCCGGATCGCGGCTGACTTCGACCACCAATTCGCGCAGCCCTTCATAGCGCACGATCTGGCCGCCGATCAAAAACGTATCGCCCTTGGTCAATTGCGCGGCAAAGCTTTCTTCAACTTCGCCCAATGAGGCCCCACGGCCACGCCATTTGACCTTGAGTTTGTCGCTGTCTTGAATGGTGCCGATATTCTGCCGAATCCGCAGGGCAGAGCGCGGGTCGCGCAATTGCCACTGGCCACCGGGCCGTTGCTGCAAACGTTGCCATTGATCATAGGCCCGCAGTGCATAGCCGCCCGTGGCACAAAAATCGAGACAGGCGTCAAATTCGGCCCTGCCTAGCGCGGCAAAGGGACCGGCACCGGTCATCTCAGAGTATAGATCATCGGCCTCAAACGGGCCTGCGCTGGCCGCGATCAAGATATGTTGGCACAAAACATCGCGTGGTCCGGCCCCGCGCGGATCGCCGTCCAGATCATGTTCGCGGACCGCTTCAAGCGCGGCCAGACATTCGACAACTTCGAACCGGTTGGCAGGCACCAAAAGGGCTTTGGACGGCGCATTAAAGCGGTGGTTGGCGCGGCCGATCCGCTGCACCAAGCGTTTGACGTTTTTGGGGGCACCGACTTGGATCACCAGATCGACGTTGCCCCAATCAATGCCCAAATCCAGCGATCCAGTGCAGACAATCGCCCGTAGATCGCCGCGCACCATGGCCGCTTCTACTTTTTCGCGCTGGCCACGGTCGAGCGATCCATGGTGGATGCCAATCGGCAATCCGTCCTCATTTACCAGCCACAGGTTACGAAAGAATAATTCGGCCTGCGCGCGGGTGTTGTGAAAGATCAACGTGGTTTTGTGCTGCTTTACTTGTTCCAAAACGGCTGGAATTGCATATTTCGCGCCGCCGCCGGACCATGGCGGAGCCTCATGCGTGGTTAACATCTGGATATCGGGATCGGGGCCTGGGTCGGCGTTGATAATCTCGCAAGGGTCAGGCGCGCGGGCCAAAAATCGGGCGATGGCGTCAGGGTCTTCGACCGTTGCGGACAGGCCAACGCGGCGCAGGTCCGGACAAAGGGTCTGCAACCGCGCCAGTGCCAACATCAACTGATCGCCACGTTTGCTATCGGCAAGGGCGTGGATTTCGTCAACAACGACCCGTTTTAGGCCCGCGAACATACGCGGCGCGTCAGGATAGCTGGTCAGCAAGGCCAGAGATTCCGGTGTGGTGAGCAAGATATGCGGCGGGTCGGCGCGTTGGCGTTTTTTGCGGCTTGCGGGGGTGTCACCGGTGCGATCTTCGACCCTGATGTCCAGTCCCGCCTCTTCGATCGGTGTCCGCAGGTTGCGTTTGATATCGGCAGCCAAAGCCTTGAGCGGGCTGACATAAAGCGTGTGCAAGCCCGGTTTCAGATCGGCGGAAAGCTCTGCCAAAGTTGGCAAGAATCCTGCAAGAGTTTTGCCCCCGCCCGTCGGAGCAACAAGCATCAATGACGGTGCCGATGCACGGTTCAGCATGGCCTGTTGATGTGGGTGCATGTTCCAGCCGCGGGTTTCAAACCAGCGTGCCAAAGGAAGGGGAAGATCGTTCATCCCGATAGGGTAGCGCGTCAAGAACAAAAGAAAAACACTGATGTAGGCGGGCTGCCGGTTTGTGCGAGGTTGGACAATGTGACGCCGCGTCTCGGGGCTTTTCATCTGGATGGAAACAAGGTCTTGTTTCGCAAGGGGAGAGACTATGCTGCACGGTATCCGGATTTTAGAATTTGAAGCGCTGGGGCCTGCGCCCTTTGCCGGTATGTTGCTGGCCGACCTTGGGGCGGATGTGACGGTTGTTCACCGAAAAACAGCTGCTGATACGCCGGGCAAGCAAGAACGCAATTTGTTGGATCGTGGCAAGCGGTCAATTGCCCTTGATCTAAAAGACACCGCAGATCTTGCCGTCGCCCATGCACTGATTAAAGGGGCTGACGGGCTGACCGAAGGTATGCGGCCCGGAGTTATGGAGCGTCTGGGATTGGGGCCGAAAGAGGCGCATGCCTTGAACCCGTCGTTGGTTTACGGGCGCATGACCGGCTGGGGCCAAGACGGGCCGCGCGCGGCGCAAGCGGGGCATGATCTGAATTATCTCAGCCTCAGCGGGGCGTTGTTTTACGGCGGCTTGCCAGCTGATGTGCCGGGGGTGCCGCCGACGATGTTGGGCGACATTGGCGGCGGGGCGATGTATCTGGCGGTCGGAATGCTGGCTGGCCTTCTGCGCGCCAAACAGACCGGGCAGGGCACTGTTGTCGACGCCGCAATCGTTGACGGGGCCAGTCACATGATGGCGCTGCTCCTGTCGATGGGGGGGCAGTTTTCGACAGCCGCACGGGGGGAGTCCTTGCTGGACGGGCCGCATTGGTCGCGATGCTATCGCTGTGCGGATGGCGGCTTTGTTTCAGTGCAATGCCTTGAACCAAAGTTTTACGCAATGTTTTTAAATTTGATGGGCCTTGCGGATGATCCGGACTTCGCCGCGCAATTTGACCAAGGGCTTTGGCCGCAGCAAACATCGCGTTTGGCAGCGCTATTTGCGCTTCACCCACGGGCGCATTGGGCCGAAATCTTTGATGGAACCGATGCCTGCGTTGCGCCGGTCTTGTCCCCAAGCGAGGCACGCAGAGATCCACATATGTCAGCCCGCGCGATTTGGGGGGCGGACGGTCCTGCTGCTGCGCCGCGATTTGACGGGGCAGAGCCAAGTGCACCCAAACAAAGCCCGATGCGCGGTCAGCACAGCGCCGATATTCTAAGCGATCTCAAACAAAGAGGCCTGTTGTGACACAGTCTGAATTCTTTGCCGATTTACTGCGCACCCGCGCGTCTTGTCGCGGTTTCCGCCCTGAAACGGTGTCCCATGAAGTGATAGACGCGGTGCTGGCCGATGCGCAGTATGTGCCGTCGTGGTGCAATTCCCAACCGTGGCATGTGACAGCCTGCGGGGCAGAAGAAACAGCGCGTCTGGCAACCGCGCTGTACGATCATGTGGTGGACGCGCCGCACGCAAGTGATATCGCGTTTCCCGCGGCCTATGAAGGCGAATACCAAGCCCGCCGACGCGCCTGCGGTTGGCAATTGTATGAGGCCGTGGGAATCGAAAAAGGTGATCGCGCCGGATCAGCCCAACAAATGCGCGAAAACTTTCGCCTGTTTGGCGCGCCGCATTTTTTGTTGATCACGACCCCCAAGGCCTTGGGCCCCTATGGGGTGCTGGATTGCGGGGCCTTTGTCACAGCGGTGCTGTTGGGCCTTCAGGCGCGGGGGTTCGGGGGGATCGCAATGGCCTCGATTGCGGGGTTTTCACCCTTTATGCGCGACTGGTTTGATGTCTCGGAAGAGCGTGATGTGCTGTGCGGGATTGCGCTGGGTCGCCCTGATCCGGACCACCCAGCCAATCAATTCCGCACTGCCCGTGCCCCGGCGCAGGAAGCGGTCAGCTGGCGCTAGGCTTCTTCTAGCCTGTCGGTTGCTGGCGGCGGTGTGGCGCTAAGCGCGGATAGGCGGGCATAGAGTGCATCATCCATCGGAAAGCGCATTCCCTCTAGCGACGGGCGCAATTGCGTGGCGGAACGGGCCGACAAAATTGGCACCGGCCTGACGCTGTGATGGGCCACCCAAGCCACGGCAAGCGTTGCCGGATCTGTACCAACTTCGGCACCTAGATCGACCAAGGCCTGCGCAGTATCGTGCATCTGTTTCTGGCCATAGCGGGCCCCGTAACGTTCGTCTTCGGTCAATCGTCCACCGCGACCACCCGAATATTTCCCTGTCAAAAGCCCGCCGCCAAGCGGAGAATAGGGAACCGGCAAGATGCCTTCGGAGGCGCACATCGGCAAGATTTCAACTTCGACCTGACGTTTCACCAGATTATACATCGGCTGGATCACGTCGATACGTGTACCGAATGTGGCGGCGACAGATTGCGCCTTCATCACCTGCCATGCAGCAAAGTTTGACACCCCGATGAAACGGATTTTGCCGGCTGATTGCAGTTCGGCCAAGGTTTCAAAAGATTCTTCTAAGGGCGTGTCGTCGTCAAACCGGTGCAGGTACAGCAGATCAACCACATCCATTCCAAGGCGAGATCGGCTTTGATCAAATGTTGTCAGAATGTTTTCGCGCGAACTGCCGCCAGCATATCCAGCTTTTGTGGCAATAAACAGTTTCTCGCGCTCATTGGCCGCGAAATTTCCCAAAAGGGTTTCAGATGCACCCTCCGTGTAAGCGTGTGCCGTGTCAAAATGGCGAATGCCTGCTTCGCGGCAGGCGTCGAACAATGCTTGGCTGGCAGTTTCATCGGCTCGGCCGCCAAATTGCATGGTGCCAAAGGCGAAACGGGCGGGGCTATCCCCCGATAGGGTTGTAAGCTGTGTCATACGGGCAAGGTTACACAAAGATACAGATTGCAAAAGCCCTTGTGAGGGGCAGGGCGAGAGGCGTGGGGCACTTAGGTGCAACTGGACAAGGCAGGCTGTGCCGTGCAGGTTGATCCCATGCGCATGGCTTTTATTCTCCCCTTTGTGGTTTCGCTTTCACCCGCCGGTGCAAGCGAGATGTGCACCGAGGACGCGATGATCGTCTTTGACGGCTCTGGCTCTATGGCGGAAATGGGGTTCAACACAATCAATGAACCCCGTATTTTCGAAGCGCGCCGCGCCCTGCACACCGCATTGCCAACCATCGGGCAATCACGTCGTCTTGGGTTGATCATCTATGGTCCAGGTGGCGAAGGAGGATGCGGAAATGTCGATGTGCGGTTTGGTCCCCAGTGGGAAGCGGCTCCGAAAATCTTGGATGACGTTGATGCATTGGAACCGGACGGCGACACCCCATTGACCGAGGCCGTTGCAGCGGCCGCAGACGCCCTGAATTACCAAACCCAACCCGGTGCGATTGTTCTGGTCACGGATGGCAAGGAAACCTGCGGCGGCGATCCATGTGCTTTGGCGGCGCAATTGGCGGCCAAGGGCAAAGATCTGACCGTGCATGTGATTGGCTACAAGGTGCGCGGCGATCAATTCGCTTGGGAAGGCGAAGGTCACAACGATTACAACGAAGCGATCAGCGTTGCCAGTTGTTTGGCGGACCGGACAGGCGGGCAATATGTGGGCGCTGAAACGGTAGATCAACTGGTTGGCGCATTGCGGGTGACATTGGGCTGCTCGGTGATTGGGCGGTTGGATTAAGACACAAAGAAAATCACGGTTGTAACGGCGCCGACGGCGGTGACAAACCAGCGAAGCAGATCTGTGCGCTTGATCCGGCGGCTTTGGCTGGCACCCACATAGCCGCCGATGCTGACTGCAACGCCTATGACTAAAGCAGGCTGCCATTCTATCAGATCGGCCGAAATAAATGCGACGGATGACACCACCGAGATAATGGCCGAGATCACGTTTTTCAGCCCATTCATCCCATGCAGGTTCTGGAACCCAAGCAGGCTGAAGGCAGCCAGCAACATGATGCCAAGACCGCCATTAAAGTAGCCGCCGTACACCGCAACCATCATGATCGCTATGCCTGAGGCAATCACACCCGCCTGGCCCAAGCCGCGCGACTTGGCGAATTTCAAAATCAACGGGCCTGCGCCGAACAAGACGGTTGCGATCAGCAAAAGCCATGGAACAACACCGACAAACACATCACTGGGGGTGACGATCAACAGCAACGCACCGATCACCGCGCCAACAGTAGAGACTGCGAAAATTGCGCGCAAAGACAGGCTGCCTTCGGCTTTGACGTCGTGGCGAAAGGCCCATGCCGCCGACACATACCCTGGCAAAGCCCCCAAGGTTGATGTCGCGTTGGCGGCAACCGGCGGAATGCCAAACCAGACCAAAGCAGGAAAGGTCAGGAAAGTACCGCCGCCCGCTATCGCGTTCAAAATGCCCGCAGCGAATCCAGCACCGAATAGAACCATCATTTCCAACATGTCGCGCCCTCCGTGCAGCCCGATAGCTATGCTGGCACAACCGTAGAATGGCAAGCATGCAGACGAATGCGCGGGGTGATGACATGGCGTAGAACGGGGTAGTTCTGGCTCACGCGCGCATCAAAAAGGGCCACCCAAGCTTTGGGCGGCCCTCGGATTTTGTTTAACTGGTGATCTTAGTTAGGGATGTCGGCGGTGATGCCTTCAACGTAGAAGTTCATGCCAGCCAAGGTGCCATCATCGGCGGTCTCTCCGTCTGCCAACCAATCGCTGCCGTCCTGCTTTTTCAGCGGGCCTGTGAAGGTATGATATTCACCCGATGCGATGCTGTCTTTCAGCGCCAGTGCGGATGCTTTGACCTCGGCCGGAACCGCATCGGAAATCTCGCCGATACCAACCATACCGGGCGCGATACCATCCCAGGTGTTGCCGCTGGTCCAAGTGCCGTCCATGACTGCGCCAACACGGTCCACATAGTATGGACCCCAGTTGTCGATGATCGACGACACACGAGGCATCGGGCCATAGTCTGCCATGTCAGAAGCCTGACCGAAGGTGATGACATTTCCGGCTTCTTTTGCAGCGGCCTGAGGCGCGGTGGAATCGGTGTGCTGCAAAACCACGTCAGCGCCGTTTTCGATCAAGGCGCGTGCGGCGTCTGCTTCTTTTGCGGGGTCAAACCAAGTGTAGGCCCAAACAACCGAAAACTCGACGTCGGGGTTCACTTCTTTGGCGTGGATATAGGCGGCGTTGATGCCACGAATAACCTCGGGAATCGGGAAGGAGGCGATATAGCCGATCTTGTTGGTCTTGGTCATGTTGCCAGCAATGTGGCCCTGAACGGCGCGGCCTTCGTAGAAACGGGCGCTATAGGTGGCAACGTTGTCTGCCTGCTTGTAGCCGGTTGCGTGCTCGAACTTCACGTTCGGGAACTTGGCGGCAACGGCCAGTGTCGGGTCCATGTAGCCAAAGGATGTGGTAAAGATGATGTCAGCACCGGCCAGCGCCATCTGCGTGATCGCGCGTTCAGCGTCGGCGCTTTCTGGCACGTTCTCTTGGTAGACGGTTTTAACTTTGTCACCATAAGCTTCTTCCACAGCCAAGCGGCCTTGGTTGTGCTCATATGTCCAGCCGCCATCACCAACGGGGCCGATAAAAATAAAGCCGGCCGTGACGGCATCGTCAGCCCAAGCAGCAGTCGAAACGATGGTTGCGGCGGCAACCGTGGCAAGCAGTGTTCTGCGGTTCATAGTGTTATCCCCATTGGTGGTTTTCGTGTTGGTTTCTTTTTCAGTGTCTTCGTTGGGCTGGATGCGCGGGCCTAGAGACCAGACCCGCGAGGAGCGCCTTACTCCTATTTTCAGGCGATACGGTATCGCAGGACCATTCCAACCGCCAGAGGTGATAAAACGGAGATCACATCTGGCGGCAGGCAATCTATCGTCAATTGGAGGCGTGAAACACCCGGCCGAGCGATGCCGGTGCGCCATGCGCCCCGCGGGCCGAAATGATCACAAGCACCAAGATGGTTATTAGATAGGGCGAAGCAGACAGCAGGGCGACCGGCACCTTGGCCCCCGCCGCTTGCAGGTTCAGCTGCAACACCGTTACGCCGCCAAACAGATACGCTCCGATCAAAATCCGCCAAGGACGCCAGCTGGCAAACACAACAATCGCAAGGGCGATCCAGCCTGCGCCTGCTGTCATGCCTTCGGTCCATTGCGGGACACGAACGAGGCTAAGGTAAGCGCCGCCAAGGCCCGCACAAGCCCCGCCAAAAAGAATGGCGATCATGCGGACACGAACCACTTTGTACCCGAGTGCATGGGCGCTGTCGTGGCTTTCGCCAACCGCCCGCAGGATCAATCCGCCGCGTGTGAATTTGAGAAATGCCCAGACAGCGGCCACCAGCAAGATGCTGACATAGACCATGATATCATGGGAAAACACCATTTTTCCAACGCCGGGAATGTCTGACAACGGCCCAAGGTCAAGCTTGGGCAATGTGGGGGATTTCATCCCCTCATAGGGTTTGCCGATCAATGCCGACAGGCCAAGCCCAGCAAGGGTCAGGCCAAGGCCGGTGGCGACCTGATTGGACAGAAGGTGCTGTGTCAGGAACCCGAAGGCGAGGCTGAGCACCGCGCCAGCAACAGCCGCTGCAACAAAGCCGACCAAGGGGGATTCCGTGTTCACGGCCACGGCAAATCCGACCACTGCACCGGTGATCATCATGCCCTCGACCCCGAGGTTCAGAACGCCGGATTTTTCCACCACCAATTCGCCAATAGCTGCGAACAAAATGGGGGTTGCCGATACCATGATCGAGGCGACCAAAAGAACGGGAGAGATTGAAGATAGGTCCATCACACGGCCTCCTTTTTGGTCAGTCGCAGGCGGTAGTTGGTAAAGACGTCAGTTGCCAACAAGAAGAACAGCAGCATGCCTTGGAACAGTTGTATCGCCGCACCGGGAAGCCCCAGCATAAGCTGCGCCAATTCGCCGCCAATATAGGTAAGCGCCATCAAAAGACCCGCGAGCAAGATGCCAATGGGGTTCAAGCGGCCCAAGAACGCGACGATGATGGCCGTAAAGCCATAACCCGCGTTGAAATCAATGCTGACCTGCCCGGCTGGGCCAGTGGCTTCGAACATGCCTGCCATTCCGGCCAATGCGCCAGAGATACCAAGGCACAAAATCACAATCCGCGTTGGGTTGACGCCTGCGAAACGGGCCGCGCGGGGGGCTTCGCCAGTGAGGCGGATGTTAAACCCCTGAATATGGCGGCTCATCAGGACATAGGCGGCGATGACAGCAATAAAGGCTGCAACGACACCCCAATGCATACCGGTTCCTGTGATCAATTCAGAGTTAAAGGCGGCGTCCCATTCCTTGAAGTTTCGCGATCCGGGAAACCCCATGCCGTCAGGGTTGCGCAGCAATCCCGAAGCGACGGAGGCCAATATGGTTTCGGCCACATAGACCAACATCAAGGACACAAGGATTTCATTGGTGCCCAGCTTGGTTTTCAAAATCGCCGGGATCATCGCCCAAGCCCAGCCGCCAAGTGCGCCCGCAATCAGCATCAGCGGAAAGATCAAAACGCTGTCGGACGGGTAGAAAGCCAAACCTGCCCCCGCGCCGCATATTGCGCCCATGATATACTGGCCTTCGGCCCCGATGTTCCAGATGCCTGCCTTGAACCCGATAGACAGGCCAATGGCGATCAAGATCAGTGGGCCGGCTTTGACCAACAGTTGCGGACGGGTGAATCCCGAGAATTGTTCGCTAAAGATCGGGTCCCAAAAAATCGTTCGGATCGCTTCAAACGGGTTTGCCCCGAGAATGGCGAACAAAATGCCGCCAACAAGCATTGTCAGTGCCACCGCCAAAAGCGGGGAAAGGGCCGTCCATTCGCGCGACGGCTGCGGGCGTTTTTCAAGACGCAACATGTGCTGTCTCCATATCGTGGGCTCCGCCCAGCATCAGACCAATCTGTTCCATATCAAGGCCCTGTACGGGGCGCGGTTGTGACAGACGCCCTTCGTTGAGCGCTGCGAAACAGTCTGAAATTTCCATGAGTTCATCAAGGTCTTGGCTGATTACCAAGATTGCCGCGCCGCCATGCGCCAAATCCAGCAAAGCCTGCCGGATCGAGGCCGCAGCGGCGGCGTCGACGCCCCACGTCGGTTGATTGATGACCAGCAATTCAGGCTTTTGCACGATTTCGCGGCCAACCACGTATTTTTGCAGATTGCCGCCCGAAAGGGCGCGTGCGGCGACGTTTGGTCCGGGTGTGCGGACATCGAATTTCTCGATGACGTCTTCGGCAAACCTGCGCGACTTGCCCCAATCAATAAAGCCGTTTTGGACCAGACCGGCCCGTTTGCCAGCGGTCAAAACTCCGTTTTCGGTCAGGCTCATATCAGGTGCCGCTGCATGTCCAAGCCGTTCTTCGGGTGCGGATAAAAGGCCGGGCAGTCTGCGCTGCCCTGCGCCTTGGCGGCTGACGTCATTGCCTTGGAATGTCACCATGCCGGGGTCTGACAGACGTTCGCCTGACAGGGCCATCAGCAGTTCATCCTGACCGTTGCCTGCGACCCCACCAATCCCCAAAACTTCGCCTTTACGCAGCTCAAACGAGATGTCGCGCAGGGGTGTCCCGATCCCGTCCAGCGCTGGCAGTTCGAGGTTTTGGACCTTGAGCACGACTTCACCCAGTTGCACATCGCGGGCCTTTGGGGTGGCAAAGCTGCTGCCGACCATCAATTCAGCCAGTTCGCGTGCCGAGGTTTCGGATGGCGTACAATCCCCGACTTTTTGGCCGTGGCGCAGAATGGTGGCATGATCGCAAAGTGACCGGATTTCTTCGAGCTTGTGTGAGATATATAGGATCGAAGTGCCTTCGGACTTCAACTTGCGCAGGGTTTCAAACAAGATTTCTACCTCTTGCGGGGTCAAAACACTGGTGGGTTCGTCCATGATCAAAAGCCGCGGATCTTGTAGCAGACAGCGAATGATTTCGACCCGTTGCCGTTCACCCGCTGATAGGCTGCTAACATCACGCGCGGGATCCAGGGGCAAACCATACTGCTCCGAGACATCACGGATGCGGGCCGCCAGATCGCGCGGCTTGGGCGGGTTTTCCATCCCCAAAGCGACGTTTTCAGCCACCGAAAGCGCATCAAACAAGGAAAAATGCTGGAATACCATTGCCACGCCGGCTTGGCGCGCCACCGACGGTTTGGGCGGCGCGAAACTGGCCCCGTCAAGCGTCATGGTCCCCCGATCGGGGGCCACAAGCCCGTAAATCATCTTTACCAGTGTTGATTTTCCAGCGCCATTTTCACCAAGCAAGGCATGAATTTCGCCCTTGCCGATGTCAAACGTCACGTTGTCATTGGCCACAACGCCCGGATAGGCCTTGGTCAGGCCTTGAATGCTGAGGAGTGTGTCGTCCACGCGGTCTCTCCTTTGGTGTCAAGCGTAAGTAGCTGCGCGGCCACGCCTATAGCAATGGCCTGCGGATGTTTGCCCAGGTCTTTGCGACCAATAGGGCAGGTGATGCTTTCTATTTGATCAATGCCATGGCCCAAAACCGCCAAGCGTTTGCGAAAGCGGGTCCATTTGGTGTCCGAGCCGATCAACCCGGCGAAGGCAAAACCCCGTACAAGGGCGGCATGGCACAGCTGAAAATCCAGCTCGTGGCTGTAGGTCAGAATTAAGTGCAAAGCAGTTTTTGGAGCATGGGCCATCAAACGCGGCGGATCGGCGGCGGGCAGTTTGGTGACGCCGTTCGGTATTGCGTCTGGAAACCGGTCGGATGCGGTGTCGATCCATGTGATGGCAGTGTCCGGCATCGGGGTCAGAACGTCAACCATCGCGCGGCCAACATGGCCTGCGCCCCAAATCCAGATATCGCGTGTGGGGCGTAAAACTGGCTCAATCATCCAGCCTTGGATTAACTGCGGGTCGGGCTGCTTGCCTTGGGCACGCGCCTGATCCAGAACCCGTCTAACAGCCAAAGGCATGTCGCTAGCGCCGCGCGTAATGATGTCTTGGCCCGTAAGACAGGCCAAGGTTTCGGGGGTATAGAGTTCGGTCAAAAGCGTTACCGATCCCCCGCAGCATTGCCCCAATTCAGGGCCAAGCGAATGGCGGCTGAGGCCCAAGCGCGTGAGCGCATGTTGGGCTGTTTGATACTCCAATGCTCCGCCGCCAATTGTGCCGCTTTGGCCACCCTGCCAAACCAGCATGGCTGCGCCAACTTCGCGCGGGGAAGAACCCGCGACATCGGCAATGACAACGCGCGCAACGGTGCCATGCTGTTCGACCGCCCGTTGCAGGCCGTTTAGATCAAATCCCATCGCGCACCTTTTGCACGGCTTTCAGGATCCGTTCAGGCGTGGCCGGTGCGTTCAGGTCGGCGTAGATGTCTCCGCATGCGCCAACCGCATCGGACAGGGCCATCAAGACCGCGATCCCCAGCATGAACGGCGGCTCGCCCACGGCCTTTGACCGGTAAATCGTGTCCTCGGTGTTTTGGCCATCCCAAAGCGAGACGTTGAAAATATCGGGCCGGTCCGAACAGGCCGGAATTTTGTAGGTAGACGGTGCATGGGTGCGCAAACGGCCCTTGTCATCCCAGATAAGTTCTTCGGTGGTGAGCCAGCCTGCGCCTTGCACAAAACCGCCCTCGACCTGACCGATATCCAGAACCGGGTTCAGCGATGCCCCCGCATCATGGATGATGTCGGTGCGCAAAATCCGGTTTTCACCGGTCAGCGTGTCGATCACCACCTCGCTGCAAGCCGCGCCATAGGCAAAGTAAAAGAACGGTCGGCCTTGGCCGGTTTCAGGGTTCCATTCCAGCTTGGGGGTTTTGTAAAAGCCGGTGGCAGACAGGCTGATGCGGCTTTCGTAGCAGCGCTTTGCGGCCTCGGCGAAGGGGATTGCACTGCCGTCTACGACAACCGATCCGCCTTCGAACTGGACGTTCTTGCCCAAATGGGTGGCCATTCGGTCGCGGATGGTGTCACAGGCTGCCTTGACCGCCATCCCGTTGAGATCGGAACCGCTGGAGGCGGCGGTGGCAGATGTGTTCGGCACTTTTCCAGTGTCGGTCGCGGTGATTTTGATCGTCTCTATAGGGACGCCAAACCGGCTGGCCGCAACCTGCGCCACTTTTTGAAACAGCCCTTGGCCCATTTCGGTGCCGCCATGATTCAATTGGATCGATCCATCTTGGTAGACATGGACCAAGGCCCCAGCCTGATTGAGATGGGTCAGCGTGAAGGAAATCCCGAATTTCACCGGCGTCAGCGCAATCCCCCGTTTCAAAACGGGGTTGGTTTCATTCCACTGCGCTGCGGCCTCGCGGCGGATGCTGTAATCGCATTGATCAGCCAGTTTCGTGACCAATTCATCCAGCACAAAATCATCAACCTCTTGCCCGTAGGGGGTTGAGGTTCTGCCGGACTGCGTTTCGGGGGTGTCGTAGAAATTGACGCGCCGGACTGCCAGTGGGTCTTGTCCAAGAGTGTGGGCAATATGGTCCATCACTCGTTCTATACCCAACATACCCTGCGGTCCGCCAAATCCGCGAAAGGCGGTGGCGCTTTGGGTGTTGGTTTTTAGCCGGTGGCTTTCGATCCGCACGTTGGGCAGGAAATAGGCGTTGTCGGTGTGCAGCATCGCCCGGTCGGCCACTGGAAACGACAGGTCCTGTGCCCAACCGCAGCGGGCCAGTTGCAGGAATTCGGCCCCTTCTATGCGGCCCGATTCATCGGTGCCAACGCGGTAGCGGATCTGGAAATCATGGCGTTTACCGGTGATGGTGAAATCATCGTCGCGGTCATAGCGCATTTTGGCAGGGCGTCCGGTGGCCGCGGCAACAACGGCGCAGGATATGGCCAGTGCATTGCCTTGACTTTCTTTGCCGCCAAAGCCGCCACCCATGCGCCGGGTTTCGACCTGAACGGCGTGCATCGGGATATCCAACGCATGGGCCACTTTGTGCTGGATTTCGCTGGGATGCTGGGTCGAGGAATGCACCAGCATATCGCCACCATCTTGCGGCATCACCATCGCTGCCTGACTTTCGAGATAAAAGTGTTCCTGCCCGCCCATATCGAGCACACCTTCGATGACATGCGCAGCGGCATATATGGCCGGTGCTGCAGTGCCGCGTTCCCATATTCGCGGAGCGTCGCCAAATTGACTGCCTGCCAAATAAGCGTCTTCGATTGTCAAAAGGGCAGGTTCTGGTGAGTATTCGATCTGCCCCAAACGCGCGGCATGACGGGCCGCAGTATGCGATGTTGCGGCGACCAGAAACACCGGTTGTCCCAAGTAATGAATTTGGCCGTCCGAAAGCAGCGGTTCGTCATGCACGGACGGAGAGCAATCGCAATCGGTCGGCAGGTCACCCGCCAGCCAAACCGACGTCACTCCGGGCGCGGCGCGTACGGCATCAAGGTTGATCGACTGGATGCTGCCGCAGGCGATATCGGACAAGCCAAAGGCCAGATGCAAGCAATCCGCCGGCACGGGGATGTCGTCAACATAGCGTGCAGTTCCAGTGACATGCAGCTTGGCGGAATCGTGGGGCAGGGGTTTGGTCACGCTCATGGTTTCACCTCAAGCACGCTTGTCGCGGCCCCCATGTCATCCAGAAAATAGCGCGACAGTAAGTTACGCGCCGAGGTCAGGCGGTAGTCGGCGCTTGCCCGCATATCGCTCATGGGGGCGAAATCTTGCTCCCAAGCATCCCATGATCTGGCGATGATGTCTTCGGTCCACGGCTGGCCGGTGAGCGCCTGTTCGACATGCGCTGCACGTTTGGGCGTGCCGGCCATACCGCCAAACGCGATGCGGGCATTTGTGATGGTGCCGTCCGAGACCGTGATATCAAAAGCCCCGCATACCGCTGAAATATCTTGGTCAAACCGCTTGGACAGTTTGTAGACGCGCAGCCGGTCTGGTTGGCGCGGTATCGAAACCGCTTCGACAAATTCGCCGGGTTGCCGGTCTTGTTTGCCATATTCAATGTAGAAGTCTTCGATTGGAAGAAAGCGGCGGGTGTCGCCTTGTCTTAGGTGCAGCGTGGCCCCGAGCGCGATCAAGGCAGGCGGGTTGTCGCCAATGGGGGAGCCGTTGGCGACATTGCCGCCGATGGTGGCGGCATTGCGCACTTGGGTGGATCCATAGCGCCGGATCATTTCGGCGTAAGACGGGTGGTGATCCGCCATCAAAGATAAAACACGGTCCATCGTCACACCCGCGCCGATGCGGATACTGTCCTCTGAGACATCGATGTGTTGCATGTCGCGGCATCGGTTCAGGAATATGGCTGGTGCAATCGGACGGAATTGCTTGGTCACCCAAAGGCCGACGTCCGTTGCCCCTGCGATCAGGGTTGCATCTGGTGTTTTCAGGTACAGGTCTGCCAAGTCATCACTGGAGGTGGGCGAGGAAACCGGGGGAGGGGGGCTGTCTGCCCCCCGGCCTTCGGCCCCCCCCGAGGATATTGGGGGACAGAAGAAATCTGGGTCGGTTTCCGGGTAGGTGATTTTCGGGGATTCCTGGGCGGAAATGGCGGCGCGAATGATGGGGGCGTATCCTGTGCACCGGCATAAATTGCCAGCCAGAGCATCGTCGTGTTCGGTGTCGCCATTCAAATGCGCCACGGCCATCGAGACCGCAATGCCCGGTGTACAAAAGCCACATTGGCTTCCGTGGTGGGTGATAAGAGCGTCTTGGACCGGATGCAAACCGCCATTTGTCGCCAAACCTTCGACGGTGCGAATGGCTTTGCCATGCAGTTGGGGCAACAAAAGGATGCAAGCGTTTAGGGCCTTGGAGCTGCCTGTTTCAGTGACCATCACTGTGCAGGCCCCGCAATCGCCCTCATTGCACCCTTCTTTGGTGCCTTTCAGTCCGCGTGTGTCACGCAGCCAGTTGAGGAGAGTTGTCTCGGGAGAAACATTGGTCAGCTCCACGCTCTCTCCGTTCAGAAGAAAGGTGATATTCATGGGTTTTTGCCTGCCGCGTTACCATGTCCACTGCCTTTGGTTTTCCCAATAGGTCAGAGTGCGTGCCCTCGATGCGGCGTAGAAAACACGCGAAGTCCCTGTTGTAAGAGCCACGCTATGGGGCGGATGGGCGCTTTGGCAAGGAAAAATGCACATTTTGCTGGCAGGTATTAGGGGAGCGCCTTATTTTGCGGCAAGGTGGATTACCGGTTTGCCCCCGGTGGCCCTGCGGCCCTATTGTGCGCCTATGTCAGATCCTCGATTCATCCACCTGCGCGTCCATACCGAATATTCTCTTCTTGAAGGGGCCATTCGGCTGAAAAAATTACCCGGTATCTGTGCGGACATGGGGATGCCAGCCGTCGCCGTGACCGATACCAATAATCTGTTTGCAGCGCTGGAGTTTGCTGTGGGGGCCAGCGGTGCCGGAGTGCAGCCGATCATGGGCTGCCAGGTTGATTTCCGCCATGCCGAACCAGCTCAGGGGGAACGGCCATCCTCGCCCGCTCCGCTGGTTTTACTGGCGCAAACAGAAACCGGATACGAGCATTTGATGAAGCTTAATTCGTGTTTGTATATGCGCGAAGGTAGCGAGCTGCCGTATATCACCCCTGACCAGCTTGAGATGCATTGCGAAGATGTGATCTGCTTGACGGGTGGACCAAACGGGCCGGTGGGCAAGTTGCTGCAAATGGGCAATCGTACAGCGGCCGAGGCCTTGATGCAGCGTTTGCATGCAGCCTTTGGCGATCGTTTGTATGTCGAACTGCAGCGCCATCCCGGTGAGGATGGCATGCCGCAGGAATCCGAAGCATTGACGGAACGCGGCTTTGTCGAAATGGCCTATGCGATGGATCTGCCCTTGGTGGCGACCAACGATGTCTATTTCCCAAAGACAGAAATGTATGAGGCCCATGATGCGATGATCTGCATCGCCGAAGGGGCTTATGTTGACCAGATTGAACCGCGCCGCCGTTTGACGCCTCAGCACTATATGAAAACGCCCCAGGAAATGGCTGTGCTGTTTGCCGATCTGCCCGAGGCCTTGGAAAACACAATTGAAATCGCGCAGCGCTGCGCCTTTATGGCCTATCGCCGCGATCCGATTTTGCCGAAGTTCGCGGATGACGAAGTGGCCGAACTGCGCCGCATCGCCAACGAAGGTCTGCAAAAGCGCCTTGCCGTGATCCCGCATGCGGACACGGTTGAAAAATATCAGGAACGTTTGGATTTCGAACTGGGCATCATCGAAGGCATGGGGTTTCCCGGCTATTTCTTGATCGTTGCCGATTTTATCCAATGGGCCAAAGACAATGACATTCCTGTCGGGCCCGGACGGGGGTCCGGTGCGGGCAGTCTGGTAGCCTACGCTTTGACTGTGACCGACCTTGATCCTTTGCGCTACAACCTGTTGTTTGAACGGTTTTTGAATCCAGAACGGGTTTCGATGCCGGATTTCGACATCGACTTTTGCATGGATCGCCGCGAAGAGGTGATCCGCTATGTGCAGCAAAAATATGGCCGCGACAAAGTCGGGCAGATCATCACATTTGGTGCGCTTTTGTCCAAGGCGGCGGTACGCGACATGGGGCGCGTTTTACAGATGCCTTATGGTCAGGTGGATCGCCTGTCGAAAATGATCCCCGTTGAGGGGGTCAAACCGGTTTCGATCGAACAGGCCCTTCAGCAAGAGGAACGCCTGCGTGATGAAGCCAAGAACGAAGAGGTGGTCGACCGGCTGTTGAAATACGGCATGCAAGTCGAGGGGCTTTTGCGGTCGGCGGGGACCCACGCGGCGGGCGTTGTGATTGCAGACCGCCCGACAGATGAATTGGTGCCGCTGTACCGTGATCCGCGTTCTGACATGCCTGCAACCCAGTTCAATATGAAGTGGGTCGAACAGGCCGGTTTGGTGAAGTTCGACTTTTTGGGTCTGAAAACCCTGACCGTTATCCAAAATGCGATGGACCAGATTTTTCAGTCCGGTCGGCCTTTGCACGTCAAGGCGGATGGCACCCAACTATATGAGCCGGCCGAAGGGGCGCAAAACCAGATCAACGCAATTCCGCTGGACGATGAAGCCACCTACAAACTCTATTCTGCTGCAAAAACGGTCGCAGTGTTTCAGGTTGAAAGCTCGGGCATGATGGACGCCCTCAAGCGGATGAAACCGACCTGTATCGAAGATATCGTTGCACTTGTGGCGCTGTATCGTCCCGGCCCGATGGAGAATATACCGACCTATTGCGAGGTAAAGAACGGGCTGAAAGAGATCCAGTCGGTACACCCGCTGATCGACCATATTCTTGAGGAAACGCAAGGGATTATCGTTTACCAAGAACAGGTTATGCAGATCGCTCAGGTGATGGCGAAATACACGCTTGGCGGCGCAGACTTGCTGCGCCGCGCCATGGGTAAAAAGATCAAAGAGGCGATGGACGCAGAACGTCCGAAGTTTGAAAAGGGGGCCGGTGAAAACGGTGTGCCTGCCAAAAAGGCGTCAGAGGTTTTCGATCTTCTTGAGAAATTCGCCAACTACGGGTTCAACAAATCCCACGCGGCGGCCTATGCGGTGGTATCCTACCAAACGGGCTGGCTAAAGGCGAACCATCCGGTGGAATTCATGGCGGGTGTCATGAACTGCGATATCCACCTGACGGACAAACTGGCGGTGTACTTCGAAGAGGTCCGTAAGGGGTTGAAGCTGCCCTATGTGCCGCCGTGTGTGAACCGGTCTTTGTCGACGTTCAATGTGTTGAATGGCGAATTGGTTTATGCGCTGGGCGCGCTGAAAAACGTTGGGATCGAGGCGATGAACCTTGTGACCGAAGGGCGCGGAGATCAGCCCTTTGTGACGCTGTTCGATCTGGCGCGCCGGGTCGATTTGAAACGTGTTGGCAAACGCCCGATGGAGATGCTGGCCCGGGCTGGTGCCTTTGATGTGCTTGATGGCAACCGGCGGCGGGTGTTTGACAGTTTGGACGCGCTTGTTGCCTATTCATCTGCGATTCACGAACAGCGTGCATCGGCGCAGGTGTCCTTGTTTGGTGAGGCAGGGGATGATCTGCCAGAGCCGCGGTTGTCGCCGGTTCCTGATTGGTTGCCCGCCGAACGATTGGCTGAGGAGTTCAAGGCGATTGGGTTCTATCTATCCGGCCATCCCCTAGATGACTACATGGCGGCATTGAAGCGGTCGGATGTTTTGACGCTGGACGAGGTGATGGTCAAAGCTGAACGGGCACCTTTGGTTGCGAAATTGGGTGGGGTCGTTGCTGGGCGGCAAGAGCGCAAGTCGGCGCGCGGCAACAGGTTTGCCTTTGCGCAGCTCAGCGATCCGACAGGAGCCTACGAAGTGACGATTTTCTCGGAGGCGCTCGAAAAATCGCGGGAATTCTTGGACACTGGCTCCAAGGTTGTGATCACTGTCGAAGCAACCATGGAATCCGATCAGTTGAAATTGCTATGCCGCGGCGTGACGCCGGTGGAACAGGCCGTTTCAAGCAACACCATCGCGGGTATGCGAATTTTCGTCGAAAATTCAATGGCGCTGTCGCAAATTGCATCGGTTTTGGGGCGTGCGGCAGAACAAATGCCCAAAGCGCCGCGTGGTCCGGTTCATGTGTGCCTTAGCGATCACGGTTTGCCCGGTGAGGTTGAGCTGGACCTGAAACAAGCCTTTCCGGTCACGCCGGAAACCAAGGGTGCGGTCAAATCTTTGGACGGGGTTTTGGCGGTCGAGGAATTCTAAAAACGCGGTTTTTTGCCGTGATTTCGGGCTGAACAATAGACCGCCCCTTGCCTATGCGTTAAGAGGCGCTGTGGATAAAAGGGGGGTGTGCATGCACCGGATCATTCTCTCACTGTCTTTGGTGGCGGTTGTTGCTGGCTGTGCAGATCCTTTGCGGGACGTGCCCAAACTGCAAGACATGGACATTGATGCCAGCGCCGGACAGGTCGATGCCTTGGCCGATCCTGCCGGTGGGGATCTGTCAGATGTGCCTGTTCCAGACCTGCCACAGCGCACTGTTGCTCAGGAAAAGCCGCGCGGCGGCTTGCTTGGATTTCTTGGCCGCAAGGCCGATGCGGTGACGGATGACGCACCGCAGGGTGATCTTGTCGATCTTGTAGATGGGCAAAACCCGGAAATATCGTCGGAAGTTACGGCGCAAGCCGAGGCGGCGCGGGTTGCGGGGCGTGCAGATAGTTTTCAGGCGGATACGGATACCCCGATTGTGCTGGCTGCATTGGCGCTGGAAGATGCACCTGCCCCTAAAAAGAAACGTGGCCTTTTGGGGCTAGGCCTAGGTGGCACAGGCGGCAAAACCAAATCCGGGCGGGCTCCAAAGCTTGGCGATCCTGACTATGAACAAGTAAAGGCTGGCACGACGTTGCCATATGGCCGGTTGGCGCGGTTGTGCGGTGTGTCCAAAGCGCAATTAGGACGTAAATCCGGCAGTTGGCCTGAAAGAGGCCGCGGCTACACACTTTATGACAGCGCGCCGGGGTCTGTCGCGCAGCGGACGTTTTACCTGACCGGCTTCGACGATGGCTGCGCCCGCCAGTTTACGGCTGCTTTGGTTATGTTTGCGTCTCCCGAAACTTACGAAGCGGTACACTACGGCACATCCGGCAAGACACTACCGGTCTCTGACACCGATCAGGCCTATGAAAAGATCAAATCCAAGGTCTGCCGCGTCAAGGCTGGCAAACCTTGCGGATCAAGCATGAAGAAGCTGTCCAAAGACACAGTTTTTGTCACGGTCTATGAGCGTTTCGGCGGTAGCCCGCGCTGGAAAAACCTTTTGCTGCATGATGGGGAAGTCGCCGCACTGGATATCAAAGGCTGAGTTCTCGGGCCAAGACTGGTGCGATTTGACGCCAGATTACCAATGCGGCGGGCGTTCATCGCCCAATATAACGCCGCCGCCACCTTGGGATTCGCGCTGTGCTTCTCGGGTCATCAGCATCATCACACGGTCTGACAATTGCGAAATTTCGCGATCTTGGCGCGCCACTGTGTCTGACAGCTCGTCCACTGTGCGTATCAGATGCGCAATGCGCTCTTCCATTTCGATGTTATTGCTGGCCATGACCCGTTCCTTTGTCTTGTGACCAGATAGGCACCACATCATTTGATGGCAAGCGAAACAAGCGGGTCGCTTGCCCCGAGCAATCCAAGCGGGTAGAGGGGGCACGACGGATTTTCAAGCCGGAAGAGACCATGGCCAAAGTTAAAAAAGCTCCCCGCCCCAAGGCACAAACGCCCAAGGGATTCCGCGATTATTTCGGCACCGAGGTGACCGAACGCGCAGACATGCTCAAAACGATTGCCGAGGTCTACCATCAATACGGTTTTGATGCGCTGGAAAGCTCGGGTGTTGAAACAGTCGAGGCATTGGGCAAGTTCCTGCCAGACGTGGATCGCCCCAACGAAGGTGTGTTCGCTTGGCAAGACGAAGATGATGCCTGGATGGCGCTGCGCTATGATCTGACCGCGCCTTTGGCCCGCGTTTATGCGCAATATCGTAATGATCTGCCGCTGCCTTACCGCCGCTATGCGATGGGGCCGGTTTGGCGCAATGAAAAGCCCGGACCCGGCCGCTATCGCCAGTTCTATCAATGCGATGCGGACACTGTGGGATCAGCGAACGTTGCGGCCGATGCCGAGATCTGTGCGATGTTGTCGGATACGCTTGAACGTGTTGGAATTCCGCGCGGCGACTATCTGGTGCGTGTCAACAACCGCAAAGTTCTGAACGGTGTGCTGGAAACCATGGGCTTGTCCGATGACGCTCAACGTGACGCGGTTTTGCGTACCATCGACAAATTTGACAAGGTTGGCGAAGCAGGCGTGCGCGAATTGCTCGGCAAGGGGCGCTTGGACGCCTCGGGGGCCTATATCGACGGTGTCGGTCTGTCAGTGGATCAGGCGGAGCCGGTTGTGGCTTTCCTGACCTCCAAAAGCAGTGATGTTGCTAAAACCTTTGCCAATCTGCGCGATGCTATCGGGGCCAGCACAATTGGTGCCGAAGGCGTGGGCGAGCTGGAAAAGATCGGAGATCTTTTGGCGGTGCAGGGCTATAACGCAGACCGGATCGAGATCGACCCAAGCGTGGTGCGCGGGCTGGGGTACTACACCGGTCCTGTGTTCGAGGCTGAACTGACTTTTGAAATCCTTGATGAAAAGGGTCGCAAGCGCCAGTTCGGGTCTGTTGCGGGCGGCGGTCGATATGACGATCTTGTCAAACGGTTCACCGGTCAGGCTGTGCCTGCTACGGGTGTATCTATTGGTGTTGACCGCCTGTTGGCAGCGCTGCGCGAAAAGGGCCGGATTGGCGGCACAGTCCAAGGACCTGTTGTCGTCACTGTTATGGATAAGGACCGGATGGCCGACTACCAAACGATGGTGGCCGAATTGCGCAATGCCGGTATCCGCGCCGAAGTGTATCTGGGCAATCCCAAGAATTTTGGCAACCAGCTGAAATATGCAGACAAACGCGAAAGCCCGATTGCAGTGATCGAAGGCGGCGATGAACATGCCAATGGTATGGTGCAAATCAAGGATTTGATCCTTGGTGCGAAAATTGCCGAAAATGCGACGCTCGAAGAATGGAAAGAGCGCCCTTCGCAATATGAGGTTCCTCGTGACCAATTGGTTGCCAAAGTGCGCGAAATTCTGGACTTGAACCCATGAGCCTGACCAAGATTAAAGCCAAAGCCACCGCGCTACAGGCCGAATTCGTGGCGGCTGGTGCGCAGGTTGTGGAATGCCACATCTTGCAGCCTGCTGGCACCTTCCTTGATCTGTATGGCGAAGATATTCGAACTCGGGCCTATGTGTCTTCTGATCCGGAGCGCGGTGAGGTGATGATGCGCCCGGATTTCACCGTTCCGGTTGTGCAAATGCATATGGACGGCGGGGCCGATCCGGCCCGCTATACCTACTGCGGGCCGGTTTTTCGCCGCCAAGAAGATCACCCTGATCGGGCCTCGGAATACTACCAAGTCGGCTATGAAGTATTTGATCGCACAGACCCGGAGGCAGCTGACGCCGAGGTGTTTTCGCTGTTTTCAAAAGTGCTTGCACCCTACGCGTTGCGGGCAGTGACCGGCGACATCGGAATTTTAACGGCGGCAGTGGCCGGATTGGCAACTTCGGACCGCCGGAAAACCGCGTTGATGCGCCATATCTGGCGGCCGCGTCGGTTCAGGTCTTTGTTGGATCGGTTTTCCGGACGCACGCCTGTGCCCCCGTCGCGCGCTGCGCTGTTGGCGGCTGCCAACCCTATGGCAACGGCTGGGCCAATGATGGGGCTACGCTCAGAGGCCGAAATTGAGGCCCGTGTTCAGGCTCTGAGGGCGGATGCAGCCGAACCACGCCTGAGCAAAGCGCAAGTTGAGTTGCTGGAAAGCATCCTCAAAGTGTCAGAGACCTGCGTCTTCGCTGTTGAGCAATTGCGCGATATTGCTGTCGATCTACCCGCTATTTCGGGGGCTGTTGAACGATTTGCCCGGCGCTGCGAGGCATTGGATGCACGCGGTGTTGATGTCGAGGCATTGGAATTCGAAGCCAGTTTTGGCCGAACATCGATGGAATATTATGACGGGTTTGTCTTTGGGTTTTTGACCCCCGATCCAAATGTGCCAGCAATTGCATCGGGTGGTCGCTATGATGCGTTGACCCAGAGGCTTGGCAATGGATCTGAAATTCCGGCGGTTGGCGGCGTTGTGCGCCCCGGTCTGCTATATGATCTGGAGGCCTCGGTATGACCATCAAACTGGGTGTTCCGTCCAAAGGGCGGTTGATGGAGAAGACCTTTGACTGGTTCGGGGAACGCGGCGTAACCTTGGCGCGGACCGGATCGGATCGGGAATATGCAGGCGCGGTGGACGGCGTGGACGGCATTGAGCTGGTCTTGCTTTCAGCGGGCGAAATCCCGCGTGAACTGGCGGCTGGGCGCATCAATTTGGGGGTCACCGGCACGGACCTTGTGCAAGAAAAGCTGGTGCAATGGGATCAAAAAGTAGAACCACTGGCCGAGCTGGGCTTTGGTCATGCGGATCTGATCCTTGCGGTTCCCAACTGCTGGGTGGATGTGAATACGCTGGATGATCTGGACGCAGCTGCTGCGGCCTTTCGGACAGAGCACGGATTTCGTATGCGCATCGCGACCAAGTATCACCGGTTGGTGCGCAACTATCTGCATCGGGCCGGGGTTGCCGATTATCAATTGGTGGACAGCCAAGGCGCAACAGAGGGCACAGTCAAAAACCTGACTGCCGAAGCCGTCGCAGACATCACGTCAAGCGGCGAGACATTGCGTGCGAACCATCTGAAGATTTTGGAAGAAGAGCCGGTTTTGCGGTCTCAGGCAACGTTGTTTCGCAGTCGAAACGCGCGGCTTGATGCAAGTGACCGCGCAGCACTTACAGCACTGCGCGATCTTTTGGCGGTGTAACCAAATCCCTGTGCAAAAGGTTTGGCTGCGCCGATTTATTCGTCTGGGTTGGCTGGAACGGTGTCAAAATCCGCAGCGCTGTGCCGTTCGTGCAATTGTTCGTGCGGCTCACCGAAGGTGCGGTTCACAATGCGGCCGCGTTTAACGGCTGGTCGTGCGCCCACCTCTTGCGCCCAACGCAGCACGTTTTTGTAGGATTCGACCTGCAAGAATTCGGCGGCATTGTACTGACGCCCCAAAACCAGATTGCCATACCAAGGCCAAATTGCGATATCCGCGATGGTATATTCGTCACCCGTGATAAAGCGGCGGTCGGCAAGGTTGCGGTCCAACACGTCCAATTGGCGCTTCACTTCCATCGCAAAGCGGTCGATCGGATATTCCATGGGGTAGGGGGCGTAGGCATAGAAATGACCAAAACCGCCACCTAAATAAGGCGCACTGCCCATCTGCCACATCAGCCAAGACAGCAATTCCGCACGGTCTTCGGGTTTGCCCTGAAAGGCATCAAATTTTTCGGCCAAATGCATCAGAATTGCACCGGATTCAAAGATGCGAACGGGCGCATCGCCGGAGTAATCCAGCAAGGCAGGGATTTTTGAGTTCGGGTTTACGTCAACAAAACCGGAACCAAACTGGTCGCCATCGCCGATTTTGATCAACCATGCGTCATATTCAGCGTCATGACCGGCTTCCAGAAGCTCTTCGAGCATCACGGTGACTTTGACACCATTGGGGGTCGCAAGGCTGTACAGTTGCAAGGGGTGCTCGCCGCGCGGCAACTCTTTGTCATGGGTTGCGCCAGCAATTGGCCGGTTTAGCGACGCCCACTGGCCACCATTTTCTTTTTCCCAAGTCCAAACCTTTGGCGGCGTGTATTCTTCGGTCATTGCAGTTTCCCTTTTCCTTTGAGCGCTAACGTAACTCTTGCTGCACGGATTGCTAGAGTGGGTGGCAAAAGCAATGGGCAATGCACAGGGCATGTGCTTTTGTGCGCAAATGACACTGTCACCCGAAACCAAAACATCAGAGCAGGTGAAACCCTTGGCGATCGTCTTGGGTGCGGCTGTATGGGCTGGCGGGGTGCCATCGCCGACGTTGCGGCGGCGCGCAGCGCATGCGGCAAGCCTATGGCACTGCGGGGATGTGTCGGGCATCGTTGCGTCGGGCGGGGTCGGAAAAAGTCCCCCCTCCGAAGCGCAGGCGATTGTTGATATTTGTCAGGGCCTTGGTGTTGCGGCAACAGATCTGATCCTTGAAGATCAGTCACATACAACCGAAGAGAACCTCTTGTTTTCCAGCCGCAAACTGCATGAACGAGGTGCCAGATCAGCAATTATTGTCACAGATACATACCATGCCCCGCGCGCTTTGCTGGTTGCGCGGCGGGTCGGGTTGCAGGCCCGCGCCAGTTGCCCGGCGCAACGTGGCACCAGCCTGTACCGCTTGGGCAAATCTTGGCTGCGCGAAATCCCTGCATTTCTTTGGTATTTGGTTACAGGAAAAGGGCGCAGCCAATAAGCTGGGCGGTCAGCGGGTGACTGTCACGTTGACATAGCGGCCCTGATTGCCGGTGCCATAGATGCGGACGAACACCGTCGCCCCTCCGCGTACCAGATTGCGTGCCGCAGCTGGCTCAATTGAACCGTTCATGATCATGCGCTCCATGATGCCGCGGTTTTCAATGCTGCCAAAGAACGGGTCCCATTCGTCCCCCCCTTGGCTGATGCCAAACCGGTGATAATTGGCGCGATCCTGACGCAAAATCTGCCAAGGCTCCGATAGGCGGGCCCCTTTGGAATTATACAGGTCATCCTGACCGATATAGGCGACATAGCTGCCGATCAACTGATCCGCCTGCGCGACGGTCGCGGCAAAAGCCAGCGTTGCGGCTAATATAAAACGTTTCATCCCTGTCTCCAATGTTGTTCGAAAGCGCCGTTTCCTGCGCTAAGTATATGGCGAGAGAAAAAACATTTCCTTGACGGGGCGCAAAGCTGTGAAAAGTTACAGGACGCCGATTTCAGCCAAAGCACCAGCCAGTTCGGCAGGTAGCGGTTCTTCGGTTCGGGCGGCATTCGAAAGATCCGGCGGCGCGTCCGCTGCGGTTAGATAGCGCCAGCCTTGAAAGGGGCGGCGTTGGACGTTGGCGGTGCGGATCAGCTCGGGGTCCAAGATTATGGCACAGCGATTGATGCCGTCTTCGCCGGTGACCTTGTCCAAACGAAGTATCCGTTGCCGGCACTGAATGACGCCCTTGATCACCCAATAGATTGATCCGCCTGCCAAAATCTCGTCTTCCCGGCGGGGCCACATTCGGGTGACATGCCGAGGTAAACCGTCGGGGCGTTCCGCAGCGCGCATCTGCTGCCACGTCGCAAGGCTTTCGACGCTGTCGGTGCCAACGCTCAGTTTGATGAGATGTGTGATTTTATCCACAGATTCTTCCCCAGTTTTCGCAGGATATGGTATATCACTGGTCTGCGTCTTCAAGCTGTTGCGTTGCTTACTCTAAGATATGCCTTTATCCGAACGATATGCTTGGGTATGAAAATGTCCTGCCCAACTAGAAAGAGATTCGCTGCCATGACCCGATTTGCTGCCCCAATCGCCGAACAGATCTGGGACATGAAATACCGCCTGAAAGAGGCAGACGGAACGCCAATCGACCAAAGCGTCGAAGACAGCTGGCGCCGGATTGCCCGTTCTTTGGCAGAGGTCGAAGCAGAACCCAAAGTCTGGGAAGATAAATTCTACGGCGCACTGGAAGATTTCAAATTCCTGCCAGCCGGCCGCATAACCGCAGGCGCGGGTACTGCGCGGTCCGTGACGTTGTTCAACTGTTTTGTGATGGGCACGGTCCCTGACCAGATGGGCGGAATTTTCGACATGTTGCGCGAAGCGGCGCTGACAATGCAGCAAGGTGGCGGCATTGGCTATGACTTCTCGACCATCCGGCCCAAAGGGGCCCCCGTGGCGGGTGTTGCGGCAGATGCCTCTGGCCCACTGAGCTTTATGGATGTTTGGGACGCGATGTGCCGCACGATTATGTCTGCCGGATCGCGACGCGGCGCAATGATGGCAACCATGCGATGCGACCATCCCGACATCGAAGATTTCATCGCCGCCAAATCTGACAGCGCCCGTTTGCGGATGTTCAACCTGTCCGTTTTGATCACCGATGATTTCATGGCCGCAGTCAAAGCGAACGGCAGCTGGGAATTGAAATTCGGCGACCGTGTTTATCACACTGTCGAAGCCCGCGATCTTTGGAACAAGATCATGCGTGCCACCTATGATTATGCTGAACCGGGCGTTATTTTCATCGACCGGATCAACAAGGCCAACAACCTGAGCTATGTTGAAACCATTGCCGCAACCAACCCTTGCGGCGAGCAACCTTTGCCGCCCTATGGTGCCTGTTTGCTGGGATCGATCAATATGGCGCGTCTGGTTGATCGTCCGTTCGAAGACGGTGCTGATCTGGACGAAGAGCTGCTGGATGATTTGGTCGCCACTGCCGTGCGCATGATGGACAATGTTGTCGACGCGTCGCGGTTCCCACTCGAAGAGCAGCGGATCGAAGCGCAAAACAAGCGCCGGATCGGCTTGGGTGTGACTGGATTGGCGGATGCCTTGCTTATGGTTGGACAGCGCTATGGCTCTGAGGAGGCGGCGCGTCAAACCGAGGACTGGCTGAAACGGATCGCCCGCGCCGCATATCTGGCGTCGGTGCATTTGGCCAAGGAAAAAGGGGCCTTTCCTTTGTTCGAGGCCGAACCATACTTGGAAAGCGGCACCATGCGCGCAATGGATGAGGACGTTCGGGATGCGATCCGCGAAAACGGCATTCGCAACGCGCTGCTGACTTCTATCGCCCCAACCGGCACCATCTCGCTTTATGCGGGCAATGTCTCGAGCGGAATCGAGCCGGTTTTTGCCTACAGCTACACCCGCAAAGTTCTGCAAAAAGACGGCACACGCACCGAAGAAGAAGTTATCGATTACGCCGTGCAAATGTGGCGTGAAAAATTTGGTGATAAAGAGCTGCCGGACCACTTTGTCAATGCGCAGACACTGGCACCGCTGGATCACGTGCGTATGCAGGCCGCAGCACAAAAGTGGATCGATAGTTCGATCTCCAAGACGATCAACTGTCCCGAAGATATCTCGTTCGATGATTTCCAAAGCGTGTATTTGGAAGCCTATGAAACCGGATGCAAAGGGTGTACCACCTATCGCCCGAACGATGTGACCGGATCTGTTTTGTCCGTCTCTGAAAGCACCGAAAAAGCGCCGTCGGACAGCCCGAAAATGGCGAAAGATGCCGGTGCCGAAGTGGTCTATATGTCTGAGCCGCTTGACCGTCCGCAGTCACTGGAAGGCGCGACTTACAAGCTTAAGTGGCCAGACAGTGAACATGCGATCTATCTGACCATCAATGACGTGATTGTAAGCGGTCATCGCCGTCCGTTCGAAGTTTTCATCAATTCAAAGAACATGGAACATTTCGCTTGGACTGTGGCATTGACGCGGATGATCTCGGCTGTGTTCCGCCGCGGTGGCGACGTGAGCTTTGTTGTCGAAGAGCTGAAGGCAGTGTTTGACCCACGCGGCGGCGCATGGGTGCAGGGCAAGTACATTCCTTCAATTCTTGCAGCGATTGGCGGCGTGATCGAAAAGCACATGGTGTTGACGGGCTTCTTGGAAGGCGAAGGCATGGGGTTAAAAACCGACCCGCAGGCCGATGTCGTCAATATATCGTCTGCCCCCCGAGGCAAAGCTTGCCCATCGTGCGGACAGTTTGACCTACGAATGGTTGAGGGATGTATGACATGCGCGTCGTGCGGTCACTCTAAGTGCGGATGATGGGCCACTAAACTCGGAGTCTGTATTCTGACTACCAATTAGTGGCCACCGGCCGGGTCAGAATAGCCAATTTGCAAGCATAAGAAGTCTATCGGGCGGAAACGCCCGATTTTCTTGCTTTTACCCCCTGAAGGATAATGCCCGAGGTTCGACTCTGTCCCAAGGGATATGGTGCGGCAGGAATGGCATCCAAAACCGAATTTTAAGAAATTCCCGTCCAGTTTGGAATTCTCCAGAGCAGGGGCAAGCTCATTGCTCGGCTTTGTTGCACAAATCGGATGAAAGGCGAGCTTCCCCTTTCCTCATCCGGATTTCGCCTACAGGCTCAGTGACTGGTATGCCCAAAGCGGTGTAGCGGTTAAGGACTGCGATGCGGATTTGCACTTCCGCGACTTGCCGCTCAAAGTCTC
>NZ_QKMF01000010.1 GCF_003208435.1 Pelagimonas varians | reverse complement strand
CTTTAAAACATATCCCGCTGCCGTTTCAGGGGACATAAGCTGCGGCATTTCAAAGTCATTCTTTTGGGTCAGACGGGTCTTGATAAAGCCGGGGTTCACAATTCGGATTGTCACGCCGCTGCCCTTCAAATCGTGCCGCATGGTTTCTGCAAGGCTTATTAACGCGGCTTTGCTCGCCCCGTAACCAATCGCAGCAGGCAGCCCACGATATCCTGCAAGCGAGCCTATCAAAGTGATATCGCCCCGTTCTTCATGCACAAATTCAGGGATCACCTGCCCCAAAACCCGCAGCGCGCCGTTGAAGTTGACATCAACCATTTGCAAGGCCGCATTGCCGTCCCAATCTTGGGTCCGCATCGGATCATAGGCCCCTGCGTTATAGACAACACCGTCGATTGGTCCCAACGCTCGCGCCGCAGCCAAAACCGATTGCGCATCCGTGACGTCCATTTGCAGCGCCCGCGCGTTGTTCAACCCGCTGGTCAGATGTTGCAGGCGTGCCATGGACCGTGCGGAGACAATCACATGCGCTCCGGCCTCATCCAATCCTTTTGCAATTTCACGTCCCAACCCTTCGCTGGCCCCGATCACCCAATAGGTTTTCCCTTGGAACCGGTTCATGTGCCTGTTCTCTTGGCCGCAACCCCTGAATAATTCCGGCTGTTCGACACCAAAGGTTCCGGCGGCTCTGGCTTGCGCAAAAACGGGGCACGCTTGAGCCAGAGTTTCAACGCTTGCCAATAGATCAAAGCGACAACCCGCACGGCCCCCAATGGCCGGCGGAACGCTGCGCCGAGAAGTGATTTTGATGTCGCCGGCCTGCGCATTCCATTCAACGTGGCCAGCACGCCTTGGTCCCCGTTTTCAAATGAAATACGGATATTGAAGGCGCGATCCGTCATTTCGAAGTTGAAGCTGTACTGGCCCGCAACCTGTTGAAATGGCGATACATGCATCAGTTTTTCCGCCTCCAATGTCTCTGACCATTCGATCGGCCGAAAGTCTCTGTGGGCGCAAAAATAGCAATGGCGGTGCCCGAAAGTATTGTTCACCTCGGCGATGAAAGCACGCGCCGAGCCATCGATAACCGCGATCCAGAAACTGACCGGATTGAACTGGAACCAAAGGAAGCTCGGCTGGGTCAGCAACAAAAGCTGCGCCCGTTCAACCGGAAACCCCCGCTGTTCAAGCTCGTTGCGGAACCATTCGACCCCGTGCCCATCTCCGCGCGGACCGCCGTGATGGCGATCGTGGATCGAAAACAGATTGAACCGGTTGCGCGACAAAAGGGGCACCGTTTCCGGTGACATGTCGGTCAGCAGATAGTCGACCCCATAGCGGAAGGCGTTTTTGATGCTGCCGCGGCGGGCGTGAAAGGTTTGGGCTTGGATGTGTTGGATCATATGCTTTTGTACGGCAGGCAGCGGCCATTAGATCACCCTGGACGGTGATTTTCTAAAACTAAATGTGATCTAATCGTGGTTGCCCCGCGTATCCCCTTCAAACCAAGTGAAAACGAGGACCGCATGCTCGATCAAATCCGTGGCTCGCGCCGCAAGATTACCATTGTCGGAGGTGGCATTTCCGGTATGGCGGCAGCCTACTATCTGTCACCCAACCACGACGTGACCTTGTACGAGGCCGCGCCGCGTCTGGGCGGGCATGCCCGTACTGTCATTGCCGGAAAAAACGGGGATCAACCTGTCGACACCGGGTTCATCGTCTTCAATTACGCCACCTACCCCTATCTGACGCGATTATTCCGCGATCTGAACGTGCCGGTCGAAAAAAGCGAGATGAGCTTTTGCGCCAGCATCGACGATGGTAAAATCGAATACGGGTTGAACAGTTTCAAAGCGATTTCAGCGCAAAAGCGCAATCTGGTGCGGCCGCAATTTTACAAGATGGTCGCGGACATCTTGCGCTTTGGCAAGGAAGCCGAAGCCGCCGCAGTCGATGACGAAATCACCATTGGCGAATTGGTCACCAAGCTTGGCCTTGGAACATGGTTTCGCGACAATTACCTGATGCCGATGTGCGGCGCGATCTGGTCAACCCCCGCTGGCGAAGTCGACGCGTTTCCCGCAAAATCTTTGATCCACTTTTTCCGCAACCACGCCCTTTTGGCGGGCACGGGCCAGCACCAGTGGTGGACGGTCAAAGGCGGCAGCATTGAGTATGTCAGCCGGTTGGAAACAGCACTTTTAGCGCGCGGCGTGAAAATCCATACCGGAACCCCTGTCGAGTCTGTCACACGCGACACAACTGGCGGACAGGTTCAAGCTCAAGGTCAAGAGCTGCACAGCTTTGACGACATCATTTTGGCCTGCCATTCGGATCAGGCGCTTGCGATCTTGGGTGCCGGTGCAACCCCTGCCGAAACCGGCACGCTTGGTGCCATCCGCTATCAACCGAACACCGCAGTCTTGCATTGCGACGAAACCCAAATGCCAAAGCGGCGCGGTTGCTGGTCCAGCTGGGCCTACCGGTCGCAAGAAGGCGGCGTCGGCATCACCTATTGGATGAACCGCCTACAAAACATTCCCGAATCCGACCCGTTGTTCGTCACTTTGAACCCGTCAAAACCGATCCCCGCCGACAAAGTGTATGACAGCGTCGAATTTGCGCATCCGGTTTTTGACAAACCGGCCCTGCAGGCGCAGCTCAAAATCCAAGAGATGCAAGGCACCAACAACACGTGGTTCGCGGGGGCGTACAACCGCAATGGTTTCCACGAAGACGGCATTGCCAGCGCCATGCGGATTGTCCGTAAAATGAACTCTGAAACCGCATACGCAACCAAAGGATCTGACCATGACATTGACGAACAAAGCCCTAAAGTCGGAATTCCTGGCGACCTGCGCGCAACTGCATGACGGTCAACTGACACTGCGCACCCCCGACGGCGCACGCTATCAATTCGGGGATCACGGACCAGAGGCCGAGATGCGCATCAACGATTGGGCCGCAGTGTCTGCAATGGCCGCGCATGGCCAAGTCGGATTGGGCGAAGCCTATGTTCAAGGGCTTTGGGACACGCCATCTGTCGAAGGGTTGATGAGCGTCGCCCTGCTAAACCGCGATAAAATGGGCGGTTATGATCAGGCAAGCCCCTTTAATCGTGCGAAATTCCGGCTTGTAGATACAGTTCTGCGGGCGAATTCCAAACGCGGTTCGCGCAAGAACATTCGCGCGCACTATGACGTCGGGAACGAGTTTTACCAGCTGTGGCTAGACGAAGGCATGACATATTCGTCGGGCATATTCGGACCCGAGGGCGATGATCTTGCTCAGGCTCAAACCCGCAAAAACGCGCGGGTCATGTCCCGGCTTGGCGACGGCGAGCGGGTGCTTGAAATAGGCTGCGGCTGGGGCGGTTTTGCCGAACATGCCAGCACCGAAGGCCGCGATGTGACTGGTGTTACAATCTCTCGTAACCAGCACAGCTATGCCGATTGCCGCCTGGATGGCCGCGCGGATATCCAATTGCGCGATTATCGCGATGTCAGTGGAAAATTCGACAATATCGTTTCCATCGAGATGATCGAAGCTGTCGGCGAACGCTATTGGCCCAGCTACTTTTCTGCCCTCAAGAGCAATCTGGCCGAGGGTGGAAAGGTGATGTTGCAAGCCATCACTGTACGCGACGAGTTTTTCGAAACCTATCGCGGATCGTCCGATTACATCCGTCAATACGTCTTTCCCGGTGGGATGCTCTTGTCTGATCAAGTGATTGCAGATCAAGCAAAATCCGCTGGTCTTAAGGTTCAGGACAACTTTGCCTTTGGACAGGACTACGGCAAAACCTGCCGGATTTGGGCCGAACGGCTGGTCGGTCAAAAGCGCAAGATACTGGAGCAAGGCTATGGCGAAAGTTTCTTCCGCAATTGGCAGTATTACCTTGAAATCTGCGCTGCGTCTTTTGCGATCGGGCACACCAATGTTGTCCAAGTCGAGCTTGGCCATGCGTAAATTTCTCCGTCATATTGCGCTGGCATTTGCCTTATTGGTTATTCCCTCTGCCGGCGTGTCCGCGTCCGTTGCCAAGGCGCTTCCGGGCGCAGAGCTGCGGGGGCAAGCGACCTTTCGCTATTTGGGGTTCCAACTCTATGATGCACGTTTGTTCACCAAAAACGCAGCGCCGCTCAACTGGTCCGAGGATTTCGGGCTTGAGTTGACCTATAAGCGTAAGCTGACCCAATACGACATGGTTGAAGCGACGCTGCGCGAAATGAAACGGGTTGGCCCCAGCCTGCCGATACGGACAGATCTGGAACGGTGCTACAAAGGCGTTTCGCCCGGTGATCGCTATCTTGCGGTCAGTGAAGGGCCCGATACGCTTAGATTCTGGTACAACGGGACCGCCATTTGCACCCTGCGCCACCCCGGTATCAAAACCCGTTTCATGTCGATCTTCTTGGGCGAAAATACGCGATCAGCGCGGTTTACGCGTGCTTTGAAAGGTCAATGATGCTGTACCCCCGCGTCAGCCTATATGCCTTGATGCTGGCGGCGGCAGGGATCCCTTTGTATATCCATCTGCCGCAATTTGCCGCCATCAACCTTGGGGTTGGCCTTGGCACGCTTGGGGTTATTTTGCTGGCGATCCGGTTGTTTGACCTGTTTCAGGACCCGCTCATCGGATGGGCCGTAGACCGCTGGCCGCAAGCACAAGCCGGATTTGCATTGTTGGCGGCGGCGGGCTTGGCCATCGGGTTTCCATTGATGTTCGGCCTGACCAGCGGCACGTTTTTGGTGGCCAAGCTGATCTTGATCTTGATGCTGCTGTTTTCTGCCTACAGCCTTGGCATGATCTTGCTGTACGGGCGCAGCGCTACCTTGGCCAAACGCGAAGGTCCGCGTGAATTGATGACGCTTGCGGCCTGGCGCGAAGGCGGCATGTTGGGCGGCGTGATCCTTGCGGCCATTGCCCCGTCGGTGCTGATGGGGTTCGGTGCCAGCGCGCAGGGCTATCCGGCGTTTGGCATTGCACTCGGCGCAATTGCGGTCGTTGTGGCGATTGTAACCCGCCCTATCTGGGCGCGTCCGGTGGTCAAAGGCCAACCGCTGTCATATGCGGGTTTGACGCAGGCGGGGGCCATGCGATTGTTGATGTTGGCTGTGCTGAACAGCCTACCCGTCGCTTTGACATCAACCCTGTTTTTGTTTTTTGTCCAAGACCGCCTGAACCTACCCGACCTTGCCGGTCCGTTGTTGGTTTTGTTTTTCCTAAGTGCCGGTCTCAGCGTGCCGGTCTGGACCAAAGTCAGCCACAAGATCGGTGCCAAACGTACTTTGCTGTTTGCGATGCCTCTTGCCATTCTTAGTTTTGTCGGTGCCGCATTTATTGGTTCAGGCAACCTCTTGGGATTTGCCTTGATCTGCGCCGCGTCGGGCGCAGCGCTAGGTGCGGACATGGTGCTGTTGCCCGCTATGTTCTGCATTGCCTTAACCAAAGCAGAGCTCAGCGCATCCACCGCCTTTGGCATCTGGTCCTTTGCCGGAAAACTGGCCTTGGCGCTTGCCGCCGCTTGCGCGTTGCCGCTGTTGGAATTCAACGGTTTCCAAGCCGGCGGTGACAACACGGCCCAAGCCTTGTCCGCACTGACGTTTGCCTATGCCATTCTCCCTTGTTTCTTAAAAACAGCAGCCTTTGCATTTGCTCTGACGCTGCCCTCAGAAAGCTCCGCAGTATGAAAATTGTCATCGCCTGCCTGATGATCGCCCTGATTGCGATGATCGCAAAAACCTATTTCTTCAGCTTCAAATTCCAAGCGCCCGAAAACTATGCCAACACCGGACCGCAATTTGAGTTGACCAAGCATTTGTCTGGCGAAATTCTGTCCGAAGGGCTGATTTTCGGCCCGACCGGCAAGATGACCAACAGCTTTGTCGCCAAGATGGTCGGGGAATGGGACGGCGACACCGGCACCTTGTCCGAAGAATTCACTTATTCCAACGGCAAGACACAAAGCCGGAAGTGGTATTTGAAATTGGGAACTGGAAACAGTTTTACAGCCACGGCTGACGATTTGGTCGGCACGGCCCAAGGGACCGTGTCCGGGTCAACCGTTCGGATCACCTACGACATTATCCTGCCCGAGGACGCAGGCGGGCACATCTTGCAAGCCACGGACTGGATGTATCTAACAGCCGACGGCGCGATCATGAACAAGTCGGAAATGCGCAAGTTCGGCCTGAAAGTGGCGGAGCTGATTGCAACAATGCGGCCTGTGCAGCCTGCCCAATAAAACTGGGCAGGCCGGACATTGTGCGGCGCGGTTTAACGGATGTCTTCCATCGCAACCATGTCCATATCGGTGAACTGCATGTTGTCACCGGCCATGGCCCAGCAGAATGTATAGGATCCGGTGCCAACACCCGAATGGATAGACCATGGCGGCGATAGAACGATATCCTCGTTCGCCATGACCAAATGCCGGGTTTCTTGCGGGTGGCCCATAAAGTGGAACACGCGCTGTTCCTTGGCCACATTGTAATACAGATAGGCTTCCATACGGCGGTCATGCACATGGGTTGGCATGGTGTTCCAAACCGATCCGTTGTGCAGCTGGGTATACCCCATCACCAACTGACAGCTTTC
Organism: Pelagimonas varians; assembly: GCF_003208435.1. GTDB lineage: Bacteria > Pseudomonadota > Alphaproteobacteria > Rhodobacterales > Rhodobacteraceae > Pelagimonas > Pelagimonas varians. The sequence goes on along the minus strand of NZ_QKMF01000010.1, from coordinate 164,719 downwards.
GACCCCGTCGGGGTGGATACACTGACAGATCGTCCGATGATTGGCTGTTTCCGGTGACCCAAGATGCACTTGGTTTGCATCCTCGGGGCGGATCAAAGCTGCCGGATAGGCATGATGTGCAGGGGCAGAAGCAATGTAGAAACGGCCATGTCCGGCAAATGTCACCGCTCCGGACCCCATGGGCAGATACAGCATGTCGCCGTTTTCCAACGTCCAGCTGTCATTGCCAGCCTGAATAGTGCCGGTTTCGCCGATATTCAAAATGCCGACTTCGCGGCGGTTCAAGAAAGACGAGGTCCCGCATTCCGCAACCCGATCCAGCACCAGTTCACCGCCCGCAGGCACAGCGCCCCCGACAATCATCCGGTCATAATGCGTATAGGTTAGCCGGATTTCACCTTTGGCAAACTGACCACCAACGTGAAAATTCTTGCGTAACCCTTTGGTATCAAAGCCTTTGGCGGCCTCTGGATCGACAGCGTATAGTGTTTCAACGGTCAACATGGCATTCGTCCCTTATAGAAAATCGTCGCGGCGCGGGGTAAAGCAATCGACCAGCAGACCCGCTTCGATGCACTGACATCCGTGTTCGGCGTTTGACGGAATAACAAAGCAATCGCCGGCGGAAATCCGTCGGGTTTCACCGTCAATGGTAAAATCGAACACACCTGAGCTGACATAAGTGGATTGGGTATGGGGGTGGCTGTGCAATGCGCCATTGCCGCCTGTGGCAAACCTAAATTCAACAACCATCAGATCAGGGTTTTCAGCACGAACCCGGCGATCTACACCATTGCCGCAATCAACCCAGCTTTGGTTCTGATCTTTTGTCTCATTCATGTTTTTGGCCCTCTTTGCTATCTATACTCGGCGATAGGCAACCTTTTCATTGACCCTATCGCACTGGGTGACTTAGTAACTTATAAATTGATACGTCAATAGAAAGCGTGATATGTCAAAGTCCATTTCTGGCAAAGCGCCCTCTTCGATTGGCATCCCGATCAGCCAACGCGTCTATGAACAGATCCGCGAACGGATTATTTCAATGACATGGCAACCCGGTGCGCGGGTGTCTGAAAAGGATGTTGCAACAGAATTGGGGGTGTCTAAAACCCCCGTTCGCGAAGCCTTTATTCGTCTGTCCGAAGAGGGATTGATGGATATTCGGCCCCAAAGCGGCAGCTATGTTTCAAAGATCAGCTTTGAGCGGGTTTACGAAAGCCTGATGTTGCGCCGAGCTTTGGAAATGGCCGTCGCGGCCGAGGCCGCATCGCAGCGCGGCGCGATTGATCTAATAAAACTCCAAGACTTGATCGATCTGCAAACCCAGGCCGCCGCTCAAGGCGATGGGCCGTGGTTCTTGAAATTGGATCGTGAATTCCACAGCGCACTGATCGAGATTGCTAAAATGCCCTCCGCCAGCCGCATCATTCGTGCGCTGCTGGGGACGGTGGACCGCGTTCAAACCATTCGCATGTCCAAAGGCAAAAATCGCCACCAAGAAGTTATTGCTGCACATCAGGATATCCTCGACGCGATCAGTTTGCGGGACGGACCTGCCGCCGCCGCCGCCATGGATGCGCATCTGAATTGTATTGATCTTTTTGCCCAGATTATTCGCAGCCCCGAAGTCCGCGATCTGGTTGTGTCCCACGCATCCTAAACTTGATGGTCCGGTGGGGCTGCCAGCCCCAACCGGAATTTCAGGCAGGGCCTGATTAGCCCAGAACCGCAGTGACGGCGCGCTGGGTCGCAGCCACAACAGTGTCAGCCTCTTCACGGCTTAGGCAAAACGGCGGCGCAAAACCCAAGATATCCCCCTGCGGCATTGCGCGCGCAATCACGCTGTCTTGCTCCAGCAGTTTCGCAGAAATTTGCGGGCCAATTTTGTCCGCGGCATCAAAGAACGTGCGGCTGTCTTTGTCGCGCACAAACTCGACAGCGGCCAACATACCTTCGCCGCGCACCTCGCCGACGTTGGGATGGTCTTGCAGCGCATCTGCCAGTGCGGACCGGAAATACCCGCCCACTGAGCTTGCGTTTTCGATCAGGTTCAGGCTGTCAATCAGCTTCAAGTTGGCGACACCGGCCGCAGCCCCGATCGGATGGGCCGAATAGGTCCAGCCGTGGCCGATCGGGCCGTTTTCATCTGTCCCCTGCTCCAACACCTTCCAAACCTTGTCTGAAATAATTGAACCGGACAAAGGCGCGTAGGCCGAGGTCAACCCTTTGGCGATGGTGATAATATCCGCCTCAAGCCCGTAGTGATCCGATCCGAACATGCTGCCCAAGCGGCCAAACCCGGTGACCACTTCGTCCGCAATCAGCAAAATGTCGTGCTTTTTCAAAACGGCTTGAATCGCGGCCCAATATCCTGCGGGTGGCGGAACGATACCGCCTGTCCCCAAAACCGGCTCACCGATAAAGGCCGCGATGGTATCCGCGCCCTCGCGGTCGATCATCTCTTCGAGCGCAGCAACACAATGGGCGACAAACTGTTCTTCGGTTTGATCCAGATTTGCCCGGCGGTAATAATAAGGTGCCTCGGTGTGTAAAATGTTGTCGAGCGGCAGATCAAACTTTTTGTGGAACAGCTCTAGCCCAGTCAAAGACCCCGTCACCAGACCCGAACCATGATACCCGCGCCAACGCGAGATGATTTTTTTCTTTTCCGGACGGCCAAGGATGTTGTTGTAATACCAAACCAGTTTGACGTTGGTTTCATTGGCATCGGACCCGCCAAGACCAAAGTAAACTTTGGACATATTCGCAGGCGCGCGGTCCAAAATCATCTTGGACAAGGTGATCGATGCCTCGGTCCCATGGCCGACATAGGAATGATAATAGGCCAGTTCCGACGCCTGTGCCGCGATCGCATCCGCAATCTCGGTGCGGCCATAGCCAACATTCACACAGTATAACCCGGCAAAGGCATCAAGCATTTTGTTGCCGTCGCGGTCTTCAATATAGACGCCGCTGGCGGTCTTGATAACGCGCGACGGACTTTCGCCGCGCGCGTGCTGTGCCAAATGGGTCGACGGGTGAAAGAAATTTTCCCGATCCCAGCTGTCAAGTTGGTCGTTTTTCAGCATGTATAGGTCCCATTCTGTCTTCGCAAATTCTGTATTGTGTACAACATATCAAGAATCACTTGATTTTCAGCGTGAAACTTACACACATCTACTAATATCACCATTTCGTTTTTAGCGTTGTACACATCACGAACCGAAATGCCACAAAAGGATGGACCGATGCCTCAGGAAAATGCCCCGTTCAGTCGCGCCGAATATGACCGACGCATCGCCAAAACCCGAGCCGCTATGCAGACAGCAGGCCTTGATCTGTTGTTTGTCACAGACCCGTCCAATCAGGCCTGGCTGACCGGTTATGACGGCTGGTCGTTTTATGTACACCAAGGGGTTTTATTGGGCATGGAAGGCGATCCGGTCTGGTGGGGACGCCATATGGACAGCATCGGCGCGGGTCGCACCTGCTGGATGGAAACCGATCACATCCACGGATACGCCGACCATTTCGTACAATCCACCCAGCGCCATCCGATGCAAGATTTGGCCCGACATATCAAAGCCTTGGGTTTTGACACCGCCACAATCGGCGTGGAGCTGGACAACTATTATTACTCAGCCAAGGCGCATGCTGTTTTGGTTTCATCTTTGCCAAATGCCCAACTGGTTGACGCAACGGCCTTGGTGAACTGGCAACGCCTGATCAAATCCGAAAGCGAGATTGGGTTCATTCGCAAAGCAGCCCGCATTTCAGAAAAGGTCATGACAACAGCATTGGACAAAGCCGAACCCGGAGTGCGCAAAAACGATCTGGTCGCCGAAATCTTTCATGCAGGCATCACCGGCGTCGATGACATTTGGGGCGATTATCCGGCGATTGTACCGCTGACTCCCTCGGGTCTGGATGCCACGGCGGCGCATTTAACATGGGATGGCACGCCCATGCGCAGCGGCGAGGCGACGTTTTTTGAGCTGTCCGGCTGTTATCGCCGCTATCATGCGCCGCTGTGTCGAACGATTTTTCTGGGCACTCCGCCCCAAGAAATGCTGGACGCAGAGCAGGCGCAACTGGAAGGGATCGCCGCAGGGCTTGAGGCCGCGCGGGCCGGAAACCGGACCTGCGACATCGCCAACGCCTTTATCAACGTTCTGAAAAAACACGGTATTCATCGTGAGGGTCGCTGCGGGTATCCCATCGGCCTCAGCTATCCGCCGGACTGGGGGGAGCGCAGCGCCTCAATCCGCAGCGAAGACCAGACGGAACTACAGCCCGGCATGGTGTTCCATTTTATGCCTGCCTTGTGGATGGACACATGGGGGCTGGAAACCACGGAAACCATTTTGATCAACGATAGCGGCCCGGCCGAAACCCTTTGCGATGTTGACCGCAAGCTTTTTGTCAAAGCCTGAGGCATGGGGAATCTCAGCAAAACCAAGGATCTTTTGCGCGAACTGGTGGCCTTTCCAACTGTATCGAGCAGCAGCAACCTAGCGTTGATAGATTTTGCCGCGACCCATCTCGAAACCTGCGGGGCCAAAGTTGACGTGATCAGTGCGCCCTGTGGCACCAAAGCCAATCTGTTCGCCACCCTCGGGCCCGAAATTGACGGTGGCATTTTGCTATCCGGCCATAGTGACGTGGTGCCTGTGGCCGATCAAGATTGGCAGTCGGACCCCTTTGAAATGGAAGAACGGGGCGGCCGCCTGTATGGTCGCGGCACCTGTGACATGAAGGGGTTCATTGCGGCCATTCTTGCCATGGCACCAGAATTTGCCCGTCAAATCCGTGACCGGCCGGTACATTTCGCCTTAACTTATGACGAAGAAATCGGCTGCTTTGGCGCACAGCATTTGGCCCAAACCCTGCAAGATCGCGGTGTGACACCCGGCGTGGCAATCATCGGCGAACCAACGATGATGCGCATTATCGAAGGGCATAAAGGTTGCTACGAGTATTCCACTCATTTTCACGGGCTAGAGGGGCATGGCTCCACGCCGGATCTTGGCGTGAACGCGGTTGAATTTGCCGCCCGTTATGTGAACCGCTTGTTGGAACTTAAAAAAGAATTACGAGGCATGGCACCGGACGGCAGCCCGTTTGAACCCCCATGGACCACCATCAATGTTGGCGCGCTCAATGGCGGTGTCGCCCATAATGTCATCGCCTCCAAGGCGCAAATCGATTGGGAAATGCGGCCGGTTCAAACCTCGGATGCGGAACATGTAAAGACCGCTTTGCGGCAGCTATGTGAACGGGACCTGCTTCCGCAAATGCGCGCAATCCATCCACAAGCCAGAATTGAGTTGGAAACCATCGGCGAAGTTGCAGGTCTGGTGCCAACCGACAAAAATGAAGCCCGCGAGATTTTTGGGACGCTCACCGGTGCCAATACCGCGGATCTGGTTGCTTTTGGGACCGAAGCCGGTATTTTTCAGGCCCTTGGCACCGATGTTGTGGTTTGCGGACCCGGCTCGATTGAACAGGCCCATAAAGCAGATGAATTTCTGTCGCTTGATCAACTGTCTCAGTGCCTGACAATGCTGGAACGGCTAGGGGAACGGTTGGGTGACATACCAAAATGAGACACCGCACGATCCTGTGCAGCCGACTGTGCGTGACCGCCATGCGGTGATGCACGGCGAAATCCGGCAGCGCATTTGCCTGTTGGAATATCCCCCCGGCATGCGTCTGTCGGAAGCCGCCCTTGCCGAAGAATTCGGAACAAGCCGCACGCCGATCCGGCGCGTTTTGGCCCGGCTTGAGGACGAAGGGTTGGTTCAATCACATCATGGGGTCGGCACCATCGTGACCGACTCCGACATCGCTGAACTGGCCCAAGTTTACCGACTGCGGATAGAACTGACCGAATTGGTAGGCAGGTTGGATCCGGAACCACCAAACGAAAAATTCATGCTCCGCTTTGACAGTTTAGTGCAACGCAGCGCCAAAGTTATTGCCACCGGCACCCCGCATGATTTCACCCGCTTTGACATGGAAGTATTTCAAGTATTATTAGAGCTGACCTCCAACATTCCTCTGCGGCAAACCATGGAACGGCTATACTTCCAAACCAAGCGTATTTGGTTGAAAACCGCCATCGAAGCTCAGCTTGATCTTGATGAAGAGGTGCGCATTTTTCATCAAGAATTGGAGGCAATCCAATTGGCGTTACGCTCCGGCGATTTGAACGCGGCAGCCCACATCCAGCGCGCGCACATCTCTATGAGTTTTCAGCGATTGCAGCAGCAAAACATCTGACTGGGTCCTAAGGACAAGATCAAGCTGCTTGCGCAGGATCCTCGTGCTCGTCTACCGCGCCGTCATCTAACGTGAATGTCTGAACGAGATCACTGAGACCCATGGCCTCGTTTCTCAACATTTGTGCGGCGCTTGCGGATTCTTCGACCATGGCTGCATTTTGTTGGGTGACACGGTCAAGGTTCATAACGCCGATGTTGATTTCATTCAGGCCATCCGCCTGATCCGATGCCCGCTTGGCGATTCCGCCGACCATCGTGGATATACCGGACACATTGCTCAACACTTCGTCCAATGCAGATCCCGCGCTTTGTACCAACATAACGCCATCTTGCACCTGATCCGCAGATCCAACGATCAGCTCTTTTATCTGTTGCGCCGCTTCGGCACTTCGCTGCGCAAGGCCTTGGACTTCAGAAGCGACAACAGCAAAGCCCTTGCCGGATTCGCCCGCCCTTGCAGCCTCGACACCCGCATTCAAAGCCAGCAAGTTTGTCTGGAAAGCAATGTCATCAATGACTGAAATAATGTCGTTGATTTGTTCGGATGACTTTTCGATTTCACCCATTGCAGACATCGCCGATCGCATGACATCGCCGCTCCTGGAGGCCAAATTGGTTGTGTTTTGAACCGCATTTTCGGCTTCTTCCGCGGCTGTTGCTGCGTCTTTTACCATCGCAAGCATTTGATCCAGCGCCGCTGCAGATTGCTCCAAGGTGGCCGCCTGTGTTTCGGTTCTTTGCGACAGGTCCGTAGAAGCCTGCGCTATTTCATCCGCATGATGGCGAATATTCCCGGAGTTTTCACTGACCCTTGTGATCGCAGAGTGCAAGCCACGCAGCGCGCGATTATAGTTTTGTTGTAAAAGCTTATAGCTCTCGGGAAACTCCTCGGTAATCTCCTTGTGAAGCACGCCATCCGCCAGTTGCATCAAACCCTTTCCCAATTGCTCAACCACGGCAACCTGTGCTTCATTCTGCCGCTCTTTTTCCACCTCGCTTTCGCGTGCGATTTGAAGTTTTTCCATCAGATGCGCCAGTTTGCGGGCCACATCCCCCAACTCATCGCGGCGATTGACCATTCCGATTGGGGTTTCGTAGTCGCCATCGGACACACGGGCTATGGCACCGCTTAGCCGCGCCATGGGGAGGCCAAGGGACCGCCGCAACAAATAAATCGTTAGGATCGACATGACTACAAAAACACCGGCGGCCCACCCGGCAATTTTGATTTTCTGTCCAATTATAGCGGCCTTGGCGGGCTCAGGTGTCCAGGCCAAGGCAACAGCGCCGATAACGCTTTCTGACGAGCCCGCGACAATTGGACGTGCAAGAATCCGGTTGCTTTGTGATGCCTCTGCCTGCGCCGAGCCAATCGATTGAAGCGCAATGGCTTGCAACTCTGCCAACAGCTCTGGCGTTGCATCCGAATTGTTCAACAAGGCCCCGTTGACATCCACAACGACAATTCCAAGGCTGCTGTCCCCGAGTGTTTGCAAACCGTCGCTAATCTCTGCCTCGATCTTGGCATCCACCTTGAACTTCACCGGATTGGCCAGCAAATCCGCCTTTTGAACCAACGTTCCCTGGGCTTTTTCTGCGACACCTTGGGTGACCAGATCATTTGCAAGATTGGTCGACAAGGCCGACAAAATACCGGCAACAACAATTGTTGTCATTGTCATCAGCCCAGCACATCGCATGAACAATGAATTATGGGCCCCTTTTAGGACGCCAGATTTAACCGGATTTGCCATTCACCAATTCCCATTGAGTTTCACATCAGTAAACTTGTTAGATTGAGAACCTACATGAGCCCGTCAGCCAAAACGCCAACTGTCATCGCTCCGATGGGTGCACCGGATGCAGGATCAATGATCGTAAACGAAATTTGAGCCTGATACGACTGGCTGGATTCATCAAAATCGATGTCGCTGAAATGCACCGCGTCCGACCCAACAGCATAGGTTTGGGTGAATTTGGCTTCATCTCCTTGCCAGTAATCCGACGTCACGCCGGAGGCGGCAACATTCAAACCGACTGAGTCCATAATGAAAACTTCGGTGATCATCCCGTCCATCTGGGCAACCTGACCACGTAAAAATTCTGCCGCAGCGTTGTTCAAAACTGGCGTAATCGTCGGCGTGCTATCGCTGCCGACTTCGGACCGCCAGATAGTATCAAGATCAATAATGTGTGCTTCGTCAAACCCAGACGTTGTCGTGTTTTGAGACTGGATTGCTGAAACAATCTCCGGGGCAGTCGCCCAATTGCGAATATTTCCGTCCAAAAAACTTTGCATGGCAGCGTCATATTCAGACGCATGGATCTGAGAGCCGCAGAGGGTTAGCGCGAGGGCTATCTTAGTGCCGAATTTCATTTTAATGATCCTACTGTTTGAGACCTGCCAACAGTAGGACGCCAATTATTGAGCAAGACATAATTTGGAAATCTAAATGATTAGAGTTGTCAGAGTCCTGCGGGCCAGCCCAAAATTTCCGTCTGTTTTCAATACAAAGATGCCCCCGCCCGACAACCGGTAGGGTACAAAAATTTTCAAAGCTGGCGTGTCATAACGGCTTAGCCCGCGCCAAAACTCTTAAAAGGTGAAGGCAATGTTGGTCCAAAGCGTATCCGTTTCAAATCGGTTCTTCGCGCCAAATTCAGTGAAATACTTCAGCTTCAACGTGGCGTCCGCCCCAAATATTGTCATCCCCGAAAAGCTGACAACCGGCCCCGCACCGTAAACTTCGGCGCGCAGACTATCCACTTCCAACAGTTTACGCGTGGCGTCCGCGCCCGAGCCGGTATCATCGCCAAGTTGCGAATAGGCATACCCCGCAAGGCCAAAAGCCCAGCCTGACTTGGTGTGCTGCATTACAGCGGCCTCAAGGTTCAAAGCCGGTGCGTTTTGATAGTCGGTGTCATGATTTCGGGTGCTGAACAAAACGCTAGCCGCACCTGAAAATTCCAGACCGCTGGTGGTATCAAAATGTGTGACCGCCACCACTGGCTGAAAAGACCAGATATTCTTACCGGTGTTCAGCGCGCTGATCGTCCGGTTTGGCACATCAACCGACGCCGTATTATAGCTGCCGGTTGGTGCAAACACCGAAAGGCCGGCACTATAATGCAGGTTGCCGCTATGCCACCCAAGCAGTGAGGTCAATGTAATGTCCCCGATGCCCGAAGTGCTGTCTTCGATCGGGATGCCGTTGATCGGCGGGGTTATCCCGGTAAAGGTCAGGCCCGCATCCATCACAAATGGCACATTGATATTGAAGGCAAGCGACCCGCCCCACAGTTGCGTTTCAAGAACCTGTGTGATGCTCAACTTGGCAAAGGTCACATTAAGGTCCGATTTGGCGCGAACGGGCAAACCGCCTAGCGATAGCCCTTCGACCTCTCCTTCAGCATAAACCACGTCGATGCCAACATAGGTACCCGGACCGGGCACAATACCCGCGAACCCTTCGCGTGACCCCAGTAAATAGGCCCCGGCACCGCCTTCGACCGCAAGTGCAGGGGTGCCGAGTGTAGCTGTTAAAAGGGCAGCCAAAGCGGCTTTTGATTTAAGAGACATAAGACACACTTTCCAAAGCTAGAGGCAGGTTCATGACTTCGGAGCATACCAGATCGGAGAGCCCCAAGCGCGTTCTTGAATGACAGGCGCAACTTCATTCAGCAGCGGTAGGTCATTGCGCACAGCATCATAAGTCGTCCAACGCGGCGTCGGGATTTCCAGCGCCCGCGCATAATAGAACGCCCCGTCCGTTGGCTCAAAATCCGTATCGGTCCACGACCCGAACAAGGTCGCCGCCCCGATGTCATTGGTATAGAGCGCCGTTTTCAAATCAACCGTATTGCCCACCGGTGGTAGTTTGCCATCGTCACCGACCGCGCGGTCGCCGGACCAGACGACATCGATGATCTTCTCGTGAATCTCACCAGTGGCATCCACCCAACCTTTGATGATCTGGATCCGGTCCAGATTGGCCCCCATTGCGTCTTTTTCGGCATAGACGGTAAAAGTCGGTGCTTGATCCGACGCCCCCAGCACCCCGCCCATCGGAACCCCGTTTGCATAGCCGTCGGCTGCCATGGTCAATGGCTCTGTCGCGGACAAGCCAACACCGCCAAACATCCGCACCTTGAGGCGGGTGCCCGATGTCGCGAAAGTTTCACGCCGCTTCATCGCGTCCCAGATGGACCCGCGGGTGTTTTCTTCGGCCCAGACACCGGCAAGGGATCCGATCGACAGATCCGATCCATCTATCCAGCCACCAACACCGCCGGTGCGGCGGCGATCAACGGTGCCGTCTTCGGGGCCATGTCCGCCCATAAAATCATCTTCGGCCACATCGCCGGTCAGACCATTGTGATTGTCCGTGCCGCCGGTAAAGCCATACATGAACGGGTTCACACCCAACTCTTGTTCCTTGGCCAAACCAATTTTCAACCCTTCGCGAACAAAATCGCGTTTGTGGAAGTACCGGTTCGAGTTTTTCTGGATCGAATTGGCATTTTCAAAACCGGCAAATTCATCCGCCTGCCAAAAGGCCTCATGCACTTCGGAGTTGCCCTTGATCTGCATCATCTCGATCAAAGGTTCCCACTTTTGGCGCCGCTCGGCCCATTCGGTGGTCAGCGCATTGCCGAAACTGTCGACGTCCGGGAACATCAACTGTTTTGACGCGTTTGAGTTGTGCGGGATCGCCAACAGGGTCGACCCCTCGTCGGCGGTTTTTTCCAACCAGCTCCAAAGGTCTTCGACCTTGTTGCTGTCATAGCTGGAAAAGGGCAGATCCGGCGCAATCGCATCGCGGAAAATCACGTTGCGGTGCATGTTGCCTCCGCCGGGAGCTGCGGACCACTCAAAGGCCACAAAAGCGGTAAAGGTGCCCGGCTCATTGTGTTCTTCGGCCGCGTCCTTGATGATTGTCCAACCTGACTGCGTGGTTTCCGGCCCTTGGTAAAACGGTGGGTGGCTGGGGTTTTCACCGCGATTGTTGGACACCACATATTTGTAGAACCACTGCTGTTTGTCCTCTAGCGTTTCCAGTGTCCGCAGCTGTTCCAGATCGTCCTGCATGTAACCCGGCGCATCCGGGAAAATCGTTGAATACATTTCGCCCAGATATTCCACATGGTCGCTAACAGCAGCAAAATCCAGCGGGCGGCTCAGCTGTTTGTGGCGGCCATTCACAATCACCGACCCGCCTTTGGCGAAACGAAGACTGTCTGATGGCATCAATCGCGCACCGCCAATAAAGGCATCCAGCGACAGGGCCGTGTGCATATGGGTTTCGCCGAAATAAGCGTTGCGTTGCGGATCGGCCAAGGCGGTTGACGCCAACAATCCGGCAGCGAGCGACATGACAAGAAACTTCATCGATCTTTCCTTCAAATCTACATCAAGACCTGCGCGTTTGTCTGATCCAAACGGCAGGTCAAGGGTTGTTATTCCGGCTATTTCGGAAGCAGCAATTTGGCCGTAAAGCCGTATGTATTTTCGGGGCCAACTGCCCCTTGATCATAGAAATTATGTTCGGCACTGACGGTCCATTGTACCGGTTTACCGCCGATTTTTGTCATCTTGGACAGTTTTGCCCCCAAGGGCAAAGACGTAAAATCACCCGCGTCCCAGTCATAAACAATGGTCATTTCTGACAGCCCTGCGGACCAGCCTTTGTCTAAATCGACGCTGAGAATGGGTTGAACTGTGGAAATGTTGACGTCCGGCATGTCTTCGTTGCCCGCAACGGTAAGAATGTTCTGGTTGAACAGGCCGATCAATCCCCATTTCTTTTGCACCACCAGACCGGCAGCAGGGCCCAACCCCCATTTTTCGGCGCTTAGCCCTTCGCTTCCTGTTGGCAGCAAAGCCACAGCGCCGAATCCAAACCGCCCCCAGGACCGGTCAAAAGTGGCCAGATCAAACAGCGTTGCGTCGGTCAAGCCGGTTGCCCCTGACGGGCTTTTGGTGACGTAAGGCAGCGTTAGACGGGTAATATGATTGAGACCGCCAAATGAAAATGGGATCGCAGCGCGAAACTGAACCAAATTTCCCGTGGCACCGGACGCTCCGTGGTAGGAACTGGTGTAATAGTCTTGCAGCTGAAACGCCATCAACGACGCGGTAGGATCATTGACCGCTGATTCTAGTGATTGCCCCGCATCATCGGCAAATGCCGGACCAGCCAAAAATGCCGCTATAGACACAAGGAAACGCAGGCCTCTTCCTGCAGATACAGTTTGTCCGGCTTTGACAAAAAACGTCGGTCTTTCCACTATAGTTCCTTTCCCAGAACACCAGATCAAACATACCATTGCCTGACAAAAAACATTGTGTAAAATTACACATTCCCAAAAAGTTTGAAATCATATGTCCAAAATTCAACATCTTAAAGCAGGTTGGCTTGGCGATTTGCCCCAAGCTTTTGCAGATCAGTTTTTGGACTTGGGAACTTGGGTTCATGTGCCCGCTGGCCAGCTTGTCTACTCTATCGGGGCCGCAGAACACGATATTTACGGAATCGCCCAAGGGGTGATCCGCATGCACATCGCCATGAACGAACATGAACAAAGGTTGGCCCATATGTGCGGGCCGGGGTTCTGGTTCGGCGACATGGAACTTGTCACTAACAGCCCTCGGATCATGGAAATCGACGCCGCCGAGGATCTACACCTCATACGTATCCGCCAGTCCGACGTCGAAAAACTGAGTGCGACATATCCACAGGTCTGGCGTTGGATTGCGGCCTTGGTTGTCCAACATGCCGGCCTTGCCATTAGTGCCGCTGATGATTTGATGCTACCGTCGGCCGAAAAGCGTTTGGTTGCAGTGCTGCTGCGTCTGGCGGGACACAGGTTCGCACATCCGGCCTCACCGCCGCTTGGCTCCATTTCGATTACTCAACAAGAACTGGCTGTGGCGGCGAACCTGTCGCGCTCTTCCGCAAGCACTGTTTTGAAGCAGCTTCGACAGGCCGGTGAAATCCGGATCGACTATCGCGCGATCACGCTTTTGGACCCCGAAGGGTTGACCAAAAGGCTGGCGGAGAACGGGGGTGATTAACCTTCGTTTTCAAACCCCAAAAACCGCGTGACATTGCTGATCGGGCGGCGGCGCGACACAACCGAATTGGCGACAAAGTCAGGGTCGGGCCAGCCAAGCGCCACACAGGTCAAAATCACCTGATCGTCTGGAATCCCTGCGACTTCGCGCACCACCGGACTTTGCATAATACCCTGGCCGTTGATCACCGCGCCAAGGCCCTTGTCCCAAGCCGCCAGAACCAACCCGTAGGTCATCGCACCAGTGTCAAAATGGGCGATCGTGTTGTTAAGCAGTGATCGGTCAAAACAGACCACAATCGACACAGGCGCATCAAACTGGCGAAAGCCGCGCATGACCCAATCTTGGCGGCGCTCGGCATCATGGCGCTCAATGCCCATGGCTTCGAACAGTTGCACCGCGATTTCGATCTGGCGTTTGCGGTGCTCACCCTCATATTCGGCGTAGTCTTCGATATCGCGGGTCGGAGTGACACCGCCCAACATGCGTTCTGTGTTGCCCTTGCGCACGCGTTCCAGCGGCGCGCCGGTCAAAACATGCAGATGCCATGGCTGCGTATTCATCGAAGACGGTGCGCGATTGGCCAGCGCGATCACCTCTTCGAGCAGCTCTTTCGGCACCGGTTGATCGGTGAACCCGCGAATAGAGCGGCGGTCGTTTATGGCCTGTTCTAGCTGCATGTTGCGTCCCATTGTCTGCATATGATCCGCGCCGCCATACCCTAGGCGGCGCGGATAAATATCAATCGTTGCGGCGCACCCGCGCGGCGCTTTTGTCCGCAAAGGCCGCAAGGCGTTCGCGGGCTGGCGCTTGGGTATTGACCACTCCGGCCACCACAGATTCCGCATAGGCGGCATCCAAGGGGGACATGTTTTGCATGTGGCTGATCGCCGAGCAAATCGCAAAGTTGGTCAGCGGCAGGTTTTCTGCGGTCCGCCGCGCAATTTCCAAGGCTTTGTCCATCACCGACCCTTCGACCATATACTGAGCCAAATGCAGGTCCAGCGCTTCTTGGCCCTGATAGACGCGGCCGGTCAGCATCATGTCGATCATCCGGTCTTTGCCAACCAGATCGGCCACGCGGATGGTGGCCCCCCCGCCAGTGAACAACCCGCGCTGGCCTTCGGGCAGCGCGAAATAGGTGGTTTCATTCATCACCCGAATATGCGCCGCACTGGCCAGTTCAAGGCCGCCGCCGACAACCGCGCCTTGGCAGGCTGCGATCACCGGAACGCCGCCGTATTCCATCTTGTTGAACGCTTCGTGCCAGCGCAGGCAAACATGCATGAAATCAGCCGGGCTGCGATCTTCGTCATGGTGTTCAATCAGGTCTAAACCCGCGCAAAAATGATCGCCGGAACCGGCCAGAACCACGGCTTTGACACCGGCACGGGGGGCGGCGGTGAAAAAGTCGATCAACTCATCCACAGTATCGAGGTTCAAGGCATTGCGCTTGTTGGCACGGTTCAGCGTGACCACCCAAACGCCGTCATCATGGGCGTCCAGATCAAGGTGGGTAAAGCGGCTTTGATCAATCGTTTTTGTCATGTCGGCGTCCTTTCTAAAGATCAAAACGCTGCCGCAAGAAGGGCATCGCCCCCCTCAAGAATGCGGGTGCGTTGGCTTGCGGTATCTACGAGAATGTGATCGGCGTAAAAGCGGGCGGTTGCGATCTTCGAGGCCAAGAAGGCCGGATCACCGCCTTGGGTTCTGGCCTGTTCGGCGGCCAGCAGTGCACGGCCCAATTGCCAGCCGGACACCAGATTGCCCGCCAGCATCAGATAAGGCACACCGGCCCCATAGGCGGCGTTCGGGTTGTCCTTGGCCGTGGCCAAAAGATGCGCGACCACGGCTTCGAAATCTGCGCGGGCCTGCCCCAAACGGCGGGCAACGGCCTGAGCTTCGACTGATCCGGCGGCCAGTGCGGTTTGGGTTTCGGCAATCATTCCCGCCAGACGCATCGCGGTTTCGCCGCCGTCGCGCAGGGTTTTACGGCCCACCAGATCGTTGGCCTGAATTGCGGTTGTGCCTTCGTAGATCGGCAAAATGCGGGCGTCGCGATAATGCTGCGCCGCGCCGGTTTCTTCGATAAAGCCCATGCCGCCATGCACCTGCACCCCGCAAGACGCCACTTCAACGCCCATTTCAGTGCTGTAGCCTTTGACCAAAGGTGTCAGAAATTCCGACAGGGCAGCCGATGCCGCGTCACTATTATGGTGCCCCAAATCCTGCCACGCCGCTGCGACGCAAGCCATGGCGCGGGTGCCTTCGGTCAGCGCCTTCATCCGCATCAACAAGCGCCGCACATCGGGGTGATTGATGATCGGGACAGCGTCGCGCGATGATCCATCAACGGGGCGGCTTTGAACACGGTCCCCGGCGTAGGCCAAAGCCTGTTGATAGGCGCGTTCGGAAATCGCGATGCCCTGCACACCAACCGCAAAACGTGCTGCGTTCATCATCGTGAACATGTATTCCAGACCCGCGTGTTCTTGCCCGATCAAGAACCCCGTCGCACCTTCGAATTCCAAAACCGCGGTTGGACTGGCCGTGATGCCCAGCTTGTGTTCGATGCTGACGCAGCGCACGGCGTTGCGATCCCCGATGCTTCCGTCCGCACCGACCATGAACTTGGGCACCAGAAACAGGCTGATCCCTTTGACCCCGCGCGGGGCATCGGGCAAACGGGCCAACACCAGATGCACGGTGTTTTCCGCCATGTCGTGTTCGCCGTAGGTGATAAAGATCTTGGTTCCGGAAATCTTGTAGCTGCCATCGCCAGCGGGCTCAGCCCGACTGCGCAGCATTGCCAAATCGCTACCCGCCTGCGGTTCGGTCAGGTTCATCGTACCGGTCCATTGGCCGGTGATCAGCTTTTCCAGATAGGTCGCCTTTTGCGCCTCTGATCCTGCGGTCAACAGGGCTTCGACCGCACCATCGGTCAAGAGCTGACACAGCGCAAAGCTCATGTTGGCGGCGTTCAGGATTTCCGTAGCTGCCGCCCCGACCACACGCGGCATGCCCTGCCCGCCGTGCTCTGCGGGATGCGGCAGTCCGGGCCATCCCATTTCAACGCATTTGCCATATGCCGCCGCAAAACCGTCCGGCGTTGTAACCTTGCCATTGGCGTAGGTTGATCCGACGTGATCCCCCGGCGCATTCAGCGGAGCGATTTCTTCGGAACAAAACCGGCCAAATTCTTCAAGCACGGCCTGCACGTCATCCAGTTCAAAATCACTATACGCAGGCAAAGCAGCCAATCGCGGCCAATCGCTAAGATGTTCGATGTTAAAAGTGATGTCCTGAACCGGTGCGCGGAATGACATGAAGAGCCTCCTATGATATTTTCTGACTATGTAGTTGCTGAAATCAGGGCAGACTATGGCATGTGCCGACAGAAAATTTGCAAAAAGTGACATTAGAAGCGATTGTCGCACTATGTCCATACAGCCCACCCAACCCGTTTTACCCACCGTGTCACAAGAGTTCATTCAAGAATGGCTCGATGCTTTGCATGGCTATTGCCCAGCCTCGCAGGTGGATGATTTTTTAACCCGCACCGGATTAAATGCGCTGGCAGGCCAAGGGCGCGGTCGGGTGACCCACGACCAGATCGTCAGGCTGTACCACATTGTGGCCGTTGAAACCGGAGACGAGATGATGGGGCTTTGGTCACGCACAATCCGGCACGGCGCACTGAAACTGCTGTGCTGTTCGGTGTTGGGCGCGTCATCGCTGGCCGCCGCGATGCACCGGTTTGCAACCTTTTGGAATCTCTTGCTGGACGATCATTCCTTGCGGCTCAGCGAAGGCCGCCAAACCCTGAGACTGCACCTTGAGCCAAGTAGCGACGCACAAATTTCGCCCTTTGGTCATGTGTTGTTGTTGAAGCTGGCACATGGAGTTGCGTCATGGTTGGTCCGGCGTGAACTGCCCCTGACGCGGGTTGGTTTCACCTTCGTCCGGCCAGACTTCGCCGCCGATTATCCCGTCCTGTTTCCCGCCCCGATCCAGTTTGATCAATCAACCTCCAGCATCAGCTTTGTCAAATCCTTGGGGGATCTGCCGATTTCCGCTAGCGAAGCCGATATGCAACCGTTTTTACAACGCGCCCCCCGCGACTGGATTTTCACCAGTTTTCGCGAACACGCCCTGCCCTTGCAACTGCGCGAAATGCTGTTGTTGTCAGACCGGATGGGCAGCACGCTGAACGATGCAGCTTTGGCGCTGAACATCACCCCCCGCACCTTGATCCGCCAACTCAAGGCCGAAGGCACCTCGTTTCAGGCGATTAAAGACGGGCTGCGGTGTGATTTGGCCATGCGCGATCTGGCGAGCCCTAAAAACATAGAAGCCATTTCCCAAGATGTCGGTTTTGCCTCGCCTGCCAGTTTTCACCGCGCTTTTCGCGGTTGGACCGGTGAAACACCCGGGCAGTTTCGCAGGCGGGTGCGCGGTTAGACCTGCGACTTAAGTCCGCGTTTCAGTCTTATCGCTAAACACCCGGCTTGAGGGGCTTGCCATTTCCAAAGCCTTCTGTCTGTTTGGCTGCGGTATCCGGGCGGTTCGGTGCTGACGCCTTGAACAAGGATATTCAGATGGTTCTGGCCCGCTTTGCTGTTGCTCTGCCCAAGCATGGGGCCACACCCCCCTGCCCGACATGATTTTCTTTTTACTCAAACGCGCGCTTTTGGTTCTTGTCGGGCCTTTCATATTTTTGTTCGTGGCCTTTGTGCCAGCGCTGTGCGGGCACCGGCCCGGATTTCGCGGCTGGTTCTGGCGTACGGTGTCACGATCATGTTCCTGGTTTTTGTGGCTTTTGAGCATTCGCGTCGAGATAAGCGACGCCGACCGCGCCGCGCTGGCCACCGATACCAACAGCGTTATCGTCGCCAACCACCGCAGTCATCTGGACGGGTTCAGCTTGTTGCATGTCATTCCGGATGAAAAATGGGTGACCTTCGGAGCCAAGAAAGAGCTTTGCCGCGCCGCGCTATTGCGCCGTGGATTTACCGGAGCCGGACTGCTTGAAATCGATCGCGACAAGGGAAAGCATGCCTTGGACTCCCTGACCGACGCGGTACAGGGCATGCCCGAACGGCGATCCCCGATTTTGTTCGTCGAAGGGACACGCGCCCGCGACACCGGCCTTGGTCCTTTCAAAGCAGGGGCTGTTTTGATCGCTCAGGCGACAAATCGCGCCGTGCGTCCCATTGTTATCATTGGATCAGACACACTGTTGGGACGCGGCGCGTTTTGGGCACACAAGGGGACCATTCACATCAAAGTGCTGCCGCCTGTGCTGCTTGATCCGACCATGACTGCCGATCAATGCAATGCCGTTTTGCGATCAAAAATGGCGGCGGTGTATGACGCTGAAACCGGCCAAAAGACGCGGAATTGAGAAAACTTATCCCGAAATTCAATGTATTTTGTGACAACATGCCAAGTTCTTAACAGCCGCCGATCATCGTTAATTATTTGTAAACAAATTGAGACATAGACCGGAAAGTCGGGGTTTCCCGAAAAAATGTCGATTAACAAGTTGTGTTCTAGGATGCTTTCATGATTGCTCCACAACCCGAAACAGAGACAGAACGTCTCAAGTATCTAGATAGGCTTCAGCTGGTGCGCTCGCCGCGCACGCCGGATTTTGACGCCATCGTTCAATTGGCATCTGATATACTTGATTGCCCTATCGCGCTTATCTCAATTGTTGGCCGCGAGGAGCAATGGTTCAAAGCGAAACATGGGCTTGACGTTGACGCCACCCCGCGTGACATTTCTTTTTGCTCCCATGCAATCTTGCAAGACGAAGTTTTTACGGTCGAAGATGCCAGTCTGGATGATCGGTTTCGCGACAATCCACTGGTTACAGAAGAGCCAAACATCAGATTTTACGCGGGCTTTCCGGTTTCTACGGATGGGGTCAATAAGCTGGGGACGCTCTGCGTCATCGACCGCAAGCCGCGCGTTTTAACCGATAGACAACAGCATCAGTTGCGCCTGCTTGGTACAGCGGTTGAGGGGCTGTTGCGGACCTTTGAAAGTGAACGCATCACAATTGAGGCCGCCAGAAACATCACTCAAAAAGCCAAACAAGCCGAACGGACGGCCACCTTGCTGGATCGTATCGCCGAAGTATCAGGTGTCGGCGGTTGGGAATTATCACTTGAACGCCAAGAGCTGTTTTGGACGGATCAAACAAAACGCATTCACGAAGTCCCGATTGACTATCGACCTAATTATGCCTCGGCCCGCGCGTTTTATGAGCCCGATTCAGCGGATATGGTGACTGCGATTGTCGATGATGCGGTCGAAAACCAGACTGATTGGGATGTAGAAGCCCGGTTGATTACCGCCACGGGACGCAAGATTTGGGTTCATACCGTCGGCACCCCCTTGGTTGAAGACAACAAGGTCGTTGGTTTGATTGGCACCTGCCGTGACATTACAGATCGCAAGAAGTTTGAGCTACAGCTGCAAAACTCTGAAGGGCTGGCAAAAAAGAAAAGCATCGAGCTCCGGACCATTCTGGACCGCATGGACCAAGCAGTGAGCGTGTTTGACAGCGATGCAAAGCTGACAACCTGGAACCAGAACTACATCGAGATTTTTAACAAACCCGAGGGCGAAATCCGCGAGGGGGTAGATTTCGAAGAACTCATCACTGCGGAAAAGCTCCGCGGTGATTTTGACGGCGATGTCACCGACTATCTGGAAACGTTGTATTCCAGCCTCGCGATCGGAGAATCCGTTGCCGCTGAAATACGGTTGAAAGGCGGTAGAGTCATTTCATCAATCCATTCCCCAATGCCAGACGGCGGCTGGGTTGGCACCCACACCGATATTTCGGAACGGGTAAAGGTGCAGGAAAAGATAAAACATGCCTCTTTACATGATGCTTTGACCAAATTGCCGAACCGCATGAAACTAGAAGACGATTTTGGTCAATGGGTGACGCAGAACCAGTCCAAGGGGCATGAAATTGCTTTGGCCATGTTGGATCTGAACAAATTCAAAGCCGTCAATGACACCTTCGGACATCACGTTGGTGACAAGTTGCTGCAACAAGTCGCCGAGCGTTTACAAGACTCTGTTCGATCGGGAGATCTGGTTGCCCGTCTTGGTGGAGACGAGTTTGCAATCTTGCTGCAATGCCCTGCCGAAAACGCCCTTGTCGTGTTGCATCGGCTGGCGGATGTGGTCGTTACCATGCTGACCAAACCCTTTTATATTGAAAACCAGTCGCTGGAAATCGGGTGCAGCATGGGGATCTCGTTGTCCAACGGCCAAAACAATTCTTACGAGCTCCAGATGCAGCAATCTGATGCTGCGATGTACAAAGTCAAACGGTCCGGGCAAAGCGGATATGGCTTTTACCGCCCGAACTGACACCTCTTTTACAGGTAGGCTGACGGTCATGGGCGAACTTGACCACCTCTTGGATGAAGGACTAGGCTGCGACAACATCGCGGCTGCCTGTCACGAATTGGCCGCGATCCGCAGATCGCACTGGTGTTCACAAAACACCGTCAACGCGCGGGCGTCCAATTGCTGGCGTTCGCGTCATGGGACATCCGGACATGATAGTAGACGCACATCAACACTTTTGGCAGATTGATAGAGGCATGCACGGCTGGATCGACGATTCAATCTCCGGCATTCGGCGGGACTATTTGCCAAAACACCTTGCCCCGTACCTCGCCCATTTTGGCATTGATAAAACCATCTTGGTTCAGGCGGCCGAAGATCTGGCTGACAACAGTTTTATGGACGGGTTGGCGCAAAACGCAGATTTCATCGGCGGTATCGTCGCCTGGCTTGATCTGTCGGCTTCGAATGCCGCGGACATCTTGCATGATCTGGCTCAAAATCCGCTGATCAAAGGCGTGCGCCCTGTGCTGCAAGGCATCGAAGACAGCACTTGGATTTTGCAGCCTGCCGTTCTTGACAATTTGCGACTATTGCCCGGAAACGGGCTGCGCTTTGACGCCCTTGTGCAACCGCGCCATCTGACGGCGATCGACACCTTGGCCACCAGCATTCCCGACCTGCCAATTGTGATCGACCATGCCGCCAAGCCGGTGATCCGGGGCGGCACCGCGCTTGATCGTGATTGGCTGGATGGCATGGCCCGATTGGCCCACCATCCGCAGATGCACTGCAAGATTTCAGGCTTGGCCACCGAATTCGGCCCCGGTTGGTCGGCGGAAAGTTTGCGGCCTGTTGTTCAGCACCTTCTGGAATGCTTTGGCCCTGCACGGTTGATGTGGGGCAGTGACTGGCCGGTTTTGGAGCTGGACGGGTCCTATCCGCAGTGGTTCACCTGCCTCAAGACCATGATCGCCGATCTAAACACAGCGGAGCAGGCCGATATATTGGGCGGCACTGCAACGCGGTTTTACGGATTAGCATCTGAACGCTAAGCGGCTTTGGGGCGAAACCGCGCCGTCTGTGGGTCTAACTGGTAAGTGCCACTAAAGGCATGCGGGTCCGCCGCCAAATCAACAACCGCCTGAATGATCTGATCCGCTTTTGCGTCTGTCATCAATGGCGAAAACCCAAGCCGCGTCCAACCGGGTTTTTGCACCTCTTGCCCTGACAGGATCTCGGCCCGCAATGACTGGGATTGCGCGGCTTCGATCCCCAGCAAACGGTGCGCATAGGGACCGGCGCAGGCGCAGCCACCGCGCGCTTGAATGCCAAATGCATCTGACAACATGCGTGTCACCAACTGTTGATGCACCACAACGCCTGCGCTATCACGCATCTGAAACGAAAAGATCGGCAAAGCTGGTGCCTGCGGATTGCCCAAGACCGTCAGGCCGGGCACGGACGCCCAAGCAGTCAGGGCACGTGCGCGCAAGACCTGCAACCGCTGCGTGATGAACCCCTGCCCTATTGCGTCTTTGACCAGAAAACTGAGCGCGGCGCGCATATCACCAATCACATTCGGTGTACCCGCTTCTTCGCGCGCGGCAATATCAGCCGAATAATCATGCCCCCAAGGCGAAACAAAAGACACTGTACCACCCCCAGGCAGGCTGGGGGTCTGGCGACGCACCGCGTCTAGGCGCAAGATCATCACCCCCGATGCCCCCGGACCCCCGATAAATTTATGTGGCGACGTCACGACGGCATCAATGTCCCCCATCTCGATTGGCATATAAGGACCGCCGCCTGCATAATCCCAAACCGCCAAGGCACCGTGCTTTTTGAGCAGTGCTGTCACCGCCTGAACATCGGTTGTGATACCAGTGACATTGGACGCCGCAGAAAAGCTGCCAATGACATGACTTCCCGCACAGCTTTGCAAAGCTTCCTCCAAGGCCGCCATATCCGGTCCGCCGGCCGGTGCTTCGGGGATCTCGATCACTTGCGCGCCGCTTTCACGCCACGGCAGGATATTGGAATGATGCTCATAGGGGCCAATCAGTACAGTGCTGCCGGACCCTGCGCCCAGCAAGTGCACCAATCTGTTCAAACCCGCAGTGGCACCAGAACCGGTAAAAACAACAGCATGGGCATCCCCTGCCCCACAGATCTGTCCGATGATCCGCCGCGCTTCGCCGCGCATTCGCGTCATCTGCTGACCGCAATAGGATGCTTCTGTGTGGCTGTTTGCATAAATCGGCAGGACATTTCGGGAAATGAAATCCTCAACCTGATCCAAAGCCCGACCCGAGGCGACATAGTCAGCATAGATCAGAGGTTTGGGGCCAAAGGGGCCCGGGATTTCAATGCCCTCACCTATCAAACCAGAGCGCAAGTTTTCATGGACATCGCCCTTTGTAATCTGCGCTGCAAAACCATCAAATGGCGCTTTAAGGGGGGGATGGATGAACATGTCGGCGGCTCCTGCGTTGCGATACGAGGAATTTAGGCCTATTGTCAGGCGAAACCTTCACCAATTACTGCATATTTTGGGTCAATATTCTATCATATGAACGACAATACGCTTGATTCAATCGATTCTTCCATTCTACGCGCCCTGCAGCGTGATGGATCATTGTCGCAACGCGAATTGGCAGAGAAGGTGGGTTTGTCGCAAAACTCTTGCTGGCGGCGATTGACAAAATTGCGGAGCGAGGGCGTGATTACCGGCCAAACCATCCGGCTGGACCCATCAGCCGTTGGTCTGGGCCTGACGGTTTTTGTGATGTTGCGCACGCGGACCCATTCTGCCGAATGGCTGGACGGGTTCCGGCGGTCGGTTCTGGCAATTGAAAACGTCATCGATTTCTACCGAATCGCGGGGGATTATGACTATCTGCTCAAAATCGCCGCGCGGGATATGAATGACTTTGACCGCATCTATCAGCGCCTGATACGGGACTTTGAGCTGGAGGCCGTGACCTCTTATATTACCATGGAATCCATCGCCGACGGGCGCGACCTGCCAACCTGACAGGACGCGTTGCGCAAAGGCATTAGGCGCGCAAAACCAGCTCGGCCTCTGGGAAATGCACAAGAACCGCTGCGGCGTCGTCCATCAGGCAGAGCGCCGTCGACAACCCGTCCGCCAAAGCCGCGCTTGGAGCTGACACCGAAACGATCCCATGCGCCGTGCGCCCGCCCTTAGGGTCCAGAATGTGCGGCCCGTCTGCCAACACCGTGCCATTCGCAGCAGATGTCGCAAGCGCACGGTCGCTCAGCTGCACACGGTGCAACAAGGTGCCATCCGGGGCGGCAACACCCATTTTCCAAGCGGTGCCATCGGGGCGATGCCCAAGGCCCACCACTTCGCCCATGTCCACCAGCACGTCGCGCAACCCCTGCGCCCGTAGCAGGGCCGCGATTTTGTCGGTGATATAGCCCTGCGCAATGCCGTTCAAAGTGATCGATTGCCCTGCGCCCAAGCGCACTTGGGCACTGTCAAACTGCACATGCTGCCAGCCAACCAAATCTTGGGCCGTTGCAGCGTCTGCACCGGTGGCCTTTGCCTGCCAGACCGGTTGGATCGTCGGGTCAAACGCCCCGTCTGTGGCGCGGTTTAACCGGCCTGACAGGCTCAGCACCTGCAACAAATCAAACGAAGGGCCCGTCAGAGTGCCCGATGCGTTCAACCGGGCAATTTCACTGTCGGGCAAATACAGGCTGAACACCTTTTCCAAACGCACGATTTCTGCTTCGACCCGCGCGAAAATCGCAGAGGCATCAACGTTGTCTATCCCCACCAATTGCATCGACGCCCCAGCCCCCAATGCGCGGCCCTTCCAGAACGCCGATGGCGCAGCGGCCAAAGCTGGACTGCCTGCCAGAACACCGCCAGCAGCAGCGATAGACAAGAAACGGCGACGGTTTAACAAGCTCATAACGGGGTCTCCAACACTTGGGCCAGATCGACGGCACCCAGTGCAGCGTCATCAGGAATTTCGGACATTTTAAGGACCTGCCCACCATATTTTGTAACGAAGGCCTCTGCGCCTTCATAGTTGCCAAAAGGAACTATTTCCGGCGCGCCCATGCCGCCGCGCACAGGGGCCCCCACGACGTATTGCGCACCCTCCGCCGTGATCCAGTTTGTTGTTCCGGGCAAATCCCAACTTGGGGCCAAATTCATGTCGCTGACATAGATCGCGATGATTTTTGCGTCGCGTTCCGGGCTTTTGACATAGGCCACCATATCGCGAACCTGCGCGAAAAAGATTGGCTGGGGGTATCCTTCAAGGTGCAATTGCGCCTTAGGGCCGCCGTGGTCGGAAATGTTCATTTGGCAAAAGAAACTGAGCGCCTCTTGAGTCATTTCAACGGGCGGCGGCGGGGCCTTGGCCTCTTCCTCCTGACAAGCGCTGAGGGCAAGAACCGCCAAGGCCAGCAATAGGGGTTTCATGGCTCGATCCTTTGGAACGCCAGACGCGCAGCCCCGAACCCGATCAAAGGCCAAAGCAACAACGATACCGGCGCTGCCCAAACAGGCAAGGCGCTGGCGGCACCGGTCATACCAGACGTCAGCGCGACACTGTCAGATCCTGCGATATTCCAAACCCGAAAGGCATCCGCCGGATTGGCCACCATCAACCACGGAAACAGCGTTTGGGTAAAACTGCCGCCTTGGTCCATGACAACCGCGCCAAGCAGGCCCAAATCATAGAGCACCACAAAGATCAGCCACAGGCCCGCGCTCATCCCTGCTGCTGCGGTCGAAGAACTGGCAAGCGACGAGATGAAGTAGCCAAGCGTGACAAAAACCGCGCCCAAGATGATCGAGGTGACAATCAAGCGCGCCAAAGCGATCAGGCTTTCGGTCCCTGCCCCGCCCGACCAGGCTGCTACTGCACCGGCTGATCCAAAGCCGATCACCATCGCAATCGCAAGCGCGCTGAGGTGGGCCATGAACTTGCCGAGCAGCACTTCTCCGCGGCTGGCGGGATAGGACAAAAGCAGCGCAAGGCTGCCGCGATCCGCGTCCCCTGCAATGGCATCAAAGGAAATCATCAAGGCCAGAAGCGGCGCAAGATAGACGCTGAGTGTGGTCATCGAGGCCACGGAGACCGTGAGCATATCCACGCCAAGCGATCCTGTCGGCGCAGAACCGGCAAAGGTCAGCGCCAGAGCAAACAGCACCATAATCACGGTGGCAACCACCAGCCAGAGATTGCGTTGCAAGATCCGCATTTCGCAGGCGGCAATGGCAAAGGCGCGGTTCATGACACATCCCCTTCTTTCGGCTCTTGGGCAAAATGGCGGTACAGATCTTCGAGCTTGGGCGGCGTGATTTCCAAATCGGCAACCGCCGCGCCCAGATCGGTGATACGGCGCAATTGGGCCATTTTGTCTTCGGGGGAGCAGTTCAGCTCAACTGACGCCCCGTTGATCCGTTGTCCGCCGATTTGTGCCGCAATGGCATCGGCATCCGTGGCGGCGCGCACCCGCAAGCGGATTGGCAGTCCGGCGCGGCGCGACAAGCCGGTCAGCGTGTCATCGGCGACCAGTTCGCCTTTGCGCATGATTGCAATACGGTCGGTGCGGGCCTCGACTTCGGTCAGGGCATGTGACGCGATCAACACCGCCGTTCCCTGCCCCGCCAGTTGGTCGATAATCGCATAAAGATCCTGCCGCGAAATCGGGTCAAGGCCGCTTGTTGGTTCATCCAGAAGCGCAACAGCAGGTTTGCCCAGCAACACTTGGGCCAGACCCAGACGTTGCCGCATCCCCTTGGAATAGGTGCCAATGCGGCGATCCAAAGCGTCAGACAATCCAACGCGGTCAAGCAGGCCAGCCACATCAGCCTTGGCCCCGTCCAGTTTGGCAAACAAGGTTAACTGTTCGCGGCCGGTCAGCGCCGGATGAAAGGACACGGCTTCGGGCAAATAGGCCGTGGCGCGGCGGGCTTTGGTGCTGCCAGGGGCGGCTCCATCAATGCAAATTGCGCCTGACCCAATCGGCGTCAGGCCCAAAACCGCTTTGATCAGGGTTGATTTACCAGCCCCGTTGTGACCCAGCAGCGCCACACGCTCGCCCGGTTGTACGGTCAACGACACATCAGACAGAACACGGGCTTTGCCGCGATCCTTAGTGGCGTTGGAAATCTTTAGAACATCAGCCGTCATGGGGCACCTTTCGGGAAGCGTCGGGTTTGACGGGTTTCATAATCGGGTGGCTATCGACCACACCGCCCGGCAACAAAGCCGGAAAAGCGGATTGCGACCAGCGCACCAATTGCACCGCAGGCGATCCCAGCAACAGTTTCGCCGCAGGCTGGGTCCACAGGACGTGATCCATGCTGTCGTTGGGGCGATAAGGCTGGTCGCCAATCCCGTCCCCATCGACGTCAAAGCTGGCATTGTCGGACCAGTAGTTGCCGCGTCCGTCTTCGGACCATTCATGCCAATCGGTCGAAACCAGTTTGACCTGCGTCCGATTGCCCACAAAAGCGTTGCCCAAGATACGGTTGTCTTGGCTGCCTGCGGTAAAATGAATGCCTATCCCGCAGCCTTCGAACCAGTTGTCGGCAAAGGTGTTTCGGTTGGAATTATAGAGGAAGGAACATTTTTCCTTGGCACCGCGCACGTAATTGCCACGGATTTCGGATTTATTGGCATAATTCATCATCACACCATGTTCGCGGTCATCGATGGACACATTGCCTGTGACCTGCACATTGGTGGTGAACATCACCGCATAACCCAGATCGTTCCCGATCGAGACATTGTCCGCAACGATGGAATTATCCGCATACATATAGTGAACCGCAAAGCGCAGATCGCGGAACAGGTTGTTGGTAAAGGTGTTGTTCTTGGACGAATTCACAAAGATCCCGTCACGGCCCCAGCGGATATCGTTGTTGTCAACAATCGCCCCCGGAGCGTTCCAAACATAGACGCCGTTGCCGCGAATATTCATGTGACGGTCTTGCCGCCCTTCGATCCGGTTGCCCTGCACCAATGCCTCTTTCGCGCCGTGGATATCAATCCCGTAGAGATTTCCCAATACCACGTTGTTCAGGATCTGCGGCGCATGCGCGGTTTTCTTGAGCTGTATGCCGCTGTCGATGGTGTCATGGCTACTCCCTGACCCTTGTAGCGTCAGGTTTTGTACGGTGACACCGTCGCCGGTGACTGTGATCACACTGCCACTGCCGCCCGCGTCAATCACCGCATGGCCAAGACCGTCCAGTATCATCGGCCGGTCCAGCACCACGGTTTCGAAGTAAGTTCCAGGGCTCAGGCGAAGGGTGTCCCCATCCGCCGCCTGCGCTAATGTTGTCGCGATGGCCCCCGCCGTATTCGGCACGTCCCAAACTTTGGCTGTCGCCGGAGAGACTGCCAAGAACAGGAGTGAAAATAAGGTCAGGAGCCAGTGCATTTTTACGCCTCGCGTGGTTTGACGAACATACGGCCGCGCATTTCCATGTGCAGCGCGTGGCAGAACCACTGGCAATAGAACCAGTGAACACCGGGACGTTCGGCCACAAAGGTCACCGACGCGGTTGCTTGTGGGCCAACTTCCATTGCGACACCAAAGTTCGCCATGCAGAAACCGTGGGTCACATCGTCGACGTCGTCAAGGTTTGTCACATAAACGGTGACTTCGTCGCCTTGGTTGACTTCGAATTTCTCCCACGAGAAGACCGGCGCGACGGATGTCATATAAACGCGAACCTTGGTGGGGTCGTCCTTGTCACGGATGATCTCTTCGGCACCATCTTCCAGATCGATGCCATCGGCAGCGGCCTGAACGCGGGCGTCTTCCCACATTGGATCGTTGCGATCCCACACATCAACCGGTGTCACCTTGGAACGGTGCACGATGATGCTGTCATGTGGTTCGGCAAAGGTCGGGCCGTCATGGACAACCTTCATTTTGTCACCCGAGATGTCGATCAGCTGTTCGTTCTCTGGCTTCAATGGACCCACGTTCAAGAACCGGTCCTTTGAGAACTTGTTCATTGAAATCAGCCATTTACCGTCTGCCTCAGCGGTTTCACCCATCGAGGTAGAGTTGTGACCGGGCTGGTAGTGCACGTCGACCTTGTCTTTGATCGGGTCAACGTCAGAGCCACCGTAAGAGGCGATCGCATCCTGAATGTTCCATTTCACGACTTGGCTGTCGAGGAACAAGGTGGTGTAGGCGTTGCCACGGTTGTCGAATGCCGTGTGAAGCGGGCCGAGACCCAGCTGCGGTTCTGCAACAACTGCGCTGCGCGGATCGGCGTCGGCGTCAAACAAGGCGTCCAGTTTTTCCACGTCGATGACCGACACGGTTGGGGACAGTTTGCCGTTGATGCAGATGTGACGCTTGTCCGGTGCTGCGTTCACGCCGTGAGGCGAGTTGGGGATCGGGATATAGCGTGTCAGCTTGCCCGGTGCGCCCTTGCGGCCATCAACAACTTTGACGCCCTTCAGTTCTTGGTAGTCGCCATTGGCAACCGCTTCTTCGATGGCCTTGATGTTGAAAACAACAACGTGGTCCAGCTCGGCTTCGGTCATCTCGGCCAGGGTCATGCCCATTTCCGAGTTATAGGAGGTCGAGAAGGCGTATTTACCCTGATAGTCACAGTCGGTGTTATCAAGGTTGCCCGAAACGATCACCTGCCATGCGACTTCCATCTCGTCGCCGTCGATGGCGGTGAAGATGTTCACATACTGCTCTGGCTCGTCCAAGATGGTGCCATCGTTGACCAGCGGTGCTTCGTGCTCGCCGTTGGCAAAGACATAACCGGTCCGCGGGAACTTTTGTGGGCGCAGGCCGTGAATGTCATGCGCGTTGGGGATCTCGATGATCTTGTCGCATTTCATCACGTCGCAGCGGACACGCGCCACGCGGGTGTTGGCCTTGTCGTTCATGAACAAGAAACGGCCGTCATAGGTGCCGTCGGTGAACGACATGTGCGGGTGGTGCAAATCGCCGTTGTCATAGGTGACCTTGCCGTTGGCGGCGAGGAATTCCTTGGTTTCAGGCAGCAGGCCTTCGGTCAGAATCTTCAGCGATTCATTGGTTTGGCCCCAACCGGTTGCGGAACAACGGTTGAAAACCGGAATACGCATCAATTCACGCATCGACGGCATGCCCAAGATGCGCAATTCGCCGGACTGACCCGAGGACCAGAAACCATAGTATTCGTCTAGATCACCAGGGGCGAGGTGCCATGGCTGACCGGTTGCTGCCTTGGCTTCGCCAGCGCCTAGAAGTGCGCTGCCGACACCGGTTGCGGCAACAGCCGCGCCGGTTGCGGTGGCGCCCAAAAGGCCGCGACGTGTGACCGACATTTTTTGTGTTGTTTCTTCGGACATGGTTATTCCTCCTTCACGAAACAGGGGTGGGTTTGGCATTGGGGTGATTTGTCGGCGGGTTGCCCTTGGGCACGTTTAACTCCGCCGACCCGACCTTGGACCGCCGCTTAAGCTGGCGGATCACGACCGGACATTTCGCATCGGACTGATAGAGAACCTGACAGTGCAGGCAGTCGACGCATTCATTTGGATTGATCTCACCGGTGGGGTGGATCGCCTGCACAGGGCATTCATTGGCGCAGGTTTGACAGGGGCTGCCGCATTCTTTGTACCGGCGCAGCCAGTCAAACATCCGAATGCGGGCCGGTATCGCCAGTGCCGCGCCCAAGGGGCACATATAGCGGCAGTAAAAGCGTTCGATGAACAGACCGGCAAACAGCAGCGACAAGGCAAAGATCACAAACGGCCAGTCGCGTACAAACTTGAGGATGATCGCGGTTTTGAACGGTTCAACCTCGGCATAGGTTTCGGCCATAGGCATCGAAACCATCGACAGGCCGAACAGACCCAGAAAGATCATGTATTTCAGTGCCCAAAGCCGTTCATGAAGGCCCCAAGGCAGGGTGATCTGCGGCACTTTGAAATACCGCGCGATCTTGTTTGTCAGTTCTTGCAGCGCACCAAAGGGGCACAGCCAGCCGCAATAAGCCCCCCTGCCCCAAAACAGCAACGCCGCAGCGATGGCAAACCATTGGATAAACACCAGCGGGTCCATCAAGAAGGCATCCCAAGTGAAACCACCGCGCAGGCTGCCCGCCAGCGCCATCAGGTTCACGACACTCAGCTGGGCATTGGCGTACCAACCGATGAACACCAACGACAAGGTCAGATAACCGATGCGGAACCAGTAGAACACACGGGCGTTGGCGGTGGCTTGGAACTGGAAAAAGAAGGTTGCAGTCAACACCACAAGCATCACGACAAGGCCGGCGATTTCAACGGTGCGGTCTTTCCAGATCCTCTGCCACAGTGCGGTTTTCGCGGCGGCCTCGGCAGTGGCATCATCCACAACCTTCGCTGGTGCGGCTTTGGGCAGCAAAAACCGCTCTGGAAGTTTGTAGCCCAGATCAAATGTCAAAAAGACCCGTTCCAATGCGCCGACAGATCGCTGCGCCAAAAGCTGAAGACGAAACGGTTCAGCCGGATCAAACTCGGTCTCGGTCCCGATCTTGAAAATATCCAGCTCGACAAAGCTCGGGCTGTCATCGGTGGCCAGCGCGCCCAAACGGCGCTGTTGTTTGTCGAAAAAACGCACGGAATTGTCACCTTGGATCAGCTGGATCCGGTCAAAAATCCCGCCGCGCACATAGCCCGATCCCTTAAAGCTGTAGGCACCGCGCCCAAGTACCAAGAGCGCGTGTTCACCCGGTTCAAGCCATTCGGTCAGGTTGTTGTATTCCGCTTCGCCCAGCAGGGTTTTGCCGATACTTGGCACAGACACCAGCGCCATATGCATGTCGATATAGGTATCGCCCGGTTCGCCCGCTTCGGGACGTTTGGCAGCGCGTGGATCGTCCATTTCTTCAAAGGCTTTATTGACCTGACCGATATCCAAAGTCATCCGGCGGACCGATCCGTCACCGGACAACAGGTTCCAGTCTGAAATCTCGGTCTTTGCCATATCAACTTCGCGGCGTGGTCCGTCGCGCGTGACGGGGGCCAAACCACCAAGACCAAGCGCGCGCGCAACCTTGATACCGCCGCGTACCAGACTGTCATCAATGATCATGATCGTCACTGTTGCGCCGGAAATGATGTCCAAATCGTGGGACTCGCCGCCCGAAGACGCCTCGGCCTTGAGATCAAGACCAGTATAGCCTTCGGTCAATTTGACCATTTTGGAATTGGGGATGCCGATCAACACGATGGGTTCAGAGTGTTTGACAAGTTTCACACCAGTCAGAACCGCGTCATTGTCGATGGCCGCTACAACATGGATCGGCTTGCCCGAATACCCTGTGGTGCCAACGAAATCCGAAGTTAAGAAAGCCCATGCAATGGTCTCGCCGCCTTTTAGGATCGGGGCGACCTTTACATCTTCGCGCACGGGCCCAAAGGCGTCAGCGCCGGGGGCCAGTTCTGCGGGGGATAGATCTGGCAAGAAACTGCCAAGACTGTCTGCATAGGCCGGGGCGATCAACGCCATCATCCAAATAAGGCTGACGGACAGGCCGATATACAGGCGTGAGAAGAATGCGCTTTTTACGTTCACAGCGCCTCTCCCTTGTAAGAGTACGACACCGGGAACGCGCGGAATACGCGGTCCTTGTTTTCATTGCGCCTGCGCGGGGGGCCACGCGTGCTGGGCCAAAAATACCGGCGTTCACGCAAAACCGTTTGGTTTTGAGACACGTCAGCAGGCAGTGCAGATGAGAATTGGGCAGCCAAATCCGGCTGGTTTGACGTCAAACCAGCCAGCGAAATTGCGCAAAATGTGCAACTGTCGCATTTCGGGCAGGGCTGGTCTGGCGCAGACGAGCCGTCAGAAAGATCAACCTGAATGGTTTTTATTCCGGCGTCTGAACAGATCTCGATCCAGTCCATCGTGGCCGCTTTGGCCATATCGGGTGCAAAGGCTTGAAGACACAGCGCGGCGATTCCCAACAGGGCGAACAACCGGCGCGCCCCAGCATACCACGCCAAACGGCGTGTCACACAGTACATGGAATCGAAGCTAAGGGCGGTCATCACTTTGCCTAAAAATTCATCTAGGCTTCACCGCTAACAGGTGCTCTCGGACAAATATTTGATTAAGGTCAAGTCTCCTGATGAAAAAAAACGCATGAAAACTGCCCACCAGATCAGGCAGACACGATTCGTCCTTGGGTTTGACTTTCCTGACTGCCGCCTTTCTCCGCTCCAAAAAGCGATGACTGTGGGTAAAACCACACGCCCTCGAAGAGGCGTAAAAAAATATTTGTTTTCAGTGGGTTATTGCGAATTCTTGCGCGATAACCGAGGAATCGGATTATTCGCTGCCTGATGACGCCACAAGAAACAGTTGCAAAATGCCGCTCCGCTTGCTTAAAGAAACGATAAATAGAGCGCTGACGGAAAACAGCGTTACCCACATTGGGCAAGCATGAGGCCGAGCATGGCGGACTTAATCCATATCAACACCCGCATTCGCGAGAATGCGGAGAATCTGAGTGCAGCCTTAGAAGACCATATGTTAACGGTCTTTGCACCGGATGCACGCAAAGAATTGCGCCTGTTTTCCGCCGGGGAAGCCGCCGAGCTTTTGGGGATTTCCACCAGTTTTCTGCGTAAATTGCACTTTGACGGCAAGATCGCGGATGTCCACATGACACCCGGCGGTCGCAGACATTACTCCGCCGCTGAACTGTTGATCATCCGCGAAGTTCTTGAAGGCACAGCCAAGACCAAAGGGGCCTATCAAAAAGGCCGGCGTCCAGGCGACAAAGTGCAAGTGCTGTCCTTTTTGAATTTTAAAGGCGGATCCGGCAAGACCACGTCGTCGATCCACAATGCGCAGCGTTTCGCCCTGAAAGGGTATCGCGTTTTATGCGTTGATATTGACCCACAAGCTTCGCTGACCACACTGTTTGGTTACCGGCCCGAGTATGATTTCTTGCAATCAGGCACCATTTACGATGCCATCCGCTACGAAGACCCCCTGCCCTTGTCCTCTGTCATTCAAAAGACGTTCTTTACGGGAATCGATTTGGCTCCGGGCGGGTTGATGCTGCAAGAGTTCGAACACGAGACCCCGCAGGCGCTGATGCACAACGTGCAACCGGCGTTTTTTGCGCGGATGGCCGCCGTGTTGCAAGAGGTCGAAGATCAATACGACATCATCATTTTCGACTGCCCGCCACAACTGGGCTATCTGACCATGTCGGCGCTCTGTGCGTCGACCGGGATCGTGATCACCGTTGTGCCAAACATGCTCGACATTGCTTCGATGTCGCAGTTCCTTTTGATGAGTGCGGACCTGCTGGACGTGGTTTCCAAGGCCGGTGCGCGGATGGAATTCGACTTTCTACGGTTTTTGATCAACCGGTATGAGCCAAATGACGGGCCGCAACAGCAGGTCGTCGCCTTCTTGCGGCAAATGTTCGAAACCGAAGTCATGGTGGCCCCGGTTCTCAAATCCACCGCGATTTCAGATGCTGGCCTGACGCATCAAACCCTCTACGAAGTCGAGCGCAGTCAATTCAACCGCAACACCTATGATCGGGCGGTGGATTCACTGAATCATGTGAACGAAGAACTAGACCAACTGGTTCAGAAGGCTTGGGGACGCTGATGGCACGCAAAGGAATTCTGACATCCGGTCTTGGCACCAAACCAGACAGACCCAAGGCACATCTGATGCCGCGCGGGGCGGTTGGGGCGTTGCAAAGCTCGCTTTCGAAACTGCAAGAAAATGCCGTTCAGGATATTGATCCGAACATGGTGGATGATGCCGGTCTTGAAGATCGGCTCGGGATTGATTCAACCGCTCAAAACCAGTTGAAAGAAAGCCTCAAAATCTACGGGCAGCAGGTTCCGGTCTTGCTGCGCCCTCATAGCACCCAAGCGGGACGTTATGAGATTGTCTACGGACGGCGGCGGCTGATGGCCCTGCGCGACTTGGGCATGCCGGTTAAGGCCATGGTACGGCAACTGGACGACCACGCTTTGGTTATGGCGCAAGGACAAGAAAACACGGCGCGCCAAGACCTGTCCTTTATCGAAAAAGCCAGTTTTGCGGCACAGCTTCAAGAGGCCGAGTATGACCGGCAGACAATTGCCGCAGCTTTGTCGATAGATCTGCCAATGGTCAGCCGAATGCTCAAGGCGGGGACGGCGTTTGGGTTGTCCTTTTTGCGTGAAATTGGATCGGCACCGGGTATTGGCCGCGAACGTTGGTTGGCGCTGGCGAAACTGTTCGAAGATGACATAGCAAAATCGCGGGCGTTGGAGGCTGTCACCAGACCAGACTTTTCCGCGCTGAACTCGGACCAGAGATTTGATGCGGTCTTTGCGCAGGCGCAGGGCAAAACGACCAAGCCAAAGCCCCCTGCCCCGCGATCCTTGCAGGCACGCGATGGCACGGATCTGGCAGAGATGAAGCGTACCGGCAAAGGTCTGTCCTTGACCTTTGCTGCGCAGGGCGCAGATGGATTTGATCACTGGGTTGAGCAACATGCCGACGCTTTGATCGCAGACCTTCACGACCGCTGGCAACAAGACCAGCGTGAAGATTGAACCGAAACCAAAAAGGAGGCACGAGCAGTAAGGCAAAAGAAAAGCCCCCCAGAAAACATTCCGGAAGGCCCTTCTCGATCTTTGCACTTTTGAGATAGCCGCGAAAATCCAGTCCTGTCAACTCTGCGCGGTCGCGCAGGGGCGGTATTTCTTTGTCTATCGTGAATTTTACATGAAAATGACGTCCCAATCTGATTTTGGGCGCTCGGATAACTGCGTTCAAATGCAAGCAGGCCCAGACAAATGGGCTGTGCTTCAGGCGCTGAGCGACTGCGCCGAAACCTACGGCTTGAACAATCGAAGCCTTGGTGTCCTGAAGGCATTGATGACTTTTTTACCGCAGCGGACCCTGCCCTTGCAACCTGGGGCGGCGATTGTTTACCCCTCTAACCGGACCTTGTCCCACCGGCTCAGCGGGATGCCGGAAAGCACGCTGCGGCGTCACTTGGCCCAGCTGGTTCGCGCCGGTGTTGTCAGCCGGTCAGACAGCCCCAATCGCAAGCGTTACGCCCGAAAAGTTGGCGGCAATAATGAGATTGCTTTCGGTTTTGATCTGGCCCCTCTTGCTGCGCAAGCCGGAGCAATTGAAACCACCGCACTGCGTACGAACGAAACCCGTGAACGGTGCGCCGTGCTTCGCGACCGGATCTTGGTCATGCGGCACCACCTTCAGGACCAAGCGCTTGAGGAACCAATTGCAGATCTGACCAAAATTTTGCGGCGCAAACTATCGGAAAGTAACTTGCTAGAAATCATCCAGCGGCTGGAACCCTTAATCGAACCTGTGCAAAACACAGCAATCGCGGTGCCTGCTCCAGCTGAAATGAGCGCCCCTGACAGTCAAAATGAGCGGCATATACAAGATTCAAATAAATCTAATTTAGACTCTGAAGAGCGCGGAACCAGCGACCTTTCGTTTCACGATCTCGTTGCGCATTGCAAAGAAACGAACGCGCTCTTTCCGGACCAGTTGAAATCATGGCCTGATGTATTGTCTGTCGCCAGACGGTTGGTGCCAATGCTTGGTATCGACCAGCCCGTCTGGGTTCAAACGATGGATCGCTTGGGACCGTTACAAGCTGCGATTGCTGTGTTTTGCATTCATGAAAAGATGGGGGCAATCCGAAATCCGGGGGGCTATCTGCGCCATTTGGGTCAGCAAAATCTTCTGGGTCGGTTCAACATTATGCCTATGGTGCGTGCACTGCGATATCGACCGAGCGTTCAAATTGTCAGCTGACAATTTCGGACATTGTCAGGCAACGCGCGACATTTCAAAAAGAACCACCACCGGCCAGCTGTGCAAAGGACGCCATGGTTTCGCTATAAGCGGGCAGGGTGGTAATTAAGACGGAAGGGCGCGGCGAGGAACGAAAAGGTGATCGGCAAATCAAGGTCAAAACTTGGAAGCGACCCATTCACACCCTAAACAACAACCGGTAGCAAAATCAGGTTCCAAGCGTTATCTCACCAAATAATAACCGGGACAGCCCAGATTGCGGTTGCAGCCACCTCCGGTTTGGCGATTTCATCGTCCGCAACAGTCCGACTCGTTTGAAAGGTTTCACATGTTCACCAGACGTCACATGATTGCATCTCTTGCTGCTCTAGCAACGCCCGGAATTGTCCGGCCTGCTTTTGCCGCTCCCAGTGAATGGGATGCATGGGACCGGCAGGTCACACCAGAAGGGTTTGATCTGAAGACGAGCAACCCATGGGGACTACACCCGCGATTTTTGCCCGTGCGGGTGACTGCCAATCCGGGGCTTACTCCGGGCGATATTCATGTGGATGCGGTGGCGCGCTACCTCTACCATATCCAGAGCGACGGATCGGCCATGCGCTATGGGGCGGCCATCGGGCGTGACGGGCTGTATGAACCGGGTGTCTACACGATCAAGCGCAAATCGAAATGGCCACGTTGGACCCCCACAAGCACGATGATCGCGCGTGAACCCGAGAAATACGCTGGTTGGGCAGAGGGCATGGATCCTGGTCCGGCCAACGCACTCGGGTCTCGTGCGCTGTATCTTTATGTTGGCAACCGGGACACCTATTTGCGCATCCATGGTACGCCTGCGCCGCGCTCCATCGGAACGCGGGCGAGTTCTGGGTGTGTGCGTATGGTGATGCCGCACATCAACTCACTATATGATCAAGTGAGTACAGGCGTGACTGCCTATCTGTATCCAACTGACGGCAGTAGCCTGTAATCCGCCAAGCCTTAGCTTGCGGGTCTGGTACAGATCGGGTTGCCTTCTGCGGTACGCAGGGGCAGCTCGGTTGTTTCAACCGGCCCGCGATGGGTGTACCAATAGCACCCGTCCTGAGACCGGACCCGCGCTGTGGTCAGGTCTTGATGTGTGGCCGCGATTGAGGACACCGACTCTGGCAGGGTGTTAATCCCGATTGGTGCAGGCACGCCTGTGGCAGGCACCGGTTCACAGGCGGCAAGGCCCATAAGGAACAATGGGACGGATAAAAGAACGATGGGTCTGGTCATTGGGGCTCACTAATGGTCCGAGGGGGTCTATACGCTACGGTCGCACTCCACGGTCGAAACCGCAAGCGCGCCCTTACGGCCAAAGCGGAAATCTTGGCGCAGATGGATTAGACGACCAGCGCCAAGCATCCAAAGTTGGATCGCGGCTAAAACCTGCGGAAATGGCCGATTGTACAGGTGACAATCCTGATCCCAACAGGTCGTGAACACCTTGGTCTTTCTGATAGGCGTTGGCGAATTCGCGAACCAAGCGGTTCAAGCAAGATTTAGTCTGGCCCTTGATCAAAAAGACCAATTCGCGGTCATCCATTGGCGGTTCACTCAAGGATGCGTCGGTGGGGTCGAACCAGAATGACAAACCGCGTCCGGATTCAACAAGTGTCATGGGAACAGGCCTGTGCAGATCCGCCGGTTTCCCCGCTCCAATCCACTCGAATGTCAGCAAGCGGGCGTCCGGCAAGCTTCTGTGCCGGGCAAAGCGCGAGATAGACGATGCTGATCACCCGGTCGCGCGGATCCCTATCAATGGCTCCGTAACTTGCCAGTTGTTCAAAATGGATACTTTGTGAACCCACCGTGTCGGGAAGGGCAGGGGGCATATGAGGGTATTGCGATCAAGGGCCAACACAGCGTCCTAGTTTTGGGCAGTTACAGCGGCGATAAAACACAATTTGTGGCATATGCGATCACGGCACTCGACAGTTGAAAAAAACAGCAATAGCTTCGTGCTCATATGACAGCTATTATATTAAAATCATTACAGTATCGTTGGCCTGACGCGTCGAATTTGACACTTGATATCGACAGCTTCCATCTGGGGGCAAACGAAAAAGTTATGTTGCGCGGGCCGAGTGGTAGCGGAAAGTCGACATTGCTCGCGGCACTTTCGGGGATCATTGACGTTCCCAAAGCATCGGTTCTGGTTGCGGGCATCGATGTCGGAGATTTGCCTGGCAGTGATCGTGACCGTTTTCGGGTGGATCACCTCGGACTCATTTTCCAAGTGTTCAATCTGTTGCCTTGGATGAGCGCCATCGACAACGTCTTGCTGCCTTGCCGGTTTTCGAAACGGCGGCTTGAAAAGGTCGGGGCGAACCCGCTTGAAACAGCAATGCGATTGTTGGGTGAACTGGGGCTGACGGACCCCGAATTGCTCAATGGGCCAGCCAGCGCACTGAGCATTGGCCAGCAGCAAAGGGTTGCTGCGGCGCGGGCTTTGATCGGGTCACCAGAGATCATTTTGGCGGACGAACCCACATCAGCCCTTGATGAAGACGCCAAAGACGCATTTGTGGAATTGTTGCTGAAAGAATGCGACGCCTCTGGCGCAAGTTTGATGTTCGTCAGCCACGACTCGACTCTTGAAAAACACTTTGACCGAACGGTGGAATTGAACGTTCTGAACGGCAGGGGTGTGTGATGCTGGATCTTTGCTTGAAGAGTCTTCTCAATCGCCGGTTTGTCGCGGGGCTAACGGTCTTGAGCATTGCCCTAAGCGTCGCGTTGATCCTCGGGGTTGAACGCCTGCGAACAGAGGCGCGCGCAGGTTTTGCCAATTCGGTTTCCGGCGTGGATTTGATCGTGGCCGCGCGCGGCAATGATGTGCAAATCCTGATGGCCACTGTTTTTGGCGTCGGCTCAACCGGAGCGGGTATTTCGTGGGAAAGCTACGAGATGGTGGAAGACATGCCGGGGATTGATTGGACCGTCCCGCTTATGATGGGCGACTCGCATCGCGGGTATCCGGTGATCGGCACCTCAACGGCCTATTTCGATCGTTTTCGCCACAGCGGGGGCCAGCCTTTGATCTTTGAACAGGGGCATGGATTTGACGATCCGGCGGGCGCAGTGGTTGGGGCTGATGTCGCGCAGGCGTTCGACTATGCCGTCGGGACAGAAATTGTGAATTCTCATGGGTCTGGCAGTGTTTCGTTTGATGTTCATGACGAAGCTCCGTTCACAATCAGCGGCGTCTTGGCTGCCACAGGAACTGCGGTTGATCGTATGGTCATCGTGTCGCTGGAAGGCTTTGACGCATTGCACGAGGTTCCGGCAGCAATAGGTGCTGACCCTTTCTTGCGGGAAGATGACAGTGCTCGAATGCCTCATGATGAGCATGACGAGCATGACGAGCATGACGAGCATGACGAGCATGACGAGCATGGCCACGAACCCGGGAAAATCAATGCTGTTTTTGCCGGTCTCACAGATAAATCCGCAGTGCTTTCAGTGCAGCGCCAACTGGCCAATTATCGGGATGATGCGCTGACGGCGGTCCTGCCGAATGTTGCGCTGCTTCAGCTTTGGTCGATCACCGGCACCGCCGAAACCGCACTGCGGCTGATGGCGGGGGCTGTGGCGCTGGCGGGCGTCATTGGCATGGTTGTGATGCTGACCGCGGCGCTTGATGCGCGGCGACGTGAATTTGCCATTTTGCGGTCAGTTGGCGCAACGCCACGCCATATCTTTTCGCTGATCGTTTTTGAGGCGGTGCTGTTGCTGCTGGCCGGCATTGTTCTTGGCTACCTTGTTCTGACCGTGGTCACGATTGTGGCCAATCCGGTTTTGGCGTCAAATTTCGGGCTTCGGGTTGGCGTAGGTCTGCCGACTGCTCGGGAAACGCTTCTCATTGCGCTTGTTTTCTGTTCTGGTCTTATTGCGAGCGCTATTCCCGCATTTCGGGTGTACCGCATGACTTTGGCTGACGGGTTATCAATGCGTCTATGACGCGTAAGGGGGGATCGTGAAAATACTGGGCTTTGCCGTCGCTGTTGCGCTTGCCTTTGCGCAACCTGCCGCCGCGTTTGAGACGCAAAACATCACCTGGGATGAATTGCTGCCAGAACCGCGCCCCTATCACGACCCCTTTTTGGAACTGGAATATACGCAGATTCGTGATCTTGCCGAGCTGTTCCGCATAGAAAAGACGCAAACACCTGATCCGAGTACTGCTACAGGTGCCAAAGCTTTGGAAATTCGTGAAGACCTTGTGTCGCAAGGGTTGGACCCCGACCAATTGTTCGAACAACGTGGCATCGTCATGAACCAGCGCAAGCTGGCCGCAACAGAGCCGAACGTCGATCTGTTAGGCAAGGTCGTGCGGTTGCCCGGATACCTGTTGCCTTTGGAAATGGTGGATCAAAGGGCGGTTGAGTTTTTGCTGGTTCCGACCGTCGGGGCCTGTATTCACACACCGCCACCCCCTGCAAATCAAATGGTACTCGTTCGGTATGAAAAAGGTTTCAAAGTGGACGGGCTTTTCAATCCTGTCTGGATCAGCGGTGCGCTGACAGCTCAAAACCGTTCGAATTCGCTTCATCTGGTGGATGGGCAGGCCGAGGTTGAAACAACTTATTTCGTCGATGCAATGTCCGTAGATATCTTCCAGTAGGGGTCTTGACCACCCGGTAAACAAGGCCCGCTCAGTCCACTATTTGAGAGTGTCATTTTGGGCCACGGACTGACAAACCACATAGACTTGAATCGAGAATGTCCGAGATCATATGCCGCTAATTTTTACATATAGTTCCACAATGGTCAGAGCTGTAATTTCGGTGATAGTGGCTGTCGGCCTGATGCTCGCTTCCTCAGCCAATGCTTGCGGATTTCACAATTACACGCCGCAACCGACATTGGTTGACCGGCTCCTTGCAAGCGACGAAATCGTGCTTGCGCGCAACGCGTCGAATAATCCTTTTCGGTATGAGGCCTACGAAGCGTTGGAGGGCAATCTTGGCTCGCCCGAGCTGCCTTTTCTGGTCGATTCAACCACTCGCCACCGCTTTGCGATTGATGCCAATTCAGCAGTCTTGTTTGCCCGGGACGGGGCCTATGGCCCATGGCAGCGCCTTGCATATGTCGATGCCGCACTGGCCCCGGTTCTGATGGCCATCATGGCCAAATTGCCCGTTTGGGAAAGCGGAGACACCCTTGATCGGGTCCGCTTTTTTGCGACGCTTCTGGCGCATCCTGATGAACGTATCCACAAGATAGCGCTGCGAGAATTGGATCAGGCAGATTATGGGGTTCTGCGCAGCCTCGACCTTGCGATTGATCCTGTCCGCTTGATGAGCCAGTTCAATGCGTTCAATGAGTCTGAATTCAGGGCGATACGCA
Source organism: Pelagimonas varians (assembly GCF_003208435.1). Lineage (GTDB taxonomy): Bacteria > Pseudomonadota > Alphaproteobacteria > Rhodobacterales > Rhodobacteraceae > Pelagimonas > Pelagimonas varians. Next base: position 122,785 of record NZ_QKMF01000010.1, on the reverse strand, counting down.
TCTTACTGCTTGGTCTGAGCGACGATGCTCAATTGCGCAAGCGATTGGAAGCAGGTGTTGATAGCAACGTCGAATACGAAGGTGTTTTTCTAGGGGCCTATGCCACTGCAATGATCGAACTTGTTGGTCCCGAAGCGGTCGGGTTAATCGCATCCCGATACCTGACCAACCCCGAGGTTTCGCTGCTGGCGCGCGAGTTGCTGATCGAAGCGATGGCATTACATGGCGCAACAGATGACAGCGCCTTGGAATCCTCTGTCTTACAGGCAATCAACAGCACGCTTTGGCTTGAGCCGCGGCTTGCAGGGGCTGCGGCGCGCCAGTTTGGCGCACGGGCAAACTGGTCGCTTCAACCTGTGTTGCAGACATTGCTCGCAGAAGGGACCGTGCTGGGCACGCAGGACAGGCAGGACGTGGCGCAATACGTTGCATATGCCCATGACGCCGAAGCGAAACGCTAGGAACACGCAGCCAAGTGCGCTGTCGTTGCTCATTCCAGGGCAGGGGGCGTGTGCGCTAAACCCGTATGCCCCCTCAACGTCCGTAGATTCAGTACATATCTGCGGACGTTGAGGGGCTTTCAGGCAGGGTTAAACGATTCCGCCGCCTGCACCGTTTGCGATCGGGCGTTCATCAGACACCTTGGCGCGATAGCCGGATGCGCGAAAGGTCATGACCGGATCGATGGCACCGCCAGACGATAGGCGGGCTCTCCCTAGTATCGCGTCGACATCGGTACGGAATCCAGCGCGCAATGTCGCCGAAGCCATCAAGGCATCGTTGTCAGCTTGATATCCGGCAAGCGCCTCGCGATCGACCAAGGCGGCTTGAATATAGGCCCGCTGAATTTCCATAGTTGAAATCATCAAGCTTTCGATTGGATCAGTCACATTGTGCGATTGGTCAATCATATGGGCCAGATCTAGACCGGGTGTGTTTTCCGCATCAACCAATTCGTTCCAAACGAGAAACAGGCGGTAGGGGTCAATGGTTCCACTATCGAGATCGTCATCGCCATATTTGCTGTCGTTGAAATGAAATCCGCCCAGTTTTCCGGCATGGATCAACCGCGACACAATCATTTCGATATTCACATTCGGGGCATGGTGGCCCAAATCGACAAGACACATCGCCTTGTCACCCAGTTCCTGCGCCGTCAGCAGTGACGTGCCCCAGTCCTGAACTACCGTGGAGTAAAACGCTGGTTCATAGATCTTGTGCTCCGAGAACAAGCGCCAATTGTCGGGCAACCCTTTGTAGATCTCTTTCATCGAAGACAAATACCGCTCGAACTGTCGTCCCATGTGGGTTTGACCGGGGAAATTCGCGCCGTCCCCGATCCAGACCGTCAACGCCTTGGACCCGATTTTTTGGCCTATTTCGATGCATTCCAGATTGTGTTCCACAGCCTGCGCACGGGTCGCGGCATCTGTGTGAGTCAGTGATCCAAACTTGTAGGAATGGATTTGATCTGGCTGATCCTGAAAGCTGTTCGAATTCATCGCATCAAAGGCCAACCCGTGCTGGTGGGCCTTTGCGGTTAAATCCTGCGGGTCGGCTTTGTCCCACGGGATATGCAAGGAAACGGTTGGTGCAGCCTGTGTCAGGCTGTGGATCACACCGCAATCATCGAGCTTGTCAAAGATGGTTGCAGGCTCGCCCGGTCCGGGAAAGCGGGCAAAACGGGTGCCCCCGGTTCCAGTGCCCCAGGACGGAACCGCGAGGCCAAACTCTTTGGCACGATCAACCATCTGATTGATGTCGATGCCGCGCCGATCCAGCTTTTCGCCTAGATAGTCGAAATCACGGTCCAAATCGGGTGTGCGCATCGCGTTTTGCGCTTCGATCACTGTCTTATCTATCATGGTCCCCTCCCTCAGGGTGCCGCGCAATGCCGCGAAGGGCAGGGCGCGGCGTTGATCTTAGCGCGTAAAGGCTTGCACATTTCCGGCATCGACATTCACGATGTTGCCTGTCGATTTTGCCGATTTATCGGAAGCAAAGAAATAGGCAGCTTCGGCGATATCTTCGGGCAATACCGACCGTTTGAGCATGGACCGCTGACGATACATTTCCTCAAGCCCGTCTTTGTCGGTGCCATATGTGCCTGCGCGCTGATCAAGCCAGTCGCCTTCCCAAATTTTGGACCCACGCAAAACCGCATCGGGGTTCACCACGTTGACACGAATGCCCGCTTCGGCCCCTTCAAGCGCGAGGCAACGCGCAAGATGGATTTCAGACGCTTTGGCAGTGCAATAAGCCGCTGCATTGGGCGATGCGGCCAGACCGTTTTTTGAGGCCACAAAAACCACAGAGCCACCCATGTTTTGCACACGCATCATTTTGAACGCTTCGCGTGAGACAAGGAAATACCCGGTCGACAAGATATCCATGTTCTTGTTCCAAAGCGCCAGTGTCGTTTCCTCGATCGGAGCCGAGGAAGCGATGCCTGCGTTTGAGACCAAAATATCGACACCGCCAAATTCAACAGCAGTATGCGCATAGGCCGCTGCCACCGCGTCTTCGTCGGTCACATTCATGACAACTGTGCGCACAGCATCGCTGCCGTAGCGTGACATCAGGTTTTCGGCGGTTGACTTAAGCGCGTCTTCGTTGATGTCGGCCAGCATCACACAGGCCCCTTCGGTTAGATAGCGTTCGGCTGTGGCCGATCCGATTCCACCTGCGCCGCCGGTGACCAATGCCACGCGACCGGCAAGGGTTTTGGGCTTGGGCATGCGTTGCAATTTGGCTTCTTCAAGCAGCCAGTATTCGATGTCAAAGGCTTCTTGTTCAGGCAATCCACAGTATTCAGAAACGGCGGATGCGCCGCGCATGACATTGATTGCATTGACGTAGAACTCGCCAGAAATCCGCGCAGTGGCCCGATCCTTGGCAAAGGTGATCATACCGACGCCGGGGATCAGATAGACGACGGCGTTCGGGTCGCGCAAGGCGGGGCTATCGGCATGTTTGCAGCGGTCGTAATAGGCCTCGTATCCCTTGCGGTACTCAGCGACCTGCGCTTCGAGCCCTTCCAGAACGGCATCGATATTGCCTTGTGCCGGGTCAAAATCGACAACTAGCGGGCAAATTTTGGTGCGTAGAAAATGATCGGGGCAAGAGGTGCCAAGCGCAGCGAGATCGCGCATTTGCGCGGCGTTCACAAAGTCCAGCACCGTATCTGTGTCGACAAAATTGCCAACCATGTGCTGCTGGCCGGACACAAAGCCGCGAATCGCCGGCATCAGGCGGGCGGCAATGGCGCGGCGCTCGTCTGATGGCAGGCTTTGATGGATTGCTCCGCCAAATGCCGGAATATTGGCAGTTTTTTCATCGAAATAGGCGATGGCTTTGTTGATGATTTCAAGCGTCAGCTCGTAGCAGGTTTTGGCATCATCATCCCAAGTGAAAAGCCCGTGCGATTCTAAAACCACCCCTTTGGCGTCAGGGTTTTTCAGGCAGAAATCTTCCAGCCAAAGCCCCAATTCGTAACCCGGTTTTTTCCAAGGGAGCCAGCCGATGTCATCACCGAAAATCTCTTTTGTCATGGCCTTGCTGTCTTTGGCGGCTGCAATGGCGATGATGGCATCGGGATGCATGTGATCGACATGCGCGCGGGGCACATAGGCATGTAGCGGCGTGTCGATGGACGCAGCACGCGGGTTCAGGTTGAATGTGCAATGGGGCAGATAGCCCACCATTTCATCTTCGAATTCCAGACCACGATACTTGCCCTTAAGCGCCCGCAGCTTGTCCATATAAAGGGTTGAAAACCCGTCCATTTTGATCGATCCGACATCGCCGCCAGAACCTTTGACCCATAGCACTTCAACGTCGCTGCCCGACAACGGGTCAGGCTGGATAACCTTGGCCGAGGTGTTCCCTCCGCCGTAATTGGTCACGCGTTTGTCAGAACCAAGCAGGTTTGAGCGATACAACAGCTTGTCGGCTTCGCTCATTGTGGCTGCTTTTGCGTCATCCCAAAGCGACGCTAGCAGTTTTGCCTCGGTGGTCATTGTGATCTCCTCCCGATCCACAGATAATCTAATCTGATTTGGTCAAAGGGTGATTGGATTGCGACGGAATGTCAATCAATAATCGTCAAAAACAATCACCAGTGATCGATAATGAAAAGAAAATGACATTTTATGATTGACAATGATTGGTTCCTTGCGGCACCTTCAATGTCAACGGGAGGAAACGATGCACGAAAAGGAACGCCATAATATCATTCTGTCAGCAGTACAGGATCGTCCGGTTGTGACGGTTTTGGACCTGTGCAGCTTGACTGGCGCGTCTGAAGCCACGATCCGTAGGGATGTGGCGGCATTACACCAAGCAAAGAAACTACGCCGGGTACGGGGTGGGGCCGAGGCCTTGCATCCCAATCAATTGCCGGGATTGGCGGGGCGACCCTTTGCTGTGAACGAGACAATCAACATCGCGCAAAAGCAAGCAATTGCCCGCAAAGCGGTTGAAATGTGCGAAGAGGGCGAGCCGATCATTATCAATGGCGGCACCACGACGTTTCAAATGGTGCATCCATTGGCGACGCGGCGCTGTCAGGTGTTTACCAACTCGTTTCCAACGGCAGAACATTTGCTGAAGAATTCGAAGAACACCGTGCTGATGTCGGGCGGTATTATCTACCGCGAGCAAAATATCGTGCTGTCCCCGTTTGATAATGACGTGACCCGCAACTTCTATGCGCGGCGCATGTTTATGGGCGCGCAGGGCGTAGGGCCGCTTGGCGTTATGGAAGCGGATCCGTTGATTATTCAGGCCGAGCAAAAGCTGATCGGTCAGGCCGATGAACTGGTTTTGCTGGTCGATTCAGGTAAGTTCGAAGCGCGATCAAGCCTCGTTCTATGCCCGCTAAAAGACATTGATGTGCTGATCACCGATGACGGGATCAGTGACCGTTCGGCCGCTATGGTCGAAGCGGCAGACATCAAATTGATCGTGGTGCCGGTTGGTGCCGTGAAGGAGGAGGCGGCTTCGTAATTGGCCAGAAATGGACCGGCGAGCCGTGAATTTGGGAAACCAGGGAGGAAACCCGATGAAATTTGCTAAACTCATGACATCCGTGGCTGTGGCCGCAGGACTGTTCGCCGGACCCGTATCTGCCGAGGACATGCGCATCGCGCTGGTCGTTAAGGCCTTGGGGATCGGGTTCTTTGAAGCCGCAGCGAAAGGCGCTGAAGAAGCCGCCGAAGAGCTGGGCGGCGTTGAGATCATCTATACAGGTCCAGTTGACACCACCGCTGAAGGCCAGATCGAGGTCATCAATTCTCTGATTGCCCAGCGTGTGGATGCCATTGCCATTTCGGCCAACGACACCGACGCCCTTGTGCCGACGTTGAAGAAAGCCATGCAGCGCGGTATCACCGTGATTTCATGGGACTCCGGCGTTGCCGATGACGGGCGCATGGCGCACCTGAACCCATCCTCGAACGCTTTGATTGGCAACATGATTGTCAAGTTGGCGGCGGATCATCTGCCTGATGGCGGCGACGTTGCTGTGCTCTCTGCCACCACGACATCGACCAACCAGAACATCTGGATCGACGAGATGACCAAGGTGCTGGGCAACTATCCGGGCATCAATGTTGTCTCGACCGTTTACGGGGATGATCTGGCTGATAAATCCTATCGCGAAGCCACCGGCCTGATGCAGTCGCATCCTGATCTGGACGCGATCATCGCCCCGACGTCTGTTGGCATTGTGGCCGCAGCGCAGGCCGTTGCGGATGCTGGCAACATCGGCAAAGTCAATGTCACAGGATTGGGTTTGCCGTCTGAAATGGCCGGCGCAATCGAAAGCGGAGCATCCAAATCCTTTGCGATCTGGAACCCGATTGACCTTGGGTATTCGGCGACAATGCTGGCCCATCAACTGGCAACCGAGGCCGCAACAGCCGAACCAGGCGCAGAAATCGCCATTGGCCGGATGGGCACCATCACGCTGGATGATTCAAACGCTGCCGCCATGGCCGATCCGTTTGTATATGACGCCAGCAACATCGCAGACTTCAAAGACATCTTTTAATAAGATCCTTTGATATGTCCGGGGGCACGCTTTGCATGCCCCCGGTTTCCAAGACATGACCCGCCTTCAAGGCGCGGCTTTGCTATAGGATGCGCGATGCGAAATCTTGGCCCACAGGGCGCGGACGGATCGGGTGATACGCCGCCTGTCTTGACCCTCGACAATATCACCAAAGTGTTTCCCGGCGTCAAAGCGCTCGATGGGGTGCGGCTTGACCTTTATGCAGGTCAGGTCACGGCCTTGATCGGTGAAAATGGCGCTGGAAAATCGACGGTCGTGAAAACATTGACGGGAATCTATCAGCCTGACGGCGGGCAGATTTTGCTGGGCGGCACGCCTGTCCCCTTTGCCACACCGCAAGATGCTGCAAAGGCCGGGGTGACGGCGATCCATCAAGAAACGGTTTTGTTTGATGAATTGTCGGTCGCCGAGAATGTGTTTATTGGCCATGCGCCCAAAGGTCGGTTCGGCTTGATCGACACAGCGGCCATGTACAAAAAGACCGGTGAAATCCTGTCCTCGATCGGGGCGAAGATTAGTCCGGCCGTAAAGCTCAAGGATCTGAGCATTGCCTCCCGCCATTTGGTGGCCATTGCCCGCGCGCTGTCCGTCGAAGCGCAGGTGGTGATTATGGACGAGCCAACCGCCGCGCTGAGCCAGACCGAGATCGAAGAACTGTACGAACTGGTCGACACGCTCAAGGCGCAGGGCAAGGCAATCTTGTTCATCTCACATAAATTCGACGAAATTTTCCGCATTGCGGACCGGTTCACTGTCTTTCGTGACGGTCAGTTGGTGGGCGCGGGCATCATGAATGATGTGACCGAAGCCGATCTGGTCAAGATGATGGTTGGCCGCTCAGTTGATCAGCTGTTCCCAAAACGGGAGGCTGAAATTGGCGAAGATGTTCTGGTTGTTGCGGGCTACAGTCACCCGACCGAATTCGAGGACATCAACTTTACTCTGCGGCGCGGCGAAATTCTCGGATTTTACGGGCTGGTCGGGGCAGGGCGGTCGGAATTCATGCAATCGCTGATTGGCATCACCAAACCGTCCAAAGGGGCGGTGCGTGTGGGGGGGGATATCCGCGTGATCCGGTCCCCGGCCGAGGCGATCAAAGCCGGCATTGTTTACGTGCCCGAAGATCGGGGTAAACAGGGGGCCATTCTGGACATGCCGATTTTCCAGAACGTGACCTTGCCGTCGCTGCACAAGACATCAAACAACGGGTTCGTGCGAATGGCCGAAGAATTCGCTTTGGCCCGTGAATATACCGAACGGCTGGATCTGCGGGCCGCGTCACTGGATACAAACGTCGGGGCGCTTTCGGGTGGCAACCAGCAAAAAGTGGTGATTGCCAAATGGTTGGCAACAAAACCGCGGGTGATCATTTTGGACGAGCCGACCAAAGGTATCGATATCGGATCCAAGGCCGCAGTCCATGATTTTATGTCAGAATTGGCGGCACAGGGCCTTTCTGTGATTATGGTCAGTTCGGAAATCCCAGAGATTATGGGCATGTCTGATCGCGTGATCGTAATGCGTGACGGGCGCATGGTCGCCGAGTTGGAGGGCGATGCCTTGACCCCCGAAACCCTTGTCCGGCAGGCGGTCGGAATTCGTGAAACCGGAGGTGACACATGACCTTGCTCAAATCCCGCGAAGCCATTTTGTTCGGGGCCATTGCGCTGTTGGTGGCACTTGTGGCCACGCGGTTTCCCGGCTTTGTCGTCCCATCCAATCTGATCGCCGTGTTCACCGACACATCGCCGCTTATGATCCTTGCGATCGGACAAATGGTGGTGATCCTGACACGCTGTATCGATCTGTCCGTTGCCGCCAACCTGGCCTTAACAGGCATGGTTTGCGCTATGATCAACGTCGCGATGCCGGACCTGCCAATATTCGTGCTGATTTGCTTTGCAATGGTTATGGGGGCTGCACTGGGGGCTATCAACGGGCTTTTGGTTTGGAAGTTAAGCATTCCGCCGATTGTCGTCACCCTTGGCACGATGACCATTTTTCGCGGTGTCATCTTTTTGTTGACCGATGGCAAGTGGATCAACGCCCATGAGATGAGTGCCTCGTTCACGGCCTTCCCAAGGGCCAGCTTACTGGGGATGCCCGTATTGGGGTGGATCGCTATTTTGGTTGCGATTGTGATGATTGTGGTCATGGCCCGCACAACGCTGGGCCGCGCGATATATGCGGTGGGCGGCAACCCGCACGCGGCTGTCTATACTGGAATTAACGTTGGCCGGACGCAGTTTTTGGCCTTTACCATATCGGGCATGTTGGCCGGTTTGACCGGCTATCTTTGGATCGCCCGTTATTCGGTGGCCTATGTCGATATCGCTGGCGGTTTTGAACTGGACGTTGTCGCCGCCTGCGTTATCGGCGGGATTTCAATTGCAGGCGGGGCAGGGACTGTTGTGGGGACATTGCTGGGTGCGCTGTTCCTTGGCGTTGTGAAAAACGCCCTGCCGGTCGTCGACATTTCGCCCTTTTGGCAACTGGCGATTTCCGGCGCTGCAATCATCATCGCCGTCGCATTTAATGCCCAATCCGGGCGGTCCAAGGGCCGCATCATCCTCAAATCAGCGGAGCATGCGCAATGAGTATGTCACAAACCACGCCCCGTCATATCCCCGACCGTCTGAGATCGCCGATGCAGGCCCGTTTGATGAGTTGGGAAAGCTTGCTCTTGGCGGTTGCCGTTGGAATTTTTATCCTTAACACGCTGGCGTCCCCCTATTTTCTGGATGCTTGGAACCTGTCGGACGCCACGTTCAATTTCACCGAAAAGGCGATGATTGCCTTTGCCATGGCTTTGCTGATTATTGCGGGTGAAATTGATCTGTCTGTTGCGTCGATCATCGCGCTGGCGTCCACCGCGATGGGGGTTGCGATGGAAATGGGGGCGGGCACGCCGGTTTTGGTTCTGGTCGGGCTTGCCACCGGGATGCTGTGCGGAGCCTTCAACGGCGCGTTGGTGACCAAACTGGGCCTGCCGTCGATTGTTGTGACCATCGGCACCATGAGCCTGTTTCGCGGTCTGAGCTACATCATTCTCGGGGATGGCGCGTTTCGCGGCTATCCGGCTGACTTTGCATGGTTCGGGCAGGGCTATGTCTTTTGGGTGATCTCGGTCGAGTTTGTGATTTTTGCGCTACTAGCGGTTGTCTTTGGCCTCTTGTTGCACAAAACCAGTTTTGGCCGCACGGTTTATGCCGTTGGCAACAACCCGACAGGGGCTTTGTTTTCCGGCATCCGCGTTGATCGGGTCAAGATGATCTTGTTCTTGCTAACCGGTCTGATGTCCGGTCTGGCGGCGGTCTGTCTGACATCGCGCCTTGGGTCCACTCGGCCCTCCATCGCGAGTGGAATGGAGTTGGAAGTGGTGACCATGGTTGTCTTGGGCGGCGTCAATATTCTGGGCGGCTCGGGGTCTATTCCGGGGGTTGTCATTGCCGCCTTTGTTATGGGGTTGGTGACCTTTGGGCTTGGTTTGTTGAATGTGCCGGGTATCGTCATGTCGATCTTTATCGGACTGCTGCTGATCGGGGTCATTGCCCTGCCGCGTTTGTGGTCCATGTGGCGCAAAAAGAGGGTTTGAGGCTATGGAAAAAGTCGCCTTTCGGATGCGGTTGAACCCCGGCCAGATTGTGAAATACCGCAAACGCCATGACGAGATCTGGCCAGAGCTGGTGCAGCGTCTCAAAGCGGCGGGCGTAGAGGATTATTCGATCCATTTCGCCGAAGACACAGGTGACTTGTTTGCGGTGCTCTGGTGCAAGGATGCCCGTGCATTGGAAGACTTGCCCAACCATCCTGTCATGCAGCGTTGGTGGGCCCATATGGCGGATATCATGGAAACGCAGGCAGACAACGCACCGGTGGTGCACCCGCTTGAAACCGTGTTTCATTTGCCATGAGCGATCCGGCAAAAACCCCCAAACATATCGCAGTGATCGATGTCGGAAAGACCAACGCGAAACTGGCGTTGGTTGACGGCGAAACCCTGTCCGAAATTGCCGTTGTGACCCGGCCGAATGCGGTGATCCGCAAGGCCCCGTATCCGCATTTTGATCTGGACGGCCATTGGGCGTTCTTCCTTGAGAATTTGGCGGCATTTCACAGCAGTCACGGGGTGGATGCGATTTCGATCACAACCCACGGGGCTGCGCTTGTTTTGGTGGATGATCGCGGCAATCTGGCGACTCCGATGCTTGATTATGAACATGACGGGCCGGATGGCTGTTCGGAAGAATACGGCGCACTACGGCCGGAGTTTTCCCTAACCGGATCCCCCCGTTTGCCCGGAGGTCTGAACGCAGGGGCACAATTGCACTGGCTGTTCGAACAAGATCCGTCTCTTTTGGATCGCACTGCGCATGTCATAACCTATCCGCAGTATTGGGCCTATCGGCTCACCGGAGAACTGGCCTGTGATGTGACCTCTCTTGGGTGCCATACGGACTTGTGGAACCCTTGGACGGGGTCGCCTTCGGGGCTGGTGGAAACGCTGGGGTTGTCTGACAAACTGGCTCCGGCTTTGCCGTCTTCACAGGTTTTGGGCACCTTGACGCCGGATGTTGTACAGGAGACGGGCTTGCGATCACGGACACCGGTTGTTTGCGGCATTCATGATAGCAACGCCTCATTGGTTCCTTATCTGCAAAGCAAGGAACGCCGGTTTTCTGTTGTCTCCACAGGCACTTGGGTTGTTGTCATGGCGGTGAACGGGGCGAAGGTGGACCTTGACCCGGCGCGCGACACACTGGTCAATGTCAATGCGCTTGGGGCACCCGTTCCATCCGCCCGTTTTATGGGCGGGCGCGAATACGAATTGATCCGCAATGGATCGACGGCTGAACCAACGGCACAAGACCGGCAGGCGGTTTTGCAAAATGGCATCATGTTGTTGCCTGCGGTTGAGCCCAACAGCGGCCCGTTTCCAGGCCGTGTGTCCGGTTGGAGCAGCGCGCCAGAAACGGACGGCCAGCGGATTTATGCGCTGTCTCTCTATCTGGCCTTGATGACGGACAGCTGCCTTGGCTTGATTGGCGCGCAAGGGCCCACACTGGTCGAAGGGTCTTTTGCCCGAAATCTGGATTTTCTTGATATGCTGGCGGTGTTGCGGCCCGAAGGCGCTGGGGCTGCACGTTCAAAAACCGGAACAAGTATCGGGGCCGCCATGTTGGTGTCGGCGTCTATGGTGGCACCGGTCGAGATGCACAGTAAACCTGAGACTGTTCGTCAATTGGAGCGCTATGCAGAAAACTGGCGCGCGTGCCTGTGAAGTATCGCAGCGCCTGATGGCACAAATTTGTAAACCTGTGCCATCAAGATGCGTTCAGCCCCGGCTCAGTTTCATTCAGCTGCGGCGGAAACCACAACGGAATCCGTCGTTGCCTGCACGCCATTGGAACTCCGTTTAGTGTCGTTCCAGATGCCTTTGATCAAAGCGCCACATTGCAAAACCATAACAATGGAAAAAGGAAACGCGCCGATGACCATCGCGGTTTGAATGGCTTTTAGGCCACCACCGGGACCACCGGCAATCAACAAACCAGCCACAACAGCACCCAGTGCGATGCCCCAGAAGTAGATATGCGGGCGCGCTTTTGGTCCTTCGTCTCCGGCTGCGTTGATGGTGTTGACGATCAAGACAGCGGAGTCGGCAGTTGTCACCAGATAGGTCAGCAACAAAATTACAATAAGTGCAGACATGATCCAGCCAAGATTCTGACCCAGCATGTAAACGACCATTGCGAAAATCTTGTCACCATCCGGGCGGGAAAAGATCACGTCTCCCGCCCCACCATTGAGCGTCAGATCAATCGCTGTTCCACCTGCAAAACTGAACCAAACGAAACACATTATTGCGGGGATGATCATCGCACCGAGAACAAATTCCCGGATCGTGCGGCCTTTGGAAATCCGCGCAAGAAACATCCCGACGAACGGCGCGAATGCGACCCACCATGCCCAGTAGAATACGGACCAAGCCCCTTGCCAGTTTTCAAGCTTTGTTGCGACCGATCCCTCAATACCGTCAGTCCGGAAGACTTGAAACATCAGTTTCGGCAGCGCCATGATGTAGTCGATGATGCCGAAGAACAAGGCATTCAATCCAAAGAATGTGGACCCGAAAACCAGAAAGAACCCCAACAGAAAAATGGACAAGACCATGTTGACGTTGGACAGCAACTTGATCCCTTTTCCGACGCCGGACAGCGCCGATGCGGTTGATGCGGTCATGATGATCGCGATCGCAACCAGAACACCATAGGTGTTAGCCGTGCCCGCTTCGTTTGTCATGCCTCCGATGCCGATCCGCGTCATGCCGGCTACGAATTGCTCAACGCCAAATCCAAGCGCCTGTGCAACGCCCAGAATAGTCGCAACAACGGCCACGATATCGATCACATTGCCAAGTGCGCCGGACAGCGCTTTGCCGAAAATCGGCGTCAGGGATGACCGCACAGTCAAAGGCAGCCCGCGGCGGTAGCTGAAATACGCCATCGCCATCCCCGTGATGCCGTAGCAAGCCCACGCGCCAAAGCCCCAGTGCAGGTTTGACCATTTGTAGGCATTGCGCACATTGTCAGCGTTTCCGCCTTCGGCAAATCCGGCGATCACATCGGGGTTGTTTTGAAAGTGATAAACTGGTTCGGCCACAGCCCATGTCAGCATGCCGACACCGATTGCCGCGCCAAACATCATGGAAAACCATGAAAAATCTCCAAACTCGGGTTTGTCGCCCTCAACGCCCAGCTTCAGACGGCCTGAAGCGGGAATAATCGCAAGAACGGTGCAGACGGTGAAAAACAGGGCGACAATGTAAATGTACCAATAGGCCGTATTGGCCAAAATAAAGCTGTTGATTGCATTTAGAATGCGGCCAGCCTGCTCAGGAAAAACAACGGCCCAGATCACCAGGATCGCGACGATTATCTTCGAGTAGATGGCAACACTTTTGCTAAAGCCAGTGTAGAATCCGTTGTCGGATGTCTGGATTGGCAAGTCCATTAGGGGTGGTTTTAAAGACATGGCTTCCTCTTTGTTGGTTCTGGCGGCTCTATTTTTGCGTCACCAACTGGCCGCCTTGCCTCCTGCGGCGCAGCGTTGAATTGGTGATTTTGTTGAGCACCTGCATTTACGTTAGGGGAAGAATCTGGTTTGAAAATTCACAACCTTTCTCTCTAAGGTTTCATCAAAAGGAAACCATGCGTGGCTAGACAAGCGATCCTGAAATCATTGGGAGACGTCGATGTGCGGTTGCTGCGCGTCTTCGTTGTTGTTGCGGCCTGCAACGGGATTGCGGCCTCTGAGCTTGAGCTGAACATCGGAAAATCTACGATCTCCCGTCATATTTCCGACCTGGAGGCCCGGCTTGGGCTGCGCTTGTGTAATCGCGGCCCGTCCGGCTTCAGCTTGACGCCCGAGGGAGAGCAAGTTCTTCTATTGACGGTGCAATTGCTTGCTCGGATTGATGAATTTCGCTCTGGCGTCGATGCTATTCAAAGCACGATGTCCGGCACCATTCGCTTTGGACTTTATGATCAGTCATCGGCCAACCCCAAGGCGCAAATAGACAAGGCTATCGCGAAGTTTGATGAGCTGGCTCCAAATGTAACACTGGAAATATCGTTGGATCCGTTGACGGCACTTGAGGCCAATGTCGTCAACGGATCTCTGGATCTGGCGGTTATGCCAATTTATCAAACGTCGTCGCTGCTTACATACACCGAAATTTACTCTGCCCAAATGAGCCTTTATTGCGGCGCAGGTCATCCGCTGTTCGAACAGAACAGCCAGGGCTGTGATCCAAAGACGACCTTGTCCGAGCATAAATATGCAGGGTATTCTTTCAACTCACCCAATATGCGCGCAACCAATATGCTTGGGCTTGAACGCGCTGCGAGTGTGAAGGACGAAGAAGCGCTGGCGCTTTTGGTGCAATCGGGTCGATATCTTGGTTTTCTTGCAGATCATGTCATCAATGGCATCGGTGGTGCGGGGCGGTTCTGGCCGCTGTTCCTTGATGAGATTTCTTATACTGTTCCGTTTGCCGCAATCACACGCAAGCGGCACCGACCAGACCGGAAGACTGCGGCATTCCTAAACTGTCTGATCGAAGCGCACGCCTGACTGTCTCATCCCGGCATCAAAAACTGTGCCAACTACCCCTGTGCCGGTGCTGCCGGTGCTGCCGGTGAACGTCTATAATCTGGGCTAGGCACCTTGATCAGCAGCCAACGGAGTCGGTGCGTCAGGGCGGATAAGGCCTTCGGATTTGAGATCCGACCAAAGCCCGGCCGGGATAGATGTTTCGAAAATGGCAACGTTCTGGCGCACCTCTTCGGGCGTGGAGGCCCCCGGAATAACAGTTTGCACGGCGGTGTGACCAAGGGGAAATTGCAGCGCAGCCGCGATAAGGGGCGTGTCATGTGCAGCGCAAACGTCGCTCAATTCGCGAACACGTTGCAGGATGTTTTCTGGCGCAGGGGCGTAATCATAGCGCGCGCCGTCGACAGCGCCCGTGGCCAGAATTCCCGAATTGTAAGGGCCGCCCAGAATGATCCCGACATCGCGTTTGACGCAGAGCGGCAAGAAGCTATCAAGCGGGTCTTGTTCCAGAAGCGTATAGCGCCCTGCCAAAAGAAACCCGTCGAAATCGGCCTCACCCAAGAGACGTTCGCAGATCTGCCATGTGTTCACACCTGCGCCGATGGCGGAAATTTTTCCCGCGTCTCGCAGCTCTGACAAGGCGCGATAGCCACCTTGGGAAAACAACTGATGCAGGTTGTTGTCTTCGAATGATTGGCCGTGGGTGCCTGCGTCAATGTCATGTAAAAACAGCATATCAATCTGATCCGTCCCAAGGCGGGCGATGCTATCCTCATAGCTGCGCAGGATCCCGTCATAGGTGAAATCAAAGACGATCCGCTTTTGAGGCACGTCAACAAAGGCTTCGGGCGTAACTTCGCTTGGCGCGCAGTCCTTCAAGACGCGGCCAACCTTTGTGGACAGCGTCCGCGCGTCAGAATCAAATCTGCGCAACGCATCAGACATCCGCAATTCGGACCGGCCCAGCCCGTATTGCGGGGCAGTGTCAAAATAGCGGATGCCGGACGCCCAAGCCGCATCAAGGGTGGCTTGGGCGTCGCGGTCTTCAAGTTTGCGATACAGATTGCCAAGTGGCGCAGCGCCAAAGCCAAGTTGTGTGAGCGCAACGGGGGATTGGGTGCGTTGGTTCAGTAGGTTTTTTGTGGCCAGCTTCATGGGGTCTCAATTCAGGTTGTCCGGAAAAACTCCGGATGTTCGCGTTCAAGGGGCACAATGCGCTGTGTCACTTGACGAATATGACGCGCCATGGTGGTGCGCGCCGTTTCGGCGTCTTTGTTCTCGATCGCCTTAAGAATGGTTTGATGTTCTAGGACAGCCTGCGCAGGACGGCCCGGTTCGGGCAGCATCAATTTACGCGCGCGGCGCAGTTGCAAGGTCATTTCCTCGGCCACATGGTTCACTTTTGGAAACCCTGTAAAGCTCAGGATTAATTTGTGAAATTCGAGATCGGCTTCGAAAAAACCTTGGAAATCATTGTCTTCGACAAGCAAGGTTTGAAGCCGGAGATTGCGGGACAGCCGCATGAATTGATCGTCGGTGCAATCATGGGCAACCCGTGCCACTGCGGCGACTTCTACGGCTTCGCGCAAAAAGTTTTCTTCCAGAAGTTGGGTCATTGTGAACCGTGACACCCGCGTCGCGGATTGGGGAATGATGTCTACCAGCCCGTCTGACGACAGCTTGCTGAGGGCATCTGCGACAGGGGAACGCGATACGCCCAACTGCTCGCAGAGCGCGCCTTTGCGCAGAATCGCTCCGGGTTTGATCGCCATTTCAAGAATGCTGGTGCGGAGCACGGTGTAGACACGCTGCCCGAGCGGTCCGTCCATTTCATTGATGTCGAGCATTTGGTCAGGCATTTCCATTCTGTAATCTCCTACTAACATGTTAGTTGACGTACGCATCAAGTCAAGCTAGAAGCCAGATTATCGAACAGGCCTGCTTCGGGCCAGAGGAATGCGAAAGATGACTGACCTGCCCCGAATGCTAACGCTGAACCCGCAAGACAATGTCGCCATTGCGTTGGATGACATTGATGCAGGCGACTTTGGCTCTGAGGGTGGGGTGGCGCTTTTGGAGTCCGTGAAGCGCGGCCACAAATTTGCGATTGTGCCGATCAAGGCAGGCCAAAACGTGCTGCGCTACGGCCAGATCATTGGTCAGGCAACTCAAGACATTGCCGCTGGCGAACACGTGCATGTGCAAAACCTTGGCATGGGTCAACACGCACAGGATTACGCTTATGCGAGCGAGGCCACGGCCTTGCAGGCCGCGCCCGAGGGCAAAACATTCAACGGTTATCACCGTGCAGATGGTCGTGTAGGGACCCGCAATTACCTTGGTATTCTAACGTCGGTAAACTGTTCCGGCTCTGTCGCGAAATTCATCGCGGAGGCGGCTGAAAAATCCGGTCTGCTAGACGATTTCCCCAACATTGACGGCATTGTGCCCATTACGCATGGAACCGGCTGCGGCATGTCTGGCGAAAACGAAGGCTATGACACTTTGTTCCGAACGCTGTCCGGCTATGCGCAGCATCCCAACTTTGGCGGAATCTTATTGATCGGGCTTGGGTGCGAAGTCATGCAGGTGTCTGCCCTTGTGGGCGGCCGCCCGATCCGGGCCGATGGCGCGCTGCGCTACATGACCATCCAACACGAGGGCGGCACCCGCAAGACCGTTGAAAAGGGGCTAACCGAATTGCGCGGCATTGCGGAACTGGCCAATGCTGCCAGCCGCAAGCCTGCGCCGATTTCCCATCTGACTGTCGGGATGCAGTGCGGTGGCTCTGACGGGTATTCCGGCATTACGGCCAATCCCGCACTTGGTGTGGCGTCAGATCTGTTGGTGCGTCACGGCGGCACAACGATCTTGTCCGAAACATCCGAAATCTATGGTGCGGAACATTTGTTGACGCGCCGTGCGGCAACCGTAGACGTCGGTGAAAAGCTGATCGACCGGGTGCGGTGGTGGGAAGATTACACCGCCCGCAACAAAGGCGAGATGGACAATAACCCCAGCCCCGGCAACAAGCGCGGCGGTCTTACCACGATCCTTGAAAAATCACTTGGTGCGGTTGCCAAAAGCGGCAGTGCGCCGTTGACGGACGTTTATTTGTTCGGTGAGCAGATCGACAAAAAGGGCTTTGTCTTTATGGACAGCCCCGGTTTCGACCCTTGTTCGGTCACCGGACAAATCGCATCTGGTGCGACCCTGATTGTCTTTACGACAGGGCGGGGGTCGGTGTCCGGCTATATGCCAACCCCGTGCATCAAGATCGCCACCAACTCTGAAATGTACGCCCTCATGTCCGACGATATGGACATCAACTGTGGCGATATCGTCAGCGACGGCGTCGCGCTGACCGACAAAGGCGCGGAGATTTTCGAGATGTTTATTCACATCGCTTCGGGCGGGCAAACCAAAAGCGAAGAGCTGGGTTTTGGCGGGGTGGAATTTGTCCCCTGGCAGATCGGCGCGGTGATGTGATCATGGGGAACGAAATGACGCTAAAGAACAAAAAAATTCTGATAACCGCTGCTGGTCAGGGTATCGGCGCTGCAAGTGCAAGGGCTTGCGCAGCTGCCGGAGCGCAGGTTTTTGCCACAGACCTAAACGGAGATCTACTTGCCAATCTGGCGGGCATCGACGGGATCGAAACCCGCGTTCTTGACGTGACCGATGCAGAGGCGATCACATCGCTCGCCGCTGAATTGCCTGATCTTGACGGCTTGTTCAACTGTGCTGGCGTTGTGCATCACGGCTCCATTCTGGATCTTGATGATGCTGCTTGGGATTTTTCCGTCAATCTCAATGTTACATCCATGGTGCGCATGTGCCGTGCATTTGTGCCCGGCCTTTTGCGCCGCTCAAAAAGCCAAGGCACCGCATCCATCTTGAACATGGCGTCCATGGCATCCTCCGAAAAAGGATTTGTCGAACGCACGGCTTATGGCGCGACAAAGGCCGCTGTGATTGGCCTGACCAAGGCCATCGCAGCAGATTTTGTCGCGCAAAACTTGCGGTGTAATGCGCTGTGCCCGGGCACGGTTGATACGCCCGCCTTGCAAGGCCGCATCGCATCGGCACCGGATCCGGTTCAGGCAGAAAAAGACTTTATTGCCCGTCAGCCCATGGGCCGTTTGTCCACAGTGGACGACCTGACCCCGACAATTGTGCACCTGCTGTCGGACAACAGCAGCTTCATGACGGGGCAATCCGTTTTGGTGGACGGCGGCTGCACAATCTAGCGAATTTGGTTGGTTTGGGAGGAACTTCGACATGAGTTACCTAGTGGAGATGAAGGGGATCGAAAAGCGGTTCCCGGGCGTGCATGCGCTTAAGAACGTTCGGTTTGATCTGCGCCCCGGAGAGGTGCACGCCCTGATGGGCGAGAACGGAGCCGGCAAGTCCACATTGATGAAAATCATGTCGGGTATTTATGCCCGTGACGGCGGCGAAATGTTTGTGGATGGCAATCCGGTCACGCCTGATGGCCCGCGCGCCGCCCAAGATCTTGGCATCGGAATCATTCATCAAGAGTTGAGTTTGATGAATGATCTGACGGCGGCCCAAAACGTTCTTATCGGACGTGAGCCGCGCAAAAGACTGGGCCGGCTGGACGAACCGGAACTAAACCGCCAAACCGCCGAAATATTTGCTTCGCTCAATCTGGATATGGACCCGCGCACGCTCGTCAGTACCCAGACCATCGCCCGCCAGCAACTGATCGAGATCGCCAAGGCGCTGTCTTACAATCCGCGTGTTCTGATTATGGACGAACCCACGGCGGCCCTGAATGACGCCGAAATCACGGAACTTTTCAAAGTCATTGAAAAACTGAGGTCTGAGGGTGTGGGAATCGTCTACATCAGCCACCGCATGGACGAAATCAAACGTATCGCCAACCGCGTCACAATCTTGCGCGATGGGGCCTACATTGAGACCGTCGAAGCCGCCGATACACCGCTTTCGAAGATCATCCAGCTGATGGTTGGCCGCGAAGTTACACAAAAAGCCCCGACCATCCCCGACACATCGCAAAGTCCTGTGGCGCTAGAGGTGCGCAACCTGTCGCGGGGCAAAGAGGTCCGCGGTGTCAGCTTTGATGTTCGCAAAGGCGAGATTTTAGGGTTTGCGGGCCTGATGGGCGCAGGCCGGACAGAGGTCGCCCGGATTATCTTTGGTGCCGACCCCCGCGATGAGGGTGAGATTTTGGTGGCCGGTCAGCCGATAGACATCCGCACCCCACACGCTGCTGTCGAGGCCGGGATCGGCTATCTTTCCGAAGACCGCAAACACTTTGGACTGGCCGTCGATATGACGGTGCGCGCCAATGTCGCCATGGCCCATATGGAAGAGTTCACCAATCGCGCGGGTGTACTGAATGAGGCCGCCATGAAAGAGACGGCGATTGGGTACATCAGCCAATTGGGCATCCGGACACCGTCCGACATGCAGGCCGTGCGGCTGTTGTCGGGGGGAAACCAACAAAAGGTTGTCATTGCGAAATGGCTGCTGCGCGATTGCGATGTGCTGATTTTTGACGAACCCACCCGCGGTATTGATATTGGCGCAAAATCCGAAATCTATGCGCTTTTAGAAGACCTTGCGGCACAAGGGCGCGCGATCATCGTGATTTCGTCCGAACTGCCCGAGGTCATGCGCCTGAGCCACCGCATAGCAGTCATGTGCGAAGGACGCCTGACCGGCATTTTGCCTGGCGGCGAAGACACAACACAAGAACAGATCATGGAACTAGCCACCCAGCGCGACAGTGCGTTGCGTGTCGCGGAGGACGTATTATGACCACAACAACTGTAGACGCTCCAAAGTCGACCCTGTCGCGGATCATCGCGGCCGGAACGCACCAACGCGTGTTGGCATTCGCCAGCCTGATCGTGCTTTTGATCGGGTTTTCCATCGCGTCCCCCAACTTTATGCAAACGTCCAATATGCTGGCAATTTTGCAGGCAACATCGGTCAACGGCGTGCTGGCTATTGCGGTCACGCTGGTCATCATCACCGGCGGGATTGATCTTTCGGTTGGTACTATGATGACCTTTTGCGCGGTCATTACCGGCGTTGTGTTGACATACGCGGGAATGCCTTTGGCATTTGGTGTGGTTGCGGCTGTCATCACGGGCGCAGCTTGCGGTGCGTGTTCCGGCACTTTTGTCGCCAAAATGGCTATTCCGCCCTTCATTGCGACACTTGGAATGATGTTGATCCTAAAAGGGCTCAGCCTTGTGATTTCAGGCACCCGTCCGATCTATTTCAACGACACGCCGGGCTTTAGCGAAATCTCTCGCGGCTCGTTGATTGGTGATTTCATTCCGTCCCTGCCCATTCCCAACGGCGTGTTGATCTTGTTCATCGTGGCCGCCGTCACCGCCTATATCCTGAACCGCACTGTTTTGGGGCGGTACTGCTTTGCTCTCGGCTCCAACGAAGAATCCGTCCGCCTGTCAGGTGTGAATACGGACCGCTGGAAAATTGCGATCTACGCCCTTGCCGGATCAATCGTTGGCATCGCGGGCCTGTTGATCGCATCGCGTCTGAACTCTGCCCAACCGGCCTTGGGGCTCGGATATGAGCTGGAAGCGATTGCGGCGGTTGTCATTGGCGGGACGTCCCTTTCAGGCGGGCGTGGTTCGATCCTTGGCTCGTTGATCGGGGCCTTGATTATGGCAGTCCTTACCAACGGTCTGCGCGTCCTGTCGGTGGCCCAAGAATGGCAAACCGTCGTGACCGGCGCGATCATCATTCTGGCGGTCTACGCCGACATGATGCGCCGCAACAAGAAAAGCTAACACCCCAAGAACCAACTGTCCGGGAGGAGATCCGGGCAACACCGACAACTTAGGAGGAACCATCATGTTGTCACGTCGTACCCTCGTAGGCGCATTGAGCGCGTCCATTGCTCTCGCATCTGCGCCCGCAGCATTTGCCCAAGATGAAATCTACATCCCGCTGATTTCGAAGGGATTTCAGCACCAGTTTTGGCAGGCCGTAAAAGCCGGTGCAGATCAGGCTGCCGCAGAATTCGGTGTGCGGATCACGTTTGAAGGTCCGGACAATGAAACCATGGTTGATCGTCAGATCGATATGTTGGCCGCAGCCCTTGCCAACAATCCTGCCGCGATCGGTTTTGCCGCACTTGATAGCCAAGCTGCCATTCCCTTGCTGCGCCAAGCAGCAGACGCAGGCATTCCGATCGTCGCATTCGACAGCGGTGTAGACAGCGATATTCCCGTCGCAACAGCCACAACAGATAACGTTGCTGCTGCGGCGCTTGCGGCTGACAAAATGGCAGAATTCCTTGGCGGTCAGGGTTCGGTTGCTGTGGTTGCGCACGACCAAACAAGCCGCACAGGGATCGACCGCCGTGATGGCTTTTTGAACCGCATGGACTCTGAGTATCCCGACATAAAAGTTGTAAGCGTTCAGTACGGCGCAGGCGATCAGCTGCAATCCACCGAAGTTGCGAAGGCGATTTTGACCGCCAACCCGGGTCTGAACGGCATGTTCGGCACCAATGAAGGTTCTGCCATCGGGATCGTGAACGCTGTGCGTGAAATGGCCAGCGAAGGCGTGACCATCATTGGCTACGATTCCGGCAAAGCGCAAACAGACGCGATCCGCGAAGGTCTGATGGCCGGTGCGATCACGCAAAACCCTGTCGGCATCGGCTATGAAACAGTGAAAGCAGCGATTGCCGCGATGAACGGCGAAGCGCTGTCCACGATCATCGACACGGGCTTTTACTACTACGATCAGTCCAATATCGATAATGCCGAAATTCAGGCTGTTCTGTACGATTGATTGATATTGCGTCGCGCCTCACGCTCCCTTGGGGCGCGACGTTTCCATCCTATTTTTTAAGCATTTAGCAAGGTTGGAACACCTATAGGGCCTGCCGGTCCGCTCACTCTGCCACTTGAGACACGTGAATTTTGACGTAGAGCGGAATTGATGCAAGAACCGTCTTGGGCGCAATGGCATCCATCTTCCAAAACGCTGTTTTGGAAGTTTGGGTCAAAAGCAGGATGGGCACCTATGACAGGACTTGAGGACTTTGGCGCAACGATTGTGGACAATCTACAGAACCGCACATCGGGCCCTCTTGGGTTTCGCTTTATTATGCAGCCCACCATAGCGGTGCTGCTTGCCGTTCGCGATGGCATCGGCGACGGGCGCTCCGGCGCCCGACCGTATATGTTAGAGATCCTGTTCCCTTCCGAAGGACGCTGGCCTGCCTTGAAAGAGGGGCTCAAAGCCACAAATCGGGTCATCATCTTGGCGTTTGTGCTGGACATGGTTTACCAGATTTTTGTCTTGAAGACCTTCCACCCCGGTGCGGCGTTTGTGATCGCGCTCTTTTTGGCATTCATCCCATATACGCTGGCACGGGGTCCGGTTGGACGCCTTGCTACCACGTATTTCGCCTCTAAAAGTGACGGCACTTAGACGGTCAACGCTCTGATGCTGCTTTGTAAAATGACATGGTCACGCGATAGGGCCACACAGGCTGCAAACAAAGAGCAGTTACGCGACCCGAGGATGAACCAGCCAAGTCAAAACCTCTGAGGCACCCAGTTCATAGTGGATGTCAAAACCTTGCCCTGCGCGCAAGTCACGGTGTAGATCTTGCGTTAGGAACAGGGATATCTGGCTGTCGCTTGGCAGGCTTCGCAGCTCGGCCGCAGCAAATCCGAAGGTACGGCCGACGGTTGGGAACAGGGCCTTGAACAAGGTTTCTTTGGCCGCAAAGCACAAGGTTGCCAATCCGCCAGCCGGCTTTCGATCAGAGGCGCTGTTTAGGATCTCGCGCTCGGCTTCGGACAAGGCGCTGCGCAAAATGGCGTCTAGGGTGCGGCCTTTGGCAATCACCTCGATATCAATTCCGGGATCCCCCAGCGCGGCGGGAACCGCGATACTGGCGCAAAATCCGCGGGCATGGCTGATCGATCCGGTCAGACCAGCGGGCCAGACCGGGGCGCGATTTTCGCCGATCTCGATAGGGCAGGGCGCGCGGCCAAGCGCCTTTTGTGCGCAATTGGCCATCATGCGCCCCGCCAGGAATTCGGCCTGACGTTTGGCAATGGCACCCGCGATCCGCGACGGTCGATCGACCCCCAGCGCGGCAAACAGATCGGGGTCAAAGGCGTCCAGATCATAGCGGGCCCGCGCAATGACCCCTGCGCCCACGGGCGTTCGGGCCACGGCCAGATCGGCGGCGGACAAGAAACCGCCGCTGCGTGTCGGCAAATCGAGTTCAGGTGAGCTGTGCATCTTGGGACCTGCATGACGGCGGGCCCCAAGATGGTCAAGCGGTTGAGATCAGATGATTGCGCCGCGCACCTTGGCTGACACCCATTCCGAAATCACCACTGCGGCAAGGATCACCAGCAAGATCAATGCAACCTGCGGCCAAGCCAGAACATTCAACGACGAAGACAACTGCAAGCCGATGCCCCCCGCGCCGACCAACCCCAGAACGGTGCTTTCGCGGATATTGATATCCCAGCGGAACACCGCAATTCCGGCGAACGCAGGCAGGATTTGCGGCACAATGCCATAGGCCATGACCTGCCAGCGCGATGCGCCCGTGGCGGTGATCGCTTCAACTTGCGTTTCGTCGATTTCCTCGATGGCTTCGTACAGCAGCTTGGCGCAAAACCCGATAGATCGGATTGCAATCGCGACAACTCCGGCAAAGACACCCGGTCCGATAATCGCGATCAGCAACAGCGCCCAGATCAGGGAATTGATCGATCGGGTTGAAACGATGATCAGCAGGGCAATCGGGCGGACAAACAACGCCGAAGGTGTGGTGTTGCGCGCTGCCAGAAAGGCCACCGGAACCGCCAGGATCAGCGAAATGATCGTGCCCAGTGTCGCAATGTTCAGAGTGTCCCAAATCGGTTTGCCGAGCTGGGTGATGTATTCCCAACGCGGCGGGGTGGCACGGGTCCAGATGTCACTCGCGATACGCGGGGCGTCCCAAACGAAAAACCACGTGGTCGAGGCGGAAATCTGCTGCCAGCAATAGGCAAAGACTGCGACGCCGGTCAGCCACAACACCCAATGGAACAGGCTTTCGCGTCCGGTCCGGCGCTGCCAGACTTTTTGGCCTTTTAGATCTTGAACTGGCATTATTGGACCCTCGCACGGATGACGCCGGACAGGTATTCCAGTGCCATGACAATCACGATGATGATCAGTAAAATCGCCGCCGCCGTGTCGTATTCATAGCGGTCAAAGGCAGTGTTCAGCGTCGCTCCGATACCGCCCGCACCAACCAGCCCCAAAATGGCGCTTTCGCGGAAATTGATATCGAGCCGGTACATGCTGAGGCCGATCAGACGGGGCATGACCTGCGGTTGCACCCCGTAATTGATCCATTGCGTCCAACGCGCACCAGAGGCTTTGATCGCCTCGGCTTGGACGCGGTCCATGCTTTCAATGTCTTCTGCCAGCAGCTTGGACAAAAAGCCGATGGTGGCAAAGCTGAGCGTCAGGAAACCGGCCAAGGGGCCAAAGCCGAAGATCGCAACAAGCAAGATCGCGACGATGATTTCCTGCAATGCGCGGCTGATGGCGATGATGGCGCGGCAGATCAGATAGACGGGCAGGGGGGCCACATTGCGCGCAGCACCCAGTGCGATCGGGATTGAAATGCCGATGCCGACAACCGATGCCGCAACAGTCATAATGATGCTTTCCAACATGCCTTCCCAGATGTCGCTGGACCGCGATGTGAAATCGGGATTGGCAAAGGCCAGAACGAATTTCTGACCGCGTTCAAGTCCGGCATAGACGCGAGACCAGTTGACCTCGATTGTTAAAAAGGCGGCGATCAAATAGGCGATGAACCCTACCAGCAGCAGCACGCGCAGCCAGCGCCGTTGCACCAGCGGCGGTTTTCGCCAGGGTTTGCCAATCCGTGCGTTTACATCGCTCATGCGCTGGCCTCTTCGTCTTCGACCGCCTCAATAGTCGCTTCCCAATCTTCCTCGCCGTAAATAGTTGTGAGCACCTCGGGCGTCAGCCCATCTGGTGGTCCGTCGAATTCAATGGCACCGAACCTGAGACCGATGACGCGCTGAACAAACATCTGGGCCAATGCCACGTCATGGATGTTGATAATCGCCGCAAGGCCGCGTTCCTGACACAGCTCGCAGATCAGGCGCATAATCTGCCGCGAGGTTTTCGGATCAAGCGAGGCGGTGGGTTCATCCACCAGCAAAAGCGCCGGATTTTGGATCAGCGCGCGGCAAATGCCAACACGCTGCCGTTGTCCGCCAGACAGTTCATCGGCGCGTTTGTCGGCCATATGCG
This sequence comes from Pelagimonas varians, assembly GCF_003208435.1. Taxonomy (GTDB): domain Bacteria; phylum Pseudomonadota; class Alphaproteobacteria; order Rhodobacterales; family Rhodobacteraceae; genus Pelagimonas; species Pelagimonas varians. The sequence goes on along the minus strand of NZ_QKMF01000010.1, from coordinate 97,254 downwards.
CCAGCCCGACGCGGTCCAGCAGGCGAAAGGCTTCGTCGACGTCCGATTGCGGAAAACGGCGCAGAAAACTGCGCCAGAACCCGACATAGCCCAAACGGCCTGACAGCACGTTTTCCATCACTGTCAGCCGTTCGACCAAGGCGTATTCCTGAAAAATCATCCCCATCCGGCGGCGTTCGCGGCGCAGCGCCCCTGACGACAAGCCCGTCAGTTCGACATCGCCCAAATACACCTTCCCCGACGTGGGTTCGACCAGCCGGTTGATGCAGCGGATTAGGGTGGATTTTCCGGCCCCCGATGGTCCAATCAGTGCCAAAACCTGACCTTCTGGCACCTCCAGTTCCACAGCCTTCAAGGCCTGGTCACCGGTTTTATAAGTCTTCACAAGCTTATCAAGCCGCAGCATGATCGCCCCCCCGCCCCAAAAATTTTCGCTAAATGCTTTTTGTTGGAAAGGGCGGGCAATGTGCCCGCCCGATCAAGGATTACTCGCAGGCGTAGCTAACGCCGTTGGCGGTATCAATCTTGCGGATAACCTCCCAGAATTCCTGATAGGTCATTTCCAGAAACTGACCTTCGTTCGATTTTTCAAACTCGGCCTGCAGCGACGTGCCTTCCCATTCGAAATTGAAGAACGCACCGCGGATTTTTTCCTTCAGCTCGGGGGTCAGGTTGTGCGCCGTGCCAAAGCCCGTGGTCGGGAAGGTTTGGGATTTGTAGATAGTAAGAACCTGATCTTCGGTGATGACATCGCGGCTTAGCATCCGCGCTTTGACCGAATTGGCGATTGAGGCCGCCATGTAGTCTTTGTTGGCGACGCCAAGGATCGAGTTGTCATGCTTGCCTGAATAGACCGGTTCGAAATCACGGTCGGGGAGCATGTCGAAATCACCTTTCAAGATCGCGCTCGGCGCTTTGAAGCCCGAATTCGAGGTCGGAGAGGTAAAGGCAAGCTGCTTGCCCTTGATGTCTTCGACCTTTTCGATGCCGGAGCCGGGAAAGGTGATAATTTCCATTTCATAGCCGAAATTGCCGTCAGCGGAGGCCATGATGGTAAAGGGGTTAAAGCCGGCGCAATTGACGGCCAGCGGGTTTGATCCGGTGTTGAAACCCGCAATATGCAAGCGGCCAGAGCGCATCGCCTCGATCTGGGCGGCATTGCTTTGGACCGGAAAGAAAATAACCGATTTTCCGGTTTCTTTTTCCAGATGGGTCAGAAAATCAGCCCATGCGGTTTTATAAACAGCCGGATCTTCGACCGGTGTATAGGCAAAAACAAGGGTATCGGGATCAACCTGATCTGCCGGATCCGTGGGTGTGTCAGCGACCAAGTCACCGTTGGCATCGCAATATCGCTTATCCAGATCACCGCGCGGGCAGTCTTCGGCGGCGGCTGGACCGGCCATTGTCAGTGCAAATGTAAATGCTGCACCTGACAAAAGTGTACGAACTATTTTCATTAGAAACTCCTCCCAAGGTTTGAACGCTAACGGGAAGACAGATTTTTACAAAGGAGTTTTTTTATCAATTGGTCAGATGGTCAAAAGCCCGTGCTGTTCCCAATCGCTGAAACACTGATTGGAGGGCAGGTCAGGCATAGGGCCGTTTAAATACCCTTCGCAAAACAAGTGAAAGGCAACACCGGCGTTTTTTGCGGTGCGGTAATCCACGGTGCTGTCGCCGACATAAATGACGTCTTGCGGGGACTGGCCAAGCGCCGAGATGCAATGCAGCAAAGGTGCCGGATCCGGTTTCTTGGGCAAGGTGGTCACGGCCCCTTGGATGATGTCGAAGAACTGTTCTAAATCAAGGGCCTTGCAGATATCCAACGCTGGTCTCATTGGCTTGTTTGTGCAAATTCCAAGTGGGATTTGCAAGGTTCGAAAGGAGTTCAGTGCGGCGACAACACCGGCATAGGGCCGGGTGAGTGTCGTCATGTTCTGATCGTAGTCAGTGTGAAATGCAGCAAGCGCTTTTTCGAGAAGCGCAGTGTCATGGCCGCCCGTAGCCGTCAGGCAACGGGTGATCAATGTTTCGACTCCGTTGCCGATAAACGAGGTCACAAGAGGCAAGCCCAACGGCGGCCGTCCGACCGAAGCCAGCCCAACATTGGCCGCAGCGTGCAGGTCAGGGGCGCTGTGAATCAGCGTGCCATCCAGATCGAAAACAATTGCTTTGGGATATATCATCTGACCTGTCTATCCGAGCGGTGCCCATCTGACCACTGTTGCCTTGGACCGTTCAGGATGCAGGGATGATTTGGAGCTTAGCTTTTGAGATTACTCATGTATACATGTCGACTTGAATACGTTATGTGCACTTAGCATGAAGAGTGCAGAAAAATCCCACCCGTCCATGGCGCAAGGTCTTGCCAAAGGCATCGACCGATCCCGCCCCATGGGTGTTCAGATCTATGATATGATCCGGCTTGGCATCATCCAAGAAGATCTGGAACCCGGCGCAGCCATCAATGAAACCGATCTTGCGTCATGGTTCGATGTCAGCAGGACACCGGTTCGCGAGGCCTATCAACGGTTGATCGAAGACGGGCTTATTGAAACCCGCAGCAAAGTCGGCACCGTGGTATCAAAGATTGACGAGGCGCGGGTGCGTGAAGGCATCATCGTACGCCGCGCGCTGGAACGCGAAGTGGTGCGGTTGCTTTGTGATGGCGCGGTGGATTTGCGCCCGCTCGATAGCATTGTGGCGCTGCAACGCGTGGCTTTGGAACACGGCGATCACATCGCGTTTTTCCGTGCAGATGAGGATTTTCACGCCGAAATGGCCAATCTGGCAGAACTGCCATCCGCGTGGCGGTTGGCCCATTCCGTCAAGGCGCATACGGATCGCGCGCGAATTTTGTTGACGGGGCATGTGCCCAACCGGATCAACGCGGCCTTTCAGGAACATCTGTTGATCATCGATGCAATCAAGTCGCGCGATGTCGAATTGGCACAGGCCTTGATCAACACACACATAAACTCGGCCTTTGAAAAGTCGGCTGATCTGGCCAGCGGTGCAACCCGCGCGCCGCAGAAATTGGAGATAAAGCAATGAAAGAAACATGGCGTTGGTTCGGCCCGAATGACATGGTCTCGGTTCAAGAAATAGAGCAGGCAGGGGCCAGCGGCGTTGTGTCGGCCCTGCATCATATCGACAATGGCGCAGTTTGGACCCGCGAAGAGATTGCCAAACGCAAGGCCGAGATTGAAACGCGGCTTGACGGAACGCCGTCGGGGCTGACTTGGGATGTGGTGGAAAGCCTGCCGGTGTCCGAAGACATCAAAACCCAGACCGGCGATTGGCGTGCCCATCTTGAAACCTATAAAACCAGTCTCAAAAATCTGGCGGCGGCTGGCATCGAAGTGGTGTGTTACAACTTCATGCCGGTCTTGGATTGGTCGCGCACCGATCTGGATTGGGAACTGGCCGATGGGGCCACCTGCATGCGCTTTGATCTGATCGACTTCGCCGTCTTTGACCTGTGTATTTTGCAACGGAGCGGGGCCAAGGATGATTTGCCCGCCGCAGTGCAAGCGCAAGCCAAAGCCCGGTTTGCCACGCTGACAGAGACGCAAAAACAAGCGTTGACGCAAAATGTTGTTCAGGGATTGCCGGGCGCAAACCAGCAGCTGACACTGGACGATCTGCGCGGCTATCTGGCCCGATATAATGACATGGGGGCAGAGCAGCTCAAATCGCATCAATACGCCTTTTTGGCCGAAGTGGTGCCGCTGGCCGAAAGCCTTGGGATGCGGCTGTGTTGCCATCCCGATGATCCGCCGTTTCCATTGCTGGGACTGCCGCGCATCATGTCGACAGAGCAAGACTATCTGGAGCTGGTTCAAGCCGTTGACAGCCCGGCCAATGGTATAACGCTGTGTAGCGGATCACTGGGCGCACGGGCCGACAATGATCTGCCGGGGATGATGCGCCGCTTGGGAAAACACGTGCATTTTGTGCATCTGCGCAACGTACACCGCGATTCCAGTGCGGTTCCGACCTCGTTCCATGAGGCGGCGCATTTGACCGGCTCGACCGATATGGTGGCTTTGATCGCTGCGATTGTCGAAGAAGAGGCCCGCCGCAAGGACGCAGGTGAAAAGGTTTGCCAGATTCCGATGCGGCCTGACCATGGTCACAAAATCGCCGATGATTTCAAGCGTCCGGTACAACCCGGTTATCCCTACATCGGGCGGCTGCGGGGCCTGGCCGAAATTCGCGGGGTAGCCGCAGCATTGACATCGGCTTAGCGCGTTTCGACGAAGGTTGGGCCGGAATGCCACAGGCGCTGGGGCGCTCCGGTCTTTCGCAGGGCAGGTCGACTTGGTAGGCATATTTCGACGGAAATTATTTGGGGGCCGTTTAAGCAATAACGCCCCCTATGCCGGCCCTACCTTTTCACAGTCGATTGTGAGTACATTATGAACCTGCGCCCCCTGCTTTTTATCCCGCCTGTTGTGTTGGGTCTTCTGGGCTTCAACTGGATGACCACACGCCCCGAGCCTGAGGTTGCACCTTTGCCGGAAACGGCGGTTGTGGTTCGTGTGCAAAATGTTGCTCCGCGCAAAATTACCAGCACAGCCGTTGGATATGGCCGCGTCGAAGCTGCCAAAAGCTGGTCGGCGATTTCCGAAGTGGAAGGGCGCGTGGTGGTTGAACCGGCGGGCCTTGATGTCGGCAGCATTGTCGAAGAGGGGCAAAGCCTCTTTGCGGTGGATCGCACCGATTACGAATTGTCACGCCGCAAATCGGAGGCAAACATCGAAAGCGCGACGGCGCAACTGGCCGAGCTGGACCGGCAGGAAATCAATTCCAAAGCTTTGTTGGAATATGACACTCGTATTCTGGAAGTGGCCCAAGCCGAATACGACCGCGTGCAATCCCTGTTGGACCGCGGAACTGGAACGCGGGCTGCGGTGGACACGGCGCAAAAAACGCTGTTGGCGCAGGAAACCTCGGTTGCGTCCTTGAACAACACGATTGCGCTTTATCCGGCGCAGCGAGCATCGGCGGCGGCGACTCTGGCCGTGCGTCGGGCTGAATTCCAAGAAGTCGAACGCCTGCTCGAAAAAACCCAGGTGTCCGCGCCGTTTCGGGGGCGGGTTGCATCGATCAGCGCTGAATTGGGGCAGTTTGTCCGCACCGGCGACAGCTTGATCACCCTCGAAGGAACAGATGCCGCCGAAGTTGTGGCGGAAATCCAGCCCGCCGCTTTTGCCAGCTTGGTTTTCGACGGCTTTGATGTGGCGTTTTTGTCGGGGCAGGCAATCGAGACCAGCCAGTTCACCGACATTACGAAGCAATTCGGGGTGACGGCGAAGGTGCAGTTGAACGGGGCGGATTATTCTGCGTCTTGGCCGGCCGAGATTGTGCGCTTGCGCGGGACGATGGACAGTGAAACCGGCGCTATGGGCATTGTTGTGCGTGTCGCAGACCCGCTCAAGATCGCAATGGATCAACAACGCCCGCCGCTGCATGTCGGAACCTTTGTCAGTGTGGTTTTATCCGCCGAGCCGCGACACGAAGTCATCGCTATTCCGCGCCATGCCGTTCATCTGTCAGACAGTGGACAAACCTTTGTATATCTGGCGGATGCGCAAGATCGTCTGGTGATGAAAGATGTCAAAACCGGACAGGTGGTGGATGGGGATGTTTTGGTGACCGAAGGCCTGACCGGAGATGAAAGACTGGTGCTGGGCACACCGCGCCCGCCGGTTCCGGGGTTAAAGCTGACGCCGGTAGATGTCTCTGCCCCGCAGCAAGGCAACTGACATGATCAATTATTTTGTCCGCCACCCTGTGGCTGCCAATCTGCTGATGGTGATCATCTGCATTCTTGGCGTTTTTGTCATCAACAAGATTGAACGCGAAACCTTTCCTGAATTTGCGGCCTCGACCGTCGGGGTTACGGTGGCCTATCCGGGGGCCTCGGCCCGCGATGTGGACGAAGACATTTGCGTTCCACTTGAAAACGCCCTGACCGGCATCACCGGCCTGACCGAACAGACCTGCCTGTCGATGGATGGCCGCGCCTCCGTCACAGCCGAGCTGGAAGAAGGCGGAGACATCATCCAGTTTTTCAATGATGTCTTTTCGGGCGTTTCGGGTGTCAACGATCTACCCGCCGACGAGGAAACACCGCTTGTGGAAATCAAAGCGCGCACCGATATGGTGGCGCTGGTTGCCGTGTCGGGAATAACCGGCAAACAAGGCTTGGGCGAATACAGCGACCAACTGGCGGACCGTTTGCTGGCTTTGGACGGGGTCGCGGAAACAGCCGTGTCCGGCATCACCGACCGCGAATTGCAGGTGGTGTTCGATCAGGCCGCCTTGCACCGCTTTGGTCTGTCCTCCTCTTCCATCATCGACGCCATTCAATCGCGCAGCCTTGCCCAGCCTTTGGGCACCGCCGATCTGGCTGACAAAAGCGTCGTGCTGCGTTACGCCGACACCCGCCGCACCGTGTCCGAACTGCAAGATCTGATTGTTCTGGAAAATGCCGATGGCGGTTTTGTCCGGCTTCGCGATCTCGCAGCCGTGCAAATCCGGGATACCGACGAAAATGTCGAAGCCTTCATCAACGGTGCCCAAGCCGCGATTATTTCTGTGTCCAAGTCCAAGACCGCCGATAGCATTCGGGTCTTTGAACAGGTCAGTGCAGTATTGGAGGCTGAACGTGCCGCCTATCCTGCACCCTTCAGTCTGGATGTGACCAGCAACATGACCGAAGTCGTTCAAGAACGGCTTCAGCTGATTTTGGGAAACATCGCCATCGGTCTGGTGCTGGTGTTTGGCACCATGTGGCTGTTCTTTTCTTTACGTGACGCGCTTTGGATTTCTGCCGCTTTGCCGGTGTCTTTTCTGGGTACTTTATTCATGATGAGCGTGCTGGGCATCACCGTGAATATTATCACCTTGGTGGCGCTTTTGATGGCGGTTGGCTTGATCATGGACGACAGTATTGTCATCGCCGAGAACATCGACAAGTGGCGCCATAGGGTCGGCCCGGTCGAAGCCGCTGCCCGAGGTACTGCCGAAGTCATGCCAGGTGTTGTTTCATCCTTTCTAACCACCGCAAGCGTCTTTGGTCCGTTGATGTTTTTGACCGGCCAAATGGGGCAGGTGCTGAAATACATCCCGTTTGTGTTGCTGATCACCCTCTCGCTGTCGTTGATCGAAGGCTTTTTGATCTTGCCGCATCACCTGAGCCACGCGGGCAAAGGAACGCCAAAGGACGGCGAAGAGCGGCTGGCCGCACGTCTGCTGGACCGCTTCAAAGAAGGGGTGGTTTTGCCAATTGCCACCCGTTTGGTTGCCGTGCGGTATTTGACGGTCGGGTCCGTGATTGCTGTGCTGATCTTGTCGATTGGGCTGATGGCGTCCGGCACGGTCAAACTGATCGGCTTTCCGGCCACCGAAGGCGATACGATCACCGCGCGGTTTTCCCTGACCTCTGGCATTGCGCGCGAACGCACAGTTGCGACGGTGGATCAACTCTTGGCTGGCCTGTATACGGTTGACGCGGACCTGAGCCCGAAGACAGTCGATCAAGCCCCCTTGGTGGAACGGGCTTTGGTGCAATATGCGGTGAACAGCGATGTCTATGACAACGGATCAAACACCGCGACAATCACTGTGGATTTGCTGGAAAGCTCAAAGCGCAATGTCAGCGCGACGGCGGTTCTCAAGGCTTGGCGCGATGCCGCTGGCCCTATTCCCGACTTGATCCAATCGTCGTTTACCCAATCAGAAATGGGGCCGGGCGGCTTTGATCTGGATGTGGAATTGACCAGCTACGATTTGGAGGAGCTGGAGGCTGCCTCAAACGCAATGCTGGCGGCTTTGGTCGCACGGCCGGACGTGGTTGAGGCGTCACAAGATTTCTACGGAGGCCGACAAGAAGTTCAGCTGGCGCTCAATGAATACGGCTATTCGGTTGGGCTGTCCCCGCAGGGGCTTGCCAGCCAGATCCGCAGTGCCTTTGAAGGGGCCGAGACAGACAGTTTCCGCTCGGCCCAGTCCAATACCGCGGTGCGGGTCAAACTGGATGACGCTGTCGCCAACCTGACCCAGCTGGAACAGTTTCCGGTGACTGTCGGGGCTGGCAAACAGGTGGCGCTGGCCTTGGTTGCGGATATTTCTGTGGCGACGGGTTATCCGACTATCACCCGCAAAAACGGCCGTGCATTGGCACGTATTCGCGGGCAAATCGACACTGCAACCATTACATCCGCGCAAATTTCAGCAGTTGTTTCCGACGAAATCGCCCCGACCCTTGCAACGCAGTTTCCCGGCGTCGCCGTCGCAATCAGCGGTGCCACACAAGAGCAAAATGAATCCCAATCTTCGATGGGGTCGCTTTTGATGTTGGGGCTGGTCGGGGTCTATATGGTTCTGGCGTTCCAGTTTCGGTCCTACACCCTTCCGGTTGTTGTGATGCTGTCGATCCCCTTTGCCTTGATCGGCACGATTATGGGGCATTGGGCTTTGGGTATTGATATGTCCATGCCCAGCCTGATCGGCTTTGCCTCGCTTGCGGGGATTGTGGTGAACAATGCGATTTTGTTCCTGACGTTCTTTCAAAGCCATCTGGTGGGCAATGATTATATCGCGGCCTCTTTGAATGCTGTGCGGGCGCGGTTCAGGCCGATCATGCTGTCGACATCGACGACCGTGGCAGGTCTTGTGCCGTTGATTTTGGACACAAGCCCGCAGGTTCAAACCATGGTGCCCATGGTTGTGTCGGTGGCCTTTGGATTGCTGGCCTCGATGCTGTTGGTGCTTTTGGTCTTCCCGTCGATGATGTCGATCTATTTCGACGTGTTCAGTGTCCGGAAATGGGTGGGTCAGTTTGCAAAAGACTAGGGTTAGAGCCGGCCCACCTTGAACCCCCGCGACAAGTGGTTTCGCATTGCAAACAAGAGCACCGCACCGGGCAGCGTGGACGTTGCGGTGACTGCCATGACCAAGCCGATGTCGGTTTGAAACCCGAACAGCGCATTGATCGCCATGCTGATCGGCTTGCCGTTGGTTGTTGTCAATATTCGGGCAAACACGACCTCAACCCAAGAAAACATGAAGCAGAAAAAGGCTGTCACGGCGATGCCCGGAGCGATTTGGGGCAGCAGGATTTTCCAGATGAAATGCAATCTGGAATGCCCGTCCAAAAAGGCGGTTTCGTCCATTTCCTTGGGGATGGCCGAAATGAACCCCTGCAAAATCCAGATCGCGATAGGCAGATTGAACAGGCAATGTGCCAAGGCGATCCCGAAAACCGAATTCACTATGCCAAGGGCCGAAAACAGCTGGAAAACGGGTAAGGTCAGAACGACCGGCGGCGTGATCCTGAATGCGATGAAGGCAAAGAACAGGTGTTTGTCCCCCAAAAACGACAGGCGCGAAAAGGCATAGGCGGCGGGAATGGCGACGGGAACCGTGATGCAAATATTGATCAGCACATAGGCCACTGAATTTAAAAACGCGGACCGCAGGCTCGGGTCCGTCCAGATTCCGGCGTAATTGTTCAGGGTCGGGCGGCCGACCGCGACTCCCGGATGTGGCAGGGTCGCGACAAAGCTGATGAGTGTCATTTGAACCAGCGGCAGACAGGCAAAGAGGAGGAAAGCCCACAAGGCCAAGGTCTTGATGACAAGCAGGTATTTTGCGGATCTTGTCATGTGGCTTCTGTGCCATCCAGCTTGCCCTGCGCTTTGCTGAACATCCACGCGACGGTCAGGACAATCAGGAAATATATCACGGATCGCGCAGCAGATGGGCCATAGTTAAAGGCCTTGATGTCTTCGCCAAGATCAACGGCCAGAAACATCGTTGCTCCATTTGGGCCGCCCGCATTGATCGGAAAGGCTTCGGTGTAAATCATAAAGGAATCCATAAAACGCAGCAGCACCGCCATGAGCAAAACATGGTGCAGCTTTGGCAATTGGATATGTCGAAACACCTGCCATGGTCCGGCCCCGTCAATCGCAGCGGCCTGATAATAGGACTGCGGAATGGTTGCCAAAGCGCTGTAGCACAAAATGACAACAAGGCTGGTCCAATGCCAGACATCCATCACAACAATGACCGCCCAAGTGTGTTGTGCAGACAGTTTCCAATTATCCGGCCAGCCTAAATAGGGCAAGATCCGGCCCAAAAGCCCGGTTTCCGGATTCAGCAGGCTTAGCCAGAGCGACGGGATCATATTCCACGGCACCAGCAAGGGCAGCGCCAAGACAGCCAATGTGATGCCAACCCAGATTTTGCGCTTGGGAATACACAGTGCAATCGCGATCCCCAGCGGAATCTGGACGCAAAGGATCATAGTGGAAAACAGCAACGAGCGGCCAAAACTGGCCCAGAACCGCCCCGATCCGATGATTTCAGCATACCATTCGGTGCCCACCCAAAATCGGGCGTCAAGAATGAAGATTTCGAAAAACGAATAGTTCACGACGGTCAACAGGGGAACAAGCCCGATCAGGCTCAAAATCAATACGGACGGCAGAACAAACAGCCAGCCGGTCTGGGTGCGATCTTTCATTCGGCTGACCGAAACGGGCAGGCGTTGGGCAAGGCTATGCAGCCCGGAATTAAATCCACCATGTCTGGCTCCTTGAAGGCTGTCTTTGCGGTCAACGACCAACAGTCTTGCACTGTTAATGCGGCAATCATCAATCAACAGACCACCCCGATCGTCAAGTCCGAGGCTGATAGCAGTCAAGGAAAAATCCAAAAATCGCCAAAGTTCGAAAATGGAAATCGCGAAAAATCCGCGAAATAGCGCGAAATCGAAAATAAACGAACATTTATTGTTGCCAGATGCGCGAATGTGGTGTTGGTTAAGCCTCGTCGCAAGCTGGGAGGCCGCGATTCGAGCTGAATGCGGGGGGCTTCATTGGACAAGCGTGAAAATCACAATACCGTTGACCTGTTCGTCATCGGGGGCGGCATCAACGGATGCGGCATTGCCCGTGACGCGGTTGGCCGGGGGCTGTCCGTCGAGTTGGCAGAAATGAACGATTTGGCGTCGGCGACGTCATCTGCCTCGACCAAATTGTTTCACGGTGGTTTGCGATATCTGGAATACTGGGAAGTCCGCCTTGTCCGCGAAGCCTTGGTTGAGCGGGAAACCCTGCTGCGGGCGATGCCGCATATTTCCTGGCCGATGCGATTTGTCCTGCCCTACCACAAAGACATGCGTTTCGAGAGCGACACGCCAACCTCCAAACTGCTTAACGTTGTGATGCCTTGGATGAAGGGGCGCAGGCCTGCATGGCTTATCCGCCTTGGCCTGTTCATGTATGACAATTTGGGTGGGCGCAAAATCCTTAAGGGAACAACATCGGTTGATTTGACCGGAAGGCCAGAGGGTGTGCCGCTGCAAGATCGCTTTGAAAAGGCGTATGAATATTCCGATTGCTGGGTCGAAGACAGCCGGTTGGTTGTGTTGAATGCCCGCGATGCCGAAGCCCGCGGGGCGCGGATCAATACCCGAACCAAAGTGGTTTCCGCGCAGCAAATCAACGGCCTTTGGGAGATCATCCTTGAAACCCGTGATGGCGAACGCCGCAGCGTTTCCGCGCGGATGATCGTCAATGCTGGCGGCCCTTGGGTTGAAGACATCATTCGCAACGCAATGCGGATCAATTCCACTGAAGGTGTGCGGTTGGTGCGCGGCAGTCACATCGTGACGCGCAAGTTGTATGACCACGACAAATGTTACTTTTTTCAGGGCGAAGATGGCCGGATCATTTTCACCATCCCCTATGAAACAGATTTCACCTTGATCGGCACCACAGATGCGGATCACACAGACGTCTCTGCAAAACCCGTCTGCACACCGGAAGAACAAGACTATCTGCTCGGGTTTGTGTCCAAGTACCTCAAGCAGGACGTCACAAAAGACGATGTCGTCTGGACGTATTCAGGCGTGCGCCCGCTGTACAGCGATGGCGCGTCCTCTGCGACCGCTGCAACACGCGACTACGTTTTGAACGTGGACCAATCGGCAGGTGCCCCGGTTCTGAACGTGTTTGGCGGCAAAATCACAACCTACCGCAAGCTGGCCGAAAGCGCTCTTGAGAAAATCACACCGGTTCTGACCGGAGTTGGCAAGCCGTGGACGGCAGGTGTCGCGCTTCCGGGCGGGGATTTTCCGGTGGATGGGGTCGCGGCGCTGAAACAGCGTTTGATCGCGCAATACCCGTTTTTGACAGCCCGCTGGAGCGATCGCTTGATCAAGGCTTACGGCACGGATGCGTTTGATCTTATGGGTGATGCGATGACCGAGGCCGACTTGGGCCAAAAATTCGGATCCAATCTGACGCAGCGCGAAGTTGTTTGGCTGATGAATCACGAATTCGCCTGCACAGCCGAAGATATTGTCTGGCGCCGCTCAAAACTGGGTCTGCGTATGACACCGCAAGAAATCGATGTTTTGCAAGAATGGATGGCCGCAAATGCCGTTCAGACCTTGCAACAACAGGCAGTGTAAAAGCTGCAAGGGGGAGAGAGAAATGTCACTTGTTCTTGAGGGGGTGTCGACGGTCGTAAACGGCCAAACGCACATCTACCCAACAGATCTGGAACTGTCGTCTGGAACTATGAATGTTCTGCTTGGGCCAACTTCGTCGGGCAAAACGTCCTTGATGCGGATCATGGCAGGTTTGGACGTTCCGAACACCGGCAAAGTCCTGTGGGGCGGCAAGGATGTGACGGGGATGCGTGTTCAAGATCGCGGCGTGGCCATGGTCTATCAGCAGTTCATCAACTACCCGTCGATGACAGTCTATGACAACATCGCCAGCCCGATGCGGCTGCTGGGGCAATCCGCTGAACAGATTGACACGGCTGTAAAAAAAGCCGCTGACCTGATGAAACTTTCTCCATTTTTGGATCGCAAACCGCTTGAGCTTTCGGGCGGTCAGCAACAGCGCTGTGCCTTGGCGCGGGCGTTGGTGAAAGATGCCGGTCTGGTCCTGCTGGATGAACCACTGGCCAACCTTGATTACAAGCTGCGCGAAGAATTGCGGGCCGAGATCCCCAAGATTTTCGAAGAGGCGGGGTCGATCTTTGTCTACGCCACTACAGAACCCGAAGAGGCGCTTTTGCTGGGCGGCAATACGGCTGCCATGTGGGAAGGTAAAATCACCCAGTTTGGCAAGACACCAACGGTGTACCGCCAGCCGGTGAATGCCACCACGGCGCGGGTATTTTCCGATCCGCCGATGAACTTTTTGACGGTGCAAAAAACGGGTGACCGTTTGATGTTTGGCGACGGTCAGTCGGTCGTGGCATCGGGCGCGTTTTCCGGGCTTAAGGACGGCAGCTATCTGGCGGGGTTCCGCCCCAACCATCTTGAGCTGGAAAAACACAGCGCCGATGCGATGATCTTTACCGGTAATTTGAACGTGACCGAGATCACCGGATCCGAGACGTTTGTCCATTTGGACCACCACGGTGAAAACTGGGTTGGTCTGGTGCACGGGGTAAAAGATCTGGAAATCGGCGCAGCGCTGGATGTCTATCTGGATCCGTCGCACGTCTATATTTTTGAACTCGATGGCACATCAGTTGCACCTGCATCTTATGCAGTCGCGGCCTGAGGGAGACGACAATGGCTAAAATCACCCTCGAAAATCTGGCGCATTCCTATTTGCCGAAACCCAAAAGCGAAGATGACTTTGCTTTGAAAGAGTTGAACCACGATTGGGTCGACGGCGAAGCCTATGCGCTACTTGGGGCCTCGGGCTGCGGAAAATCAACGCTGCTCAACATCATTTCCGGGCTTTTGCATCCCTCGCAGGGGCGCATTCTGTTCAACGGGCGCGATGTCACAAATGCCCCGACAACCGAACGCAATATCGCGCAGGTTTTCCAGTTTCCGGTTGTCTATGACACCATGACTGTGCGCGATAATCTGGCCTTTCCGCTGCGCAATCGCGGCGCGGACCCGACCTATATCAAAGAGCGCGTGCAACAAATCGCGGCGATGATCGGGATGGAAGATACGCTAAACCGCAAGGCCCGTGGCTTGACGGCGGATGCAAAACAGAAAATCTCGCTTGGTCGCGGGATGGTGCGCGAAGATGTAAACGCGTTGCTGTTCGATGAGCCGCTGACGGTGATCGACCCGCATATGAAATGGGAATTGCGCACACAGCTGAAATCCCTGCACCACGAATTTGGTCACACGATGATCTATGTGACCCATGACCAAACCGAGGCGCTGACCTTCGCGGACAAAGTCGTCGTCATGTATGACGGCCGTGTTGTTCAGATGGGCACGCCGCAAGAATTGTTCGAACAGCCGGAACACACGTTTGTCGGCTACTTTATCGGCTCGCCGGGCATGAATGTGCTGGAGGCGCAGGTCGACGGGGACAAGGCAGTTCTTGGCGGCACACAGATTTCGCTGGGCAAAGGATTTGGCCCGCTGACCGGCAAGGTAGAATTGGGGGTCCGCCCCGAATTCACGTCGCTTAGCAGCGGCGATGTCGGACTACCGGTCCGGATCAAACGCGTCGAAGACGTGGGACGCCACAAAATTGTGCGGGCAGATTTCAACGGCACCGATGTCAACGTGCTTGCCCCGGAAGGGACCGAAATTTCGCCTGACCTGAACCGGATTGTCTTCGATCCTGCTGGCGTCAACGTCTATTCCGATAGCTGGCGCGTCGCGCCAAAGGTGGCTTGAAATGAATAAAACCGTCAATCAAAAGGCATGGTTTCTAATCTTGCCGGTGCTTTTTCTGGTCGCCTTTTCGGCTGTTATCCCCTTGATGACAGTTGTGAATTATTCGGTCCAAGACACCTTCGGGAACAACAAGTTCTTCTGGGCAGGTCTGGAATGGTTCAAGGAAATGCTTGAATCAGAACGCATGTGGAATGCTCTGGGTCGGCAGATCACCTTCTCGGCCATCATTTTGGCCATTGAAATTCCGCTGGGCATTTTCGTCGCCTTGAACATGCCCAAAAAGGGATTTTGGGCTTCGGTGTGTCTGGTGTTGATGTCGCTGCCGCTGTTGATTCCTTGGAATGTGGTTGGAACCATTTGGCAGATCTTTGGACGCGTCGACATTGGCCTTTTGGGCTACACTCTGGCCGCCTTGGGGATCGATTATAACTACACTCAGGATTTCTATGCAGCATGGATCACCGTCATTGTGATGGACGTCTGGCACTGGACATCGCTTGTCGCGCTCTTGGCCTATGCCGGTTTGCAGTCCATTCCTGACGCCTACTATCAAGCCGCCAAAATCGATCAGGCCAGCCGCTGGAAAGTCTTCCGCTTTATCGAACTGCCCAAGATCATGGGCGTGTTGATGATCGCGATCTTGCTGCGCTTTATGGACAGTTTCATGATCTACACCGAACCCTTTGTGGTGACGGGTGGCGGTCCGGGCAATTCGACGACGTTCTTGTCGATTGATCTGGTCAAGATGGCGCTAGGACAGTTCGACCTTGGCCCCGCTGCTGCCTTCTCGATCATGTACTATCTTGTGATTTTGCTGGTGTCATACGTGTTCTACACCGTGATGACCAACCTCGACAAAAGGGAGGGCAACTGATGTCTGAACTGACCCAATCGACCACCCGCGGCCTGCCAAAAGTAAACGGTAGCGCTGTTGTAATGGGCCTGTACCTGCTGTTCTTGCTGCTGCCGATTTACTGGCTGGTGATGATGAGTTTGAAAACAAACTCGGAGATCCTCAACAGCTTTACCCTGTGGCCGCGTGATCTGACCTTTGACAACTACCTGACGATCCTGACGGACGCGTCATGGTACACAGGCTATTTGAACTCGATGGCTTATGTGGTCATGAATATGGTCATCTCTTTGTTGGTTGCGCTGCCCGCCGCCTATGCCTTTAGCCGCTATTCGTTTATGGGCGACAAGCATCTGTTCTTTTGGCTGCTGACCAACCGGATGGCCCCGCCTGCGGTGTTCGCGCTGCCGTTCTTTCAGCTCTATAGCTCGGTCGGTTTGTTCGACACGCATATTGCGGTGGCTTTGGCGCATTGCCTGTTCAACGTCCCTTTGGCGGTCTGGATCCTAGAAGGGTTCATGCGCGGCGTGCCCAAGGAAATTGACGAAACGGCTTATATCGACGGCTATTCCTTCCCGCGCTTCTTCATCGGTATTTTCACGCCGCTGGTGGCTTCGGGTATTGGTGTAACCGCGTTCTTTTTGTTCATGTTCTCATGGGTCGAACTGCTGCTCAGCCGGACATTGACCAGCGTCAACGCTAAACCGATTGCGGCCACAATGACCCGCACGGTCGGCGCGGCTGGCATCGACTGGGGGGTTTTGGCCGCGGCCGGGGTTCTGACAATCGTACCGGGCGCTTTGGTTATCTATTTCGTCCGCAACTACATCGCCAAGGGTTTCGCCCTGGGCCGCGTTTAAGAGAGGATTTGAAACATGGAATGGATGGCATGGACCTGGCCGACCGCCGCGTTTTTCGGAATTATCGCGGCTACGCTGATCGTCTTTACGGTGCTTGCAATCAAGTACCCCGAGGCACCGCGCGGCGGCATTTTGGGGATCGAAACCACGCGCGGTGATCGTTTGTTCATCACGCTGCTTGGCTCGGCCTTTATCAATCTGGCTTGGCTAGGCCTTCTCAGCGCTCCGCAATGGGGTGCGCTGGTGGTCTGCTTTTTCTACGCCCTGGCTGTTTTTCGCTGGGTTTAAACGACGGGGCAATGCGGCGCGCAAGAACCGAACTGCCCTTAATAATAGTTCACGTAATGGGAGGAACTCACATGAACTTGCACCTAAAAGGAACGACTGCGATCGGGCTTGCTGTATGCATGCTTGCCGCGCCTGCGTTCGCTGACATGGATGCCGCCAAGGCATTTCTGGACAGCGAAATCGGGGATCTGTCGACGCTGTCGCGCGCCGATCAGGAAGCCGAGCTTCAGTTTTTCGTCGATGCGGCCAAGCCTTACGAAGGTATGTCGATCAATGTTGTGTCTGAAACAATCGGCACACACACCTATGAATCCACTGTTCTGGCTCCGGCCTTTGAGGCCATCACCGGCATCAAAGTCACCCACGACCTGATCGGTGAAGGTGATGTTGTTGAAAAACTGCAAACACAAATGCAGTCGGGCGAAAACATCTATGACGCCTATATCAACGACTCTGATCTGATCGGCACCCACTGGCGCTATCAGCAAGCACGTAACCTGACGGATTGGATGTCGGGCGACGGCGCTGCGGTGACAAACCCGAACCTTGATCTCGAAGACTTCATCGGCCTGTCCTTTACCACGGGTCCAGATGGCAAAGTCTATCAGCTGCCAGACCAGCAGTTCGCGAACCTCTATTGGTTCCGTTATGATTGGTTCAACGACGAACAGAACAAGACAGACTTCAAAGCCAAATACGGCTATGATCTGGGTGTTCCGGTCAACTGGACTGCCTATGAGGATATCGCAGAATTCTTCACCGGCCGTGATCTGTCACGTCTGGGCGTAGAAGGCGAAGTCTTTGGCAACATGGACTACGGTAAAAAAGATCCATCATTGGGCTGGCGCTATACAGATGCGTGGCTGTCCATGGCTGGAGCCGGAGACGTTGGTGAGCCAAACGGCCTGCCAGTTGACGAATGGGGTATCCGCGTTAACGAAAAGTCGCAGCCGGTTGGTTCTTGTGTCGCCCGTGGCGGCGCTACAAACGGCCCGGCGGCAGTTTACGCTGTCACCAAGGCGATCGAATGGCTGGAAAAATACTCCCCGCCTGCCGCGGCTGGTATGACATTCTCTGAAGCAGGCCCAATTCCTGCCCAAGGCAATGTTGCACAGCAGATGTTCTGGTACACTGCGTTCACCGCAGCATCCGTAGAGCCTGATCTGCCCGTGATGAACGAAGATGGCACGCCAAAATGGCGCATGGCACCTTCGCCGCACGGCGCATATTGGACCGAAGGCACCAAGATCGGTTACCAAGACGCCGGTTCGTGGACGCTGATGGAATCCACTCCGGTGGACCGTGCACAGGCGGCGTGGCTCTATGCGCAGTTCGTGACATCCAAAACTGTCGACGTAAAGAAAAGCCATGTTGGTTTGACATTCATTCGTGAATCCACAATCCAGCACGACAGCTTTACCGATCGTGCGCCTAAACTGGGCGGTTTGATCGAATTCTACCGTTCGCCAGCACGGGTTCAGTGGTCGCCAACCGGCACCAACGTACCTGACTATCCAAAGCTGGCGCAGCTGTGGTGGCAGAATATCGGCGACGCAATGTCCGGTGCGAAAACACCTCAAGAAGCTCTCGATGCGCTTTGTGAAGATCAGGAAAAAGTGCTGATCCGTTTGGAGCGCGCTGGTGTTCAAGGCGACATTGGTCCGGTCATGAACGACGAGCAAGACCCAGAGTACTGGCTGTCTCAGCCCGGTTCGCCAAAAGCGAAACTGGACAACGAAGACGAAACTCCGGTCACCATCGCCTATGACGAATTGATCAAGTCCTGGCAGTAAGCCCGCGTTTCCAGGGCCGCTACGGCGGCTCTGGTATCGTAACTTGACATCACACCAAGATCAGCGGCCAGTGTCTTCATTGGCCGCTGATTGCATAAATAATATGTGTTTAATCTTGCTGCGCCCTCATCCACCTCATCGGGAGTATTCGAACAGATGTTTTCCTTTTTCAGCCCCGGTGCCATCCATTTCGGACGTGGCCAAAGCCAACAAGCTGCAAAACTGGCGGCAGATTTTGGAAACACCGTTCTGTTGGTGCATGGATCACAAGCCAGTCGGGCGCAGTGGCTTGTAGATGCTTGCATGTCCGAAGGTTTGACCGTTCAGACGATCGCCTGCCGAACGGAACCCAGCCTGCCTGACATTGAAGCCGCTTTGAAGGCCCTTGAGGGGCGCGCGCCGGATGTGGTTTTGGCCCTCGGCGGGGGATCCGTTATGGATTTCGCCAAGGCATTGTCCGCGTTGATCCCGTCTAGCGGCGCGCCGATCACCTATCTGGAGGGGGTTGGCGGTGGCCGCCCGCTGGACGCGGCCCCTTTGCCGATGATCGCTTTGCCAACCACGGCAGGCACCGGCGCGGAAGTCACCAAAAATGCGGTGATTTCAGTGCCCGAACATGGGGTCAAAGTTAGCCTGCGCGACCCAAGGATGGTGCCCAGGATCGCAATTGTTGACCCGTCTTTGATGCAAGGCGCGCCCAAGCAGGTGACCCTTGCCGCCGGTTTGGATGCGGTGACCCAAGTGATTGAGCCTTACCTGTCAAACAAGGCCAATCCGATGACGGATGCCCTGTGCATGGCGGCAATTCCGGTTGGGTTGCGCGTGCTAAAGGATCTTGTTGAAAACGACGCGCCTGATGCATGGGACAGTATGGCTTGGGTCAGTACCTGTGGCGGGTTGGCCCTTGCCAATTCCGGTTTGGGCGCGGTTCATGGATTTGCCGGAGTGATCGGTGGGATGACGCAGGCACCGCATGGTGAAATCTGCGGTGCCTTGTTGCCTGCCGTGCTGGAATCCCACCTGAAAAACGCCGGTGCGCAAGACGACACCGCTGCCCGCTTGAACTGGGTATTGGCGCATATCGATACATATTTTGGACAGGGCGAACAGGGCGGCGGTCTTGCCTGTCTGCGGGACTGGTCCAAGGTGATGGGGCTGCGCGGGCTTCACGCAATCGGGCTGGCCGAGGCGGATTTTCCAACGGCCGCCAAGGCCGCGTCAACGGCGTCTTCTATGAAGGCGAATCCGTTTTTGTTGTCCCAATCCGAACTGTTGGAGATCCTCGCGGCGGCAGCATAAATCGCCCCTGATTTTCGACAAACCCACCCCGCGTCAGGACCATGCCGCTGGCTTTTCCGCCTTGACCGCACCGCAACCTGCGCAGGGGGACGATGTTGACAACTCTGCGATGTGCCGCCTAACTGTTCAGTAAGTTTGGTGTATACGAGCAGGCGCATCGCGAGGGTGTATGACGCGAAATACCTTTTCAACCAAAGGGTTGACCAAAGTTTATGGCGAAGGACGGTCTGCTGTTCACGCGCTGCGCGGCGTCGATCTGGATATTCCCGAAGGCGAAATCGTCGTGCTGCTTGGGCCGTCGGGCAGCGGTAAATCTACTTTGTTGAATATTATCGGCGGCTTGGATCGTGCAACAGACGGCACGGCGCTTTTCCACGATCAAAACTTGAGTGAGATGAGTGACCGTGAATTGACCCGCTACCGGCGCGATCACGTGGGGTTCGTGTTTCAGTTCTATAATCTTATGCCCAGCCTGACCGCACGCGAAAACGTGGAACTGGTGACCGAAATCGCCCGTGATCCGATGGACTCTGATGAAGCCTTGGCAATGGTTGGGCTGCGTGAGCGGGTTGATCATTTTCCGGCGCAACTGTCGGGCGGTGAACAGCAGCGCGTTGCTATCGCGCGGGCCGTTGCTAAAAACCCGACTGTGCTGTTTTGCGATGAACCCACCGGGGCATTGGACAGCACGACGGGACGGTCGGTGTTGAACGTGCTGAAGGATGTGAACGAAAAGCTGGGGGCAACGGTGTTGATCGTCACCCATGCCGCCAGTCAGGCCGCGATGGCTGATCGGGTGATCCACTTTGCCGATGGCGGTATTCGCAAGGTTGTGTTGAACGAGAAAAAACTGACCCCCGAAGAGATAGAGTGGTGAGCCCGCTCGACCATAAACTGCTGCGCGACCTGTGGCGGATGAAGGGGCAGGCCATGGCCATTGGCATGGTGATCGCGGTTGGCGTCGGTATGCTGGTGATGATGACGGGGCTTGTGACATCCCTCAATGAAACCCGCGCGGCCTATTACGAGCGGTATCGTTTGGCCGATGTTTTTGCCCCTGTGACCCGCGCGCCTGATCGTCTGGCGGGGCGGTTGGCGGCAATCGATGGGGTGCGTTCGGTCGAAGCGCGCGTCATTGGCGGCGCACTTATTGATCTGGATGGCATTGATTTGCCAGTGCAGGCGCAGGCGGTATCCTTGCCGGATTTGCGAAATCCGCGTCTAAACGGGGTATTTTTGACGGATGGCCGGATGATTGACCGTGACCGCACCGATGAAATCTTGTTGTTGCAGTCTTTTGCCATGGCCCACGGGCTGCGCCCCGGTGACCGCATCCAAGCCACCATGAACGGTGCGCGGCGCGGTTTTCGGATTGTCGGTCTCGCCCAAAGTCCCGAGTTTTTGTACACAACAGCCCCCGGGGAATTGATCCCTGACGACGCTCGGTTCGGAGTGATTTGGATGAGCCGCTCGGCTTTGGCGGCGGCTTATGACATGGAGGGCGCGTTTAACGAGGCCTTGTTGTCTTTGACGCGCGGTGCCAACCCTGCTGCGGTCCAGGAGGCGGTGGACCGCATCCTGATCCCCTATGGCGGAACCGGTGCATATCCTTTGGCGGATCAGACTTCGAACCGGTTTGTCAGCGAAGAAATCAGCGGGCTTGAGGCCGCCGCCGCCGGAGTGCCGCCGGTATTTTTGGCTGTGGCGGCTTTTCTTCTTTATATCGTGATCAACCGGATGGTTCAGTCAGAGCGTGAAGAAATCGGGTTGATGAAGGCCTTTGGCTATACCAATACCGAAGTTGGCGGACACTACTTCAAACTGGTAATGGCCATAGCAATCGGCGGCGCGCTGGCCGGATGTTTGATGGGGATCGCAGGTGGCAGGGCGCTGATCCATATCTATATTGCCTACTTCAAATTCCCTTTTTTGGTGTTCCAACTTGATCCGGCATCCTTTGTCACCGGTGTCAGCGTCAGCATACTGTCTGCCTCGGTTGGCGGGATGTTGGTACTGCGCAGTGTCTTTGCGCTGACGCCCGCCACGGCTATGCGGGCCCCTGCACCGGCTGACTATAGCCGCACGGGAAAAATGGGGCGGGCTTTGAACGTCTGGTTGGACCAGCCGTCGCGTATGGTGGTGCGGCGCATCACGCGGCAACCGGGACGGATGGCGGGGGCTATGATCGGGATTGCCTGCGGCATGGCACTTTGCGTGTCGATGATCACGATCTATGCGGGGTTTGACCGCACCATTGACCTGACCTTTAACGTGATTGATCGCAGCGATGTCATGGTCAGTTTTAATCAAGATGTGTCCGAGACCGCGATCTTTAACCTGCGCCGCATGGAAGGTGTGACCTTGGTTGAGCCAGTGCGCCACGTGCCGGCGATTTTGCGCAACGGGCGCAACAGTCATCGCGGTGTGGTTACAGGCCTTGCGCCGGATGCGCGGTTGAACCGCGCGCTGGACAATGATCTGGCTGAAATCCCGCTACAAAAGACCGGAATTGCTTTGTCGACCGCACTGGCGGACATCTTGAAGATCCGGCCCGGAGATATGCTGACCGTTGATGTTCGAACAGGTCGCCAACCGGTATTGCAAATTCCGGTGACGGCGGTGGCGCAAAGCTTGCTGGGCGCACCGGCCTATATGGACTTGGCGGCGCTTAACCGTGTGTTGCGCGAACCCAACCGCGTGTCCGGCGCCTATTTGTCGATTGATCAGGTCCACGCCAGCGCGATCTATACCAAGCTGCAAGACATGCCGACCGTCGCGGGCGTTGGCCTGAAATCCCAAGCCGAGGTCGCCTTTCAAACGCTTATGAACACAGGCGCAGGGGCCATTCGCTATGTGATGGGGGCCATCGCCTTTGTGATCACTTTCGGGATCGTTTATAATGCAGCCCGCATAGCCTATGCAGAGCGGTCCCGTGATTTGGCCAGTCTGCGGGTGATAGGATTTACCAGAGCGGAAACCGCTTTTGTCCTGCTGGGGGAGCTGGCCATTGTGACATTGGTTGCTCTGCCGCTTGGTGGTGTGCTCGGCTACTATCTCTCATTCAGCATTGCCGCCGGATTTTCGAGCGAGCTGTATCAGATCCCGGCGATTTTTGATCCGGCAAGCTATGGGTTCGCGGCGATGGTGGTGATCGGGGCAGCTGTGGGTTCTGGCTGGTTGGTGAAACGCGATATCGACCGGGCTGAGCTGGTCTCGGCGCTAAAAACGAGGGAGTAGCCCAAATGGCGAAAGCAAGGAAACAGTCCCGTTTGATCCTGACATCCGTTGCGGTTGTGCTGGTGGGGGCTGCTTTGGCGGCGGCGTTTTGGCCCAAACCCACCATGGTTGACATGGGGTCGGTGGTGCGCGGGGACATGTGGCT
Organism: Pelagimonas varians; assembly: GCF_003208435.1. Classification (GTDB taxonomy): domain Bacteria; phylum Pseudomonadota; class Alphaproteobacteria; order Rhodobacterales; family Rhodobacteraceae; genus Pelagimonas; species Pelagimonas varians. The sequence goes on along the minus strand of NZ_QKMF01000010.1, from coordinate 74,081 downwards.
GACCATTGACGAAGAAGGCCGGACGCGGGTGCGCGATGCCTATGTGGTGTCGACGCCGGTCGCGGGCCAATTGCAGCGCGTCACTGTCCACCCCGGTGATCCGGTGCAGCGCGGCGAAACCGTGGTGGCCCATATGCGCCCGACCAATCCGGCGGCCTTGGATGTGCGAACCCGGGAACAGGCCCTTGCTGTTGTCACAGCAGCCCAAGCGGCGCTGCGTGTCGCCCGCGCAGACCTGAACGCAGCGCTTGCCAATCGTGATTTGGCGCAAACAGAACTCGCCCGCACCGAGCAGTTGGTCGAGCGCGGAATCGTGAGTATGGCCGTGCTGGATCGGGCGCAGCAAACGGCCCGCGTGACACAGGCAAATGTGGACACCGCCGAGGCCGCAATCGCAATGCGAGAGGCGGAAATTACCAATGCGCAGGCGCAACTGATCGGATTTGATGACAAAGGGCTTGGCGCTGCTATTGGCAACGGCTCGGATGACATTCCGCTCTATGCCCCTGCGGACGGTAGTATTTTGACGATCATTCAAGAAAGCGAAACCTCATTGCCGGCGGGCACACCGATCATGACCATCGGAAATATTACCGATGATCTTGAGGTCGTTGTTGATTTGCTTTCAACCGATGCGGTTCAGGTCAAGGTTGGCGATAGTGTGCGGATTGCGGATTGGGGCGGACCATCGGATCTGACAGGCACCGTTGTCCGTGTCGATCCCTTTGGCGTAACTCGTTTTTCTGCCCTTGGAGTCGAAGAGCAACGTGTCAACACTGTGATTGCCTTTACCAGTCAGGCCGAGGAATACACCGGACTTGGTCACGGATTTCGGGTCGAGACCCAGATTGTTATCTGGGAGGCCAAAGACACGCTTATCTTACCTGCCAGTGCGCTGTTTCGCAGTCAGGGCGATTGGGCGGTTTTTGTTGTGTCAGACGGGGCTGCGGTCTTGCGTTTGGTTGAGATAGGCCCGAACAATGGCATTGAGGCCCAGGTCCTAAACGGGCTGTCCGAAGGGGATCGGGTGGTTCTATATCCTTCGTCGGGTCTTGTGGACGGAATGCGGGTTGCCGAGCGTATGATCAACTAACGATCCGGGCCGTTAGGATGGGCCGCCGCGAGGGGTCTTGGGTGGGTGTTTTTCTGTCTGTGGACGTGCGCTAGGCAAGCATCGCGCCAATAGTTGGGTTCCCGTGCTTAAGGGACTGGTAAGTCTTGTGAAACTTTGTTGTGGTCAGACAAGGATTTGGTGATTTATGCTGACCTAAACCGGTTCTAGAACCAACTGTTTTCCTTTCCAAAGGTGCGCCAAGTGACCCAAGGTTCTCAATATGCATCACTTGCTGAGAAAATCGGAACCCGTTTTCCCGAGGCATTTTCGGATGGGCTAACGGAATCCGGCATTGGGTTTTGGCTGTGGGATGTCAAAAATGATGTGCTTGAAGTCAGCCCAAGCCTTTTGAATCTGACCGGGTATTCCGCATTGGAGCTTGGCACGCGTGAGCAGTTTTTGAACACTCTGATCCATTCGGATGATTTGGAAAAAGTTCTAAACACGACGCGTCATTATTTTGCACAGGGCGGTCGATATGAAACACTGTGCCGGATGCGCCATAAAACGGGGCATTACGTTTGGATTAACACCAAAGGCCGGGTGATCCGCGAATATGGTACGCCGTCCTATATGATTGGCGTCGTTCATATTATGGACGATCTTACGCGGCTGAAACGGGATATGGAGCGGACGGAAGAATTCGCAGGTCTAGGCAACTGGAGCGTGGACGTCGCGACCCAAAAAGTCACTTGGTCCAAAGGGGTGTTCCGGATCTACGAACGCGACCCGGCCACCTTTGTTCCGACACTGGAATTTGCCAGATCCATGTGGGCCGAAGAAGAGGCACCTATGGTCTTGAGCGCCATTGAAGAGGCGTTAAAAACTTGCGGCCCCTTCGAATACCGTATGACGCTGTCCTTCGGCAAAGGCCGAGAGAAGGTCATCAAGGTCGCCGGAGCGGTCGAAAGCGGGTTTGCAGGCGATCCTGTGGCCTATTTTGGCACCATGCAAGACGTCACCGCCGAAGTCACCCGCGAGGAAAAATTGCGGCAGTCGCAGCGGCTTGAAACGATCGGTAAGTTGGCCGGTGGCGTTGCGCATGATTTCAACAACCTTCTGGCTGTTGTGCTAGGCAACCTTGAGTTGTTGCAAGAAGGATTGGAGAACGAGAGCCAAAACAAATTTGTCGATCAGGCGATCCAAGCCACCCTGCGCGGTGCCGATTTGACTCATAAGATGCTCAGCTTTGCCCGTCAGGCGACGCTGGCCCCGACCTTGCTTGATCTGAATGCAGTCGTTCAGGAGACACGCAATTGGGCTGGGCGCACCTTGCCTGAAAACATCGATATCGAAACCTCTTTGTTGACGGGGCTCTGGCCAATCGAAGCGGATCGCGGATCAACCGAAAATGCATTGCTCAACCTGATCTTGAATGCCCGCGATGCGATGCCGAACGGTGGTCGCCTGACCATCGAAACCGCGAACATTCGGATCGACCAAGACTATGTCACGGAACGCAAAGAGGATATTCCGCCGGGTCGCTATGTCATGCTGGCGGTCAGTGACACTGGACACGGCATTGCAAAAGGCGCGCAGACCGAGATTTTTGAACCATTTTACACCACCAAAGAGCCCGGAACCGGCACGGGGCTGGGATTGTCGATGGTGCAAGGCTTTATGAAGCAATCAGGTGGGGCGATCCAAGTCTACAGCGAGGCGGGGCATGGGACGACGTTCAAGCTCTATTTCCGAGCCAGCTCTGGCGGCACCATTTCCGAGGTCCCCGAGTTACCCGAGGGTGAGTTCGATCCAACAATTGCCGCCACCAAATCGATCTTGCTGGTCGAGGACGAGCCCGAGGTGTTGAAGGTGCTCAATCTTTTGTTGACGCGTCGGGGGTTTAACGTGACCTGCGCCAGATCCGGGGACGAAGCAAAACAGATATTCGAAGCCGCGCCGGACTTTGATCTTGTGATCACCGATATCGTGATGCCCGGCCGGTTGCAGGGGCCGCTTTTGTCAAAAGAATTGCGTGAAATCCGGCCCGATCTGCCAATGATCTTTATGTCGGGCTACGCAAACGAGGCGACGGTGCATGGCAACGGTCTGCGGCCCGAAGACACGCGCTTGATGAAACCGGTCAACCGAAGCGCACTGTTGAGCGCGCTTCGCAAGACGTTGGGGTAGCAGTTCAAGCAGTTATTCGGCCACGCAATCGGCGAAGTAGCTGACGGTGCCATCTTCAGATGTTTCTAGGACCAGCCCGTGGATGTCGGTTTCAAAACCCGGACACTTGCGCGAAAATTCGCGGCTGAACTTCAGATATTCAACAATCTTTTTATTGAACACTTCGCCGGGAACCAACAAGGGAATGCCGGGCGGATACGGCGTGATCAGGCTGGTGGTGATCCGCCCCTCAAGATCGTCAATCGGTACGCGCTGGGTTGTCCGATGGGCAATATGCGCAAAGGCGTCGCTGGGTTTCATCGCCGGCGTGTGATCGCTCAGGTAGATGTCTGTCGACAATATGGCCACGTCATATTTGGCATAGAGCGCATGCACATGTTGGCATAAATCGCGCAGGCCCATGCGTTCATAGCGCGGATGTTTGGCGCAAAAATCCGGCATGGTGCGCCAGACCGGTTGGTTTTTTGCATGATCATCTTTGAACTGCTGCAAAGCGGACAGCAGGGTGTTCCAACGGCCTTTGGTGATGCCGATGGTGAACATAATGAAGAAACTGTATTGCCCGGTTTTCTCCACTACGATCCCGTGTTCGGCAAGGTATTTCGTCACGATCGAGGCCGGAATGCCGGTTTCGTCAAAGCGTCCGTCGATGTTCAAACCGGGGGTGATCAGCGTGGCCTTGATCGGGTCCAGCATGTTGAAACCGGGGGCCATGTCGCCAAAGCTGTGCCACGATTCTTCACCGTCCGACACAAGCGCGCCGTCTGCGTCGGTTTTTCCCAAAATCCAATCGGAGGAGCTTCCGATGCCTTCTTCCTCCAGCTCCTCGGGCCCCCAAACTTGGAACCACCAATCATCCGCGCCAAATTCCTCATCGACTTTGCGCATGGCGCGGCGGAAATCGAGCGCTTCTAGGATGCTTTCTTCGACCAGCGCCCGCCCGCCGGGCAGTTCCATCATTGCGGCCGCGACATCGCAGCTTGCGATGATGCTATATTGCGGGCTGGTCGAGGTGTGCATCAAAAAAGCTTCGTTAAACAGATGCCGGTCCAATTTGGTGTCTTGGCTGTCTTGCACGAGAACATGGCTGGCTTGGCTGATACCGGCCAGTAATTTGTGAATGGATTGCGTGGCATAGGTGACCGAATGCTTCGGTCGCGGGCGGCTTTTGCTCATGGCGTGGTAGCGGCCGTAGAAGGGGTGAAAGGCAGCGTGCGGCAACCAGGCTTCGTCAAAGTGCAGGTTCTCGACGTAACCATCAAGGCTGTCTTTGATGGTTTCGGTGTTATACAGCACCCCGTCATATGTCGATTGGGTGACTGTCATAACGCGAGGTTTGACGGTTTCAGGATCAACGCCTTGCAACAGCGGGTTGGCGGCGATCTTTTCCTTGATCGACGCAGGGGTGAATTCGGCCTTTGGAATGGGGCCGATGATGCCAAAGTGGTTGCGGGTCGGGCGCAAAAACACCGGAACAGCACCGGTCATGATGATGCTGTGCAAAATCGACTTGTGGCAATTGCGGTCCACCACAACCACATCGCCAGGGGCGACGGTATGGTGCCAGACCATCTTGTTCGCAGTAGACGTGCCATTGGTCACAAAGAAACAATGATCTGCATTGAAAATCCGCGCCGCATTGCGTTCGGAGGCCCCAATTGCGCCGTTATGGTCCAGCAGCTGGCCCAATTCTTCGACGGAATTACAGACATCAGCGCGCAGCATGTTTTCACCGTAGAACTGGTGGTACATCTGGCCAATGGGACTTTTGAGAAAAGCGACGCCGCCGGAATGGCCGGGGCAATGCCATGAATAGGACCCGTCTTCGGCGTAGTCCAGCAGCGCTTTGAAAAACGGCGGTTGAATGCCTTCGAGGTAATATTTCGCCTCGCGGATGATGTGGCGGGCGACAAATTCCGGCGTGTCCTCGAACATATGGATAAAGCCGTGCAGCTCTCGCAAAATGTCATTGGGCAGGTGGCGGCTGGTTTTGGTTTCTCCATAAATGTAGATCGGCACATCGGCGTTTTTTCGACGCACTTCTTGAATGAAATGGCGCAGGTTCAAGACTGCCGGATCAAGGTCGGGGCCGGGGGTGAATTCTTCGTCATCGATCGACAGTAAAAAGGCGCTGGCCCGCGATTGTTGCTGGGCAAATTGCGACAAATCTCCATAGCCGGTCACGCCAAGCACTTCAAAACCTTCGGCTTCTACAGCCTGCGCCAAAGCGCGAATTCCCAAACCGGACGTGTTTTCTGACCGGAAATCTTCGTCGATTATGACAATGGGAAAGCGAAACTTCATGGGTAGCTCCAATTAGGACAACCAGTTGAAAGGGCCAGCGGCAAAGGAATGCGCCACAGGGTTGTTAAATCTATGCGAAACCTTTGGGGGATGTCCATTGCCTATGCATCGCGGCGATTTTGCGCAGCCATAAAAAAGGGGGGCAAAAATGCCCCCCCTTTGGTTTTGTTCCTATCCCTGATTTAAACAGCGACGGGTGCGCCTGTGCTCAGGGAGGTTGCCGCTGCATCCGCCAGAATTTGCGCGCGCAACCCATCATGGATTGTTGGCGAAATGGGTGTGCCGGTGGTGACGGCCTCCACAAAATGCGCCATCTCGGCCGAATAGGCCGCCGCATACCGTTCCAGAAAGAACGGCTGCGCGGGGGCTGTGCTAAACCCGGTGGCGCTGGCCAGTTCAACGGTGTTCTCCAGCATGTTGGCCGCACGCAAAAGCCCACCCGCGCCGTGCACTTCGACCCGCTGATCGTAGCCATAGGTGGCGCGGCGCGAATTGGAGATCTGGCAAATCTTACCCGATGCGGTGGTCAAAGTGACGGCGGCTGTGTCCACATCGCCCGCTTCGCCAATGGCGGGATCGACCAAAGCAGATCCAACGGCATAGACGCTGACCGGCTCTTCGCCCAGCAAAAACCGCGCCATGTCGAGGTCGTGGATCATCATATCGCGAAACAACCCACCCGAAGTCTTGATATAGCTGATCGGGGGCGGAGAGGGATCGCGCGACAAGATCGTGACGATCTCGACAGGACCGATGGCTCCGGCCTGTATGCGGCTTTGCAGGTTGGCAAAGTTGGGGTCAAAGCGCCGGTTGAATGCAGTCAGGAATGGCACGCCTGCGTCTTCGACCACTTTGATACACTCGCGGATGCGGTCGGCAGACATATCCACCGGCTTTTCGCAAAAGATGGCTTTGCCCGCCTGTGCTGCCATATGGATCAGGTCAAAATGCGTGTCCGTCGGGGTGCAAATGATGACTGCATCGACATCATCGCTTTGGATCAACGCATCTGCCGTCATTTGCGCCGCGCCGGTTTTTTCGGCAAGGGCGCGGGCAGGGGCCTCAAAGGCATCAGCAACTGCCGTGACTTTGGCAGTGTCCATTCCGCGTATGGCCAGAGCATGGACCTGACCAATCCGGCCACAGCCCAAAATTCCGAGTTTCAGCATATTACGCCCCTTTAAATCCAGCCAGAACCCGGCGGGCTGCCGCCATCACCGGATCATGGGTGTCGCGCAAGATCTGTACGCGATCAAACCGGTCGGGATCACTGTTGATCGCCGCCCGCAATGCATCGCCAAAGGCCATGCGTAATTCGGTGCCAATGTTGAATTTGCACACATTTGATCCGCGAGCGAGGGCGGTGCGCTGCGCCAAAGGCACACCCGATCCGCCATGGATCACCAAAGGCACGCCGGTGACAGCCTCGATCGCCCTGATGCGGGGTTCGTCCAGACCGCCTTGCTTGTCTTGTTGCAAATGGACGTTGCCAACGGAAATCGCCATGCCGTCAACGCCGGTTTCGGCGGCGAATTGGGCCGCCTCTGCTGGGTCTGTACCGGCCGAATTTTCGCCGCCGGAATAGCCGACAAAACCGATTTCGCCTTCGCAAGACACGCCTGCGGCATGGGCCATGTCAACAATCGCGCGGGTTTGGGCGATGTTGTCGGCCAGCGCAAGGCGCGAGCCGTCAAACATGACAGAGGTAAATCCGCTGTCAATCGCTGCGCGGCATTCATCCGCAGTATAGCCGTGGTCCAGATGTGCCACGACAGGAATGCTTGCGTCTTCGGCCAGATGGCGAAACATCTTGCCCAAGACAGGCAGGGGCGTATGCGCGCGGCAACTGGGCCCCGCTTGCAAAATCACCGGACAGTTTTCAGCCTCGGCTGCGGCAACAAAAGCCCGCATGTCTTCCCATCCCAAGGTGACCAATCCGGCCACAGCATGACCGTTTTTCAAGGCCGGTTGCAGGACGTCGTTTAGTGTGGCCAAGCTCATTTAAATTTAGCCACCATATCGAGGATTCCGGGGATCGTTTGCAGCTGTGCTTCGTGGGTTGGTTGGAAATACTGGGTCAGCGAGCGCTGGCTGAGACCTCCCAGAATGGTGAAGTAGTACATCTGATAACCGGGCAGCACAGCGCAGGGGTGGTAGCCCTTGTCGATCATGACCGTTGACCCATCCATAATGTGATAGGCATCACCGGGTTCATTGTCTTCACGCTGAAGCATCTGCACGCCAGAGCCGTAGTTCGGTTTGAACCGGAAGTTATAGGTTTCATCGTGGCGGGTTTCGGCAGGCATGCGGTCGGTGTCATGCTTGTGACTTGGGAAACCGGACCAGCCGCCTTCGCCAACAGTAAACAATTCGCTGACCAGTAGGCGGCCAACCTTATCGTGATATTTGGTGCCAAGGATGTGCTTGATTTTGCGGTGGGTTTTTGTGTCATCCGACCCGTATTGGACCTTGTCCAGCTCGGCTTCGCGCACATCAAAGGGTTCAAGAACCTTGTCGTATTTGGCTCCGGCGATAAAAGTTTCGGTGTCATCGGTCAGACAGGTGATGCGCACATGCGCGCCAACGGGCACATAAACGCCTTCTGGCTCTCCGTCCCAAACGTCAACGGTCCGTGTGCCCAAACGTTCGAATTTTGCGCCATCGACATCAACATCCACAGTGCCCGTTGCGGGCACAATGCAGGTTTCATAGCCGGGAACGGCGTATTCAAACACCTCGCCTTTTTTCAGTTTGACGATGTTGAAATAGTTAAGAGGAACCAAGTCGTGATCGACATCGACAATGGGTTTGTTGTGATTGTCATGAGGTGCGATATGCATAGGGTTTCCTTTAATGATCTGTTGCGCCGGGATGCGTGTTTAGGAAGGCATCAAGCTCGGCTGTTGTTGGCATAGAGGGGGCGCAGCCGGGTTGGCTGACGACGATTGAGGCACAGGCAGAGCCGCGCAAAACGGCCTCGCGCAGGCTGCGGCCTTCGGCGATTCCGGCCAGAAGACCCGCCATAAAGCTGTCTCCGGCCCCATTGGGTTTTACGGCGGTGACGGGGTAAATGCCGGTTCGGATTTCTTCGCCGTTGAAAAAGGTCACGGCCCCTTCGTGGCCCATCTTGTAGATGACCATTTTGCCGCTGGCGGCCAGTTCGCGGGCTTTGTCCATGCCTTTGTCGATGCCGCCCGCCATAAAGCCGAACTCTTCGTCATTTCCGACGATGAGATCGCTTTCGTCACCGGCGCGCGACAAGACTTCTGCCGCAACTTCGGGTGAGGGCCAGCTGTAGGGGCGATAGTCGACGTCAAAGATCACCGGAATACCAGCCGCCCGTGCGTTTTCAAAGGCGCGAAAGGTCGATCCGCGCGACGGTTCTGCGGCAAACACCGTGCCCGCGGTGATCAAGGCGCCGTAGGCGCTGTAATCGACACGGTCCACATCTGCGTCGGTGACTTGGAAATCAACGGCACCGTTGCGATAGATCACCAGTTGGAAATCCTCGATGCAGCTTTCGTAGACTGCCAGCGAAACGCGATACTCGCCGCCCAGTTTGCGCAGATATTGGGTGTCGACGCCGTAGTGCTGCAGTTTGTTGGTGCAAAACCGGCCAACCGCATCATCGGAAATTGACGTGACCAACGCAGACTGCGATCCCAGCTTGCACAGACCGGCGCAGATGTTCGCCGAAGACCCACCAAGGTCGGATTTAAAGCTGGTCGCGTCTTCGGCTTTGGTGCCGGGGGGATCGGCGTACATGTCCATTCCCGCCCGTCCAAAGACCACAAAGTTGTTTTTGGCAATGCCATCCATCAGGTTCATCACACGCCCTTTCGCTGGTTTGCACGGCCCTGTTCCCAATCGTCATGGGCTGCTGTGACGCGGTCGCTGGTGCTGATGTGGGGGGTGCCGCATTCCCACCATGTATGGCCTTCGGTGGTCCAGCCTTCATAGGGGTCGACATCCATGACGATGACATAGGTCTTGTCGCTGGCTTTGGCGCGTTTGAAGGCTTCGGCCAATTCGGCAGGGTTGGCGACCTTTTCGGCGTTGGCCCCCATCGATGCGGCATGGGCGACAAAATCTACCCCAAAGGCGGTGGGGATCGTCGGGCAATCGCTGAGCAGGTTGTTAAAGCTTTCGTTGCCGGAATTGTTTTGTAGCTTGTTGATCACGGCAAAACCGCCGTTATCCAGCAACATAACGATCAGCTTTTTCTGGCTCAGGACCGATGAATAGATGTCTGAATTCAACATCATATAGGATCCATCACCACAAAACGTGATGGTGTCGCGGTCTGGCTCTTGTTCGGCCTGTGCAATCCGCGCACCCCAAGCGCCAGCGATTTCATATCCCATGCAGCTAAAGCCGAATTCGACGTCGACGGTGCCGATATCCAGCGTGCGCCAGTTGGCAGTGACTTCGGCGGGCAGGCCGCCAGCCGCAGCGACAACACGGTCACGGGTATCGCATAGTTCATTCACTGTGCCGATGGCTTGGGCGTAGGAATTGGGGCGATTTCCGGGGGTGACGTTTTCCGCCACATAGGCATCCCATTTGCGGCGTTCTTCTTGTGCAAGCCCTGTCCAGTCGTCGGGGGCTTTGTATTCCCCGATGGCCGCTGCCAAGGCGCTAAGTGACAATTTCGCGTCGCCAACAACCGGCAGGGACATGTGTTTCGCCGCATCATGGCGCGCCGCATTGATCGAGACGAATTTCGCATCCCCGGCAAAGGCAGTCCAGGAACCTGTGGTGAAATCTTGCAGACGGGTGCCGACCGCGACAATCACATCGGCTTTTTCTGCGATGGCATTTGCGGAATTGGAACCGGTGACGCCAACCGGCCCGATGTAAAGGGCGTGGTCATTGCGCATGTTTGCGCGGCCCGCGATGGTTTCTACCACGGGAATTTGCGCAGCTTCGGCGAAATCGGTCAGCTCTTGCACGGCGCGGGAATATTGCACGCCGCCGCCCGCGATGATCATGGGGCGTTTGGCTGAACTCAGCAAGGCAACGGCATCCGCCAGTTCATCCGCATCCGGAGTTTGACGGCGAATGCGATGGGTCTTTTTCTCGAAGAACACGGCGGGGTAATCGTAGGTCCACCCTTGGACATCCTGCGGCAACCCCAAAAACGCCGGTCCGCAATCTGCTGGGTCAAGCATGGTTGCGATAGCGTTCGGCAAGGATTGGATGATTTGGGCCGGATGGGTGATTCGGTCCCAATAGCGCACAACGGGCTTGAAGGCGTCATTCACCCCGAATGTCGGATCGCCATAGTTTTCCATTTGCTGCAAAACCGGATCAGGCAAGCGGGTGACATAGGTGTCGCCGCACAGCAGAAGCATCGGCAGGCGGTTTGCGTGCGCCAAGGCTGCGCTGGTCAACAGATTCGATGTGCCCGGTCCGGCGCTGGCCGTACAGAACATAAACCGCTGGCGCAGCCATTGTTTGGCATAGCCAGCAGCCGCGAATCCCATGCTTTGTTCGTTCTGGCCGCGATACAACGGCAGGGCGTCTTGGGCGGTATAAAGCGCCTCTCCGAGGCAAGTTACGTTGCCGTGGCCGAAGATGCCAAACCCACCGCCGCACAGGCGCATTTCTTGCCCGTCTACGTCGATGAACTGGTTGGAAAGCCAGCGGATGATTGCTTGGGCTGTGGTAAGCCGGATGGTGTCAGATTTTAATGTCATGTCAGCGCGGACCCTTTGGGAATTTTCGGACCAATGCCGAATGCAGCTTGCGAGATTTAGAATCTCACGATACTCATTTTGCAACCGGTTGCAAATTGTAATTCAAAACGGAGCGCCAAACGTGACAGAAATAGGCATCGGAATCTTGGGTGGTGGATATATGGGTAAGGCCCATGCCGTTGCCATGTCTGCCGTTGGTGCAGTGTTCAGTACAAAGCTGCGGCCGCGGCTGGAAATGGTCTGTGCGTCGTCCTCAGCCAGCGCAGAGCGGTATCGCGCCGCATATGGATTCGCCCGTTCGACCGATGATTGGCAGCAACTGGTTCAAGATCCAAAGGTCGAAGCACTGGTGATTGCCTCTCCTCAAGGGACGCACCGTGCGATTGCCGAAGCGGCGTTTGCGCTTGGAAAACCCGTGTTTTGCGAAAAACCGTTGGGGGCGTCGATCGAAGACAGTGCCGCAATGGCCGCCGCAGCCGAGGCCGCAGGAGCGGTAAACATGGTTGGTTTCAACTATATCCGTACGCCCGCCAGCCAGTTTGCCCGCCAGCTGATTGCAGACGGAGCAATTGGCGATATCACCATGTTTCGCGGTGAACATACCGAAGATTTTCTGGCCGACCCCCAAGCGCCAGCGACATGGCGCACCAGCGGCGTGGCCAATGGAACTATGGGCGATTTGGCCCCACATATGATCAACGGGGCCCTTGCCTTGATGGGTCCGGTTGCAAAAGTCATGGCTGAAATCGAAACAGTGCATTCCACCCGTCCGGGCGGGGATGTGACCAATGATGACCATGCGCAAATGATGTGCCGGTTTGAAAACGGCGCGATGGGGCAGATGTTCTTTAGCCGTGTCGCGACGGGCCGAAAAATGGGTTATGCTTATGAAATTACAGGCACAAAAGGCGCAATTCGGTTCGATCAGGAAGACCAGAACGCGCTTTGGCTGTACCAGATGGATGGCCCCGAAGCGACGAGGGGCTTTACCAAAATTCTGACCGGTCCGGCCCACCCCGATTATGAGCCGTTTTGTCAGGGTCCGGGTCACGGCACCGGTTACCAAGACCAAATTATCATCGAAGCGCGCGACTTTTTGCGTGCCATCGAGACAAACACCAGCATCTGGCCCAACTTTCGCGACGGCCACGAAGTGAATCGCATCATCGCTGCTGCGCATGCCTCTTTTGAGGCTGGGCAATGGCAAGACATCAACGCGTTTTAAGCGTCAGGAAGGCTTGAGATGACAATTAGAATTGGCAATGCACCCTGTTCTTGGGGTGTGGAATTTGCGGAAGATCCGCGCAACCCCAGCTGGCAGTCGGTCCTAAAAGACTGCGCAGATGCGGGCTATAAAGGGATCGAGCTGGGGCCGGTTGGCTTTATGCCCGAAGATCCCGCGATTTTGGCGGATGAATTGGCCAAAAATGATCTGGAATTGATCGGCGGCGTTGTGTTTCGCCCCTATCATGACCCCGACGCGTTCGACGATGTGCTAGATGCAACGCACCGCACGGCGCGCGCGCTCAAGGCCCATGGTGCCCAGCACATGGTGTTGATCGATTCGATTTCTCCGCGCCGCGCGCCCACCGCCGGCCGTGCCCCCGAGGCGGAGCAAATGGACAAGGCAGAGTGGACGGCGTACCGCGATCGGATCGCCGAAACGGCCCGAATCGGCACCGAAGAATATGGCCTGACAGTCGGCATTCACGCCCATGCGGGCGGCTTTATGGACTTTGAGCCAGAGCTGGATCGCTTGTTGTCTGAGGTTGACGAATCGATCCTAAAAATCTGTTTCGACACCGGACACCATTCCTATGCCGGATTTGATCCTGTTGCCTTTATGAAGCGCAACATTGATCGCATTTCCTACATGCACTTCAAAGATATCAATCCGACCGTGAAGGCCGAAGTTATTGCCAAACGCACAGGGTTTTATGACGCCTGCGGTCAAGGCATCTTTTGCAACCTTGGTGACGGCGACGTCGATTTTGCGCAGGTCCGCCAGACATTGATTGATGCGGGTTTCACAGGGTGGTGTACGGTTGAGCAAGATTGCGATCCGACGTTGGATCCCGATCCGGTCGGGGATGCGCGCATTAACCGCGAATACCTTGAATCTATTGGCTTTATCTAAGGAAACCCTGTCATGACAAAACTTAAATGGGGTATGATTGGCGGCGGCGAAGGCAGCCAGATCGGCCCGGCCCACCGCTTGGGCGCTTTGGCCGATGGACGGTTTGAATTCGCTGCGGGCGCATTGGACCACCGCGCCGAAGTTGGCCGCGAATACGGCCAGCGTTTGGGCATTGCCGCAGACCGTGCTTATGGTGACTGGCAAGAAATGCTGGAGGGTGAGAAAAACCGCGACGACCGGATTGATCTTGTCACAGTGGCGACTCCGAATTCGACTCATTTCGAGATCACCAAAGCCTTTCTTGAGGCCGGTTTTAACGTGTTGTGCGAAAAGCCGATGACGATGACCGTCGAAGAAGGCGAAGAGATCGTGCGTGTGGCTGAAAAGTCGGGCAAAATTTGCGCCGTCAACTATTGCTATTCGGCCTATCCGATGGTGCGTCAGGCACGGGCGATGGTCCGCGCAGGTGAGCTTGGGAAAGTGCGCCTCGTGGTGACAAACTTTAGCCACGGCCACCACGGTGATGCCACCGATGCAGACAACCCGCGTGTGCGCTGGCGCTATGATCCGGCGATGGCGGGCGTGTCCGGTCAGTTTGCGGATTGCGGTATCCATGCCATGCACATGGCCGGTTTCATCGCGGATGATGAGGTCGAGACCCTGTCAGCCGATTTCGCATCGACCATTCCCAGCCGTGAGCTGGAAGATGATGCAATGGTCAATTTCCGCATGACTGGCGGGACCGTCGGACGTCTTTGGACATCTTCGGTGGCGATTGGCCGTCAGCACGGGTTCGACATTCAGGTATTTGGCGAAACCGGCGGCCTTCGTTGGGCTTCGGAGCAACCGAATCAGTTGATCTACACTCCGGTTGGCGGTCGCACCCAGATCATCGAAAAAGGCGAAGGCGGCCTGCACGAGGATGCGCAGCGTCTGAGTCGCGTGTCGATTGCCCACCCTGAAGGGTTCCCGCTGGCGGTTGCCAATATCTATTGCGATTTGGCCGATGCCATTTCCGGAGAAATCCGTGATGGCTTGCCAAATGCAGCAGACGGGGTGCGGTCGATGGCAGCTGTGCACACAGCGGTTGCGTCGGCGAAGGAAAACGGTGCGTGGATGGATGCGCGCCCGTCGATCTTTAAGTAACGACCTTCGGAGCGGGGCGCAAAGTGCCCCGTTCCACCACCGAACAGGGGAAAATACGTGCCTCTGGGTAGCGATCGGGTTCGTCCAGCATCGCAACCATTAATTCGATCGACGACTTGATAATCTGCCGGATCGGTTGGTGAATCGTGGTCAGGTTGATGTTTTCCCACCCCGACATTTCCATATCGTTCAGGCCAATGATGCCAACGTCCTCTGGCACTTTCAGCCCGCTTTCCCGAAGCGCTGACAACGCGCCAATCGACAAAACGTCATCCCCGCAAAAATAGGCCTCGGCAGGGGTGGATTGCAGCAGGCGCAACATTTCGCGGCGTCCGGCGTCAAAGGAATAATCTCCTGCAAAAGAATAGGTTACGTCGATATTCGGATGCGCTGCCAGTTCAGACATAAAGCCGGTGTAGCGGTCCTGGGTTGATGTCGCGGCCTCGGGTCCGCCCAAAAATGCCACCTGTTTGTACCCGCGTTCTACCAAGGTGCGCGCGGCCATGCGCCCGCATTCAACGTTATCAATGCCAACAACATGCACCTGAGGGGCCGCAGCATATCGACCAAAGCTGTGAACAACTGGAACACCGGCATCCCGAAACGCCTTGGCGAATCCCGGTGGCAGCGTCGAGGAAGCAACGACCACGCCGTCCACAGAGTATTGCCGCAGCATCCGAACCGAACTTTCGGGATCGATTTCTTGGGTCAGGTTCACCAGCAACGGCCGAAGTCCGCGATCCTGAAGTCCGCGGGTGAACAGATCAAACACTTGCAAAAAGATAGGGTTATGAAAGTTGTTCGACACAAGGCCGATCAATTTCGTGCGCCCCGTTGTCAGCGAAGACGCTAAAGCGTTTGGGCTGTAGCCCAGATCACGGGCGGCCTTTTCGACCTTTTGGCGCATCTTGTCCGAAACAGATGCACCGTCGGTAAAGGTGCGCGATACCGCTGATCGCGACACGCCGGCCCGCTTTGCAACCTCTTTCAATGTCACGGCCATTTTTGGCTGACCCTCTTTCACTATATTTTTGTTTGTCTAACCTGAATTGACCAAAAGCGCAGCCAGAATTATGCCATCAGCTTTTGCAACCGGTTGCAAAAAATTCTGACCTGTGTTTTAACTTGAGTCGGAGAGACGAAAAGGACCGGCTCTTGCGCCGAAAATACGTGATTTCTGGGAGGAAAAATATGACGTCTTTGTTTAAGAAACTCATGCTGGCGACGGCAGTTGTTGCAGCGCCATTGATGGTTGCAACCACAGCCGCAGCTGAAGGTGAGAAGTACATTCTTGTCAGCCACGCCCCTGACAGCGACAGCTGGTGGAACACCATCAAAAACGGCATCGCTTTGGCTGGCGATCAAATGGGTGTTGAAGTCGAATATCGCAACCCGCCCACTGGTGACCTTGCCGACATGGCGCGGATCATTGAACAAGCGGCGGCTTCTGGCCCGAATGGTATCATCACCACGCTTGCAGACTTTGACGTTTTGTCCGGCCCGATCCGTTCGGCTGTGGATCAAGGCATCAACGTTATCATCATGAACTCGGGCACACCGGAGCAGGTTCGCGAAGTTGGCGCGCTTATGTTCGTTGGCCAGCCTGAGTATGACGCCGGCCTTGCGGCTGGTCTGCGTGCCAAAGGCGACGGTGTCGAATCCTTTGTCTGTGTAAACCACGTGATTTCGAACACAGTTGTCGGCGAACGCTGCCGCGGCTTTGCAGACGGTCTGGGTGTTGATCTGGGCGGTCAGATGATCGACAGCGGCCAAGACCCCGCCGAAATTAAAAACCGTGTTATGGCCTACCTGAATGCCAATCCTGACACAGACGCGGTTCTGACGCTTGGGCCGACCTCTGCTGATCCGACCATTCTGGCGCTCGAAGAGATGGGCCTTGCAGGCGACATCTATTTCGGCACGTTTGACCTTGGCGACGAGATCGTCAAAGGCATCAAGTCCGGCACAATCCAGTGGGGCATCGACCAACAGCCATTCTTGCAGGCCTACCTGCCAGTTGTTGTTCTGACCAACTATGACCGCTTTGGCGTTCTGCCGGGCAACAACATCAACTCTGGCCCCGGTTTCGTCACCAAAGACGCCTTGGGCAAGGTTGAAGAATTCGCCGGTAAGTACCGCTAAATTCACCACAGGGGCGGCGTGCGCACAGTCGTTCGCC
The DNA here is from genome assembly GCF_003208435.1 of Pelagimonas varians. Taxonomy (GTDB): domain Bacteria; phylum Pseudomonadota; class Alphaproteobacteria; order Rhodobacterales; family Rhodobacteraceae; genus Pelagimonas; species Pelagimonas varians. The sequence goes on along the minus strand of NZ_QKMF01000010.1, from coordinate 57,372 downwards.
GCCCTTTTTGTATCCAGACCAACGGGAGGACCCCCAGATGTCAGAGGCCAATACGCCACAAGCTGGGCAGGCTTTGGTAGATGACGAACGGATCAAGCAGATATCGCCACTGCGCAAGGCGCTTATCCGCCCCGAATTGGGCGGCATGTGTGGCACAGTAATCGTCTTTTTCTTATTCTTCATTTTTGCTGGCGACAGCGGAATGTTTAACGCACAAGGTGTGATGAACTGGTCGACAGTTTCGGCCCAATTCGCCTTGATCGCCGTCGGCGCCTGTCTGCTGATGATTGCCGGTGAATTCGACCTGTCGATCGGATCAATGATCGGCTTTGCGGGGATGATGATCGCCATTTTCGGCGTCACTTTAGGCTGGCCGATGTGGGCTGCGATTTTGGTGACCTTTGTGCTGTGCACCGCAATCGGCGGCATAAGCGGCTACATTGTTGTACGCACCGGATTGCCAAGTTTTATCGTTACGCTTGCCTTTTTGTTTATTTTGCGCGGCTTTACTATCTTCCTGCCGCAGATGCTGGAACGCAAAACCATCATTGGCGGTATTCGTGACGCGGCTGAAGGAGACTGGCTTGCACCTATGTTCGGTGGCAAGATCCTGACCGGACTATTTCAATGGATGGGCGACGCAGGTATCATCGCGACCTTCGAGCGCGGAAACAAAATGGGCCAACCCGTTGTCGAAGGCATCCCGATGCTGATCGTCTGGGCTTTGTTCATGATTTTTCTGGGCCACTTCATTTTGACCCGCACGCAGTTCGGCAACTGGATTTTCGCTGCCGGCGGCGACGCGGAATCCGCACGCAACTCGGGTGTACCGGTTAACAAAGTCAAAATTCTGATGTTCATGTTCACCGCCTTTTCAGCTGCTGTTTTCGCGGCCTGTCAGGTGATGGAGTTTGGATCGGCTGGCGCGGATCGTGGTTTGCTGAAAGAATTCGAAGCCATTATTGCGGTGGTTATTGGCGGCGCATTGCTGACGGGCGGATATGGCTCTGTCATCGGGGCCGCACTGGGTGCACTGATCTTTGGCGTTGTGCAGCAGGGCCTGTTCTTTGCAGGTGTCGAAAGCTCGCTTTTCCGGGTGTTCCTCGGGGTGATCTTGCTCTTTGCCGTGATCTTGAACACCTATATCCGCCGCATCATCACAGGGGAGCGTTGATATGAATCCTGAAAAAGCCCCCATCATCCAAATGCGGAACATCGAGAAGCATTTTGGAAGCGTGATTGCTTTGGCCGGTGTTTCGGTTGATGTTTTCCCGGGCGAATGCCATTGCCTTTTGGGCGACAACGGTGCCGGTAAATCGACCTTCATCAAGACCATGTCCGGGGTGCATAAACCCACCAAGGGCGAGATCATGTTCGAAGGCACTTCGATGCATTTCGCCGACCCGCGTGATGCGATTTCGGCAGGCATTGCAACCGTTCACCAGCATCTTGCCATGATCCCGCTGATGTCCGTCAGCCGGAACTTCTTTATGGGCAACGAGCCGATCAAAAATCTTGGTCCGCTTAAGCTGTTCGACCATGATTACGCCAACCGCGTGACCATGGAAGAGATGAAGAAAATGGGTATTAACCTGCGCGGTCCGGATCAAGCGGTTGGGACATTGTCGGGCGGTGAACGCCAGACAGTTGCGATTGCCCGTGCGGTGCATTTCGGTGCAAAGGTTCTGATTTTGGATGAACCGACCTCTGCGCTGGGTGTGCGTCAAACGGCCAATGTTCTGGCGACGGTTGATAGAGTTCGTAAGCAAGGCATCGCTGTGGTCTTTATCACCCACAACGTGCGTCATGCCATGGCGGTCGGTGATCGCTTTACCGTGCTTAACCGGGGCAAAACCTTGGGAACGGCGCAACGCGGGCAAATCACCCCCGAAGAGCTGCAAGACCTGATGGCCGGTGGCCAAGAACTGGTGGCCCTAGAGGGATCGCTGGGCGGCACGGTTTAAAACTGCAGCCCAAGACATCAAAAACGGCCCTCGCAGTACGGGGGCCGTTTTTCTGTTTGCTGCAAGGCAATCGAGTTCTTGCGAGGTGTTTAGAAATCGACCTCGATGGCGATGCCTTGTTCCACCGCAAGATCGACAACGGCGGCGGCCACCGCCAGATCCTGAAGGCCTACGCCTGTCCCGTCAAACAAGGTGATTTGATCCTCTGACGTGCGGCCCGCGTCTGTGCCGTTAATCACTGCGCCCAGTTGGGCAACATCCGCTTCGGCAATGAGACCCTGGGCCACGGCATGTTGCGCTTCTCCGATAGTAATGGATTGCGCAACCTCATCTGTGAACACTGCAGCTTTGGCCAGCAGCGCGGCTTCGACCTCTTGCTTGCCTTTGGTGTCGGTGCCCATACAGGCGACATGGGTTCCGGGCGCGACATGATCGGCCATCAAAGACGGGGCAAAGGCCGAGGTGATTGAAATAATCACATCTGCTTGGCGCATTCCCTCCAGTTCCACGGCTTCAAAGGGAACGCCGGCCTCGGTTGCAATTTTTTCGATATTGGGCAGCATATCAGGATGATAGTTCCAGCCGATGACCTTTTCGAAATTGCGCTGCTCTAGCGCGGCGCGCAGTTGGAATGTCGCTTGATGCCCTGCGCCGATCATTCCGATTACCTTGGCATCCGGCCGCGCCAGATGTTTGATCGACACGCTTGAAGCCGCCGCTGTGCGCAAGGCCGTAAGCAAGTTGCCACCGATCATTGCTTTGACTTTGCCAGTGTCAGGATCGAACAAAAAGATCGTGGACTGGTGGTTGATGATCCCGCGCTTTTCAAGATTGTTCGGCCAATAGCCCCCCGCCTTCAGGCCCAGCGTCAGGCCAGATTGGTCAAATCCGCCTTTGAAGCCATAAAGCGCCTCTTCGTGGCCGATTGCTTCGCGCACCACAGGGAAATTATAGGCGTCGCCAGCGGCCATCGCAGCAAAAACGCGTTCCACCGCGTCAAAAGCCGCGTCGCGGGTCATCAGGTCCGCGATGTCGCGTTCGGGTACAATCAGCATGTCTTGGCTCCAAGTTAAATTCGTGCGCCCCGTTGCGGCCCGGAAGGCAGCTGTTTGCAAGGAGACGGCTTTCCTGCCCCCTCCCGAGGCAGCCCTTCCGAGGATCGAAACTGGCGGTTTGGGTCAGTAGGCTTTGCCGCGCGCGGACACCGGCCAAAGGGTTTCAACCTTGCCGCCCCGAACACCAACGTACCAATCATGCACATTGCAGGTCGGATCGCAGTGGCCGGGCACAAGTTTCAGCTTGTCGTTGACCTTGAGAACGCCGCCAGCATCCGCAACCACGCCATGTTCATCGGAACACTTGAGGTATTCGACATCGTCGCGGCCAAAAACCGTGGGCAGGCCGGAATCAACCGACTGTGCCTTTAGTCCGGCATCGACAATGGCTTTGTCGGCTTTGGAATGGCTCATGACTGTGGTCAATATGAACAGGGCATTTTGCCATTCGCCCTCGTCAATCCGCTTGCCGTCTTTGTCCAGAATGCGGCCGTAATCTGCGTCCATGAAAGCGTAGGACCCGCACTGCAATTCGTTGTAAACCCCTGAGGTGCTTTCGAAATAATACGAACCAGTGCCGCCACCGCCAACAATATCGCACTCCAGCCCTTCGGCCTTGAGACCGCTGACAGCGTCCGCCACCTGCGCCACGGCAATGTCCAGTTTGGCCTTGCGGTCACCGTAACTGTCCATGTGCTGCATCGCGCCTTGGTAGGCTTGGATGCCCGCGAATTTCAGGCCGTCGGCCGCGTCGATCATCTTGGCGATCTTGACGACATCTTGGGTTGTGGTCACGCCGCAGCGACCCGCGCCGCAGTCGATTTCAACCAGTGCTTCGATTTGGGTGCCATGTTTCACCGCAGCGGCGGACAGGTTGGCGACGTTGTCCGGATCGTCGACACAGCACAAAACCCGCGCGCCCAGTTTTGGCATACGCGCCAGACGGTCGATCTTGACCAAATCGGTGACTTGGTTGGACACCATGACGTCTTTGATCCCGCCGCGGGCAAAAACCTCGGCCTCCGACACTTTTTGGCAGCACACGCCGCAAGCCCCGCCCAAAGTCTCCTGCAATTTGGCGACATCAACGGATTTGTGCATTTTGCCATGCACGCGGTGTCGCATGCCATGCGCAGCGGCGTAATCGCCCATTTTCTTGATGTTGCGTTCCAGCGCATCCAGATCAAGGATCAGGCAGGGGGTTTGAATGTCGGCCTCATCCATTCCGGGCAGGGCAGGGACGTCAAACCCGACTTCGAGGTCGTCAAAATTAACCGGTGCGTTCATTGGGTAGCTCCCTTTTCAAATAGTCCAAGGCAAAGTATCGAGGTTGACATTGCCGCCAGTGATGATGATGCCGACCCGCTTACCCGCGAACCGGTCTTTGTTTTTCAAGATAGTGGCCAGCGGCACGGAGGAACTGGCCTCCATGACAATCCGCAGATGTTTCCACGTCAGTTTCATCGCATCAATGATCTCTTGTTCAGAGGCGGTCAGGATGTCGGTGACGTGGTTGGACACAAAGTGCCACGTCAGGTCTTTGAGCGGCACCAACAGGCCATCGGCGATGGTTTTGGGCGCATCGTCGGCGATGATGTGTCCGGCCTTGAAACTGCGATAAGCGTCATCCGCCTGTTCTGGTTCCGCGGCAATAATCTGTGTTTCAGGGGCCAGATTTGACAAAGTCAGGCAGGTTCCCGAAATCATTCCGCCGCCGCCAATCGGGGCCATCACAATGTCGAGGCCGTCTGTTTGTTCGATAAATTCGCGCGCGCAGGTGCCCTGTCCGGCGATGACACGCGGATCGTTATAGGGATGCACAAAATCACCGCCAGTTTGGGCCTGCACCGTGGCAAAGGCGGTTTCGCGCGATGTTGTTGACGGCTCACATTCGGTGATGTTGCCGCCATAGCGGCGCACCGTGTCCTTTTTGGCCTGAGGGGCCGTTCTTGGCATGACGACGTTGCACGGAATGCCCCGTTTCATCGCCGCATAGCTGAGACAGGACGCATGATTGCCTGACGAATGCGTTGCCACACCTTTGCGGGCTTGTTCTTCGTTCAGGCCGAACACCGCGTTGGAGGCACCGCGGACCTTGAAGGCCCCCGGCACTTGCAGGTTTTCACACTTGAAGAACAGCTGCGCGCCCGTCAATTCGTTCAGATAGGCCGATGTCAAAACCGGTGTCCGCAAGATATGAGGTTTGATCCTCTCGTGCGCCTCCAGCATGTCATTGAGCGTCGGGATATACATTTGGATCCCCTTTCTTATGCGGCGTTTTGCAGGCGAGCTGCCGGATTAAGCCGATAAAATTCCTGCGCTGCGGCAACGCCAGAGCCAAGTTTTATATCAAGCCCCAGATCAACCATACACATTTCGGCGGTGGCAATCCCGCTCAGGGTCATTACGTCCGTCAAGCTGCCCAAATGGCCGATGCGAAACACCTTTCCGGCAACTTCGCCAAGGCCAACGCCAAAGGCAACACCATAGGTTTCGGCGGCATGGGTCACGATATCGGTCGCGTTGAACCCGTCGGGCGTGCAAATCGCGCTGACGGTGTCGGAATACACGTCGGGGCTGGCGGCGCAAAGATTCAGCCCCCAAGCATCAACAGCAGCGCGTACGCCGGTTGCGATGCGTGTGTGACGAGCGAATACGTTCTCAAGGCCTTCGGCCAGCAACATGGTGCAGGCTTCGTTCAGGCCATTCAGCAAACCCACGGCGGGCGTGTAAGGATAGGCGTTGTTGTCATAGCCTTTGGCCATATCATGCACGTCAAAAAAGGTGCGGGGCAGGGCGGCGGTTTTGGTCGCTTCCATCGCCTTGGCGCTAAATCCGACAATCGCCAGACCGGCCGGCAACATAAATCCCTTTTGGGAACCGGCAACGGCAACATCAACACTCCAGTCATCAAAGCGGAAATCCATCGACCCGATAGAAGACACGCCATCCACAAACAACAAAGCCGGATGTCCCGCTGCATCAAGCGCCTTGCGCACAGCGGCGATGTCGGATTTCACACCGGTTGCCGTTTCATTATGCGTGGCCAAAACCACTTTGATCTGGTGGCTGGTGTCGGCTGTCAGGATTTCTTCGTAGCGGTCAGCGGGCAGGCCGTCCCCCCACGGGGTTTCTACAATCTGAACGTCCAACCCGTGCCGCTGGCACATGTCGATCCAGCGATGCGAAAACATGCCATTTCGGGCGGCCAGAACTTTGTCACCTGCAGACAGGCAATTGGTCAGGGCGGTTTCCCAGCCCCCTGTGCCGGTGGACGGAAAGATGAAAACCTTGGCAGTGTCGCTTTTCAGAACCTGACGCACGCCGCGCCGTGCAGGGTGCAGGATCTGGCCAAACAAAGGCGACCGGTGGTCGATTGTGGGCATGTCGCAGGCTTTGCGCAGGGCCTCGGGGATGTTGGTTGGCCCCGGAATGAAAACTGGGTTCTGAAAGCTCATTTTCCGTATCCTTAATTCTGTTACAGGCACCCTATGCGGTGCATCCGTTGGGGTAAATTTTTTTGAAATCATTTTTCAAAACAGAAATGAACGAAAATATTCATTATTGTCAGGAGTTTGAATTTTTCATATTATGAAAATGATTTTCGAAAATATTTGGGGCACCTCATGGATTCGCAAGATAATGCTGCATCACCGGCCAAACGCGCCCGTGGCAGGCCGCGTGACTGGGATGACAAAACCGCCCAGAACACCATCAAATCACTGGATCGCGCGATGGAGGTGTTCGAATACCTGAGCGAGGGTCGGGGCAAGGCTCTGACGGCGATTTCATCTGAAATGGGGCAGTCTCCGGCAACTGTGTACCGGATTTTGGTCACGCTTGAGGGGCGGGGGTTGGTTGAATTCGACAGGTTTGAGCAAGTCTGGAATATTGGCCCACGGGCCTTTGTTATTGGCGCGCGGTTTTTACGGCGCACCAGTCTGGTGGACCGTGCCCGTCCCATCATGCGCAAACTGATGGAGGCGACTGGCGAGACGGCAAACCTTGGTATTGAAAAAGAGGGGGCGGTGCTTTTCCTCAGTCAGGTTGAAACCCATGCCAGCATTCGGGCGTTTTTCCCACCGGGGACGCTGTCACCGATGCATGCCTCCGGTATCGGAAAAGCGCTGCTGGCGCAGATGGATGAGGCGCGGCTGGGCCGGACTTTGGCGGGTCAAACCCTTGATGCCTTTACACCCTATACCATCACGGATCCGGCGGAATTGCGTGTGGGATTAGAGGCGGTGCGGGCGCAGGGATATGCGCTTGATGGTGAGGAAAAGACACTGGGCATGCGCTGTATTGCAGCGCCGGTGTTTGACGTAAACCAAGAGGCTGTGGCCGGTATTTCGGTGTCAGGGCCGATCAGCCGCGTCGGCCCCGAGGACATAGACCGCCTGAGCGCGTTTGTGATCAAAGCGGCTCGGGATTTGTCTTCGGCCATCGGAGGCGAGATGGCGCAGCGTTGAAACTCTGGCCAACCCTAGGATAACGCGCGCAGCGGCATATGGCGGTTCACGTCTTTGTAGAGCAAATACCGAAACTTGCCGGGTCCGCCAGCATAGCAGGCTTGCGGGCAAAAAGCGCGCAGCCACATGTAGTCACCGGCTTCGACTTCGACCCAATCCTTGTTCAGGCGGTAGGCGGCTTTGCCTTCCAGAACATAAAGCCCGTGTTCCATCACATGGGTTTCCAAGAAAGGGATCACTGCGCCGGGTTCAAATGTCACGACGGTGACATGCATATCATGGCGCAGATCGGTTGGGTCGACAAAACGGGTGGTGGCCCATTTGCCGTCCGTGCCGGGCATCACGGTTGGCGCGATGTCTTGTTCGTTAGTGATAATGACCTCAGGGTGCGGCAGGCCGGGGACCGCCTGATAGGCTTTGCGAATCCAGTGGAAACGCAGCATGTCATCGCTTGTGTTGCGCAGGGCCCATTGGACCCCGGGGGGCAGATAGGCATAGCCGCCCGGTTCCAGCACATGGGTTTTGCCGTCTACTGTCAGGCTGGCGCTGCCTTCGACCATGAACAGCACGCCTTGGGCGGCGGCATCCGTTTCAGGGGTGTCTGATCCGCCACCGGGACCGACCTCCATAATGTATTGCGAAAAGGTTTCGGCAAACCCGCTAAGGGGGCGGGACAAAACCCAAAGCCGTGTGTTGTCCCAAAACGGTAAAAAGCTGGTCACGATGTCGCGCATTGTCCCCTTTGGGATCACTGCATATGCGTCCGTAAAGACAGCGCGATCGGTCAAGAGCTGCTCTTGTCCGGGGTGCCCGCCGTGAGGCGCATAATATTTGGCTGACATTCGGTTTTCCAATCGGCTTTGAACGAGATGCTACTATGTGAAGCTGCTGGTTTCAGCACCACCCGTAATTGAGAAACAGCACCTTTCGAATGAATTTGATAATCACGAGCGGTTTTCAGAAAATCACACAGTATTGTTAAACAATCATCCGTCCCGACCGGGTTCGCTTTGATTGCTGGAGAACAGTGCGATCTTGTTTCCTTGCGGGTCGCGAAGGTAGCCGACATAAAAATGAGGTCCATAGGAGTCACGAAAGCCCGGCTGCCCCTCGCTTGAACCGCCTGCGGCCAGCGCCGCGGCGTGAAGGTCTCGAACCTGCTTCTGACTGCATGCCTCGAAGGCGACCATGGATCCGTTCCCAGCCGAGGCCGGACGTCCGTTGAAGGTTGGTTTGACGTAAAAATCTGGAAAAACTGGCGACTGGCCCGGTTTTACAGGCAGCGCATAGCTTAAGCCCTCAGGCCCCTCTTTTAACCCGTACTCAAGGGCTGGCAGGAAAGCAGAGTAAAACTGTTTCGCGCGAGGGATGTCGTCAGCGCCGACGGTGACGTAGGCAATCATGGCTGGGTCCTCTTCGGAGGTTTTTTTTGAGTGCAATGGAATTATGGTAGGCCAACACTCAATTCAGCACAATTGACGGCAGTGGCTTGCACGCCTGTTGCCCTAATTTAGGAAGTTTCGGCCGCGCGTAGCGCTAGGAAGCTGGCCCGATGCCTTTTCATCTGTCTAAAAACTTGGATGGCACAACAATAACATAATCAAGATTATCGGCTGGCATGTCGTGCGCACAGAAATGGGTTGGTTATGCTGTCGCCTGTCATTCTAACTGGAGGGTCTATAGGATTGCCGTCTGCTTTGACGGGGCGTTGAAAATCCACCGCCGGATGACTGACGGCCCATTGACAGATTTGGTCTTGTCTTCGATCCGGCCAACTGCACCGGCGCTGTCCGCGCACAGCGTGGTCCGTTCATCGGTCTGGTTGAGCGGCCTCAAAATGGAACGCTTTTGTTGACGGAAATCGGGCCGCTTTACACCTTTGTGCGGGGGGCGCGGTTCTGGAAATCCATCTGGATCACAAGGACGCGATCAGGCTTTGCATCGCACCTTTGTAGGCGGCGATGATTTCGTCGCGTTTGATGTGGCGGCCAGATTGCACTGCATGGCGGCCCGCTGACCAGACATCCGTCACGACATTGTCCTTGGCTGCAAACACCAACCCATCCAGCAACTGATCCCGGCCCAAAGCACAAAGCGCTGGTGCGTTGCTGTCTATCGCAACGACGTCAGCCAGCTCGCCCACCGCGATTTCACCCGCACCGCGCCCTAAGGCCTGCGCGCCGCCTTTCGCCGCACCGGCATACAGCGTAGCCCCAACGGACCCTTCGCCTGTGACCATAATATTGCGTTCAAGGTCACGCAGGCGTTGGGAATATTCCAACGTGCGCAGCTCTTCTGTCAGCGAGATCAAGACGTTTGAATCCGACCCGACCCCGAAGGCACCATTTGCCTCTAGATAGCTTGGGCCATTGAACGGACCATCGCCCAGATTGGCTTCTGTTATGGGGCAAAGGCCCGCCACCGCGCCGGATTTGGCCATGTTTCTGGTCTCATCAGCCGTCATGTGGGTGGCGTGAATGAGGCACCAATCGGGTGTCACAGCTGCATTGGCCAGCAACCAGTCGACGGGCCGCGCGCCCAGCCACGCTGAAATATCCGCAACTTCTTTGGGTTGTTCAGCGATGTGAATGTGAACAGGTCCCGTGCCGTGTGCCGCGAGGACCATGCCCAGATCATTTGGTGATGTGGCACGCAAGGAATGCGGTGCAATTCCAACACGGCAATCTGGCGGCAACAGCGCGATTGCGCCGCGAACCCGATCTACAAGGGTGTTGTACCTGTCTACCGAATTGCCAAACCGCGCCTGCCCGGCTTCAAGCGGCACTTTTCCGGCACCGCCGTAGGTATAGAGCACCGGAAGATGGGTCAGGCCGATACCTGTTGTGGCCGAAGCGGCCGCAATGCGGCCCGACAATTCGCCAAGGTCGTCATAGGGTGTGCCGTCCGCTTGATGATGCAGATAATGAAATTCGCCGACGCTGGCATATCCGGCTTCTTGCATTTCCATGAAAACGAATGCTGCGATTGCTTCGATGTGGTCGGGCGACAGATTGGCTGTGAACCGGTACATCAAATCGCGCCATGTCCAAAAGCTGTCTTTGCCCGCCTTCCGGTGTTCGGTCATCCCCGCCATTGCCCGCTGAAAGCTATGGCTGTGCAGATTTCCAAGAGCGGGCAGCAGTGTATCGACACGGTAATCCGCTGGTAAAGGGGCCTGATCGACCTCGATAGTCGTGATCCGGCCCTCGGCCTGCGCGAGCCGTACATTGGATGCCCACCCGGTTGAAAGTTTGGCTTGCGTGGCAAAAATCATTTTGCGGTCCTTGTTTTATGTATAGACATAAAGCACACTAGAGCGTACCAGAAAAGTGGAAAATTCGATCAACGGCGGGTGAAAATGACTGAGGAAAGCAAAGTCTTTGTTGATTTGAACGCAGCAACGATGGGCAAATCTGATGCGCCATATGGTCTGATCAAGGATGCGGCGATCGCAGTCGTTGATGGGTGGATTGATTGGGTCGGGCCCGCGGCAGACATGCCCGATAGGTATAAACCCATGCCTCGGACCAGCCTTGGCAACCGCCTCGTGACCCCCGCTTTGATCGATTGCCATACACATATCGTTCACGGCGGCGACCGGGCCGCAGAATTTGAAATGCGCCTGAACGGAGCCAGCTACGAAGAGGTCGCGCGCGCAGGCGGCGGAATCGTGTCCACCGTCAAAGCCACCCGCGCAGCGACAGAGGATGAGCTGCTGTCAGACGCCCTACGCCGCGTCGACCCTTTAATTGCAGAAGGTGTGAGCTGCATTGAAATCAAATCGGGCTACGGCCTCGATCTGGACACCGAACTTCGCATGCTGCGCGTGGCACGCGCGATCATGGCAAACCGCGCGATTGTGGTTAAAACCACCTTCCTTGGCGCGCATGCAACGCCTGCTGAATACACAGGCCGTGACGATGCTTATATTGACGAGGTCTGTATCCCTGCCCTGCGCGCCGCCCACGCCGAAGGGCTGGTCGATGCTGTTGACGGGTTTTGCGAAGGCATCGCCTTTCAGCCTACCCAAATCGCCCGCGTGTTCGATGTGGCGCATGAATTGGGCCTGCCAGTAAAATTGCACGCCGAACAACTGTCCAACCTTGGCGGTGCACAACTCGCGGCCAGCTACGCTGCCCTATCCGCCGATCACATCGAATATCTGGACGAAGCGGGTGTGGTGGCGATGGCCAAGGCGGGCACCGTGGCCGTCATCCTGCCCGGTGCGTTTTATACCCTGCGCGAAACCCAAGCTCCGCCGATTGATTTGCTGCGCAAGCACGGTGTCCCGATGGCGCTGGCAACGGATATCAACCCCGGCTCCTCGCCTCTCAATTCGCTGTTGCTGGCGTTGAACATGGGCTGCACCCTGTTTCGGATGACACCCGAAGAAGCGCTGCGCGGTGCCACCCAAAACGCTGCCCGCGCCCTTGGGCTGACGGACGCGGGAACCATCGCTGCTGGCATGCGGGCCAATATGGCCGTTTGGGACATCAAACACCCCGCTGAACTGGCCTATCGCATCGGTTTTAACCCTCTTCATTGCCGCATTTTCGGAGGCTCCGCGTGAACACACTAACCCTTACCCCCGGCGCAGTGACCTTGGATGACTTGCACAGCATTTTCTGGAACCAAGACGCCGTGCGGCTTGATCCTGCCTGCCATCCCGACATCGAACTTGCCCATGCCCGCATCGCTAAGGCTGTGGCAGGAAGCGATGCGGTTTACGGCGTCAATACCGGGTTTGGCAAATTGGCGTCGGTCAAGATCGCAGCCAAAGACACCGCAACTTTGCAACGCAACCTTATATTGTCTCATTGCTGCGGGGTTGGCCCTGCAATCCCGCGCCGTCACGCGCGGCTTTTGATGGCGCTCAAACTGCTCAGCCTTGGGCGCGGCGCATCTGGCGTGCGGCTCGACGTTGTGACCCTGCTGGAAGGGATGCTTTCCAAGGGCGTGACACCGGTGATCCCCGCCCAAGGGTCCGTTGGCGCATCTGGCGATCTGGCCCCGCTGGCACATATGGCCGCGGCAATGATGGGCCATGGCGAGGCCGAGTTTGACGGCACGGTGATGCCGGGCGCAGACGCGTTAAAGGCTGCGGGCCTTCGGGCGGTAGAGCTTGGGCCCAAAGAAGGTCTGGCCCTGATCAACGGGACACAGTTTTCTACGGCTTTCGCGCTGGCGGGGTTGTTCGGGGCTTGGCGGGCGGCGCATTCGGCGCTTGTCACATCGGCACTGTCGACAGATGCGATCATGGGGTCCACTGCGCCACTGCAGCCGGAAATTCACAGCCTGCGGGGACATCGCGGCCAGATCGAAGCAGGCGAAACCATGCGGTCGCTGCTGGCTGGCTCTGAAATCCGCAGCAGCCATATGGTGGATGATGCGCGGGTCCAAGATCCCTATTGCATTCGCTGCCAGCCGCAGGTGACCGGTGCGGCCATGGATGTGCTGCGCATGGCCGCGCGCACCTTGGAAATCGAAGCAAATGCCGCAACCGATAACCCGCTGGTTCTGATTGACGCTGATGTCATTGTGTCCGGCGGTAACTTTCATGCTGAACCCGTGGGCTTTGCTGCGGATATGATCGCATTGGCCATTGCCGAAATCGGGGCCATCGCGCAACGCCGTGTCGCGCTGATTGTCGATCCTGTTCTCAGCTTTAACCTGCCGCCGTTTCTGACCCCCAATCCGGGTTTGAACAGCGGTTATATGATTGCCGAAGTCACCACCGCCGCACTGATGAGCGAAAACAAACATCTTGCGAACCCCTGCGTGACCGACAGCACTCCGACGTCCGCCAACCAAGAAGACCACGTAAGCATGGCGGCCCATGGCGCACGCCGGTTGGGCGCGATGACCGAAAACCTCAACCGTATTTTGGGTGTTGAATTGCTTTGTGCGGTGCAAGGCGTCGATTTTCGTGCGCCTCTTTCCACCAGCATCGTACTACAAAGGGTGGTGAGCCGGGTGCGCCGGGACGTCGAAACGCTGGGTGAGGATCGCTATCTTGCACCGGATCTTGAACGCGCCGCAGTGATGATCGCATCAGGGGATATCGTGACCGCAGCGGGAATCGCCATGCCGGAGCTTGGCGCATGACACCGGTCGAAATCCAGCAAGGTGACAGCCCGATTGTTCTGGGCTTGCCGCATACAGGGACATTTGTTCCTGACGACATATTTGCCAATCTGAACGCCCGTGGGCGCGGGCTTGATGATACGGATTGGCATATTCACCAGTTGTACGACGGGGTTCTGGGCGGGGCAACAACGGTGCGCGCGACGTTCCACCGCTATGTGATCGATGCCAACCGCGACCCGTCGGGGGTGTCTTTGTACCCCGGCCAAAACACCACAGGGTTGGTGCCGCTGACTGATTTTGACGGGCATGGCATTTGGACGGCGCCGCCGACAAAACCCGAAACAGAGATCCGCCGCAAAACCTTTCATGCGCCCTATCACGCCGCGCTTGAGGCAGAGCTGGCGCGCGTGCGGGGCATCCATGGGATTGCGATCTTATATGACTGCCATTCTATCCGCTCTGGCATTCCGTTTTTGTTCAATGGCACCTTGCCCGATTTTAACATCGGCACCAATCTGGGCACCACCTGTGCCCCCGAAATCGAAGCGGCCACGCAAAGCATCTGTGCGGCGGCAGCGGGCTATACATCCACCACAAACGGGCGGTTCAAAGGCGGTTGGACGACGCGCCACTATGGCCGTCCGTCGCAAGGGATCCATGCCATCCAGATGGAATTGGCCCAAAGCACCTATCTGCAAACCGAAGCCGCGCCTTGGGTCTACGACACCGAAAAATCCGCGCGTCTGCGCCTGCATCTGACCTCCATCCTGACAAAACTGGCCAATCTGGCCCCGACCCTGAAAGGCACATCATGAGCGATCCGCGCAAGAACACCCGTGACGTTTTTCCTGCAACAGGCTCTGAACTGACTGCCAAAAGCTGGCTGACCGAAGCGCCGTTGCGGATGTTGATGAACAATCTGCATCCCGATGTGGCTGAAAACCCGCATGAGCTGGTTGTCTATGGTGGCATTGGGCGGGCGGCGCGGACGTGGCAAGACTTTGACAGGATTGTCGCGTCGCTGCGGGATCTGGAAGACGACCAGACCTTGTTGGTTCAATCAGGCAAGCCTGTTGGCGTGTTCCAGACCCACAAAGACGCGCCGCGCGTGTTGATCGCCAACTCTAATCTTGTGCCGCATTGGGCCACTTGGGACCATTTCAACGACCTCGATAAAAAGGGACTCGCGATGTATGGCCAGATGACGGCTGGATCGTGGATCTACATCGGGTCCCAAGGTATTGTGCAAGGCACCTATGAAACCTTCGTCGAGGCTGGCCGCCAGCATTATGGCGGCGATCTGACAGGCAAGTGGGTTCTGACCGGTGGTCTTGGCGGCATGGGCGGTGCCCAGCCGTTGGCCGCTGTGATGGCCGGTGCCTGTTGTTTGGCGGTTGAGTGTAACCCCGATAGCATCGATTTCCGCCTGCGCACGCGCTATGTGGACGAGCGCGCCGATACGCTGGACGAGGCGCTTGAGATGATCACCCGCTGGACAGCTGCGGGTGAGGCGAAATCCGTTGGCCTGCTTGGCAATGCTGCGGACATCTTTGCCGAAATCGCGGCCCGCAGTGTACGCCCTGACATGGTCACAGACCAGACGTCGGCCCACGATCCGATCAACGGCTACCTGCCCCAAGGCTGGACGATGGCACAGTGGAAAGAGATGCGGGAAACCGATCCCAAAGCCGTTGAAAAAGCGGCCCGGGCATCGATGAGGGTTCATGTGCAGGCAATGATCGATCTTCAGCAAATGGGCATTCCAACCTTTGATTATGGCAACAACATTCGGCAGGTCGCTTTGGATGAAGGCCTTGAAAATGCCTTTGATTTTCCGGGCTTTGTGCCTGCCTATATCCGCCCGTTGTTTTGCCGTGGCATTGGCCCCTTTCGTTGGGCCGCCCTGTCAGGTGATCCCGAAGACATCTACAAGACCGATGCCAAGGTGAAAGAAATCCTGTCCGAGGACAAACACTTGCACAACTGGCTTGATATGGCCCGCGAACGGATTTCGTTCCAAGGTCTGCCAGCGCGCATTTGTTGGGTCGGTCTGGGTGTGCGCCACAAGCTGGGTCTGGCTTTCAACGAAATGGTCCGAACTGGCGAACTCTCTGCGCCGGTTGTGATTGGCCGCGATCACCTTGATTCCGGATCAGTTGCATCACCCAATCGGGAAACGGAAGCCATGAAAGACGGTTCTGATGCGGTATCCGACTGGCCGCTGCTGAATGCACTTTTGAACACCGCTTCAGGTGCGACATGGGTATCTTTGCATCACGGCGGCGGCGTCGGCATGGGCTTTTCGCAGCATTCCGGCATGGTGATCTGCTGTGACGGCTCCGAGGACGCAGACCGCCGTATTGGACGGGTGTTGTGGAACGATCCGGCCACAGGCGTGATGCGTCATGCCGACGCCGGCTATGACGACGCACTGGACTGCGCCCGTGAAAACGGGCTGAACCTACCCGGTATCCTTTAAGGAATACGGAACGGGGGCGATCAACGTCGCCCCCCGGACTTGTTCAGTAGCGGGTCGTCAGACGATATCCAGGACGATAGGACAGGCGTACAAATGTCACCGCATCGCCTTCCCACCATGTGGAGCGTTCCACTGAAAAAATGGGGTCACCGACAGAGCAGGCGAGGTAATCCGACAGTTTCTGGTCCGCAAGTTCAGCCGATAGGTTAATTTCGGCCTTTGAAAAAGGGATGGCCGCAAGCAACCATTCTGTCGGGCATTCTTGTGAAAAATCGGCACCCTCGGCCGATGGCAAGGCTGACAGGTTGATCCATCGGTTTTCATGCTCATACGGAACACCGTCTGCGTAATGCATGCAAACCAGATGCAAGGCTTTGCCGCCTACAGGCAGTTGCAGTCGGGCCCGAAGCCAATCCGGCGCAACTTCGACCTCGTGGCTGACCAATGAATAGCGATAGTCCGCGCCTCTTTCTTTGACTTCGTCGCGCACAAGGGGAATGTCAAAACGCGCCTGACGCACCTGTGTCATGCGAACGCGTGTTCCTGCCTTGCGGCGCCGTTCTATGATCCCGTCGTCCGCCAATTCACGCATGGCCCGATTTACGGTGGCGCGCGCGCAGCCATATGTCACTGCAAGGTCCACTTCGTTGGGGACCAAATCCCCCGGCCCCCAATCCCCTTTGACAATCTTCGCAAGAATGTCGGATTTGACTTCTTTGTAAGTGGCTTTCATGACGGGTCACTTCTAAAACTTGGCGTTCACATATTGGACGCATAGGGCATTCGCAGCGGCACTCCAAGCGCCTGGCCCAACGCGCAACCTATTTGGGTAAAGCCAGACAAACAGATAGCGAGACTGGACCGGGCGCACTAACAGTGTTCCCTCCGTCATTGTATAAATCTAGATATAAAGAGTTCTATTTAGACAAAATTGTGCGGGTGGGGCCATTTGCCTATGACTTTGAAGGGCCGTCTGAGGATACGCCGTGCCTGTATGTAGGGCTCTGCTGCGGCCAGAAGCAAAGTTCCGGAATGACCGATGCTGTAGGTTTGGGTTCACTGGTTCATTTTATCGTCCACCATTGCCTCTTGTGCAATCATGGCTTCCAACTGGCGGCGGAAACGCAACTGGCCCGCATCAATGCCCAGATCAATGTGAGGGGATGTTTTCTCGGTCATGCCGATTTGCACCTCATCCAATACGGCGCGATCTTCTTCAAAAGCTTTGCGCACGTCCTCGCTCATCATTTTTGACAACTCATCGTCGTCCGGCCGGATGTTGCGCAACTGGAACCAGTAATACCGCGTTTCGTTTTCGGTTGTCGGGGTCATGAAGTTATAGCTGTCCATGACGAAGGTGTTTTTGTGCAACGGCCCGTCTACGCCGCCGGTCCCCGCAGGAGTAAAAACCGCGCGTATCAGTGCGTGGCTTGGGTAGCGGACTTCGTAATGTTGTAACCGATCGCAGTTGCCTTCAAACTCCACCACTTTTTTGTAAAACGGTGCCGGCGCGTGATCCATCATCCAGCGGTGCACAATCACGCCGGTGTCCGTTTTGGTCACCCGCAATGGGGTGTCTTTTGTGGCGTCCGTCGCGAAGGATGACTCATGGACCCACGCCACATGTGTCGGATCAAGCAGGTTGTCGCACATCAACAAGTAATTGCAATTCAACTCCATCGCAGCGCCCCTGTTGATCCCCCATTCAGGGCTGTCAAAGTTCGGAATGTCGATGATATCTTCCACATCCGCGATGGCCGCGTTGCCCATCCAAATCCAGACCAATCCGTATTTTTCATGCACTGGAAAGGGCCTAACGCGCGCCGCGGATGGAATACGCCCGCCACCGGGGGCCCAAACACATTGCCCCGCGCAATCAAAAGTTAGCCCATGATAGCCGCATTCGACAGTGTCACCCTTGATGCGCCCCTTTGACAGCGGCAATTTACGGTGAGGGCATGCGTCCTCCATCGCAATGACTTCGCCCTCGGTATTCCGAAACATGCAAATCTTTTCGCCGAGAACTTTGACCTGCTGTAATTCATTGATGATTTCATCGCTCCATGCGGCGACGTACCATGCGTTTTTCAGAAACATTTGCACCCCTAGCTATCAAGTAGCCTTTGGCTGGTTTCTCTTGAGGTTAGGCTGCGGTTGCGCCGTATAAAAGCGCCACAAATGTTTCTTATTGTTTAGAACCGCTAAACAATTAGCGGGTTGTTTCCGCAATAATCCAGTTCAAAAAGTCACGCGATTTTTCCCGTTTCAGCATCCGCGCCCCCCAACAGATATAATAGGGTTCGGGCATTCGAACCGACTCTTGCGAGATGCGGATCAAACGCCCCAATTCCAGATCTACAGATGCAAACGAGAGCTGGGCCAATGCAATTCCTTGACCGCTTGCCACCGCTTCCAATGCGGAGCTGGAAAGCGAGTGCATTGATGTCGGCTTTCGGTGAAGGTTTTCCAGACCTTGGGCTGCCAACCAGGTGTTCAGCTTGGGGACGCTGGCATATTCCGGCCCCCAATCGATCTCTACCCATGGCAGGTTGGGCAGTGCAGCCGGATCAAGCGCCTCAGGATATCTCTTGAGAAATTCCGGAGAACACACGGGAAAGCAAATGTCGTGAAACAACGGCCGCGCATGCGGAAAACTTTTCGAAACAGACCCGTAAGTTAGCCTGAACATGTGGTTCAAGAACTCAGGATCCGGTTCGCCGTGGGTGGCCTCTAGCCGGATAGACGTCTCGCCATACCGTGCTTCAAAGCTTTTCAACTTTGGCTGCAACCATTTCAAAAGCAAAGTGGGCAGGCCGGACACATTAACATCCAGTTCGGATGCCTGCTTGGCCAAAAGGGTTTGTGCCTGATGGAGTTTCACAAAACCTGAAGACACAAGCGCGTGGTAAGATTTGGCAGTCGGCGACAAGGCGGCACGGCGGCCGTCTTTCATGATCAAAGGGATTTGCAGATGATCTTCGAGCAGTTTGATCTGCTGGCTGATTGCACCGGATGTGACCCCTAATTCTTGCGCGGCGGCGCTCACAGAGCCAAGCCTTCCGAAACTTTCAAAAGCTTGTAATGCGCGCAAAGGTGGCAGGGTAGAACGCATAATTTGACTATATATCCGGTGTTGCCAGTGTTTGTTTAGAAACACTGAAGAGTGCCACGGCAAAGGCGGGCTGTCACGGACATTCAAACTTTGCGAAGCTGTGGTTCAACCGTCAGAACATGCCGGACAAAGTGCTCAACCGTCTCCGCCGGGTGTATGCCGGCGGCGCGACATGGGTGGCCGCCCCGCTATCGAAAGCGCGGCGTCACCGCGCGGCGTTTGGGAAATCACCCGGCCTTTGGCAATCACACACAGGCGGGCGGCGCGCAGTCGCAAGGCTTCGACGGGGTTGCTGGCGTCCAAAATCACCAGCGATGCTTTGGTGCCGACGCGCAGCCCGTAATCCGTCAGCCCCATGGTTTTGGCGTTGTTCACGGTGACCATATCAAAGCAGGTGCGCATGTCTTCGGGGCTGGTCATCTGGGCCACGTGCAGCCCCATAAAGGCCACGTCAAGCATATCAGCCGTTCCTAGCGAATACCAAGGATCAAGCACGCAATCCTGTCCCCATCCGACATTGATGCCCATCGCCAGCATTTCCTTGACCCGCGTTAACCCGCGCCGTTTGGGATAGGTGTCGTGACGCCCCTGCAAGACGATATTGATCAACGGATTGGGGATTGCGTTGATTTGTGCCTCTGCGATCAGCGGCAAGAGCTTGGACACATAGTAGTTGTCCATCGAATGCATCGAGGTCAAATGTGACCCCGCTACCCTGCCCTGCAATCCTAGCCGCTGGGTTTCAAAGGCGAGTGTTTCGATATGGCGCGACATCGGGTCGTCGGTTTCGTCGCAATGCATATCGACCTGCAACCCCCGTTTGGCTGCGATCTCGCACAGCTCTGTGACGGATGCGGCACCATCGGCCATGCTGCGTTCGAAATGCGGAATGCCCCCGACCACATCAACCCCCATGTCCAAGGCGCGTATGGTGTTCGCCCGCGCCGTCGGATCGCGGTAAAACCCGTCTTGCGGAAAGGCGACCAGCTGCAAATCAATGTAGTCTTTGACCTGATTGCGGACCTCAAGCAGCGCTTCGACCCCCAAGAGCCGGTCATCGCAGGTGTCAACATGACTGCGGATCGCCAACAACCCCATGCTTGCGGCCCAATCGCAGTATTTCAAGGCGCGTTCGATCACATCGTCTTGGGTCATAACCTGCTTCAGCTCGCCCCACAGGCCGATCCCTTCCAGCAGCGTTCCCGAAGCGTTGATCCGCGGCAGCCCATAAGACAGCGTTGCGTCCATATGGAAATGCGGATCTACAAAGGGTGGGCTGACCAGATCGCCGGCGGCATCCACTATCTGGCCCGCCTGTGCGGCGTCCAAACGACCGATGGCGCTGATTTTTTCACCGGTGATGCCGATATCAGCCACCTTGCCGTCCGGCAGGGTGCCGCCTTTGACGATCAGATCAAACATCAGCGTTCTCCTTTGTTGAACGGCACCATGAGAGCGGCAGGCACTTCGGCGCGACGCGACATCACAACCAATGCCAGAATAGACAGAAAATAGGGCATCATCAGGAAAATTTGATAGGGAATTTGTGCGCCGAAACTGGTTTGCTGCACCCTGATTTGCAAGGCGTCAAAGGCTGCAAACAGCACCGCGCCCAGCAGGGCTTTGCCCGGTTTCCACGATCCGAACACCACCAGCGCGATGCAGATCCAGCCACGACCGTTGACCATCCCGAAAAAGAAGCTGTCAAAGGCCGACATGGTCAAAAACGCGCCGCCCATGGCCATGAAACCGCTGCCGACAATGACAGCGCCCATGCGGATCGCGGTTACAGAAAGCCCCTGCGCAGCCACCGCATTCGGATTTTCCCCCGCTGCCCGCACCGCAAGGCCCAAGGGTGTGCGGTATAAAACCACCGCCACCACCGCGACCAGCACAAAGGCCAGATAGGTAAACGGTGTTTGCGCAAACAAGGCCTGTCCAAGCACCGGAATGTCCGACAGGATCGGGATTTCAAAGGGTTGAAAGGCTTCGATTTTTGGCGGGCTTGTGACCTCGGGCAGGGCCAATCGGTAGGCGTAATAGGTCGATGATGTGGCAAGCAGGGTCACACCCAAACCTACCACGTGTTGCGACAGACCGAATGGCACGGTTAGGGTGCTGTGCAATGCGCCAAACGCCATACCCACCAGCATCGCAACGCCAACGCCGACCCACAAACCGGTGCCGGAATAAACGGCCATCCAGCCCGCAAAGGCCCCTGCGACCATGATACCTTCGATGCCAAGGTTCAGCACCCCGGCGCGTTCGCAAATCAGCTCGCCCAGCGTCGCGAAGATCAGCGGGCTGGCGATGCGGATTGCCGCGGCCCAAAAGCTGGCTGTGAACAGGATTTCGATGATTTCCATATCAATCCCTCACCACGCGAAAGCGCGTTAACATGATCGCCAAGACCATCAACAAAAGCGCCGTCGCCAGCATGATATCGGCCAGATAGGTCGGCACGTCGGCGGCGCGACTCATGCTGTCTGCACCCACAAAAATGCCTGCAACAAACAGTGCCGCAACGATCACGCCCAGCGGGTGCAGCAGTGCCAACATTGCGACAATAATTCCGGTGTATCCAAAGCCCGGCGACAGATCGAGCGTCAGGCTCCCCTTCAGGCCCGCCACTTCGGAAAATCCTGCCAGTGCGGCCAGCCCGCCTGACAAAAGCGCGGTTTTCACCAGCACCGTATTGACCGGAATACCCGCAAAAGCCGCGGCTTGTTTGTTCAGGCCAACGGCGCGCATTTCATAGCCCAAAGTGCTGCGGGTCTGGATGATCCAGATGCCAATGGCGGACAAGAGTGCCAGCGCAAACCCCCAATGCAACCGCAATCCATCGACGATCCGTGGCAGCCGCGCCTCGGGTATCAGCCGCGCGGATTTGGGCCAGCCCATGCCCATTGGATCCTTGAGAGGCCCTTCGAGAAGCATGGAGATAAACAGCAAAAAGATGAAGTTGAACAGTAAGGTCGTCACGACTTCGTCCACCCCGAAACGGGTTTTCAGCAGGGCTGGCACCAGCAACATGATCGCCCCAGCCAAGATGGCCATCAGCGCCAACACCGGCAAGATCGCGAAGCTGGGCCAAGCCAGCATTCCGGTCCCCAACACCACGGTCATCAAAGCACCTGCATAAAGTTGCGCTTCGGCCCCTATATTCCAAAACTTTGCCCGAAAGGCCACAGCCGCCGCAAGGCCGGTAAAGATCAAGGGCGTCGCACGATTCAGCGTTTCGAGGATAGAAAACTTGGACCCGAAGGCCCCTTTGAGGATCAAACCGAAGACTGAAAACGGATTGGCCCCTGCCACCATCGCCAAAAGCGATGCGATTACCACTGTTGCGGTCAGCGCAATCAGGGGGGGCACAAAGCTGCGCGCAAGGCTCGGGTTCTTGATCGGTTCAAGACGCATGCGCCATCTCCTTGTCAAATCCTTGTCCGGCCATCCAAACACCCAGTTGAGCGGGTGTCATGCTGCCGCGTTCAAACCCGGGTGACAACCGCCCGTCAGCGATGACATGAATAACATCCGACAGGGCCATGACTTCGTCCAAATCCTCTGAAATCAACAGCACCGCTGCGCCGCGATCACGAGCCGCAAGCAATTGACTATGCACATAATTCACTGCGCCAATATCAAGGCCCCGCACTGGTTGGTTGGCCAGAATAATCTGCGGCCCGGCCTCAAGCACACGGCCAAGGATCAGTTTTTGCATATTGCCTCCGGACAGCAGCCGGATTGGGGTATCGGCCCCCGGACAACGCACGTCATATTTACTAATTATACCTTCGGCGAAATCGCGTGATTTACGCCAGTTTAGCCAGCCTGCGGTGCTGAATTCCGCTGTCTTATAGCGTTCTAAAATTGCGTTTTCGGTCAGGTCAAAATCCCCGATTGTACCCGTTTTATGCCGGTCTTCGGGGATACGGGCGATGCCGCTGCGCACGGCGGTTCGCGGGCTCCAGCTTTGGACCGGCGCACCGTTTAGCACCACCTGTCCCGCGGCCGCGGCGCGCAATCCGCCAACGACATCGGCCAGTGCCGCCTGCCCGTTGCCAGAGACGCCCGCCAACCCGATGATCTGTCCCGCCCGAAGCGCCAAAGTCACATCACGTAGACCCGGTGCATTGCCCACATCGGGGGTGGAAACGCCTTGCAGTTCCATCAGCGCCGCGCCGGGGTTTGCGGGCGCAACCTGCGGTGGGACCGCCTCGACACCCATCATCATTGCGGCCAAGGCTTTGGTATCCGTGTCTTGGGTGCGTGCGCCGCCGGTGACTTTGCCATGGCGTAGGACAACCACACGGTCTGCAATCGCCATGACTTCGTGCAGTTTGTGGGAAATGAAAATGATGGATAACCCATCGGCGATGGCCAAGCGCAGCGTCGCAAACAGATCATCGGTTTCTTGTGGTGTCAAAACCGCTGTCGGTTCATCTAAGATCAGCACACGCACATCGCGGTACAGCGCCTTGAGGATTTCGACCCGCTGACGTTCGCCGACTGTCAGGCTGCCAACCCGCGCATCTGGCGAAACTGCCAAATGAAACCGTTCCGACAAAGCTATGATTTTTGCCCGCGCCGCCGACCGCCCCAAACGGGGGCTTAGCAAGGGCCGCGACCCTAACGTGATGTTTTCCTGAACTGTCAGGTTATCCGCCAGCGTGAAATGCTGATGCACCATGCCGACACCGGCATTCAACGCCTCACGCGAATTGCCGGGAGGCAGAGTTTGGCCAAAAACCGCAACACTGCCGCTGTCGGCCGTGTATTGGCCGAACAGAATATTCATAAGCGTCGTCTTGCCTGCGCCGTTTTCACCTAGCAAGGCGACCACTTCGCCCTGATGCACTGAAAAACTGACCGCATCATTTGCGGTCAGCTCTCCAAAGGTTTTGGTGATGGCGTTTAGGCTCAGCGCCTCAACTTTGGTCGTTGCCATGGGGCTTAGGACGATGCCGGTTCGCTGTCATCAATCGCCACGGCAAAGGCACCGGATTTGATCTCGGCCTCACGCGATGTGACCAATTCCATTGCAGCGGCAGGGATTTTTCCTTCGAATGTCCCAAGCGGTGCCAATTCGGTGCCCCCTTTGTTCATAAACGAATACATGCCGTAATCCGCCGCAGTAAAGGCCCCGGCCTGCACTGCCGCAATGGCGGCGTCCAAGGTGGGTTCAAAGTTCCAGATCGCCGAGGCAACAACCGTATCAGGATAGTCGGCCTGCGTATCGATCACGTTTCCAATCGCCAAGATGCCCTTTTCCTTGGCCGCATCAGACACACCAAAGCGTTCGGCATACAGCACATCTGCACCGTTTTCGATCATCGCAAAGGCGGTTTCTTTGGCTTTGGGTGGGTCAAACCAGCTGCCGATAAAGCTAACCTGGAACTTAATATCAGGGTTCATTTCGCGTGCACCGGCCATGAAGGCGTGCATCAAACGGTTCACTTCGGGGATCGGGAAACCACCGACCATGCCGATATTGCCCGACTTGGTCATCGCACCGGCGATAATGCCAGACAGGTAGGACGCGTCTTGAATATAGTTGTCAAAGACCGCGAAATTCGGCAGGCCCGCGTCTTCTTTGAAGCTTGACCCCATCAAGAAGGCAACATCGGAATAATCCGCCGCGACTTCGCGGGCTTCTTGTTCTGCGCCAAAGACTTCGCCGATGATCAGCGTGTTTCCGGCTTCTGCATATTCGCGCATGACGCGGGCGTAGTCGGTGTTGCTGACGTTTTCGGAAAAGGTGTATTCGATATCGCCGCGCGCCTGCGCCGCAAGGGCCGCTTTGTGGATCCGGCTGACCCACTGTTGTTCTACCGGCACGGTATAAATACCCGCCACTTTGAGAACCTCGGCGGCAGCCAACGGCCCTGCGCCAAACAACACCGCAGTTGCGGCTGTGCTGGCAAGAAAA
Organism: Pelagimonas varians; assembly: GCF_003208435.1. GTDB lineage: Bacteria > Pseudomonadota > Alphaproteobacteria > Rhodobacterales > Rhodobacteraceae > Pelagimonas > Pelagimonas varians. The sequence continues at coordinate 32,277 of NZ_QKMF01000010.1, read as the reverse complement.
TGTCGCCGATTAAACGCTCGTGTATTACTCATTTGAAATAGCCCCCTTGGTTGTGACCCAGAGTAACCTTCAATTTTATCAATTGGTCAAGAAATGAATCTTTGACCTTTGTCCGAACGGCAGTTTGCACAAAGCTTAATCGCCCGCCCCGCGCGCCGCCCAATTCATGGACTGTGCCTGAATTCCACACACTCGGGCGGACAGTTGAGAAGAGGCCCGTTCCGTTTAGCCGTCGCGCAAACGATCAGAGGCGTCTTTTGCAGCGGCGCGCATGTTGCGCGCAAACACCGTGACGTCAATTTCAGTAGCGATAAACGTGGCACCTATGTCGCGGCATTGCAGTTGCATATCCGTGTCCAATGTCAAAATACCAGCCGCCTTGCCTGATGCGACGATCTTTTCTATCGCGCCCAGAACTGCGGCCTTTACTTCGGGTGCACCTGCTTGGCCGATGAACCCCATGTCGGCAGCCAGATCCGCCGGTCCGATGAACACGCCGTCAATGCCATCAATTGCCAGAATGTCGTCCAAGGCATCCATGCCTTTGCGGTTTTCGACTTGAACCAACAGGCAAATTTCATCACGCGCAGTGGTCAGATAATCCCCGATCGCCGAAAAATCAGAGGCCCGTGCCAGCGCTGCGCCAACGCCGCGAATGCCGTGTGGAGGATAAGTGACAGCATCGACCAGCTCTTGGGCTTGCGCGCCGCTTTCAACCATCGGAATCAGTAAGGTTTGCGCACCGGCGTCCAGAAACTGCTTGATAATCCGGGTATCGCCGATAGGGGGGCGCACAGCCGCATGGCTTTTGCGGGCCGCGATAACCTGCAATTGTGCCGTGATGGATCGTAGATCATTGGGGGCGTGCTCTGCGTCCACAAGCACCCAGTCAAAGCCCGCACCGGCACTGATTTCCGCAATGTAAGGATCAGCCAGACCGAGCCAGCAGCCGAGCTGCAATTCACCCTTGGCGATTGCGTGTTTGAATGGATTTCTAGGTGCGGGCATTGGGTATTCCTTTAAGCGAACGAAATATCGACGCCACCAAAGGCGCCAAAATCGGCAGTAATTTCAGATCCGGAGGGACATTCAACCGGACGGATAAAGCTACCCGACAGGATGATTTGACCGGGGTCAATGGTTTGACCGTATTGGGCCATGCGGCGGGCAAGCCAGACAACGCTTTCAACAGGGTCATTCAGCACCCCCGCCCCAAGGCCGGTCTCCTCAACCTCGCCGTTGCGCGATGTGATCGCCCCGACCCAGCGCAGATCAAACGCATCAATCGCATGACGCTGAGGCCCCAGCACAACACCGGCGTTGGCGGCATTGTCGGCGATGGTATCAAACACTTTGCGGGTTTGGCCTGTTTCGGCGTCCGCGCGCACAATCCGCGTATCAAGAATTTCAATCGACGGGGCCACATAGTCGGTCGCCGCGATCACATCCTCGCGCGTTACATCAGCGCCGCCTAGCGGAGCCTTGAGCACAAAAGCAATTTCTGCCTCGATCCGTGGCTGAATAAACCGGCCAGCAGGGACCACTGCGCCGTGACCGAACAACATGTCGTCGAACAAAATGCCACTGTCGGGAATGTCGATGTTCAGAGCATATTGCATCGCCTTCGACGTCAGTCCGATTTTCCAGCCGATAACGCGGCGACCTTCTGCCAGTTTGGCGCGGTAGATCGCGTTCTGCACAGCATAGGCATCTTCCATTCCCATTTCGGGGTGGCGCTTGGTCAGCAGTCCAATCTGTTCACCTGATGTTTCAGCGGCAAGCAGTTCGGCAGCAGCATTGCGATGGTCTTCGGGGGTCATAGCACTTCATCCTCAACCGTGTTGCGCAGGGTGCCGATTCCGTTCACCTCGACCTCGACCACATCACCGGGTTTCAGATATTGCGGTGGATCAAGCCGTGCGCCAGATCCCGTCGGTGTTCCGGTGACAATGATGTCGCCGGGCTGCAAGGTCATGAAAGTAGAGATATATTCGATTTCGCGGCGGATGGGATGCATCATGCGGCTCAATACGTCATCTTGGCGCAGTTCGCCGTTCACGCGGGTGATGATCCGCGCATCATCCAACTGGCTGGCATCAGTGAAGGGCACCAACCAAGGACCAATCGCACCGGAATTGTCCCAGTTCTTGCCTTGGGTGACATTGAACTTGGCATGGCGCACCCAATCACGAATGGTGCCTTCGTTGCACAGGGTCAAAGCTGCGATGTGGTCATATGCATCGGTCTGCGAAATCCGGCGGCCTGCCTTGCCGATGACTATTGCCACCTCGCCTTCGTAGTCCAGCGTCTCGTTTTCCGGCGGGCGGATCAGCGGGCGGTTGTGGCCGGTGAAGCCGCTGGCGAACCGTGGAAACAACGACATGTATTTAGGCTGCGCGCTGCCATCTTTGTATTCGGCATTGCGGTCTGGAAAGTTGACGCCCACGCACAAAATGCGCCGCGCGTTGGGCAAAACCATTTCGAACTCGAAATCCGTATGGGTCACAGATTGGCCCTCTGCCGCCTGCGCCAAAGCCCCTAGCCCGTTGGCTTCGACAACGTCAAGCAGCGTTGGCCACTGCGCAAACGCCTCATTCAATGCGATCATGCCCTGTTCGGTCACGGCCCCATAGTACATCTGGCCGCCGGCGGAATATGTCGCGTATTTCATTGAATTTGCTCCCAAACTTCTAGAATGACCGCATGGGCCATCATCACATCCTTGCGGGTTGTATCGAATTGGCCCACTTGGAACCGGATCACCTTGCGGCCCTGAAATGCGCCCTGTGTCAGGTAAATCCGCCCATCGTCATTGATCGCATCCACCAAGCGTTGTTGCGCGTCATCATCGCCCGGGCAACGGAAGGAAAACAGGCTGAAGATCGGCTCGGTTGTGATTTCAAAACCGTCCAATTCACGGATCGCTTCGCAAAGCTCTTCAGCCCATGCAATGTGGTTGCGAATGCGGGTTTGCAGTTCTTCCAGCCCGTAAGACCGGATCAAAAACCACAGCTTTAAGGCGCGGAACCGCCTGCCCAGCGGGATGGTCCATTCGGAATAGTTGGTGACAGCTTCGCCTGACGTTTTGAGATATTCCGGTTCGATCTTGAGCGTGTTAAGTTGCGGCGTGGCATCGCGCAAGAATTGAATGGAGCAATCGAACTGGGCACCCAGCCATTTGTGCGGGTTGAACACGATACTGTCGAAGCCATCCACATCCGCCCAAAATTGCGCGTGGAGTTCGGGGCAGATCATCGCGGATCCCGCCCAAGCAGCATCCAGATGGGTGTAAAGATCATGCGCCTTGGCGACCTTGAGGATCGGCCCAAGGTTATCACAAGCACCGACACCCGTGCCGCCGGTGATGGCAATGATGCCAGCAGGTATATGCCCCGCTGCGATGTCCGCGTTAATCGCAGCATCCAGAGCTGCTGCATCCATACCATGCAGCGGCCCCTGCCCCGCAATTTTGACCAAGTTGTCTTGCCCGATACCAGCCACCCAAGCCGCGCGGTCAATTGAGGTATGCACCTGATCAGAGCAATAGACCCGCAAATGCCCTTTGCCAGACAAACCTTCGCGGTTGCCGGTATAGCCTGTGGCCCGTTCGCGCATTGTCAAAACCGCCGACAGTGTCGAAGACGACGCGCTGTCTTGAATAACGCCGGTGAAATGATCTGCCAGCCCAAGGGCTTGGCGCATCCAGTCCACCATAAGCCCCTCGACCTCGGTCGCGGCGGGGGACGTTTGCCATAGCATACATTGCGCTGCGACTGTGTTGACCAACTGTTCAGCCAACATCGATGGAGGAGTCGCATTGGCTGGAAAATAGGCAAAGAAACGCGGGTGTTGCCAATGGGTCATCCCTGGCATCACGATGTCATCGAAATCTTGCAAGATCGCTGCCATATCTTCTGGCTTGTCGGGCGGGCTAGCGGGCAATCTGGACGCCACCTCACCCGGTTTGGTCTGTGCGCGCACGGGCCGGTCACCCAACGTCTTGTGATAGTGCGCGCCCCAGTCGGCGATGTGTTTGCTCCAGTCGGCGAATTCATCCCAGTTCATGGTTTTCCTCCTCGATTCCGCCCATACATATGTATTTTATCTCCAGATAGTCATCCAAACCGTGGCGTGATCCTTCGCGGCCCAAGCCTGATTGTTTGATCCCGCCAAACGGTGCCTCGGCGGTTGAGATCAAGCCGGTGTTCACCCCGACCATGCCATAGTCCAACGCTTCGGACACACGCCAAACCCGCGCATGATCCCGACTATAGAAATAAGACGCGAGGCCGAATTCGGTGTCATTGGCAGCCGCAACGACCTCTGCTTCGGTTTGGAATTTGAACAAAGGGGCCACGGGACCGAATGTTTCTTCTGTGGCAACGGCCATATCGGCGGTCACGCCGGTCAAGACGGTGGGTTCATAAAAAGTACCGCCCAACTCATGCGCCTTGCCACCCAAAACAATATGGGCCCCTTTGGCGCAAGCATCCGCCACATGTTCCGACACTTTGGCAACGGCGGCCGCGTCAATCAACGGGCCGAATACAATGCCGCTGTCAAATCCGTTTCCGGTGGGCAGAGCTGCGACCTTGGCAGCCAGCTTTTCAGCAAAGGTATCGTAGACACCAGCCTGCACATAGATGCGATTGGCACACACACAGGTCTGACCATTGTTGCGAAATTTGGCGATCACGGCTCCGTCCACGGCAGCGTCCAAATCCGCATCATCGAACACAATGAACGGCGCGTTGCCGCCCAGCTCCAAGCCCAGTTTCTTGATCGTCGGCGCGCATTGCGCATAAAGCAACGCCCCAACGCCCGTGGATCCTGTAAATGTCAGTTTTTGCACAATCGGGCTTTGGGTCATCGCTTTGCCGATCGCCTGTGCGCTGCCCGTCACAACCGAGAAAAGACCAGCAGGAATGCCCGCCTTTTCAGCCAAAATCGCCAGCGCGATTGCGGAAAAGGGTGTTTGCCCCGCTGGTTTCAAAACCATGGAGCATCCCGCTGCAAACGCAGGGCCTGCCTTGCGGGTGATCATCGCGTTCGGGAAATTCCACGGGGTGATCGCCGCCACAACGCCAATAGGCTGTTTGACCGACAAAATGCGTTTGTCTGGCGCGTGGCCCGGGGTGATGTCGCCATAAGCACGCCGTGCCTCTTCGGCAAACCATTCGATGAAAGAGGCTCCATAGGCGATCTCTCCTGCGGCTTCGGCAAGGGGTTTTCCTTGCTCTGCGGTCAAGATCCGCGCCAGATCATCCTGATTTTCCATCATCAGATCATACCAACGGCGCAGCACCTGACCGCGATCTTTGGCGGTGCGCGCAGCCCATGCCGTTTGCGCGGTTTTCGCCGCCGATATTGCCTCCAGCGTTTCAGGTTCCCCAAGGTTGGGAACATAGCCCAACACATCGCCTGTCGCGGGATTTGTCACCGCCACACCGGTTGCTGCATCCGCGTCGATCCAGCGGCTCCCGACAAGGGCCGCTTCGCGCATCAAGCTCGGGTTTTTCAAATCCAGTGTCATCACGGCGCGATAATCGGGCTGGCTTGGATTTCTGAATCCTTGGTTTCGACCCCTACAAATTTTGTGCCATGCTTAAACCAGCTTTCGGGTGCTTTTGCCCCCCAAAGGGTTTGACGCTGCGGATCTTGCAGATCCCATTTTATTGCCTCAAGATCAGGGTCAACTGTTTGATAGTCTGAACAATATATCTCAATTCTGTGTCCATCAGGGTCAAGAATATACAAGAAGAACGCGTTGGAAATTCCGTGGCGCCCCGGCCCGCGTTCGATGTTGTCGACATAGCCGGTGGTTGCCATCAGATCGAGCAGATCAATGATGTTCAACGGTGTTGGCACCCAAAATGCGACGTGGTGCAACCGTGGCCCCGTCCCGTTGGTAAAGGCCATGTCATGCACGCCCCCTTTGCGGTGCATCCACGCGGCCCATAGTTTCTTGCTCACATCGTCTTCGGTGTATTCGGTCACGCGAAACCCGAAGTCGGAATAGAAGGCCACCGAGGCATCAACATCATGCGAAAAACAGTTAAAGTGGTCAATCCGCAGCGGCTTGACCCCACGATAGAGCGCGTATTTTTGGTGAATTGGCGCAAGCCGGTCCATCTTGTGATAGAACTCAAGCGGGATGCCCATGTTGTCCGAAGTCAGCAAGGTTTTGCCCTGATAAGGGCGATCTACCCAAGATGTCGGGCGCCCCTTGCCCCGAAAATAGCTTTCGGCTGTTTCCACATCTTCTTCGTCAAAGGTTTTGAACCCCATGAATTCGACAGTTCCGGGCTGATCGGACTTTTGCAAGATAATGCAATGATGCCCACGCTCTTCCATGGCCCGCAAATAGACATGGCTGTCTGTTTCATCGGTCACCTGAAGGCCAAGGATGTCAGTGTAAAACGTCTTGGACGCGGCAAGGTCCTTGACGTTCAAACACACATGGCTCAGCCGGATGGTGTTGAAATCGGGGTATAGGTTCGGTGCGGGAATAGGCATCTGGATGGCTCCTATTGAACGGGGAATATGACGTTGGTCTGGCCGGTGCCAGAGGAAGGAAAATAGTCGGTCACGACTTCGCATTTCGCGTCGTAGGCATCCCAGCCCAAGGCACCGTACAACATGGCGGTGTCATGCATGGAACCTTCGCCGCAGCAATAGGTGGCATAATCCCCCAGCATTTTGAGAAAGGTCGCATGATCGCCGTTTTTCCACATCTCAAGGACGTGCAAATCCACTTGGCGGTTGAATTCGGCGCTGATGGTGAACGTGCCATTGTTGGCGGCGTAGTCTTTGTTTGCCCAGATTTTATGGCTGAGCGACCCCGAAGCAACCAGAAGCACCTTTTCGTCGCTGGCCTCGATCGCCTCGCGGATCGCTTCGCCGATGACGCGGCTTTCGTCGTGGTCATGCGAGGTGCACCAAGCGCCCACTGAAACCACCTTCATCTCGTGCTCACGGCTCATAAACCGCATCGGAACCAGTGTGCCATATTCCACCTCAAGACTGTCAAGATGGTGCGCCAGCGTGTGAACACCTTTGGCGCAGGCGATCCTGGCGATGGCATCCCCCAAATCAGGGTTTCCGTCATAGCGATAGGGCAAGTTCTGGATGAATTGCGGGAATTCATTTGAGGTGAACAACCCTTCGAACCGCGTATTTGCGTTGATGTGAAAGCCCGCGTTCAACACCCAATGCGTGTCGCAGATAACAACCGTCGTCGCGCCCAGCTCTTTGGCTCGGCGGGCAATTTCGCGGTGGCCGTCGATGGCGGTCTGACGCTTGCCTTTGACTGGTCCCTCTTGCTCGGACATGAGCATCGTCGGGACGTGGGTCATTTTGGCAGCTAGGACGAGTTCTCCCATGGTCTTCTCCTTGGGTTTGTGTTGGATCTTGTTCGGGCTTAGGCACCAAGGCGCATGATTTTCTGCGGGCCCGTTGCAAAACCAATGTGCTTTTGCTCCATGTAGAACTCAAAGCTCCAATCGCCGCCGTCGCGGCCGATGCCGCTTGCTTTGACCCCGCCAAACGGCGTGGGCAAGTGGCGCACATTGGCGGAATTTACCCAGATCATTCCGGCCTCAAGCCGGTCCGTGAATCGCAGAGCGCGCTGCAAATCATTGGTCCAGACGTAGCCGGTCAAACCGTAGGGGGTGTCGTTCGCAATGCTCAACGCGTCTTCTTCGGTTGAGAACGGGATCGACGTCAGAACGGGGCCAAAAATCTCTTCTTGCGCGATCCGCATCTTGTTGTTGGCGTTGGTGAACAGCGTGGGCCGGATAAAGTAGCCTTCGTCCCCGACGGTAACGCCGCCTGCCGCCACTGTCGCGCCGTCTTCCTTGGCGATGTCAAAGTAGCTGGTCACTTTGTTGAAGTGTTCTTCGGTCACCAAGGGGCCGATTTCCGTCGCTGGATCAAGCGGATGTCCAACCTTGATGTTGTTCACACGGGCGACCAGCTTGGCCTCGAAATCCGCGCGGATCGTGTCTTGGATCAAAAGCCGCGAAGACGAGGTGCAGCGTTCACCATTGATCGAAAAGATCATGAAAATGACGGCGTCCAAGGCTTCGTCCAGATTGGCATCGTCAAAGACAATCACCGGATTTTTGCCGCCCAGTTCAAGGTGGTTGCGTTTCAGCGTGTCGGCCCCCTGCTTGGTGATCAACGAACCTGTCCGGCTTTCGCCGACAAAGGCGATGGCCTTGATCTTTGGATGTTCACACAACGCTTTGCCAGCATCTTCGCCAAACCCGTTCACGGTGTTCAAGACACCGGGCGGAAGGCCTGCTTCTTCAGCGATTTCCACCAATAGACGTGCAGACAGCGGCGATGCCTCGGCCGGTTTGTGGACAACCGTGCACCCGGCTGCCAATGCTGGCGCGATCTTCCAAGTGGACAACATAAACGGTGTGTTCCACGGCGTAATCACCCCGACCGGCCCGATCGGGGTACGCGACGTGACATTCATCAAGGTCGGTGACTTCAGGTGTTGACCATCGCGGGCCTGCACCACCTGATCGGCAAAATAGCGAAAGTTGGCGGCACCGCGCAGCGCGGCCTTGGACATAAACCGCATGGTTTGGCCGGTGTCCCAGCATTCACAAAGCGCGATTTCTTCGGCGCGCGCTTCAATCCCTTCTGCAACTTTGATCAGGATCTTGCGGCGTTCGGTTGCCGGCATATCGCGCCATTTTGCAAACGCGTCAGAGGCCGCATTGGCCGCAGTGTCGATGTCCTTGGCTGTGCCATGCGCGACATCGCAAATTACCGACTTGTCGACAGGCGACGTATTGGCAAACGTACCTGCGCTACCGGCCACATCCTTGCCTGCAATCCGGTTCAAAATGCCTGTTTCGCGAAACCGCTCAAGGAACCCGTCAAGTTTTTGTATGTTTTCGTTCAGCGCAGTCATGCGGGATCCTCCAGATGGTCGCGAATATTTCCGAATTTAGGTGACAGGGCGGCGTCGATATCGCGCATTTCGGCGGACAGTGCGATTGACTGCACCGCCAAAGCCGGTTCCACAAAGCGTTTAAGCCGCGCGAATATACGTGTGATCGCGTCGAGTTTAACATCGGCGGGACGGCCTTCGCGCAGGCGGACCGACAAATCGATAAACCCGTGTTTGGGGTGCCCGTCTGCCATACTGTAATGATCAACCCGCGTGGCCCGAACCCGTATGCCAGCCATGGGAAACGTGTCGATCTGCGCCGCTTCGGCCCGTATGGCCTCACACAATGCGCCCATATCCACCGCCGGTTCGAGGTTGGCTGAATATTCGATATGAAAGTGGGGCATCGGCTTTCCTTGTCATGTTAATAATTGCCAAGTTAAATAATATCACCTTGCATTGTCAACCCCAAGTTGGCAGCACACAGTCCAATAAACGCAGACATCGGGTGACCCATGACGTCAAAGCTTCCATCAACCTCGCGCTCTTTGCCGATCGCCTTGATTCGCGCCCGCGAAGGCGTGATGGCACCAATCCGCGAAATGCTGTCGGAAACCGGAATTACGGAGCAGCAGTGGCGGGTCTTGCGGGTCTTGTCAGAGTATGGGGCCCTGGACACGACGACGCTGGCCGACCGGTCCAGCCTGTTGTTTCCCAGCCTCACTCGGATCGCATCGACCATGCGTGACAAAGGGCTAATCACCCAGACACGTGATCAAGCCGACCGTCGGCGCCAGATCATTGACATCACTGAAGCCGGCCAAAAAATCATCACCGAACGCGCTGCTCAATCCGCTCAGATCGTCGCGGATTTTCGCATCACGCTTGGCGATGAAAACTATGAAACGTTGCTCGACCTATTGGCCAAGCTGGATCCGGGGTCACGCGACTAACCCGCGATCCCGCCATTGGTCGAAAACCTGCAAAGCGGTGTCAGCAAAAATAGGGTCATTGATATGGCCTTCAATTCGGTGCTTTTGCACAGAGTCAGGCAGCGTATTTTCCAGCTCGGCCAGAAACTGCTGCAATCCCTCTTTGTTGTGCAAATCGGCACCAACCCGATCCCATTCCCCCAAACCGTCTTGTGGCAACAGCATCGCAACCGGTCCGGTGGCCTGCGCCAGCTGGTCACTGTGGGCACGGGCCACGCTCCGACGTTCTTCGTCATTTAGAACAATCGAGGTCAGCAAACGGTTGTGCGCGTGTTTCGGATGATCCGCCCATTTGTCCGGCATGGGCTGCCATCCGACGATATCGACAAGGTCATAACATCCGGGGGCCACAATCTGCGGTGTGCCGTGTTTGCCTGCATTGGTCAGGCGGTCCGCGCCGGCGGACAGGTTCGATCCACAGACATGATTGCCCAACTCTTGCGTACATAGATCAAAGACACAGGCAAATGCCCCCTGCCCCGCAAGGCTTTCAAACGCCCGCCCGCCCATACCGGTGGCATGGAACACCGCGACTTCGAAGCCGCGCTCTTCGAGAGCCGGTTTAAGCGGGATCACATATTTCAGCGCCGAGGTGCCAAGTGACATCATCCCGATCAAGGGCTTGTTCGGATCTGGCGGTTGTACGGCACGGGCCGCGCCGAGCACGGCACCAGCCGCTTGGCTCAGCGACGATTTACAGACCGAATTGAGCCCATAAAGCCCGCCAGCCCAAAGGATCATCTGGGTGTCGGCCGCAAGCCGCTCAGCCGGTATCAAGGGTGAAAACGCGACAGTAGACACGATGTATTTCGGCACCCCCAGCGGCAAGGCCGAAGCCACATCAAGCGCCAGATCGGTCCCCATTGTGCCGCCCAGCACAATCATGCCGTCAAATTTGCCTTCTGCGTACAGGCGGGCCGTCAGCAAGGCCGCCCCCGCCGCCATAATTTGCATCGCGCCATTTTCATTGCCGGATGCGATAGCGGCCTCGATTGAACTGCCGCCCTCTGCTGCCACATCATGTTTGGAATAATCGCACGGGTTTGACGGGTCGCCCAACACCGACACATCCATAGTGGCGACCTGTCCGCCCTGACCGCGGATCACATCCGCCAGAAACGCAAGTTCGTCGTCTTTGGTGTCGTAGGTGCCAATCACCAAAATGGTCTTATCTGTCATAACAGGCCCCTAAAGCTTGATCCACGCGGTCTTGAGATTGATGTATTTTTCAATCGCATGCAGCGACTTGTCAGCTCCGTTGCCCGACTGACCGACGCCGCCCAACGGCACCGTGCCATCCGCACCGCCATAGGTGTTAATATGCATCACGCCTGTGCGCACTTTGCGCACCATCCGGTGCGCGCGGCTTAGATTGGATGTCCATGCCGCCCCGGCTAGCCCGTACACGGTGGAATTGGCGATGCGAACAGCCTCTTCTTCGGTCTGGAACGGAGTGACGCCCAGCACGGGGCCAAAGACTTCTTTTTGGGCCAGCGATGCGTCTGGCGTCACGCCTGTGACAATTGTCGGGGCCATATAGTAGCCGCCCGTTTCCTCTAAAACCCGCGATCCGCCGGTTACAACGCGGCCGCCTTCGGAAAGTGCCATGTCAACAAACCCGAGGTTTTGCCGCAGCTGGGTTTCGGAATTCACAGCACCGATGGCGGTGTCCAGCCTTAGCGGATCACCGACGCGCATGGCTTCGGTCGCTTTGGCGACTTCGGCGACGAATTCATCGTGGATCGACGCCTCGACCAGCAGGCGCGATCCGGCCACGCAGACCTGTCCTGAATTGCGGAAAATACCACCTGCCGCTACTTTGGCCGCCTCGGCCAGATCGGGGGCGTCCGCAAAGACGATATTGGGGGATTTCCCGCCCAGTTCCAGATAGACCCGTTTCATATTTGAACGGGCCGAATATTCCATCAAACGCCGGCCTGTACCGCCTGACCCAGTAAAGACCAAAACGTCGACATCCATCGACAGACCCATCGCCTCGCCGACCACTTTGCCTTCTCCGGTCACGGCGTTCAGAACCCCAGGCGGCAGGCCCGCCTCAAGCGCCAGTTGCGCCATGCGCATCAGTGACAATGATGCCGTTTCCGCAGGCTTCAGCACCACCGAATTGCCCATCGCCAGCGCAGGCCCAAGCTTCCAAGCGCCGATCATCAAAGGGAAATTCCAAGGAATAATCGCGCCGACCACCCCAACCGGTTCCTTGTGGATCATTCCCAATATATCGGGCGCTGTTGGCGCAATTTCACCGTAAACCTTGTCGAGCGCTTCGGCGTAATACCGGATGGTGCCCGCCGCTGATCCCGGTTCTGCCTTGATCGCCATGCCGATTTCGGTGCCATTGTCGCGTACGCCCAAAACTGCCAGTTCCAAGGCATTGGCCTCGATCAAATCCGCCCATTTTAGCAAAACCTTTTTACGCGCCGCAGGGGGCTGGCCTGCCCAACGCCCGTCTTCGAATGCAGCGCGGGCCGAGGCAATCGCGCTGTCCATATCCGCAGCGGTGCCATTGGCGGTCGTCGTCAAAAGCTGGCCGTCTATCGGCGACAAGACATCAAGTGTCCCACTGTCGGATGCGGGGACGGGTTTGCCATCAATCAAGTGCAAAAAGGGCGGAACGGGCTGCGCACGCAGCGCATCAATGTGTGTCTGATCCATGGGTCCTACCGTGTTTGGCTGTCGTGCATGTCGTGGTCTTCTTCGGGCTGATGCGCCCGCACTTCTTTGATGAGAGTGCGGATATGCAATGCCAGAACGATCACAATGAGAGTGAAGATGATGAAGGCGATCGGCCGGTCGATCATATCAAACGGTGTCTTGAGACGTGGCAGCGCCGAGCGGAGTTTGACCTCCATGATGCCACCAAGGACCATGCCAAGGATGATCGGTACAATGGGCAGGTTCAAGCGTTTCAGGATCAAACCAAGCACGCCGAAACCCGCGGAAATCATGCAATCGGTCAGCGAATTGCGCAACGAATAAACCCCCACAAACGACAAGATCAGGATCATCACACCCAGAAAACGGGTGGGGACACGGATGATTTTCGTCAGCAAGTTGGTCGAGAACAGCAAGAAAACCATGACAATCACATTGAGCAAGATCAGCGCAAAGTAGAGCCCGTAAACAAGGTCGATATTGTTCTGGAACAGCTGCGGGCCGGGAATAACATTGTGCACATAAAAGACCGACAACATCATTGCCGTCAGAGCCTCACCGGGAATGCCAAGCGCCAAAAGCGGGATCATCGCGGCGGCGGGCACCGCGTTGTTGGCCGCCTCGGATGCGATCAAGCCTTCGGGGGAGCCTTTGCCGAATTTGTCCGGATCCTTGGAGGTCTTTTGGGCGTAGGTATAGCTCATGAATTGGGCGGTGAATTCGCCGGTGCCGGGGATCATGCCAAGGATGACGCCAAACCCCGAGGCCACTGTCGCCACGCGTTTGTGCTTCATCAATTCACGAAGCCCGACCGACATTCTGCCTTTGACGGGCTTTGCATCGGGGCTGCTGTCCGGCGCGGTGAGCAAGAAAAACGCCTGACTAAGCGCGAACAGGCCCAGCACAACAACAATCAGATTTATCCCCGAGGTCAGGAAAGAATACCCGAAGGTGTAGCGCTGCGTGTAAGTGACCGCATCAAGGCCCACAGTTTGCAGGAAAATCCCGAACATGGCCAACAATCCGGCCGCGAAAATCTGGCCGCGATGGGCCAGAATAACGAGAATGATCCCCAGCATAGCGGCAAGAAAGATCTCTCGTGATCCGAACATCGGGGCGATCAAGGCCAAGACAGGCGAAAGCAGGATCAAACAGCCGATGCCAAAAATTCCGCCCCAGAACGACGCTGAATAGGCCAGTGACAAAGCGCGATGCCCCTCGCCCGCTTGGGTCATCGGATAACCATCATAAGACGTCAGCGCATTCACCGCAGTCCCCGGCGTGTTGATCAAAATCGCCGGAATCGCACCGCCGTACATCGACGATCCGTAAATACCCAAAAGCATTGTCAGACCGACAATTGGATCAAGCGAGAATGTGGCAGGCAGCAAAATCGCAATCGCCACCGCCGGCCCGACGCCCGGGATGGCCCCGATAACAACGCCTCCGATTGATCCGACAAAAAGAGCGAGGACCACATCCCAACGGGCCAGCATTTCAAGTCCAAGAAGCATGTTTTCCATTCATCCGGTCCGATCAGAAATAAGTCAGCATGATTTGGCGCAGCCCGTCGGGAAGCGCCTCGTAGATCAGACCTGATGGCAAGTTCACCTTCAGGATCGTTTTGAACAAAACAACGATACAAACAGCGCTGATTGCCGCCGCCCCCAACATTAAAGTGCTGCGATAGCCGACCCGCAGCGCCAATATGACGGCAAAGATCACGGTGGTGGGCAAGTAGCCCCCATAGGGAACCAAAGCCGCATAAGCGATAAACCAGACCGCATATTCAAGCGAGGCCACCCACATCAACACTTCGCGCCAACGGCCTTCGATGCGTTCGGACCATAGCGATCCCAGAACATGAAAGGCGGCAAAAACCGTCATCCCGATCAGGGACAGGGCAGGCCAGAACCGCGGCTGCGCAAACAGCTTTCCACCGCTGCGATAGGCCGTCTGGTCATAGATCTGGGTCAGCAAGAACACTGACAAAATCAACAATGCCCAAGCAAAGACAATGTCACCGGGGCGGCGGTAGCGTTTGAACAAGGATTGTAGCGTTTTGATGCGCGACATGTTGAAAACCCCGATTGTGCATGGGTAATGGTCAGGCAACGGCGATGTTGCCTGACCGCAGATCAATCCGGTTATTCGGACAGCATTGCGTCGATGCCGGCCATCGTTTTGATGTCCTTCTGGATCTGCATGACCACCTCGTCTGCGGGCTGCCAATACACAGCCGCGCCGGTTTCGGCTGCCAGTTTTTGCGCCCGCTCGGACATCACGGTCTTTTGGGCCACGGCGATGATCTTGTCCTGAACATCTTGCGGTGTGTCGGCATGAACAAACAAACCGTTCCAAAGAGAGACATCAAGGTCGGGGGCCAGCTCGGCCACTGTGGGGGTGTCGGGGGTCAGCGAAATCCGCTCTGCGCCGATGGAGGCAAGCACTTTGACCGTGTCGAGACAGGGGAGAATCTGTTGGATTGTGGTGTTGACGACATCAACATCACCCGAGGCCAGCGTATTGCAGTCCAGTGCATCAAAAGCTGCATCCGCCGCAAATGCGAAACCCATGTCTTTGGCGATGCCAAAGGTCACCTGCGTTGGCACCAATGGCGCGCCAAAATGGCCCAGAACCACGTCATTTTCCTGCGCATGCGCCGCCAGACCGGCCATATCGTCATAAGGCGCATCGCCTGAGGCCGCGATGACAAATGGATAAGTCAGAAAGTTGCCAAGCGGCACAAAGGGATCGGGGTTGAGGTCGGGAATTCCGATCATCGGGCCAACCACAGGGATCGCGATGATAAACGACCCGACCGTATAGCCATCCGCCGGTGCATTGGCGACTTCGATCGCGCCGGGGAATGGGCCGCCGCCGCCGCCCGGTTTGTTCACAACTGCGGTCGGCACACCATAAGCCTCGGAGAAATCTTCGGCGATCATCCGCGTCAACACATCCTCAAGATCACCCGGAGGCCACGGCACAACAAACTCAACCGGTTTTTCCGGATACTCGGCCTGAGCGGCACCAGTGACAGCGGTCAACGCCAGCGCCATTGCGGTCACGGATTTTGTAAATATAGACATGTCGGTCTCTCCTGTTGGTTCGCATATTGAACCGTTGTTGTATTTTAAATATGCTTTGTTAAGTTTTAAGTTGCCTAGATAAATATCCTGTGTCAAACTTTTTTTGAGATTAGTTGGAACGGGAAGGTCCCCAGATGTCGTCCACCACAAAAACACTTGAACTCTTGGCCCACTTCTCGACCTCTCGGCCCGAAATCGGTTTGTCACAGCTGTGTCGCCTGGCAAAACGGGACAAGGCCACCACCTATCGCCACCTGCAAGCTCTTGAGGAAACGGGGTTTCTTGAACGCAATCCTGTGTCAAAGAAATATAGGCTGGGGCCTATCGTACTGCAACTTGCCCGCACACGCGAAGCCACGGTCCCACGCAAAGCCGGTGTCGAAGCGCCACTTGTGGCCCTTGCTGGCGCAACAGGAGAGACGTCTCATGTCACGGTTTTATCCGGCAAAACGGTCTATGCGCTGGCCTCATGCGAATCGCCCCGACACGGAACGCGGGCGATCATCGACATCGAGACCTTCCCTCTCCATGCCACGGCTTCCGGCCTTTGCGCGCTAGCCTTCGGGCCGACAGATCTAATGGCCTTTGCGCAAAAAAACCTATGCGGATTTACCGCCATGACGCCGACAACAGCGCAAGAACTGGAAAACATCGTCGGGACCATTCGCGCCACGGGTTTCGGCTGCGCCAACCGGAGCTATGAGGACGAGGTGCTCGGCCTCTCCGCTCCGGTGTTTGATCAAACGGGTCACTATGCCGGTGCAGTCTCCGTCGCCAGCGTCGCCGCCCGTTTCACGCCCGACCTCAAACGCATCATTCAAGAACATCTGGTCATCGCAGCCCGCGACATCACCCGCAACTGGGGCGGCACCCTCCCCCCCCAGATTGAAGAGGCCTGGGCCAAAACACTGTCACACTCGAATACATTGGACACCGCATCATGAAAGATTCCAACTTCCTCAAGGAACACAATGGCCGCTTAATGTGGCACCCGATGACATCGCCAAAAGACAGCGTCGACAATCCGCCAAAGATCATCACAGGATCGGGCGGTGTCAGCATCACGGATATAGACGGCCATACTGTCGTGGACGGCGTTGGCGGTTTGTGGAACGTGAACCTTGGCTATTCGTGCCAACCCGTCAAAGACGCAATGGCGGCGCAATTGGACAAGCTGCCGTATTACTCAACCTTTCGCGGCACCTCTAACGATGTTGCGATTGAACTGTCCTTTGAACTGAGCGAGTTCTTTGAACCCGACGGCATGTCCCGCGCGTTCTTTACTTCGGGGGGCTCTGACAGCGTCGAAACAGCCCTGCGCCTTGCGCGCCAGTATCACAAACTGCGCGGAGAGGCGGGCCGGACCAAGTTCCTGAGCCTCAAAAAAGGCTATCACGGCACACACATTGGCGGTGCCTCGGTCAACGGCAACGCAAATTTCCGCACGGCCTATGAACCGCTTTTGCCCGGATGCTACCACATCCCTGCACCCTATACATATCGCAACCCGTTCAACGAAACCGATCCCGAAAAGCTGGCGCATCTGTGTGTCCAAGCCTTGGAGGACGAGATCGCGTTCCAAGGCGCAGGCACAATCGCCGCCATGATTATGGAACCGATTCTGGGCGCTGGCGGTGTCATTCCGCCCCATAAATCTTTTGCCCCGATGGTGCAGGACATTTGCAACCGGAACGGAATTTTGCTGATCACCGACGAAGTGATCACTGCCTACGGGCGCACCGGCGCATGGTCAGGCGCACGGCTGTGGGGCATCCAGCCTGATATGATGTGTACGGCCAAAGCCATCACCAATGGTTATTTTCCATTCGGCGCGCTGATGCTTGGCCACCGGGTTGTCGACGTGTTCGAAGACAACCCTGCCGCCAAAATCGGCCACGGTTATACCTATTCCGGCCATCCCGTCGGGGCTGCTGCCGCGCTGGCATGTCTCAAAGAAACCAAGCGGTTGAACGTGATTGAAAACGCAGCCGCCCGCGGCACACAGCTTTTCGAAGGCGCGCAAGCCCTCATGGCCAAACACAACATCATCGGCGACGTTCGCGGTGGCCACGGATTAATGACAGCGTTGGAAATGGTGTCAGACCGCGCGGCCAAAACACCCATCGATGCTGGCACGGCGCAGATTGTTCAGGAAACCGCCTATCAAAACGGCGCGATGGTCCGCATTTCCGGTCCCAACCTGATTTTGTCGCCGCCGCTGGTTCTTACAGAAACAGATGCCAACATCATTTTGTCGGCGCTTGATGCCGGTTTCACTGCGGCTGCATAGGGGAAATCATGTCTGACAATTATGTCGCCCTGTTGGGCACAAAGGGGGGGCCATCCATTCGCCCCGGTTCCTCCATGCCGACTTCAAACCTGTTTGTTTTGAACGGCCAGAAAATCGTCGTCGATTGCGCCCTTGGCGTGACCCGCGGCTTGGTCGATCAGGGGATGAACCTGAAAGAGCTGTCCACGATTTTTATCAGCCACCTGCATTCCGACCACTATCTGGAGCTGGGGCCCTTGATCCACACCGCATGGTGTTCGGGATTGACCACAATGATTGATGTCTACGGACCGGCTGGACTTCAGGACTATTGGGACGGCTTTGCGGCTTCGATGAAAGCCGATATTGACCTGCGGATAGAGGACGACGGGCGCGATGACCTGCGTGATTTTGTACGCGTCCATGTGATCGACGAAGGCGTGGTTCTGGAACGCGGCGGGCTGACAGTTTCAGCCATCCGCACTGAACACCCGCCGCTGATTGACAGTTTTGCCTTTTCCTTCAGAACTGCCAAGCACCATGCGGTTTTTTCCGGCGACACGGCCCCGATCCACGCGCTTGAGGATTTTGCGCGCGGTGCGGATCTGTTGATCCACGAGGCCATGTTGGAATCCGCTTTGCCATCCTTGTTGGAACGTGTCGGCAATGGCAGTGACAAGCTGATGCAACATTGGCTGCGGTCCCATAGTTTTGCCCATGACGCGGCGAAAACGGCCACTGCCGCCGGTGTCAAACGTCTGGCCTTGTCCCATCTTATCCCGTCGGATGACCCCAGCTATGGCCCGCAGGATTGGCAAAATGCCGTCGCTGATTACTGGGACGGTCCGCTGATCGTCGGGTCAGACGGCGTTCGGATTGATCTGTGACACGCACAACCAGCCAGCTGATCGCGGATCGCACCCGTTTGATGGGGCCGAATGTGTCGACTTTTTATGATGAGCCAGTGCATTTTGTAAAAGGCGAAGGCGTTTGGCTTTGGGATGCCGACGGGCGCAAATATCTGGATTGCTATAACAATGTACCGCATGTCGGGCATTGTAACCCCCGCGTTGTCGATGCGATCTGCCGTCAAGCCAGCACGCTGAACACGCATACACGCTATCTGCACGACGGCATTTTGGACTACATCGAACGGCTGACAGGCACGATGGATGCCTCGTTGGATACAGCGATTTTGACCTGCACGGGGTCCGAAGCCAACGACATTGCCCTGCGTATGGCAGAAGCCGTAACTGGCAAGCGCGGCATCATCGCCACTGACGCCACCTATCATGGCAACACATCGCTGGTCAGCCAGCTGAGCAAGTCCAACGTTCCAACCGTCGGTTTCGGCCTTGGGCAATATTTTCGCTTTGTAGATGCGCCCGATAGCTATCGCCGCCCCGACCCTGATGGCACCGGTTTCGCAGCCAAGGTTGCGGCGCAAATCGACAGCCTTGAACAAGACGGTACAGGTTTTGCGGCGCTGGTCGTCTGTCCATATTTCCTGAACGAAGGGTTTCCCGACAATCCCGACGGCTGGCTCAAACCTGTTGCCGACGCCGTGCGCAAAGCGGGCGGAATGCTGATTTGCGACGAGGTCCAATCCGGTTTTGGACGGACCGGAACCCATCTTTGGGCGCATGAGAAAATGGGGGTGGTGCCTGACATCATGGTTCTGGGTAAACCCATGGCGAACGGCCATCCCGTTGGCGGCGTGGTTGCCAACCGCGACATCGTCAAAGCGTTCAGATCCGGCTACCGATACTTCAACACCTTTGGCGGCAATCCGGTGTCTTGCGCCGCAGCAATGGCTGTTTTGGAAGAAATCGAGACGCAGAACCTTGTGGCGAATGCAAATACAGTCGGCGACCATGCCCGCAGCCGATTGACCGCGCTGGCCGCCAAGCACGAGGTAATCGGTGATGTGCGGGGCTCGGGCCTGATCTTTGGTGCGGAGCTGGTCACAGACCGCACCACCAAAGCCCCCGCCAGTGACCTGACCGACCGCATCATCAACGAAATGCGCCATAGGGGGATCATCCATTCGAAGCTGGGGCGGCACAAAAACACGCTCAAAATCCGCCCGCCCATGCCGTTTTCGATCGAGAATGCAGATCTGCTGTTTGACACCCTCGACGATGTTCTGACGAAGGCCAACAAGTGAACGACACAGTGGAACATGCGCTCGATCTTTGGGGCCTCAAAGGGGCTAACTGTAGGCTGATCGCAGCCCGTGAAAACGCCGTCTACAAAGTCGAAGACGCAACGCAGACCTTTGCCTTGCGATTGCACCGCCAAGGCTATCGGACCGACCTTGAGCTTTGGTCAGAACTCAAATGGATGGCGGCGACAAGCGCGGGCGGAATCGATGTCCCTGCACCCGTTTCGTCCGTCCACGGCCAAATGCTTCACCTTGTGGACGATGTGCAAGTGGATGTTTTAACGTGGCTTTCCGGAGAACCGCTTGATGCAACACTTGCCCGCCAAACTGGTCCGGACCGCGCCGCCTTGTTCCGCAGACTCGGCTCTCAAATGGCACGGCTACACCGGGTTTCAGATGCATGGACCCCGCCTAAAGGGTTCACACGATGCCAATGGGATCAAAGCGGATTGTTGGGTGAGGCCCCGCTATGGGACCGGTTTTGGGACAATCCGGCCCTGACGGCCCAAGAACGCGCCCTATTCACCCAGATACGCCAACAGGCGCAACGCGACTTCACCCGTATCTCGGCAAAGCTGGATTTCGGCTTGATCCACGCGGACCTTGTGACGGGGAATGTGATGGTTGACGGCCCCCGCATGCGGTTCATCGATTTTGATGATGGCGGCTATGGTTTTCGGGTTTTCGACATCGCAACGGCCTTGCTCAAACACATCGATGCGCCGGACTATCCCATTCTACAAGACGCCTTGATTTCCGGCTACCGCAGCGAGCGCCCGATTGATCTTGCGGCGCTCGATCTGTTCCTTGTTTTACGGGCCGCCACCTATGTTGGCTGGAACATCACCCGTATGGGTGAAGACAACGACGGGGCGCGCAATGCGCGTTTTATAAAGACGGCCAAACGCCTCGCCTTGGCCTATTTGGCCTAGGCATCACTGGCTAAGCGCCGCCTTCATGTTTGCGCGTGGAAAACAGGTCGCGGCCTTGCCATTCGCCTCTTGCCACCGCCCGATAGACCGCCGCGTTTTGAAGCCGGGCAACCCATCCGCGCCGCCAACATCGTGACCGCGCTTTTCCAATCCGCGTTGCATCACCGCTATATCAGAGCGCAGCATTGCATCGATCTTGCCCCAAGGCGCGGAAAAATCACCCATACCATATTGAATCCGGTCCCCGACATTCCCGACAAACAAGGCATAGAGATCGCTGGTGTTGTAATCCTTCAGCACATAAAAATTGGGCGTGACGATAAAGGCAGGGCCACCGCGTCCGGCTGGCATCAACAACGATCCCTTGGCGCGTAATTCACGGTCAGGAAAGGGTTTTCCGGACACCCGCGTCACACCCATTTTGGCCCAGTCGCTGATTTTGCGCGCTTGATCCGGCCCCTCAAGGGTGCAGGAAACAGAAGGCGGCAGCGTCACTTCGAATCCCCAATCGCGGCCCTTTTGCCACCCGTGCTTTTTCAGATAGTTGGCGATGGATGCGATGGTATCCGTTTCCGACCCCCATATATCCGCCCGACCATCGCCGGTTCCATCAGCTGCATATTTCAAAAAGCTACTGGGCATGAATTGCGGTTGCCCCAGCGCACCGGCCCAGCTGCTTTTCATGCTACCTGCCCGAATGTGACCGGCCTGCACGATTTGCAACGCCGCGGTCAATTCGGATGCAAAGTAGTCTTTGCGCGTGCTCATAAACCCTTTGGTGGCCAGAACTTCGAACGGATTGTGTTTGATGGCGACCTTGCCATACCCGCTTTCGCGGCCCCAAATTCCCAGAATGATGCGGCCCGGAACGCCGGTCTTGCGCTCCGCTGCAGCCAAAGCCTTGGCATGCGCTTTGGCCATTTGGCGCCCGCCCCGCGCCGCCGCGTCGACAGATGAGCGGCGAAAATACTTTGACGGCGCGCCAAACTCGGCCTGCGATTGCTTGCGCGGCACTGCGGCCGCACCCGGCGGCACCAACCCCGGAAGTTTCCAGTTCAACGTCACCCCGTTTAAAGACGCATCAAACACGCCGCGCGAAACGCCCTTTTTGCGGGCTGCGGGCCAGGCTTCTTTTTGCAGCCATGTCTGGAATTGCTGTTCAACTGCACCGCGATTTTGCGCAGCGGCGGCGAACGGAACGGTCAGCAGGCACAAGGCCAGTAGCAAAAAACGTGGCAAAACAAAAAGCTCCGGGCTGGTTTGACTGTCCGTATAGTGAACAGCTTTGACGGTTTGGCCAGTGGTTTTGCGCGGATCGGCGGGGTTAAGCCACTTGCGCAGCCAGCCTTAGATGACGATGGGGGCCGTCTGGCGGAATATCCGGTCAACCATGCTCATTGCAGCAAGGGCCGAGGTCCGCGGCGTATCGGGCAAGCTCGCCCCGCAGATGGAAAATTCAAACGTTCCAAATGACCCTTTGGCGCTGATCGTGTGGGTGTTTCCCGCTGCCTTTGGATCGGCAATCAAACAGGCCTGCGTTTGATCAAAGCCTAGTCCCGCCAAGGCCACCGCCGCAGCTACATTTGCGTTTTTCGGGTAGTTTAAGGCGGCACCGCGCGCGCTGCCTTCGAACAATGTCGCGGGTCCGTTCAATGCATCCAGATCAACCACCGCCTCGGCCTTGGTCCCGCGCCAGCTTTGCGGAGGTTTGACGCCGGTATAACGCACCTCGTCCAACCCGCCGATTTTGGCGGCTGACAAAGCATCCAAGGCTCCAATCGCGCCCGATGCCAAATGCAGTTGGGTTTGCCCGTCCTGCGCGGCAGATTGCAGCCCATTGTAGGTGTCTTGATCCGCCAGCGCCCCAAGCGACGCGCTGAGGACCGGCACACCGCGCCGTAGAAAAGCCGCGCCATGGCCAAGCAAACACGGATGGCCCGCACAGTCCACCACCAGATCCGGCAATTTGGTCAGATCATCTGCCCCATAGATTAAAGGGATATCCGCACCCAAAGCGGTTATGGCAACCTCTTCGCGGCCTTTTCTGACAACACAATGGCTGGGTGTCCAAGGGCTGCCTTGCAGGTGGCGGACAACATATGTCGCCATGGCCCCGTAACCGATCACTGCTACTTTTCGCATCATCCACCCCCGATAATCATTCGCCCTTCGGTATCTGCAATAGCAGGGCTGAACACAAGAAAAAGGCCCGATCCTGCGATCGGGCCTTTTGGATACTTACTGCCGACAAGCGGGCTTTATTTCCCGTCTAGCGAGCCGTGACCATGACCAGAGAGGCCACCGGAGACTTCTTCAACGGATTCGTCTGACAGCTCTTCGGGCAAGATCAGGTTCAGCACGATGGCAATCACAGCCGCAGGAAGCAGGCCGGATGTCATCAAGATGCGCAGAGTATCAGGCAGATACTGGACCGCTTTGGGATCCAGTTGCAGACCCAGACCAACCGACAGGGCAATCGCAAAGATCACCATGTTGCGGCGGTTCCACTTCACGTCGGACAACATCGAGATACCCGCCGCAACAACCATGCCAAACATAACGATCACACCGCCACCAAGCACTTCGATCGGAATGGTGCGAATGACCGCGCCGACTTTGGGGATCAGCCCGCAGATGATCAAGAAAATCGCGCCGATGGTCACGACATGGCGGCTCATAACACCGGTCATGGCAATCAGGCCAACGTTTTGGCTGAACGAGGTGTTCGGGAAACCGCCAAAGACACCCGCGACCGCAGAACCGACACCATCCGCATATGTCGCGCCGGTGATTTCTTCTTCGGTGGCTTCACGGCCAGCCCCGCCCTTGGTGATGCCTGACACATCGCCCACGGTTTCAACCGCCGATACAAAGGCCATCAGGCAGAACCCGATAACGGCGGCAAAGCTAATCTCGAAGCCATATTTGAACGGAACCGGGAAGGCGATTGGCGCAGCGCGGCTCCAGCTTGTTGCGATCCCTTCGACCGATACCATGCCCATCATCATCGCGTAGAGATATCCGACGAAGATACCGATCACGACGGCTGAAACAGCCAACATACCTTTGGCGTAGAACTTAAGACCAAGCGTCACAAAGATCACAACCAAAGCCGCTGACCAGTTCAAAAGCGAGCCATATTCGGGTTTGTTGATCGCAGGAACACCGCCCGCTGCGTATTGAATGCCGACTTTGACCAGCGCCAGACCGATCATTGTAACAACCAAGCCCGTGACCAGAGGCGGCAGTGCGAAACGGATCTTGCCGATGAATGTCCCGATAACAATGTGGAACAGGCCACCGATCAAAACGCCGCCGAACAAGGCTGGAAGCGCTTCGACACCTTTGCCCGCAACCAAGGGAATCATGATTGGAATGAACGCAAACGATGTCCCTTGAACGATGGGCAGTCGCGCGCCAACCGGACCCAAACCAATGGTCTGGAACAAGGTGGCAATGCCCGCAAACAACATCGACATCTGGATCAGATAGGTCATGTCAGGAAAACCCTGCGCGCCTGCATCTGACCCAAAGCCAAAGCCCGCCGCACCGGCAATGATGATCGCCGGTGTCACGTTGGACACAAACATTGCCAGAACGTGTTGGATGCCAAGTGGAATAGCGCGGTGCAGCGCCGGTGTATAATTAGGATCGCGGAGCTGCTCCGGCGTTCCGATGGATGTATCAACCATGTTTAACTTTTCCCTATTTTCTCGTGAACCAGTCTTAGCGCTGGTGTTTGATTTCGTTCTCAATCGTAAACGGAGTATCAAAGTGATGCTCCTCAAGGTTCGGGCCGTCGCCGATCCGATCCACAACTGCAAATAATCCGGGCGCATGCAGGGGCGTTAACACCCCGTGCCATGTGCCCTTGTGATAGTTGACGCCCTGTCCCGGCGCGGTCAGGAAGGCCTGCGGCACGCCCGGTTTGCCGCCTTCGTCCGGAGCGACCACCACCACAAAGGGGTCGCTGCCCATCGGTAAAAAGGCCTGACTGCCATCAGGATGCCGTTCGACCAGATCCAACACGATTGGAAACTGGCGCGCTTCGCCCTGAAACAGGCTGATGCCTGCCTTGCCATCGCTAAAATCCAAGCAGGCGCGGTCATGATAGCGTCCGCATAATCCGGCGTTGATCATCTTGTCCGGCGGGCCGGACACATCCAGAACATCGCCAAAGGGCGCGAATGCCTCGGCCGTCAGCGGTGTCAGGGTCAAAACCTTGCTCATGCGCCCAGCTTTTCGATCAACCGCAATTGGGCAATCCGCTCAACCTGTTTGCAGGCCTCTGCGAATTCAGTTGCGCGATCATTGTTGATGCGCCGTTCAAAGGCCTCAAGGATGCTGGCCTTGGTGTTGTCTTTGACAGCGATGATGAATGGGAAACCGTATTTGCCGGTATAGGTGTCGTTCAAATCCGTGAAATGCGCCCGTTCCGCGTCGGTTAGCAAATCAAGCCCTGCGCCCGCCTGTTCGGCGGTGCTTTCTGCCGTCAAACGCCCCGCAGAGGCCAGTTTACCTGCCAGATCCGGATGTGCGGTCAGCACGCCCAAGCGTTGCTGTTCAGAAGCAGATCTGAACACCTGTGCCAAAGCCTGATGCACACCTTGGGCGCAATCATGGGTTGGCCCCATTTCCGCGTCATGCGCGGCCTCGGCAATCCAGGGGCTGTGTTCGAAAATACCGCCGAATTCCGCGACAAAGGTGGCGCGATCCATGTCAGACGGACGGGTTTGGGGTTTTGGCGGATGCTCTTGCGCCCAGTGCTGTGCAATTTCAAGCCGGGTAGCGAACCAGACCCCATCATGGGATTTGAAATGCTCAATTGCCCGCCGCAACGCAGCAGCCCGGCCCGGACGGCCAATCAAGCGGCAATGCAGACCGATCGACAACATCTTGGGCTGGCCCGCTTCGCCTTCTTCGTACAGGTAGTCAAAACTGTCCTTCAGATAGCTTTCAAACTGCTCGCCATTGGTGAAACCCGCTTGGATGGCAAAGCGCATGTCGTTGCAATCCATCGTGTAGGGCGTGATCAACTGGTCGTGGCCGTCGAAATGCATCCAGTAGGGCAGATCATCGGCGTAACTGTCCGCGACATAGTCAAACTGGCCGGTTTCAGCCACCAGACGCACCGTGTTGTTTGAACAGCGCCCTGTATACCACCCGCGCGGCGGCGTACCCACAACTTCGGTATGCAGGCGGATGGCCTCGGCGATTTGGGCGCGCTCTTCGTCTTCGGACATATCCTTGTGTTCGATCCATTTCAGACCGTGGCTGGCGATTTCCCAGTTCGACGCCTTCATCGCGGCAAGTTGCTGCGGCGCCCGTGCCAGCGCTGTCGCGACGCCATAAACGGTTACGGGCAGATCGCCCAGTAACCGGTGCACCCGCCAGAAACCGGCACGCGATCCGTATTCATAGATCGATTCCATATTCCAATGGCGCTGGCCGGGCCATGGCTGTGCGCCAGTGATTTCCGACAAGAAGGCTTCGGATGCAGGATCACCGTGCAAGACGTTGTTTTCGCCACCTTCTTCGTAGTTCAAGACGATCTGGACCGCGATCTTGGCCCCGTTCGGCCAATTGGCTGCAGGGGGGGTGGCACCATATCCAGTCATGTCACGGGGGTAGCGGTTCACTGCGTCATTCCTCTGTTGCTCGTGTCATCTGTAATCCAAAACAATCCTTCTGTTTTTCAAAAAAAACTATAAGGAGCCTTTTGTACGCAATTATTTGCGGCACAGACGCAATTCTGCCTATTAATCTATCAATCAAACTCAAGAGGCTCTTATGACAGGATATTTGACAACGCATGTGCTGGACACAGCGCGTGGCTGCCCCGCCGAAGGCCTGAAGATTGAACTGTTCAAGATCAACGGTGACAGCCGCAGCCTACTGAAAACGCTGACAACCAATGATGATGGCCGCACCGACGAACAGATTTTACCCGCCGCCGAATTTGAAACCGGTGTCTATGAGCTGGTTTTCCATGCCGGTTCCTATCTGGATGCCATCGGAACCCCGCCCGAAAGCCCGCGGTTTCTTGACGTTATTCCGCTGCGGTTCGGGATGTCCGAGGCATCCCACTACCATGTGCCGCTGCTGCTATCCCCGTTCGGATACTCAACCTACCGCGGCAGCTGAGCCTGAATAGAGCTGTTGCGAACCTCTTCGCTGATACGGGTGATCACATATTCCATGAACAATCGTGTCTTGGGGTCTTGGCGTTTGCGATGGGTAAAAAGACACGCCATCTGAATGGGTTCAGGTGGCGTTTTTGTTGCAACGGGGATCAACCGTCCGGCTTTGATATGTTCGGCCACCTCAAAGATCGGCTTCATGGCAATGCCGTTCCCGGCCAACGCCCAATCGGTGAGCACATCACCATCATCGGATTCGTAGCGCCCCGACACCGCAAAGCGTTTCGGCCCGTCCGGCGTATTCAACCGCCATTGAAATTCGGTGGCTCCGGGAAAGCGCAGGCTCAGGCATTCGTGTTGGCCCGACACGATTTCCTCGCCCGTGTCCGGATTGCCATGTGCATCGATATAAGCGGGCGACGCGCATAAAATTCGGTCGACATCGGCAATTTTACGGATGCGCAGATTGCTGTCTTCGGGTTGGCCAAGGAAAAACGCAAGGTCCAGCCCTTCGGTTGTGAGGTCCACTTTGCGGTCTGTCAGACGCAGCCGGATTTTGACCTCTGGATACTCTTTCAAGAACCCCGGCACTTGCGGTGCAATCAAACGGCGCCCCACCCCAAGCGGTGCCGCCACATAAAGCGAACCGCGCGGATTTTCTGTGATGTCCACAACCTGCGCCTCGGCGTTTTCCACGGATTCCAAAATCTCGCAGGCCCCGCCGTAAAACGCCTTGCCCTGCTCTGTCGGGGTCAGGCTGCGGGTGGTCCGTTGAAACAAACGCACACCCAACCTTTCTTCCAGCTGCGAAATCCGAGACGAGGTCACGGCAGGAGAAATGCGTAAATCTCGCCCAGCAGCAGACATACTGCCTAATTCGTAGACACGAACGAACGTGCGGATGTTATCGAGATATGACATTGTTTTGTTTTTTTTGATGCTGCTTGGCTTTTTGTGACAATACCAGAGCAATCCCGACCCGCATAGTGTAATCGGGAACTCGAATCTTTGGAGGCTTGCCATGTATGATTTGGCTATTTTGTGGGACTGGATCGCTTTTGCCGTCCGCTGGTTGCATGTAATCACAGCAATGGCGTGGATTGGTGCGTCCTTTTTCTTTGTCGCGCTGGATTTGGGCCTGAAGAAAGCGCCAAACATGCCCGCCGGCGCCCATGGCGAAGAATGGCAGGTGCATGGCGGTGGCTTTTACCATATCCAGAAATATCTGGTGGCCCCCGAAAACATGCCAGAGCATCTGATCTGGCACAAATGGCAAAGCTACATCACATGGGTGTCCGGTGCGGCACTACTCATGATCGTATATTGGGTCGGCGGCGAGCTGTTCTTGCTGGATCCGACCAAAGCCGAATTGTCGCTGTGGCAGGGGATCTTGATCTCCGGTGGCTCGCTCACCATTGGCTGGATCTGCTATGACTTCATGTGCAAATCCAAGCTGGGCGAAACACCCACAGCACTGATGTTATTGCTGTTTGTGATCCTTGTGGCCATGGCATGGGGCTACAATCAAATCTTTACCGGCAGGGCCGCCTTGCTGCATCTGGGGGCGTTCACCGCCACCATCATGACGGCCAATGTGTTTTTCATCATCATGCCGAACCAGCGCATCGTGGTCAAAGACCTCAAAGAAGGCCGCGTGCCGGATGCAAAATACGGCAAGATTGCCAAGCTGCGGTCGACCCACAACAACTATCTGACGTTGCCGGTGATCTTCTTGATGCTCAGCAACCATTATCCGCTGGCATTTGGCACCGAATACAGCTGGCTGATCGCAAGCCTTGTGTTCCTGACCGGCGTCACCATCCGGCACTATTTCAACACGCTGCACGCCACTGGCAAAGGCCCGAACTGGACATGGGTCGCCACAGTGATCTTGTTCATCGTAATCGCTTGGCTGTCTACCATTCCCGGAATGGACACCTACGAAGAAGCCGAGGCCCGCGCGCTGACTCCCTATGAACAACGGTTTGCATCTGCCGAAGGCTTTGAAGACGCCTATGACAGTGTGATCAGCAATTGTTCGATGTGCCATGCCCGCGAACCGGCATGGGACGGGATGCATTGGCCACCAAAAGGCGTTTTGCTGGAAACCGAAAGCGATGTTGTCCGTCACGCTGAGCAGGTGTTTTTACATGCTGGCCTAAGCCATGCCATGCCCCCGCCCAATGCCATTCAAATGGATGACGAATCCCGCGCAACCATTGTTGCGTGGTATCGTGCCGCCAAATCCAACTAGGCCTTTGCCAAGCGCCCTAAACGGGCCTTGCAAAGATCACTTGTCGCCCCCTTGCCGCGCAGTTGTGAACTGATAGGGCGACACCGAATACAGTTCCCGGAACCGTTTGGCAAAATACGAACTGGACTGAAAGCCGCTTGCCATTGCGATCTCGGCGATCGGTAAATCGGTTTCTGCCAGCAAGGAACGGGCATAGGCCAGACGTTGACGTTGGCAGTATTGCCGTGGCGACATGCCCAGATGTTTGGCAAACATCCGTTCGATCTGACGGCGCGATACTTTCACCCGCTTGGACAGGTCTTCCATATCAATCGGATCTTCGCGGTTTTCTTCAAAGATTTCTAAAATTTTGACCAGCTTGGCGTTGCGAAGCCCCAATGCCGCTGACCGCGAGGATTGCTGGGAATCCCGCCCTTGCCGGTGGACATTGTGAATGCACATCTCAAGCACCGCTTGCGACAGTACAGGACCGTAGCGATCAAATATCAGGTGTAAAAACAGATCGGTTGACGCATGGCCGCCGCTTGACGTCATAATCTTCTTGTCGATGACATAGAGCTGCTCTTTGACGTCAAGATCCGGGTATTGTTCGCGAAATGGCGGGATGTTTTCCCAGTGCATTGTGAATTCTGTTCCGCCCAGAATTCCGGCCTTTGCCAAAGTGTAGGCCCCTGTGCAAATCCCGCCGACGACATGGCCCGACCGCCATTGCAGCCGCACCCAATCCGCCGACTTACGAGAGGTGGATTGTTGCGGCAGCACGCCGGAGCACACAAAAACATGCGCATTGCGTTCCAGTTTGCACAGACCCGAATCCACCGGAAAACTGATGCCATTGGAACAGGTCACCGGATTGCCGTCTTCGGACAAGGTATGCCACCGAAACAGGGGTTTACCGGACAGTTGATTGGCAACCCGCAACGGCTCGATTGCCGAAGCGAAGGCCAGCATGGAAAGGTTCGGAACCAGCAAGAAATAGACATTCAGAGTTTCAAAGCTCTGATCCATCGGAACAAAGGCCACCCCGCTGGGAATAATCTCTTTCTTTGGCATAGAAAAATTCCCGGTGTTCCAAATCCGCTGGGGCACATTCCGTTTTGGGCCGTGCTTTCCCACATAAACAAGTTATATCTGATTCTTACACCGTTCAAGCCACCTGTTTTACCGTCAAAAACAGGTGGCTTGAACGGCCCGATGCTGCACGGCGACACCATTTTACGTCTCTGGTTTAAAAAAAATGGCTCGGGCGGTGATCCAGCTTTCGGATCGGCACGTATCTACACTATGATCACGGTAACAGAACATAAGCCGCCTACTCGATATCCCGTTGGTAGGCCGCCAACAAAAGGCATTCATGTGCCGTCAAAAGATGAAACGCTGTCTGATCTGACGATCTGGTTGCTCGCTGTGCGAGACCAGCGCGATAAAGTTGCTTTCGGAAAGTTGTTCGATTTTCTAGCACCACGGCTCAAAGGCTTTGTGATGCGAAACGGAACGGCAGCGGCGCAGGCAGAGGACGTCGTTCAGGATGTGATGCTGACGGTTTGGCGCAAAGCGTCGATGTTTGATCCGCACAAGGCCCAAGCTTCGGCCTGGATTTATCAGATTGCCCGCAACAGACACATTGATGTCGCCCGAAAAGAAAACCGCCCTGTTCCAGACGAACTTGGCGAAGATCCGGGCCAGGAACCAGACGCAAGCCAGATTCTAGCCGTCGAACAAGAAGCATCAAAGCTGAAACAAGCCCTGCAACAGCTGCAACCGGATCAACGCGCTATGATAGAAAAAGCCTATTTGGGCGATCTATCCCATCAAGAAATAAGTACCCAAACGGGCCTGCCCCTTGGGACAGTGAAATCGCGAATTCGGCTCGGCCTCGGGCGTTTGCGAACAGAATTGAGAGGGTTGCGCTAAATGTCAGCAATCACACACCACATCCCAGATGCCATGATCGCGGCATACGCGTCCGGCAACCTGCCCCACCAATTCGCAATGGTTGTGGCCAGCCACATTTCACTTTGTGCGGAATGCCGTGCGGCCCTTGGCGCACATCAGGCCGCTGGCGGCGCTGTGCTCGAAAGCACAAGCAGCGTGGCCCTATCTGCCAACCTGAAGACAAACCTGATGTCTTTGCTGGATGAACCAACAGTTCCCGAACCCGTCTATGACGCCAAAGGGATTTATCCCGGTCCAATCATGCAAGCGCTGAAAGGCAAGCCTTTGCGCTGGAAAAAGCTTGGCATGGGGGTTCGTCAAAGCCTGTTGTCAGAAAGCGAATCCGGCTCGACCCGTCTGCTCTATATTCCTGCTGGACAAGCCGTGCCTGACCACACGCACAACGGATTGGAGCTGACCTTGGTTTTGCAAGGCAGCTTTAGCGATGAAACGGGGCGTTTCGGTGTCGGTGATGTCGAAATCGGCGATCAGGATCTGGAACACACCCCAGTGGCTGATGCTGGCGACGCGTGCATATGCCTTGCAGCAACGGATGCGCCATTGCAGTTCAAAGCCTTTCTGCCGCGATTGTTACAACCCTTGTTCCGCATATAATCAACGTCTCAAGAATGACGAAAATGGCCTGCATGACAATGCGGGCCCTTTTCGTTTTCGATCTGTCAAGAAAAGTCCCCGAGGCATCCACGGAGGCTTTTTGCTACTTTCCGCGGTAGATCATCCAGTCTGGCAGCACATGGAGCGCTTTGATGACCCAGGAAAACGGCCGCGGAAAATCGGTTCGAAATCGCCGCGACCGCATCGCCTTTAAAACATATCCCGCTGCCGTTTCAGGGGACATAAGCTGCGGCATTTCAAAGTCATTCTTTTGGGTCAGACGGGTCTTGATAAAGCCGGGGT
>NZ_QKMF01000009.1 GCF_003208435.1 Pelagimonas varians | reverse complement strand
GCCATTCAGCACTGGGTTGGAAAAGCCCCGTCGCTTTCGAACGCAAGGTGGCTTAAACGAGCACTAGGAGCGGCACTAAAACGTGACAGGTCCAATGCTAGGCCAGCGACCTTTGAGCCGGGACCTTGCGAGGGGCCCCAAGCCTCCCCTTTGAACCCCAACCAACCTGCCACGAAGGCAGGTGCAGCTGCAAAACCAGAAGCGGTGTTCTTCTATTGTTCGTCTACAGAGAAGGCGCTGATCCGGCAGGCGGCCAAAGATCGCGGCCTGTCCATGTCTGCCTTCCTTCGAGAGCTTGCTACCGGCACGGAACCAAAGCGGCGGCACCAGTTGCCACGTGTCGATCATCCCGCCTTGATGCTGGCCGTGTCGCGCCATGTCGGCAATCTCAATCAGGTGACGCGGTGGCTGAACACGGCGTTGAATGCTGGCCAAGCGTCACAGATTGATGCGCTGCGCGTCACCACCGCGCTCGTTGGGATCGAGCGGCAGTTGGAACAGAACATTGCCACACACTGCGAGGCGTCTTGATGCTGATCAAGTTCTTTCCTAACGGCAAAGGTGGCGGTGCTGGACAGGTTGACTATCTGACCCCGCACTGTCCTTGCCTATGATGAGAGCCGCGATCTGCCCTCACAAATGGAGCTACCGCGCTGGTGTGATCAGCTTTGGCGAGGGTGACCAGCCAAGTGGCGAAGAGCCGCGGCAGGTCATGATCGCTTCGAAGAACTGGCTTTCGCTGGTCTGGATGGCGACCGATACGCTTGTAAGTGGGTCCGGTACACGCACGAAGACCGCGTCGAGCTACATTTCCGCATACCGCGCATGGAATTGCACAGCGGGCGAAGCCTGAACATAGCACTCCCAGGTTACGAACGTGCCTTCGATAGTCTGCGCGATCTGATGAACAAGGAACACGACTGGGCCGATCTAATGGATGCCGCTCGCACAGCCGAGCCAAAGCAACACCCGGGTGTCCACGCCAGTTGCGCCCCCAGCATTGACCCTCAGATACTTGTCTTCGAGAGCTGCCATGATCTCTTGGGAAAAGCTTGTCCGGTTAAGCGATGCCATTTCTTCGACCCCATTTTTGAGGCCGACAGGAAGCATCAGCATGAACTGAAACGGTGTGTTTTCATTCACTCGAACACCACGGAGGAATTCCATTCTTGGTTAACCGACAATTTATGTCCGTATTCGGGTTGGGCAAATGGGACCGTGATGAAGATTGCACCGGTCAAGGTGATCCTGCCTGCCGATGTCGGAGCCTCTGGTGTAGACCGAAGTTGGTGATCCTCGCCGTCAAATGTATCGAGAAAAGCGACCGGTCATATCTTAAGGTGAAGATTTGGGACCACCGGTTGGCTCAGGACTGAAAACTGTTGCCTGATTACAGCGCGCGATACGCACGGATTGCCCGACAATTCGAGCATTGAACTTGTATCGGGTGCAGCAGCTTTGGCAGGCTCTTGGGCGCATTACGTCCAACGTACTGTCCGCCGGATTGATATGAATCAATTGCGGGCGATGCATTCTGGCTATGTTTTGGGCAACAGTTCAACGGACTGATTTGGCTTTGATTTTGCGGCCTATTTCTCTTTGGCACTAGGCTGTCGCACCATTCGGTTGAGCGGCCACGCAACCAATTAACCAGATCCATTTTTACAGAGTAATTTGCCCGATGCGGGACTTGTGCTAGCCTAATGGGAATACGTTCAAGGATGGAAGATCGAAACGACTAAAAAACGGGGAAAAAATATGACACGATCAAATTTTCTAGCCTGCTCAACAGCAATTTTGATGTTGATCGGCGGCGCTAGCACGGCCCAGGAAATCCAAGCTGAAGAGGGGCAACTTGACGGGTTGTTTCCCTCTGACGCTCCTTATTC
Organism: Pelagimonas varians; assembly: GCF_003208435.1. GTDB lineage: Bacteria > Pseudomonadota > Alphaproteobacteria > Rhodobacterales > Rhodobacteraceae > Pelagimonas > Pelagimonas varians. Next base: position 175,893 of record NZ_QKMF01000009.1, on the reverse strand, counting down.
ACCTTATGTTAATCGCACCTTCCCGGAACGCCCTCTTTGGGGCGATAGCCATTTGCACACATCCCTTTCTATGGACGCGGGTGGTTTTGGAAACCGTTTGGGGCTTCGCGCAGCCTACCGCGTTGCCCGCGGTGAGCAGGTGACAGCATCCTCAGGGCAGGAAATCCGGCTCAGCAGACCTCTTGATTGGCTTGCGATCACGGATCACTCCGACGGAATGGGTATGATCGGCGATATTTTAGCGAATGCTCCGATCGTGACCCAATACGAACAGGGGGCCAGATGGGCCAAAGGGTTTGGTGCCGGAGGTGAGGAAGCCGTCGCGGCGACGCTTGATCTGATTACGACCTTTTCTCAAGGCGATATGGACCCGGAAATGTTCGCCAACTATTCGCCCGGTGCCCGCCGGTATGCCACGATTTGGGATGACGTGATAAATGCGGCGGAAGAGTTTAACGAACCCGGCGCTTTCACGGCCTTCATTGGTTTTGAGTGGACGTCCTTAGAACAGGGCGCAAATCTACATCGCAACGTTATTTTCCGGGATGGTCCTGACCGCGCCCGCCAGGTTATCCCTTACACAACCCAAGCGCCCATAGGCAGCAATGATCCCCTGGATTTGTACAAATACCTCGAAGACTATGAGGCCAAGACCAATGGCGCGACGATGGCATTTGCCCATAATGGCAACCTGTCTAACGGTATCATGTTCCCGATGGATGCGCAGTTTACCGGTCGGGCAATCGACCAGCTCTATGTTGAGCAACGCGCCAAATGGGAGCGAACCTACGAAGTCACCCAGATCAAAGGTGACGGGGAGGCCCATCCATTTTTGTCACCCGATGACGCGTTCGCGGACTATGGAAATTGGGACTATGGAAATCTGGACCTAACCGAGGCAAAGACCAACGAAATGCTGGCAGGTGAATATGCCCGCGAAGCTTTGAAAAACGGCATGCTTCTTGAGGCCAAGTTCGGGACCAACCCATATAAATTTGGTCTGGTTGGCGCGACCGATTCCCACAATTCACTGCCAGCTATCGAAGAGAACAATTTCTTTGGCAAGCACGCGGGTTATGAGCCCTCTCCCGAACGGCTGACACACCCGTTCATGAAGACGGACAAAGGTGAGATTTTCAGTTGGCAGCAAGTTGCATCCGGTCTTACTGCCGTTTGGGCCCATGAAAATACACGCGCCAGTCTGTTCGACGCGATGGACCGCAAAGAAGTTTATGGCACCACGGGCCCGCGCATGGCTGTGCGGTTCTTTGGCGGGTATGATTTCAATGACTCCGATCTGAACACCCGTGAGGTTTCGGCAGTTGGCTATGCAAAAGGTGTTCCGATGGGTGCCGATTTGACCGCTCCCCCAGAGGAAGGTAAAGCGCCGAATTTCCTGATAGCAGCGCTGCGCGATCCAATCGGGGCCAATCTTGATCGGGTACAGGTCATCAAAGGCTGGGTCGATGCTGACGGCAACACACAGGAAAAAGTGTATGACGTGGTTTGGTCGGATGGTCGTGAGATTGACGCCGACGGCAAGCTTCCCGCCGTGGGCAGCACGGTTGATGTTGCAACGGCGACTTGGGCGAACACAATCGGAACATCGGAATTGATCACGGTCTGGAGCGACCCTGACTTTGACGCGAACGAGCGGGCTTTTTACTACGCTCGGGTGCTCGAAATCCCAACGCCGCCTTGGTACCTTTATGATGTTGTCAAATACGGTCTTGAGGCTCCGGAAGGTGCACCATTGGAGCAACAAGAGCGGGCCTATACTTCGCCAATCTGGTATACGCCAAAAGGTTAACCCGAGGCGTTTAAGGGGCTAAGACTGGCGGAAAATGCAACAGGCCAGCCTCATGGGGCTGGCCTGTTTGTTGTGGTCGGGTGTTTTGCTGTTTGCGAAGACTAGCGGAGACGTTGTTCGGTTTCTCCGTCAAAGAACATTGTATTCTCCAAGGCAAAGTCGATTGTTACCTTCGATCCTTCGGCAATTTCTTCGTCGCTATCCGTTTCAACGGTGATTTTGTCGCCGCTGGCGGTCAGCAAATAGTCATATGCCACCCCCCCCAAACGTTCACGGATATACAGCGTAAGATCGTCGCTCGCTTCGGATATTGTCATGTGCTGTGGACGCACGCCGACGAGGACGGGCTTGCCTTCGGCTGGCAGGGGGACATTGGCGTCAATCGTGCGGCTCAATTCGGTCAGGCGCACTTTGCCGCCCTCCACAACGCCCCGCAGAAAGTTCATCGAAGGTGATCCGATAAATCCAGCGACAAACCTGTTGTCGGGATTCTTATAAAGCTCCATCGGCGATCCGACTTGTTCGATCACACCAGCGCGTAGGACCACAATCTTGTCCGCCAAGGTCATCGCTTCGACCTGATCATGTGTTACATAGATCATTGTCGCGCCGATTTCCTTGTGCAAACGGGCGATTTCAACCCGCATGTCCACGCGCAATTCAGCGTCCAGATTGGACAATGGTTCATCAAATAGAAAGACTTCCGGCCCGCGCACAATGGCACGGCCAATCGCAACCCGCTGCCGCTGACCGCCTGACAACGCCTTTGGCTTGCGCTTGAGGTAGTCATCCAGTTTTAGAATCCGGCTCGCTTCGTCAACCTTGGCTTTAACTTCGGCCTTGGGGACTTTGTTCATTTTCAGGCCAAAGCCCATGTTCTCTTCGACCGTCATATGCGGGTAGAGCGCGTAGGTCTGAAAGACCATCGCCACGCCGCGATCAGCAGCGTCCATATGCGTCACGTCGCGTCCGCCAATACTGATCTGGCCGCCACTGGTTTCCTCAAGGCCTGCGATCATCCGCAGCAAAGTGGATTTTCCGCAGCCCGAGGGGCCAACGAAAACGCAAAATTCGCCTTCACTGATTTGCAGATCCACATTGTGGATGACCTGCGTGGTGCCATATTTCTTCACAGCATTGTTGAGCGTGACGCCAGACATTGTGGTCTCCTAGAGATTAGGTTGGGAACTGCCAGGATTCGGCAGCCTCAGCGATCTTTTGTGCGGTTTTGGTTAGGGCGGGGCGGAGCTTGGTCAGCTCTTCGAGTGTTTTTAGCTGTGTCGACGTGGTGATTGACATGGCCCCCAGAACCCTGCCGGTCGAGCCAAGAATTGGAGCGGAAATGCAAATAATACCGGGTTCATGTTCTTCGCGGTCAAAGGCGATGCCCTCGCGGCGAATTTCATCCAATTCCGTGCGAAAAGCCTCGGCGGTGGCGATTGTTTTGGGGGTGTGGACATAAAAGGATTGGCGCAAAATGACGGCTTCACGGGCTTTTTCGTCCAGATGCGCGATCATCGCCTTGCCAACGCCTGTGCAATAGCCGGGGCCGACTTTGCCAGCTGCGGAAAACATTTCGATGGGCTTCAGGGCGTTTCGTTTGTCGACATACAAAACCTGTCCCTCATCAAGCTGCGCCAGATGGATCGTCTCACCGACTTCGCGTGATAGATCATCCAAGAAGGGGCGGGCGATCGGAGCGAGCGAGCTTTGCTGCCATGCGGCATGGGCAAGACGCACCAACCGGAGGCCGGGGGAGTAAGTTTGGCTTGATTCGTCGTAGGCCAGCATGCCCTGATTGGTTAACGTCTGAACCAAGCGATACAGCGTTGCCTTGGGATGCGGAGATTCGCCGAGTAATTCGCCAAAGCGCACGGGGCGGCCTTTGGCAGCAACCAAATCCAGCACTTCCAATGCTTTACCGACTGTTCCGTCGCCGGACCTTGTCGGTTTAACCTGGCTATTCATAAGCGTCTCCTCCCGCCCTTCCGTCTGCGGCCAGCAACGGAAGTGTTGACAGTCCTAACCCGAATCCGACATAGTTTCAATAGTTGGAAACATGTTTCATTATTTGGAACCAAATTGTGAGACACCCGACAACAAGCAATTGGGAGGAAACCATGCTTAAGAAATTCGCTTCGGTTGCAGGCGCACTCGCCCTGTCGACTGCCCTCGTGACGCCGGCAATGGCCGAACTGAGCGGCAAACTCCGTATCATGTCTGATATGTCTAACCCCGCACCACGTGCGATCATGGAAGGTCTTGCAGCCGACTTTGATGCGATGCACCCCGACCTTGAGGTCGAAGTCGAGATCGTTGACCGCGAGGCCTGGAAAAGCCAGATCCGCAACGCACTGACCGCAGACGCGCCGGATGTGATCAACTGGTACGCCGCAAACCGCATGGGTCCATACGTAAATGCAGGCCTGTTCGAGGATATCTCGGATATGTACGCAAACGGTGATCTACCCGGTCTGGACAGCGTCAAAGGCGCGATGACCTTGGACGGTAAGCAGTGGGGCGTTCCCTATACTTACTATCAGTGGGGCATCTATTACCGCGAAGATATTTTCAAAGAGTTGGGTCTGTCCGAGCCGACAACTTTTGACGAAGAAATCGCCAACTGCGCCAAGATCCTCGAATCCGGCCGCAAGTGTTATACCATCGGTTCCAAGTACCTTTGGACCGCTGGCGGTTGGTTCGACTACATGAACATGCGCACCAACGGTTTTGATTTCCACATGCAGCTGGCCACCGGCCAAGCGTCTTGGACATCCGACGAAGTGCGCGCAACCTTCGCCAATTGGCGCAAGCTGATCGACATGGGCGCGTTCATCGACGATCACCAGACGTACAGCTGGCAAGAAGCGCTCCCCTTCTTTGTTAAGGGCGAAGCGACGGCCTATCTGATGGGGAACTTTGTTGTACCGCATCTGCGCGAAGGCGGCCTGACTGATGATCAGATCGATTTCTATCAGTTCCCGAAAATCGCGGATGTTCCGATGGGCGAAGATGCCCCGACCGACACGTTCCACATCGCATCGGCTGCACAAAACAAAGAAGCGGCACGTGCCTTCCTTCAGTATGTGACATCAGCCGACGTGCAGACAGAAATCAACGCCGGTTCCGGTTTGGGCCAGCTGCCTGTCAACTCAGCTTCGTCGGTAGATGACGACGAATTCCTGAACCAGGGCTTCGAGATGCTGTCGAACAACGCCACAGGCGGGATCGCTCAGTTCTTTGATCGTGATTTCCCTGCGGAAATGGCTTCGATCGGCATGGAAGGTTTGCAGGAATTCATGGTGTTCCCAGACAATCTGGACGACATCCTGAACCGTCTCGAATCCGCGCGCGGTCGCATCTACAAATAATTCTGCTTTGCGCCCTGCCAATATCGGCGGGGCGCATTCTTTTTGGTGAATCCGCAAGCCGCAAGCGTCGGTTTTCGCATTCACCGGTTCTGTGGGAGGACAAGATATGAGCACAGCCAACCAAAGCTGGGCCAAGCGAAACCGCATGACGATCACGCCCTTGCTTTTCTTGCTGCCGGGCATATTGTTTTTCGTCGCCTATGTGGTTTTCCCGATTTTCCAAAGCTTCAACATCTCGCTGTATGAGTGGGATGGTTTGGGCGAGGCGACTTATATTGGTGCCGGAAACTATCAAGAGTTGCTGACCGACAGGAACTTTGAAATCTCGCTATGGAACAACGTCAAATGGCTGGTCTTGTACTTGTTGGCGATTCCGGCGGGCCTGTTGATTGCGCTTTTGCTGAACCAGACTGTGCCGGGAATACGGCTTTACAAGTCGCTGTTTTTCTTTCCGTTTGTGATTTCGCAAGTTGTCGTTGGTCTGGTGTTTTCGTGGTTCTATCTGCCGCGTGTTGGACTTTTAAATGCTTTGCTGACTTCGCTTGGATTAGAGTCAATCAACGTCTTGGGTGATCCAACACTGGCGACTTATGGCATCATTGCCGCCGGTCTTTGGCCGCAAACGGCTTATTGTATGATCCTCTATCTGACTGGTTTGAATGCGGTAGATCCCGAGCAGGTCGAAGCTGGCCGCCTAGACGGAGCTAAAGGGGTTAAAATGCTTTGGTATGTGATCCTGCCCCAACTGCGTCCGGCAACATTTATCGCCTTTGTTGTGACGATCATTGGGGCACTGCGATCATTCGATTTGATTTCGATTATGACCAACGGTGGACCGTTTGGGTCGACACGCGTGTTGTCTTTCTACATGTTCGAAAAGGCCCTGTCGGAATATGGATTCCGCATGGGATACGGTTCCGCGATTGCCGTTGTCTTGTTCTTTATCATGTTGTTCTTCATCGCCTATTTCTTGTGGTCGATGTACCGCGACGAGCGGGAGGCCCGGCGATGAAGCATTTCGACATTCAAGGCTTGTCCAGGGTTCCAGGTTCGGGAGCCTCCGGCGGGAGTTTATCTGGCAAGATGAAGCACGGACGCGGCGCGTTCGGCACAGCGGAGGTCTGAGATGTTTCCTAAACCTATTCAAAAGCAGTCGCGCGCGGCGCAGATCACTTATCAATCGCTATTGCCGTTGGCGCTGATCATGTGGCTTTTGCCGCTGCTAGCTGTTGGCCTGTTTTCAGTCCGACCGCTGTCGGATTTCACCAACGGCAATTATTGGGGCATGCCCTCCTCCTTTGAGTTTTTTAACAATTACGGCAGGGTTTTCTTTGAATCCGATATGCCGCGGTACTTGTGGAACTCGGTTTTGATCACGGTCCCGACTGTGGTTGGTGCTGTAGCCTTGTCTTGCATGACCGGTTTTGCGCTGGGAATTTACCGGTTCAAAGGTAATCTGCTGATCTTTTTCATGTTTATTGCGGGCAACTTTGTGCCGTTTCAAATCCTGATGGTTCCGGTGCGTGATCTGACTGTTTCGGCGGGGCTCTATGACACGAAACTGGGCCTGATCTTGTTCCATGTGGCCTTTCAAACCGGATTTTGTACGTTGTTTATGCGCAATTTTATCCGGGCATTGCCTTTTGAGCTGATCGAAGCGGCCCGTGTCGAAGGGGTCGCAGAATGGCGGATCTTTTGGTACATCGTACTGCCTTTGATGCGCCCGGCGATTGCAGCGCTCTCAGTCTTGGTCTTTACCTTTATCTGGAACGACTATTTCTGGGCGATTGTTCTGACCCAAGGACCGGATGCGCAACCTGTGACCGCAGGCATCACGTCTTTTAACTCTCAATTCGTGGCGCAATACCATTTGATGAGCGCGGGCAGTATTGTGGCGGCCCTACCGCCGGTTGCCATGTTCTTTATGATGCAGCGCCACTTTATCGCTGGGTTGACGTTGGGGGCGGTTAAGTGAACCCGCGACCAAGGACTTGGCGCATTGATGCGGCTGGCCAGACATTGGTTCTGGCCTCCGAGGGCGACACCCCCGCAGCTGTGTATTGGGGGCCAAGCTTGCCAGAGTGCGACTTGGCCGCCGTTGCTGCGCAAGCGCAGACGGATGTGACAGGCGGTATGATGGATCGCCTGCCTCCGATCTCGCTTTGCCCCGTCGAAGGGGACAGCCTGCATGCGCAGCCCGCGTTGGTGGCCTATCGGGCTGGCCAAATGCTTCGACCTCAATTCGAATTGATCACCGGCGATGGGCTGTCTTTTGCGATGCGTGATGAGGCGCTAGGGTTAAGCCTAAGCGTTAACTTTGAAGTCATCGGGGGCGTTATCCAAGCGCAATCAACGCTCCAAGCGGACGAACCGATTGTTGTACACCACTTTGCAGCGCCGGTTTTGCCGGGACCGCAATCAGGGGAGATACAGCATTTTTCCGGTCGCTGGATCGGCGAGTTTCAAATGCAAAGCAACCCGTGGCGGCCCGGTGTCTTTCAGCGGGAGTCCCGTTCCGGCCGATCGGGGCATGAACACCCCCCGCTGGCGTTTTTCTGCGAAGAAGGCTGCACAAACACCCAAGGCACAGCGTTTGGCATGCATTACGGATGGCCCGGAGGTCATGTCATGCTGGCCGAAGAACTGCCGGACGGCCGCCGTCAAATCCAGTGGGGACATGCGACCGGCACGCAGGTGCAGGGGACCCGATTTGAAACGGCTCCTTTGCTTTTGAGCGTTTCGGTAGGCGGTTTGAATGGGTGTGGGGTCTCCTTTCAGCGCCATATTCGCGATCATACGGTGACTTGGCCCAAGCCTGACGCGCCGCGCCCTGTGCATTATAACTGCTGGGAAGCGATCTATTTCGACCATGATTTGGAGACGCTAAAAGACATTGCCGACCGCGCCGCAGATCTGGGCGCGGAGCGGTTCGTGCTGGATGATGGTTGGTTCGGCACTAGGGACGACGATACCAGCAGTCTTGGGGATTGGGAGATTGATCCACGCAAATGGCCCGATGGTTTGGCACCGATTATAGAGCATCTTGCCAGCCTTGGTATGGTGTTCGGCCTGTGGTTCGAACCCGAGATGGTCAATGTGAACAGTAATTTGGCTCGTGCGCATCCCGAATGGATTTTGGGCCGCGTGGATCAAATTGAAGGTCGCCAACAGCGGGTGCTGGACATGGCGCGTGCCGAGGTGCGTGACTATCTTTTCGATAAGATCAGTGCGGTTCTGTCAACACATGACATCGACTATATCAAATGGGACCATAACCGGTTGCTTCCGGTACCAGACGCCGCGCAAGCCAATGGCACGCTTGAACTCATGCACCGTTTGCGCAAAGCGCATCCGCAGGTTGAAATTGAAAGCTGCGCCTCGGGTGGGGGCCGTATTGATAGCGGTATAATGACCCACACCCAACGAGTCTGGCTGTCTGATAGCAATGATGCGCTTGAGCGTTTGCGAATTCAGCATGAGGCGGCTTTGCTGTTGCCTTTGGCGGTGACGGGCTCACATGTCGGGCCGCGCAGGTGTCATACGTCGGGCCGCGTTATGGACATCCGGTTCCGTGCTTGGGTTGCCGCGCAGCGTCATATGGGCTTTGAAATGGATCCGCGCGAATTGACGCAAGACGAGGCGCAGGTGCTACGTGATGTCACCACGTGGTGGAAGGACAACCGCAGTTGGATGTGCCGGGCCGATATTTTGCGGCTTGATAGCCACGATCCTTCCGTCCTAGCCGAACAACAATTGGCGGAAGATGGATCACGCTTTGTGGTTTTCTCCGGCAAGGCCACCTCGGGCACCCAAATTCTACCGCGCCCTTTGCGTTTGACCGGGCTGACACCGGATGCCACCTATCGTATCACCCTGAAAAATCGAGGGGATGCACCGGGTTTGTCGCGCGCTACTCCGGCCTTGAAAGAAGGGCCTGTGGAGTTGAACGGCGAATTTTTGATGCGCCATGGCCTTACCCTGCCATGGAGTTTCCCCGAAGCCATGTGGGTCCTTGAGGGAGAGTTGTTGTGAGTGATCTTGCTTGGGTTGCCGTTGATTGGGGCACGTCGCACCTGCGAATTTGGTTGATGGATGCCGGAGGCCAGCCAGTGGGCCACGCAGAGTCTGACAAAGGCATGGGCCGTCTGACAGCCGCCGACTACGAAGGCACTTTGCTGGACCTGATCAGCGGCGCGCTACCAGACACCGGCAAGGTGCCCGTGATCTGTTGCGGTATGGCTGGATCTCGGCAGGGGTGGCGCGAAGCCCCTTATGCAACGGCCCCGTGCGAGCCGCCCGCCATGGGGCAGGCGACGCATGTGCCAACTCAGGATCAACGCATCGACGTTCATATCCTGCCCGGTATCAAACAAGATCGACCTGCCGATGTGATGCGCGGCGAAGAAACCCAGATCGCCGGTTTCTTGACCTGTGAACCAGAGTTTGACGGGGTTCTCTGCCTGCCGGGCACACACAACAAGTGGGTCCACATCAGTGCCAAAGAGGTGGTCAGTTTTCGCACTTTTATGACAGGTGAACTTTTTGCCTTGATTGGTGGCCAATCGGTCTTGCGCCATTCACTGACCGCCGAAGGCTGGGATGACGATGCATTTCTGGCTGCGGTGTCCGAAGGCATGTCGCACCCTGCATCGCTGGCCTGCGATCTGTTTGCCTTACGGGCGGAATCCTTGCTGCATGGGCTGAGCCCCGCTGCGGCCCGTGCCCGCCTGTCCGGTCAGTTGATCGGCATGGAACTGGCTGCTGCCCGCCCATATTGGCTGGGCCGCGACGTCGCGGTTTTGGGCGAAGATGGCATTGCGTCAGCCTATTCTGCGGCGCTGGCGGCCCAAGGGGCTATGCCGCGCGCGATCTGCGCCGAAGACATCACTCTGCGCGGCCTATCAGCCGCCTATGCTACCCTTAAGGATACCCAATGACGCGCGAAATTATCGCTATTCTACGTGGTTTGACACCTGCTGACGCCATAGAAATCACGGACGTTCTGATAGACGCTGGAATCACCAAGATCGAGGTGCCGCTGAACTCGCCTGATCCGTTTGACAGCATTGCGGCGATGCTGGCCCATGCCGGTGATCGTGCGGTCATTGGCGCTGGGACTGTGCTTGAAGTTTCTCAGGTTGAAAAACTGGCCTCAATTGGCGCGCAAATGGTTGTGTCACCGGATGCGTTTCCGGATGTGATCCGTGCAACAAAGGTGGCGGGTATGTTGTCCTTTCCAGGTGTGCTGACCCCAACCGAGGCCTTTAGCGCGCTGCGCAGTGGTGCAGACGGGCTGAAGTTCTTTCCGGGTTTCAAGCTGGGTGTGGAAGGTCTGGCCGCTCTTAAAGCTGTGCTGCCTGCGGGCACAAAAACCTATGCTGTTGGCGGCGCTGGCCCTGCAAATTTCGCAGATTGGGTCACGGCGGGTGCCACGGGTTTCGGCATTGGATCGAACATTTACAAACCGGGCTATACTGCGGACCAAGTTGCCGAAAAGGCAGCGCAAATCGTCACTGCGTATGATGAGGCGATTGGATGAAGCGAACCCTTGGCACCTGCTATTATCCGGAACACTGGCCAGAAGAAATCTGGCAGCAGGACGCCGCGCGTATGGTCGAAGCGGGTCTGACATGGGTCCGTGTCGGTGAATTTGCGTGGTCGCGGATTGAATCCACGCCCGGAGATTTGCAATGGGGATGGTTGGACCGTGCTATCGAGGTCTTGGGAAATGCCGGTTTGCAGGTTGTCTTGGGGACGCCGACAGCGACGCCGCCGCGTTGGGTGCTGGATAAATATCCGGATATGCTGGCCGTCGATGAAAATGGCAACCCGCGCAAGTTTGGTTCGCGCCGGCACTACTGTTTCAGCCATTTCGGATACCTTCAGGAATGCCGCCGTATCGTGACGCTGATGGCCGAACGCTATGGCCGTAACCCGTATGTTGCAGCGTGGCAAACGGACAATGAATACGGCTGTCACGACACAACCATCAGCTATTCCGATGCAGCCCGCTTGGCGTTTCGCGATTGGTTGCGCGCGCGCTATGACAATATCGAGGCGCTGAACGCTGCATGGGGCAATATTTTTTGGTCGATGGAGTATAATTCCTTTGATCAGATCGATTTGCCGAACCTGACTGTGACCGAAGCCAATCCAGCGCATCGTTTGGCATTTCATCGTTTTAGTTCGGATCAGGTCGTGGTGTTCAACCGCGCCCAAACCGATATTATCCGGGTCCATTCAGGTACGCCAATTGCGCATAACTACATGGGCAAAATCACCGATTTTGATCATTACGATGTGGGCGCTGATCTGGATATCGCCAGTTGGGACAGTTATCCGTTGGGCTTTCTTGAGGACCGTGTTGGTGCGGCCCCTGACCAACAGGTGGCTTACGCGCGCCAAGGCGATCCGGATTTTCAAGCCTTTCACCACGATCTTTACCGCGCTGTTGGGGCTGCCAAGGGCAATAAACCGGTTCAAGAGGGTCGCTGGTGGGTGATGGAACAGCAACCTGGTCCAGTCAATTGGGCTCCCTACAATCCGGCCCCCTTGCCCGGAATGGTGCGTCTATGGACATGGGAGGCCTTTGCCCACGGTGCCGAAGCCGTCTGCTATTTTCGCTGGCGTCAAGCGCCCTTTGCCCAAGAGCAGCTTCATGCAGGTATGCTCCGGCCGGACAGTCAGGACGCGCCTGCGATCCATGAGGCGCGGCAGGTTCGTGATGAACTTGTGGAGGCCCCAGAGGTGCAATCGAAACAAGCCCCCGTGGCACTGGTTTTTGACTATGTGTCCGAATGGATGTGGAAGGTGCAACCGCAAGGGCAGGGGCTGAGTTATTTCACCTTGGTTCTGGATACCTATCGGGCCTTGCGGCGTGCAGGTTTGACTGTGGATGTGGTGCCTTTACGGCCTGATGCATTTTCGGGCTACAAGGCGGTATTTGCCCCCGGTTTGATGTATCTGCCGGATGCGGTGAAAGCAGCGCTGACCCAAAGTGACGCTCAGGTGGTTTTGGGCCCGCGCAGCGGGGCTCGGGATGCGGATTTCGTTATGCCACACGCGCCTTTGCCCCCTGCGATTCCGGGTTTGGATGTGACTGTATCGCGGCTGGAAACCCTGCGCCCTGATATGCCGGTTGCATTGGACGGAGGTGGGGCAATCACAGGCTACCTTGAGGAAATTGAAGGCACGGGCGACGTGCTGCTCAAAACCGGAGCGGGCACACCGGTGGCGCTGCGCAATGGCCATTTGACCTATATGGCGGGTTGGGGTGACGCCGAGTGCATGGACAGGTTGATAGCGCGCATTGGCGCGGATGCTGCGTTGACGATCCGGAAACTGCCCACTGGTCTGCGTACCCGCGACACAGAGACCGAACGGTTTTGGTTTAATCACACAACCGTACCAATCGAATTTGAGGGCTTCTCCTTGCCACCCGCAGGTGTTTTGCGGATACCTTTGGCATGAGCATCAAAGTCGGGTTGATTGGGCAGGGAATTGCGGCATCGCGCAGTCCGGCCATGCATATGGCCGAGGCGCAAGCGCAGGGGTTTGCCCTGCGATACGATCTGTTCGACACTGCGATGGATGACCGTCCGCTGGCTGATCTGTTGGATGCAGCGCAGAGTTCTGGCTACGCCGGCTTGAATATCACCTATCCGTTCAAACAGGCTGTGATGCCTTTGTTGGATGGCCTCTCTCCTGTGGCGGAGCGAGTGGGGGCGGTGAACACGGTGCTCTTTGACGGCGGGAGTCGGATTGGTCACAACACCGACTGCCCCGGTTTCGCTCAAAGTGCGACAGAAGGTTTGGTGGATGCACCCATGCAATCGGTGATGCTGATTGGGGCTGGCGGAGCCGGTGTCGCTGTTGCCTATGCTCTCAAGGATTTGGGAGTCCAAACCCTATTGATCTTTGATCAAAATAACCAAATGGCGGTTGATTTGGCTGCCCGTATTGGGGCCGGTACCCGCGCCGCAAAAGATCTGTCCGCGCTTGAACAATGTGACGGGGTGGTGAACGCAACCCCTGTGGGCATGGCGTCACATCCCGGCACAGCCATGGATACCGGCTTGCTCCGTTCCGACCAATGGGTCGCTGACATTGTCTACTTTCCGCTTGAAACGCAACTGCTCCGAGACGCATGTGCCAAAGGCTGCCAAACCCTGTCAGGGGCCGGTATGGCCGTGCATCAGGCCGCGCTGAGTTTCGAACATTTCACCGGCTGCAAAGCCGATCCCGTTCGCATGCGCGCGACCTTCGAGTCGTTTTAGCCCTTAAGCCCTGCTTCGGCTTCGATCTGTTTGCGTGACTTGCGGGCGCGTTCGGTGGCCGATTTCAGCTGGCCACAGGCGGCCATGATGTCTTCGCCGCGGGGTTTGCGAATGGGCGAGGCAAAGCCCGCTTGATAGATGATATTCGCAAACGCATGGATGCGGTTGTTCGAGCTGCGCTTGTAGGGCGCGCCGGGCCATTCGTTGAACGGGATCAAGTTGATCTTCGCCGGAATGTTGTGATCCTTGATAAGCGCGATCAGGCGATACGCGTCATCGTCGGTGTCATTCACCCCGTTCAGCATTACATATTCAAAGGTGATACGTTCCGAATTTGACACCTTGGGATAGCTTGCCAAAGCCTGCAATAGCTCTTCGATATTCCAGCGTTTGTTGATCGGAACCAGTTTGTCGCGGACCTCATCCGTTGTGGCATGGAACGAGATCGCCAGCAGACAACCGATTTCTTCGGCGGTACGCGCGATTTCTGGCACAACACCAGAGGTCGAAAGCGTGATCCGGCGGCGCGACAACTGAATACCCTCCGGGTCCATAGCGATTTTCATCGCATCGCGCACGTTGTCAAAATTATAGAGCGGCTCGCCCATGCCCATCAGCACAATGTTCGACAACAGGCGCGTTTCGTCTTTGGGGGCACCGGGCACTGGCCATTCATCCAGATCGTCGCGGGCCATCATAACCTGGCCGATGATTTCACCGGCAGTCAGGTTGCGCACCAGTTTTTGGGTTCCGGTATGGCAAAACGAGCAGGTCAACGTGCAGCCAACCTGAGAGGAAATGCACAATGTACCGCGCGAATCCTCGGGGATGTAGACGACCTCAACCTCGTGACCGCCCGCGATGCGGACCAGATATTTTCGGGTGCCATCTTCGGATACCTGTTTCGAGACCACTTCGGGAATCTCGATCACAAATTTCTCGTCCAGCATGGCGCGGTAGTCTTTGGCCAGATTGGTCATGCTGGCGAAATCGCGCACGCCCCATTGGTAAATCCATTGCCAGATTTGCCCAACTCGCATCTTGGCTTGCTTTTCCTTCGTGCCAGCCTCGATCAACACGTCGCGCATTTGGGCGCGTGTCAGGCCAACAAGATTGGTGCGGCCACCTTCGGGCAGCTTGCGCGGAATGGTCATTACGTCCTGAGTGATCGGCGCGTCGGCGGGCATGGCTGGAATCTCTGTCTTTGGGTTTGGGAGGTCGAAACGCTGCGTCTACACGATTTGGGTGCAAAAGAAAATGCACTAGGCAATCAGGGCCGCAGCGGAGGGCAGTAAATCCGCAAACAAAAAGGGCGAGGGTATCACCTCGCCCGTCTAAATCTTTTGCGTGCAGCGGCTTACTTGGCGCAGCGCTTGCTTGCTTCCTCGACGGCTGCTGTAAAGCCGAGCAGTGAAAATGTATCTTTGGTGATGGTGCCGCGGCCGGATTGGGCTGTTAGCTGGGCTGCCGCCCCACGTTTCATAGCAGTGATGATTTTTGCATCATCCTGAGGAGTCGCAGGCCACGCCCATTCACCTTCTGAATACAGCTCGAATTTTGTGCCACTGATGTCCAGATTAACAGTCGACCCTTTTGCAAAGGGGTAACCACCGGTAAATGCCAATTGCCCGGTGACACCTGCACCCGGACGGTAGAACACCATCAACAAGATATCACCTCGTGTGACCGATTTGATGTTCCCGTTGGCGTCGGTGTTCACGCTCTCTTTAAATGTGGAAACCGCCCAGCATTCTTTGGGGCTTTCACCCTCAAAGACGGACCAGTCGGTCATGGCGTCCACACGGTTTGTGCTTTCTTGTTGTGCGGTGCTCATACCTGCGGTCAGCAGCAGCGCCATAGCGCCGGCTCCGATCACGCGACCAAGACCTGAAATCATACTTGCAGCCTCCAGCTGTCTAGCCTCTTCACTTGCTTTTGTGCCTTGCCGATTCCGGCTTGTCCCGACCACAAAAACTTTTCTACTCGACGGCGAGACAATAGCCTGAAAAAACCGCAACGTGAAAGCCCTGTTGGCAGATATTCGCCGAAATCTAAGGATCTGATGATGCGCACACCCGAACCGATGGTGGAAATACACCGCGGGCCCTTCGTTGAAAGCCAACATATGGGGCATGCGGTGATTTGTGATGGCAGTGGTGGTGTCGTTGAGGCATGGGGCGACCCTGATGCCGTGGTGTTGCCTAGAAGCTCTGCCAAGATGATTCAGGCGCTGCCATTGGTGATGTCTGGCGCGGCCGAGGCTTTTGGAATCGGGCCTGCCCGTTTGGCGCTGGCCTGCGCATCGCATCAAGGCGCACCTATGCACGTCAGGGCAGTGAACGCTTGGCTGGATGAATTAGGGTTGGGCGACGATGATTTGATCTGCGGCACCGAAGCATCTCGTGACAAAGATTTGCGGTTTCAAATGATCCGCGACGGAGACAGCCCATGCCGCGTGCATAACAATTGTTCCGGCAAGCATTCCGGTTTTTTGATCCTCACCAAACATTTGGGAGCAAGCTCCGACTATGTTGATCCAGCGCATCCGGTGCAAAAATCGGTTCGCGACGCCTTCGAAGAGGTGACGGGCGCGACAAGCCCCGGCTTTGGCATCGACGGGTGTTCCGCCCCGAACTTTGCGACATCAATGCTGGGTATGGCCCGCGCCATGGCGTTTTTTGCCAGCGCAGGTCAGCGCAGTGATACGATGTCCGAGGCGGCGCAGCAGTTGGTTGGCGGGATGATCGCTTATCCCGAGTTGGTTGCGGGCGACACCCGTGCTTGCACCCACTTGATGCGCGCTGCGAAAGAGCCTCTGGCGCTGAAAACCGGAGCCGAAGGGTATTTCGTCGCCATTCTACCGCATCGCGGCTGGGGCATTTCGTTGAAAATCGTCGATGGTGCAACCCGAGCGTCTAACTCTGCGATTGCGGCGCTTTTGGTGCGCATCGGTGTGTTGGATGCTGAAAACCCTGAGGTCATCCGCTTTCTCAACCCGCCGGTGAAAAACTGGGACGGGTTGGTGACGGGCGAAATCCGCCCGGTTGCCGGTCTGACTGGCGTTTAGACGAAATCAGCTTTGGGATAGCCTTGCAGGTACAACAGCGCGGTCAGATCACCGTGATTGACCCGCAAGGCGCATTCCGCCTGAACGCTGGGTTTGGCATGGAGCGCAACGCCGAAACCGGCGCGGCCCAACATGCCAAGGTCATTGGCCCCGTCGCCCACGGCAACCACATCGGCTTCGGAAATCCCTAGGCGGGCGGTGATTTGCTCCAACGCTTCAATCTTGGCCTCGCGGCCCAAGATTGGTAAACCAACTTCACCGGACAGTTTGCCGCCTTCTATGATTAAAGTGTTGGCGCGGTTTTCATCAAATCCAAGCAAACCGGAGACGCGCGAGGTAAAGGCCGTGAACCCGCCGGAAACCAAAGCACAGTAACCACCGTTTGCTTTCATTGTGTTTAGCAAGGTTTTGCCGCCGGGCATCAAGGTGATGCGGTTTTTGACCACCGTATCGATGACGCTTTCGGGCAGGTCTTTGAGCAAAGCAACCCGTTCGGTCAGTGCACCGTCAAAATCCAATTCGCCGTTCATGGCGCGGGCGGTGATGTCTTTGACATATGCGCCAACACCGGCTTCTTCGGCCAGCTCGTCGATGCATTCTTGTTCGATCATTGTGCTGTCCATGTCAGCC
This sequence comes from Pelagimonas varians, assembly GCF_003208435.1. Taxonomy (GTDB): domain Bacteria; phylum Pseudomonadota; class Alphaproteobacteria; order Rhodobacterales; family Rhodobacteraceae; genus Pelagimonas; species Pelagimonas varians. The sequence continues at coordinate 158,739 of NZ_QKMF01000009.1, read as the reverse complement.
AGCAGCATGCGCTTTTGGCGGCCCTGATCTGGTAGGATGTTCAAATCGACTTGATCCGCAAGAGATGCGCGGATGTCTTCGAAGTTGCCTGCAACAGTGGCTACGGGGAATTCCGCGGCCTCGTCCATCGCCAGCCAGACAGCGACGCCGCCGCCCCATGCGTTGCGAAGATTGTCGACCAGTGCAGGGTCCAGCGTGCCGGGTTTTGCAATTAGCGAGACGATGGGCATGGCGCGAGCTCCTTCAGGCGCGGGGGTGGGCGGGTTTTGACATGCTGTTTTGGGCTTGGCCAGTGCTGCGGGCGAGAGCGGCGAAAATTTTTTCAAAAAATTTTGCGCCCGGCCGTGCGGTTGTCGCTTACGCAAAGGACCCTTGGCAAAACCAGCCTGACGACATCGTGCCGCCATGTGCGTAGAACAACCACAAACGATCGCCTTGGTCGGTGTCGATGCGCCAATAATCCCGCGGACCGCTGCGCCACGCGGGATCATCAAGCCACCATTCTGGGGTGATCCGTTCCGGGCCACTGATATCCAGCGTACCAAAATCACGCCCTCGCCACCGAAACGCGCTGGGCGGCGTAGGGTGATCTTCTGCGCTCACCGCTTCGGGGGGCCATAGCAGCAAGGGGCGCGGGGTTGGCGGTTCCGGCCAGTCTGGGGCGGGGTCCGACCACGCTGCTGCCAAAACCTGAGCTGATTTTTCGGGGATGTGGCTACTGGCGGGATGGCGACGGGTGATCGCCTCCATTCCGATGCGGGCCCCAAGTCGTCCCAGCAAGTCCTCAAGCGCAGCGCCTTGGTCCTTGCGCTGCTGGCCGCGCTGGGCAGCGACCTTGTGCCCTGCCATGCGGCGATCATGCAGGGCGTCGTGCCCGATGGCCTCCAGCCGAAGCATATCAATACCCGGTCCCGCATCGATCCCCGGCAGTTTAAGCCGCAACAAAGGTATCAACCGAAGCGGGTCAAAGCTGGCCACGGCTGCACTGACCGTTTGCCATTCCATCAAGCCATCACAGCGATGTGCCTCGATCCGCAGGACCCGTGCGCCGCGCCCCTTTGCCTTTAGGCGTGCACAAAGCTGTTCCACAAGCCGTTCCAAACCGGCTGCGACATCGCCTTCAAGCCCAATCGGGTCAGGAAAGGACAGCCTGACCGAAAACCGGTCCGGTGGCTTGGCAGGTGAGACTGGTTCGGGTGCGCTGCCCATTGCCTGATCCAGCTTGTCGACCAAGCCCCGCCCGAATCGCCGCGCCAGCCCTGCGCGCGGCTGGCCAATCAAATCACCAATCCGGCGCAGCCCCAACCGGTTCAGTTGATCCACCAGCTGCGGGTCGATCCGCAATGCCGCGATAGGCAAGGGCGACAGCATCTGCCATGCCTTGCCTATAGGGGCGATCCTGTTTTGCAGCGCAGGTCCGGTCGGCACACTTGGCGCAGCCCCGCCGCGTGTCCAGTGTCGCCGTTTGCCGGCCCGTGATCGTGTGGCGCGGGCCTCTTGATCGATCGCATCGCCTGACCGGTGTGACGCAGCCCCGTTTTGGGCGGTGAAACGCGCGAGCGCCCAAGCCGCGCCCAGTGTGTCGGCAATGCCCATCTGCACGGAAAGACCCAAGTCCAGGCAATCTTGCGCCACTTGTTCTGCCAGCACCTCTTCGCCGCCAAACAGATGCGCACAGCCTGTCAGGTCAATGATCAAGCCATCGGGCGGTGCGGTTGACACCCATGGCGAATACCGGCCCGCCCAGCGGTGCAGCACCCCCAAGAACGCCTCTTTGTGTCGTGGCTGCTCTGGTCTGGTGATCAGATCGCCGCACATGGCATAGGCATCACGCAGCGGCTGGCGCAAATGCAGACCCAAGGCCGATGCCTCGGGAGAAAGGGACGACACAAGTTGTGCCTGACCTTCATCTGACACCATCGCCAGCGGCAAGCCAGCCAGATGCGGCTGGGCCCGGATCAGCCGTTCAACGCCAAGGCGCGGAAACCAAAGAGAGAGGATACGGCGGTGAGGCATGAGATTCGCACATTTGTTCTGCATTTGTTCTACACCGGTAGCAATCTGCGAGTCGAGTCCGGGTTTAAGGTGCGCTAAGTTGGGGGCACAGGAGAGCGAACATGAAATTTACCAAATTATTGACTGTGTTTTGCATCGGGCTCGGGGGCGCGGCCCTCGCGCATGGCGGTGTCAAAAATGAAGCAGTTATGGCGCGCATGAACCTTATGACAGAGATCAAGGAGGCAATGGCGGTGCTGGGCGAGATGGCCAAGGGCAAGACGCCCTTTGATGCGCAGCAGGCTAATCGTGCAAGCGCAGCATTGGCCAGTCACGCTGCAAAGATGCCTGCGCTTTTTGAAACGCCAGCAAGCGACCCGAAATCAGAAGCAAGGCCAGATATCTGGCTGGATTGGCCGGATTTTGTAGCCAAGGCTTCCGATATGGAAAAGGCCGCGACGGGGCTGGATACGCAAAGTCTGGATCGTCTGCGGGCCGGTATTGGGGCGCTTGGCGGATCTTGTTCGGCTTGCCACAAGATCTATCGGATCGAAAAATGACGTTTGGGGGCGCAGGCCCCCAAAAGTCCAGTTTATGGGCCCGAGCAATGGGCCCAAAGCTATTGCCCGAGAAATTGCTCCACAATTTTTGCTTGCAGCTTTTTACCATCGGGATCGAGGCCGGTTTTCAGCTGGCACAAATCTTCTCCCCAGTTGGATGTACGGCAGCGCACGGGCGGGTTTTCGGCCCCAAGGACGTCCATCACAACCGATGCGACCTCGTCCGCGGTTTGGTAGACGTCGCCGGATTGGCGCGAGGTGGCCCCGCCGATATAGGCCTGCAAAATCGGAGTGTATTCGTCATCCAACATGCCGCCGGACGCTTCGATTTGCTTCAGGGCGGAATTGGCGAATTCCGACACGATGCCGCCGGGTTCAACCGTGGTGAAATGGATGCCGAAACTGGGGGTGATGTAGCTGGCCATCGCCTCCATATAGCCTTCGACGCCAAATTTTGCGCCGCAATAGATTTCATTGAACGGCTGGCCGACCAATCCGCCGACTGACCCGATGGTGATCACATGACCAGCGCGCGCCTTGCGCATGTATGGCATGACCGCCTTGGTGCAGCGGACAACACCCATGAAATTCACGTCCATGACCCAAGAAATGTCTTCCTCAAGCGCCTGTTCGGTGGACCGGACATAGCCCGCCCCGGCGTTGTTGATCAGCGTATCAATACGGCCCTCCTTGGCGATGATTGCACCCACTGCCGAGACAATTGTTGCGCTGTCTTGAACATCCAAGGCCAGCACATTCAGCGAAACGCCCGCCTCTGATGCTGCAGTATCCAGCGCGCCGCGTTTTGAAAGATTGCGCATGGTGGCATAGACTGTGTGGCCCGCCTGTGCAGCTTGCACGGCAATGGATACCCCCAACCCGCTAGAGCAACCGGTGATCAAGATTACTTTGGTCATGTTTAATCCTTTGGGGCCTGAGGTTCGGCGCGCAGCACCGACCAGAGAGTTTCAAATGTTGTGTCGATTTCTGAGATCGGGGCGGTGTTTCCAGCCAAGGCATGCCTGCGGGCAAGGGTCAAGGCCGCGCCCATCAGTAGATCAATGGCCACGGACAAGGGGATAGGCCGCATTGTGCCGTCGTCCAGTGCGGTTTGCACCAAACCGCTGACCTCAGCCTGCATCGGGGCGATTTCAGCGCGCTGGGCATCTGTCAACAATTGCGCAGCGCCAGCGTATTCAAGGAACAGCAATTCCTGAGGGCGGTCCTGGATGAAGGCAAAGAAGTTGATCCACAACCGCCGGATCACCTGATTCGAAGGGCCACTACCGACCTGCATCAACTGGGCATGATAGCGATGTTTGATCTGCAAATAGGTTTGCTGCAGCATGTCCTCTTTGCTCGCATAACGATTGTAGAGCGTGCCCGCCGATACTTTCGCCCGCTTGGCGATTGGCAGCATTGCCACTGCCCCGATGCCTTTTTCGGCGGTCTCGGCGACTATGGCATTATGGATGCGGAGCGATGTGGCAGACAGGTCTTTGGGCATAGATCGAAACCAAACTAGAATAAGTAATGAATATTCATTACTGCAACCATTGACGGAAGTGCAACAGATGACGTCGTGTTTCAATCTTGCACGAAACCGGCGAAACGCGCAGTGTCGCGGCAACGAATTCCGACAGGAGACAAGAAATGCGAACACGTGCAGCGGTTGCGCTAGAGGCGGGCAAACCCCTCGAAGTGATGGAAGTGAACCTCGAAGGCCCCAAGGCAGGCGAAGTTCTGGTGGAGATTAAGGCGACAGGCATTTGCCATACCGATGAATTCACCCTTTCGGGCGCAGACCCCGAAGGTCTGTTCCCGGCCATTTTGGGCCATGAGGGTGCCGGTGTCGTGCTTGAATGCGGAGAAGGTGTGACATCGCTCAAACCGGGCGATCACGTGATCCCGCTCTACACGCCGGAATGCCGCGAATGCGAATACTGCTTGTCGGGTAAAACCAACCTGTGTCAGGCGATCCGCTCCACGCAGGGCCAAGGTCTGATGCCGGATGGAACCACGCGGTTTTCCATGCTGGATGGAACGCCGATTTTACACTACATGGGCTGTTCCACCTTTGCCAATCACACGGTTGTGCCGGAAATCGCGCTTGCCAAAATCAACCCGGACGCGCCGTTTGATAAGGTGTGCTACATCGGATGCGGCGTCACCACCGGCATTGGCGCGGTTATCAACACCGCCAAAGCTGAAATCGGTTGCCGTGCCATTGTCTTTGGGCTGGGCGGCATTGGGTTGAATGTGTTGCAAGGCCTGCGCATGGCTGGTGCGGATCAGATTGTTGGCGTTGACCTGAACGAAGACAAGATCGAGATGGCCACACATTTTGGCATGACTGATTTTGTGAACCCGTCCAAGGTCGAAGGTGATCTGGTCGCCCATCTGGTCGAGCTGACCAAAGGTGGGGCAGATTATACCTTTGATGCCACGGGCAATGTTGGCGTAATGCGCACAGCCCTGGAGGCCGCGCATAAAGGGTGGGGCGAAAGCATCATCATCGGTGTGGCACCTGCGGGGGCTGAAATTTCCACCCGCCCGTTCCAGCTGGTCACCGGCCGCGTTTGGAAGGGCACGGCCTTTGGCGGCGCACGTGGCCGCACGGACGTTCCGAAAATTGTTGACTGGTACATGGACGGTAAGATCGAGATCGATCCGATGATCACCCACACGCTAAAGCTTGAGGACATCAACAAGGGGTTTGATCTGATGCACGCGGGCGAAAGCATCCGCAGTGTGGTTGTCTATTGAGATCCACATTTCGAATATGACATAGATAGCGCGGCCCCCGATATTCGAGGGCCGCATTATCTTTTTGGACCAATGACATGACCATAAACATGAGAGACTACCACACCAATGATGCGGCTTCTGTTGCCGCACTGATTTCTCCTGTGTTTCGCGCCGGCGATACCTATGCCGTAGACGCAGATATGACAGACGCACAGGCGCTTGCGTATTGGACGGGCGGAGAAAAGCGGGTGTTTGTCGCCGAAGATGATGGCCAGCTTTTGGGCACTTACTATGTGGTGCGCAATTTCAAAGGCGGCGGTAGCCATGTCTGCAATTGCGGCTATATCACGGGTGATCAGGCGCGCGGCAAAGGGCTTGCCCGCCTGATGCTTGCGCATAGCCTTGAGACGGCAAAGTCGCTGGGCTTTCGCGCCATGCAGTACAATTCGGTCATTGCAACCAACACCCGTGCCATCGACATCTGGACGCGGGCCGGTTTCGACGTCATTGGCCGCCTACCCGAAGCGTTTCTTCATCCGGTTCAGGGCTATGTCGATGCTTTGGTGATGTACCGCAAACTGTAAGGTGGCTTTAGACCGTCACGGCAGAGATGATCATACTGACCGTTAAAATGCTGATCGCAGTCGATACCAAAATCGCTGCTGAAACCCTCTGGGGCGCGACGCCGTAATGCTGTGCAAGGATGAATACATTGCCAGCCACCGGAAGGGCCGCGGCTGAAATTGCCACGGACGCAGGGTAGGCATCGACCCTGAAGAAGATGAAGGCCGCACAGGCTACAAAGAACGGGTGCAAGATCAGTTTGGCAAAGCTCAGCCAGACCGCGATCTGTAGCCGCTCTGCGGATTTTGTAGCAAGGGATGCGCCGATTGCAAACAGCGCGCCCGGGGTGGCGGCATTGCCCAGCGTGGTCAAAAACGAGTTCACCACTTCAGGCATTTGCAGGCCCGAGGCGGAAACACATAGCCCCAGAGATATTGAAACGATCATCGGGTTTTTCAAAAGACCCAAGCCAACGGTTTGAAGAACGGCAAGTTTTGACCGCCCTTCGCGTGATCCTGTGACCAAAATCACCAGCAGTGATGAAAACACGATCAGATCAATCGACAAAATCAAGATGATCGGGCCAATGGCTTCTTGTCCCAAAAGCACTGCCAGCATCGGGACGCCCAAAAATCCGGTGTTGCCGATAGCCCCGACCTGCGCCTCAATTGCCGCTGTGGGGGTGTCTAACCCGCGCCAGAAGGCCACCAGCATAACCACGCCGTAAACGAAGCCAGTGCCCCACAAGTAGGCGGCAGCGAGGCGGGGCTCGAAAATTTCAGACAAGCTAAGGTTGGCTGAAAAGCGAAACAGCATCGCCGAGAGCGCAAAGTAGAATACAAATTTAGTCAGATGTGCGGTTGCGACTTCGTCAAAGAATTTGGTACGGGCTGCGCCATAGCCCAACCCGATCAAGCCAAAGAACGGCAGCGTTTTCAACAAAACCTCGATCATAGTGAGTTTGGTAGCACTCCTGCGCGCGGCGTCAATCACTTGCCCCGCAAGCTGTTGACAGTCACCAACCTTCTGGGATCATACGGGTGCTTGCAAAAGGTCCGTTGTCCTATGTTCCCACCCAGATATGCCGCCTTTGAACGCCTTGTGACCCAAGCCCGCCCGACGGCAGGCTTGGGACGGCTGTGTTTTGGGCTTATATCGGTGGCGTTTGTATACATTCTTTTGGTGCAAGGCGTTTTTGCATTGGCCCAAGCCGTGATGACTGCCGATGGTTATTTGGCATTTGTTGCAGCGATTGAACGTGGCGAAACGGCATTTGGCACACTCGCCATTTTGATCTTGATGGGGGGCATGGCTGCGGGCGTTTTGGTCGCGGTCGAACTCGTTCACAAACGCTCGTTTTTTGGGCTGTTTGGGCCGTTGGGTCCGATGTTGGAGCAGTTTCGGTGTGTGACGCGGGCCATCGCGGGGCTCATGGCGCTGTTTGTCGTGGTCACTTTGCTGATTGACCGGCAAGGGGTCGTCGCCGGGATGCCGCTTGGGACGTGGTTGATGTTCTTGCCGCTGACTCTGCTGGGGCTTTTGATCCAGGTCGCTGCCGAAGAACTGGTGTTTCGCGGCTACTTCCAGTCACAATTGGCGGCGCGGTTTCAATCGCCCCTTGTTTGGCTTGTCGTGCCCTCAGCGATCTTTGCGTTGCTGCACTACCACCCCGAAGCCTTGGGCGGGAACGCGTGGCTGGCGGTCGGTTGGGCTTTTGCATTTGGGTTGGCAGCTGCCGATTTGACTGCCCGAACCGGCACACTTGGTCCGGCTTTGGCGATGCATTTGGTCAATAACTTTGTGGCGCTGGGCTTGTTGTCTATTCAGGGTGAATTGTCGGGCCTGTCGCTGTGGCATTTGCCCTACGGTCCGGGGGATGAGGTGGCGCTGAGGGCGCAAATGCCCTCAGAATTTCTCATCATCTTGATATATTGGCTTTCGGCACGGCTTGCTTTGCGCGTGTGATTGCATTTCTGTCCGGTCAGGCTTAAGTCAACCCAAATCAAAGTAAAGCGCAGGGTGCCCTATGAACTGGATCTCGAACTACGTCCGTCCCCGCATCAATTCGATCTTTTCGCGCCGCGAGGTTCCCGAGAACCTATGGTCGAAGTGTAGCGAATGCGGCACCATGCTGTTTCATCGCGAAATCAGCGACAACCTGAACGTATGTTCAAATTGCAACCATCACATGCACATCACGCCGCGTGATCGGTTCTTTTCGCTGTTTGACGGCGGCGTGTTCAATGAAGTCGAGGTCGCAACACCGATTGCTGACCCGCTGCAATTCCGCGACCAAAAGAAATATCCTGACCGGATGAAGGCGGCACAAAAGAAGACCGGCGAAAAAGAAGCGATGCTGGTCGCCACTGGTGAAATTGGCCGGACGCCGATTGTTGCCGCAGCGCAGGACTTTAGCTTTATGGGCGGGTCGATGGGCATGTATGTTGGTAACGCCATCGTTGCCGCCGCCGAAGAAGCCGCGCGCCTTGGCCGTCCGCTTGTCTTGTTCTCTGCTGCTGGCGGGGCCCGTATGCAAGAAGGCATTTTGGGTCTGATGCAGATGCCGCGCACCACTGTTGCGCTGCAAATCCTGAAGGAAAAGAAGCTCCCCTATATCGTGGTGCTCACGCATCCTACGACGGGCGGCGTCACTGCGTCTTATGCGATGCTGGGCGATGTGCAGATTTCCGAACCCAATGCGTTGATCGGCTTTGCAGGTGCGCGCGTTATCGAACAAACAATCGGGGAAAAACTGCCCGAAGGGTTTCAGCGCGCCGAATACCTGTTGGAGCATGGCATGCTTGACCGCGTAACGGATCGCCGCGAAATGCGCGACGAGTTGATCGTGATTTGCCGGATGTTGATGAAGCAGACTCCGCCCACATGGGGTGATTTGCCAGCGCCCGGCCCTGATAACCTAGTTGAAGCGCCAAAAGAATGAGTGCAGCGAAGTCGGACGTTATCCTTGATCGGATGATGGCGCTGCATCCAAAGGTGATGGATCTGGTCTTGGATCGGGTCTGGCGCTTGCTGGATGCGTTGGATCATCCCGAGCGTGATCTGCCCCCCGTGATCCATCTGGCGGGAACAAATGGAAAAGGCTCTACGCAAGCGATGATCCGCGCCGGACTTGAGGCGGCGGGGAACCGCGTGCATGCCTATACCTCGCCGCATTTGGCCCGTTTCCACGAACGCATCCGACTGGCGGGGGATTTGATTTCCGAAGAGGCGCTGACAGCGATTCTGGACGAATGTTATGCCCGCAATGGCGGCGAGACGATCACCTATTTTGAGATCACGACCTGCGCTGGTATTTTGGCGATGGCGCGCACTCCGGCGGATTACACCTTGCTGGAAACGGGTCTTGGCGGGCGCTTGGATGCCACCAATGTGGTGGAAAAGCCAGCGATGACAGTGATCACCCCTATTTCGATCGATCACGAACAATTTCTGGGCAATACGTTGACGAAAATTGCTGGTGAAAAAGCCGGGATCATCAAGCGCGGTGTGCCCTGCGTGGTCGGCCCGCAGACCGATGAAGCCATGGATGTAATAGAGGCGCGTGCCCAAGCGCTTGGGGCTCCGCTTATCGCCTATGGCCAGCACTGGCACGTCAGCGAAGAACGTGGGCGATTGATATACCAAGACGAAACCGGGCTGCTTGATCTGCCACTGCCCAGTTTGCCGGGCGCTCACCAATATCAGAATGCAGGGGCCGCCTTGGCGGTTCTGCGGCATCTGAAGTTGGGGGATGCAGCCTATGAGGGGGCAATGACCAAAGCGTTCTGGCCTGCCCGAATGCAACGCTTGCAAGATGGGCCGTTGGCCAAAGCCGCCCCCAATGTTGAGCTGTGGCTGGATGGTGGTCACAACCCCGCTGCGGGCGAAGCGCTGGCGACACATTTGGCGAGTTTGCCAAAACGCCCGACCTATTTGATCTGCGGAATGCTTAACACCAAAGACGCTACGGGATTCATGCGTCCTTTGGCCGGTTGTGCACAGTACCTGACGGCGGTCTCCATTCCCGGAGAGGCGAATACTTTACCGGCGGAGAAAACCGCCCAGATGGCGCAGAGCGTTGGATTAGAGGCGGATGTCGCGCCGGATGTCAGTGCAGCTTTGGCGCGCATTGTGCAAAAAGACCCGTCAGCACGGGTTTTGATCTGCGGGTCATTGTATCTTGCCGGCCATATCTTGCGTGAATACGCACCGCCCACCTAGGGCTGTGCGTATCATCGTATCCGTCACAAAGTACTCTTTTTCTTCAGATAACTGAGTCAAAATTGCTGCGAAAGCCGTATTCCCCCCAAGTGTTTGGCCACCGCATATTGACTGATTCGCTGTCACTGCCCTATATTTTGAAAAAAAGATAACAAGTGATGGCCTATTGGCCACCAGAGGATGAGCAGATGAACCTAGGTCTAATCACGACCGCAGTTGCCGCAATTGTGCTGGCTCTGCCGGTTGGCGCTCAAAGTAGTCAGATTACGCAAAGCCGTGACGGTTTTCAGTTTTCTGTCAACGGTGCATCTATATCGATCATCCGCAGTGGCCCAGCCTGTCCACCGGCCTGCGTGCAGCCTATGCAGGCCGCACCCGGGGTGGCCACGATTGGTGAGCTTGAGGTGCTCGATTTTCTGGAAATGTTTGTGTCCGCCAATGCGGGACTTATGGTCGATGTGCGATTGCCCGAAGGCTATGCGGTCGGAACTGTTCCGGGGGCCGTGAATGTGCCTTCGGCGACGCTCAGGTCCGATAACCCCTATCGTGACGATTTGTTGAATGCGCTGGGAGTTCGGTCAGGGGATTTTTCTGGTGCCTATGACTTGGCAGTTTTTGGCACAGGTCCAGATGACGCCGATGCTACAGAGGCCGTGCGTAGCCTGTTAGATGCGGGATATCCGCCGAGCAAATTAAAGTATTATCGCGGTGGTTTAAATGCGTGGATCGGGCTCGGCCTGAATACGGCAGTTAGCCGATGAGTGTTCAAGCACGCAGCGCAGGTTCCGATGTGCGCAGTCCGCAAGCGTAAGGAGTGTACGATGATCAGAATGGTTCTTTTTGGATTGGCTTTTGTGGCTGTCACCATCGTCTTGGTTGTGATGCAGCCCGGTGCCGGCCGTCTTGCTTCTGATGATCCGGTTTCCGAACCTGTGGTCACGCGCGCCGAACCTGCCCTAAGTCAGGCGGCCCAAACGCCGCCTTTGGTCGAAGTGTCTGCTCCTGCTGCGTTGTCTGCCGTCCAGCCGCGTCAACCGGTCGGGCGGATCGCGGCCCAAAGTGATTTGGATGATCAGTCTTTGCGCAAGATGACGTGGGATACTTTGTCAGGTCTGAACCACGCCACCGGACGCGACAGTGCGCCGGGTCAACCGGGCAGTTTGCTGCATACAATTGTGCGTCGTTCATTGGGAGACGCGCCAGTCGCCACGAGCCCTAGCTTGCGGACGGCAACGATTGTACCTGCGGTCAAGGCAGCGCCAAATATTTACGTGGTCCAAACCGGCGACAGTTTGATGTCCATTGCCGAAAAAGTTTACGGTGACATCAATATGACGGGGCCATTGTTTGCCGCAAACCAAAAGATTTTGTCTCGGCCGGACGATTTGCGTAGCGGTCAGAGCCTCATTTTGCCTGCCAAGTGAACCGCAACCTATTGTGGTTGCATAGATGTGCTAATCATACCCCTTGACGGGCCTACTAAATGTTGACGTCAATCAAGTGATTCGCATATAACCAAGGGAACCGCCGAAAGCTGCCTCTTTCGATTATGCGGTCCTTTGGGGGAATACTTATGATTTCGCATCTCGTCGCCGGTCAGACCGGCAACGCGTCTACCGTTCGGGGGCGCGCATGATACGGCTTATCGCATTGTCATTCGGCACGATTACAATGATCGGTGCAGTTCTTTGGGGTTTGGGTGATCGCCCTGACAAGGATCGTGTTTACAACGAAGTAAGCCGGTCAGAGCCCGCTCCGCTGAGCCTGTCCCCCGCCATGGCCCCAAGTGGCATTGTATTGTCGCAACCGGCGCCAACCCCAGAACCTGCGCCGTTGCAGCAAGTCATCAAACAAGAAGTTGCCGCGATTCCCACGATCCGCCCGACGGCGCGCCCAGCCGGTTTGGTGCAGAAAACTGTATCGCTGACCCCTCCAACTGTCGCAGCCCCCGCGCCGCAGTCGCTTACACCTAGCACGTCCGGCAACGACGCAGTCACCGCCCTTAGCTATGGCATCATCGGTGCATTTCAGCGCCCTGTAGAGCCTAAGAGTGAAACGCCCGCACCCAATGCCCGCATCCCGGCGCTCGGGTCCGAAATAGCCACAGCCTTGGCCGCTGAGCCAAAGGCGCAGGTGCGTACTTATACAGTCAAAGACGGGGATAGCCTGCCCGGTATCGCTTTCCGTTTCTACGGAACGACCGTGGCCTATTTGCAAATCTTGTCAGCCAACCCTGAACAGTTGGCCAACCCCGCCGATTTGCGGGCGGGTATGATTTTGCGTGTCCCCGAAACCCAATAACGGAATTACCAACAGGCAGACTTAAAAAGCCACACGAGCAGTTTCAGGGTCCTTCGGGACCCTGATTTTTTTTGGCTATTTCTTGAAGGCCCGGACACCCCATTCGGCACTTTGCATTTCGCGCAAACGGCTGGCGGTCCGTTCAAATTCAAAACTACCGCTGCCTTCGACATACAGCATTTCGGGCTTGGCAGCGGCCGAGGCGATCAGGCAAACACCGGCTTCGTACAGGGCGTCGACCAGCGTGACAAAGCGTTTGGCTTCGTTGAAATTGCTGCGGCCAAGCTGCGGGATATCTTCGACCATCAACACCCGCACCGTTTCGGCCAGTTTGAGGTAGTCACCGGGGCCAAGCATCTTGCCGCACAGGTCATAGAACGGCGCGCGGGCGACACCATTGTGATAGCGGGGCAATTTGACTTCGCGGCCCTTGACGTGCAAAGTCAGCGGCTCCTCAAGCCCGTGCGTCAGTTCATCCCACAATACATCAATCTGTTTGCGGGCATTGCTGTCAGCGGGGGTGAAATAGACTTGCGCGCCTTGTAAACGGTCTTGTCTGTGGTCGCGCTCGGAAACCAGTTCCTTGACGACCATTTTTTCTTTGAGCTGGCCGATGAAAGGCACGAACAATTGTCTGTTCAGCCCATCTTTGTACAGGTCGTCGGGAATGCGGTTCGATGTTGTGACCACAACACAGCCCGCTGCAAAAAGCTGCTCGAACAAGCGGCCTACAATCATTGCGTCGGTAATATCGGTGATCTGCATTTCATCAAAGGCTAGAACGCGCACTGCATCACTGACAGCTTTGGCGACGGGTTTGATCGGGTCTTCGACCCCGTCGGACCGCAAACGGTGCATATCGGTGTGGATTTCTTGCATAAAGGCATGAAAATGCACACGCCGCGCTGGCACGTCCAACGCATCTACAAACAGATCCATCAGCATCGACTTGCCGCGTCCAACCCCGCCCCACAAGTACAACCCCTTCGGCGGTTCAGGCGCTTTGCGGAAAAAACCGCGTTTCACGGGTTGGGCCAGTTCGGCGCGAATGCGTTCCAGCTCGGGCAAAGCGGCCAGTTGCGCATCGTCGCTTTTGAGTGCGCCCGAGGCAACTCGGGCCTGATATATATCGTGCAAGCTATCCATATGCCGGACTTATCCAAAGTTGCGGCTAAAGTGTAGGGCGCTTTGATACATAAAACATGCTGATGTGATCGATGAAATAAATCAATTTGACGATTTTGTTTCAGATCGCCAGTTTGCCGGAACTTCAGGAGCGCGCCAAATGCAAAGCCGGACCACCATGTTCAACCCCGTTCTATTGGTGGGTTGCGCGATCATCCTTGTTTCATTTGCCATCCGGGCCAGCTTTGGGGTTTTTCAAATACCGATTGCGGATGATTTTGGCTGGATGCGGTCGGAATTCTCTCTGGCGGTTGCCATTCAAAACCTGGCTTGGGGCATTGGTCAGCCGTTCTTTGGCGCGATTGCTGAAAAAGTGGGGGACCGCAAAGCAATCATTCTGGGGGCGGTTTTTTATGCAACCGGTTTGGTCTTGTCGGCTTCGGCCATGACGCCGCAGGCACTGCAATTCTACGAATTCTTTGTAGGGTTTGGCATCGCCGGAACCGGTTTTGGAGTGATTTTGGCAGTAGTAGGCCGCGCCAGCAGCGATGAACACCGTTCGATGAGCTTGGCTATCGCCACGGCGGCAGGCAGCGCCGGGCAAATCTTTGGCGCGCCTGTTGCGGAATGGATGCTGGGTGTGATGGCGTGGCAGCAAGTGTTCCTAGTCTTCGCGGCGGTCATTTTGTCGGTTTTGCTTTTGCTGCCCTTGATGCGTGCGCCTGTCGCCACCAGGGTCGAGCTGCAAGAAAGCATGGGTGCCATCTTGGGCAAGGCCGTCCGCGATCCGTCCTTTACCCTGATCTTTCTGGGGTTTTTTAGCTGCGGTTATCAACTGGGTTTTGTCACAGCGCATTTTCCAGCATTTGTGCGCGAAATGTGCGGGCCGATTGCAGCAGGCGGATTGCTGGATAGCATCGGGATTTCGACCACATCCATGCTGGGGGCTGTATCCCTGTCGTTTATCGGAGTGTTCAATATCGTCGGAACGCTTATGGCGGGGTGGCTTGGCAATCGCTACAGCAAGAAATATTTGCTGGCCGGAGTATATACGCTGCGGACAATTATTGCATCGGTGTTCATTTTGATGCCAATCACGCCCACGTCAGTGATCATTTTTTCGTCCGCGATGGGGGCGTTCTGGTTGGCCACGGTGCCGCTGACATCCGGACTTGTCGCGCATCTATACGGGGTGCGCTACATGGGGACGCTCTATGGCATCGTCTTCCTGTCGCACCAGATCGGCAGCTTTTTGGGTGTGTGGCTGGGGGGGCGGCTGTTTGATATCTACGGCGATTACACGATGGTTTGGTGGATCGGCGTCGGCGTCGGGGCCTTTAGCGTGATTGTGCATCTGCCGATCAAGGAAAACCGATCAGCAGTGATGTCGCCTGCCTAGCAACCATCATTGAGGGCCTGTGTTACCTCGGCTGCATGTGTGTGCGGCAGGCCGTGTCCGGCCCCGTCGATCACCACTTGCTGAACATGGCGGTTCCACTGTGTCAGCGTGCCAAGTGCACGCAAGGGGATCACCGTGTCTGCTTGCCCCCAGATTGCCGTCACCGGTAAATCGGATTGCGCCATCTTTCTATGCGCTTCTTCTTGGGTCTGCCTCAGTGTCCAGCGCAGGGATGACAAAACAGAACCGACAAAGCCCCGTCTGTCCAATTCGGCGAATTGTTGGGTCAGAATGCTGGGGGCTTTCGCGCCTATGCCCGCGTCTTTTTCTAATCCCGCCCGCATGTGTTTGGGATAGCCAAGAAAGAAGGCCCAATCGCCAATAACCGGCCATTTCGCCGCCCACCGCGCCATCTTGCCCAGCTCTTCGCCCATGCCTGCGGGCGCAAGCAAGATCAGTTCCCGGAACCGGTCAGGGTTTTCGGCAGCCACATGTGCCGCGATGCTGCCCCCCATGGAATAGCCGATCAATGTGATGTCATCCTTGATGCCTTGATCGTCCAGCAGGTTGTTGAACTGTTTGGCAAAAAACGCGGGTGTTTGTCTGCCGCGCACCGTGGCCGAGGCCCCGCGCCCGAACAGGTCGTAGACCAAGACCCGATAGCCCATCAACGCCAAGTGCTGTGCGAGCTCGTGATAGACAATTGAAGGGGTTGATAACCCATGCACACAGACAGCAACCGAACCGTTTTCAGGGCCATACCAACGATAAAAGGTATTGCCTTGTGGCAGTTTGGCCATGGGCTGCGCCGCTACAGGAGCGCGCCGTTTTGATTCTTGGTAGGCGGGCAGAATGGCTGCACTGAATAAACCTGCGGCCAAACACAGATACACCCAGATCATGCGGTCCAGCTGTCTAGGATATACCGGCTCACCATCAGATCCAGATGCGCGCCACCGCCGTTTTTGAATAGGGTGATTTCATCATCGCTTTGACGTTTGAAATCGCCAATTCCGTAATAGTCGGCCAACACATCATCGCGGGCAATCGCCCCCGAAGCCAGCGGTGCTTTGAGTTCTCCGATATGTTCAATCGTGGTGTCAAAGCTGTCCACAAAAACCCGTGCGCGTTGCAGGGCCAGATCGTCTGCTTCGCGCATGTCAGGGCGGTAGGCACCGATCAGGTCCAAATGCGTGCCGGGCTTTATCCACTCACCGCGAATAAACGGCTCTGAGGCCATGGTGGCCGAGGTGATGATATCTGCCTCGCCCATGGCCGTTTCCAGATCGGGCATCCAGCTTAGGCCCAGATCATCGGCCATCGCCTTGCCCGAGGCTTCGGACCGGTTCCACAGCATGAAGGATGCCTGTGGAAAGGCTGCGGAATAGGCGGCATGCAAGGACCTGCCGACGGTGCCAGCCCCGACAATCAAGATGTGTTTGCTGTCAGGGCGGGCCAATTTGCGCGCGGCCAAAAGGCTGTCGCCAGCTGTTTTCCACTTGGTCACAAGGTGGAAGTCGACAACGGCCTCAAGGCCGCCATGGCTGTCCGAGAACAGATTAACCGCGCCGTTGACCATCGGTGCGCCTTTTCCGGGGTTGTCTGGGAAGATTGTGGCAGCTTTGACGGCCAGACCCAGCCCGTCAATCCAGGCGGATCGGTTCAGAAGGGTGTCCTTGCCGCGATATAAAAACGTATCGGTGATTTCTGCTTTGGGCAATTTGTGTCCCGCTTCGATCGCATCGGTTAGGGCGATCCAGTCTAGTTTTGCCTCACCCTCGGCAAAGGGGATAAAGGTGATCATGTTGCTTGCTCGGGTGTTAGTAGGCCATGCGAGACCAGACAATCAGCCCAGCCTTGCGGGCCGGTAAAGTGGTGAACCTGCCAACCACGGGCCAAGGCGGCATTGATGTTATCGATGCGGTCGTCAGTGAACAAAAGCGATTCTGGATTGATGCCGCAATCGTCTTCGACCATCTCATAAATCAGCGGCTCGGGCTTGATGACGCCCATGTGCCCCGACACATAAGCGTGGTCAAATTCCTTCAAAAATTCATACTGCGGTGTGGCAATTGCCCATGTCCCGATGCCAAAATTGGTCAGCGCCAAAACTTTGGTGCCTTGGGCGCGCAGGGCACGTAGCAAGCGAACGGATTGCGGGATCGCCGGTTTGGCCAGATCAAGCCAGTTGTCATGCCACATTCTGATTTCACTGCGAAACTCGGGGTATTCCTCTGCGGCACCGTAGATGGTGTCACGAAAATCGGCACCGCGATCAACTTGGTCATTTATCCCGTGCAGGTCGACTGCGGCAAACATGGCGCGGCGGCGCTCTTCTCCGATCACGGCGTCGTAATAGCGTTCGGGTTGCCATTCGATCAGTACATTGCCGATGTCGAAAATTACTGCTTCGGGTTTCATAGCCCTGCCTCTTTCTTTGCTGACCGCAATGCCCGTTCCAATGAATCGAGGAAGCGCGACCTGTCTGCCTTGGAAAAACTTTTGCCGCCGCCTTGGCGAAATGGATCAGCAGACCGCAAGTCCGACATCAAATCACGCATGGCAAGTTGTTGGCCGATATTGGCTTGGTTCAAGATCGATCCGTCATGTCGTAAGACCTGCGCGCCGGCTTCGACACATTTTGCGGCCAATGGCATATCAGAGGTGACAACCACATCGCCTTTGCCTGCGCGATCGGCGATCCACATATCGGCTACATCCGGCCCATCGGGCACAATAACAGTTTCAACCAATGGATTGGCGGGTGGCCGCAAACCGCCGTTTGACACCAGTTTCATGGGCACTTTGTGGCGGGTGATAACGCGCTCTGCTTCGGCTTTAACGGGGCAGGCATCGGCATCAATATAAAGGGTGGTCTGGGTCATAGCGGCTTTCGGTGAACGCGGCAGGCCGCAAGGGCCGTTGCCGCGCTATGCATGTTTGATTGCGCCTTCAGGCGTACAGCGCATTGGAATGGAATGCCACGTGGTCTTCCATGAATGTCGACACAAAGAAATAGCTGTGGTCGTAGCCTTTTTGCATCCGGAAAGTGCCGTCCTGACGTTTGGCGGCCATGGCTGCGCTTAGTGCTTCGGGTTTCAGCAGATCCAAGAACTGATCTTCGGTGCCTTGATCAATCAAAACGGGGCCGTCAAAACCGGTTTCTTGCATCAAAATCGATGCGTCATGTGCGGCCCATTGGCCTTCGTCCGCGCCCAAATAGGCGGCCAATTGTTTGCGGCCCCAATCACTGGCGGTTGGATTGGCAATCGGTGCAAAGGCCGATACGGATTTGAAGCGACCGGGCAAGGACATCGCAAGGGTGAGTGCACCATGTCCGCCCATAGAATGGCCGGTGATGGATTGGCGTTCCAGATCCACGGCAAAGTTTGCGCCCAAAAGCGCAGGTAATTCTTCGGCGACATAGTCCCACATTTGAAAATGCGGTGCCCAAGGATTTTGGGTGGCGTTCACATAGAATCCGGCACCCTGGCCCAGATCATAGGCTTCGTCATTCGCCACACCTTCGCCACGCGGAGAGGTGTCCGGAAAGACGAGCGCAATGCCTTCTTCGGCGGCCCATGCTTGCGCACCCGCTTTGGCCATGGCATTTTCATGGGTGCAGGTCAGACCAGACAGATACCAAAGCAGTGGCACTTCGCCAAATTGCGCAGTATCGGGCAAGAACAGCCCAAAGGTCATATCGCAGGCGCAGGCCGAACTGGCGTGGCTATAGACGCCCTGAATACCGCCAAAACACCGATTTTCCGAAACTGTCTGCATGCACATTCTCCAAGGCAAACCGCAGCCCCGAACGAAGGGGCGCTATGTGCCGTAACGTGCCATGAAGGTTTCGACGGCGCCATCCACAATCCGCGAAATTTCGATATCTGAAAACGAAGTCTGGATACCAAACATGAGCCGCGGGTGAAGGTCCGCCTTGCACAATTCGGCAAACTGGTCAGCAGCCAAGGCCATATCGTCAATCTGCAATTCACCGCGACTTCGCGCCGCAGTGAGATATTCCGTTACAGCCTGCCGCATGACCATCGGCCCGCTTTGGTAAAACTCGCGGCCAATTTCCGGAAACCGATCGGATTCGGCTACACAAATGCGAAACATCCGCTGGCCCATGTCGGAATAGATGAATCCCAAGAAAACCTGACCCGCTTGTTTCAATACTTGCCGGGGCGGGGCCGTCAAATCCATCGACACAAGCGCTTCGTTGGCTTGCAAACGGCACTGGCTTGACGCAACTTCCATAAATAACAGTCGCTTATCGGGGAAGTAGCTGTAAAGCGTTGCCTTGGATACGCCCGCCTGACGCGCAATTTCATCGACGCTTGCGCCTTCGAAACCGTCTCGTAGGAACACTTCGCGTGCGCCCTCCAAAACCTGATCGAATTTGCGCCCTTTGCGGACACCAGTGTCAGTTGCCATTATATTTCCCTGCCTTCACCGCCCCTTTATAGAGGCGGCGGAGGAAGTGCGGCAAGGCGACAAGCACTACTCGCACACAATCTTGCCAGTTGAGATCGATGAGCAGCCTTGGCTGACGCCGCCGTCTGACGGTGCCGGAAAGCTGAGGTCGGGAAAGGGCATGGAGGGGAACGCCATAACAGAGCTGGCGGAAATGGCAAAAAGGGCGGCAAGGGCTATGGATCTCATTTCGATCAATCCTACTGATTTGTTCTGGGTAAAATAACTAAACTATACAGTTTAGTTTGCAAGTGAAAAGTGAACTGATTAGTTCAAAATTCCGCATTGCAGCATTTGAAAATAGAATTACATTAGAAGTATTCTAAAAAGAGGCTCGCAACATGCGCTTTTTGACCCAACGCCGTCGGTTTGATGATTTGTCAGAGCAGGAGGTTCTCGCTTTGGCGATTTCCTCGGAAGAAGATGATGCCCAAATCTACCGTAGCTATGCAGAAAGGCTTCGTGGTGAATTCCCGGATTCAGCGCAGGTCTTCGATGGCATGGCAGCCGAAGAGGATACGCACCGACAGGCCCTGATTGACCTTCATCAAAGTCGTTTCGGCGCTGTCATTCCGTTGATCCGCCGCGAACACGTGGCTGGCTATTATGCCCGCCGTCCGGTTTGGTTGATCGAGAACCTGTCAATAGAACGCATTCGCGAAGAAGCAGCGGCGATGGAGCGCGACGCAGAGCGATTCTACAAAATGGCTGCACAGCGCAGTACGGACACCGGTACGCGCAAGCTGCTTGGGGATTTGGCGGCGGCCGAAGCGGGCCACCAGTCAACAGCCGAGGCGCTGACCAAAGATGCGCTGACCGACGATGCACGGGCAAGCGAGGATGCGACCGCAAAGCGCCAGTTCTTGTTGACATGGGTGCAGCCGGGCCTTGCCGGGTTGATGGATGGATCAGTGTCCACCCTCGCGCCAATTTTTGCCGTCGCCTTTGCGACCCAAAATACGTGGACAACCTTTCTGGTTGGGCTTGCGGCGTCAGTCGGGGCGGGGATTTCCATGGGTTTTACCGAAGCGGCCTCGGATGATGGTCAGTTGTCGGGGCGCGGTTCTCCTTGGAAGCGGGGTTTCGCGTCAGGCATTATGACGACCGTTGGCGGCTTGGGCCATGCTTTGCCCTACCTCATCACGGATTTTTGGACAGCGACGACCATCGCCTTTGTCGTGGTCTTCATCGAGCTATGGGCCATTGCATGGATTCAGAATAAATTCATGGACACACCGTTTTGGCGTGCGACGTTCCAAGTTGTTGTTGGCGGGGCCTTGGTCTTTGCAGCGGGTGCCTTGATCGGCAGTGGTTAGGGGGTGCCCTGCAAAATACCTGGTAGCATTTCCGCCAAAACATCCCAAACCAAACGCACGCGGGGGTTGGTTCGCAGTTCTCGGTGGGCGACCAGCCAAACCGGATATTCGAACTGTGGTTCTGTGGGTAAGACGCGGTGAAGGCCGGGGTCTGCGTCCCCCATTGCGCAGGGGCCGATGCCGATGCCAAGCCCGGCTTTGGCCAAATCCCAATGCGCCGTATGAGAGGCAGAGCGGGTTGGGAAGTTGGCCTTGGTGATTGGAACGCCAAAGCCTTGCAGCGCCCCCAAGAATTCGTCAAATTCCCCGAAACCAACAAAGTCGGCGTCTGCCAGATCTGCTAGCGTCGATACCGGTCCGAGCTTCTCCAGATAGCTTGGCGATGCAAAAAACGTACCGGAATCATTGCCAATCAATTTGCCGATCAGGTCGGGATCATCGGGGCGGGTGTTGCGGATGGCGATATCGGCCTCGCGCCGCTTTAAATCGCTAATCTCGTTGGAGGATACCACTTCGATAGTGATGCCGGGTGCGATATTGCGCAGATGTCGCACAACGCGGGGCAGCACCCAAACGGAATAAAGTTCCGTCGCTGAAATCGCGACATGACCTTCCACCGCCTTCGACTGGCCTGTGGCGGCAAGGGACAAGGATTGCGCGGCTTCGCCCATCGTGCGGGCGTGGACCAACAATCGCGATCCAGCTTCTGTTAATTCAAGCCCGCGTCCCACCCTTTCAAACAGTGTGACACCCAGCTCTTCTTCAATGGCTGAAACTTGCCGCCCCAGCGTTGGCTGCGCCATGTTTAAAGCACGGGCCGCCGCAGAGAGTGACCCCTCTTCGGCGGTGACGAGAAAGGCGCGCGCCCTGTTCCAATCGAAATTAACTGATGTCCAATCCATGCATTCTTGCATAAATCAGGCGACGGGTGAGTCAAGCTTGTCGTTTGGTGCGAAACGACTTTGGCCCCGGCAGGGGATGCCGAGGCCTTGTCGCATAACCTAATTGAACGGGGGTCAGTTCACAGGTTGTGCGTCAACCAATTCTTCTCCGGCGGATGCAGCGCCGACCGGTTTAGAAATCTCGATCTTGCGCGGTTTCAGCGCTTCTGGGATTTCGCGTGCCAGATCGATATGCAGCATTCCGTTTTCATGGGTCGCCCCAAGCACGCGAACATGATCGGCAAGGTGGAAGCTGCGCTCAAACGCCCGCGTGGCGATGCCGCGATGCAAGTAGGCCTTTTGGGCATCTTCACTCGCTTTGCTTGCCGCGACGACCAGAGCATTTGGTTTGACTTCGATGCTGAGGTCCTGTTCCGAAAAGCCAGCTACGGCGATCGAAATCCGATAGGCATCATCGGCGGTTTTTTCGATGTTATAAGGCGGGTAACCCTGTTGTGGGGCGTCGTTGGCCAAAACGCGATCCATCATGTCCGCAATCTGGTCAAAGCCGACAGTTGCGCGGTGCAGGGGGGCAAAATCAAAATGTCTCATGGAATCCTCCGTAAAGCGATCCGGTGTTGAACCTTCCCATATGGGACAGGCACTTAGGTCTGTTCAAAGCCCAGCATTAGGCGCTCTGATGGAATAAAGATGGGGGGTGTTTTCGGCCTTTCAAGACCTTGGGCTACGGTTTCGTTGCGGTTTTACGAAACAGGCTTTGGCGGCAAAATATTGCCACCAAAGTCCCCGCACGTGTGTCGGGTGCCTTAGGGTTTGATGAATTTGGCACCTGTCTCACGGCGGTTGCCGGCTGCCATTGGCGATAGGCCAACCCCCTTGTCACCAAAGCTCTCTAGCGCCAAACGGACCTGTGCCAATGGGCCATCCAAAGTGGTTGCCAAGGATACTGCCTGCCCATTGGCTTGGGCCTTGGCAGAGACAACCGAAACGATACGCGGAATGCCCGCGTCGTCGAAAGAAAACACGGGTGAGCCCGAGGCTCCGAAATCGACGTCGCACGACAGGATCAACATACCATCCTGGCGCGACATCACTTGACACAACTCCTGCAAAGATGGCGCTTCGGATCTGTTGTGGGCGTAGGATACCACGCCAACCCGTGCACCTGGGGCAGGCTGGGCATCGGTGCCAAAAGGGTCGATTGTGGTGTTGCGGATTGGATGTTGCAGTTGGATCAAAGCCAGATCATTGCGCACACGATCGGTTTCCGAAGGGTTGTTATAGTCATAGTCTGGATGCGCAACCGCCGCCCGCACGCGGCGATAGGCTGCCGCACGCCCGTTACGCCATCCGGCTAGAAACTGGATCTCAGCAACGGGTACCGGTCTGCTGGTGATTGGGTCAAATAAACAATGGGCGGCCGTTAGAACCAATCCGGGTTCAATTAAGGCACCGGTACAAAACGCTTCTCCTGATATTTCAAGGCGTCCAACGCCCTCCCACATGCGGCCATCTTCCGTGGTGTCCATGGAGAACAGGCCCTGCGCGGCGGCGCAGGAACCCCAAATGAGAAGAAAGAGAGATGCAATAAGCCGCAAGTTGTATTCCCGTTTTGCCGACACCTATGAGTCAAGTAAGGCAAAAATAGGGCAGGTTTTGCCTTTTGCAGTTTAGAGCATGCCCTGCGCCGAAGCCATACAACACAACCGGCGATTTTCAGCCCAAGGCAGCCGGTTTCGGGCCACCAGTGGCCCAATCGAGCAGTTCAACTGTGTGCACGATCGGCACGTCTGTTGCCGACCCGATTTGCATCATGCAGCCGATATTGCCAGCCGCGATAATGTCAGGTGATTTGGCCTCAAGCGTTTGGACCTTGCGTGCCTTCAGCTGACCGGAAATCTCTGGCTGCATCAGGTTATAAGTTCCGGCAGAACCGCAGCACAGATGGCTGTCTGCGGGCTCGACCACCTCAAATCCGACCCGCTTAAGCAAGTCTTTGGGAAAGGTTTTGATCTGTTGGCCGTGTTGCAGGGAACAGGCCGCATGATAGGCCACACGTGTGCCTTTTGGTGCGCCTTTGGGCAGGTCCAACTTCATCAACACTTCGCTGATGTCCATAGTGATGTCCGCGACACGCTGCGCGCCATCTGCCAAGGGATCATTGCGAAACATATGGCCGTAATCCTTGACCGTCGTACCACAGCCGCTGGTGTTGATAACGATTGCATCAAGGCCGTCTGCATCCATTTCCGCCCCCCACGCCGTGATGTTTTTGGCGGCGGCTTCGTGGCTTTGATCTGACTTGCCCATGTGGTGGGTCAGGGCCCCGCAACATCCGGCCCCTTTGGCCACAACAACGTCGCAGCCAAGGCGGGTGAGCAAGCGAATAGTGGCATCATTGATATCCGTGTTCAGCGCTTTTTGGGCGCAGCCAGTCATCAAGGCGACCCGCATTTTTCGCGGCTGCTCGGCTTCGAAGCTTTGGGGGTCATCGTTGCGGCTCACGGGCGGGATCTTTTTCGGGGCCATTTCTAGCATGGCCTTAAGCCGGGCATCGGGCATCAAGAATGCGAAAGGCCGTCCGATTTTCGCGCCAAGCAGGGCCAGCCGGAACCGTGTCGGATGCGGCAGCACCGCCGCCAAAATCCACCGCAGCAAGCGATCCGACAACGGTCTCTTGTAGGTTTCTTCGATGTAAGCACGGGCATGATCAACCAGATGCATGTAGTGCACACCGGACGGGCAGGTTGTCATGCAGGCCAAACAGCTGAGGCAGCGATCAATGTGCTGGACTGTTTTTTCATCCGGCACCCGTTCGTTTTCAAGCATGTCCTTGATAAGGTAAATCCGGCCACGCGGGCTGTCCAACTCATCGCCAAGCACTTGATAGGTCGGGCATGTTGCCGTGCAAAAACCACAGTGCACGCAGTTTCTCAGGACTTCATTGGCGCGCGCGGTGCCGGGGTCTTTGAGCTGCTCAGGGGAAAACGTTGTTTGCATATCAAACCATCATTTGTGCCGTGGCCAATCCGAACCAAGGCAAAGTGGTCGCCAAAATGGCGGTCAGGGTAATCCAGCGGCGTATATTTCGGGCCGTGATCCGACGGTTTAGGGCCAGTGCCACCATGGCAACGCCCAGAACCCAAGCCAGCCAAAGGGCTGCCAAGGGGCGGTAAGACACGGTATCTGACGTTTTCTGCATCTGATTGGCTGCGATGATTGCAAGTCCGACAAGGACCGCCAAGCCGCCGATCGACCACAAGTGCGTCGGCAGCCGCAACAATGCCGCGCAAATCAGCGGCCCCCCGATAAAGGTGATCGCATAGGCGAGTAGGGTGGGGGTATCCATCAATCCATAATCCCCGGGTTTAGATATCCATGGGGGTCGAATTTGAGGCGAAGAGATTTGGAAAGTGTTGCCAAAGCGGCAGGTTCCGGATGAAACATTGGAATATTGGTCAAAGGCGCACCGCGAACCCGTGTTGCATGGCCTGCAAATTCGCCAAGCCGCGCCCTTGCGTCGGTTCGCTCCGGGAGCAAGGCCCAGATCAATCCTCCGCCCCAATCAAACAAGGTTTTGTCCGCCTTCAACCGCGCCGCCAATTCCGGCCCATCGGATGGTTTGCATGAAATCCGCCAGACATCGCCGGAAAGCCCATGCATGAGTTCGACATCGCGAACCCACTTCCATCCGGCGGATAGCTTTTCCGGTGTGGTTTCAATTGACACGTCATATGCACCAAAGAGGTCTTTCAACTGAGCCGCGCGGTAAGAAACTGATTTCTCGAACCCTTCAATGCGCAACATTGTGACGGGATGGCCGTCCACCCCTTCTGGGGCATGGGCCGCTCCCGTGACTTCAAAGGGTGAGCCGAGCGCCTTTGACATCGCATCAACGGCTTGCTGATTGGTCAGGCCATTGATCAAGATACAGGCCGAGGTGTCGGGGATAGGCTGAACTTTCAAGCTGACTTCGCTGAGCACGCCCAACGTTCCCCAACTGCCGCAAAGCAGCTTGACCAAATCATAACCGGTGACGTTTTTCATCACCCGCCCGCCATTTTTAAGCACGGTTCCAGTTCCATCGACAAACCGAACGCCAAGTGCGAAATCGCGGGCTGCTCCAGCTTGAATGCGGCGCGGTCCGCTGGTGTTTGTGGCCATGACGCCGCCGATGGTCGATTGGCCTGATGTACCCATCAAACCGCGATAGTCTATCGGTTCAAACGCCAAACGTTGCTTTTCGTCTGTCAGTTGTTTCTCGATGTCTTGCAGCGGGGTGCCCGCCTGCACGACCAGCGTGAGTGCGCCGGGTTCGTATAAAGTGATGCCAGACAAGGCGGCGGTCTGCAGAACCGTTTCAGCCTCGACATGGCCGCCGGGCCGGGTGCCGCCGCCGCGCACGCAGATCGGACCTTGGGTGCCAGCAATGACTTCGGCCAATTCGGCCTCGGTTTTCGGGGTCAAAATTGTCATGAAACGTGCCCTTATTCAGCGGCCAACTGGCCCGCGCGGCGCGATTGCGACGACTGTAGTGGAAAAACTTTGGCAGGATTGAGAAGCCATGTCGGGTCAAACACATCTTTGACCGCCATCTGCACCTCCAAATCTTGGGTTGTGAACTGATCGACCATCAAATCACGCTTTTCGATTCCAACACCGTGTTCACCTGTCAGGCAACCGCCAACTTCGACACACAGGCGCAAAATCTCTGCCCCCATTTGTTCGCAGAGTTCCAGATCGCCCGCTTTGTTGGCGTCAAACATGATCAGCGGGTGCATATTGCCGTCGCCTGCGTGGAATACATTGCCAACGCGCAGCCCGTATTTTTTCGAAAGCTCGGAAATTCCGGTCAGCACGCGCGGCAGTTCCGAAACCGGAATTGTGCCATCAAGGCACATGTAATCCGCGACCTGGCCCACTGCCCCAAAGGCCGATTTACGGCCAAGCCAGATGCGGGTGGCATCCTCTGCGTCTTTGGCCTCGCGCAGCTCAACCGGATTGTGACGGCGGGCGATTTCAAGGATGAGCGTAAGTTGTTCGTCGATTTCCGCGTCCGATCCTTCTACCTCGACGATCAAAAGAGCTTCGCAATCGGGATATCCGGCTTTGGCGAAATTCTCGGCCAGTTCCAAAATCGGCCGGTCCATGAATTCGATGGCAACCGGCAGAACACCGGCCTTGATCATATCGCTGACACAGGCCCCCGCGACTTCGTTGCTGTCAAAAGCCATCAGAACCGGCCGTGCACCTTCCGGTTTGCGCAAAATACGCAGCGTGGCTTCGGTCACGACGCCCAATTGGCCTTCGGAGCCGCAAATCAAGCCTAGCAGGTCCAGCCCGCCAGAATCTAGATGTGCGCCGCCGATCTCGATAACCGTGCCGTCCATTTGAACCATTGTGACGCCCAAAAGGTTGTTGGTGGTCACACCGTATTTCAAGCAGTGCGCCCCGCCGGAATTCATCGCGATATTTCCGGCAATGGCGCAGGCCAATTGCGACGAGGGATCCGGGGCGTAGAAGAAGTCATTCTCTTCGACGGCACCGGACACGGACAAGTTGGTGCGACCGGTTTGAACCCGAATAAACCGGTTGTTGTAATCGGTTTCCAGCACGCCGTTCATCCGCGCCACACCCAAAATGACACAGTCAGCCGTCGGCAAGGCCCCCCCCGCGAGTGATGTGCCAGACCCGCGCGGCACAACGGGCACCCCTTCGGCGTGGCAAATTTTGAGAATGGCACTAACTTGCTCGGTTGTGGTTGGGAGGACAGCGGCCAAAGGGGGGCAGCGATAGGCCGTCAGCGCATCACATTCATAGGCGCGCGTCTCGGCTTCGTCCGAAATGACCGCATTGGCTGGCAAAACCGCGCTCAATTTCGCTACGATCCGGTCCTTGCGGGCCAGGACTGACGCATTGGGGATTGGCATTTCCATAAGGCACCTCGCTAAATTGGTAACTTTATATAACCAAAATTTCGAAATTGCGAGGCCAAAGTGTCAGATCGGGCAGAAGACCGCTTGCACTTTACTGCCTGTAGCGGTCATTTGCCTGTATGGAATGGGTTAAAATCATACATTTATTGTGCGTCATGGGCTGGATGACTTCTATCTTTGCCGTGCCGCGGGCATTGATCTACTGGAAGCGCGAGTGGGACAAGCTGGGCGAATTCGGCCCTTTGGGCGATCTCACGATTCGGCTGTACCGCTTTTCCGCCGGTCTTGGTGTGATTGCGCTGATAACGGGTCTGTGGATGGCGCATGATTTGGGCTGGCCTGCTTGGGTCCATCTCAAGCTGGCGTTGATTGTGCTCTTGACGGCACATTACATCTGGACCGGTCGGTTGGTCATCCGCGCCCGCAAAGGCATTTTCACGGAGAGCGAATTCTTTCTGCGCATCTTTAACGAAGTCAGCGTTTTCGGTGTTATCGCCATCTTGTGGGCCGTCGTGGTCAAACCGTTTTAAATGGGCTGGACCACTGCAATCGAGGCGCTGTCCCAACTGGATCTGATCGCCGTCAGCTGCTTTTTGGCGGTCTGGCTGGGTATAAGCTGGTTCATTGAGAACCCGCCCAAACGCCGCCCCTCGACATCGCAATTAATGGCGCAATACCGACGAATTTGGATGCGCGAATTTGTGACCCGTGAACCACGGATATTCGATAGCCAGATTATTGCCAGTCTTCGGCAGGGCACGTCTTTCTTTGCTTCGGCCAGTATGATTGCAATTGGCGGTGGCTTTGCCCTTTTGGGCAACGCAGACCGGTTGCGCGGTGTCGCCCAAGATCTGACAACAGGAGCTGCCGATCCGGTTGTTGTTTGGGAATTGAAACTGATCTTGATGCTGGTGCTGGCCGCCAATGCATTTTTAAAGTTTGTCTGGTCTCATCGATTGTTTGGGTATTGCTCGATATTGATGGCGGCGGTTCCAAATGACCCAAACGACCCAATCGCAATGCCGCGCGCGATGAAGGCGGGCGAGGTGAATATCACAGCGGCCAAGGCCTATAATCGCGGCTTGCGGTCGGTTTATTTCGGCATCGCGTCGGCGGCTTGGCTGGGTGGTCCAATTGCCCTGATGGTCGCCACTGCATTTACATTGGCCGTGATACTGCGCCGCGAATTTGCTTCGATTTCAAGGGCTGTGCTGCTTGAGGTAAGTGACAGCACGGTGTCGTGATTTGGCGCGCCGGACAGTTTGGGTAAAGTGGCGGGATGAAATATACGATTCCTCTATTGTTTCTGGCTGGGTTGGCGCAGGCGGATCCCCCCGAAATCACCGGTGCTTCGGCACAGCAATCTGGCGTAAGCTGGTCTTTTTCCGTGACGCTGGCCCATCCGGATACGGGATGGGATCACTATGCCGACGGTTGGCGTATTGAAGATGCGTCGGGGGCGGTTCTAGGCACCCGCGTTTTGGCGCATCCACATGTGAATGAGCAACCCTTCACGCGTAGCCTGTCGGGTGTTCAAGTTCCAGACACCGTGACCGAGGTGTTTATCCGGTCGCGGTGTGTGGTTGATGGCTGGTCGGAAGATTTGTTCATACTGACATTGCCGTAGCGTCTATCAAGGCAGGGCTTAGTTGCGTCCTTCGCGCAGCCAAGCCCCGACAATCATCAGGGCGGCCAGCATCAACACCAACCACGCTGGCAAAAGGGGGGTCTGGCGCACATCCAGAGTTTCAAACGCTGCACGGGGGGTGATCCCGACCCAGCCGCGCCCGGCGGCTGGCCGGCCGGATCTAACTGTCCGGATCTGCGGAACCCCGTCTTGCAAGGCCATCACACCGCCGCGTTGTGTGGCAATCAGATCCGCCAATTCAGCGCCGCTGGCGATGGTTTGCACAAATTCTTTGGGGGCCGCCGGGCCAAGGCCGATCACTGCAGATTGTGCACCTTCCTTCAACCGGTACAGGCCAATTTCGGCACCCGTGTAAAGGGCTTCGAACCGGCCGGGACTGACTTCGGTCAGGGCAACTTCGGACTGGCTGCCATCGGGTTGGGTGACAGTCACGGTTCCGACACTGGATTTTAAAGACCGACGGATGATGCGCATGGTTTGGCCGGTGACTTCGGCCCACAGCGCTTCTTCTTCCAGTTCAGGTTCCTTCATCATCCAATGCGCCAGACGGCGCAGCAGGTCCAGCTGCGGTCCGCCGCCTTCATATCCCCGGCTCCAAAGCCATGCTTGATCCGAGGCGAGCAAGGCAACGCGCCCCTCACCGACACGGTCCAACACCAGCAGCGGCTTGCCGTTTGCGCCTTCCATCACCGTCGAACCCGAATTGGGTTCCAGCTCAATCTGGCGGAGCCATCGGCCCCAATCTTCGGGTCCCGTCAAACCGGCTGTCACGGGGTGGCGCAGGCCAAGATCGGTCACCAATGGCAAAAACGCTTGGTCTATGACGCGGGCTGTGGGTTCGGCTGGCAAAACTTCCCCCAAAGGCGATCGATATATCGAATCCGCCGATGCGAAATCAGGCCCCGCCGCAACCAACACAGCCCCGCCTTTTTCGACATAGTTTCGCACATTGTCGAGGTAGAGCGATGGCAGAATGCCGCGCCTCTTGTAACGGTCAAAGATGATCAGATCAAAGTCGTCAATCTTGTCTAAAAACAGTTCGCGCGTGGGGAAAGCGATCAGAGACAACTCGTTGACTGGCACGCCGTCTTGTTTTTCTGGCGGGCGCAAAATGGTGAAATGCACCAGATCAACCGAGCCATCCGATTTGAGCAAGTTGCGCCATGTGCGCCCGCCAGCATGTGGTTCGCCCGATACCAACAACACCCGAAGCCGATCACGCACGCCGTTGATTTGTACCAAAGCGGTGTTGTTCCTGTCCGTCAACTCATCCGATGCTGTGGGGACGGTGAACTGGATCACGTTCATCCCGCCATGAGGTAGGGTGATGGGGAGTTCGAGGTCTTGGCCGACGGGCACCATAAAACTTTGGGGCGTGTCTCCATCGACAGAAATCAAAAGTTCGGATTGCAGATCTCCCGGGGCGGCACCATCGTCGTCGATCCGCAAGGTAAGCAAGACTTCTTCGCCCAAAATGGCAAATCCAGGGGCATTGCGCACGGTCAAACGGCGATCCCAATCCGTGTCGCGGCCCGTCAGCAAAAGATGCAATGGGGCGGGTAAATCTGGCGCCTGTTCAAGATCGTGCAGGCGGCCGTCAGACAGCAAAAAGATGCCTGCAATCCGGCCTCTGGGCTCTTCGGCCATAGCGGTTGAGAGCGCAGTCATCAGCTCGGTTCCAGCGTCATCGGGGCCATCACCAACAGGAATGCGGCGGATTTCGGTGTTGGGCCGTGCGGCAAGGCGGGCTTCTAGTTGATCGGCTGCCCCAGATGTTACGGCGGCCCGATTGGCCAGCCGTTGGGATGCGCTTTCGTCAACTAGGATCAAGACAATGTCAGACAGCGGGGCGCGGTCTTCGATTTGGTACGACGGTTGCGCCAATGCGCCTATCAGGACCAAACCGGCCCCCAATCGAAGTGCCCAGCCAGACAAGCCGCGCCATAGGGCCAAGACCACGCCAACCGCAGCCAAAGCGGCCAAGCTCCAAATGACAGCCCAAGGCAGCAGAGGGTCAAAAACGATGTTTCCGATCATTGGCCTAACCTATCGAGCAGCGCAGGAATGTGAACCTGATCTGATTTGTAATTGCCGGTGAGCACATGCATCACCAGATTGACGCCAAAGCGATTGGCGATTTCACGTTGCCGTTCGCCGGTAAACCCGCGCCCCAGTGGTACTATGGGTAGACCGGTTTCATCGACGGCCCAAGCCGAAGCCCAGTCGTTTCCACCAATCACCACCGGAGTTACATTGTCGTTCAGATTGCGGAACGGCATGCCTTCGACCAACTTGGCGTCCGGCGGTGCCGCTTCGACCCAAACATCGCGGCCAACGTACCTGCCGGGAAAGTCCTGTAGCAGGTAAAAAGTGCGCGTCAGCACGTGATCTTGGGGGATCGGTTCCAGCGGGGGTATATCCAGTTGTGCGGCCAAAGCCTGCAATTTGCGGCCATTTGCTGTGGTCGCACCGAATCCGGCGATATCTGCGTCACGGGTGTCAAACAAAATCATACCACCGGAGCGAAGATAGGTGTTCAGCTTGGCATAGGCCGCATCGGACGGAATCGCCTGATTGGCGCTGATCGGCCAATACAAAAAGGGGAAGAACGCCAGCTCATCTTCCTCAAGATTGACCGCCATCGGCAGGGCCGGTTCGACCGATGTGCGGTAAAACAGCGTATCGGATAGGCCGCGCATGGCAGCCCCCGCCAGTTGATCCAGCTTGTCATCTCCGGTCAGAACGTGCGCAAAGACCACTTCGGATGTGGCGGCAATGGCAAGTTGTTCATCGGTTGTTTGGGCATTGCCATCAATGGGCAAACCGGCGAGCAACAATATCGCCATGGCAGCGCGTGCCCCTAATAACCGGCCTGACAAGGCGAGAGAGGCGATAATATCGGCCAGTAAAAGGCAGATAGCCGCAGCCAAAAACCAGCCGCCAAGCGGTGTTTCACGCGGGCGGTTCAGACCTAGAACTGAAACTTCCGAAGGCCAAACCATCGGCTGTAGTTGCGGATCGGCTGCAATCACATTGCGGGCCAGTGTGCGGTCCTCGCCTTGGTAGAGGCCCGGCCGCAAATCGGCGCTCAAGACAGCTTGGGCCAGAACCAAACCGTCGACACCGGGCAATGTATCCGCGCCGCGCAGCTTGCCGAAAGCATCAAGAACGGACAGCGGTTGCCATGTTGTGCCTTCAAGGTTTTGATCCTCGGAGACGCCGACACTGGACGAAATTGACAGACGTTCCAACATTTGCACAAACAGGCCGGAAATCGGGAGATTTGACCATTCGGCATTTGCGGTCACATGTACCAGTACCACCTGACCTTGCCCCACAGATTTGCGGGTTACCAAGGGTGTTCCGTCGCTCAGTTGCGCAATCACACGATCCGCCAGCGCTGGATCCGGCTGGGCGATCACCTGACTATGAACCGTGATTTCGTCCAGAACATTCAGGCCAGCAAAGGGACTGTCGCTGGCAAAGGGAGCCAGCGTTTTAGGCTCTCCCCAGCTCATGGCCCCACCCACCGTGCGGCCACCGGCGCGCAACCGCACCGGCATCAAGGGGTCTTCGTCGGTGCGGCTGATGTCGCTGGCAGCAAGGCGCGGTCCGGCAAAACGCAGCAGCAGGCCGCCTTGGGCAAGCCATTCAAGAACAGCGAACTCTTCGCTCGGACTGAGTGTCGCAACATCGGCCAGAACGATCACGTCCGGATTGGCAGGCAGCACATCTTCGAGCGACCCGTTCAGAATGTCGGTTGTCGGGGCCAATGCCTTGTTCAGATAATGCAGCGGGTCGAGAAGCTGGAGCCCTTCGCTGCCTCCGCGGCCCGCAATCAGTGCTATCTCGCGGCGGCGCAGGCTGTCATCGGGAAGCGTGACGGCTCCGGCGCTGCGGGTGCCTTGGATTTCAAAACGGCTGATCCGGGCCCGTAATTCGGCGGGCAGCGACAGTTTGGTTTCTGCGATCAGCGCTTGATCTTCGAATGTCACCTCGGATTCAAAGAGCAAGGCGGGATTCCCTGCGGGGTCTTTGCCATGTCCAGCCAAAGTGACAGTGGCCTCTGGTCCGGCGCGCAACCTGTGCAACGTCATGGCCAAATGCCCATCCTCAAGGGTCGCAGGGCCAAGTGCAAAGAGTGTGCGGGCGTTTTCAAATACCTTAAGCGTTCCGCGGGATTCGAGTACTTGCAACAAAGGGGCGCGGGTATCGCGGGCCAAACCGTCAGACATCCAGAAACTGTCGAATTCTCCCTCAGGCAGGGCGGCCATAGCGCGCTGCATGTCTGCCTTGCCGGGTTGCCAAGGTTCGGGTTGCACGCCGGTCAGACGGCTACGCAGCACGTCGGCACTATTGAATTGTACCGGTTCAGGATTGGTCAGGCGCAACAAGGCGACCGTGCGACCTTCGCGTCCGGCCTGCGTCAAAAGCCCGTCCAAGGTGACCATGCGCGCCCGCCAATCTGTGGCCGATGCCCAGCTGGCGTCCATGATTACAAGCAGTGGTGCATCACCTGCCGCTTCGGTCTTTGGTTCTGGGTTCAAAATTGGCCCCGACAGGCCGAAAATCACCGCCGCAACAGCCAGCATGCGCAGCAGCAAAAGCCACCATGGCGTGCGGTCTGTAACCTGTTCGTCGTCTTTCAGGCCCAAAAGTAAAACGACACCGGGGAACTTTCGGCGCACAGGGGCAGGCGGCACAGCCCGCAAAATGACCCACAAGATCGGTAGTGCCAGCAGGCTGAGCAGCAGCCAAGGCGTCGTGATGCCAAGTACACCAAACAAGGTCATGGGTGGCCCCCATCCAATGCGCGATAAAGCCAAAGAAGTGCGGATTGCGCACTTTGGTTTGTGTGATGGCAATAAAACTGCCAGCCGGTTTGCCGGCATAAGGTTTCAAGGCGGTCCTTGCGCTCTGCCAGACGCGACAAATAGCGATCCCGCAAATCGCCTGCTTTGAGCGTTTCATACGCCACGGATTTCCCGACGCTTTCGAAAATGGTCCGCCCTTGAAACGGAAAGGCTTCTTCTGCCGGATCAAGCACCTGCACCAAAGTGCCGCGTACATTTCTGTCAGCGGCCTTGGCCAAAGCGGCTTCGATCGGGGCAATATCGGACAGAAAATCCGAAACAAATAGCGCCTTTGCATGGGGCAGCATGCCGCGTGCCTCGGGTTCGGCATAGTCAGAGTCGTCATCGCGGCCGAACATTTCCGCCAGCCGAAGCATTTGGGCTTCGCCGCGGCGCGGTGGCAGATCCCAGCCGGTCAGGCCAACACGTTCACCGCCCCGAATAAGAAGAACGGCAATTGCCAGAGCGATCAGTCGGGCACGGTCGGCTTTGGTTGGTAGATCCCGCGAGGAGGAAAAGCGCATGGATGCGCCGGGATCGACCCACAGCTGAACACTCTGGGCGACCTGCCATTCGCGTTCACTGATAAATTGATCATCGCCCTTGGCTGATCTGCGCCAGTCAATGTGGCGGTAGTTGTCGCCCGGCTGCAAAGGCCGGTATTGCCAAAAATCATCCCCGGCCCCAGCGCGTCTGCGCCCGTGTTCCCCCAAAAGCACCGTACCTGCCAAGGTTTCGGCGCGTGCCAGCAGCGCCGGAAAGTGGCTGGCTTCCATTTGGGCACGGGATCTTAGACCGGAGCCGGACTGTTGGGCGATGTTTTGGCTCACGCGGCGGCCTCAACCTTGGTGACACCAGCGGCGACTTCGTCAATGAGCGAACTCAGGTCTTCACCGCGGGCGCGCGCCGAGAAGGACAGCGCCATGCGGTGAGTCAAAACAGGGCGTGCCATGTCGATAACATCCTCAGGTGATGGGGCCAGACGCCCTTGCAACAGTGCACGGGCGCGCACGGTCAACATTAGCGCCTGCGCGGCGCGCGGTCCGGGGCCCCATGCCACCACTTCGCGGACGCGATCCGGCGCAGAGGGATCTTCTGGGCGAAAGGCCCTAACCAAATCAAGGATCAGTTCTACCACGGCATCGCCCACCGGCATGCGGCGCAACAGGGTCTGCGCTGCGATCAATTCTTCGGCAGTGAACACCTGATGTGCCTCGTCTTCTTCGGTGCCGGTTGTTGCCAAAAGGATGTCGCGTTCGGTATCGCGGTCTGGATAATTCACGTCGATCTGTACCAAAAAGCGGTCAAGCTGGGCTTCTGGCAATGGATAGGTGCCTTCTTGCTCAATCGGGTTTTGGGTGGCCAAAACATGGAAGGGGGTATCTAAAACGCGGGTTTCACCAGCGACGGTGACCTGCTTTTCCTGCATGGCTTGCAGCAGCGCGGATTGCGTGCGCGGACTGGCACGGTTGATCTCGTCGGCCATCATCAACTGGCAAAAGATCGGCCCGGGGATGAATTTGAAGGCGCGGCTGCCGTCATTGCCGGTTTCCAAAACCTCGGACCCCAAAATGTCTGCGGGCATCAGATCGGGTGTAAATTGCACGCGGTTGCCGTTTAACCCCATGACAGTGCTCAGGGTTTCAACCAAACGGGTTTTCCCCAGACCGGGCAAACCGATCAAGAGGCCATGACCCCCGCAAAGAAGTGCCGACAGGGTCAGATCAACGACGCGGGGTTGGCCGATGAACCGGGCATTGATGGATCGCTTCGCCTCGGCCAATTTTTCCTCCAGGGCTTCTATTTCTGCCACCAGATTTTCGGCATCCGCCATAAGAACTCTCCATTGCAATCAATCGTATTAGATATGAATGTATCGTGTGAGTTGGAAATGGCAAAAGATATGAGCGGACAAAATGTTGTGACCCCATCGGCAGATGGCATTGCGGCGTCAATAAAAGCGACAAAAGGGCGGGGTCTACCGCCTGTTCACAAGTGGAATCCGCCCTTTTGCGGTGACTTAGACATGCGGATCGCACGGGACGGCACATGGTTCTATTTGGGCACGCCTATCGGCAGATTTGAGCTGGTGCGACTTTTTTCATCGATCCTGCGCAAGGATGGCGACAGCTATTTTCTGGTGACGCCGGTTGAAAAGGTTGGAATCACGGTGGATGACGCGCCGTTTGTTGCTGTGGATTTCGAAGCGAAAGACGACGGTAAGGCACAGATTCTAACGTTTCAGACCCATGTCGGCGACGAAGCGGTGGCAGGCCCCGATCACCCCATTCGTGTTGAACGCGACGCGCAAACCGGCGAGCCGTCGCCCTATGTGCTGATCCGCGCTAATCTGGAGGCGCTGATCGACCGCAAGAGTTTCTATAGGTTGGTTGATCTGGGCGCGCATCATGACGGATGGTTCGGGCTTTGGTCTTCTGGTCAGTTCTTCCCGATTATTCCGTCATCCGAGCTTGAAGGTCTGTAGGTGCATTTACGTTTGCGCCGCTTTGTATGGCGGCGCAGTCACCAGTCTAGTCGCCCAATTTGGCATGCACTTCGTCCAGATCAATCTCGCCTATGGGCATTTTGTTGCCCGGATTGTCGAAATCATATTTGAACAGTGCAAAATCGCGATGGAAGATTTCCTTGATGAGATGCATCGATAGATCGTCGAAATAGTCTTCGACCGGATGCGCGCGTTTTGGTCCGTGGCCTTCGGATTCATTGAAACGCGGGATATTGGCCAAATCAACGTCATGCGGTGTGTTGATCGAATCCAGAACGCCTTGCATGCCTTCGTTGAACTTTTCCGTCCAAAAGATGTTGTTGTAGCGTCCGCCGTTGACAATGAACGTGCTGACATGGCCAGACATGGCCGACCAGTGGATGTCTGGGTCCATAGGTCGCCGCCAACGAATGGTGTCACGGGTGAAGAGCAAAAAGCGCCGAAAGGATTTGATCTGGTCAAACTCTTGCTTGCCATCGTCTCCCCCCACTTCGATCCCGTATTTTTGGATCAACAGTGGGACAAGGTTGCCGCGATATCGGCGGCCGTTGCGCTGAATTCCGCAAATCTTGTCAAAGAAGCTGGAGAGGATACGCGTGTAAGGATTGCGCACACAAGTAAAGGCATAGCTGGTGTGCGTTTTCACGTTTGCCTTGATCGCCGGTTGGCTGTCTTCGCGCGCCCATTTGTGCAGCCCTTGGCTGGCATCATGGATGTCGCCGTCAAAAAACGCACCATGATCAGAATAGTACATGATTTGACCAATGGTCGAGCAGGCGCATTTCGGCACAACCCGATACACCATGCTTTCACTTTCGGTCATCCAGGTTCCAGGAAAACCCATGCCTGCCGCCTCCTGCTTTTTGCGCCCTGTTGTATTTGGCACCATTTGCGCCCAAAAAAGCAAAATATGCGGCTTTCTTCAACGCTTGTTCATGTCTATCAATATAAACAATCAGGCAAAAATAGGGCAGATGGTTTCCTAAATGGCAAAAATCGCCTTCATCCTGTTGTGTCATAAAGACCCGGACGCGATCATCAAGCAGGCGCAAAGCCTTACGGCGGTGGGCGACTACATGTCGATCCACTATGATGCCCGTTCCGATCTCGATGATTTCAAGAAAATCAAAGCGGCCTTGTCCAACAATCCCAATGTCACATTTGCCCGCAAACGCATAAAATGTGGTTGGGGGGAATGGAGCCTGGTCGAAGCGACTATTCAGGCTGTGCAATCCGCCTTGGACGCATTCCCGCGCGCCACGCATTTTTACATGCTGTCCGGCGATTGCATGGCAATCAAGTCAGCTGAATACGCGCATGAGTTTCTGGACCGTAGGGATTGTGACTACATTGAAAGCTATGACTATTTCCAATCCGACTGGATAAAGACGGGCTGGAAGGAAGAGCGGTTGATTTACCGCCATTGGTTCAATGAGCGAACGCAAAAACGCCGGTTCTACGCAATGTTCCAAGTGCAAAAAAGTTTAGGTATGACCCGTAAAGTTCCACAAGATCTGGAGGTTATGATCGGGTCGCAGTGGTGGTGTCTGCGGCGCCGCACTGTTGAATGGATTTTGGACTTTGCCAAAAGGCGCAAGGACGTGATGCAGTTTTTCCGGTCGACGTGGATTCCGGACGAGACCTTTTTTCAGACGCTCGTGCGGCATTTGGTTCCCGAGCAGGAAATTGAGAACCGGACGCTGACCTTTTTGATGTTCAGCGACTACGGGTTGCCGATCGTTTTTTACAACGATCACTATGACTTGTTGCTGAGCCAAGACTTTTTGTTTGCCCGAAAAATCAGCCCAGAAGCGATGGAGTTGCGGCGTCGGCTGGGGGTTTTATATTCCTCTGAGGGGCAGCGGTTCAAGATTTCGAACGAAGGCCGGTCACTCCATAAATTCCTGACGGAAAAGGGTCGCATGGGACGGCGCTTTGGGTCTCGGTTCTGGGAAAAAGAAAGCTCGTTGGGCCGGGAGCGCGAGTTGCTGATAGTGGTCAGCAAGAAATGGCATGTGGCGAAACGATTGGTAGAGCGTTTCCGGCAGAGCACTGACATTCCGTGTATTGATTACCTGTTCAATGAAGAAAGCTGTGTTTTGCCAGATTTGGGCGGCATCCAATCGACCATGGGCAAACGGCACCGACATCGTCGTGCCTTGATGCGAATGTTGTTTGACTATTATGAGACGGATCGACTGATCGTTTGCATGGATCCGGAAGATCTTGATTTGATTTCTGATTTTGCCAACGATCGATCCCGAACCCGAATTTTGGAAGTCGACTGCTTGTTCTCCGATGAGTACTTGATCGGCCACGCAATGCGGGTTGGTTTGGCAGGGGAACGTACTCCACCAGAGACGTTGCAGCGTCTTTTGCCAACTGTGCGCAATGATATGATGCATGAAAGCGATCAAATCAAAGATGCCAATTTTGACAACCTTTTGCGCATCCGCGAAAGCGATCCGAGGCAGGTCAACGCGGCGGCGGTTGCTACGTTTTTGTCAGTACCACAGGACGTAGCCCAAGAGATTGTCGATCTAGATCATCTATATGCGGATTGAGGCAGCGGCGGTTTTGCGCGATACCAATGCGCAAACAGTGATTTCAAACGCGCTAAGGGTACCGAAACATGGCATATGCTTACGACGATCAGAATATTTTTGCGAAGATTTTACGGGGCGAGATTCCGAACTCAACGGTTTTGGAAACGGAGCACTCTCTGGCCTTTCGTGATCTGTACCCCCAAGCACCGAAGCATGTCTTGGTGATTCCTAAAGGGGCCTATGTGTGTTTTGACCATTTTGCGCAAACAGCATCGGACACCGAGATCGTGGACTATGTTCGCGCTGTTGGTGAGGTCTGCAAGATGGAAGGTGTTGAGGAAGACGGTTTTCGTCTGATTTCCAATGCTGGCCGCGACGCGGTGCAAGAGGTGCCGCATCTGCATGTGCATATCTTGGCGGGCCGCCCTTTGGGCCGGATGTTGGAACGCGCCTAGGATTTTAGGTTGTTCAATGGTGCGGGCCTATGGCCCGCGCTGTTGTCCACACCAAAACCCACTTCGGGTTTTTAATGCGGCGCGCGCTGCGGGGTGACGTGACCTGCAGCTGTCACGCGGATTTGCTTTGGGTCCGAGAGCTTAGCCTGAGTGGCTTTGGGTCAGAGATAAAAAGACATCTTGCAGATCGGCTTGTTCCGTCCGCACATCTCGGATTCGAATTCCGGCGGCGTGAACGGCTGTTAGGACATCCTCTGCGCGGGTTTGCTTGGCGTTGTAGTTGACGGCGATCGTGCCGTCGCGGCGGGTTTCCACCGCCAGCCCCGGGCCTGCTGGCAGCGTTTCCGGCACATGCTCAGGCGTAATCAACATGGTTTTCGCGTCAAGCTGCCCCAAAAGATTGGCTGTGCTGTCGCGGGCTACCATGGCACCCTGATCGATAATCGCGATCTCGTCGCACATTTCCTCGGCTTCTTCGAGGTAATGCGTGGTCAGGATAATGGTCATCCCGCGTTCTTGGTTCAATTTGCGGATATTCCGCCACAGCATTTGCCGCAATTCGATGTCAACGCCAGCCGTCGGCTCATCCAGAACCAAGATCTGCGGATGATGTACGAGGGCCTTGGCCAGCAACAAACGGCGGCGCATGCCGCCAGACAGGGTGCGCGCGTATGCATCGCGTTTGTCCGTCAGGCCCACCATTTCAAGGATTTCTTCGCTGCGGCGCTGGTCTTTGGGAACGCCGTACAGCCCCGCCTGAACTTCGAGAGCGCCAAAGGGGGAGAAAAATGGATCAAGATTGAGCTCTTGCGGCATAACGCCTATGGCTGCGCGTGATTGGCGTGGGTTTTTGTCTTGTTGCCAGCCCCAAATCTCAACCTCGCCAGCGGATTTTAGCACCAACCCGGCGAGAATATTGATCAAAGTTGATTTCCCTGCGCCGTTGGGCCCGAGTAGGCCAAAGATCGACCCTGCCGGTACGGTCAGGTCTACCCCTTTGAGGGCTTGTTTGCCGCCTTCATAGGTCTTTTGCAGATTGCTGATGCGGATAGCGTCCTGTGTCATTGCGCGTGCTTGCTCCTGCGGCTGGCTTGGCTCATAAGGCTGTTAAGCCAGTGTTCGAGAAAAGGGAACCAATGCCATGACCATTCAGGCGCCCGAGACTAAGATTGTGGACAGCTTTCGCGTTGCCTGTGACGGCGGCGGCGGTGCTTTGGGGCATCCGCGCGTATGGCTGCAAATGCCAGCCGAACATGGCTGGGTTGAATGTCCTTATTGCGACTGCAAATTTGTGCACAAAGATTTTGAAGACAAAGTCTAAGCACACTAAGCCAAAAACGAAATGAATTTGCCCTGCGCTAAAGCGCGGGGTTGTTTTCGTTTTTGAGGCCGAATTGCATGGTCAAGCGCAAAGGACGGCTGGCAGAAACCGATCCGGCATGGCAAA
Source organism: Pelagimonas varians (assembly GCF_003208435.1). GTDB lineage: Bacteria > Pseudomonadota > Alphaproteobacteria > Rhodobacterales > Rhodobacteraceae > Pelagimonas > Pelagimonas varians. Next base: position 117,738 of record NZ_QKMF01000009.1, on the reverse strand, counting down.
CCATACCTGAAATAATATGTGGTGCAGATCATGGGGAGCGGACGAATGGCGAGTGATTTCGGTAAGGGGTGCCATCTGCACCTGATCGACGGATCGGCTTTTATTTTTCGGGCCTATCATGCGTTGCCGCCTTTGACGCGGAAATCTGACGGGTTGCCTGTGGGCGCTGTCGCAGGGTTTTGTAACATGTTGCAGCGTTACGGCGAGGGGCAGACAGGCCCTGATGCTCCGACCCATGTTGCCGTCATTTTTGACCATTCCGGAAAGTCTTTCCGCAATGATCTGTATGATTTATACAAAGCCAACCGTCCTCCTGCCCCCGAAGATCTGCGCCCGCAGTTCCCGTTGACCCGTGATGCAACGCGGGCCTTTAACATTGCCTGTTATGAGGTCGAGGGATTTGAAGCTGACGACATCATCGCGACGCTGGCCTGTCAGGGCCGCGAAGCCGGTGGGCGTGTAACGATTGTGTCGTCGGACAAGGATTTGATGCAGTTGATTGGCGATGGTGTCGAAATGCTGGATCCGATGAAGAACAAACGCATCGACCGTGACGGTGTGCATGAAAAATTTGGTGTTGCGCCAGAACGGGTTGTCGATGTGCAGGCGCTGGCGGGTGATAGTGTGGACAACGTTCCCGGCGCGCCCGGTATCGGCATCAAAACAGCGGCTTTGCTGATCAACGAATATGGCTCTCTCGAAGAGTTGCTGGACCGGTCCGAGGAGATCAAGCAGCCGAAGCGCCGACAGTCGTTGATCGACAATCGCGCGCAAATCGAATTGTCGAAACGATTGGTACAGCTTGATTGTGAAATGGCGCTCGATTTCACCATTGATGAGATGGAAGTTCGGGAGCCGGAAGCTGACAAACTTTTGGGCTTTCTGGCGGAAATGGAATTCCGGACAATGACCAAACGCATGGCCGCCTCTTTGGGGGCTGATGCGCCGGTGATTGAGGATGCGCCTATGGCTGAGGCCGCAGCCGCGCCGGAAAACGCTCCAATTGATCCCGAGAAATATGAATGTGTCAGCGACTTGGATGCGCTGGCGGTTTGGGTTGCCAAGGCGCAACAAACCGGTTGGATTGCAGTGGATACGGAAACAACCGGCCTTGATGAAATGCTTTGCGATTTGGTGGGTATTTCGCTGTGCGTCACGGCAGGTGAGGCCTGTTACATACCGCTGACACATCGGGCGTCCGCAGCAGATGATCTATTTGGATCAGAAGATTTGGCCGAGGGGCAGATCCCGCTACAAGCCGCATTGGATGCGATCAAACCGCTGCTTGAAGACCCGAGTGTGATCAAGATCGGGCAAAATATGAAATATGATGCCAAGGTGTTTAAACGCTATGGCATTGATATCAAACCGATAGATGACACGATGTTGCTCAGCTATGCGCTGCATGGTGGCCTACACAACCACGGCATGGACGCACTTTCGGATCGGTATTTGAACCACACCCCGATTCCGATCAAATCCTTGTTGGGGAGCGGCAAGAGCGCAATTACCTTTGACAAGGTTCCGGTTGGCGATGCGGTGAAATACGCAGCGGAGGACGCCGATATTACCCTGCGCCTTTGGCAGCTGTTCAAACCGCTTCTACATCGCTCAAAAGTGACCCGGGTCTATGAAGGATTGGAACGCCCGCTTGTTCCGGTACTGGCTAAGATGGAGATGCACGGCATTCAGGTGGACCGCGATGTGCTCAGCCGCATGTCGAACGCATTTGCCCAGAAAATGGCGGGGTTTGAGGCTGAGTTGTATGAGCTGGCAGGGCGTGAGTTTAACGTGCAATCGCCCGCACAAGTCGGTGCTATTCTGTTCGAAGAAATGGCGCTTGAGGGCGGCAAGAAAACCAAAACCGGTCAGTGGTCGACACCGGCGGATGTGCTTGAAGATCTGGCGACAGAGCATGATTTTGCGGCGCGCGTTCTGGATTACCGCCAGCTGCAAAAATTGAAATCGACCTACACCGATGCCTTGCAAGGCCATATTCATCCTGAAACCGGCCGTGTTCATACATCGTATTCTATCGCTGGGGCGAACACCGGACGATTGGCCTCGACTGATCCGAACTTGCAAAACATTCCGGTAAGGACAGAAGACGGCCGCCGCATCCGCGAGGCTTTTGTCGCGCCAGAGGGCAAGGTTCTGGTGTCGCTCGACTATAGCCAGATCGAATTGCGCGTACTGGCGCAGATGGCGGGGATTGATGCGCTGAAAGAGGCGTTTAAACAGGGGCACGACATTCATGCGTTGACGGCGTCCGAAATGTTCAATGTGCCGCTGGACGAGATGACACCGGATATCAGGCGGCAGGCCAAGGCGATCAACTTTGGTGTGATTTATGGCATTTCCGGATTTGGCTTGGCGCGCAATTTGCGCATCCCTCGGGCCGAGGCGCAGGGCTTTATCGATCGCTATTTCGAACGCTTCCCCGGTATTAAATCCTACATGGAAGAGACGGTGAACTTTGCCAAAGAAAACCTGCGTGTTGAAACCCTGTTTGGCAGGGTGATCCATACGCCGGAAATCGCCGCAAAGGGGCCGCGCGCCGGTTTTGCCAAACGGGCTGCGATCAACGCCCCGATTCAGGGCACTGCCGCTGATATTATTCGCCGCGCGATGATTCGCATGCCGGATGCCATCGAAAATCTACCAGCCAAAATGCTGCTACAGGTTCACGATGAATTGCTGTTCGAAGTTGAGGAAACTGCCGTGGAAGAGCTGATAGGCGTGGCGCGAGGCATCATGCAAGGCGCTGCGGATCCGGTTGTTAAGCTGGACTTGCCCTTGATCGTCGATGCGGGCCAAGGGGCCAATTGGGCCGAAGCCCACTAACAAAAAAGGGCGGCCATCAGAATGATGTGCCGCCCTTTTCCTATAGCGTGAACCGCTTACAGCAAGCCGTTTTGACGAAACAGTGCTTGCATGTTTGCTTCGGGGCGCGGCCCCATGTGACCAATCACTTCGGTGGCGCAAACGCAGCCCATTTTGCCAGCAGTGTCCATATCTGCACCGGTCGCCAAGCCATATAGGAAGCCCGCGGCGAATTGATCGCCCGCACCGGTCGCATCTACTGGCACGACCTTGGTCACTGGCACATCGAACCGCTGACCGTCATGTATGATTGTCACGCCGTCGCCCGAGCGGGTGCAGACAACCAATGGGCAGACGGCAGCAACGCGGGCCAGATCTGCCTCTAGGCTGTCGTCTTGGTATAGCGAGCGGATTTCCTCTTCGTTGCCGATGACAAAATCCATCTCGTTGGCAATAAGCTTCAGAAAATCTTCGCGGTGGCGTTCTACGCAAAAAGGATCGGAAATGGCGATACCAGCTTTGCCGCCAGCTGCGCGGCAGGTGCGCGCGGCGCGCAAGAATGCGTCTTTGCCTTTGTCCTTGTCGAACAAATACCCTTCAAGGAAGATGATTTCGGCCTGATGGGTTACCTCGTCTGACACATCATCAGGGCCAAGCTCGGCCGATGTGCCAAGATAAGTGTTCATGGACCGCTCGCCATCTGGCGAAACAAAGATCATCGACCGTGAGGTTGGCAAATCGCCTTCGGAGCTCGGGGCGTTCACAAAGTCGGTGCCACCTTTGACCATTGCGTCAGCGTAAAAATGCCCCAATGCGTCATCGTGCACGCGGCCGATAAACGCGGTGGGAAGGCCCAAATTCCCGATGCCAGCCAATGTGTTGGCAACTGATCCGCCCGGGGCTTCGACGCGGTCGGACATGGCGGCATACAAAGTTTCGGCGCGGTCGCGTTCGACAAGCTGCATGATGCCTTTTTGGATGCCCATATGGTCAAGGAATGTATCCTCGGAGCGGGTCAACACATCAACAACGGCGTTGCCGATGCCAACTACTTGGTACTTTTTCATTCGGTCTTTTCCTCGAATTGGCAGAGGTCGTTTATGTGACACGCCTTGCATTTGGGTTTACGCGCCACGCAGATATAGCGTCCGTGCAGGATCAACCAATGGTGGGCGTGATTTTGAAAATCGACGGGGATGTTGTCTTCGATTGCACGTTCAACGGCGACGACATCTTTGCCGGGGCAAATGCCCGACCGGTTGCCGACCCGCAAGATATGCGTATCAACAGCCTGCGCCGGATGGCCCCACCACATGTTTAGAACAACATTGGCTGTTTTCCGGCCCACGCCCGGAAGACTTTCGAGGGCGGCCCGCGAATTGGGCACTTGGCCGTCGTAGTCATCGACTAAGATGCGGGCGGTTTTGATAACGTTTTTGGCCTTTTGCCGAAACAACCCAATGGTTTTGATGTGCTCGATCACAGCCTCTTCGCCAAGGTCGAGCATTTTTTGCGGAGTGTCTGCAACTTGAAACAGTTTTTCCGTCGCTTTGTTGACGCCAATATCTGTGGATTGGGCAGACAGGGCCACGGCCACAACCAATGTATATGCATTGGTATGGTTCAACTCGCCCTTGGGCTCCGGTTCAGAGGCCTGAAAGCGTGTAAAAACCTCACGCAGGGTTTGGTAATTCATCTGTTTTGCCATGCGTGCGGTATGCCCGCCTTTGAGCGCTGGAACAAGGGCAGGGGACAGTTGCCGAGTTAATCCGATCGAAAGCGGTTTAATGCGAGGAATCGATACCTTCAATGAAAGACGACTATGCCGAAGTTGATCGGTTACGCCCCAACCGGACTTGTCTACAATCCAAGAAGAAACTCTTGGGGCCTGCGCGTTGGCTTTGATCCCACAGCGGCAGCGGGATTTGTGGAGGTATCGCCAGATTCCGGACTGCTGGTGCACGGCGCGGATGTGAAGAGGCTATTTGAAGAAGACGAGGTTCTTGTTCCGGCGAAATTTCTTGCGGATCAAAATCGGCCAGAGCTTCTTGATCGTAGTTGCACCATGCATCATCTCTTGTTTGCGTATCATCAGGTGGTGATGGTCAATGGCCTTTGGTCGGAAAGCTTGTTGGAGCCTCCGTCTGATCCTGGGTGGATTACGGACTTGGGTGTATTCCCACCGCGCGGTGTCTTTCACACTTGCGGGGCGCGCAGTTATCTATCGCAAGATCAAGCAGAATTGCTGCAAAGACAACGCGCGATACAGATGCAACCCGCCAACTGTATGCTTGCTTGACGATTTCGCATATTCCGGATCGCAGAAACACACCAGCGAAGTTAGGGTAAAGCCACTTTAAGAAGGAGGCCAGCATGCCCAATGATATGAGCGAAGACGGGTACCATTTTCACGTCATGCGCCGTGCGATCGAATTGATTGATGGTATGGGCGAGCAGGCGACCTTGGAGCAATTGGCCAATGCTATGGGGATGAGTCCAGCGCATTTTCAGCGTGTCTTCTCGCGGTGGGCTGGGGTGTCGCCAAAGCGCTATCAGCAATACCTGACACTTGGTCATGCAAAGGCACTTTTGACAGAGCGTTTTACGACTTTGGAGACAGCCCATGCCACGGGGCTGTCGGGCGGTGGCCGTTTGCATGATCTATTTTTGCGCTGGGAATCCATGAGTCCGGGCGATTACGCCAAGGGAGGCGCAGGGCTGACAATCTATTGGGGCTGGTTCGAAAGCCCCTTTGGTCCGGCTTTGGTGATGGGGACGCAAAAAGGATTGTGCGGGATCGCCTTTGCCTCTGAAAGCGGAACCGAAGCGGCGTTTGAAGACTTATTCGCCCGCTGGCCAAAGGCAGATTATGTTGAGGACCCGATGTTTTTGCGCCCATGGGTTTTAACGGCTTTCGGGGTGCAGCAAGAAGGCGAAGTCCCGCTGTATCTGATCGGATCGCCGCTACAGATCAAAGTCTGGGAGGCGTTGATGCGCATTCCATCCGGGCATGTCACGACTTATTCGGAACTGGCCGGTGTGGTGGGCAAACCCAAGGCTGTCCGTGCCGTGGGAACGGCAGTCGGCCGTAACCCCATTAGCTATCTCATTCCGTGCCATCGGGCCTTGCGAAAATCAGGCGGTTTGGGGGGGTATCATTGGGGGCTACCGGTTAAACGCGCTATTTTGGCTTGGGAAGCCGCGCGAGTGGAAGCTTGAACCGGAAAATTGGGCGGCAAATCGCCGATTTCCCCGTGACTGGCCTGCCCAAGACACCCATGTTATTGTATATCAGCAGCGAATGACCCCATTCAAAGGGGCGATAACATGATGAGGCATATTATGATCCGGGCAACTTCCCCGATTTTCCTGGCCGCAGTGGCTTCTTTGGGCCTAAGCGCCTGCACGACCGGTCCTATGATCAATGAGAATGATCCCAATCGGCAAACTAAAACCGGTGCGCTGGTAGGGGCCGGTCTTGGTGCAGTGGTTGGCGGACTTGCCGGTCAGGGTTCCAGCGTTAAAGACCGCAACAAAGCGATTGTTCTGGGTACCTTGGCGGGCGCTGCCGCTGGTGGTTTGATCGGCAACCAGCTGGACAAGCAAGAAGCTGAATTGCGCCAGCAGCTGGGCAACGACGTTGGTATCCGAAATACGGGCGACCGCCTGATTGTGACGATGCCGCAAGACATTTTGTTTGCGACCGATAGCGCCGAATTGCGCCCCGGTCTGGTAGGTGATCTGCGCAATGTGGCCCAAAGCCTATTGGCTTATCCTGACACCACCGCACAAGTTATCGGACACACCGATAGCGATGGCGATGCCGGGTATAACCTGAACTTGTCTCAGCGCCGTGCGCAGTCTGTTCTGAATGTGCTCAGCTCCTCGGGCGTACCCACAAGCCGCCTGCAGGCGATTGGTGCAGGTGAAGACCAGCCGATCGCGTCGAACCTGACACCTGAAGGCAAAGCGCAGAATCGCCGTGTTGAGATCGTGATCCTTCCGAACTCTTGATGCGATAATTCGCACCTTCGTGCGTATATGCACGTTACCTATGAAAACGCCGCGAATAGACGCGGCGTTTTTTTGTGCCTAGATCAATGCCAACAGAAGAACGGAGACAGAGCATGTCAAACCTCACCCTAGTTGGCCTAAGCGGCGCACTGCGTAGTGCATCGACCAACACCAAACTTATGAACCAAGCGGCTGCACGTTTTGATCCGGCGCAGTTCATTGTAGGTAACCTTCGGCTGCCCTTATATGATGGTGACCTTGAGGCCGAACAAGGCATTCCCGAAGAAGTGCAATTACTTGCCGATCAGATACAAGCCGCTGATGCTGTGATCGTTGTGACGCCGGAATACAACAAAGCCCTGTCTGGCGTGCTCAAGAACGCCCTCGATTGGGTCAGCCGCGTTGACGGAAACCCTTGGGCTGGCAAACCCGTAGCGGTGATGTCCGCCGCAGCTGGCCGTACCGGTGGCGAGCGGGCGCAAAGCACGCTCCGAGAAGCGCTGCAACCGTTTCAACCCCGTTTTGTGCTGGGGCCTGACGTGGCGTTGGCGCAGTCTTTTTCCCAGTTTGACGAACAAGGCGCGCTTACCAACGAACGAACAGCCGAAAGTCTCGACAGTTTGATGGTGAAATTGCGGGCCGAAGCCGAACGACTTAAGTCAGCCTAGATCTGGTTTGAGATTTCGATCAGGTTTTTATCCGGATCACGAATGTAGAGAGACAAGATAGGCCCTGTTGCACCGGTTCGTTGCACGGGGCCTTCTTCTATTGCGATGCCTTGGGCTGCGAAATGATCCTGCCAGTCGGTCATTGTCTGTTCGGATAGAAAACATAAGTCCGCGCTGCCCGGTGTCGGGCGGTTTGCCTTGGGGGCATATTCCTTTCCAGCCGGATGCAAGTTGATCTTTTGCGCGCCAAAACACAATGCCCAGCGGGTTGATCCATCTGCGGGGGTGAATTGCGTCGGCACCATTCCCAGTGCGTTTTGGTAGAACTGGCAGGTGGCCTCTATATCGGCGACCGTCAAAACAAGATGATCAAGAAATTGAACTCTGGGTTGCATAAGATGCCCTTTTTGGAGAAGCCGCCAAGATGGAGAGCGTGGCCATCCGGGGCAAGACCAAAGAAAAGCCCCGCCAAAAGCGGGGCCAAATGCTGCCAGCATTGCTGTTGCGTAGTTTAACTGCCTGTGCCGCGTAACACGACCTTAAAGGTCCGCAAGATGGTCTTTACATCAGTCGTAAAGGACAGCTTACGAAGATAGGCAGTGTCAAAACCTGCGCGCTCGGAAAAGCTGGATTCGTTGCGAACTGATGTTTGCCAGAGCCCGGTGATGCCGGGGCGTAAGGCATAGTAAGCGGTGCCAGGGTAGATCCCTTGTTGGCAGGGCATCATTGGGCGCGGGCCAACCAATGACATATCACCGCGAAGAACATTCCACAGTTGCGGCAGCTCATCAATCGAGGTCTTGCGGATCAAACGGCCGATCTTGGTGATGCGAGGGTCGTGAGACAGCTTTTGAAAGCGGTCCCATTCAACCCGTGCTGCGGGATCAGTTTCAAGATGATCGGCTAGCGCTTTGTCTGCGTTTAAGACCATGCTGCGCAGTTTCCACATCCGAAACACCCGGCCATTCCGACCAATACGTTTTTGCATGTAAAAGGGTGACTTTCCATCCAGCGCCACTAGCATGGCAAAGACCAAAGTAATGGTGAGAGCTGGTACGGCACCAATCAAAACCAGCGCAACATCCATAATACGCTTGAACGTATTGCGATAAGTTGCGGCAGTCGACTTTGCGAACAAAGCTTCGTCGATCAGGGCATCAATTTTCACCGTTGGCAGCGGCTGGCGAATATGCAGTGTCAAGTTGACCTCCTAAAGTCACTCGTGACGAAAGATGATAGGAAGGCAGCAAAACTGGCCAGATTTTCGACAAACGTATCGGCTGCCCCAAGCAACTGGGACATTGAAAGATTTCAGCGAAATCGCCTCAAGTTTTATCTAATTAGGCGCAGCAAGTGTGCTAGCAGACGACCCATTCTCTCCCGTGTAAAAGCACTAACCCCCAAGTGCCGGTGAATGCGAATGTGACGCTAGTTGGACACATCCGCTCGACTTCTTTGTTATGACAATGGGGTCTGTCGGCGTCAATACAAGGATCGCGCTGCACGTCTTGGTTGAAATACGCTGCGTCATTAAGGGGTTGGCGGATCTGTATTTCATATATCGGCAAGATTGAGCCGGTTTGAATATTTTTCCCCGTAGTTGAAATTTTGACGCTAATTGGCGTCACTCTGTCTAAGGCGGTAGCCAAAACCAGTCGAAATATCTGGGAAACAATAATCCCTCGAATAGGCCGTTATTGTTTACCTTACGTGAACAACGGGGAAATTTTTCGTTTCGCCCATCTTCAAAGCAGGCGGAATTGAGGCGGAGTTTTCCAATTTGATGGGCGTATCGGAAACAATAGTCGGCCACTGAAAGGTTAGTAGAGTCTTAATGAGGCATATTTGGACAAATGTGTTTCGCAAATATACCTATAGAGCGGTGTGCCTTGGTCGAAAAAGCTGGACGTTAGTTTGACAATCAGGAGGTGACTATAGAGCCTCACGGATTGTTACAATTTTCGAAAAACCGTGAAGAACCCGTCCTTCCATGGGTCTATTTGTGCCGCATTTGAGTTCATTTTTGCCCGAATCTGGTCGAATTTGGAAAGCGAGTCGGCGAAATGTGGCGCAGCGGCCCAGATTGCCAGAGTTGAAAGCCTTGGCCGTGGTGGGTATGTCCAACCTAGGTTGTAGCCACTGGGAAGGGGCCAGTTTTGACCAATTATCTGCATCAAGGTGATTTGCCTGACAATTTGGAATTGGGCCCTGCTGTGGCAATTGATTGCGAAACGATGGGCCTGAACCCACATCGGGATCGGCTCTGTGTTGTTCAGCTTTCTGCGGGAGATGGCGACGCACATCTGGTCCAAATCTCCAAGGGCCAAACGGCCGCACCAAATCTCGTGAAAATTTTGGTTGATCCTGATATTCTCAAGCTGTTTCACTATGGCCGCTTTGACATTGCCGCCATGTATAATGCCTTTGGCGGGTTGGCTGCCCCAGTGTATTGCACCAAAATTGCCAGCCGCATGGTTCGTACATATACAGACAGGCACGGGTTGAAGAACCTGACGCATGAGCTGATCGGTGTGGACATCTCGAAACAACAACAGTCTAGCGATTGGGGCGCAGCGATCCTGACCCAAGCGCAAATCGACTATGCGGCTTCGGATGTCTTGTACCTGCACAAACTGCGCAAGGTTTTGAATGCCCGGCTAGAGCGTGAGGGGCGCCGTGAGATTGCGCAAGCGTGCTTTGATTTTCTGCCCACGCGGGCCTTGCTGGATTTAGAGGGCTGGCCCGAAACGGATATTTTTGCGCATGCATAACCCAACCCGAACCGAGAACAGGCGTTACCTTTAGATGGCGCGCGCTCAGGGACTCTATTCGCATGTTGTTGCCTGGCTCAAAATCCTGTTGCCTTTGTTGGCTTTGGGGTTGTTGTCCACGATCTTCCTTTTGTCGCGCAGCAATGATCCGGTCAGCAAAGTTCCGTTCGCGAGTGCTTTGCAGCGCGCTGGTGATGCCGCGACAGAAATGGTCAGCTCGCCCCATTATGCGGGAAGCACGGCGCGGGGCGATCTCGTGACGATCACGGCCCAGTCCGCACGCCCCGGCTTTGAGGGTATTATAGAGGCCGAAGAGCTGGACGCCCGTATACAGATGAAAGACGGGTCAGAGCTCTTTTTGCATTCGGCTGCGGCGACAATGCGTGAAGATGAACAGAGAATCAATTTTCGGGGTGGTGTCGTCATTACCAGTTCAACCGGATATGTAGTGACCACTCAAAGCATGGTCTCAAGTATCGAATACATTGATGTCGAAAGCTTGGCACCGGTGAAGGGGGAGGGACCTCTCGGTACGCTTGAGGCTTCAAAAATGCAGATCAAAGCCATAGATGAGGGGGACGATGTGCAAATGCTGTTCACTGGCGGCGTAAAAATGGTATATCTGCCGCAAAATAAGTGAGTTCTTCGCATGCCACGACTGATTGCCTATGCCTTTGTCCTTTTGACCTTGCCATTCTCGGCTCTTGCACAGGGGGCTCAGGTGTCTTTTGGTGGAAACCAGGACACCACTGCTCCGGTTGAGGTGACAGCCGATGCCTTATCCGTAAATCAAAAAGACGGAACCGCCCTTTACACTGGCGACGTGCTGGTTGCGCAGGGTGAAATGCGTTTGGCTGCGCCGCGGGTTTTGGTGGTCTATTCTGAGACCGCGCAGAAAATTCAGCGCATGGAGGCGACCGGCGGCGTGACAATGGTCAGCGGCGATGAAGCTGCAGAAGCACAGCGCGCCGATTACACTTTGGACACTGGCGTTATTGTCATGACAGGAAACGTGCTGCTAACCCAAGGGGCCAGTGCGCTGACGTCAGAAAAAATGACAGTCAACCTCGAGACAGGTACGGCACAGATGACCGGGCGGGTCCGGACTGTTTTGAACCAAGAAGATAGCCAGTAATGTCAGGGGCAAAGCTAACAGTGACAGATGGTCAAGCCGGGCTTGTCATTGAGCATTTGCGCAAAAGCTATGCCAAACGCGTTGTGATCCGCGATGTTTCGTTGCGTTTGAATCGCGGCGAAGCAGTTGCTCTGTTGGGGCCGAACGGGTCAGGTAAGACAACATCGTTTTATGCGATTGCCGGATTGGTCAATCCTGAGGGCGGTCAGGTGATGATCGACGGTCATGATGCAACCTATTTGCCGATGTATCGCCGTGCCCGCCTTGGGATCGGATATTTGCCGCAGGAAATGTCTATTTTTCGGGGGCTTTCGGTCGAAGACAATATCGGCGCTGTCTTGGACATCGCTGAAAAGGACCGGCATCGCCGCCGCGAGCGGTTGGAAGAACTGCTTGGCGAATTTTCAATCGAGCATTTGCGCCGTGCGCCCGCGCTTGCTTTGTCTGGTGGGGAGCGACGGCGGGTGGAAATTGCCCGTTGTCTGGCGGCCGATCCGAAGTATCTATTGCTCGATGAACCCTTTGCCGGGGTTGATCCGATCAGTGTCGGAGACATCCGTCATTTGGTTGCGGATTTGAAAACCCGCGGGCTTGGCGTGCTGATCACAGACCACAACGTCCGCGAAACTCTTGAGATCGTAGATCGCGCTTACATCTTGCATGACGGCCAAGTTTTGATGTCCGGCACACCCGAAGAAGTGGTGCGCAATGAAAATGTACGTCGCGTCTATTTGGGCGATAACTTTCGCATTGGTTGATTGAAACCGAGGACCGATTTCTTAGGAGATCAGTCATTTTATTTTCTGGTTTCGATTGACTTCCCCCTCAATTCCGCCGTCAAATGAGACATGGCATTTTGGATTGCTGCACTTTTGTTCGAACCTTCCCCGCTTGCGGGGCCGTGTTCTGACAAGCCGCAACAAAGTGCCTTTCCTAAACTGCAGTCTGCTGCACCACGGGCCTTGGCCCGAGGTATGGTATTGATTGTCAAAAACAAAAAGGATGTATTATGCGCTATCAGATCACGGGAATGCACATCGACATTGGTGACGCACTGCAAACCCATGTGAAGGACGAGCTTGGGGCCGCTCTGCAGAAGTATTCGCAAAGGCCCACAGACGCCAATGTTGTATTCTCCAAAAGCGCGCATGAATTTGTTTGCGAAACCACTGTTCATCTATCAACGGGCCTGACGGCAGCAGCCAAAGCGCACGCGACTGAAATTTACGGCGCTTTTGATGCTTGTGCGGAAAAACTGGACAAACAGCTGCGTCGATACAAGCGTCGGTTGAAAGATCATCACCGTGACCGTGCGGTGCCCGTTGAACTTTCCGGGGCTTCCTCGTATATCCTCGCCAGTGATCTGGATTCGGGGGACGCCGAACCGGAAACGTTGCAGCCGATTATCGTGGCTGAGATGGAGACAAAGATTCCATCTCTGACTGTGGGGGAAGCTGTGATGCAAATGGAGCTGGCTGGAGCGCCGGTTCTTGTGTTCCGCAATGAAAAGAAGGATGGCGTGAACGTCGTTTATCGACGTGAAGACGGTAATATCGGATGGATCGATCCGTAAGATAACCGCCTGAGCAGAGCGCTTTTGATACAGGTAGACTATGAAATTCGCTGATCTCCTAAAGCCTGAAGCCGTGAAACTTGTTACGGCGGCTTCAAGCAAGAAACGGTTGATGCATGACGTGGCCGATCTGGCTGAGTCTGCCTACGATCTGCCGTCGCAAGAGATCGTCGAAGCCTTGATGGAGCGTGAAACGCTTGGACCAACTGGCGTGGGGCATGGCGTTGCCTTGCCGCACGCACGTATCCGAGGTCTGAAATCGGTTGTGGGCGCTTTTCTTGCATTGGAAAAGCCGGTTGATTTTGATTCCGTCGACCGTCAGCCGGTCGATCTGGTGTTTGCACTGTTCGCTCCGGAAGAAGCGGGCGTGGAACATCTCAAAGCGCTGGCATTGGTCTCGCGCAACTTACGAGAGGCCAGCCTGTGCGCCAAATTGCGGGCCAACCGTGACGCCGCAACGCTTTATACGATCCTGACAGAACAGGAATCGGTTCAGGCGGCTTAGCCCAACCGCTTGATCCACAAGGTCAACAGGTGCCCCGGGGGCGATCTAATCTTTGCCGGTGGTTATGTCTCTGTTCGATGAATGGGCGTTTACGCCCAGCTATCAAACCCGAACATAGTGTAATCTCGCAAATAAGCTTCCCGCGCCAATGCTTCGATTCTGTCGTCGTATATTTGAGCCAATGAAAAAGGGGCGGTGGTCGGCACGGCAACCGGTTCTGGCGGTGATGGATGACCAACTTGCATAGCAAGTGCGGGCAAATAGAGAGCCATTTCATCTTCTCGGACAATCATATCCGGCAACGTGAACTCTGACATGCCTTGGATACATTGCGCCTGAGTCGCCCAGTGGCCATCAACGCGAACCGCAGTTTGCCCGGCCAAGTTGGCTTTGACCCATGACAGATAGGTCGTAAACGCCTCTCGGTGGGATTCTACGGAATAGTCGTCATTGGGTTCGCCCTCGGGAATGGGAAGGTTGTGGGCGCGGCGCAGGGTTTTTCGGATGCCAGCGAAGCTACCTTTTTTGGTGCTTAGGATTTTGGAGCAAAAGGCTTCGTGCGCGCGGGCAAGCGGATGGCGAATGACAGTAAAACTGCGATGGCCGGGTCTTTGCCGCTTCCAAGTACGTAAGGTGTTTTGTTTGAAGTCTTGTTCAAGGGCTTCGCCTGACACGTCATCCAGGGCACAGAGCCATTGATGTACGGCGGTTTCAGGACCGGAGCGGATTGGCATATACAGCAGTGGCGTTTTGGCGGCCGCAACATAGGACGGAACAACAGGCCCGCGACGGGGCTCAAAATTTGGGGTGCGGGTTAGGTTAAACCCATCGAGCCGCGCCAAAGCGTGTTCCATCTCTCCGAAATTCGCAACTTTTTCAGCGATGGGTTGGGGATTTTGGCGTTTCAAAGCGGTGTTTAGGCTGGATAGTTGCCCAGAACCGCCAAGCCACCGCGCCAATCCGTTCATAATATCGACGTCTTGCAAGTCTTCATAGGAGACATAAAATGCGGTCTGCGCACTGCGTTGTAAGGTGTTCAATATCTGGATTTGGAAGGCTTGCAGATCCGCCAAATGTTGTTCGAACTCAGCCGCATCGAATTGCGCCTGCCCATCTTTGCGCCGTTTTACATTGGTCAGTTTCCACTGGCCTGTTGCCTGAGCAATCTTCCAGCTGACGTAACTGTCAACAGGGTTGCGGGTCAGAACGATTTTACCAATCTTTGGATCTTGCAGCAAGTCGTCCAAAAGGCGCGGGTCATGGTCGTGGAAATAGCGAAAACCGCCAATCCCACCGGGTGTTGTTTTGCGGATTTGTCCAAGCAAACGCATCGGATCGGCATCGCGTTCTTGCTGGGTGATGCCCAGAATATCTTCGGAATTTGGATAGCCGATGAAGTGCGGATTAAACGCTTCGCCGTGGCAGGTGATGCCATCAAATGCGTTCAGATTGGCCTCAAGGAAATTGGACCCGGTGCGCATTTCTGCAAATACGACAAAACAGTCGAAACGGTCAGACATTCATTGGACCTATTTTTTGATGAGATACGGTTTACGGTGGCTGTCGGGCAGATTACGCGGTGCAGGGTCAACAGGGAAGTCGCCCATCAGATAGGGGTGCATGCCTTGATTTTTCAGGTTTTGCAGAAACTGTCCAAAGCCGGCTAGATCTTCGAGGCGGGGGGCTTCGGCCAGCCGCCTTAGGCCTTTTTGACCAATTTCGTCGATAATGACTTGCAGCGGTTCCATGGGGGCTTCGATAAAGTCGGCCATGGACCAAATGCGCACTCGGGCTTTGACATCAGGGGCGCGTAGCACATCCAATATCTTGCTTTCGATTTTTTGCAGCCGAGCCGCTTGGGTGCGAATTTCGGCGAAATTGGCGTTGGATTTGAACAAGGGAACCGCCCAAGCACCTGAGATCACGCTAATTTGAGCGTTGGGATCAACGGCCATATGCCAATTGATCTTGGGAGTGTCATGCGGACCGTATTGAAAGCACTGACGTTCGCCGCGGGTATTCCATAGCAGGTTCGTCAAAAATCCTTTTGGGTTTGAATCCCGCAGCTTGGCATTGTCGGAAAGGGCACCGTTTAGAATGGATTGGCCGCCCGAAAACTCGGCCCGATCAGGGGCGAACAGATGACCATGGACTTGTGCACCTGTCGCACGGCCAAGCCAGCCTTCGAAATCTTGAAAGAGATCGGAAAACCCTTGGAAGACCGAATACTGGCCGGCAGTTACGCCATTTTCCCACCCGGCATTCGGGTATCGACTTTGCATATATAAACCGGATCGTCCGCGTGTCCGGCGATCAACAGCCTTGGCAAAAATACGATCAATTTTACCCGGATTTGGCTCCTGGTGTGACATTGCACCGTTCGCATCCGTCAAAAACGCACCATACAATCGTTCGGCGTGAGGCCAAATTTTGCGCGCCACAAAACAATCTGACCGGCGCAGCAGTTGCAGATGGTCGTCATAGAAAATATGCGGTTTGCCTTGGAAATCGAACTTGGAAAGGGTCAAAGACCGGCTTTCAATATTTGTGGAGTATTTACGTGCCAAGGTCTGAAAATAGCTTTCGTCCGGAATCCAGACGTTTTCAAAGTAGCGGTCATAGCGATCGCGTTCCGGATCTTGCAATATCGCGCTCAAGGTTTGGCGTGTAAGGCACCACCATTGGCTGCCCATATGGGGAACCAAACCGCGCGGCATGCGGCGTTTGAAACCTATGGCACGTTGCAATTCTACCAACCTATCAAATAGATAGCGCTGATTTCGCCAGCTGAACGGGAAATGCATAGTAAAGCGCTCTTGATCGAGCCCGCCGACCGTCCAAGGGACGTCAGCGGTGGTCGCGCTTTCGATGAAATCTGTGCGAGGTCGTTGGTTGAGGTAGTCTACCAATTCTTCGACAGGACGTAGCGGTAAGCATGATCCGGAAGATAGATAAACATGCCGCACCTGATCAAAATTGCGAAGCAGCAATTCCGAGGCATCCTGACTGGCGGCGACCAAACCCCATGTCCCCCATTCACAGCGATGGCGCTTGGAAAACATCACGTTGGGTGTGTCGGTCAGGCGCGCGACAAACGCATCATAGGTCTTACGAGGCACAACCTTGTCGACATGGATTACAACAGGACATCCGCCGCGTGACCAATGCCGTGCAACGTCTTCGGCGCGGTCCAATGCGGTATGCACCAGCATGACAATCCCGACACTCATGCCCAGTTCCCCTTAGACATCAGACCCAAAATCTCAAGCTGGCGCCAGTTAATGTATTTTTCCGACCACTTGCACCAGAGTTCCGGGTTGTCTTTGACCCCTTCGGCATAGGCGACGTATTCGCGGCTGGCCCCATAGTGTTGGTTGCGCTCCAGTTCCTCTGCGGCCTTGTCCGTAAAGGTGTTGAGGAATTTGGTGTGAAGCAAGATACCACTGGCCTTTTCACCGCCCCACTCATCGTAAACTTGGTTGAGGCCACGCGGCAGCAAATTGTGGGTGGAGCTGACATAGGCATATTGCCTGTTCCATTTGACCAGCGGAATTTTGTTCAAAGCGGGGGCTAACTTTGGTTCATCTTTAAAGAACACGCGCGCACGCGGTCCGCCTTGAATCCAGAGGTTTCCGTAGGTTTTATTCTTCTGAACGGTGTAATTTCCGGAATCGAACCAAGATGCAATTTCGAGTGGATTTTGTCCCGGACTGTAAGTCTGGGCGTCGATCCGCCCCTTAGGATACATATCCAACAACATCGCGCTAAAGCTTTTTATCGAAGAGGCATCCAGCCAATCGGTCAATGCACGTAGAGGCCGTGTGTCACAAAACGGGTACAAGAACAGCTCGTCCGGATCGACGGTCAACGCCCAGTGATCATGGGCGTATTTCATTGCCAACCAATTGAGCCAATCAACCCCGAAGCGTGATCTTTTGTAGCTGGATTGCGTCGCCCAAACGGATACATCAGGTTGTTTGGCAAGGTAATTCAGGGATCCATCTGTGCTGTCGTTATCGACAAAAAAGAAATGGTTCACGCCCATATCGCGGTAATGTTTCAAGAACCACGGCAGGCGGACACCTTCGTTGCGCTGGGTCGAAAACAACAAAATATCTGACGGTTTGATGTCGGCTGTTCTGTCCGCGACAGGGCGCAAATCCCGCCGCTTTCGGAATGCACGAATACGCCAGCGTTTCCGTTGAACCCGAAGCTGATATGACTGCCATGCGCCCAATTATGTGCCCTTTTACAAGCCGGTTACCCGACCTTTTTCTACCGTGGTAGCTATCAAATCAAAGTTAAAACAATCTTGAAATGGTCGTCCCATGTGGGAGCAGTGTAGTCCAGAGTATTGCCTGTGCCTGTTTGATGCGCTTGTGCCATCTGTTTTATCGTTGTTTCCCAAAGATAGCGGTCCCGAGCGTCTGCGTAAACGGGAATATCGCCAAGGACTTCACGGTAAATGGGCAGATCATTACACAAGACCGGAACCCCCAATGCGGCGGCTTCAAGCGGTGGCAACCCGTACCCTTCGGCAAAACTGGGAAACAGCAGCCCTGCCGCACCTTTGATCAGGGCAAAAAGCTGATCGTCTGGCAGCTCGCTGAGCTCATGAACCCGCGAAGGCGCTGCATCGAGCCGTTCAAAAACGGCGTGGTTTTCCCAGCCGCGATGACCACAAATCAACAAGTGAGCGTCAGGAATTTTGCCCCAAATATCCAACAGGAGAGCGTGGTTTTTGCGCGGTTCGATTGTCCCCAAAGTGACGAAATATGGCGGTGTCCAAGGGCCGTCAGGTGCAACCCCAAGCGTCGGTAAATTCACGCCCAAATGGGCAACTGCGCTTGGCGGCAAATCCGTTTTGGCATGTCTTTTCATATCCGCAAGCGTTTGATGCGAATTGCACAAGATCACATCGGCACGCGCCACAACGCGGTCAAGGAACAAGCGAAACGAGGCAAATGTTTCAGGCCTCTGATATTGAGGGAAATCCAGTGGAATTGTATCGTGAACAAAGACCGCGACATGGGCCTTGCAAAGGGTGAGCGCAGAGAGGACCCGATTTGTCAGGTTCGAATGGCCGGTGTTTATATAGTGTACGCCCATGGGCAGGTGCCGTCGCAACATAGAAGACAGTCGGATTGGCAAACAGCGGGCGCGGCAAATCCTGCGCAGGTCAGCTTCTGCACGTAGTCGAATCGGATGCCGACCTCTTTGAAGCCGTGCCAATCGATCAGTGGGCCCCCAGAGATTGTCTTGCAGGCGTGTGTGAACTGTTCTGCATCCTGCATGATCCAGAAGGACATACCCGATGGAGGTGCGGACCAAGCCCCAAAGCGAAGGGTGCTCAAGCAAATGTTCCAGATAAGCGAACTCAACGCGATCCACCCCGGTCATGGGGTGCCCCGCGCGGCTAATCAATCTGGTTAGATCCAGAAGCCGCGCTGGAGGGTTACCCGTCGTAATGACCATTTCGATGCCAACGCCATGCGTCAGCAATCATCTGCGGCATGGTGGATCTGTGAGGTTGCCAACCCAGTTCTTCGCCCGCGCGGGTAGAGCCGGAAACCAGCTTGGTTGCGTCGCCGGCACGGCGTGGTCCTTCAGAGCAGGGCACCTCGAGGTTGGTAACGGAGCCTGCGGAGTCAATGACTTCGCGGACCGAAAAGCCGCTGCCTGTGCCCAAGTTGAAGACATGGCTCCCCTTGTCATCGTGCAACCACTTCAATCCCAAGACATGCGCATCCACCAGATCGCAAACATGAACGTAGTCTCGAATGCAGGTGCCATCAGGGGTATCATAATCGGTGCCGTGAATGGTTAAAGCTGGCCTTGTGCCGTCAATCGCTTCAAGCATAACGGGAATGAGATGCGTTTCAGGGCGGTGGTGTTCCCCGACTTCGCCGTCAGGGTCTGCACCCGCGACGTTAAAGTAGCGAAAAATCACATGACGCAACCCATAGGCCGCTTCAAAATCACGCAAAATATTCTCGACAGCACGTTTTGACGCGCCATAGGCGTTCAACGGCTCTTGAGGGGTGTTTTCGTCCAAAACGACGTTGTCATGTTCACCATAAGTGGCACAGGTCGATGAAAAAACAAAGTTCAGGCAGCCCGCGGCAACAGCCGCTTCGATCAAGGTTAGTGAGCCTTCGACATTGTTGCGCCAATACATGCCGGGTTTCGCCATCGCTTCGCCAACTTGACTAAGCGCCGCGAAATGCATGACGGCCACCGGTTGCCACTTGGCGAAAACCGCATCCAGACGGGCACGATCTGTCAAATCACCTTGTTCAAACGGCCCGAATTTGACCGCGTCTTTCCAGCCAGTGCACAGGTTGTCCAAAGTGACGGGCGTATAACCCGCCGCTTTTAGAGCTTTACAAGCGTGGCTACCAATATAGCCAGCGCCGCCGGTTACCAATACATGAGGCATGCAGTTATTCCGCCGCTTTACGAGACGCCATGAGTTGGGTCAAATACCCCTCCAAGTCGTCGCGAAGATCCGGTCGCGACAGGCCAAAGGCCACGGTCGCCTGCAAGAAGCCGCTCTTGGATCCGCAGTCAAAACGTTGTCCGCGGAACCGGTAACCATAAACACCTTCGCCGTCGGAAATCTCACGCGCAATCGCGTCGGTTAGTTGAATTTCACCGCCAGCGCCGGACTTGATCCGGTTCAGATGGCCAAACACATTGGCTGACAGGATGTAGCGGCCAATAACAGCGAGGTTGGAAGGCGATTGACCGGCAGGCGGTTTTTCGACCATGCCCTTGATCTTGACCTTGCTTCCCATGTCTTCGGCAATATCGAGCATGCCGTAGCTGGAAGTCTGTTCATCAGGCACTTCCATGGCAGCAACCATATTGCCACCGGTTTCTTCGTAAGCTTCGACCATCTGTTGCAGGCACGGCTTTTCTGCTGCGATAACATCGTCCGGCAGGATCACGGCAAAAGGTTCGTTGTGAATCAAGCGGCGTGCGCACCAAACAGCATGACCCAGACCAAGGGCGCGGTGCTGGCGGATGTACGCAATATCCCCTGAATCCATATTTGTGGATTTCAAAGTGGCCAACAGTTCGTCTTTGCCTTTTTTGCGCAGCTCCTGTTCGAGCTGAGGGGCGTGGTCAAAATAGTCTTCAAGTGCCCCCTTGCCGCGGGACGTCACAAAGATAAACTCTTTGATCCCGGCTGCGCGCGCTTCGTCAATCGCGTATTGAACAAGCGGACGATCCACCAAAGTCATAATTTCTTTGGGAACCGACTTGGTTGCGGGCAAAAAGCGTGTTCCCATGCCTGCGACGGGAAAAATTGCCTTCGTGACCTTTTTAGGCATCGGTCTACTCCTACTACTAAATTCTTTGGGTCAGGTTATTGCACTGATGGCTAATAGGGGCCACCACATTGTGATGTGTGCGATTGCTTACCTTAAGATTGTTTCAATTTCGTTGTAGGAATGCTTCTTAATAAGCACATTCGACTATTGGGTGCCGCGAACCAAGGATGTCCTTGCTGTTTCCTCACGAACACGTTCCGAAAATTTCCTGTATCGCCAAAGGCTTTGGGTTCGATCGCTGCGCCCGAACCGCCCGCCTGTTTGTTCCCAAACACCGGCATGCGTGAACGTGACTTTGTGGTAGCGCAATGTCGGGCTGAAAATAAACATGCTAACAATGGCACCTGTACGCGCCAATTCGGTGGCTTCGCGCCGAAGGCGGCGGGCTTGCCAAAACCGCCCGGATAAGACCTTGCGAGGGGCTTTCGGGCGTCCTGGGTAGGGGCAAAATCCGGCGTCGCTGTGCGGAATCGGCGGCAAGTCACCAATATCACGGCATAGTCCTTCTTTGCCGCCATCTTGAAGCCCCCGCAATAGTTCGGAAATGCGCGCGGCCCCGAGTTTTCGCTGTTTGGCGAAGCGGAACAGGCGCAGTCTTTGATCTTCGCAAAACTTTGTCCAAGCCTGGTCTTGATCTTGCGCGGGGCAGTGTTTGCGCAAAAACAAACGCTGTGAGGCCCCTATCTGGGTCAAATCTTTTGGAACACGCGACGCTTCGCGGCGATCGCTTTCTGCAAAACCGTGGTGGACCTGTGCGAGAGGAACAATAGCTGTTTGGTATCCGGACCGGCCCAGACGCATGTTCAAGTCGGTTTCATCTAAGTAGAAATGAAACCCCGGATCGAAGCCACCAATTTGGCAAAGAATATCGCGTCGAAAAGCCATGTTGGTGCCTTCAGTCTTGATGGCTCTTCCTGGCGCGGGCGGCAACACAGCGGGGGCATCGGATATCGGTAACTCAAGTGGCTCAGATGCACCGTTTGGGTAAACCTCGCGGGCAGTCCATTGAAACGAAATGCCGTTTCTACCGATGACATAACCACCTGCCGCCGCAATCGCACTTTGATCAAATGGGCCGGTTAAATGCTGGAGCCAAAGCGGTTCTGGCACCGCATCGTCATCAATGAAGGCAACGATATCACCTGCCGCCTGAGCGACACCCAAGTTGCGCGCGACAGAGATATTTGGTTCGTCAAACGGCACCAATTTGATTTGGTCCACGTTGGGGTGTGCGCGCACGATGGCCTGCCCGTCAGGACAGGCCACTACGATTATTTCAAAGCATGGGTAATCAAGTTGCCCCAAACCGGTTAAACACTGCGCCAGTGCCATCGGGCGACCCCGGCTGACAACGACAATGCTAACCGGCTGGGCCATAGATCAGGCTTCTTTCAGATCAACACCCGGTGCATAGGCGATGAAAAACGGGTTGGCGAAATCGGCTTTGCCATAGACCAGCGGCGAATGATCGTCATAGCGAACAACTTTGCCACCAGCGCCATGCAACACGGCCTGACCTGCTGCTGTGTCCCACTCCATGGTGCGGCCAACGCGGGGGTACAAATCCGCTTCGCCTGTGGCAACCAAGCAAAACTTGAGAGACGAGCCGGCGCTTTTGGAATCCTTGGTGGCGTATTTGGCAATATAGTCTTCGGTTGCCTGATCGCGGTGCGATTTGGACGCAACCAGCATCAAAGCCGCGTTGTCCGGTGTGCTCACGCTAAGCGGTTTGGTTTCGCCAACGGTGTTTTTGTCAAACGGGCCCAATTCTTCGACGGTCGAACCGTCGGCTAGGGTAAAGAACATCCGGTTTTTGGCGGGGGCATAGACGACGCCGCGTGTTGGAGTGCCATCTTCAACCAAAGCGATGTTTACAGTGAAATCACCGCGGCGTTTGATGAATTCTTTGGTGCCGTCCAGCGGGTCAACAATTAAAAAGGTTTTTGCGTCGATACCGTGGCTATCCGACTGCTCTTCAGTCACCAGCGCTACGTCTGGAAATGCGGCCCGCAGACCGGCTGAGATAAGGGCGTCAGCGGCTTCATCCGCTTCGGTCACCGGGCTGTCATCGGACTTCACCTTCACATCAAAATCGTCCGCGTTGTAAATTTCCATGATCTTGTCGCCGGCTTCGAGTGCTAGCTTGCGGATCACTGTTGTGAGCTCTGAATAGTCCATAAAAATACTCCTCCGCGCGGGCCAGCGCGGTTTCATTGATTTGAAAGTCTTTGCGCCTTATGATGGCAAATAACAAAAACGGCAAGAATGCCGTAAATTTCAGGCCGCGTATCGGAGCAGCGTCCCTATGTTTCAGATTTCCGCCCCCCGATCTCGCTTTGGATCGGCAATTTATATAGCCGAGCTGATCTACCATAATTCGGTCCGGTCAGTGCGAAAATCGCATGGGAACGCCATGATTGCGATCTTGATGAATATGTTGCAAACTATTGTTTTTGTGATGGCATTTTACGTCATGTTCCAGATTTTGGGACTTCGGGGGACGGCGCTCCGCGGTGATTTCATGATCTACATCATGACCGGAATCTTTTTGTATATGACCCATTCCAAGACATTGGGCGCTGTGTCGTCTTCCGAAGGGCCGGCCAGCCCGATGATGCAACATGCGCCGATGAACACGGCGATCGCGATTGCGGCGGCGATGGTGAGCACGCTCTATATTCAGCTTATGTCGCTGGCTGCGGTTTTGTTTGTCTATGATGTGGCCTTTGCACCCGGCGTCTTGATGGAGATTTATGATCCGGTTGGCTGCATGGGTATGGTTTTGCTGGCCTGGTTTTCCGGAGCGGCGATTGGCATGGTAATTTTGGCCGCAAAGCCGTGGTTTCCAACACCGGTGGGGATTATCTCGACCGTCTATCAGCGGGCCAATATGATTGCGTCAGGCAAGATGTTTGTGGCCAACACCCTGCCGCCGTTCATGTTGAAGATGTTCGATTGGAACCCGCTGTTTCACTGTATCGACCAATCGCGCGGATTTGCGTTTTTGGATTACAATCCGCGAAATTCTAGCTGGGAGTACGCGCTGTATTTCTCGATTGTTTTTATCATGATCGGCTTGATGGGCGAATTTTATACACGAAAACACGCATCTGCATCGTGGGGGGCACGCCGTTAATCTGCAACTAACGGGATTCCTGACTTTGGGATACGGGCGGGGCTGGCTATTGTTCTTGGAATACGTTCAAGGAGAATCTCATGTTGATCCGCGCCTTTGCTTTGTTTTTGCTCACCGCCAGTTTCGTGGCCGCCGAAGAATTGCCTGCCCTGTATGATGTGGCTGGTGTCGCGTCGGACGATGTGTTGAATGTCAGAACGCGGCCGATGGCCGGCGCCAATATTATAGGAACGCTCGCCCATGATGCCCAAAGCGTCGAAGTGGTTGAGATCGAGGGGGATTGGGGCCGCGTCAATGTCGACGAGGGTTCTGGCTGGGCCTCCATGGCATATCTCCATCCGCTTCCGGAAAGCGCAATGCCGGATGCGCCGCGTCTGCGCTGCTTTGGCACCGAGCCCTTTTGGTCCTTGAATGTTACCCAAAGCGGTGCCGCGATTTTGTCGACCCCGGAAGGCTCTGACCGTGCATTTACCGTCGGGAACTGGCAGACCGCATCAGCACGGCCTGAACCCTTTGCGATGCTGGGCACAGGGCAGGGCGAAAACATCACTTTGGTGGTCGGGCAGGAAATCTGCTCTGACGGGATGTCCGACAATCTGTTCGGGTTGGACGGAACAATTGTGATCGGCGGGTACCTGAACGAGGTTCTGTCCGGGTGCTGTTCAGTTCAGGTCGAATAAAGGATGCCCACCATGATCAGATTAATCGCATTTCTCCTGTGTGTTTCGGGCCCAGCGTTTGCCGGGACTTTCCCCGCGCTTTACGACGTTGTTGATGTTGCTGCGGACGATAGTCTGAATATTCGAACGACCCCGTCGACCAAAGGCACCGTGATCGGGGCGTTGGAGCACAATGCATCCTTTGTACAAGTCGAAGCACTGGACCCATCGGGCCGCTGGGCACAGGTCAGTGCCGGTGAGGCGGGTATGGGCTGGGTCTTTGCCCGCTACCTTCAGGCTATTCCGGGGGCCACGTTTCCGGAGTGGCCGGAACTCCAATGCTCGGGCAGCGAAGCCCCTTGGTCTGTTGGCTATTCGGCCAAAGACGGGGTTTTGTACCGGTTTGGATATAACGGGGAATCGCGCCATCTACCAAGTGGGCCAATGATGTCGGCAGCTGAAAACACCACAACCAATGTGTTTATGGCGAGTGATGGAAAACTCCATGTATCAGCATCCCTGCAAAAGGCGCAGTGTTGGAGCACAATGGTCGAGACCTTCACCGGCATCGAAGCATTGGTGTTTGTCACTGGTGAGCAGCAGCAGGTGTATCACGGCTGTTGCCGGATGGTGTCCCCCGATCCCTAGGCGCTAGGTGACCATACGCAGCGTTAAATTGATGCGTCCGCCTTGCGGCAGCAAAGTGGACGACCTGAAACGCAGGCGGTCGACGCCGTGATAGGCCAGCCTTGCCGCGCCGCCCATTACAACCACATCGCCTGATTTTAACCAAAGTGATTCTGTTTTACCGCCGCGTTCGACATTCCCCATTCGAAACAAAGCTTCGTCCCCGAGGCTGATCGATACAACGGGATAGTCGAAGTTTGTTTCGTCGCGGTCTTGATGCATCCCCATCCGCGCGTCTGCACCATACCAGTTGATCAAACAGCACTCGGGGTCACGTTTTTCGGAATTCGGCATACCGCCAAACCCGTGCCATATTTCCAGAACAGCCGGTGGAATGTCGGGCCAGTTCGCCCCGTTGGGGTGTTGTTTTTCGTAGCGATAGCCGCGCCGGTCACTGATCCAGCCATAGTCCCCTGCGGCGCTCATCCGAACCGACATCGGCTTGCCGCTTGCGGTCACTGGCTGCACCAAAGGCGCGACCTTCAAAACCTCGCGCAGTGCGACAACCAGCGATTCTTGCGCCGTCCGATCCAGCAGTCCGGGATAGATGACAAAACCTTTTTGGCGAAATGAGGGGGTATTTAAGCTTTCCATGCCCCTTTCTTTCGCGTTTCCTAACGTTCGCCAAGCAATTCTGCGCATTTGCTGCCATGCGAGTGCTTGCAGGGACAAATGCGGCTCCTTATATACCCATCGAACGCGCCGGATCCGGCCGGACCGGCGTTCCTGTCATACGGGGCTCCGGATGCCGCTTAGGGTCCACGCCTCGTGATATCGCCTGTTAAGAAAGGGATCGAAACATGGCCAAAGTTATTGGTATCGACCTCGGCACCACAAACTCCTGTGTTGCCATTATGGATGGCTCTGCCGCCCGCGTCATTGAAAACGCAGAAGGCGCACGTACCACTCCGTCAATCGTCGCCTTCACGGATGACGAACGCCTCGTTGGCCAGCCCGCCAAACGTCAGGCTGTCACCAACCCGGAAGCAACCGTGTTCGCAGTCAAGCGCCTGATTGGCCGCCGCGTCACCGATGCTGAAGTGACCAAAGATAAAGACATCGTTCCATTCTCCATCGTTGATGGCGGCAATGGCGATGCATGGGTTGAGGCCCGCGGCGAGAAATATTCGCCTTCGCAAATCTCTGCCTTCATCCTCGGCAAGATGAAAGAAACCGCCGAGAGCTATCTTGGCGAAGAAGTGACACAGGCGGTTATCACCGTTCCTGCGTACTTTAACGACGCCCAGCGTCAGGCCACCAAAGATGCCGGCAAAATTGCTGGTCTCGAAGTGCTGCGGATCATCAACGAACCGACAGCGGCTGCTTTGGCCTACGGTCTGGACAAAAAAGAAAGCAAAACCATCGCGGTCTATGACCTTGGTGGTGGTACATTCGATGTAACCATCCTCGAAATCGACGATGGTCTATTCGAAGTTAAATCAACCAATGGCGACACGTTCCTTGGCGGTGAAGACTTTGACATGCGCATCGTGAACTACCTTGCGACGCAGTTCAAAAAGGATCACGGCGCTGATCTGACCAAAGACAAGATGGCCCTGCAGCGTTTGAAAGAAGCCGCTGAAAAAGCCAAAATCGAACTGTCTTCGGCCACTCAGACCGAAATCAACCAGCCGTTCATCACCATGGACCCAAACACTGGCGCACCTCTTCACCTTGTGATGAAGCTGACCCGTGCCAAATTGGAAAGCCTTGTTGGTGATCTGGTCAAAGCATCGATCAAGCCTTGCCAAGCTGCGTTGAAAGACGCTGGCCTGACCACAGCTGACATCGACGAAGTTGTTTTGGTTGGCGGTCAGACCCGTATGCCAAAAGTCTTCGAAGAAGTGACCAAATTCTTTGGCAAGGAGCCACACAAGGGTGTGAACCCTGACGAAGTTGTTGCGATGGGCGCGGCCATTCAAGCCGGTGTTCTTCAGGGCGACGTCAAAGACGTGGTTTTGTTGGACGTTACACCTTTGTCGCTCGGTATCGAAACTTTGGGCGGTGTTTTCACCCGTCTGATCGACCGCAACACCACCATCCCGACGAAAAAGTCTCAGGTCTTCTCGACCGCCGAAGACAACCAGTCGGCTGTGACCATCCGGGTCTTCCAGGGTGAGCGCGAGATGGCGGCAGACAACAAGATGCTCGGTCAGTTCAACCTCGAAGATATCCCGCCCTCGCCGCGCGGAATGCCGCAGATCGAAGTGACTTTTGACATCGACGCCAACGGCATCGTGTCCGTAGGGGCCAAAGACAAGGCAACCGGCAAAGAGCAGCAGATCACGATCCAGGCATCTGGCGGTCTGTCCGACATCGACATCGAAAAGATGGTGCAAGAGGCTGAAGACAACGCCGAGGCCGACAAAGAGCGCAAAGAGCTGGTCGAAGCGCGCAACCAAGCCGAAAGCCTTGTGCATTCCACTGAGAAGTCAGTCGAAGAGCATGGCGACAAGGTTGACCCGTCGACCGTCGAAGC
This sequence comes from Pelagimonas varians, assembly GCF_003208435.1. Lineage (GTDB taxonomy): Bacteria > Pseudomonadota > Alphaproteobacteria > Rhodobacterales > Rhodobacteraceae > Pelagimonas > Pelagimonas varians. Next base: position 89,951 of record NZ_QKMF01000009.1, on the reverse strand, counting down.
GATTGAACTGGCCATCGCCGCCCTTAAGGATGACCTTGAGAAAGACGATATCAGCGCGGACAAACTGAAGGGCGGCATTCAGAACGTCACCGAAGTCGCGATGCGTCTGGGTGAAGCCATCTATAAAGCCTCGGCAGAAGAAGCTGGCGAAGAGCCCGCTGCTGCTGATGCAGGTGGCCCGGCTGGTGCCGACGATGATATCGTCGATGCTGACTTCGAAGATCTAGGTGATGAAAAACGCGGTTAATACCGGTTTGGAACACTGATCGGGGGCCGGTCCGGTTACACTCTGTGGGACTGGGCTGGCCCTTTTTCCTTTCCTGGAAAGGAGGACTTGGATGTCCAAAAGTGATTATTACGACCTGCTAGGGGCCTCTAAAGGGGCATCTGCGGACGAGCTAAAGAAAGCCTATCGTACCAAGGCTAAGGAACTGCATCCAGACCGCAATTCGGACAATCCGAATGCAGAGGCACAGTTCAAAGAGATCAATGAGGCCTATGAAGTCCTCAAAGATCCCGAGAAAAAAGCGGCCTACGACCGTTATGGCCATGCAGCCTTTGAAGGCGGCATGGGTGGCGGAGGCCGCCCCGGTGGCTTTGGTGGTGGCGGACAAGGCGATTTCGGCAGCGCATTTTCGGATGTGTTTGACGATTTGTTCGGCGATTTCATGGGCGGACAGCGTGGCGGCGGCGGACGTCCCCGTGCGTCGCGCGGATCGGATCTACGCTACAACCTGCGCTTGACCCTTGAAGAAGCCTTTGCCGGTTTGCAGAAAACGATCAATGTGCCAACTTCGATCCAGTGTGATGAATGTCACGGGTCCGGGGCTGAAGGTGGTGCAGAACCAACGACGTGCCCGACCTGCTCTGGCATGGGCAAGGTGCGTGCGACACAGGGGTTCTTCACCGTTGAACGGGCCTGCCCGACCTGTTCTGGCCTTGGTCAGATCATCAAAAACCCATGCAAATCATGCGCAGGCAATGGCCGCGTTCAAAAAGAGCGCTCTTTGTCAGTTAATATTCCTGCCGGGGTCGAAACTGGCACCCGTATTCGCCTTGCAGGCGAAGGCGAAGCAGGCATGCGCGGTGGTCCTCCGGGCGACTTGTATATCTTCATCGAGGTGAATGCGCACAAAATCTTTGAGCGTGAAGGCACTGAGTTGCATTGCCGTGTTCCGGTTTCGATGACATCGGCGGCTTTGGGCGGCGATATTGAAGTTCCGACCATCGATGGCGGCCGAAGCCGTGTGAAAATCCCGTCTGGCAGCCAGTCTGGCCGTCAAATGCGTCTACGCGGCAAAGGAATGCCAGCTTTGCGTGGTGGCGGTGTCGGAGACATGTTTATTGAACTGGCTGTCGAAACACCGGTAAACTTGTCATCAAGGCAAAAGGAATTGCTCAAGGAGTTTGAAGGCCTGAGCGAAGACAATAACCCTGAATCCTCAAGCTTCTTTTCGTCGGTCAAAAACTTCTGGGACTCGATGAAGGGTTGATTGCCTGCTGAACCAACACCTCAAATTTGTACAAGAGAACGGCACCCACTGGGTGCCGTTTTTGTAAATGGCTGCGAAGACAGTTAAACATTTTGGCTATGTTAACGGCTCATTTACCAAGTGCGCGCAACGTATCAGCATGACCAGAGGCCCACATTTTTCCGATTCTCAAGCTGCATTGTTCGATTTGGACGAAGCAGTTGGCCAGGTTTCGACCAAAGCCAAGGCCCTGCCATCCTACATCAAGGACCATCGGGCACGACTGCGAGAGCGATTCATGGTTGGCGGTGCGGCGGCGTTGCCGGATTACGAGCTTCTGGAACTGGTGCTGTTTCGTGCGATACCGCGCCGTGACGTGAAACCGCTTGCCCGCCACCTACTGGAAGAATTCGGTGACTTTAATCGGGTGATGTCAGCGCCCGCCGCGCGATTGCGGAACATTTCCGGTGTCGGTGAGGCTGTGGTTACAGAGTTAAAGATTGTGGAAGCGGCTGCGCATCGATTGGCTCAGGCCAAAGTCCTCAAGAAACATGTTGTGAGCAGTTGGGACGCCCTGCTGGACTATTGCCAAACAGCGATGGCCCATGGCGAAATCGAGCAGTTTCGGGTGCTCTATCTGGATCGAAAGAACGTTTTGATTGCGGACGAAGCACAGGCCAAAGGGACCGTTGACCATGTGCCGGTCTACCCCCGCGAGGTGGTCAAACGCGCGCTTGAATTAAACGCCACGGCAATGATCCTTGTTCACAATCATCCGTCCGGTGATCCTACGCCAAGCGACGCAGACATCGATATGACACAGCAAATTCAACTGGCGGCGGACACAATGGGTATCACACTGCACGACCATCTAATTATCGGAATGTCACAGGAACTAAGCTTTAAGGCTGAAGGTTTGCTTTAACGGGACCTTTGTTCTGTTGGCCAAGCCTTTAACGCAGCCAAACCTCAACCCGTCTGTTCACTTGTCGCCCCCACGAAGTGTCATCACAGGCCATGGGCATCGCTTCTCCAAAGGCATCGGTGGTGATTTCTATCCGGTTTAGATCAGCTGTTTCCGCGGCCTGTTCAACAGCGCGGCGAACCGCGTCGGCCCGTTTTTTGGCAATCTGGAGATTTCCATTGGCCGGCCCAACCCCATCTGAAAACCCGACAAAGACGAGCTTGCGTCCGTCGTAGATGCCCCCTTCGAGTGAGCGGGCCAACTGCTGCACATTTGAACGCGACTGTGCATCTAATCCGGTCGAGCCCGTCTCGAACCGAAAGGAAGTGGTCAGGCGGCGCATTTGAGACAGGGTTTCTGTCATACGCTTCAATTCGTCGAGTGAGTCTAAATCCGTCGTGACAGAAATCGCATTGGCAAAGCGGTTCCCCTGTAGGTCCAAGGGAACTTCTTCTGGTGCTTGGTCTACAAATCCCGCTCGGCGAATTACGATCTGGGCAGGCGGGGTGCGGGTGAAGGATAAAAATTCACGCGCCAAGGCAGGCAATCGGCGTGCAGGCAAATATAAAAACATTGGAGCTGTAAGCGGGTAGTCCTCTGTTTTGATGGACCGGCGAGCGGCCCGCACCTCGAAGCCGCAAACGCCATCTAGAACCAAGGGCTTCGCGTTTCCTATCTCCGAAAAGCTGGCAACCCCAAGGCCAAACGGATCGCGCGACACGGCGACAGCCAGAGCACTGTTGGTTGCATGACGGATGGAATCGACGCGCAGTTTTGTTCTTGCTGGTCTCAGCACCCGATCTTCCAACCCTTGCGCCAAGCCAGAACTTGCCCCGCGCAAGTGCACTGTGACCGGTGCATCCGGTCCGCCCAATTCACGCCAGTTGGTTAGCCTACCGGACAACACCCGCGCCAAGTCTGCCAAAGAGATTGAGTCAACGGGGTTGTTGGCGGCAACGATGGGAACCAAAGCGTCCAAGGCCAGAACACGGGCACGATTTTGTTCGTCCAGTTTGCCCAAACCCGCTTCGCGGGCAAGTGCCACTTCGGCAGGACGGATTTCGCGTAGCGCCATCACAATATCTGTTTCATCCGCAAGAAGATCGGCAAAGCCTTCGTCGGTGTTGGTAACGCGGAATAGGAATCTACCAACGACCTTTGCGCTGCGTAGATCCTTGAGGACATAGGTGAAATGGGTGTCGTCCACGACGTTTCGAGTGGTGCTAAGGCCATTGCGCAGGGCAAAAGATTCCAACAGGGCCGGCATCAGAACCGATCCAATTGTCGCCGACCCCGATATTGAGAGTTCAGCGACATAGTCGGTCAATGACGGGCAGCTAGGGCCCTCACAAAGAACTCCAGAGCTGTCCATGGTCAGGTCGCCAAACTTGGTCCCTATCCGATAGAACTCGCCATCAAACCCGAGCAGCGTCCCTGTGAGTTCTATTGAGCCATCCCGAGACCGCAAGGTTATGTCTTGTGCAATGGCCGAGGCCACAAAGCCGAATAAGAAAAGTGCGGCGATCGACGCCGCACGCCAAATGTGCATGTCTTGTCCTGACCCGGTCCAGCTACGCTGCGAATTACCTTGCAGCGATTGTCAGGTTTTGCACCAGATTATTCAACACAAGAAAGTCACCCGTGCTGTCACAGGTCGGAATTTCCAACGACATGTCGCGAACGCGCAACCCGAATTCGCCGGTCAGTTCAAAAGTTTGCGCTTCAACTTGGGTCGCGCAATTCAGAGTCGTCACTTCGGCCTCAACCGATAGCGTAATTTCCCCTGCTCGTTTCGCAGTTCCGCGCGGAAAGGAGTAAACTTCAGCAAGTAGGGCGTCCGGTGCATCCGTTTGTCCCAACCGCACTAAAAATCCACCCTCGCCGTTCGCTGCGGCTGCCAAGTCTCCACCTGCTGCGGCCCAGACATGACCTTCGGCAAAGTACGCGGCGTCAAATTCCAAAGCGTGCAATTGAAGCCCCGCGTTGCCTTTCCATTGCAGAACGACACGATCATAGAAGGGCAGGGATGTGACCGTGGTAACCGCCATAGCTCCGTCTCCATTGGCAAAGGATGCCATGAACACTGCGTTTTCATCTAGGGCAGGCACGCTTAGTTTTAATGTCCCGTCAGGCTGCATAACTTCGGTGAAGAGCATACCCTGATGATGTATGGTCACCCGTTCACTTGCGTTGCATGCCGATGTCAAAGCGAGATTGACCATCGCCCCCGCGGCCGGCGTCGCCTGCATGGATATCTGGCAGTCAAATCCGTTTTCAGCATTGTCCTGAGGAAGATCGGTTACGGCAAGGCCGCTGTCGGCTGCAGCCAATATAACTTTGGGGCTGGGCATGTTCAGGTCGAATTGCAAATCAGACGGCGGCATGGGAAGCACCGCTGTAGAGGAAACATCGGTGATATCCGAAACTTCCAAAACCGTTGACTGTGCAGTGTTGGACTGGCCTGGAAGACCAAAGCCAAACTGCATTACATAGCCGATTCCCAAGGCGCAAACCAAGGTCGTACCGGCCAATAGGTAGCTTTTGAGACGCGCCATGTTGGCCTCCCGTCTGTTAAGATCAAGGGGAATTTGGCAGGGAAACGTGGCAGGTCTGGGGCACCGCGGCGGAGTCATTGGGGCATTTATCGGCAACAATCTGTCGATTGTGTCCTTTGATGCATCAAGGAAAATGCTGCAGTCTGGCAGCGAAACCATTGGTTGTTTTCGCCAGCCGGGTGGCTTGTCTATGCGGCACCGTTACATTCAAGGAGCCGCGCGTGCGGGCATTTGCTGTTGCCTATAAGCATCAGCAAATGCCCGCACTGGTCGCTCAGAGCTGCGCAAGTCTAAATTTTCCCGTGGCAGTGTTTGAATTTGTCACCAGAGCCGCAGGGGCATGCATCATTCCGGCCGGGATTGCCCCACGTTGCCGGATCGGTTTCGTCAAAACCTGCAATCAATGGGACGCGTTCAGCGGAAGTGGCGTCAGGTGTTGCCGATTGCTGGGCCAACTGTTGTTGCATCATCTGCGCCATTTTTTGCCGCTGTTCTTCCTGGGCAATCATTGCGGCGCGCTCTTCTTCGTTCATCGGGCGCACTTGAGACAGCTGAGTCGTCACAGTTTCGCGCAAACCATCAAGAAGATTTTCAAACAATTGAAAGGCTTCGGTCTTGTATTCGTTCAGCGGGTCACGCTGGGCATAGCCACGGAACCCAACAACTGACCGCAAGTGCTCAAGAGTCAGGAGATGCTCACGCCATTTGCCGTCGATGGTATTCAGCAAGAACTGCTTTTCAATCTGGCGCATGATTGTCGGGCCAAAGGCCTCGGCTTTTTCGGCCATTGCCTTGTCGGTTGCTTCTTCCAAACGTTCGCGGATCACAGTTTGATCCACGCCGTCTTCGTCGGCCCATGCAATAATCGGCAGATCAACACCCAGTTTTTCAATACTCGCGGCATATAGCCCCGGCATGTCCCACTGTTCGGCATATGACTTTGCAGGTGCATAAATATCGACCAGTTCGTCGATCACATCGGTGCGCATATCTTGCACGATTTCCGAAAGATCCTCGGCTTCCATGATCTCGCGGCGCTGGGAAAAGATCACTTTACGCTGATCGTTCATCACATCGTCGAATTTCAACAGCTGCTTGCGGATGTCAAAATTGCGACCTTCGACCTTGGCCTGAGCGCGCTCCAGCGATTTGTTTACCCACGGGTGAACAATTGCTTCGCCTTCTTTCATGCCCAGAGTCGACAGCACTTTTTCCAAGCGTTCAGAACCAAAGATGCGCATTAGGTCATCTTCTAGGCTCAAGAAGAAAGAAGACCGGCCCGGGTCACCCTGACGGCCCGAGCGGCCGCGCAACTGGTTGTCGATGCGGCGGCTTTCGTGACGTTCTGTCGCCAAGACATAAAGGCCACCGGCCTCTTTGACGGCCGCTTCGTCGGTTTTGTGCTCTTCTTCAATTCGTGTACGGATAGCTTCGGGGTCACCTTCGGGGTCAGCCGCGATTGCTTCCATGACGGTAAAGTCAACGTTCCCGCCCAATTTGATGTCCGTGCCGCGGCCAGCCATGTTGGTCGCGATGGTCACCGCTCCGCGCTTGCCTGCATCGGCAACAATCTGGGCTTCTTGTTCGTGCTGGCGCGCGTTCAAGACATTGTGCGGCAAACCGGCGTCTTTGAGCAAATTGCTCAGCATTTCCGACTTCTCGATTGAGGTCGTGCCGACAAGAACCGGCTGGCCCTTCTCATGGGCGATTTTGACCTCTTCCACGATGGCTTCAAACTTCTCGCGCGCGGTGCGGTAGACTTTGTCGTCTTCATCGACACGGGCGATTGGGCGGTTGGTTGGCACTTCGACAACACCGAGGCCATAGATTTCAGCGAATTCTTCGGCTTCCGTTGCAGCCGTACCTGTCATACCGCCCAGCTTGTCATACAGGCGGAAGTAGTTTTGAAAGGTTACCGATGCCAGCGTGACGTTCTCGGCCTGAATGTCACAGTTTTCTTTGGCTTCGATCGCTTGATGCAAGCCCTCGGACAAGCGGCGGCCGGCCATCATGCGACCGGTGAATTCGTCGATCAGGACAACTTCGCGGTCACGGACAATGTAGTCTTTGTCCTTTGTGAATAGCACATGAGCGCGCAGGCCTTGATTCACGTGATGAACAATCGTCGTCGATTCCGGATCATAAAGCGATTGACCTTCGGGCAAAATGCCGCGGGCCTGAAGATGCTGTTCCAGAAATTCGTTGCCTTCATCCGTGAAGGTCACGTTTCGGGTCTTTTCATCGACGGTATAGTGGTCAGGGTCCAGATCCGGGATCAACTTGTCGATCTGGACATACATTTCTGATCGATCTTCGGCAGGGCCGGAAATAATCAGCGGTGTCCGCGCTTCGTCAACAAGGATTGAATCGACTTCGTCAACGATAGCGAAATAGTGGTCGCGCTGATAAATCTGATCGAGTTCAGATTTCATATTGTCGCGCAGATAGTCAAACCCCAGCTCATTGTTGGTGGCATAGGTGATGTCTGAGGCGTAGGCCTCTTTCTTCTCGCCATCTTCCTGACGTGGATAGACAACGCCAGTGGTCAGCCCTAAGGCACCGTAAACTTTGCTCATCCAATCCGCATCACGGCGGGCCAGATAGTCGTTTACCGTCACAACATGCACGCCGCGCCCGGTCAAAGCGTTCAAATAGGCGGCAAAGGTGGCCATGAGGGTCTTGCCCTCACCGGTTTTCATTTCCGAGATATTGCCTTGATGCAGGAAGATCCCGCCCATCAGCTGCACATCAAAAGCACGCAGTCCCAAGGCGCGCTTGGCGGCCTCGCGGCAGTTGGCAAAGGCTTCGGGTAAAAGAGAATCCAACGATTCGCCATCGGCGACACGTTTCCTGAATTCTTCTGTCTTTTCGATCAGGCCGGCATCACCCAGTTTTTCAAACTCGGCCTCCAGCGCGTTGATCTGCTGCACCAGCGGTCGGGTGGCCTTGATCTTACGGTCATTCGGAGTACCGAAGACCTTCCGCGCGATTTTTCCAAACATGCCTGATCTACCTGTTTCATCTAACGACTGTCGGCATCTGCTTGCCCGGCGCGCGTACAGCCCATATTACGGTGGAAACGACCGGCCTAAACAAAGCCCTAATGGCATGTAAGGGGCGGGCAATGCAGTGTCAACGCCGCGACAGCCGCGGCCAGTCTTGAAGGACAAAAACGATGTCGAAAACTCTTGGATTTTTGGGTGCAGCGGCGCTTGCGATCACATTTGCCCTGCCAGCACAATCAGAAGAACTGACGGTTGACAGTGTCATGGCGTCTGTAAATGGCACAGATATCACATTGGGACATATGTTGATGGTACGTGCGCTGCTGCCCGATCAGTATCAACAATTGCCCGATGATGTGTTGTGGGACGGCATTTTGGATCAACTGGTTCAACAAGAGGTTCTGGCCAAGGGTGATCTGGCCAATGAAACTGCACGTGTGCGGCTCGCTTTGGAAAACGAGCGCCGCACACAGATGGCGTCGGTTGCTTTGGCGGCCATGGCGGACCAAGCGGTGACAGAGGACGCCGTTCAAGCGGCCTACAAAGCCGAATACATGCAAGGCGAGGCGGGGTTGGAATTCAATGCCTCCCATATTCTGGTCGAAACCGAAGAAGAAGCGCAGGCGATTGTTGGCGAGCTGAGCACAGGTGTTGATTTTGCCGAACTGGCCCAGACCAAATCCACAGGCCCCTCTGGCCCGAATGGCGGCTCGCTTGGTTGGTTTTCCAAAGGTATGATGGTTGCTCCCTTCCAGGATGCGGTTGACACACTTGAAGCCGGCGGAATTGCAGGGCCGGTCAAAACCCAGTTCGGATGGCATGTCATCAAGTTGAACGAGACCCGTATCCAAGAAGCCCCGGCGCTTGAGACAGTGCGCGAAGCGATTGAAACGCAGGTGCGCCAGACTGTTGTGACCAAACAGATCGAAGAAATGGTCGGCACCGCAGATGTGACCCGGACGAAACCTGCCGACGTCGACACCTCGATCTTGTCCAAACTTGACATGTTGGAGGACTAAATGCCGTTGCCCCAATCGCCACTGGCCCCTCCAAGCTTTCCTGATCTGCCCGAAATCAAAGGCGCAAGCTTTGCAGCAGTTGCTGCCGGGGTGAAATATCAAGGTCGAACTGATGTTATGTTGGCGAAGCTTGATCCGGGGTCGGTGGTGGCTGGGGTTTTTACCCGTTCACTCACTCGCTCATCTAATGTTCTGGATTGTCAGGCAAAAATTAGTTTGCCCAGCGACGAAGGCGCAGCGATCATTGTGAACTCCGGAAACTCCAATGCCTTCACGGGCAAAGCCGGAGATGGCTCCGTATCTGCGATTTGCGCCGCTGTGGCTGCGGCAACTGGTTTGCCAGAAACTCGTGTATTCACCTCTTCCACCGGCGTGATCGGAGAGCGTTTGCCGCATGATCGCATTATCTCGAAAGTTGGCGATTTGGTGCAGGCTTTGGACGAGACCGGTATGGAAATGGCGGCGCAAGCGATCATGACCACGGATACCTTTGCAAAAGGGTCCTGCGCAGAGGTTGTCATAGGGGATCAATCCGTCCGGATTGCAGGATTTGCCAAAGGATCAGGCATGATCGCGCCGGATATGGCGACGATGCTGGTATATGTTTTTACAGATGCCAAGATCGCACAAGCGGACCTCCAGGCATTGGTAAGTACCGCGAACAACACGACCTTCAACTGCATCACGGTCGACAGCGATACTTCGACCTCAGACACGCTGCTCATGGCTGCCACTGGCGCGTCGGGTGTCGATGTCACGGGTAATGCAGCGTTCGCCGAAGCCCTGCATGGCGTCTTTCTTGATTTGGCGCATCAGGTTGTGCGTGATGGCGAAGGTGCTACCAAGTTCGTTGCCGTTCACGTTTCCGGTGCCGCTTCCGACGCTGATGCACGGACACACGCCATGGCGATTGCCAACTCTCCTTTGGTGAAAACCGCGATCGCCGGCGAGGATCCGAACTGGGGTCGGGTCGTTATGGCGATTGGCAAATCAGGCGCAGCAGCGGATCGCGATTTGCTTTCTATCCGGTTTGGCGACGTGTTGGTTGCTGAAAACGGTTGGGTTGCAGACAGCTACACCGAAGATTCTGGCGCAGCTTTGATGAAAAAGCCAGAGATAGACATTCGTGTGGATATCGGTCTTGGGCAAGGTTCGGCGACTGTGTGGACTTGCGATTTGACCCACCAATACATCGCAATCAACGCGGACTACCGATCCTGACCCCGTGTTTCTTCTGTCCAAAATATCCCGGGGTGTCTGAGGGGCCTGCCCCTCAGCCTCTGACCCAATCCAAACACAGGCTCATAAAATGAAAACCCTCCTCGTTTCCGCTGTTGCTCTTATTGATCGTGATGGTCGCATTCTTTTGGCAGAGCGTCCCGAAGGCAAATCAATGGCGGGACTGTGGGAGTTTCCAGGCGGCAAAGTGGAGCAGGGTGAAACACCGGAAATGGCTTTGATCCGTGAACTTCAAGAAGAGCTTGGCATTGATACCTGGTCAAGTTGCTTGGCACCCTTGACGTTTGCTTCGCACAGCTACGAAGATTTCCACCTGTTGATGCCTCTCTTTGCATGTCGAAAATGGGACGGCATTCCTCAAGCGCGGGAAGGGCAAACGCTCAAGTGGGTTCGTGCCTCCGAGTTGCGTGATTATCCTATGCCGCCTGCAGATATTCCATTGATCCCTATTCTGCGTGATTGGTTGTAAGATCGCCGCCAAACAGACTCGTATCTGTTTCCCTCTTTTCCAAGAGGGTTGCGCCACCAATCCAAGCACCGCTCGGTTTGTCCACATATTGTTAACTAATCTTAAATAGTTTTTTCCAACACAGTATTTGGGGAGAATTGCGATGCTGAGAACGATCACCCTTGGAAGTTGCGTTTCGGTACAGGGGCATTTCGAAAAAACACTGCCTGATGGCCGTATTTGCGTCCGGGTTGGAAACAGAATTTACTCTGGAAACCCTGTCAAATCGATCAAGTTTGCCGCCTGAATGCAAAAAGCCCCCCGACTGCTCGGGGGGCTTTTTCTAGTCGATGTAGATGTGATTAGTCCAGTGTACGTGTGATCTCTTCGCGTTCGAAGATTTCGATCACGTCGTTGGCACGGATATCGTCATAGTTCTCGAATGCCATACCGCACTCTTGACCAGACTGAACCTCGGACACTTCATCCTTGAAGCGCTTGAGAGTCTTAAGCGTACCTTCGTGGATAACCACGTTGTCGCGCAACAGGCGAACTCCGGCGCTGCGGCGTGCAACCCCTTCGGTCACCAGACAGCCTGCAACTTTGCCAACACCGGTTACTTTGAACACATCCTTGATGGTCGCGTAGCCGATAAAGTTCTCGCGGATTTCATTCGAAAGTAGGCCAGAGGCTGCCGCTTTGATGTCGTCCACAAGGTCGTAGATAACGCTATAGTAGCGCACTTCGACACCTTTTTGGTTGGCCGAGTTACGGGCCGATGCGTTTGCACGAACGTTAAAGCCGATGACCGGGCAACCCGATGCTTCAGCAAGGCTGACATCGGATTCGGTGATCGCACCAACGCCGGCATGCAAAACGCGCACCCGTACTTCGCCGTTGCCGACTTTTTCCAGCGCCTGAACGATGGCTTCGGACGACCCTTGAACGTCTGCTTTGACCAAAACGGGAAGTTCGGAAACATCCTCGTCTTCTTTGGCCTTTTGCATCAGCTGCTCCAAGGTGGTTGCGGCACCAGCTGCGGCGCGCTTTTCCTTGGCAAGGTTTGCACGGTATTCCGCGATTTCACGGGCTTGTGCGTCAGTTTCAACAACGTTCAACACGTCGCCTGCTTCTGGAGTGCCGTTAAGGCCAAGAACTTCACAAGGAACCGAAGGACCGGCTTCTTTGATGCGCTCGCCTTTATCGTTGATCAGCGCACGGACCTTACCGTACTGCTCACCGACAACAAAGATGTCACCCAGTTTCAGCGTACCGTTCTGAACCAGAACCGTGGCAACAGGGCCGCGGCCAACATCCAGCTTCGCCTCGATCACCGCGCCTTCGGCGTTGCGATCAGGGTTGGCCTTAAGCTCCAAGATCTCCGCCTGAAGCGCGATGGCTTCAAGAAGTTGATCAAGGCCTTGGCCGGTAATGGCCGAGACTTCTACGTCCTGAACGTCACCAGACATTTGTTCCACCACAACTTCATGCTGCAACAAGTCTGTGCGCACTTTGGTAGGGTTGGCGGCCGGGCGGTCGATTTTGTTGATCGCCACGATCATCGGTACGTTCGCTGCTTTGGCGTGATTGATCGCTTCAACAGTCTGAGGCATCACAGCGTCGTCCGCCGCAACAACCAGAACCACGATATCCGTTACCTGAGCACCGCGAGAGCGCATCGAAGTAAAGGCCGCGTGGCCGGGGGTGTCGAGGAAGCTGAGAACGCTGCCGTTGTCAGTGGTCACCTGATACGCACCAATGTGCTGGGTGATCCCGCCGGCTTCGCCTGCTGTCACCTTTGCGTCGCGAATCGCGTCCAAAAGCGAGGTTTTACCGTGGTCAACGTGGCCCATGATGGTGATGACCGGCGGACGAGACTTCAGGTCCGCGGCATCGTCTGTCACTTGCTGGATCACGTCTTCAACGTCAGCATCGGAAACACGTGTGATTTTGTGACCAAATTCTTCGATGATCAATTCCGCAGTGTCTGCGTCAATTGATTGGTTCTGAGTGACCATAATATCATTGGCCATCAGTGCTTTGATCACGTCACCGACTTTTTCGGTCATCCGGTTCGCCAGTTCGGCGACCGTAATTGCCTCTGGCAGCTGAACGTCACGCACAACCTTTTCACGCGCCTGCTGGCCGCCCATGGCTTTTTGACGCGCACGCTCTTGCTTACGTTTCATCGCAGCCATGGATTTGTGACGGTTGCCACCACCCCCAAGAGCCTGATTCAGCGTCAATTTGCCCGAGCGACGGTTGTCGTCGCGGCCACGTGTGTTGCGTGCGTTGCGATCGTTGCCACGATCGTCACGGCGCGGAGTCGCTTCTTTCGGCTTGTTGACGTTGCGATTCGGCGCATCGTCACCGCCACGCGCTGGCGTCGGAGCAGCAGGAGCAGCTGCACGTTTGGCGGCTGCTGCGGCTTCCTCAACTTTACGCTTTTCGTCGTCGGCTTTTTGCCGCGCGCGCTCTTCGGCGATGGCCGCTTCTTTGGCCTTCGCTTCGTTTTCAGCGCGCTTGCGATTACGCTCTTCTTCGCGTGCTTTTTCTTCTGCCGCGCGCGCCGCTGTCTCTTCAGCTTCGCGTGCCTTAGCAGCATGCAACGCCTTGAGACGACGTTCCATTTCGGCATCAGTGATGCCCGCAGGGCGTTTGCCGCCTGCGCTACCGGGACCTACGCCAGGGCCTCTGCCGCCAGCAGCACCCGGCTTGGGGACCACAACGCGCTTGCGCTTGGTTTCCACCACGACGTTCTTGGTGCGCCCGTGGCTGAAGCTCTGCTTCACGTTGCCCGAACGGGCCCCACCACGCAAACCCAATGTCTTTTTACCGTCGTTATCGCTCATGAAGTTTCTTATCCTTTCCGGCGGCCGCTGCCGCCGCGATCCGTGCTTTTCGTCCCAGTTTTGGACGTCACAACACGCATACCCTTCAATCTTTGGGCTTCCTCTACAACACGCGGGGCCAGACCACCAGTGCCTAGCGCAGCATGAATCACAGTATGACGCCCAAATGCCATTCCTAACTCGTCTGCCGTGAGCCACCCGATATAGGTGCCCCCATAAGGCGTGCTGAGTTTGGTCTTTCCACGTTCCGACCCATCAGTCGCTTGAATCAGGACGCTGGCTTCTTCTTTGCTCAGCCAATCCTTGACTTTTTCATAGCCCGAAGTCGCATCGCCTGACTTGCGCGCCATGCTGATCAAGTCAACAACACGCCGCGCGAGCATTTGTTCAAGCAATTCCACCAGACCCTCAGGGAGGGTTACAGGCTGTTTCATTGCCCGTTGGAACAGGCCCTTTGCAACAGCCTTATCCAATGCGGTGCGGTCAGAACTTACATATACGCCCCGACCGGGCAGTTTTCCAGCAAGATCGGGAACGATTCGTCCATCTGGCCCCAAAACAAAGCGAATGAGGCCGGTTTTCGGCTCTGCCTCGCCTGTGGCGATGCATTTGCGTTCCGGCCCGTCTTCACGGAGCTTCTTTTGGCCACCTCGGGACATCTGGTTTAGTCCTCTTCGCTTTCAAATTCGCCTTCGTCACCGTCGGCGTCGGGTTCCAGCTCGGTTGGGTCAACCCAACCCAGCAGAACGCGCGCGGTCATGACCATAGTCTGTGCGTCTTCCAAGCTTAGATCAAATTTCTCAAGCAGACCGTCGTCTTTGACGCGCTTGCCATCTTCGGTTGTCCAGCCACCGGCCAGTTCCCAATCCGCACAAGTGGCGAAATCTTCGAGAGACAAAACACCATCTTCAGCCAAAGCTTCGACCATTTGTGGCGTTAGACCTTCGAAACCGATCAGGTTGTCCTGAACGCCCAATTCTTGTGCCCGCTCCAGGGCTTTCTTTGCTTGTGCTTCCAAGAACTCACGTGCACGGGTCTGCAGCTCGTTTGCGGTGTCGTCGTCAACACCGTCAATCACCAGCAGTTCGTCTTTTTCAACGTAGGCAACTTCTTCGAGATTGGTGAAGCCTTCGGAAACCAGCAATTGAGCAAAGAATTCGTCGACATCCAGCGTTTCGATGAACAGCTTGGTGCGTGTTTCGAATTCTGCCTGACGGCGCTTGGATTCTTCTTCTTCGGTCATGATGTCGATATCAAGACCCGTCAGCTGAGAGGCCAGACGCACGTTTTGTCCACGGCGGCCGATGGCCAGCGACAGCTGTTCATCCGGAACCACGACTTCGATACGCTCGGCTTCTTCATCCAGAACCACTTTGGTGACTTCTGCGGGCTGCAGCGCGTTCACAAGGAAGGTCGGAACATCTTCATTCCATGGAATGATGTCGATTTTTTCGCCTTGCAGTTCGTTCACAACAGCCTGCACACGGCTGCCGCGCATACCAACGCAGGCCCCGACAGGATCAATGCCGCCATCATGAGAGATCACAGCGATCTTTGCACGCGAACCGGGGTCACGGGCTACAGCTTTGATTTCGATAATGCCATCATAGATTTCTGGCACTTCCATTTTGAACAACTCGGCCATGAATTCAGGCGCTGTGCGGCTCAGGAAGATCTGCGGGCCACGGGTCTCGCGGCGAACGTCCTTGATGAAGCAGCGGATACGATCACCGGGGCGATAGCTTTCGCGGCCGATTTTTTCGTTGCGGCGCAACATGCCTTCGCCGCGACCAACATCAACGATGACGTTGCCATATTCTTCGCGTTTGACAGAGCCATTGATAATGGTGCCGTTGCGATCCTGGAATTCTTCGAACTGACGATCACGTTCGGCTTCACGCACCTTTTGCAAGATAACCTGCTTTGCCGATTGCGCCGCGATACGGCCAAGTTCCACTGGGGGCACTTCTTCGACATAGGTGTCGCCGATTGTTGGTTCAGCCATGTATTGTTTGGCTTGCTCAACGGTGAATTCAGACTGGTAGTTTTCCAGATCTTCTTCCGCGACCACGGTACGGACACGGGTAAAGGTGGCTTTACCGTTCTTGCGGTCGATAGACACGCGAATGTCCATTTCTGCGCCGTAACGCGACTTTGCCGCCCGAGCGAGCGATTCTTCCATCGCTTCGATAACCAGACCGGGGTCGATCATCTTTTCGCGCGCAACCGCTTCGGCGGTCTGCAGTAGTTCCAGCTGGTTGGCAGATGTGATTGCCATCGCTCTTACTCCTCCTGCGGGCCGTCTTCGGCCTCGATCTCGTCAAACTTGGTTTCGTCTACGGCTTGGTCTTTGCGGGCGCGTAGCATTTCTTTGACCAACTCGTCCGTCATGACCAGCTTGGCTTCGACCAGCCAGTCATAGTTCAGACCAACCGTAATTGTTTCGCCGTCCTGATCGAGATTGACCAAGACGTCCTGACCTTCGACGCCGGCAACGATTCCGCGAAAGCGTTTGCGCCCGTCGATCAAATCAGCCGTTTCTAATTTGGCTTCGTAGCCTTCGTAGTTGGCAAAGTCCTTGAGGCGGGTCAAAGGACGGTCAACACCGGGGCTGGACACTTCGAGGGTGTAAGTCTCGGACACCGGATCTTCGACATCAAGGATAGCGCTGACCGCAATCGAGAGTTGGGCGCATTCGTCCACTTCGATTCCGCCCTCAGGGCGTTCGGCCATAATCTGTAGGGTTTTGGTGTTTCCGCCCATTAGACGAATACGCACCAGCTCCAACCCCATATCTTCGATAACGGGGGTGATGATTTCAGCCAGGCGCCGATCCATGGCGGATTTGGCGATCAAGTCACTCATGTTAGCTTGCCTTTCGGGCATTTCGATTTTGCAGGCTGCGTTGCCTGCGGACACAAAAAAACGGGCCAGCGGCCCGTTCCGAAATTTCGGTGGGCGCTGGGTTTGGACCCCAGCACGCCGCTGTTGAGGGGGATATAGGGGAGAACAGTCAATGTGGCAAGGGGATTCGCCGCGGGGGCGCGAACCTGCGCGAAATCAAGCCATGTCCTGCCTGTTAGCTGACCTCGATCACACTTTTGTCGATCGACAGAACATAGCCGCGCCGCGCAATGTTTTTGACCAGCAGTTCAGACACCAGTTGGTTGCCTAGCCCGTCGCGCAGGCGTTTTATACGTGTTGCACCGGCGGCCTCTTCGCAATCAACTTCGCTGCGGCCGGAAATCACGGCTTCAATCTGGGCACCCGTCATGATGTCGTCATCCATGCGCGCTTCGGCCAAGACGGCCATGGTTTCCATCATGGCATCGGTCAACTTAAATCCCATGGTGTTCAGGTAGACTTTGTTTTCTGTGCGCGACAATACCAATGAGCTGACTTCGATTCCGGATCTTTCGATCGTTGCCATGCGGCGGTTCAACGTGACCAGCATAACCAAGAACACCATCGCGGCGATCAACATGGCCGCTGCAAAAATCAGCAGAACAAAGATCACCATTCGGTAACTGGTCAAAGTGTCCCCGAAGGCAGTGCCGGATTGCGCAAGAATTTCGAGCAGCTGAACCACTGGCTGAGCCGTCAGGTTGTCGTTCTCGATAAAAATCTTTTCGACGCGGGTGTTGAATGCATTGGCGTCCGGCAGGGTCAGCAAAAGCATTACGCCCGCCAGAACGAGGATTGCGACAATCACACAAATTCCAATGGTGACGATTCGGTTGCCCGCGCGCAGGCTGTCAGTAACGGAGGTAGTAAGCACCAGCATTCGCTTTCTTAGCACCCGAGGGGGTGGTTTCAGATAGGCCGACAACATTCAGCAAGGTCCAGCCGCCAGAGGCGACGCGGCCGCTTGCGGATCGTGCAGCAGAGCTGGCGCTTGGGCAAGATCCTGAAATTGACAGGATTCCGTAGTGCAAGCGCAGCGGATTGTCCTTTTTGGCTTTGTATTCAACAAAGCAATCAGCCAGCGCCCCGGTTGGCAGGGCGAGCGCGAAGAGCAGGGGGATTATGAAATGTCTCATGCCTTCAGACTGCGCCGAGGGGCGGTGAAATTCAATAACATGCAATCATCTAGGGCTTTTTTCGGATGGACATTCGATAACCGGGCGCTGTTATTGCCCGATTTTGGTGGGCTCGGGCAGGTTTGTTTCATCGGCGCTGGATCGCAGCGCAAAAACAAAGATACCCGAGAGGAGAACACGATGTCTGCCAAGTTCATAACCGGTGTTATCACCGTCGCCGCCCTGATTGCCGCAATTGCCGCGGCCCCCGCACAGGCCCGTAATAATGACGACGCCTTTAAAAAGTTTGTGATCGGAGCAGGGACAATCTACCTGCTGCATGAGTTGGTCAACAATCAGCACTATGGCGGTAACAAAAAGAAAGTCGAGCGGCATGGCGGCGGCGGTGGGCATGGTAAATATGGCCGCCATGGTGGTCATGGTGCCAAAAAGGCCCCGATCCCACGTCGCTGCATCCGCAAGGTGGGCGGCAGAGACCACACCCGACGCGTCGCAAATCGACACTGCCTTAAGCAAAGTTACCGCAGCTTTAACCGCCTGCCTTCCGCATGTAAGACCCGCTACCGTCAGCATGGTGAAAAGCGGAAAGGTTACGGATTGCGCTGTTTGAGGAATCACGGTTTTCGTGTGTCTGGTCGCCACTGAACCAAAAGTGAGAGCCGTCTCGCGCATGCTAACGCGGGCCATTAAGGGGGGCGTTCCCGCCCCCACCCAGTTAAGGGGCTCCGGGGTTCGGGGCTCCTTTTTCGTGCATCGCCAGTTTTGATACTTCTGTGATCTGGCTATGTCGCACCTAATAGCTGTCGCCAAACCGATGCCAGCGGGTTAGCCTTAGAACAACGCTTCAATTGGAGAGATGCCGTGAAACATGTTCCCAAGGACACCACTGATGATGCCCTGATCCAAGAATTCCTGAACAAAGGTGGCACCGTTACCAAAGGCAAAACCAAGCCGCAAAAGCCTGAGTTGGGCCTGTCTAAGGGCGTGTGGGGGCAGACATTGACCAAGGAAGAGAAGGCAGCACGCGACAAGTTGAAAAAATGAATTGGCTCAAGGAAGGCAACAGCTTGAGTCTTGTCGTGATCGGGGGCTGGACGTTGTTTGTGTCGCAAGGCGTCTGCAGACTAGGAAAAAGCCCTACTTGACGAGCTGACGGGTTGCAGCGCTGATAACCGACCGCGTCTTCGTCGCTCACCCCTGTACACCGTCATCTGCAACCACTATCTACCCAGTATGGCTAAGAAACCCGTATCAGACCCGAATTATAAAGTGATCGCCGAAAACCGGCGTGCGCGCTATGACTATGCTATCGCTGATGACATCGAGTGCGGAATCATTCTGGCCGGGTCAGAGGTGAAGTCCCTGCGCGAAAACAGCGCAAATATTGCCGAAAGCTATGCGGCCGTAGAGGACGGCGAGTTGTGGCTCGTGAACTCTTACATTGCCCCCTACACACGTGCCATGTTCAGCCACGAAGAACGCAAACGACGCAAGCTGTTGGTATCGCGCAAAGAACTGTCGCGGCTGTGGAATGAAACCCAGCGCAAGGGCATGACGCTTGTTCCGTTGGTGATGTATTTCAATCATACCGGCAAAGTTAAGATCAAAATCGGCATCGCCAAAGGTAAGAAGAATCACGACAAACGTGAAACTGATGCCAAGCGTGATTGGGGCCGCCAAAAGGCGCGACTGCTAAAGCAAAGTTAAGGGGAACGAACGGGGCTTGTTCCCGTGATCCCGAAGCCGCCTTTTCCCTATGGTCAGCACTGTAACCCTGAAAAGTCGGGGATGTGTGGAGGGAACACAAATGGAAATGATTATTGGTCTGATTTCAGGCGCAATTGGCGGCAATGCGGCTGGCGGCTTGCTCAAAAACTTGAATCAAGGGATGCTCATCAACACGCTGGCGGGCATTGTCGGTGGCGGCTTGGGAAGTACGATTTTGTCGACGCTTGGCGCGGGCGATATGGCCGGTGCTGCGGGCGCGGTTGGCTCGCTTGATATCGGTTCGATTGTTGGCCAGGTTCTGGGCGGCGGTGTTGGCGGCGGGGCGATTTTGGCGATTGTCGGGGTCATCCGCAACAAAATGGCCGGCTAAACGCTATTTTGAGGGCTGTGCGGTTAGTCCTGCTTGCATGCACAGCCCCTCGGGCCTATTGACGGATTGATCCAATTATCCGGGGGTATGCCATGTCTTACGACGATCCCAAAACGCTGGTCTCAACCGACTGGTTGGCCAAGCATATCAAAGATCCAGATTTGCGCATCTTGGATGCAAGTTGGTACTTGCCGGCCATGGGCCGCGATGCCAAAGCCGAATATGAAGCCGGTCATATTCCGGGCGCGCGCTTCTTTGACATTGATGACGTCTCTGACCAACGATCGACGCTGCCGCATATGGTGCCGCCAATCGAAAAATTCATGTCGCGTTTGCGGGCCATGGGTGTGGGAGACGGCCATCAAGTTGTTGTTTATGATGGTGCGGGCGTGTTCTCCGCAGCCCGCGTGTGGTGGCTTTTCCGCTTGATGGGGCAGGACAATATTGCTGTGTTGGATGGCGGATTGCCGAAGTGGCAAGCCGAAGGCCGCGAGATCGAAGATCTTCCGCCGGTGATTCGCGACCGTCACATGACCGTGCGCCGTCAGGCCCATTTGGTGCGGGATGTCACGCAAGTGTCGTCGGCTTCAAAACTGCGCGACCATGAAATCATCGACGCCCGCGCACCGGGCCGGTTCCGGGGCGAAGAGCCCGAGCCGCGCGAAGGTATGCGAGCAGGCCACATACCGGGTGCCAAAAACGTGCACTATGCCTTTTTGCAAAATGGCGACGGCACGATGAAAGATCCGGCTGGTTTGAAGGCAGCCTTCGAGGCTGCGGGCGTTGATCTTGGTATGCCAGCCATCACTTCTTGTGGATCGGGCGTTACAGCATCGATCCTGAACTTGGCGCTTGAGGTGATCGGCAAGCGCGACCATTCCCTTTATGACGGGTCGTGGAGCGAGTGGGGGCAGTTCCCCACACTTCCCGTCGCCACCGGAGAAGACTGATGTTCGAGACTCTCAAAGAACAACCTGCAGATAAAATTTTGCAGTTGATGCAGCTGTACCGCGAAGACCCGCGCGAAGATAAAATTGATCTTGGCGTCGGCGTTTACAAAGATGCCACCGGCAAAACACCGATCATGCGCGCTGTAAAAGCGGCAGAAAAGAAGCTTTGGGAAGAGCAAGATACCAAAGCTTATACCGGCCTTGCCGGTGATCCTGCGTTTGCAGATGCTATGATCAATCTGGTGCTTTCGGATGCCGTTGCACGCGGTAATGTGGCTGCGGTTGCGACACCCGGTGGCACCGGCGCGGTGCGTCAGGCCTTTGAAATGGCACGATTGGCAAATCCTGATGTCCGGGTGTTTGTGTCTGATCCAACTTGGCCAAACCATGTTTCGATCCTGAACTATCTGGGCATCGAAGTGGTGAGCTATCGCTATTTCGATGGTGAAACCCGCGGCGTGAATTTTGATGCGATGATGGAGGATCTGGGCAAAGCTGGTCCGGGTGATCTTGTCTTGCTGCACGGCTGCTGCCACAACCCGACTGGTGCGAACCTGAACCTTGTCCAATGGCAAGCGGTCGTGGACCTGTTGAACAAAACCGGCGCGGTTCCAATGATCGATATCGCCTATCAGGGCTTTGGCGATGGATTAGAGCAAGACGCTGCGGCTGTGCGTTTGGTCGCGTCATCTGTTCCCGAATGCCTTATCGCGGCAAGCTGTTCCAAAAACTTCGGTGTGTACCGTGAGCGGACTGGCCTGTTGATGGCCGTATCTGCGGACCCCTCGAAGACATCGTTGAACCAAGGCACTTTGGCGTTTTTGAACCGCCAGAATTATTCTTTCCCGCCCGATCATGGGGCGCGTGTTGTGACCATGGTCTTGACTGATCCAGCACTGAGGGCTGATTGGGCTGCAGAGCTTGAAGAAGTCCGCAATTCTATGCTGGGGCTGCGCGAACTGCTGGCGTCTGAATTGCAGCGTGCGTCAGGGTCGGACAGATTTGGGTTTATCGCCCAACATCGCGGTATGTTCTCGCGACTGGGCGCGTCGGGTGAGCTGGTTCAAAAACTGCGCGACGAGCATGGGATTTACATGGTTGGCGATTCCCGGCTGAATATTGCGGGTTTGAACAAGCAGACGGTGCCGATCTTGGCCGATGCGATCATCAAAGTCGGCATGTAGGAACTACTACTAGGAAATGTGGGTGGGCCCGCCTGGATAAGTCAATCCCCGCTCTAAAGGCGGGGGTTTTACGTTGGTGCGCTTTTTGTGCGGCGTGCTTTGAGGTAGATGTTGCTTTGTCTTGTGAGGCTAGAAGCCTCCGGCGGGGATATTTAGAGACAGAAGAAGATTGAGGCATTTTGACTTCTTCTGTCCTTAAATATCCCGGGGTGAATGCGGGTTTCCCGCAGAGGGGCTGGCCCCTAACCTGCCCGCCGCAGGCGATGGCGTTAAAAAGTGCCGCAGCAAGCCCAATGGATGGCCGCGCAGGGATAGGCGTGTGGAGACGTAATCTTCAACAACCTCTTCTCCGGGGCGCATCCTTGGCAGTTGCGTAGTAGGTTCATGGATGGCCTCACCGTCCATATCCAATGCAAAAAGTGGCAGTTCGGGGCCTTTGGCTAAGGCCTTGGTATCCCAAAGTGCCTCGCGTCTGGTCAGACCAGTGGTTGCAAAGGCATCGGCTTCGGCCAGTCGCGTCAGAATATCGGGGCCAAGCCCTGCCTTGCGCCAGACATCCCGCACGGATTGATACCCGTTGCCGCGTGCCACTGTTAGCCAGCTTGCATCTTCTTCGCGCAGGCCTTTGACCTGACGAAAGCCAAGGCGCAGGGTCAATCGCCCTTGGTCGTCGGGTTCCATGACATTGTCCCAAAAACTGGCGTTGATGCAGACTGGGCGCACGCTGACGTGATGTTCGCGGGCGTCGCGGACGATCTGCGCGGGGGCATAAAACCCCATGGGCTGGGAATTTAGCAGCGCGCAAGCAAAGATGCCGGGGTAGTGGTGTTTGATCCAAGCTGAGGCATAGACCAGCAAGGCAAAGCTGGCGGCATGACTTTCGGGAAAACCGTACGATCCAAAACCTTCGATTTGGGAAAAGCAGCGGGCCGCGAAATCGTCTTCATAGCCGTTCTTGCGCATGCCGCGCATAAAGAGGTTGCGGAACTCGGATACGTTGCCGTGTTTCTTGAAGGTGGCGAGGGAGCGGCGGAGCCGGTCGGCTTCGGTCGGGGTAAAACCTGCGCCGATAATGGCAATTTGCATGGCTTGCTCTTGGAACAGCGGCACGCCCATGGTTTTGCCCAAGACAGCCCCAAGTTCATCAGAAGGGAAGCTGACGGCTTCTTCACCATTGCGGCGGCGGATGTAGGGGTGGACCATGTCGCCTTGGATCGGGCCGGGGCGGATGATGGCGACTTCGATAACCAGATCGTAAAAATTGCGCGGCTTCATCCGCGGCAGAAAATTCATCTGCGCACGGGATTCGACCTGAAACACGCCGATGCTGTCGGCCTTGCAGAGCATATCGTACACGCGTGGGTCTTCTGGAGGCAGGGTCGCCAGCGTGTGTGTTTGGCCGTGGTGGCGGGCGATCAGATCAAAGCCCTTGCGGATACACGTTAACATGCCGAGCGACAGCACATCGACCTTGAGGATGCCAAGCGCGTCGATGTCATCTTTGTCCCAGCAGATAACCGTGCGGTCCTCCATGCTGGCATTTTCAATCGGAACCAGTTCGTCAAGCCGCCCTTCGGTGACGATAAAGCCGCCCACATGTTGTGACAAGTGGCGCGGAAACCCGATGATTTCTGTGACCAGTTCCAAGGTCAGTTGCAGCTGGCGATCGTTTGGATCAAGGCCAATTTCACGCATGCGGCTTTCCTCGAGCCCTTTGGCCGAGAAGAACCCCCAGAGCTGTGAGCTGAGTGCGCCGATGGTGTCTTGGGTAAGGCCCATGGCGGTGCCGACTTCGCGGATGGCGCGTTTGCCGCGGTAATGGATGACGGTAGCACATAGGCCGGCACGGTGGCGACCGTAGCGTTCATAGATGTGCTGGATGACCTCTTCGCGGCGTTCATGTTCAAAATCAACGTCAATATCCGGTGGTTCGTCGCGGGCTTCCGAGACAAACCGTTCGAACACCATTGTGCCGATTTCGGGGCTGACAGAGGTAACGCCAAGGCAAAAGCAGACCACGGAATTGGCCGCAGAGCCGCGACCCTGACACAAGATATTGCGGGATCGGGCAAAGGTGACGATGTCGCGAACAGTTAAGAAGTATGGTTCGTATTTGAGTTTGCCGATAAGTGTCAGTTCATGTTCCAGCATGGACCGCACTTTGTCGGTGGCACCATCTGGATAACGCCAGCGTAGACCTTTGAGGGCAAGGCGGCGCAGGCGTTCCGGGGCGGTTTCATTTTGTGCGACCTCGGATGGATATTCGTAGCGCAGGGAGCCGAGATCGAATTGGCAGGCTTCGGCCAGTGTTGCAGCGCGTGCGGCGGCATCCGCGTGAGGGCCGAGGATGCGGCGCATTTCGAGTTCGGAGCGCAGGCGCTGTTCGCTATTGGCAAGGGTGCCGCGCCCGAGCTTTTCAACGCGGGTGCCGGTGCGGATGGCGGTCAGGACATCGGCGAGACGGCGGCGGCGCCCGTGATGCATACGCGGCGCGGCGCTGGCAACGGTTGGGATGTTCAAGGCCTGGGCAAGCTTGGCTTGAGTATCAAGTCGCGATGGGTCTTGGCCGTCGTAGCAGGGCGATAGCGCAAGATATGTGCCTTGGGGGAGGCGGCGCGTCAGTTGCTGCGCGTGGTTCAACCAGTCATCCGCGCCGCGCGGCTGGTGTTGTATGTGTGGAGGGGGATGCAGGATCAGGCGCAGGCCGGTCATGTCTGCTGGCAGGTCGGACAAGTATAGGGTGCAGTTGCCTTTTTCCGCCCGTAGGCGCCCTTTTGACAGCAGGCGGCACAGTTTGGCCCAGCCATCGCGGCTGGCGACGAGGGCGGTTGCCTCGATTCCTTCGGTAAATTGCAGGCGGGCGGCGGGGATCAAGCGCGGGACATTGTTGATATGGGCTGAGGCGGGTTTGGGCAGATGTATCGGAGCGGGCGGTCCGATGGGGCCATTTTGGGTTTCGGTCTGGGCGCGCTCGGCCACTTGCCGCGCGATGTCGCGCATTTTGGTATGGGCCCGTACGATGCCAGCAACGGAATTCACATCCGCAATGGCAATGGCGCTTAGCCCGATGAGGGCGGCACGATCCATATACTCCTCAGGATGAGAAGCCCCGGTGAGAAAGGTGAAGTTGGAGGTTATGCAAAGCTCGGCAAACATGACATGAAGTATATTCATGTTTTGTTCTTTTGTGGAGTCGAAGTTGTCAGTCTGGTTGTGATAGTCTATGCGCGGCGGTGCGGCGCGAAAAGAGCTGTGATTGCAAGGATTAAGCCGGACACTGTGGCAATCATACCCGCTGCCGAGACAGAGGCCGCTGCACCAATCCACATGGGGCCATAACCCGCCAGCACATATCCGATGATCGCCGACAGGCAGGCAAAGACCATCGACCAGCCTATTTGTGATTCGAGACGGTTGGTCATCAGACGCGCTGCCGCAGGTGGACAGATGAACATCGCGATCACGATGATGGACCCCACAGCATCAAAGGCGGCGACAGCGGCCAAAGCAGCCATAACAACGATTCCAAGACCGATAAGGCCCGTGGGCAGGCCTACCGAACGGGCAAAGCCTTCGTCGAAGGTGGACAGTTTCAAGGGACGCCAAAACAGCCAGGTCAGACCTGCAACAACAAGCAGCGCCAAGGCCATTCGCAGCAGTTCGGGTGGTAGGCCAGACAAGGCCGCAGGATCGGCCAGCGAGGACCAGCCAACCGCATCGAGCCAGATCAGGCTTTCGAGGTTTCCATAAAGCGCGTGTTCCACATCTAGGTGAACGCCTGAGGTGTCTGATTGTTCCAATAGCAGCACACCGCCAGCAAACATGGCGGTAAACACCACGCCCATCGCCGCACCGGGTTCGACTTTTCCAAGGCGGCGAATGGCTTCGATCAACACAACGGCCACGAGGGCTGCGGCTGCGGCCCCGAACATCATGGGGATGGTGGAAATCACGCCGGTGATCAAAAAGGCTACAACAATGCCGGGCAGAACGACATGCGAAATCGCGTCACCAATCAAGGATTGGCGGCGCAGCAATAAAAAGTTTCCGGGCAGGGCGCAGGCCATAGCGGCCAACATGCCGATCACGATTGGCGGCAGCGACAGGGCGACAAATTCATAACCCATCAGGCAGCTCCTTGCGGGCTGAGGCGTGCATCCAGCAACTTGACTTGATCGGGGGTCAGAACATCACCAATCCGGGTCAGCCCGTCGTCACGAACGGCAAGGCTGGACAGCGTTTCAATGCGGCGCAACGCTTGCCAGCGGTTTTCATCCAGCAAGGCCTGCGCTGCTGCGTTGCGGCCTTTGTCGGTGGGGACGCCGTCGGCGCGCATCAATCCGCGTGACCGCAGCATACGTTGGGTCAGGCTTTCATACACAGGTTGCCCATGGGCAAGGGCCAGCAGGCCTTGGCGCAGGTGGACCTCGTGCTGCAATTGGCGATGACGCAGGGCCGAGGCGAGGACGCCGCGCGACGGGGCCAGCAGCAAGGACAAAGCAAAGAGCGTAAAAGAGACCAGAACGATGATCGGACCAGTGGGCAGATCCGGTGCAGTGGCCGATAATGCAGCCCCGATATAACCGGACATTCCACCAAACAAGGCTGCCAATTGTGCAACGCGGCTGGCGTTTTCCGTCCAGAACCGCGCGGCTACAGCGGGGATGATCAGCATCGCGACAATCAAAATCAAGCCGACGATTTTTAGCCCCACAACCGTGACGGCCAGAACCAGAACCATCAACGCCATATCTATGCGCGCCGTGTTCAGGCCCTGCACTTGGGCATAGCCTTCGTCGAAGGCGGTCATCAGCATTGGGCGGCGCAGCAGGATCGTTGCCCCCAGTACAATGGCCCCGCCCGCGGCGATCACCAGTGCGTCGCTGCGCAGCATGCCTGCGGTCGATCCGAGCAAGAAGCCTTCGAGGCCGGCTTGGCGGCCTGATTGCATGGTTTGGATGACTGTAAGTAGCACAATGCCAAAGCCGAAAAAGACCGACAGAACAGCGCCAATGGCGGCGTCTTCGGGCAAACGGGTTTTGCGGGTGATCCAGCTCACGGCATAAAGGCCTGCCCATGCGGACAAAGCCGACCCGAGCATCAATCCGGGCAAAAAACGCCCGTCGCCGCCAAAACCAACCATAACCAGAAACGCCAACGCCAAACCGGGCAAGGTTGCGTGGCTGATGGCATCAGATACCAAGGCCCGCTTGCGCAAGTACAAAAACGCCCCGACCGCGCCAGCAGCCACGCCCAAAGCGGTACTGCCAAGCGTCACCAATACGGCGTTGTAACCGAGCTGAAGAGTTAGCGCTTCGAACATTGGGATTATCCCGCGCGGGCGATCAGCCCATCCCCCAAACGGCCGCCATAGGTGGCGTGCAGGGCGTCTTGGGTAAAGGCCGCTTCGACAGAGCCTTCGCCCATACGGCGCCGGTTGATCAGGAACACCCGGTCAAAATAATCTTCAACCGTCGATAGATCGTGATGCACGGCCACAACGGTTTTACCCTCGTTGCGCAATTCCTTGAGAACGGTGATAATCGCGGCTTCGGTTGCGGCATCGACCCCTGCAAAAGGTTCATCCAGCAAATATAGATCCGCCTCTTGTGCCAAAGCGCGAGCAAGGAACACACGCTGCTGTTGGCCACCGGACAGCTGACCAATCTGGCGATCCGCGAAATCTTGCATGCCGACGCGGGTGAGGCATTCCATGACCTTTGCATGATGTTTGGCACGAACACGGCGCAACAGGCCCAATTCACGGAACAGGCCCATCATTACCACATCGCGCACCTGCGTCGGGAAATCCCAATCTATGCTGGCCCGCTGCGGAACATAGGCAATGCGTGCACGTTGGCTGTCGAGTGAGCCGCCCCAAGTGGTCACACGGCCCGCAAGAGGTTTGATAATACCCAAAGCGGCCTTGAGCAAAGTGGACTTGCCAGCCCCATTTGGCCCGATGATGGCGGTCATCGTTCCAGCTTCGATCGTCATGTCGACCGAAAACACCACAGGTTCACTGCCATAGGAAACCGTCACACCGCGCAAGGCCAAAGGGCTACCTGTCAGGTTTTCGGAAACCATCTGGCCGTTGTCTGTGGCAAGCTCAACTGCTGTCATGACTTAAACCTTTGCATTCAATTTGCCGTCCATACCGCCTTCGGGGACATCAGCCCCCAACGCGCCTGCAATAACGGTGACGTTGTGATCAATCATCCCGACATAGGTGCCTTCATAGGTCCCCGGTTCGCCCATTGCGTCGGAAAACAGCTCTCCGCCGATTTTGACGGTGTGGCCTTGGGCTGCCGCCCCTTCGATCAAGGCGCGAATGTTGCGATCGGAAACCGAAGTTTCGACAAACACCGCGCTGATTTTGCGCTGCACGATCTCGTCAACAAGTGTGCGGATGCGTTGTAGCCCTGCCTCGGAATCGGTTGAGATCCCTTGGATACCCATGACCTCAAACCCGAACTGGCGGCCAAAATAGCCAAAGGCATCATGGGCGGTGACCAAAACACGGGCCTCTTGAGGGATTTGAGCTGTGGATGTGGCGGCATAGTCGCCAACGCGATCAACCTGCACCAAATACGCAGCGGCATTGGCAGTAAAGGCCTCGGTCGCATCGGGGCGCTGGGCGATCAGCGCATCGCGGGTGGCGACAACCGCATGGCGCCACAATTGCGGTGCCATCCAGATATGGGGATCGGGGCGATTTTCGTAATCTGCATGGTGCAGCAATTGATCTTTTGGGGTCGCTTCGCCAACAGCGGCCACAGGTACACGTGCCGCCAGCGTTTCGATGAAATGTTCTAACTGCGCCTCAAGGAACAGACCGTTCCACAGTAACAAGTCAGCGCGTGTCATCGCGACAATGTCGGACCGGGTCTGGCGATACCCGTGCGGATCAACACCGGGGCCCATCAAGGCCCGAACGTTGACCAGATCGCCGCCGATTGCCCGAGCAGCGTCGGCAATCATTCCGGTTGTCGCAACCACTGTCAAAGGCCCCGCGGCGAAGGCCCGGGTTCCTAGTAACGGTGTGGTGGCCAATCCAGCCAGAATCGAGCGGCGTGAAAGCATAAAATTCTCCATGTTCAATGTGAATATGATAATCATTCGCAAGAAGTCAATGCTCTTGCGACTTATTCGCAATAAGAAATTGACTGCTCGGTCAAAATCGCTTGAAATTTGATCACGCCTTTGGCTAGGGTGCAGTTTGCCTTTTGGTCTAACGGAGGACACTATGGCGCAACTTGGATCGCAGACAGGGACCACATTGGACACTCCGCAATTGCCTCAGACAATCGAACCCCGCAATCCGGGGATGGATTTGGATATGGACCGCGTGATGCATGCGCGCGCCAACCGTTCAGCGATTGAACGGCGGGCGAAAACGCTGCCGGGTCGGCGGTCGGTCAAAAAGGACTTTCAGGCCGCATGGTTGGCGCGGGCTATTTCCTGCATCGACCTTACAACGCTGGCAGGTGACGACACTGCTGGACGCGTGCTGCGGCTTTGCGCAAAAGCAAAACAGCCCGTGCGGGCCGATCTGCTTGAGGCGCTGGGGATGCAAGGTCTGACCACGGGTGCGGTCTGCGTTTATCACGACATGATCCCGCATGCCCTAAAAGCGCTAGAAGGCACAGGCATTCCTGTTGCAGCGGTTTCGACCGGATTTCCGGCGGGTCTGTCACCGTTTCACCTGCGCATCGCCGAGATCGAAGAAAGCGTCAAAGCAGGCGCAGAAGAGATCGACATCGTGATTTCGCGCCGTCTGGTTCTGAACGGCGATTGGCAAGGGCTCTATGACGAGATGCGGGCCTTTCGAGCGGCGTGTGGTGATGCCCATGTCAAAGCAATCCTCGCCACGGGCGAGCTTGAGACATTGCAAAACGTCGCGCGCGCCAGTCAGGTTTGCATGATGGCAGGCGCTGATTTCATCAAAACCTCAACAGGCAAAGAACCTGTTAACGCGACGCTTCCGGTGTCACTGGTGATGATGCGGGCGATCCGCGAATACTATGAAGAAACCGGTTATCGCGTTGGCTACAAACCAGCGGGCGGAATTTCCAAAGCCAAGGATTCGATCAACTATCTGGCGCTGGTCAAAGAGGAACTCGGGGATCGCTGGTTGCGGCCCGATCTGTTCCGCTTTGGGGCGTCATCATTGCTGGGCGATATTGAACGCCAGTTGGAACATCACGTGACGGGTGCCTATTCGGCCTCTTGGCGCCACGCCGCCGGTTGATCGGCGCAGAAGGATACGGATATGACCGTTAAAGACATTTTTGAGAGCATGGACTACGGTCCGGCACCAGAATCCGCAGGCGATGCACTGGCCTGGATTGTTGATCAAGGCAGCAAGTTTGGCCATTTCATCGATGGCAGTTTCACCGCGCCGGGTGAAGGATTTGAAAGCCGCAATCCCGCAA
Source organism: Pelagimonas varians (assembly GCF_003208435.1). Classification (GTDB taxonomy): domain Bacteria; phylum Pseudomonadota; class Alphaproteobacteria; order Rhodobacterales; family Rhodobacteraceae; genus Pelagimonas; species Pelagimonas varians. Next base: position 59,690 of record NZ_QKMF01000009.1, on the reverse strand, counting down.
CGGGTGAAGTGCTGGCAACCTTGACACAAGCCAGCCAGTCCGACGTCGACACTGCCGTCGAAGCGGCGCGCAAAGCGCAACCGGCTTGGGCCAAACTCGGCGGGGCCGGCCGTGCGCGTTATTTGTATGCCCTTGCGCGCCTGCTTCAAAAACATTCACGCCTTTTTGCGGTTCTCGAAAGCCTTGATAATGGCAAACCGATCCGCGAAGCGCGCGACATTGATATTCCCCAAGCTCAGCGGCATTTCTATTACCATGCGGGCATGGCGCAACTGATGGAGAGCGAACTACCGGATGCACAGGCGCTGGGTGTCTGCGGTCAAATCATCCCGTGGAACTTTCCGCTTTTGATGTTGTCGTGGAAAATCGCGCCGGCGCTGGCAATGGGCAACACCGTGGTCCTCAAACCTGCGGAATGGACATCGCTAACAGCTTTGTGTTTCGCGGACATCTGCCGTCAGGCGGGCCTCCCCAAAGGGGTTGTGAACATTGTCACCGGCGACGGCGACGTCGGGGAAATGATCGTCAAGGCAGAGGTCGACAAAGTGGCCTTTACCGGGTCAACCGCAGTTGGCCGCCGTATCCGCGAAGCAACCGCAGGCACTGGCAAAGCGCTGACACTCGAATTGGGCGGAAAATCCCCTTACATCGTCTTTGAAGATGCCGATATCGACAGCGCTGTCGAAGGCTTGGTGGATGCGATTTGGTTCAATCAGGGGCAAGTCTGCTGCGCCGGGTCGCGTCTGTTGGTGCAAGAAGGTATTTCCGAACGCTTTCACGCCAAACTGCGCGCCCGTATGGACAAGCTGCGTATTGGCGACCCATTGGACAAATGTATTGATGTTGGGGCGATTGTTGATCCGGTTCAGCGTGACCGGATTGCAGCATTGGTCGATGCGCATGGTGGCGAGGGTGAGGTCTATCAACCGGCCTGCGATCTGCCCGACGGCTGTTATTACCCGCCAACATTGGTTTCCAACCTCTCTCAGGCTTCGGCGCTGATGCAAGACGAAATCTTTGGGCCGGTGCTGGTTTCGAGCACCTTTCGAACCCCCTCCGAAGCAATCATGCTGGCCAACAACACCCGCTATGGTTTGGCGGCGTCGGTATGGTCCGAAAACATCAATGTTGCGCTGGATATCGCGCCCAAATTGGTTGCCGGAATTGTCTGGATCAATGGTACGAACATGATGGATGCAGCCGCTGGCTTTGGCGGTGTACGCGAAAGCGGCTTTGGCCGGGAAGGTGGCTGGGAAGGTCTTGCCGCCTACACCAAGCCTAAAAACACAGGCAAAGCGTTGAAACCTGTTGCCGCGTTTGAAGGTGACACGGCGGAGCCACAGCCGGTGGACCGGACCGCAAAGCTTTATATCGGCGGCAAACAAGCGCGGCCTGACGGGGGCTATGCACGCGATGTCTATGACAAATCGGGCAAGCTGATTGGTCAGGCCCCGATTTCGAGCCGCAAGGATGTGCGCAACGCCGTTGAGGCGGCGCGCGCAGCATCAGGTTGGACGGGGGCCACCGCGCATAATCGGGCGCAGGTTCTATATTTCCTCGCGGAAAACCTGGCGACACGAAAAGACGAATTTGCAGCCCAGATCAACCGGATGACGGGCGGAAAATCCGGTGCGGCAGAAGTGGACGCTTCGGTGGATCGTCTGTTCACCTATGCGGCTTGGGCGGACAAATTTGACGGGCAAGTGCGCCAAGTGCCCATGCGAGGTGTTGCTTTGGCAATGCGCGAAGCCTGCGGCGTTATCGGTGTGTTTTGTCCGGATGACCTTCCGCTTTTGGGCCTCGTTTCGGCCATGGCCCCGGCGATCGCGATGGGTAACCGCGTGGTTCTGGTTGCATCAGAACCTTTCCCCTTGGCGGCGACGGATTTTTACCAAGTGCTCGAAACATCGGATGTGCCGGGCGGGGTGGTCAACATTTTAACCGGTAGCCATGAAGAACTTGCACCTTCTTTGGCGACGCATATGGACGTTGAGGCCGTTTGGTCTTTCTCTGGCGCTGACATTTCTGCGGCCGTTGAAAAGGGCGGGGCGGGCAATCTCAAACGTACTTGGGTTAATAACGGTTTCGCCCGCGATTGGATGGGGGCCGCAGGCGCTGGCCGGGAGTTTTTGGAAGCAGCGACAGAAGTCAAAACGGTTTGGGTGCCTTACGGAGCCTAGAGGGATTGGGTGGGGGCAATCTCGCCCACCTCGTTTTGTTTGAAATGCATCGGTGATTCTCTAATCAGAAGGCTTTGACCTGAGCGCGTTGGTGGGCAATCGGCAACAACCTGCAACCTTTCGCCGGTAGGCGCGGGAGGAAACGGTTTCATTTGATTGCGCACTTTGGTGTGCCACAAGGGCTGGCTGAGACCGCCTTCGGACAGTTGAAACGATCCCGGATTTTTACGATCTACGGGCCTGTGTTGTTTTCGCAAAAATGCCTCAAGTTGGGATAGAGAGTCTGGGTGACGACGCTGGTGTTCGGGTGCCTATGGTAAAGAATTTTTCCGGTAACGTGTTTGTATAAACACTTAATTTTCGGAAGTGTTGCGGTTTTTGGGTTTGATGGGCTGCTGGTTTTAATGCCGCTCGTGCAAGGTCTTTTAAACTTAAGGCGGGCCCAAGCCGCAATTTGGACTGTGCAGCGGCCTTTGGCGAAAGGTGCAGATGGGCCTCGAGTGGGCATGTTTTGCCAAGCAGGCTAGCGTTCGAAGGAGCCCTCGGATGTGCAAAAGTTCCGGGCGCGCACTGGCCAATTGGGCACCCTGATACAGGTTAGCGCTTGTAAAGACGGGGGTCTCCTCTGTAAAAGCCCGCGTTTGCTAGGCTGAACATTGAGATTTAACTGACTCGGTGCTATCTTGGCTGTGTGCCCGGCGTCGGGGCTGTGTCGGCGTGCAACCAATTAGGAGGACAATGTCCTGTCATCTTTGGCAAATGCGGGTGATTCCGCTGAGCAGGGGAACCCCATGAGCGGCGAACCCCAAGTAACTGCGACAAGCGAAAATATCCTTGCCGCTACTCTCGAAATTCTTGACGATAACAAAGCCGAAGACGTGGTGGTGGTAAACCTTCGCGGCAAGTCTTCTGTGTGCGATAGCATGGTTATTTGTTCGGGTCGGTCGACCCGTCAGGTGGCGGCTGTTTCGGACAAGCTGGTCGAAGAGCTGAAGCATCGTCTTGGTGTGCTGTCCTCTGTTGAGGGCAAGGAAACCGGCGATTGGGTTCTAATCGACGCGGGCGATGTGGTGGTCCATGTGTTCCGCCCCGAAGTGCGCGAATTCTATCAGCTTGAAAAGATGTGGGTGCCGATTTCCAAGGGCGCCGCACCAGCCGCGCAGTAACATGCGGGTTCATCTGTGTGTTGTGGGGCGGCTGCGGGCCGGCCCGGAACGCGATTTGATCGATGACTACCTCAAGCGATTTGATAAAACCGGGCGGGCGCACAGCCTCGGCCCGGTTTCTGTTCATGAAGTTGAAGACAAAAAAGGTGGTGGCATGGCGGCAGAGGCCAAGCTGCTGCGTAAAGCCTTGCCAACTGGCGCGGTGATCTGCGCACTGGATGAACGCGGCGAAGTGATGACGTCACCAGCCTTTGCACATCGTATGGAACGTTGGCGCGACACAGGTGCCCAAGATCTGGCATTTGTTATCGGCGGCGCAGATGGGATTGATCCATCGCTGCGCTCCGAGGCGAACCAACTTCTGTCGTTTGGCAAAATGGTTTGGCCGCATATGCTTGTGCGGGTCATGCTGTCGGAACAACTTTACCGCGCGGCCAGCATATTGGGGAACAGCCCGTATCACAGGGTGTGATTGCGGTCGCCGCCCCAAGCTTCTTCTGATCTTGGACTTCAGCTGTACGCAATGCCGAGCAGGATCACGCCCAAGATTACTCTGTAAATGACGTAGGGAGTAAAATTGACTGATTTTAGCAGGCGCATCATGAGCGTCAGAGCTGCGAGGGCTGAAACAAAGGCCATGGCGGCGGCGATAGCGCCGTCACGGGCAGCTTGGGCGTCTGCTGTTGTGGCAACCTCAAGTCCGAGCAACGTGCCCGAGGCAATAATTGTCGGGATTGACATCAGCATCGACAATTTGGCGGCGTCTTGTCGGGAGTAGCCCAGTTTTCGGGCACCGGTGATTGTGATGCCGGAACGGGATGTGCCGGGGATCAGGGCGACAGCTTGCCATAGGCCCATTATCATCGCGTCTTTCAGCGTCCAGTCGGTATCGGTCTTGGTTTCTGTGCCGGTCCGGTCAGCCCAATAGAGCACAAGCCCAAAGCCAAGCATGGTCCATCCAATCACAGCGGTTGAGCGGAGCATATCGCTCAGGCCGGTTACCTTTAGGATCAAGCCAAAGAAAATGACGGGAATCGTTGCCAGAATCAGCAAGAAAGCGAGGTGACTGCCGGGGGTGTCTACACGTCCCTTTGCTAGCCGGGGCAACCCAAGTGCAGCCAGTTTGACATCAGGCCAAAAGTACAAAATGACTGCAAATAGTGTGCCGACATGGACCGCCACATCGATAATTTGACCCTGATCCTCTGTTCCGAGTAGATTCGGCAGAAGAATCAGATGACCGGATGAGGAAACCGGAAGGAATTCTGTAATCCCTTGGATCAACGCGAGAATAAGCAAATAAGTATAGGTCATCAAAAACGTCCAAACTGACTGTTGGCCGTTTGTATAACTTGTTGTATTTTTGTGAAAAGCTTTAAGTTGGATCCGCATCGGACCTTAAATTTCCACTTTTGTCGGATTTGGAAGTGTCGTCGGGCAAATAAAACGAATTTACGTCAGCAATGCTGACTTTTATTCTATTTCGCCTTTGTATATGCAGTGCCGACCCAAGTTCTTTCGAGAAAGAGGCAATGCCAATGGCCAAGCAGCCGATGCTCAAATTTATATCCGTAGATCGCGACATGCCCCAAAAGCGTGATGCAGACACGCGCAATCAGGATTTTGACGAAATCTACGCCGAGTTTGCCGCTGCGAAAGCAGAAGAGCAATCGAGCCGTTGTAGCCAATGCGGTGTTCCGTATTGCCAAAATCACTGCCCATTGCACAACAACATTCCCGACTGGTTGCACCTGACCGCAACGGGCCGTTTGGAAGAGGCGTATCAAGTCAGCCAAGCGACAAATACGTTTCCGGAAATTTGTGGACGTATCTGCCCGCAGGACCGCCTGTGTGAAGGCAATTGTGTGATTGAACAATCCGGTCATGGAACAGTGACGATCGGATCGGTCGAGAAATACATCACCGACACGGCTTGGGAAAAAGGCTGGGTCAAACCAGTGAAGCCGGCACACGAACGTACAGAAAGCGTTGGCATTATCGGGGCTGGTCCCGGCGGTCTGGCTGCGGCGGACATGCTGCGCCGCGCCGGTGTTCAGGTCACGGTTTACGACCGTTATGACCGCGCAGGCGGCCTGCTGACTTACGGCATCCCCGGCTTCAAGCTGGAAAAAGACATCGTTATGCGGCGCAACAAGCAGCTCGAAGACAGCGGCGTCACCTTTGTGATGAACTGCGAAATCGGCAAGGACGTATCCTTTGCCGAGCTGCAAGCAAAACATGATGCGCTGATCGTGGCGACAGGCGTATACAAAAGCCGTGACTTGGGCGGGCCCGGTGCCGGTGCCAAAGGGATTGTCAAAGCGATTGACTATTTGACAGCGTCGAACCGCGCGGCAAATTTTGGTGACACTGTTGCCGAATTCGAAAGCGGCGAGTTGAACGCAAGCGGCAAAAAAGTTGTTGTCATCGGCGGCGGCGATACGGCGATGGATTGTGTGCGTACAGCCGTCCGCCAAGGCGCAACCAGTGTGAAATGCCTGTACCGACGGGACAGGGCCAACATGCCGGGGTCGCAGCGTGAAACTCAGAATGCCGAAGAAGAAGGCGTGCAGTTCGAGTGGCTGACAGCGCCTAAGGGCTTCAAGGGGGATGCGGTCGAAGCCGTAATCGTTGAGAAGATGCGCCTTGGTGCACCAGATGCTTCTGGCCGTCAAAGCCCCGAAGTGATCGAAGGGTCCGACTATGACGAACCCGCCGATCTGGTAATTAAAGCGCTTGGTTTCTCACCCGAGGATCTGCCGACGCTTTGGGACCAGCCTGAATTGGAAGTCACCCGTTGGGGCACCATCAAGTCGGAATTCACAACCGGCCGCACAGCGATGCCCGGCGTCTACGCCATTGGCGACATCGTGCGCGGTGCCAGCCTTGTGGTTTGGGCGATCCGCGATGGCCGCGATTGCGTAGAGGCGATCTTGCAAGACATGAACGCCAAAGCGGCAGTGGCCGCCGAGTAAGCCCCGGCAACCGGGCGCGTTCGAAAGGGCAATCAGGCTGGCCGCATGTTGTGGCCAGCTTTCAGGCAAGGAACATGTAACATGACAGAGAAAACCGGAGGATGCATGTGCGGAGCAGTACGCTTTGTCGCGTATGATGTTCCGACCAGTTTTGGGGCCTGTCATTGTGAAATGTGCCGCCGCTGGACGGGGTCTGCCTTGCTGGGCGTCACGGTGCCCGAAGATCGGGTGGTGTGGGAAGATGAACGCCACCTAAACCGCATTGCTTCGTCCGACTGGGCCGAACGCGGTTTTTGCAGTCAATGCGGAACCGGGTTGTTTTTTCGGGTCACACAAGCCGGGGAATGGTCTGGTGGCATTGAACTGCCAATCGGAATTTTCGACGATCCAACCGGGTTCGAGATGAACAACGAGATCTATATCGACCACAAACCAGATAGTTTTGCCTACGCTGGAAGCGGGCGAAAACTGATGACCCGTGCAGATTGTGTTGAAAAATTCAGCGTTTTGGATGAGGCGTAACCCGATGGCGACCAAAACCGGACAGTGTCTTTGCGGGGCGGTGAAACTGACTGCCAACAACGTGCCGAGCACCTTTAACATCTGCTATTGCGACATGTGCAAACGCTGGGCCGGTGGCCGTTGGATGGGCATCTATATCGCGAACCAAGATCTTGAGCTGACGGGCAAAGATGCCGTGACTGCGCTCGCGACCTCGGACTGGGCCGAGCGCGCGTTTTGCAACAAATGCGGGTCCTCGCTTTGGTACAAGGTGACGGACGGACCCTATTCCGATGGGTACAGCATCGGGGTTGGCCTGTTGAATGACACCAGCGATCTAACGCTGGACACTGAATATTATACTGATCGAAAAACACATGCTTACGATTTCCCTGACGGGCGCAAGCAGATGACCGAGGCAGAGGTGCTAGCATTCTTTGTTCCGGCCGAAGAAGGAGAGCCAGAATGACCAAATATGATGAAAATTGGGTCGCAGCCGAAGAAGCCAAGCGCGCATGGATGGCCGAAAACGGCCTGTATAGCGATGCCGAGGAGCATTCTTCCTGTGGTGTTGGCCTAGCGGTTTCGCTGGATGGCAAACCTAGCCGTAAAGTTGTTGAGGCGGGCATCACTGCCCTCAAAGCGATCTGGCACCGCGGCGCGGTAGACGCTGACGGCAAAACCGGCGACGGCGCAGGCATTCATGTGCAGATCCCGACGGATTTTTTCTATGATCAGGTTGAACGCACAGGCCATCGCCCTCGCAAGGATGAACTGATTGCCGTTGGGCAGGTCTTCCTGCCACGGACCGATTTTGGCGCTCAGGAAACCTGCCGGACCATCGTGGAAACCGAAGTGCTGCGCATGGGCTACTACATCTACGGCTGGCGCCATGTGCCGGTCACCGTTGGGTGTCTGGGCGAAAAAGCCAATTCAACCCGGCCCGAGATTGAGCAAATCCTGATCTCGAACTCCAAGGGCGTGGACGAAGAACAGTTCGAGCGTGAGCTTTACGTCATTCGCCGCCGGATCGAAAAAGCTGCGGCTGCTGCTGCAGTTGGCCAGCTGTATGTTGCGTCGTTGTCATGCCGGTCAATCATCTACAAAGGCATGATGCTGGCCGAACAGGTTGCCGAGTTCTATCCGGACCTTCAGGACGACCGCTTTGAAAGCTCATTTGCGATCTATCACCAGCGCTATTCGACCAACACTTTCCCGCAGTGGTGGTTGGCCCAGCCGTTCCGCATGTTGGCGCATAACGGCGAGATCAACACGCTGAAGGGCAACGTCAACTGGATGAAAAGCCACGAAATCCGCATGGCTTCGGCCTCGTTCGGGGATTTCGCAGAAGACATCAAGCCGATCATTTCCAATGGCGCGTCGGATTCGGCTGCGTTGGACGGCGTATTCGAAGTGCTTGTCCGCGCGGGCCGCAGCGCCCCGATGGCAAAAACGATGTTGGTTCCGGAAAGCTGGTCCAAACAGGCGGTGGAACTGCCGCAGGCATGGCGTGACATGTACAGCTATTGCAATGGCGTGATGGAGCCATGGGATGGCCCAGCTGCACTGGCAATGACTGATGGACGTTGGGTTTGTGGCGGCTTGGACCGCAATGGACTACGTCCGATGCGTTATGTTGTGACAGGTGATGGACTGCTGATTGCCGGTTCGGAAACAGGCATGGTGCCCACCGACGAAGGCACCGTCCGCGAAAAAGGCGCGCTTGGCCCCGGCCAGATGATTGCCGTCGATATGCAAGAGGGCAAACTGTACCGCGACACCGAGCTGAAAGATAAGCTGGCGGCTGCACGTCCCTTTGGCGAATGGGTCGAAAAAATCACCGAGCTGGACGGCCCTCTGGGTGCCATGACTGAAAAACCGTTGTTTGAAGGGGCGGAATTGCGCACCCGTCAAATTTCGGCTGGCTATACCGTCGAAGTGCTTGAGCAAATTTTGGCCCCAATGGCCGAGGACGGCAAGGAAACGCTGGCCTCGATGGGTGATGACACGCCGTCTGCGGTTTTGTCGAAAAAATATCGCCCCCTGAGCCATTATTTCCGCCAGAACTTTAGTCAGGTGACGAACCCGCCAATCGACAGCTTGCGCGAATACCGCGTGATGTCGTTGAAAACACGGTTCGGAAACCTGAAAAACGTGCTCGACGAAAGCAGCGCCCAGACCGAAATTTTGGTTCTGGATACGCCGTTTGTTGGTAACGCCCAGTTTGATGAGCTGCAAAAGCAGTTCAATTCACCTTGTGTGACCATCGACTGTACCTTTGCAGCCGGTAAAGGCGCGCTCAGCGAAGGTCTGGAGCGTATCCGGTCCGAAGCAGAAGATGCCGTGCGCAGCGGGTCTGGTCACATTATCCTGACCGATCAGCATTCGGATGCGTCAAAAATTGCAATGCCGATGATCTTGGCGACCAGCGCGGTACATAGCCATCTGACACGCAAAGGTTTGCGGACATTCTGTAGCCTGAACGTGCGCAGTGCTGAATGTATCGACCCACATTACTTTGCCGTTCTGGTAGGTGCCGGTGCGACGGTTGTGAATGCTTATCTGGCCGAAGACAGCCTTGCGGATCGTATTGGCCGTGGTTTGCTGGATATGACCCTAACCGAAGCGGTTGCAAAGTATCGCGAAGCTATTGATCAGGGTTTGCTGAAAATCATGTCCAAAATGGGCATTTCGGTGATTTCGTCCTATCGCGGCGGTCTGAACTTTGAGGCTGTTGGACTGAGCCGCGCGATGTGCGCCGAGTTCTTCCCAGGAATGGTCAGCCGCATTTCCGGCATCGGTTTGAACGGTTTGCAGAAAAAGGCCGAAGAGATCCACGCGCTTGGCTTTGGCCATGGGCAGGATGTTCTACCGATTGGCGGTTTCTACAAGGCCCGTAAATCTGGCGAAACCCACGCGTGGGGCGCACAGACCATGCATTTGCTGCAATCGGCCTGTGACCGTGCCAGCTTTGAAATGTGGAAAAGCTACTCCAAAGCCATGCAGGCCAATCCTCCGATCCATTTGCGGGATCTATTGGCGATCAAACCGCTGGGCGACGCGATCAAAATTGAAGAAGTGGAAAGCATCACTTCGATCCGCAAGCGTTTCGTGACGCCGGGGATGTCGCTTGGGGCCTTGTCGCCCGAGGCGCACAAAACCCTGAACGTTGCGATGAACCGGATTGGGGCCAAGTCTGACAGTGGTGAGGGTGGCGAAGATCCGGCACACTTTGTGCCAGAGCCAAATGGCGACAACCCATCTGCGAAAATCAAGCAGGTCGCCTCGGGCCGGTTTGGTGTCACTGCAGAGTATCTGAACCATTGCGAAGAACTGGAAATCAAGGTCGCACAGGGTGCCAAGCCCGGTGAAGGGGGGCAACTGCCCGGTATGAAGGTCACAGACCTGATTGCCCGTTTGCGCCACTCGACCAAAGGTGTGACGCTGATTTCACCGCCGCCGCACCATGACATCTATTCGATCGAAGACCTTGCGCAGCTGATTTACGATCTCAAGCAAATCAACCCGCGCTGTAAAGTGACGGTAAAGTTGGTGGCGTCGTCCGGTGTTGGCACGATTGCTGCGGGTGTGGCCAAGGCCGAAGCCGATGTGATCTTGATTTCGGGCCACAATGGCGGCACCGGTGCATCGCCTGCAACGTCGATCAAGCACGCCGGTTTGCCTTGGGAAATGGGGCTGACAGAAGCGCATCAGGTTCTGGCGATGAACAAGCTGCGCGACCGTGTGACATTGCGGACCGATGGTGGTTTGCGCACGGGCCGCGACATCGTGATCGCTGCAATGCTGGGTGCCGAAGAATACGGCATCGGCACCGCAGCCTTGATTGCGATGGGCTGCATTATGGTTCGCCAGTGTCAGTCGAATACATGTCCGGTTGGCGTTTGTACCCAGGATCAGGCGTTGCGCGACAAGTTCACTGGATCGGCCGACAAGGTGGTGAATCTGATCACCTTCTACGCCCAAGAAGTGCGCGAAATCCTGGCTTCGATCGGTGCCAAGACTTTGGACGAAGTGATTGGCCGAGCCGATCTGTTGTCGCAAGTCAGCCGTGGGTCCGAGCATCTGGATGATCTCGACCTGAACCCACTGCTGATCCGTGTCGATGAATCCGACTCGATTGTTTACAACCGCGATCGTAGCCGCAACGAGGTGCCTGACACGTTGGACGCCGAGATCGTGCGCGACGCTGCACGATTCTTGGAGGATGGGGAGAAAATGCAGCTGTCTTATGCAGTAATGAACACGCATCGAACTGTTGGCACGCGCACCTCAAGCCACATTGTGCAGAAGTTCGGGATGCGCAATGCGCTTCAGCCTGATCACCTGCACGTCAAACTGACCGGTTCTGCGGGTCAGTCACTGGGGGCATTTGCGGCACCCGGGCTCAAGCTGGAAGTTTCAGGCGATGCCAATGACTATGTTGGCAAAGGCCTGTCAGGCGGCACGATTGTAGTGCGTCCACCATTGGTGTCGCCGCTTGTGGCATCGGAAAACACTATCATCGGCAACACTGTTCTATACGGTGCGACCGACGGGCATCTGTTTGCGGCTGGCCGCGCGGGTGAACGTTTTGCGGTTCGGAACTCGGGCGCGAAGGTGGTGATCGAGGGCTGCGGCAGCAACGGCTGTGAATATATGACCGGCGGTGTTGCGGTTATCCTTGGATCCATCGGGGCCAACTTTGGTGCCGGGATGACGGGCGGAATGGCCTATCTCTATGACCCTGACGGGGTGGCAGGCGATCTGATGAACAAAGAAGGTATCGTGACCTGCCCTGTGGTGACACCGGAATGGGAAGCGCAACTGAAGGGGCTGATTGGCCGCCATGTTGCGGAGACGGGTTCGCTGAAAGCAAAAGAGATCTTGCTGAATTGGGATCTGGAATGTGCCAACTTTGTACAGGTTTGCCCCATTGAAATGCTGGACAAAATCGAATTCCCTTTGGGGATCGAAGATAATCTGGCCGTTCCTGCGGAGTGATGGAGGTCGGGGCCGGCGCTTGTGCAAGCACGTCGCCCCGCCCACCGTCCCATCGCGTGACCCATTTGCCCCGCTGGTTTTACTGGCGGGGCTTTTATGTGGGCTCTGCAAATTTCCACAATTTTGACGAAAATTAACCCAATCTACGGCCGGTTTCCCTGCCAATTCTCGATCATTCCAAAACTGGGATTTCGATGTGACACAGGTTTGTTTCGGTATTATTGGTTATGTGCCTCCGTGCTGGTTTCTGAGGCAGGGCCCCCTTCTTGTTCAAAGGGGCTACAACGTTTCAGGCTATCCATCTGACGATGAAAACGGATAGGACGGATCCATGGCCGCAAAGAAAACATCCCGAAGACCCGTTAAGTCACGCAAAACAAAAGCCGCTTCCAAGAAGGTTCGGCCATTGCGCTGGTTGTTGCGCAAGATGATCTGGGTAGGAGTGATTGCGATGGGTATAATGGCCTTGGCGGTGGTAATTTATGCGGGGCTTAACCCGCCCACCACGCATACGATCTGGTCTGAAGGCAAAAGGTTGGGCACAGTTGATCATCATTGGGTAGATGTTGACGACATCGCGCCAGTGATGCTGCGGTCAGTCGTAGCGGCAGAGGATGCGAATTTTTGCAACCATTGGGGCTTTGATATGTCCGCCATTCGGGCTGCAATCGCAGAAGGCGGAAAACGCGGCGGCAGCACGATTTCGCAGCAAGTGGTCAAAAATGTCTATTTTTGGCAAGAACGCAGCTATATCCGCAAAGCCATGGAAGGGGCGATGACCCCGATGGTGGAAGCGGTTTGGTCCAAGCGGCGCATCTTGGAAGTGTATCTAAACATCGCGGAGTTCGACACAGGGATATTTGGCGTCGAGGCCGCTGCCCAGCACTATTTCGGCGTGTCTCCGGAGGAGTTAAGTCCTAGGCAGGCATCGCTTCTGGCAGCGGTACTTCCTAGTCCGAAAACGCGCAGTGCATCGAAGCCATCGAGTTATGTGTCAAAGCGTGCGCGGGCGATAGAAGGTGGAGCTGCAACAATTCTACGCGATGGTCGGGCGGATTGTTTTGAATAATCGCGAGATCAGCCTGCCAGTGTGCGAGGGGGAGTTGAATCCCGACCGGTTTCGCGGATAGTAGAACAGGTGTTTCCCCGTATTAGGACCGCGCTGTCACATGGCCAAACTCTACCACGTTCCCCTTTCCCCATTTTGCCGAAAAGTTCGGCTTAGTCTTGCCGAGAAAAAGATCGAATGCGAGCTTGTCGAGGAACGCTATTGGGAACACGACGCAGATTTTTTGCGCCGCAACCCGGCTGCCAAAGTGCCTGTTCTCAAGATTGATGGCAAGACTATGTCTGAAAGCGCCGCGATTTGCGAATGGATCGAAGAGAAGTACCCAGAGCCATCCTTGATGCCGAAATCCACCGATGCCCGTTACGAGGTGCGCCGGATTGTCAGTTGGTTTGACGACAAGTTCCACCACGAGGTGACAGCCAAGCTGTTGTACGAGCGGGTGAATAAAAAGATTATGAAGGCAGGGTTTCCCGACAGCGGAAATGTGAAATCCGGCGCAAAGGCTGTGAAATATCATCTCGATTATATGGCTTGGTTGCTAGATCATCGGCGTTGGTTGGCGGGCGATTCTATGACATTGGCCGATTTTGCAGCTGCGGCGCATTTGTCTTCGTTGGACTATATTTCAGACGTGGATTGGAACCGCTCTGAGGTGGTCAAAGACTGGTATGCCAAGATCAAATCACGACCGGCGTTCCGGGCGATTCTGCAAGACCAAGTGCCAGGCTTTCCGCCGCCTGCGCATTATGCCGATCTCGATTTTTGATCCGATCGGTGGGAGGGGGCCAGCCCCCTCTTGGCTCGTGGGGCCAATTCACCCCTGGGATATTTGGGGACAGAAGAAATAATGACTGATTCCGATTTGAAAACACGGCTTGTCGCTGAGGCTCTTGATGTCGGGTTTTCGGCGGCACGAATTTGTAGGCCGGATGCTGTGCCACAAGTCATGGACCGCTTGCAGGCGTTTTTGGATGCTGGATATCACGGTCAGATGGGGTGGATGGCGGACCGGGTACATTGGCGTGGCGCACCGGACGTTTTGTGGCCGCAGGCGCAATCCGTTGTTATGTTGGCCGAGAATTATGGCCCTGATTTTGATCCGCGGGCGGTGTTGGGGCAGCGTGATCGGGGCGCGATTAGTGTCTATGCGCAGAACAAAGACTATCATGATGTTGCTAAGAAGCGATTGAAAAGGCTTGGGCGTTGGCTGATTGAAGCAGCGCGCCGCGGCGGCGAAGAAATTGAAATCAAAGTGTTTGTTGATACAGCCCCAGTGCCGGAAAAGGCGCTGGGTATGGCGGCTGGCTTGGGGTGGCAAGGCAAGCACTCCAATTTGGTGAGCCGCGAGTTGGGATCTTGGTTCTTTTTGGGGGCTCTTTTTACCACGCTCAAAATGGAGCCGGACGCGGCTGGCCGCGACAATTGCGGTAACTGCCATGCCTGTTTGGACGTTTGTCCGACGGATGCCTTTCCGGCCCCCTATCAGGTGGATGCGCGGCGGTGCATTTCCTACCTGACGATTGAACATAAAGGGCCGGTTGCCGAAGATCTACGCAACAAAATGGGCAATCATATTTACGGATGTGATGATTGTCTGGCTGCCTGCCCGTGGAATAAGTTCGCTCAAAAAGCGGCAGAGGTGAAGTATCACGCCCGCGAAGACTTGCTTGCACCTAAGTTGGCGGATTTAGCGGTGTTGGATGACACCGGGTTTCGCGCGTTGTTTTCCGGGTCTCCGATCAAACGGATTGGGCGCGATAGATTTGTGCGCAATGTGTTGTATGCAATCGGGAATTCAGGAGATGCAGCGCTTGGTTCAGTGGCGCACAGTTTGCTAGATGATCCAGATGAGGCCGTTGCAGATGCGGCCGCTTGGGCGATTGCACAGCTTGAGGGGCGCTAGGCTGCCATCCCAGCGCCCCAGGTAATAGCCTAGTTCTTGGGAGAAATAGGTCTGCTACCAAGCGGGTTACATAAGTTAGCTCCGGCGATAATGCGAGTCTTCTCAAGCTGTCGTGAGCGGTGTTACGCTGCCATTTGAATTTGAGCCGCAAGCCCCATCTAATACCTGTGAATAGGAGAACGCGCATGACGACATACGAAAAGCGGGCTGAAGTGATCGACACACTGACGCCGGAGCAATACCGGATTACGCAGGAAAATGGCACGGAACGTCCGGGGACCGGAGCGTATCTCGACAACAAAGCGACCGGCATTTACGTCGATGTCGTGTCCGGTGAGCCGTTGTTTGCGTCAGCTGCGAAATATGAGTCGGGGTGTGGATGGCCGAGCTTTGTTAAAGCAATCGAGCCGGATAACGTGGTGGAACTGCGCGACACAAGTGCCGGGATGATCCGAACCGAGGTCCGGTCGCGCCATGGTGACAGCCATCTTGGGCATGTCTTTCCCGATGGTCCGATGGACCAAGGCGGCCTGCGGTATTGCATCAACTCGGCGGCGCTGCGGTTCATTGCAAAGGATGACATGGAGGCTGAAGGCTATGGCGCATACCTAGGCCAAGTGGAGGATCTGGTATGAGCGAACGTGCAGTGCTGGCTGGCGGTTGTTTTTGGGGCATGCAGGACTTAATCCGCCGTATGCCCGGTGTCAGTGCGACCCGCGTCGGCTATACCGGCGGTGATGTTCCCAATGCCACCTACCGCGACCACGGGACCCATGCGGAAGGGATCGAAATTATCTTTGATCCCGCCAAAACCAGTTTTCGAAAAATACTTGAACTGTTTTTTCAGATTCATGACCCGACAACGACGAACCGTCAGGGCAATGACGTTGGACTAAGCTATCGATCCGCAATCTATTTCACCAATGATACGCAACGCCAAGAAGCGCTGGATACCATTGCGGATGTAGAAGCCAGCGGTCTATGGCCTGGGAAAGTCGTGACCGAGGTAGAACCCGTTGGCGATTTTTGGGAGGCTGAGGCCGAGCATCAAGATTACCTCCAGCGCCTTCCGCATGGCTACACCTGCCATTTTGCGCGGCCAGATTGGGTGCTGCCAAAACGGTAGTTATATTACAGAATCCATGCGAAATTGCATGGGTTCTGTGTGATATCAGGCAATTCAAATCAAAGCGGCTTGGGTCTACATCCAGTCAACAGATGCGGGAGATTTGAAATGAAGCAAGCGGATTTTTGGGACAAAATTGCAGAGAAATACTCAGCCAGCAAAATTGGCAATCAAGCGGCCTATGAGGCTACTTTGGACCGGGTGCGGGAATTCTTGAACGCCGACACGTCGGTTCTTGAGGTGGGTTGCGGTACCGGGTCAACTGCGTTGTTGCTTGCGGATAGCGCAGGGCAAATCACCGGCACCGATATCTCTGGTGAAATGATCCGTATCGCCAAAGGCAAAGCCGCTGCTCAGGGGGTGGCAAATGTCAGGTTCGAGCAAGAGACGGCAAGTGATGCCGGGGCCGGACTTTATGATGTTGTGACAGCGTTCAATTTGCTGCATTTGGTCGATGATCCAGCCGTGGCTTTGGCCAATATTCGCAATAGACTGCCCGAAGGTGGATTGTTTATTTCCAAAACCCCATGCTTGGGAAGCAAGCCGTGGTTCATGCCGCTGATTGCAGTGATGCAATGGATCGGCAAAGCCCCCAAACCTGTGCATTCCTTCAAGCCTGATCGTTTGCGCGATGATATCGAGGCCGCGGGTTTCAGGATCGAAGAGATGATGTTCTTCCCCAAGCAGAACATCAGCCGCTTTATTGTGGCACGTAAAGTTGGGGCCTAAAGCCCTTCGGGGCGGTCAGCCTGGCCGCCCCGCTTTACGCAATTCGTGAAAAACGATTTCCAAGAACATATGAAAATTCAATTCGGCGTCCGAGGGCAAGTTGGTTTGGCCTTGTGCGACGTCTTGAAATGCAAAAATCAGCGCTTCGTGGCAGGCGACATAGTGGCGTTCTTTTAGATCGAACTTGGCATGTGAGGCTGCAAAGGCTTGCGCCAGATCAGAAATCGGTTTGCCGCCAGCCGTGCTGCGCATCAAGTTGAACAAAAACCGCTCTAGCATGTCTGTCTTGGCAATTGGATAGCGTTCAAAATGAACGGCCAGTTCTGGTGTGCGTTCCAAAAGTTTTCCGTAAAACGCGTCCCGGAACTTGCCTTTAGTCGAGAAGATCTTTGGCAGGTGGTCCAGCATATAGCTTGGGTCAAAAGTTGGCATAATGGCTTACTCGCAATAGAAAAAGACAATGAAATTCGCGCGTAAAAAATCGTATCGTGCTGGCTTGGTTCCGGCTGCGATTATGCGTGCAGATATTTCTGACGCCACGTTGCCGGTGACAAGGTAAATTGGATCGTGTGATCTGCGCCTAAGGGTGTCGCTGCTCAATGTCCATTGAGGCAAGGCGTCGCGCGTATCGGAGGAGGAGCCATCATGAGCCACTACCCAAAAATGTTAAGCCCGCTGGATTTGGGTTTCACCACGCTGAAAAACCGCGTGTTGATGGGATCCATGCACACCAATCTGGAAGAGCGCGGCGACTGGAACGCAGTCGCAGAATTCTATGCAGAGCGGGCGCGGGGTGGGGTGGGCCTGATCGTGACGGGCGGCATGTCCCCAAACGAAGAAGGCGGTGTTTTTCCGGGCGCTGCCGGTTTGTTCACCGACACCGACATCGCCAACCACAAAGTGATTACGGACCGTGTGCATGATGGCGGTGGCAAGATCGCCATGCAGATCTTGCACGCGGGGCGCTATGCCTATGGTCCCAAATGCGTTTCGGCCAGTCCGGTCAAATCTCCAATCTCGCCATTCCCTCCGGTCGAGCTGGATGAAGACGGCATTGAAAAACAAATCGCCGACATTGCGCATGCTGCCGCCCAAGCCAAGCGCGCGGGATATGACGGGGTCGAAGTGATGGGCTCGGAAGGGTACTTCCTCAACCAGTTCTTGGTCACGCATGTCAATAAACGGACCGACCGCTGGGGCGGCTCCTATGAAAACCGCATGCGCCTGCCAATCGAAGTGGTCAAACGGGTGCGTGCGGCTGTTGGCCCTGAATTCATCGTGATTTACCGCCTGTCGATGATTGATCTTGTGCCAAATGGGTCCACCCACGCAGAAGTGGTGCAATTGGCGCAAGAGATCGAAAAAGCCGGTGCGACCATCCTCAATACCGGAATCGGATGGCACGAAGCCCGCATTCCCACCATTGCCACAAGTGTTCCACGCCGTGCCTTTGCTTGGGTGACCAAAAAACTGATGGGTAAGGTGGGTATTCCGGTTATCACCTCGAATCGCATCAATTCCCCTGAGGTGGCCGAAGATGTGCTGGCCGGAGGCTGCGCCGACATGGTGTCATTGGCGCGCCCCTTTTTGGCGGATTCGCAGTTTGTGGCAAAGGCGGCGGAAGGTAGGGCAGATACGATCGCACCGTGTATTGCCTGCAATCAGGCCTGTCTGGACCACACATTTGCAGGCAAGGTTTCGACCTGTCTGGTCAATCCACGAGCGGCCTTTGAGACGCAGATTGAATTGTCGATGACAACCAACCCCAAAAAGGTTGCTGTTGTCGGTGCCGGTCCGGCCGGACTGGCCGTGGCGACAACCGCGGCGCAGGTCGGTCATGACGTCACTTTGTTTGATCGGGCACCCGACGTGGGCGGTCAGCTAAACATGGCCAAACAAGTTCCCGGAAAAGAGGAATTCTGGGGGCTGGTCGATTGGTTCCGAACCATGGTTGCCGAAACCGGAGTGAAAACCGAATTGGGCAAAGAGGTCACGGCGGATGATCTGGCCGGTTTTGACGAAGTTGTTGTGGCCACGGGTGTTACCCCGCGTGATCCTGGCATCGACGGGCAGGATCATGCCAAGGTGCTGACCTATATAGATGTCCTTCGCAACAAAGTGGAAGTCGGCAAAAAGGTTGCGGTTATTGGGGCAGGCGGCATCGGCTATGATGTGGCGGAATTCCTTGTGACCGGCGTTAGCCCCACCGAAAACCTGCCCGAATGGATGCGCGAATGGGGGGTCACCGACCCCGAAGAGGCACGCGGCGGTTTGGCCCCCGAAGGTCCGCAGCCAGAACCCGCGATTCGCGAAGTGACGGTGTTGCAGCGCAAGGCTGAGAAACCGGGCAAGCGTTTGGGCAAAACCACCGGCTGGATTCACCGCGCGGCATTGCAGATGAAAAACGTGCAGATGAAGGCGGGCGTGAACTATGAACGCATCGATGACGCGGGTCTGCATATCTCCTTTGGCGAGGCCCGTGAAAATCCCGAAATCATTGCTTGCGATAACGTCATCCTATGCGCGGGCCAGCTGAGTGAGCGCAGCCTTGCTGACGCTCTGGCGACCAAAGGTATCACGGCACATGTGATTGGCGGCGCAGACGTAGCGGCTGAATTGGACGCAAAACGTGCAATCGATCAGGGGGTACGTTTGGCTGTCAGCTTTGGCGCCTCGTAATTTTTCGAAAACTCTGCTCAACTTCTGATCAAGTTCTGAATCGCCCCGGTGCCAAGACTGGGGCGGTTTTCATTTCAGAGGAAGATCCATGCTGGGAACCCCATGTTAAAATCGCCGGGCAGACGCTTTATCGTTGTTGGCATCCTTGTTTTGCTGATGTTCATCCCGCTGTTTTTTGCGGGCGAAGTTATCAATTCGCGCAAACATTACTCTCAGGACACCATTCGAAATGTCGGAATGGAATGGGGCGGGCAACAGACGCTGTCCGGCCCGTTTCTGGTCATCCCGGTCGAACGCGAAGTCAGGACTATCACAGCGCGGCCCAAGGTTGACCCTGTCACCGGATTGGTCATGACGCACCCTGAAACCGGAGAAGACCTGAAAGAGCGTTTTGAAGAGACTGTGATCAAAGCCTCAGACCCGGTCTATTTGTTGCCCAAAGGCTTTGACGCGCAGCTTTCGACGCAAACCCAAATGCGGGCGCGGGGGATCTTTCAGGTGCCTGTCTACCAAGCCAGCGTCGAGATGGGTTTTGACTTTGATCTGTCCGGTGCGCAGACGCAATTGGCGGACAATGAAACCCTGCTTTGGGATGATGCGCGGATCGAGGTGGAGGTGTCCAACAACAAGGCGTTGCGCGGCAAGGCCGAGATTGTTGCCGATGGGGCTGCGTTGCCGTTGGCACCGATGTCTGGCCGGCACGGGTTCACCGCCCGAACAGGGGATCCACGCGGACACCAAGCCTATGCGTTGGCCCTTGGCTTGAACGGTGCGCAAAGCCTGATGGTGACGCCCGTTGGTCTTGACAGCCATGTCACGATGACCGGCGATTGGCCGCATCCGTCCTTTAGCGGCGCGTTCTTGCCGGATGGCCACGAGGTGACAGAAACAGGTTTTAGCGCCAATTGGTCCATCCCGCATTTGGCAAGGCCGCTGCCGCAAGCAGGGCGGGAACCGATGGCAGATGCCGCGCGCACTGTTTCGGGCTTTGGCGTGCGCTACATAGAGCCGAATGATTTCTACCAAAAAGCATACCGCGCCGCCAACTATGGCATCTTGTTCATCGCACTGACCTTTCTGACAATCTTGTTGATTGAACGTGGCAGCGGCAGGCCGGTCCATGCTGTCCAGTATATTCTGGTCGGGCTCACGCAGTCAGTGTTTGTGTTGTTGATGGTGGCCTATGCCGAACAAATCGGTTTTGCGGCGGCCTATGCCGTGTCTGCGGGGGCAACGATAGCCTTGCTGACCGGTTTTGGTGCGGTGGCGATGAAGCTGGGGCGAAGGGCGTTGGTCTTGGGCGCAGTTTTGGTCGTTGTTTATGCTGTGCTGTATCTGATCCTTGATAGTGCTGACTATGCGCTTTTGGCGGGATCAACCTTGGCCTTCTTTGCGATTGCCCTGACGATGTTTGCCACACGCAACGAAGACTGGTTTGGGCCTGAACAGGAAAAGGGCCCAGGGATTTTGGCACGGATGGCAGGGGCGGCCAGTCGGCCTGCGCCGCCTGCCAAGTCGCCAGAGACGCGGCAGAATCCGGCCCCATAAGACGTAAAAAAAACGCGGCCTGCTGATCCGGGCCGCGTTTTCATTTCTTAAGTCGGTGAGGCCCGACTTATTCGACCATGATTGTGATGACCTCAGATGTCACCGGCGAACTGTGTGGAACATGGCCTGCATCCCCCATCACCAGTTGGAGTGTATGCTTGCCCGGGGCCAGATCCAGCGTGACTTGCGTTTGCCCACCACCAAAATGCTTGTGGTTCTCATCTGAGGGCAATCCCATCATCATCTCTTCTTTGCCGTCCTCGCCCATGCCAAGCGGCGGGCGATCAATAAACAAGTGGTGATGGCCAGTGCCGTCCTTTTCGACGCCCGCAGGGGCGACGCCCATACCGCTAAGCCCAAACACAACGGTTACCGGGCTTTTGACTGTGTCACCATCAGCGATATTGGCGAAATAGACGGCTGCGCCTTCAGGGGCCGGGGTTTCGCCGCCTTGTTCTGCGACAAGCGGGTTGGCAAGAGTAAGGGCTAGGACCGTAAGGGCAGTACGAAAAATCATGTTCGGCTCCAGTTCAAAATGTGTTCAATAAGATGAGCGTAACATGAATCATTGAGTCGTCCTAACGGCGAGAACTGCGTGCTTGCGCCGCTTCTCCATTTGGTGTTTGCCAACGAAGGAGTAGCATCGGGAACCTTTGGGATGATTTTTGTCACAATTTTGCAAGGCCTTTTGCCCTCCTTCCTGATGGTTATCTTGGGCGGGCTTCTGCGCAATCGCCTCAGTGAAAATGCGTGGCAGGGGCTGGATCGTCTGAATTTTGAGATCCTCTTTCCGGCTCTGATCTTTGTAGCAGCCTCTGGCCGGCCGATTGCCTTGGTCGATGTCGCGCGCATCGGGCCGGCTGTGTGGATCATTTTGGGGGCAGGGATGGTGCTTGGCTATAGCGCACGGCGCTATGGGCCCGAGAGGTTCTTAGACTTTGCCGGTGGCTGGCAGGTTGCCTGGCGGTTCAATACCGCAATGGGGTTCATTGCGGTGGCGATATTGCCGGATGCCGATTTGGGGATTTTGGCAGTTGCTATCGGTATGGGGATCCCGATGGCCAATTTGCTTGCCGTATCGGCGCTGTCCCGCGGCGGTAGTTTGGGGTTCGGAGCGACGGTCAAACGGATCGCGCTGAACCCGTTTCTACTGGCCTCGGTTTCAGGGGTTCTGGTTGGTCTGTCGGGCTGGACAATCCCTGCACCGGTGCTGGCCCCCATTGAAATGCTGTCTCAGGCGGCCATTCCTGTTGCTTTGATCTCTATAGGGGCCACGATGGATTGGCGTGCCTTGGCCCGGCTTGACCGGTTCAGTGCCATTTTGTGCGGTGTCAGACTGGTGGCGTTGCCGGCGCTGACATTTTCGGCTTGTCTGGCCTTGGATGTGGACCCCTCACTGGCAGGTGTATTGGTCGTGTTTTCTGCGCTCCCCACGGCGTCTGCGGCGCATGTCTTGGCCTCAAGCTTCGGGGCGGATCGTAAACTGGTTGCGACCTTGATTGCGCAGTCAACGCTTCTGGCAGCTGTGACCTTGCCGCTTTGGATTGCTGCGGTGATTATCTGGGTCTGAGCTTGTTTCCCATCCAAGAACACTGACCAATAAAACCCCGATATTGTCGCGCCGCTGCCCCAGTCCTGCCCGATTGTCCCAGCAAAACTCATCCTAAGAAATAGATGAGAAGGGACTCTCGCATGGACCGCCTGACGGAAATGGAAGCGTTCGCCACAGTGGTGGATCAAGGTGGCTTTACGGACGCTGCCAAGAAGATGGGGATTTCAAAATCCGCTGTCTCAAAGCACGTGTCATCGCTGGAGGCCCGCCTTGGAGCGCGTCTGCTGAACCGCACCACCCGGCGGGTAAGCCCGACCGAGATCGGTCTGGCTTATTATGACCGGGCGCGCAGGGTTCTCAATGATGCAGGCGAAGCCGACGCTTTGGTCACCTCAATGCAAAGCGCGCCGTCTGGCCTGCTGCGGATCAGCGTGGCAACTGATTTCGGCGTGAATCACCTAAGCCCTGAGCTGGGTGAATTCCTTGCTGAATTCCCTGACATCACCGTCAATATGGTTCTCAACAACCGCTATGTTGAACTGATTTCCGAAGGGTTCGATATGGCGATCCGCATCGGAGAGCTGGAAGACAGCACTTTGCGAGCCCGTAAGTTGACCGAGACCACCAAACGCATGATCGCCTCGCCTGCCTATTTCGAGAAATATGGCCGTCCGCAGCGGATCGATGACCTGAACGAGCACAAGTTGCTGCATTATTCGAACCAATCTTCGGGCAATGTTTGGAAACTGACGGCCCCTTCCGGTGAAAAGCGCCAAGTGCGCACCGCTGGTTGGTTGACGGTCAACGATGGTCAATCGCTTTTGAATGCCTGTGTTGCCGGCCTCGGCATCGCGTACCTGCCGTCCTACCTCTATCACGAAGCCATGGAAGCCGGTCTGGTCGAGGATGCGATCCCCGAGCTGCCGCAAGAAACCCAAGGTATCTATGCAGTCTATCCACCAGGCCGCTTTACCCAGCCCAAAGTGCGCGCCTTTATCGATTTTCTCGTGCATGCCTTTGCTGAAAAAGGCCCACAGGTCTGGTAATTTCCGAACGTCCCTCGCCCGTGTTGTTGGGCCACCTATCACCCGGGCCATTTGGTCCGGGTTTTTCCGTTCTACCTGCTCGCTACTGAGTGGAAATTAAAATTGCCTCGACCCGCCGATTGGTTTCCCGTCCTTCGGCCGTCAAATTGCTGGCTATGGGGGCAAGGTAGCCAACACCATCCGCACCAATTTGCGACGCCGGAATCGTGCGGCGGGTGCTAAGATAGGTAACAGCCGCCTCTGCCCTTTGGCGCGACAGGGCCTGATTGCCTTCAAGCGACCCGACGGCATCTGTATGTCCGACGAACAAGATACGCCGTGATGGATTGTCTTCCAAATAATCCGCAAGTGCCTCAAGCGAGGCCACTTCACCATCTCCAAGCGATGCAGAGCCTGTTTGAAACTCAAGGTCCCCCAAGACGGCGCGCCCCTGACTTTCCAACTGGGCCGCAATGCCAACGGCAGCGGTTCCAGCGGGACGCAGAGGCGGTGCGGTCGCCTGAACAATGCCGCCCGTTTCACCGGCGCGAATGATCTGAACAAAGCCCGCGTTTTTGTCCTTGCTGGTCAGAATAGACACGGCTTGCCCAGAAGGCCCAGTGGCGGACAGGAAATGAAAGTCCGTTAGATCAACAAACATATCGGGCGCGGGCAGCACAAAGGTTTGAAACCGGAAATCAAACCCGCCGCAATCGGCAGCTATGCAATCCAGAGCAATATCAAAGCTGGCGTCGCGCAACTGTTCGCGAAGCGGCATCATCAATTGCAAGGGAGTCAATCCAGCGGCATCAATCCGCCATGATTGCGCCTGAACCGATCCTTCGATCCGTTGGGTTTCTATGCCCGTTTCCTCTTCCCACGGCCCGACTGGCAGCGGGTAGGCCCCTTGCTTTTGAACAACCTCGCGGGTGAGTTCGGTGCCCAGAGGCAAGGACAGATCCTGCGCGAATGCAGGGGCTGCCCAAACCATAAGCAAGCCAAGCTTAGCGAGACTGAGCGTGATATTCATCATTTGGCCGCATATCGGTGGCACTGGCAACGCGATTGGTCATGTTGAAAAAGCCCGCCACATTTGCGATGTCCCAAATGTCGCGATCAGTAAATCCGGCCTCGCGCAGTTTTTCGCGATCCGCCTCGACGATTTCAGCGCTGGCCTTTGTCATCTTTTCTGAAAATTCCAGCATCGCGTGATGTCGGGGGCTTAGATCTGCCGCGCGCCAGTTCATCACCATCATTTCACCCAGCATGGGGTCACCGGACAATTCGCGTACGGCGGCACCATGTGCGGTCAGACAATAGAAACACTTGTTGATCGAAGAGACTGCAACCGCGATCATTTCGCGTTCCAGTTTGCTCAGTCCGCTGTTGGCCAGCATCAGTTCGTTATAGAGGGCAGTGAAGCTGTTCAGCTTTTCCACGTCAAACGCATAGGCCTGCAAAACATTCGGGATCATGCCCAGTTTGTCTTGGCAAATGTCGAAGTATTTTTGTGTGTCAGCGGGCAGCGGATCAACCATCGGCAGGTTGAGAGCGGTTGGCAGGTCCTTGGTCATATGTCCTCGTTTTCGGCATCTTTCAGGGTGCGATAGTGATAGCGGCCCACGGTTTCCAGATTTAACGCAGCGTACAAACCGTTTGCTGGCTCATTCGCCACGGTGACCAAGGCCCCGATCCATTGCGCGCCCTGACGTTCTGCCCAAATGGCAGCACAGCGCATCATCCAGACCCCAAGACCCTTGCCGCGATGTTCTTCGCGGATTTCAAGCGCATGAACCAAGGCAATTCCATCATGAATGGCGCAAAAGCCGGATCCGGCGGGGCGGTCGCTGACACGCCCGAACAACCCTGTTTTCGGACCCTTGCAGCGGTCCATCACGCGCAGGCGCGGCGCGTCAATCCCGCCTTCATCCCAGATTTCCAGCATGACGGCCAATGGCTCCCACACCGAAAAAGCAGTGACCGGAGGCAGGGCAAGGTCGGTCAGTGTGCTGACCGGAGCGAGGCGGATATTGGTCGAATCTACCGTATCATAGCCGCGTTCGGCCAAGGCACTGTCCAGCGGTTCTTGGTCATTTTGAATCATGAACAAAGGCTGTTGGCCCATAAACCTCATGGCAGTTTCGGCTGCGCTTAGATCATCAGGGTGCCATTCGGCGCGTACAGTTGCCGCTGACACGCGTTTACCGCCACCGCGCCCCTCGCGCAGCATCCAAGGTCCGGCAGCAACTTTGGCAGCGGCCGGCCAAGTACCATCAACCGCGTCGAACAAGCGTTCGGGGGTGGGTAAATCAGGGGAGTTATATGTCGTCACAACCCGTTTATGGCCCTCAATCTTCGCCCTGTCTATGCGGGGCTTTGCAGCAGGTGTTTTTTGCCTGAAGCAGCGGTTTTTCTACGTTGGGAAAAGCGTCGCCAGTTTGGCCATCGCCCGATCGACCATGGCTCCGTCGGCCCCGCGAATGACGATATTTGCCCCGTAAATACCGTCTTTTTGAAAGGGATAGGACCCAATGGACAGCTCTGAAAACTCTTGCGCCAGTTTGCCCAGCGGTTCCGCGATTTCCCCCTCGCCGCGAAAAATTCGCAGCGATTGGCTGAGCAGCGGCGCGCCTCCGGTCAAGTTGGGCAGCAGGCTGGCGACCATTGCCTGAAACACCGCGGGCACTCCGGCCATAACATGCACGTTCTCAAGACTGAAACCGGGCGCAATAGAGACTGGATTGTCGATCAGCGTTGCGCCGTCGGGAATGCGGGCCATGCGCAAACGGGCTGTGTTCAGTTCGGCCCCCTGACGATCATAGTGGGCTTGCAACAGGGCGCGTGCGTCGTCGCGTACATCCACCGGAACACCAAAGGCTAGCGCCACGCAATCGGCAGTGATGTCGTCATGGGTCGGGCCAATCCCGCCGGATGTAACCACCACGTCATAAGACTGACGCAGGGCGTTTAATGCATCAACAATTGCTGTTTGATCATCGCTGACAATGCGCACTTCGGTCAGATCGATCCCCTGTTTGGTCAGCTCACCAGCCAGATAAAACATATTGGCATCACGGGTGCGCCCTGACAGGATTTCATCGCCGATAACAAGCATGGCGGCGCGGGGATTGGTCATGGTCGGCTTCCTTTATTCTCTGCATCTACGATAGACTTATGACCGCGCCGGACAAGGGGGCGCAGCCCCACAACACGGTTTCTTTGCGCTTTATGAACCGGTACACCGGTGCCATGCAATTTGACGCCCCCCTGATCCCCGCTACTCTGGTCCGCCGCTACAAACGTTTTTTGGCGGATTGCCAGCTGGCAGATGGACAAGAGATCACTGCCCATGTTGCCAATCCCGGCAGCATGCTGGGGATGAAGGAACCGGGCACGAAGGTCTGGCTGGAGCCAAATGACAATCCCAAACGCAAACTGAAATTCGCGTGGCGGCTCAGTGAAACGGCAAGCGGTGACTTTATCGGGGTCGACACGGGCGTGCCCAACAAAATGCTCAAAGCAGCCCTGATGGCAGGCAGTGTTCCGGGCTTGACCGGATATGATGCGGTGCGGCCCGAGATGAAATATGGAGAGAACAGCCGGATTGATTTTCTGCTAACAGGTCAGGGGAGGCGCGATGCTTGGGTCGAAGTCAAGTCTGTGACGTTGTCGCGTCAAAACGGGCTGGCCGAATTTCCGGACAGCGTGACGGCGCGCGGAACCAAACATCTGGGAGAGCTTTCGAAACTTGCACAAGATGGGCAGCGGGCTGTCATGCTCTATCTTGTCCAGCGCACAGATTGCCGTGAAATGACATTGGCGTCAGATATTGACCAAGCCTACGCGCAAGCGTTTTCTATTGCGACCGGTAATGGGGTCGAAGTGCTATGCTTTGATTGCAAGCTATCACCTGAGGGTGTTGAACTGGGCCGCGCGATACCGTTCAAAGCACCGAATTGAACGCCCTTCGGGCGAAGGTTGCGGGGGGATGTCCCCCCGCAAAGAACACTCAGACTTTGAGGTTTGGGATGATCTGTTTTTTGCGGCTCATGATGCCGGGCAGAACAACAGTGTCGCCATCGACAGTCGCGCCAAAGCTTTTCTCGGCAACGCCTTTGATCACGTCGTTGGGGATCAGCAAGGTTGCTTCTTCCTTGAGGATGTCGACAACGAATAGCAGAACTTGATCAACACCGTCTTCGGATTGAACCGTAGCGAAGGTTTCCATGATGGATGCTTTGCGGTCCAGTGGGATGTTGGGCGCTGTTGTTTCCAGAACAGATACGCGGAACTTCACACCGTCAACGGCGTATTCCTTGCTGTCCATGCGGATCAGGTCGGCGTCAGAAAAGGCAGACACGTCAGATTTCGCAGCAAACATTTCTGCGGCATACTCAGTAACATTCACACCGAGATCGGCAGCCAATGCTGCCACAACTTCGCGGTCACGGCCTGTTGTTGTGGGCGAACGGAATTCCAGTGTGTCGGACAGGATGCAGGTCAGTGCAGCGCCTTTGACCCAATCGGGCATTTTGGCAACGTCATCACTCATCAGGTCATACATGATGGTCGCTGTGCAAGCCAACGGACGGATTGTGATGTCGATTGGGCCTTTGGTTTCCAGACCGCCGACAAGCTTGTGGTGGTCGATGATCGCCTGAACGTCGGCACCATTGATATTGGCGGGCAATTCGGCGGGGTTGTTGGTGTCAACGATGACACAGGCCTGTCCGTCTTCAACGTCAGTGATAATGCGCGGCTTGGGCAGATCCCAGCGCTGCAGCAACCATGCGGCTTCTGTGTTGGGCTCTCCGAGCAACACAGCTTCGGCATCGCCGCCTTTGATTTCGTTGAGATACCAAGCCCAGATGATTGGGCTGCCGGTGCTGTCTGTGTCGGGGGATTTATGGCCAAATACCAGAGTCGTCATGATGTATTCCTTGAGCAAAAAGGGACGTGTTTGCGGGCCTTCTAGCGTTACATACACGGCTTGTCACCCCAGCCAAGGCTTGGTGCGACCATTGAGGCAGGCATCGAATTTTCGGCGAAAATTCGCTTCTAGCGCGGGGGCTGGGTGCTCAGCTTGTTATAGTCGGACCAATCGGAGATTTCCGGATAATAGGTCTGCCTCCAATGTTTGACTTTGGGGTTCATCACCCGCTTCCAAAGTGGCGGCATCATCGCGCAAACAGACATAAAGGGATACCCGTGCGGCAATTGGGGCGCTTCGGCGTCTGAATAGTTCTGTAGCAAGGGAAAACGCCGGTCTGGCTTGTAGTGGTGGTCCGAATGGCGCTGCAAATTGATCATCAGCCAGTTGGTGGCTTTGTGCGCTGAATTCCAGCTGTGATGCGGTTTGACGTGTTCATATTTGCCGTCGCCCAAGTACTTGCGAGTCAGGCCATAGTGTTCGACGTAATTAACCACCTCTAGCTGCCACACCGCGACAACGGCCTGGAGCGCAAAAAGCAGAACGCCAAGCCAGCCGCCCACGATGAAGGCACACAGAAGCATCGCAAGTTGCAGGCCCCAATACTTCCAAAACGGGTTGGATTTATGGTGCCACGGCAGGCTTTTCCGCGCCAGCATATCCTTTTCAGCCTTGAAAGCCGACACCAGACATTCACGCAGCACCCGTGGGTAAAAGCGGTGGAATCCCTCGTTGTATCGTGCCGTGACCGGATCGCGCGGGGTGCCAACATAGCGGTGATGCACCAGCAAATGTTCGGATCTGAAGTGTGAATAAAGCACCATAGCCATCAGCAGGTCACCCAGCAGGCGCTCATACCTGTTTCGTTGGTGCATGAGTTCGTGCGCATAGACGATGCCAACAGTGCCGCTCATAACGCCGACGCCGAACATGACGCCAAATACTTCCCAACCGTTCAGATGGTCAGCCCGCACGGTGTAGGCGATCAAGCCCATCATGGTGATGAACTGCAACGGTACCCAGATTTGCGTCAGTGATTTGTACCAAAACAACTGACCGTCCGAAGTTTCAAGGTCGGCGTTTTCGGTGTTCAGACCCACCAGAAGGTCGATGGCAGAAAACAAGTACCATGTGACCAGCGGAGTGATGAGTAGCCACCATCCGCCCATCACGGCCCCGATCCAAACCAATGGAATTAGGACGAAGGACAAGAAAAACGGCAAAGCCGAGCTGAATTGCGCGACCTGTTTGGCGGGCGTCATGGCGAGTCTCCGGTCAATACGCGGCCACCCTGACGGCAACAACCGCTCAAGGCAAGCTTTTGCGTCGCGTCAAAGTGTTAGCTGCCCTTGCCAAGATCATAGGCTTTGCGCATCACAGTTGGCAGGTCATCGCGTTCAAATACATTCGGTTCGACAAATTCGCCGCGATCGGGTGCGCGGTCCATGGGCACCAAGGCGGTTTTTACCGTCAATCGCAGATGGAAATGCGTAAAAGTGTGGCGCGCTTCAGCGGTGGTTTCCTTCCATTGAGCCCGGATCGGCGGAGCCTCGGTTGGGGCATCCCCCCAGTCGGAACCGGGCCACCCCAGCATGCCGCCAAGCAACCCCTTGTCTGGGCGGCGTTCCAACAGCCATGCGCCATCCACCCGTTTGGCCAGATAGGCGATGCCAAGCCGGGTCGGTTTGCGTTTCTTCGGCATTTTCTTCGGCAGTTCGGCTGCGGTTCCCTCAGCCCATGCGGCGCAATTGGATCGCCATGGGCACAGCCCGCATGCTGGATTTTTGGGGGTGCAGATTGTGGCCCCCAAATCCATCACGGCCTGTGCATAGTCGCCCGGACGGAGGGGCGGGGTTAGGCTGGATGCATAGTTATGAAACACGGGTTTGGCCTGCGGCAAGGGCGTGTGGTCGTTAAAAATACGCGCCATCACACGTTCGACATTGCCATCCAGCACAGTTTCCGGCGCATCGTAGGCGATCGAGGAAACGGCCGCAGCCGTGTAGGGGCCGACCCCCGGAAGCAACAGTAAATCAGCATGTTCGCGCGGAAAGCTGCCGCCATAGTCTTCAGCAATGACCCGCGCGCATTTCAGCAGGTTGCGGGCGCGGGCGTAGTAGCCAAGTCCGGCCCAAGCGGCCATCACGTCTTCGTCTGCGGCACCGGCAAGATCCG
This sequence comes from Pelagimonas varians, assembly GCF_003208435.1. Lineage (GTDB taxonomy): Bacteria > Pseudomonadota > Alphaproteobacteria > Rhodobacterales > Rhodobacteraceae > Pelagimonas > Pelagimonas varians. Next base: position 29,131 of record NZ_QKMF01000009.1, on the reverse strand, counting down.
TGACAGTTGGCCAACGCTCGGTAAAGGTCTCGAAATAGCTTTTTACTGCGGCGACAGTGGTTTGTTGCAACATGATTTCGGACATCCAGACCCGATAGGGATCGGGTGTGACACCGGCTTGACGTGCGGCAGGCGGGACGCGCCAGGGCATTGCTCGCGCATGGCGGTCGTACCAGACCAACAAATCATCTGCTCTCGGCAATTCACGCAATGGTGAGTTTCCTTTATTTCATCATATGAGGGCTGGCACCCATTGTTGTGACAGATACAATAGCGCCTGCGAAAGGGATTCACACCATGTCGAAGCGCAAGACAACCACATATGGCTTTGCCCGCACGTCGAACCTGCTGCAAAAGCAAGTCCGCGCCGCGTCCGAAAGCCGTGGATTTGCGCAAAGCCGTGTTCTGACCCATTGGGAAGAGATCGTGGGCAGTGATATTGCTGCAATGTCGCGCCCCGTGGAAATCAGTTACGGGCGCGGTGGATTCGGGGCAACACTGTCTGTTTTGACCAACGGTGCCAACGCCCCCCTGCTGCAAATGAAACGCGAAGAGCTGCGGGATCGAATCAACGGGGTCTATGGCTATAACGCCATTGCCCGAATTCGCATCACCCAAACCGCTGCCACCGGTTTTGCTGAAGGGCAGGTGGATTTTGTCCATCGTCGCAAAGCGGCCGAAAAAGCGAAACCAACCCCTGAAACCGTTGCCGAAGCACAGGCCGTCACCCACGATATTGCTGACGATGGCCTGCGGGCAGCGCTTGAACAGCTCGCTACAAATGTCATATCGAAAGGCAACCGGGCCTGAGCCCCGGAGCCACATAGTTAGGAAGAGGCAAGAATGATGAACAAGATCCTTCCAGTTGGTGCTGCGGTGCTGGCTTTGGTCGCTGGTGGTGCGTGGTACATGACACAGGGCGCAGGCGCGGGTTCAACTGCGCTGCCGGGCGCAGCTTCGGCGCAGACGGCTGATGTGGATACCTCTGCTGTTATTGACATGATTCAGGGCAACGCTGATGCGTCTGTCCAGATCATTGAATATGCGTCCTTCACCTGCCCGCATTGCGCGACATTCCATGACGGGGCCTATAAGCAAATTAAGGCGGACTATATCGATACAGGCAAGATCGGGTTTACCTTCCGCGAAGTCTACTTCGACAAATACGGCATGTGGGCATCGCTGATTGCACGGTGCGACGGGCCGGATAAATTCTTTGGCGTGACTGATCTGATGATGAAGGGGCAAAGCACTTGGGCCCGTGCAGGATCAGAAGCCGGCATTGCAGATGAATTGCGCAAAGTTGGCCGTCTGGCCGGCATGGAAAGCGCGCAAATCGACGCCTGCTTGACCGACGGTGAAAAGCTCAAAACATTGGTGGGCTGGTATCAGCAAAACGTAACCGAGCATGAAATCGAATCGACACCGTCGTTCATCATCAATGGCGAAAAATATTCGAACATGAGCTACGCCGACTTCAAAGTGGTTCTGGACGAAAAACTGGCAGAATGACGACCAAATCTGTTTCGGCCCCTCGCGGCCCGCTAGAGGGTGTGAAAGTCATTGAGCTTGCGCGCATTCTGGCAGGCCCTTGGGCCGGCCAGACCTTGGCTGATCTTGGTGCCGAAGTCATTAAAATCGAATCTCCTGCTGGCGATGATACCCGCCAGTGGGGGCCTCCGTTCATTGAGCGCGATGGTGAAACCTCGGCGGCCTATTTTCATTCGTGCAATCGCGGCAAAGCCTCTGAGATTGTCGATTTGACCAGTCCTGACGGCCAAATCCGGATGCGCGAACTTGTGGCCGAAGCAGACATCTTGATCGAAAACTTCAAGCTGGACGGCCTGAAGAAATATGGCATGGATTATGAAAGCCTGTCTGACATCAATCCTCGCCTGATTTATTGCTCGATCACAGGTTTCGGCCAAGACGGGCCCTATGCCCATCGCGCGGGATACGACTACATCATTCAGGGGATGAGCGGCTTCATGTCGATCACTGGCGACCCTGACGGACAACCGCAGCGCGCAGGTGTTGCGATTACGGATTTGTTCACGGGGCTGTATTCCGTCACCGGTATCTTGTCGGCGCTGCATCAACGCGAACGCACTGGCCGCGGCCAACACGTGGATATGTCGTTGCTTGATTGCGCCGTGGGGGCAATGGCCAACCAAGCCATGAACTACCTGAGCACCGGAACCCCTCCGGGCCGGACAGGAAACTACCATCCGAACCTGACCCCTTATCAGGTCTTCGATTGCGCGGATGGCCATATCATCATTGCGACAGGCAATGACGGTCAGTATCAGCGGCTTTGCGGGCTTTTGGGCTTAGGGGATATGGCGGATGATCCGGCCTATTTTAAAAACTCTGATCGGGTTGCCAATCGAGATGCGATGACCGTACGCCTGTCGGGGGCAACTGTGCAAATGACCAAAGCGGATTTGCTTGCAGCCTGCGAAGCCCAAGGGGTTCCAGCAGGTCCGATCAACGATATGGCGGATGTGTTTGCCGACCCGCAGATACAGGCGCGCGGTATGCAAATTGAACCACAAGGCATTCCCGGTATCCGCACCCCGATAAAGTTTTCGGATGCGGATCTGGTTTTGGACAAACCTGCCCCCAAACTTGGCCAAGGCTAGGTGTTTTTGAACCACGGCTAACCTCTTTTACCCTTCATCTTGCCAAATAAACTCCGGGGAGCGCGAGGGGCTGGCCCCTCGCATCCGAGATCAAAGATGATCCACAATCATCAGGTCTTGGGCCAAAACTTGCACTTCGTCCATCCAGCGGCTGACCAGTTTTGGATCTGACGGTGCTGCCATCACACCTACAGGCACTTCGCGGTTCAACACCGCTTCAACGGCCAAAGAGACGGGTACCGACACCAGTCGGGCCATGGCGGTTCCGCGCACATCGCCCCAAGCATCCATGACATAGGTTTTGTGCCACACTGGTACACCGTCTTTTTCGGCGCTAAGCGATACACACATAATCACGCGGTCCGGCTCGCCCTCATTATAGGCGTTATCGGCCAGCAATTGATCCGCAATTTCGGCAAGGCGTTCGTCGGTGGCCGTACCGGCCTCTGCGAAGATGTCTTTCCATGCGTCAGCCCAGCCGTTCAGCCGCAACGTCCCGCGGACGAAATCCTTGACCGGCCATTTCGGGTCAAAGCCATATTCCTCCATAAACGGCAAGGAATCGCGGTTTGGATAGACCTCAAAGCTTTCGGGCGCGGCAAGTGGGGCATCATAGCGGCTGATCGCATCCCATGGCTTGGAGACGTTCAACTCCGAAAAATGCCGAATTGAGCGTGAAGGCGAACGCAGGGCCTTGAGAACCCCAACGGGTGCCCAGCTGAATTTGTAGCGAAAGGCATTGGCGATTTTGGGAACGCCACCGCAATAGGATGTGAAGCTGATCGCATTGCTCACGTTATACGCGGCAGAGGCTTTGTAATCGGCGATCAAGGCATGGGCCATTAGGTGATCAATGCCCGGATCAAGGCCAACTTCGTTGATCACCCGGACCCCTGCGGCGCGGGCTTTGCTGTCCAGATCACGCATTTCCGGCGCGATGTAGCTGGAGGACACAAAATGCGCCCCTTTGGCGATGGCCAATTCGGCCAGTGGCACATGCCAGTCGCCGGGCAACATGGACACGACGATGTCTTCTGGCTTCAGCTCTGAACCAAGCGCGGTGATGTCAAAGGCACGAATGTCTTGGGTCAGATCGCCCACGGCCTCGGCGGCCTTGGCGGTTGTCCGGTTCCAGACGGTGACGGGATGGCCCGCCTCGATCAGCCTGCGCAGGCCGGGAATGGCCGACAGGCCGGTGCCACACCAATGGATTGTCATGATTTAAACCTCAGGCTTGTGCTGCGAATATGTTTCAAAGGCCCGTCCCCAAACGCCGCTGTCTAGATCGTCCAGCGTTTCAAGGTGGGGCAACAACTGACCGGCAAAATCAATGCTTGATTCCAACGGTAGAAGCGAAGGCAGGTTGTCGATGGCCATTACGTCCAAAGGCGGCGCATCATAGGCCCGCGTGACTGGATTTTCCCACGTCGTTTCTAGGCCATAGACCTTGATCGGGGAAAATTCGCTTTGCGGGTCACAGGCGACATCGCCAATGACTGACAGCCGCCGTGGATCAGTTTTGGCGCTTGCTGGTACAAATACCGGACAGCCGGGCGCTGCCAGGATACAGTTAAAGAACAGATCGTGTTCCAGAATTTGCGGGAAAGGGCCGCCGCTGGCGGTTTCGGCTAAATCCCAATCCGTTGTTACAACACCCATCTGTTTGCACAGATCGCGCGCTCCGGTTCCAACCCGCCCCAATGCACCGATAACAATCGCATTCGGACGGTCCAGTTTTGTCCGGTCCAGCGCGGTCGAAAGCTCGGCCTGCAGGCTGTCCGAGTTCGGCCATGTCGAAACCGGAGGACATGTGCCACCCTGTTTTTGTGCTGCCCAAGCCAACAGAGAAACTGCGGCACCTGCGTAGCCTGCCCAATATCCAAAGGCAGCAACCCGGCGGCCGTTTGCCTCAACCAGATACTCCAGATCATACAGGGTGCCACCACCGGCAGCGAACCGTTTCAGCAACCGCGCTCCGGCCTCTTGGCCTTTGTAAGCGTGGCCGAACATGATGTGGCGATGGATCAACGGGGTATCGGCTTCGGGCAACTCCTTGAGCCCAAAGACAATGGCATCGCGCGGGGCCTCAGGCCAGCTGCCTTCGGCTGCAATCTCGGCACCGGCTTCGGCAAAAGGTGCGCTGGGCATGATCCGCGTAGCGCTGTCCTCAAAGGTGACTTGAAAGCCGCGAGCGATCAATTTGGCCACGCCTTCGGGGGTAATCCCGACGCGTTCTTCATTTTGGCGACTTTCAGCGCGAATCCATAGATGTGTCATGGGGGCTTCCTTAAGGCAGTCTGGACGCTTCCGGCATTTCATATCCCGATAGGCAGGCGCAAGAATTTTTCAAAATTCTTACAAATTTCGTGGACGAAATTGGTGCGCTACAGATGGGTTCTGGCAAATGCGCGTTCAGGGGTGTCAAGATGCGGGATTGCGTTAAACTGGGTCATCGCCAGCCCTGTTGTCAGCGGTTGCACCCTGTGAAGCGAACTGTTTTCGATTGAGAGGCACATGTGCGAAAGCGCTTCTATATCCAGACGCAGGATGATCCGCATTGCCATGCCAATCAATCCACCTGATGTGACCACCAATGCACGGCCCTCGCCTGCTGCGATTTCTGTCATGGCCTCGCCGACACGAGCCTCGAAATCGGAGAACTTTTCCGGGATATTCTCGATCCGGTCTTCTTGCCAATAGCGAAACAGAACCGGCAGATGTTCAATAAAGCCTTCCCGTTCCTTCGGAATCGGCAAGCCGTGCTGTTTTTCCAACTGCTGCGCCACGTCGAAATATTGCATTTCATTCAGCCGCGCATCGCGTACCACGGCAGCAGCGCAATCAGCGGCGATCCCGTCCGCGGTCTGGATGTGCCGTTTCAAGGTTCCGGTATAAACGCGGGCAAAAACTTCGCCGGTTTGGCGAAAATGGTCGCCCAGCCAGCGGGCCTGTTGCATTCCCAGATCGCTCAACTGATCGTAACTTAGCTCATCGCGGGCTTCGGTATTGGCCTGACCGTGACGGACAAGGGTGATGTGGGACATAGGCGGGCTCCTTTATCCCACGGGTGTAGGGCCAATATGGTGCGGCGAAAAGGGCTTTGCTCTGGTCTTGGGGCGGCAAAACCCTTAAGTAACCCGCAAGAATTGATGGAGCGTATCTTGACTGACCACAAAGGCCGCGTCACCCGCGATGGTATCCGTATTTATCAGCCCGGAGATTTTGCCGGAATGCATAAGGCTGGGCAGGTTACGGCTCAAATTTTGGACGAAGTGGCCGAGCATGTTTTTGTCGGCCAGACCACCAGTGCAATTGACGATTTTATCCGAAATCGGGTTGAGGAACTGGGGACGACCTCGGCGACGATTGGCTACAAAGGCTATCAGCACGCCAGCTGTATCAGCGTCAACCACGTGGTCTGCCACGGCATCCCCGGTGACAAAAAGATCAAGGACGGCGATATTCTGAACATCGACGTGACCGTGATTGCTGACGGATGGTTTGGCGACAGTTCGCGGATGTATGTGGCTGGAAAACTGTCTCGCAAGGCAGAGCGTCTGATCCAAGTCACGCATGACGCGCTGATGATGGGGATTGATGCGGTTAAGCCGGGCAATACCTTTGGCGATATCGGCCATGCCATTCAAACATATGCTGAATCGCAGCGTATGTCGGTGGTGCGTGACTTTTGTGGCCATGGTTTGGGGCAGGTGTTCCATTCGCCGCCCAATGTGTTGCATTATGGCAAGGCAGGCACGCGCGAAGTTCTCGAAGAGGGCATGTTCTTTACCATTGAACCGATGATCAATCTGGGTCGCCCTGAAACCAAAGTGTTGCAAGATGACTGGACAGCCGTGACACGGGATAAATCCCTGTCTGCGCAGTTTGAACATTCGATTGGTGTGACCGCAGATGGCTGCGAGATTTTCACACTGTCGCCTAAGAAAATGTTCCATCCGACGTATAGCAAAGACTAAGCTATTCCCAAAAGGGCCCTCGGCTGCGGTTTTCCGGATGCCAAGGGCCTTTCAAGCCTTACTGGATCACCATTTCCAAAGTGCAGGGACGAAGCGATACGCATCGCCGTCCTTCATGACATGCCCGACACCGGGAAATGGAAAATGGTAACCGAGCACCGCCATCTTGTCTGCGGCAGCCATATCCAGCAAGCGCTTGCGTGTTGCTGCGGTCATATCGCCGTCCATGTCAAAGCCGTTGACCCAATCGGGGTGGGCAAAGTTCATCCATGCGTGGTTCATGGAATCCCCGAGAGCGATCAATTGCTGCCCATCGGATTCCACGACAATGGACATGTGCCCTGGTGTATGGCCCGGTGTGTCAATGACACGTACGCCCGGTGCGATTTCATTGTCATTGGACACAAGCTGCCATTCGACTCCGTCGACATTGATGGAGTTTTGCGCGCCAACAATGAACTGCTGGGCCTCGGCGGGGGCAGAGGTCAGCAATCCGTCTTGCATCCAGTAATCCCGTTCGGTGCCACCAATGAAATACTGTGCGTCCGGAATGATTGCTTCGTCGAAGTCATCGCGTACCCCCCAGATGTGATCGGGGTGGGCATGTGTGATGACGACATGGGTGATTGTGCTGGCATCAATACCAGCCGTTTCCAAGTTCGCCATTAGGCGTCCGGCAGTGTCCAAAAACCGGTCACCAGAGCCGACATCAACCAAGACTTTGGCATCCCCAAGCTCAATCACCAAATGGTTGGTGTGGCTATAGTTGGTGGTTGGCGACAAAAAATGCGCTTCAAGAAAGGCTTGGACTTCGGCTGGATCTGTATTGATGCCAAGGCCGCTGGCAGGTGTCGCCAAATGACCGTCAGACACGACCGTCAACTTTGCCTCTCCCAGTGTGAAATTGAAGTGGGACGGGTTGGCGGCAGATGGTGCGCCAAGCCCGGCCATTGCGCGCGCGGGCAGGGTTAGCGCGGGCATTGCCGCAGCCATTGTCAAAAGATCGCGGCGGTTGGGGCGAAAAATACTCATGGCGGCCTCCTCATGCATGAATTCGAATGTGATGATACAGAAACCATAGGGGGAATCCAGTTCAGAATTCCCCCGCATTGCGGAATGCTCAACAGTTCAGGGAGATTAGGCCGGAACACCGTCCTTTCCTTGTTGCGAGTGACTTGCAGCTTGGACGTCGGTCCAATATGTGAACCGTAGCTGCAGTGCAGCAATGACTATGACGTGAAGACCGGGCCCAGTTTTCTGGAGAAATAATCCGGTTCAGGGAAGGGAGAATCCCTATGTTGAAATCCATCCGTACTATCGCCGTTGCCACCGTTTTTGGTGCGCTCGCCAGTTCCGCTCTGGCACAAGAAGTCACCTTACGGTTTCAGCATTTTGTGTCGCCAAATTCGGCCAACCCGAAATACTTTATCGAACCTTGGGCTGAAAAGGTTGAGGCAGATTCCAACGGGCGTATCAAAGTTGAAATCTACCCCTTTATGCAGCTTGGAGGCGCGGCACCTGAACAGTTCGACCTGATTTTGGACGGTGTTGTTGATGGCGGCTGGGTTATCCCAGGCTATCAAGCAGGTCGTTTCCCCGAAGCCGAAGCCATGGAGTTGCCCTTTATGGTGACGAAATCGGCCGAGGAAGCTTCGCGCGCGGCTTGGGCGTTTACGCAAAAGCATCTCATGGATGATTTTGCCGATGTTCATGTGATTGCCGCTCATATGCATGGCCCCGGTATTGTTCACAAAAAGGGCGCTGCGGTTGCCGAGGTTGCCGATTTCGAAGGTCTGAAACTGCGCGGCCCCTCGCGTCCAGCCACTTTGTTGCTAGACAAACTTGGCGCAACCCCAATCGGCATGCCGGTGCCGCAATTCCCTGAATCGCTGTCCAAAGGAGTCGTTGATGGGGGTGTCATCACTTGGGAAATGTCCCCGTCGCTGAAACTGGACGAACTGACGGACAGTCATACAGACGTTGCCGGCGATAAGTCGTTGTATAATCTCTATTTCATCTGGGCAATGAACAAGGATGTCTACGAAAGCATGCCGGATGATTTGCGTGCTGTGATCGATGCGAACTCTGGTTTGGAAACTTCGGCTTGGGCCGGACGCGCGCATGACACGGGTGACAAGGTTGGTCTGGAAGCGATGACCGCATCGGGCAATGAAATCGCTGTTCTGTCGGAAGACGCGACCGCCAAAATTGAAGCGCTGGGGGCGGATGTGACCGCTGAATGGATCGCAGAAGTGACCAAGCGCGGCATGGATGGGGCGCAGTTGGTTAAAGATGCTCAAGACGCAGTTGCCGAAGCCAGAAACTAATACCCTGCTTGGATCTGGTGAGGATCTTGCGAAACAATTAAGGCGCGCCATTTTTATGGCGCGCTTTTTCGTTACTGGGCTACTGCACTTGCAAAAAGCTTATCCAAGTGTCGCCATACCGTTTGTGATCGAGCAGATTGAATCCTGCCGGGGCTTCTTGAGCAGCTTCTTCTTCCCAGACGATCAGCGCTTCGGGGGCTATCCAACCTCCGGCTTGGGCAACTGCCAGTGCCTGCCCGCCGAGGTCTTTTCCATAAGGTGGATCAAGGAAGATCAATCCGCAGGCCGTGTCCGCTTGTGGCAACCGCGTGGCGTCGCGAGCGATCACCTTGCACGCCGCTTTGCAACCCAATGTCTGAATATTCTCGCGGATCAGTTTTCCTGCGGCGCGGCCGTCGTCCACCAATGTGACGTGCTCGGCACCTCGCGACAACGCCTCGAGCCCCAATGCGCCAGTGCCTGCAAACAGATCCAGAACCCGCGCGCCCGAAATAGGGTCGCCAAAGCGTCCGCCAGCCAACGTGTTAAAGAGGCTTTCGCGCACCCGGTCGGTTGTGGGTCGCAAATGTGCCCCCGGATCGCCCTTGCCGACCGACGCCAGTCTTCGTCCGCGGTATTCCCCTGCGATGATCCTCATGCTTTTAACAAGGCTTTCAGATCTGTCTTGCTGTCTGCCACCAGTTCCGCTGCCGGTGATTTTCCCGCTTCTATCAGGCGCTTTCCGACCATGTACCCGCGTGGATCATTCATCGCATCCACCGCAAGAAGCGTTGTACCAGCGTAATACCAATGTGATCGAACCCCGTCGCCGCTGTCGCGCACCACAACGCGATCATAGCCTGTGTTCAGACCAGCGATTTGCAATTTTACGTCATATTGATCAGACCAAAACCAAGGTTTGGCGGTGTAGTTTCGGTCCGCCCCCATAATGTTATCGGCCACCAATTCTCCCATGTCCACGGCATTGCCGACGCTTTCCAATCGCATCTGCACGCCGTTATTGGGGAAAGAAGCGCAATCGCCCGCCGCCCAAATCGAATGGTCAGAGGTCTGTCCCTGAGCATTCACTTTGATGCCATTTTCAGTTTTGATACCGGCAGTTTCGGCCAATGCGTCACCGGGGGTTATTCCGACGCCAACAATGACAAAATCCACGTCCAGGCAGGTGCCATCGGTCAGCTCTGCGCCGCTGACTTGACCGTCGCCGGTGAGCTTTTCCAAACCGCAACCTTCGCGTAGATCGACGCCATGCGCGGTATGTAAATCTCTGAAAAATGAGGATGTTTCGGGGGCGGCTACACGCTGCAATATACGATCGGCTGCTTCAACCAAAGTCACTTTTAATCCCAGTTTTGAGGCAACAGCGGCCGCTTCCAGCCCGATATAGCCACCACCCACGATCAAAACGCGCGCACCGTCTTTGCAGTGCGGTGCCATGTCGTCGACATCGGCTAGGCTACGAACAACGAATACCCCCTTCAGATCCCCGCCAATGGCCGAAGGTAGGCGGCGCGGCGCAGATCCGGTGCAAAACACCAGATGGTCATAGTTTATGTTTTCGCCAGATACGCTGATCGTCTTGGCTGCGCGATCAACAGAATCCACTGCCGCACCGGTGCGCATTTCGACGGCGTTTTGCTCATAAAAGGTTTCGGGCCGCAGGAACAAACGTTCTAGCGCCATATCGCCCAGCAAATAGGCTTTGGACAGGGGCGGGCGCTGATAGGGCGGCTGGGGTTCATCGCCAAAAACGCTGATATCGCCGTCAAATCCTTTGCTGCGCAACCGCGCAACCAACGATGCTGCCGCTTGCCCAGCTCCGATCACAACAACTTTTGTCATCTATTATCCCTTGCCTTTTATTGCCTTCAACCTACCGTCGCTAATACAAGAAACGCAATCGCAAGGATCAAGACGAATATGACGATTTCAGTTGGTGACACACTGCCGGACACGCATTTGGGACGTATGGGTAAAGATGGACCCGAACAAGTGGCATTGAGCGCACTGACCAAAGGCCGAAAAGTGGTGATTTTTGCGTTGCCGGGCGCATATACAGGGACATGTAGCACGGCCCATGTGCCCAGCTTCATACGCACCCGTGATGATTTCACAGCTAAAGGCGTGGATGAAGTCATCTGTTTGTCAGTCAACGATCCGTTTGTGATGCATGCATGGGGCGAATCGACCGGGGCCACTGCGGCGGGTATCACTATGCTGGGCGATGCAGAAGCGGAGTTCACCAAAACCGCGGGCATGGATTTTAGCGCCCCACCTGCTGGTTTGATTGACCGCTCCAAACGCTACGCGTTGATGGCCGAAGACGGTGTGGTTAAGGTTCTTCATGCCGAAGAAAATCCGGGCGTTTGCGATATTTCCGGCGGCGAAGCGTTGCTGGCTTCGTTGTAAACGAAGTGGGGGCAGAGTTTTCACCTGCCCCCTTTTCTTGAATTTAGCTATTTCCGGTTAACCCGGCCAACCCGTCCATTTTTCGGGCAAGTTTCGCGTCCAATGTCGATAATCCACCAACATCATGGGTGGTTAGAACGACATCTACACGGTTGTAAACATTAAACCATTCCGGGTGGTGGTCCCATTTTTCTGCAAACATGGCCACGCGGGTCATCCAGCCGAAGGCTGCGTTGAAATGCTTGAAATTAAAGCTTTTTTTAAGCGCATCACGCCCTTCTACCATTTCCCAGCCGGTTGCGAACAAAGGTTCTAACATGGTTTTGCGCGCAGTATCTGATAGTTTCTCGGTCATTGCTGTTCCTCCCGAGTCTCGCGTTTAAACGGTCCGTATGACGTCAGTATTTCAATGTCTTCATCTATGGCAGCCCGTTCCGCCTGAAGATAGCGGGCAACCGCATCTGAAAAGCCAGCATCGGCCAGCCAGTGCAGCGAATGTGTTGCCACGGGTAGATAGCCTCGCGCCAGTTTGTGTTCACCTTGCGCGCCGGCTTCGACTCGTTTTAACCCCTGTGCAATCGCAAAATCGATGGCTTGATAATAGCATGCTTCGAAATGCAAACAGGGATGATCTTCGATACAGCCCCAATAGCGGCCATAAAGTGCGTCGCGACCAATGAAATTAAGCGCTCCTGCAACCTGTTGCCCATCGCGGGTGCAAACGACCAAAGCGATATCATCGCGCAAGGTTTCCTGAGCGATGTCAAAGAAGGCTCGGGTCAGGTAGGGGGTTCCCCATTTACGTGATCCGGTGTCTTGGTAAAATTGCCAGAATGCATCCCAATGATGCGGCTCAATCTGGTCTCCTGTAAGTGTTTCGATGGACCCACCGAAACAGTGCGCTTTTGCGCGTTCCTTGCGAATGTTTTTGCGCTTGCGTGAACTCAGGCTGGCCAGAAACGCGTCAAAACTTTCGTAGCCATTGTTGAGCCAATGAAATTGCTGGCTGATGCGCCGGAGCAGGCCCATCTCGCCGCCTGCGATCGCCTCTGCTTCTGTGCAAAAGGTGATGTGCAGGGAGGATAATTCATTGTTCGCGCCGAATTGAATGGCTCCTTGGATCAAGGCCGACATGCCAGCGGCCTCATATCCCGGCCGCGTCAAAAACCGCCGTCCGGTTGCGGGGGTAAAGGGTACCGCTATCTGCAATTTGGGGTAGTAGCTTCCGCCAGCTTGTTCCAGAGCGTGCGCCCAGTTGTGATCGAAAATATACTCGCCCTGACTATGCCCCTTGGCATAGAGCGGAGTGACGGCGATCGGCAACCCGTCCAGTTCAGCCACCAAATAGCGGGGCTCCCAGCCGGTTCCACGCCCGACTGATCCACTGTCCTCCAAGGCCTTCAAAAACCGGTAGGTCGTGAAGGGATCATGGGGCCTGCCGTCCGCATCCTCGGGACAGGCGCAGGCATCCCAGTCTGGTGCCGGAATTTGATCCAGCGCCGTTAAAACGTTGATGGTGATCGTGCCGCTTTGTTCCATGCCTTTTAACTTGGCATGTTTGCGAAGGTGTTCAAGCGGTGTAGCCTTCAAAGGTGACATTATCGGCCACCAATCTGGCCTGTGCCTCTTGCTTGGCAGAATAGACGGTCCAGCACAGCACCGGAGCCCCCTGTGCTTTAAGCTCGGTAATGCGCGGGTTGTCCAAATCCAAACAATTATGGCTGACAAAACTGGCTCCGACGCGGGCATAATCAGGAATGGCGCGCAATTCTTCCAGTCGGGTGGCTTTGATCGTTTGCCATTCCTCGTCTTGAAAACTGCAGGTGGTCAGACCGCGCGGCAAATCAGGGGCAAGCCGCGCGAGTTCGGCGACCGTATGTGGGTTGAATGACATCAGCGCGACGTCGCCCCTATAGCCCTTCAATGCCTCGATCGCGGCGTGTTCCAATGTACCGATAGCAGGGCCCATCCCGCCATCTTGATCCTTTAGTTCGATCAATAGCGGAACCTGTCCGGCCACAATGCGCAAGACTTCGATGAAAGTCGGAACGCCTTCTTCACCATTGAGCAGTTGGGTATCGGCCAATTCCGGAGCTGACCGCAGTTGGATTGGCCCGGATACGCCAGTCAATCGGGACATGTCGTAATCATGAAAAACCATTGCCTGCCTGTCACGCGACAATTGCAGATCGATCTCAATCCCATAGCCCGCAGCAATCGCGGCGCGGATGGCCGCACGCGAGTTTTCAGGACGGCCTTGGGTGACATCGTGAAACGCCCGATGCGCAATCGGGCGTTGGAACAAGCTTGACGGAAGCATCATGCGATCTCGAAAATACCTTCGATTTCAACAGAGACGTTGAAAGGAAGCGCTGCGGCAGACACAGCAGAGCGGGAATGACGGCCTGCCTCGCCAAAGATTTCAACCATTGTGTCAGACGCACCGTTGATCACTTTGGGTTGGTCCGTAAAATCGGGGCCGGAGTTCACAAAACCGGTCAACTTCACAACGCGTTTGAGGCGGGTCAAATCACCGTCACATGCAGCGCGCACCTGAGAGATCAGGCTCAAAGCGCAGGCCTTGGCGGCGGCCGCGCCTTGTTCAACATCTAGATCGCTGCCGACCTTGCCGGTGATAAAGCCGTCAGGGCCCATGCTGATCTGACCGGACACATAGAGTGTGCTGCCGCTGCGCACAAAGGGTACATAGTTGGCCGCTGCAGCGGGTGCGTCGGGCAAGGTTAGGCCCAGCTCTGACAGGCGGGCTTCGATGGCGTTGCTCATTGTGTTCATCCCTGAATGCGTCGTGTTGTCGGCGTGACGCTAGAGGGGCGACGCCGAAAAGAAAAGGGTCTGCGTGCATGTTGGCAGAGTTAGAAAAAGCCAGTATTCATTGACCAAAAGCAACAATATTTCGCAGTTTTGATATTTTAAAATGGTTGATCTTGTGAATTGAAATCCACCGCGCAGCAGTCTCTATCAACTGATCGGGGGGCCATGCCTGCCGGCGATAGAATGCAATGACGGACTGGGCAACTGCATCCCCGTTGTGGCGATTTGCTCCCCGCAGGCCGCGGTGCTTTGGTGCATGGATTGCCGCGTATGGGTTAGCTTTCCCGGAATGCCTTGGCGAAATAGTCGGTGAACGGTTTGACAAGATAGGCCAAGGGGGTGCGATCTTCGGTCCGGATAAACGCCTCAACCGGCATGCCCGGAATCAAAGTCGACCCTTCGGGGATACGCGCAACTTCACCGTCGTTCAGAACAATTTCAGCTCGGTAGTACCGGATGCGGGAGCTTTGGTCTTCGAAGGCGTCGGCTGAAATTTGAATTACTTTGCCAAAGAGTTCGGGCGTTTCTTTCTGATCCAAAGATGAAAAGCGCAAAGATACTTCTTGGTTCACAAACAGTTGGTCGATGTGGATCGGTTCAACCTGTGCTGCGATCACCAAAGGGCGATCTTGCGGCACCAAATAAAGCACAGGGTCCGCGGGCCGGATCACCGATCGCGGTGTGAAAACTGTCAAACCGTAAACAACACCAGATGCGGGGGCGGTGATTTCCAACCTGCTGAGACGTTCACGCAAGGCGCGGCGTTGCTCAGCCAGCTCACGTTCGCGAAACTGTAAATCGCGCAGAGTTGTAATGGCCTCTTCGCGCTTTTGCGTCTCCAAACCCAGAACTTGGATGTTGATCTCGGTGATGCGGCCCTCGGCTTGCGCCTTTTGCGCTGTAAGCTCGCCGACCTGACCTGCCATACGTGCCTGTTCACGCTGTAATGACAGGACGCGGCTGGCCTGTGCCAAGCCTTTGTCGAGCAAGGACTGCTGGTCTCTCAACTCTTGCTCAATCAAAGCAAGCTGAGCGCTGATTGCGTTTTGTTGTGCGTCAATGCCAACAATCTGGTCGTTGATTTGATCCGCGCGCTTGGCCAGCTGTTCAATTTCACGAGCCGAAGAATCGAGGCGGGCAAGAAACAAATTGCGTTGGCCGGTGATCAATTCAATAACTTCCGGATTGGTTTGCGCCAACAGTTCTTCGTCAAAGGTAATGTCACCCAATCTGTCGCGTTCTGCTACCAGCCGCGACCTACGTGCACTCAGTTCAAAGAACTGTCCGTCCGCGATCGCCAGCTCCGAGATTATTGTCGTTGGATCCAGCCGCAAAAGCACATCGCCTTTTGCCACACTGTCGCCTTCGTCGACCAGAATTTCCTCGACCACGCCACCGTCGATATGTTGGACGACTTGCCGGTTCTGATCTACTTCGATCGATCCTGATGCGACGATGGCGCCTGAAATATTGGTGGTCGCGGCCCATGTGCCAAAGCCACCAACCAAAATTGCTAGAGCAATAATCCCCAAAGTCATCGGAAAGCGCATGGAATACTGGGATTGGACGGTCATTGCACGCCTCCGGGGGTCGAACTTTGTTGGATTTGTTTGTGGTTTTGAACCATCTTGCGCAACACTTCTTCTTTAGGGCCAAAGGCGGCGCGGGTGCCGTTTTCAAGCATCAACAACAAGTCACATTCTTTGATTGCAGCCGGGCGATGGGCCATAATGAGAACCGACCCGCCGCTTTCTTTAAAGCCACGAATCGTGCGGTTCACCGCTTCCGACCCTTCGTTATCAAGGTTGGAGTTCGGTTCATCGAGCACCAAAAGGACCGGGTCTCCATAGACGGCGCGGGCCAAACCGATGCGTTGCATTTGACCACCGGACAATCGACCGCCCGCAGCAGTGACGCGGGTGTCGTACCCATCGGGGAGTTTCAAAATCATCTCATGTGCATCAGCCTTTTGCGCGGCAGCGACAACCTTTTCTGCGTCAGGTTGCGCCGACAGACGGGCGATGTTTTCTGCGATGGTTCCGTCAAAAAGAGTTACGCGCTGCGGCAAATACCCGATGTGTTGGCCCAAGACGTCAGCCCCGAATTGATCAAGGGACGCGCCGTCGAGGCGGATTTTGCCGCCTGCTGGTCGCCAAATACCGGTAAGGGCGCGGGCAAGTGTCGATTTTCCGGACCCCGAAGGACCAATTACTCCAACCGCCTGACCAGGGTCCAGATTGAACGACACGAGACGCAATGCTGCCTGTTGCTCGCCGGGGGCAACGACGGTCAATTGCTGAACGTCCAATTTGGCCCTCGGACGCGGCAAAGCAGTGCGTTCTTTTTCTTCTGGGACTTCGGTCAAAAGCTGCGACAGGTTTTCCCAGCCTTTACGCGCGCGTTCCACGGCGACCCATTGGCCAATCACCATCTCGATCGGAGCCAAAGCGCGGCCCATCAAGATCGAACCTGCAATCATCGCACCGGGCGACAATTCCCCCAGAAGAACCAAGTAAGCCCCAAGGCCAAGCATCGCGGATTGAAGCAATAGGCGAAAGGATTTGGTCAAAGTGGTAAAGGAGCCAGTCAAATCCGAGCTTTTAATTTGCCCCGAAAGCGCCTGCCCGCGCGCGCCCATCCAGCGCGTAAAAGCATTGCCGCGCATCCCTAGCGCCTGAACCATTTCCGCCTCGGACTGGATCTGCTGGGCTGCGTTTTCGGCCTGCATGACAGCGATATTGGATTTTAGAGTCGGAGCCCGCGTTACCAACTGATTGACGACGGTCACGACAATCAAGAAAGCCCCGCCAACAAGGGCGAGATATCCAAGCCAGGGATGGAAGATCATAATCCCGATGATGAATACCGGTGTCCATGGAATATCAAACAAAGCCAGTAAAATCGGTGACGACATCAATCGCTGTATAGATTCCAAATCACGCAAACCGGTTTGCGCCAACGCATCGGGTTTCACGGCGGACCGCCTTAAAACGGCGTCAAACACCCGTAGATCGAGCGTTGTTTGAAACCGTGCTGCGACGCGGCCCATCACCCGGCCACGTACGAAATCCAAAATCCCCATCATGGAATAAAGAAAAATAACCAAAACAGACAAGGCAATCAGCGTAGCCTCTGACCGAGAACCCAAGACGCGGTCATAGACCTGCATCATGTACATTGGACCCGTCAGCATCAGCAGATTTACAAAAGCACTGAAAATAGCGACGAACCAGTAATAAGAGCGGCTTTGACGTCGTGCTGCGCGCAGTTCATTGCGGCCTGATTCATAATTTGTTGCGTTCATGAAGGGAATTCTGCTTTTCTCAGGATGGATGACTGGTAGATTTGACTGCTATACATTCTAGGCGGCATGTCGCCAATGTGCCACAAAACAATTGAAATAGGGTGTTTGGCTTGGGTCTTCTGGTCTATCACACTACATAGATTTTTTTAAGCTATGGGAGCGTCCGGCTAAC
Source organism: Pelagimonas varians (assembly GCF_003208435.1). Taxonomy (GTDB): domain Bacteria; phylum Pseudomonadota; class Alphaproteobacteria; order Rhodobacterales; family Rhodobacteraceae; genus Pelagimonas; species Pelagimonas varians. Next base: position 11,468 of record NZ_QKMF01000009.1, on the reverse strand, counting down.
CCAAAATTTTAGGAGAGGTTTGCGGGATATGGGTTTGATGCGCGGGTCCATACTGATTTTGGCCCTTGGAATGGTCAGCTCTTGCGGTTGGCTTCAGCCTGATAGCACTCCGGGTGATGGTATTCACGACCCAAGTGAGGCGATGAACCGGCAAGTCCACCAATTCAATCTTATGGTTGACGACAAGATGTTTCGTGGTGATGGCCCGAGCATCGCCGAAGCTGTTCCGAGGCCTGTGTACGAAGTGACGGGAAATGTTGCCGAAACGCTTTCACTGCCGGGGGTCGTTGTCAACGATGTGTTGCAGGGCAAGTTGAACGAAGCGACCCGGAATTCTGTCCGGCTCATCGTGAATGCAACCATGGGTCTTGGCGGCCTGATGGATGTCGCCGCTGACATGGGGCTGCCCGAAGACGAAACAGATTTCGGGGAAACTCTGGCTGTTTGGGGCGTATCCGAAGGGGGCTATGTGGTTTTGCCAATTTACGGTCCTTCGAATGATCGCGATGTGGTGGGGCAAGTTGTGGATCTGCTCATCAACCCGATTGCCTATGTTGTCAGTGTCCCTGCCAGTTTTGTTGGACCTGTGCTTGAGCTGGTTGATGATGTCGGTGATCGGCAGATTTATGGCGATACGTATGATTCAGTGCTGCACGAAAGTGCGGATTCCTATAAACAAATGCGCCTCATTTATTTGCAAAACCGCCGTTATGAATTGGGCGAAGAAGCGGTCGGGGAAGATATCGACCCCTTGGAGCTGGATACGAAAGGATTTTAAGATGCAGTATGTAAACCGTCGGATGTTTGTTGCGGGCGCGGCAGCCGTTTCCGTTATGCCAGCTCAGGCTTTTGCTTTGAACGAAAAACAAGCCGGTGCTTTGGTTAACAGTTTGGTCGGTGACATCAACAAGGTCATCGATTCCGGTAAATCCGAAGCAGCGATGATCAAAGAGTTCGAGAAAATTTTCAAGCGTTACGCCGATTTGCCCTATGTCGCTGCCTATGCGATGGGCGTGGATGCCCGCCGGGCAACTGCCGCTCAAAAGAAGGCGTTCACCACGGTGTTCACCGGATATATTTCGCGTAAATATGGTCGCCGTTTCCGAGAGTTTATCGGCGGTCGTCTGGAAATGTCCAAGGTCCGCAAGGTTAAGAACTATTATGAGGTAACCACCATCGCGCATCTGCGCGGTGAGGCCCCGTTTGATGTGTCCTTCCATGTCTCGGACCGGTCCGGCAAGGATCTTTTCTTTAATATGTTCATTGAAGGCGTGAACATGTTGCTGACTGAGCGGTCTGAAATCGGTTCGATGCTGGACAAGCGGCGCGGCGATATTGACGCCATGATATCTGATCTCAAAAAAGCCGGTTAATTCGCTGTGGTGATTGAATAGAAGGGCCGGGAATTTCCGGCCCTTCTTTAGTTGGCACCTTTGGGCGGATCAGTTGCCGCCGAGCAGGCCGCGCAGGACATCGTTCAACGACTCTTTGACGGTTTTAGGTTGCTGTCCAACCTTCGGTTGCGCGGGGGCAGGCTGCGGTGCTGGAGCTTGAACTACGGGCACCGGGGCCTGCGAGGGCAGGGGGCGGACAGGCAGTCCTTCATGGATCTGCGTCATCACCGCTTGCCAGATTTCTGCAGGTAGCCCGCCACCCGTCACACCTGTCAAAGGGGTGTTATCGTCGTATCCCATCCAGACTCCGGCAACATAGTCTGCGGTAAACCCGACAAACCATGCGTCACGGGATTCTTGGCTGGTTCCCGTCTTGCCTGCGGCTGGCCGCCCATCAAGGGCCGCGCGGCGGCCTGTTCCTTCGGATACCACCTTTTCCATCATCCAGATCAGTTCGGCTGCGGCTTGAGGCTGGATCACCCGCTCGCCAATGCCGCCTCCCGTGCCCATCAAAGGCGAGTCGTCACCGCGCAATCGCAAATCGGTCAGCCCGTAGGGGGTGACGGAGGAGCCGCCATTCAAAATGCCTGCATAAGCGCCGGTCATTTCAACCAAGGTCGCTTCGGACGTGCCGAGCGCCATGGCGGGAGTGTCTTGCAAATCGCGGTGAATGCCAAAGTCGCGGGCAACGCGCATGACCAAATCGCGTCCGACAGATTCTGAGATCTTGATGGCCGGAATGTTCAACGATTGCTTGAGCGCATCGGCCAGCGTGACGCGGCCCTTGAATTTCTTGGTGTAGTTTTGCGGGCACCATTTGCCCGATCCGGGGATCGTCATGCAAAACGGTTCGTCCACGACGATATCCAGCGGGCTATACCCCAATTCCAGCGCTGTGGCGTAGATGAAGGGTTTGAAGGCTGATCCGGTCTGGCGCACCGCTTGGCTGGCCCTGTTAAACAAGCCGGATGCATCGGTATCGCGCCCGCCAATCATTGCGCGCACCGAACCGTCAGCGGACATAACAACCACAGCAACTTCGGCCTTGGACCCTTTGCGCACCTTTTCGGCAAAAACCTGGTTCACTGCTGCCGCCGTTGCGGCTTGCAGGCGTTGATCAAGCGTTGTGCGGATTAAAACGTCTTCGGTGGTGTCGCGGGTGAAAAACTCTGGCCCTGACTGAATGACCCAATCGGCGAAATAGCCACCTGTGGACATGGTGGCCTCGGCGGCCAAAGTGGCAGGGTTGTCTTGAAAATGTCGGGTCTCTTCGTCAGTCAGCATCCCTTGTTCGTTCATCAAGCGCAATACTGTGGCAGCGCGATCTTGGCTGCGTTTCAGATTTGAGGTCGGGGCCAAACGGGTCGGCGCGGTGAGCAATCCTGCGATCATCGCAGATTCAGCAGGCGTCAGGATTGCGGCAGTTTTGTTGAAATACCGCTTTGCTGCGGCTTCGGCTCCATAGGCTCCGCCGCCCATATAGGCGCGGTTCATATAGATGGAGAGAATCTCGTTCTTTGTGTACTTGCTCTCCATCGCCATGGAGTAGATTGCCTCCTTGATTTTTCGACTCATCGATCCTTGTCGGCAGTCGTTGACGTATTCGGCTTCGTTTTTCCATTCGGTTGGATCGTAAACGGAGCCCAAGCACAGGAGTTTGGCGGTTTGCTGGGTGAGCGTTGAGCCGCCGTGCCCTGTTAGCGGGCCGCGTCCTTCGCTCAGGTTAATCCGCACAGCGCTGGCGACGCCGCGCGGGCTGATGCCGAAATGGCTGTAGAACCGTCTGTCTTCGGTTGCCACAATCGCGTTCCGCAGGTGCGGAGATACGGTTTCCGCGTTTACCGCACCGCCGAATTGATCGCCGCGCCGCGCAAATACGACACCGCCACGGTCTAATAGGGTAACAGATCCGCGGGCGCGCCCATCCACCAACTCAGAGACTTCGGGCAGACTGCTGCGGACATAAAAGACAGCCGTGCCAATCACCATCGCCAGCACAAGCGACGCAAAAACAGTTGTGCGCCAGATCAAGCGCCAAACCCAAGCGAAGATGCCGGTGAAAAACCGGACGATAAAGTTTTGTTTGCGTGCCGGTTTGCGCCGCGTGGGTTTGCGGCGGCTAGGGCTTGGCTTTTTCGGGGCGGCTTTTTTCTTGGGCGCAGAGCGTGCATATCGCTTGTCCGCAACCAACTTACCGGGTTTTCGTCCTGAACTGCTCATCAATCGTACCTGCTTGGTATCTGTTCGCGTTTTAGCGTTTGCCCGATTCTATCTGTTAATTTGGGGAATGTTGACCACCCCCATGTGGCACATACACTTTTTGTTTAGCTTAATTTTTGTGCGACAATCGATGTGTGCGCATTTTTTGTGCGCTCTTTCCGGAAAAGTGCCCGTTTTTGCGGCTTCGCACTTCTAAATAGGCCTCCAAGGGGTTCTTTCTGCAAGTGCGAAATACACGAGGGGCGCTGAGGCGCTACCCCGCTGAGACGAAAGGGACACACGGTGAAACTGATCATTGCAACGATCAAGCCATTCAAACTCGAAGAGGTGCGCGAAGCACTGACAGACATCGGGGTGCGCGGCATGATGGTAACGGAAATCAAGGGCTTTGGCTCTCAGTCCGGCCATACCGAAATCTATCGCGGCGCAGAATACGCTGTGAACTTTGTACCCAAGATCAAGCTGGAGATCGTTGTTGCGGCCTCCATGGCGGATCAAGTGGTCGAAACTGTCAAATCAACCGCTCAGACGGGCAAGATCGGCGACGGCAAGATCTTTGTTCTGGACGTGGCGCAGGCCGTGCGTGTGCGTACCGGCGAAATGGATGGGGACGCGCTGTAACGCGCTCCTTCAAACTATCTCCTGACATTCAAGGGAAGAAACGAATGACAAACTACAAGACAATCGCCGCGGCGGCTGTTCTGCTGGCACTGCCCTCGCTGGGTATGGCACAAGAGGCAGACGTGACGCCCCCCAACTCCGAAGTTGGGTTCATCTTTACAACCTTCATGTTCCTTGTCGCCGGTTTCCTGGTGTTCTGGATGGCCGCCGGTTTCGCAATGCTCGAAGCTGGTCTGGTGCGCTCCAAGAACGTCACGATGCAGCTGACAAAAAACATCGCGCTTTTCGCCATTGCGGCGATTGCCTACTACGTTGTCGGCTACAATCTGATGTACCCTGGCGACGGTTGGTCGGTTGACGGCATCCTGGGTGCCTTTGCCATGGCCGAGCTTGAGCCAGTCGGTCTTGAGGGTATGGAACCTGACCTGACATACGCGTCGGTTGGTTCGGACTTCTTCTTTCAGCTGATGTTCTGCGCGACAACCGCGTCGATCGTTTCAGGCACCTTGGCCGAGCGTATCAAGCTGTGGCCCTTCCTTGCCTTTGTTGTTGTTCTGACAGCATTTATCTACCCAATCCAGGCTTCTTGGAAATGGGGCGGCGGTTTCCTTGATGCCGGTGGGTTCCAGGATTTCGCGGGTTCGACTGTTGTGCATTCGGTTGGCGGCTGGGCTGCTTTGGCTGGCGCGCTTCTGCTTGGTCCACGGATCGGCAAATACAAAGGTGGCCGTACGATCCCGTTCATGGGCTCTAACCTGCCGCTGGCAACTTTGGGTACATTCATCTTGTGGCTGGGTTGGTTTGGTTTCAATGGCGGCTCGCAGCTGTACATGGACACAGCTGGCAACGTTGCAGACATTAGCCGTATCTTCTCGAACACCAACACAGCGGCTGCTGGTGGTGCGATCGCAGCCCTGCTTCTGACACAGCTTCTGTACAAAAAGGTCGACCTGACCATGGTACTGAACGGTGCGTTGGCTGGTCTGGTTTCGATCACTGCCGAACCTCTGACCCCAACACTGGGCGAAGCGACATTGATCGGTGCCGTTGGCGGTGTGATCGTGGTCTTCGCGGTTCCGATGCTGGATAAGCTGAAGATCGACGACGTAGTTGGTGCTATTCCAGTTCACCTGCTGGCAGGTATCTGGGGCACAATCGCGGTTGTCCTGACCAATGATGCAGCCTCGCTGGGTCAGCAGCTCTATTCCATCGTTGTTGTCGGTATCTTCACCTTCGTAGTCAGCTTTGTGATCTGGTTCTTGCTGAAGATGACAGTCGGCATCCGAGTTGGCGAAGAAGAAGAGATCACCGGTCTCGATATGGCGGAGCTGGGCATGGAAGCCTACCCAGAGTTCTCCAAGAGCTAGGCTGAGAATCACATGACTTTAGAGGCCTGGATGGAAACATCCGGGCCTTTTTCCGTTTCTAGGGCAGGCCATGCGCTCCTTGATTGTGGTTTTGTATGTTGCTGGAATGCTTTATCCGGCCAAATTGCGCCTATTCCGCTGGATGAGGTGAAAAAAGACTTTCCTTTTGCCTTGGCAGATTCTAGATTGCGCTTGCTACATTATCACTATCGGCCACACTGCTCCTTTCGGCTCAGTCATTCGATCTTGCACTGATAAAGCCGCTCTGTCGCATTCCGCGGACAGGATTACTAGGAGACTTACAATGGCTAATGGCACTGTAAAATGGTTCAACACAACTAAAGGCTTCGGCTTTATCGCACCAGACGGTGGTGGCAAGGACGTGTTTGTACACATTTCTGCCGTTGAACGCGCTGGTCTGACCGGCCTGTCCGACAACCAGAAAGTGACTTTCGACATCGAGCCCGGCCGTGACGGTCGTGAGAGCGCGTCGAACATCGCACTGGCCTAAATTGTCCCGACGGACGTTTAGCTAAGAATTTTAAAGGGCTCATCAGAAATGATGAGCCCTTTTGCTATTGATCCATTTTGCTGTTGCTCCATCCATCGGGTGCCAGAGGGCGTCGCGACTAGGCGAGCAATCTTTTTGCAAGGTCTGCGCAGCTTGCTTAGCGGTGATGTTCGCGTTCCAACCGTTGCTTGGCGATGACTTCGTTCTGTTCTGTCTTGCGGTTGGAATAGAGCGAGGTTTCCACAAACGTCAGGTGATCTTCTACGGCTTTTCGGGCTGCTACAGGATCGCGGGCTTGTAGGGCGTCATTTATCAGCTTGTGCTGATCTAGCAGGTTGTCGCGGGTCGTACGTTGCCGGAACATGATGGTTCGGTTGTAGAACACGCCTTCGCGCAACAGCTGATACATGGACCGCATCATATGCAGCATGATCACATTGTGGCTGGCCTCAATAATGGCCAGATGGAAATCCGCATCTAAACGGGCTTCATCTGCCGGGTTCCGTTTGGAATGCACGGCGCACATCTTGTCATAGATCTTTTGGATCACTTCGAGATCTGTGTCGCTGCCAAAGCGGGCGGCCCGTTCGGCGGCCAGACCTTCCATATCCCGCCGGAACGACAGGTAGTCAAACACGGCTTCGTCGTGATTTGCGAAGAGCCGGGTCAGAGCTTCGGAAAAAGCCGAACCCAAAAGCTCTGTTACAAAAATTCCGGCTCCGGCGCGTGTCTCTAGCAGTCCACGGTCCTGAAGGGTTGCGACGGCCTCGCGCAGGCTGGGGCGTGAGACACCCATTCGGTCCGACAGTTCCCGCTCTGATGGGAGCCGTTCACCCGGTCGCAAGATGCCGCGCAAAATCAGCAGCTCGATTTGATCGACCACAGCAGAAGAAAGTTTTTCGGGTTTGACCGGAGTAAAGGGCATTGGAAACCTGCAATGAATTGGTCAGGTCAGTTTACCAACAGTGCGACCGTCTTGCCAAGTGTTTACCAGCGTTTCAGCGCAGCTTCATCTTCGTCTTTGGCGGCAACCCAACCTGCATCGCTTTGGGTGTGTTCTTTTTTCCAGAACGGCGCGCGGGACTTGAGGTAGTCCATCAGGTATTCCGCCGCTTCAAAGGCGTCTTTACGGTGGCGTGCGGCGGTTGCGACCATCATGATCTTTTCGCCTGCCCCCATGCGGCCATAGCGATGAATGACCAGCGCGTCCCCAAGCGACCAGCGTTCAACAGCCTCCGCTGCGATTTTCTCGAGCGCTTTCTCGGTCATGCCGGGGTAGTGTTCGATTTCCATGACATCCAAGCCACCAGCGATGTCGCGGACGATGCCTGCAAAAGTGACAATCGCACCCATATCGTGGCGACCGTCAGCAAAGGCTTCGGCTTCGATGCCATAGTCAAAGGGTGATTCTTGGACGATGACGCGCATATCAGCCCCCGGTCATGGGGGGGAAAAACGCCACTTCGCGCACACCCTCCAGCGGTGAATCAAATTCCGATAGCTCTTGATCCAAAGCGACTCGCAGGGCGGACAAATCAGCAAATGCCGCCTCATAGCGGTCTTCGCGGGCGCGCAGTTCAGCAATCAGATCGTTGACCGTCGCTGCGGATGTTTCAATTTTTTCCTTCGGCAGGCCGATACGTTCGCGCACCCAAGCAAAATACAAAACGTCCATCTTAGCTATCCTCTTTGAGCAACGGCTGCGCTTTTCGGAAGTAATCCCAGCCGGTGATCAGGGTTAATGCCGCAGCAATCCAAAGCAGCCCAAGGCCAAGGTATCCGGTCCATATGCTGCCAAGATATTTCCAACGCAGGCCAAGCACGTCTTCTTCGCGGCCTTCCATGATGTCGGCTACTAGCGCGTTGTCCATCCCAAAGGCAGACATACCAAAGTAGTGCTCAAACACCCCTTGAGAAAACAGAACCGCAATCGCAACCATTTGCGCAGTGGTTTTCCATTTCGCCAATGTCGTGACTTTGAGCGTGCCGGCGACGTCCCCAAGATACTCACGCAGCCCCGATACAAAGACTTCGCGGAACAATATGACCGTGGCAGGGAGAACCAGCCAAGGCGACATTGACGAAAATCCGACGATGACCATCAGGGCAATGGCCACCATCGCTTTGTCAGCGATTGGGTCCAGCATTGCGCCTAGTTTGGTCTCTTGCTTCCAAGTGCGCGCCAGATGCCCGTCAATCCAATCGGTCAACGCGGCCGACACAAACAGCAATAGCGCGGCCCAATCTGCGAAGGGGCGAGAGAAATACAAAAACATCACTGCCAAAGCGGGGGCAGCGACGAGGCGCATGGCGGTCAATATATTCGGTATGTTCCAAGTCATTAAGGTCTTACTATCGTGTAATGGGCAGCTGCGAAAGGTGCCTGTTGGGTAGTGCGCAAAGCGTCGCGGCCTTACGTTTGGTATCCGTCCAAGGGAGAGTGTGATGATGAGACTGGCAATTGCAACCAGCTCGCTGTTGGCATCAGGCTGTGTGAGCCTTGAAAACGTCAACTTCTATGGAGGTGTTGGGAAAGTTTGGACCTTGTCCAGCATTGATGGAGCGCCGGCACCCGCTGGTACAGATCTGCGGATTGGTCATTTGGGTGCGCTGAGTGGCCATTCTGGCTGCAATACGTGGCAGGCCAAAGACACATCCGTTTACCCTTGGTTCGAAGTCGAGACAATTTCAACGACACTGACGGCATGTCCGGAACAGGCGGCCGAGCAAGAGTTCTATGAAGCCCTCAAGGCCATGACAATCGCCGAGGTTGTGGGTGAGACTTTGATCTTGTCTACGATCGAAGGCCGGGAAATGCTGTTCAAGTCTGTTTCGGGCGAGACAAGCGCTCGATAAACCGCGCTCGGGCAGGGGGCAGGGGGCGGTCCCGCAAGGCCTTGGCCATATGATGCTCTACGAAGTGGCCAGTTGTTTGCAGCGCAGTTATGATTTCAGTGTCATCCATAGGGCTTTGACCATGTAGAACCGGTGGCAAAGGCAGCAGGTGGTCTACCCATTCGCCTGCACCAGATGCGGTGACAGCCCTACCTGTGCGAGGCGATACATATATTAGGTTATCGTTTGATCCGGTGACGGCGCAACGCCCCAGATCCAATCCGAACCCCATGTCGTCCAGCAGCCGGACTTCCCAACGCAGGTAAGCCAAAGGCCAGACGTCGGGCTGTCCAAGCAAATCCAGAAGTGTTTCGGTTTTTTGATACAAATCGGGATGTGGTTCCCGGTCGGGCAGGCAGAAAGACAAAAGCGAGGTGACCGCGTTCAACCCTGCAAGGGACAATCGATCACCCATAGCTGCGGCTGCGCGCGACCGGATCGGCTCGATTGTGAATGTACCCAATTGGCTTTCAAGCCGGGCGCGCCAGCTCAGGTCCAATTGCGCGCCGGGTTGGAGGTGTGGGGTGTGTTTGCGCGAAATGCCCCCGCGCAGCACACCACTTTGGCGCCCGTATGACGGGGTGAAGGTCTCCAGAATCACCGAGGTTTCACCGTGTTTTCGGGTGCTTAATAATATGCCTGTGTCGCGCCAATCCATAGCTTCAAATTGACGTCAGTGTTCACAGGTTACAAGGGGGGCGCTGATTGGCATTGGCCCATTGCCCAACGAGAAGCCGGCTTTCGGTGCAAGCATTGGATGCCTAAGCCAGCCCTTCGTCTTGTAAAAGATGGCGGCCAAGCCGGTCTTCGACCTCGATTACCCACAAATCAGAATCAAATCCGCGTTGCTTTGCAATGCTTTGGTCAACATCAGTTTCGGCCCCCGACGAAAGCTCAGTCCACACGCGCTGACCTGACATCAAATCGAAGCTGCGTGTATACGCACAGGCCTGCCCGTCCAATGTGTTGAGTTTGACCAAAACGGCCCCCGCCGTGTCGTCGCCATGGCTGACGACAAAGCCGGGGATGTCCTGAAACCGCAAGCGGGCAAGATAGGCATCCACCCAAAAACGGGCGGTCAATCGGGCCATTACTTGTTTCCGTCGCGGAAATTTAGCCCCATTTCCGAATAGCGCTCTGCTTCTTCCAGCCATTTTTCGCGCACTTTGACTTGCAGGAACAAATGAATCCGGCGTCCAAGGAATTCTTCGAGCTCTTCGCGGGCTGCTTTTGAGATGGCCTTGATTGATTCTCCCTTGTTGCCAAGGATGATGCCCTTGTGGCCGTCGCGGGCGACATAAACGACTTGGTCGATACGTGCAGAGCCGTCTTTTCGCTCCTCCCAGTTTTCGGTTTCGACCGTCAATTGGTAAGGCAATTCTTGATGCAAGCGCAGGGTCAACTTCTCGCGGGTCATTTCGGCGGCAATCATCCGCATGGGCAGATCGGCGATCTGGTCTTCGGGATACAGCCATGGACCCTCAGGCAATTCCGCTGCCAACCAAGTGCGCAGAGCGTCGACTCCATGACCTTTTTCAGCGGAAATCATAAACGTCTCAACGAAATCATACCGTTCATTCAGATCCTGGGACAGCGCTAGCAAGACTTCAGCCTTAACGCGGTCAATCTTGTTGATTGCCAGTGCGATACGGCGTCCTTTGCCAAGTTCCCCGAGACCCTCAAGGATGCGTTTGACGCCATCCGTTACACCCCGGTGGGCCTCAATCAACAAGACGGTGATGTCTGCATCGGCAGCTCCGCCCCAGGCCGCGGCAACCATCGCTCGATCCAAGCGCCGCTTGGGTTGGAACAGGCCGGGTGTGTCCACAAAGACAATCTGGCTTTCACCTTGTATGGCCACGCCGCGAATGCGCGCTCGCGTAGTTTGAACCTTATGAGTAACGATCGAGACCTTGGCCCCCACCATTCGATTGGTCAGTGTGGATTTGCCCGCATTGGGCTCTCCGATCAGGGCGACGAATCCGGCGCGAGTGGTCATAGCTTGGGGCTTCTCCATTAAAGCAGACGCTGTGGGATAGCGCATGGCGCGGCGGTTGCCAATGAGGCTAGACACTAGGTCAAACATATCGGAGCTATTGAGGGCCGGAGCGTCCGAATGAACAGCGAGCATATATAGTGTCTACCGCCCGTACGATGTGACAAGGGTTTAATATGTGCGGGTCTGGGCGGGAACCCGACATAAACAAGGCAAGGGGCCGAGACGAATCGTCGGCGAGATTCCAAAATTCTGATTGTGATAGTAGTTGGCAAGTGCAGGTGCGCTAAATGTGGTGTTGGGCGAATCTCTTTGTGGACCACACCAGACGTCCTTGAGGGTTGGGATCGATTCAAATGAGACTTGATCTTCCATTAACTAATTGATTTCAATTGATTTTCGTGAAAGTTTCAAAAAAGGGAGTAGTTATTGCGAAAAGGGGTTGCGGGCGTATTGAGTTGGAA
>NZ_QKMF01000008.1 GCF_003208435.1 Pelagimonas varians | reverse complement strand
ATACCGAGCTTGGCATACCTGTCACTGAGATCGTAGCCTAAATCCGTCTGGGGTTAGGGGGAGAACGTCCTAAACCCAATTTGTGCAACAAAGCCGTCCGAAGGTCTTCGCGTTGGCAATCGTTCTCGCTGCAATCGTCATTTACTGGTTATGAGTCCCGAGCCAAAGCTCCTAACCTGTCCGAATAAGGTGGGCCACTTCAATAAAATTCACAATGATTTTTTTTATTCGAATCGACGCAAAGTGATATTCGCCAAAATAATTTCGCCTTATATGTCAGACGACAACATAGAAGATGGGAACCTTCGATGCCTTCGCTCAATCCATTTTTGAAATTTAAAGCATCGGATTGCATATGTTATACATCCAAAAACCTTCTGGAAACTGTGTCAAACATTCTACAAATTCCAAGTGTCCACAATAGTGAGAGTAGGAAATCATTGAAGCAAGGTTCAAGCTGGGACCTCACCCAAAAATTGAAGTTCTAGGAATTTGTTGAAGCATTGTAAGAGCGACCTGGTTTGAAGAGCTGGTTGAAAAATTCTGAATTTGCTCCTGCAGCAAATAGGTTTGCAAAACTTTATTCATGATTTCGGGGTTGGCCAGATCGTCAATCTCACCAACTCCGAACCGAGATTGAGATTTTTCGCGAAAAACCTCTAATTGCTTGTCCAAATCAAGCTGTCCAAAGCTGGAGGGAAGACCCAAAGCCGTTTCAAAAACGTTGCGCAAGGCCGCAGTTCCCATTATTCGAAACCACTTTGTGTCATCAGATCCGGACTCCTCTGCAATAACGGGCAAAGCGCGTTCAAAATTCAGTGACAATCGTAAGGATTCATCCTGATCCCCTACCGCGATTTCAAATTCCTGTGCTCGGAACTTTGTTAGAATTTCATCCGGAAATTTGCTGAGCGAGGTTCTCGATCCGAGCGGGGAATCGAACGCGAAAGCTGTGGTAAATGTCTTGTATCGATCATCCGCCATACGATTGGCCAGGGAACCTGAATCGGAGATGCCTTCCTCTAAAATTTTCTTGATGAAGAATTTGTTGTCGAGGTCATCTTCAAGGCCGAAGGCACTCAAAGACACCCGTAGCAAACGCCGATCGGCAACCAAATCCTCTGCGGACTTGATGTTGCCAATATTTTCTTTGAAATACTCAGTGTCGCGAACCATCTCAGAACCGCTGTTGAAAACAGCTTTTTGAGTTTCCTGAGTAGACTTCAAAAATTGCCACCCAACGAGCCCGCTTCCAACAATTACCGGCTGAAAGCTCATCTTTGACTCGCGGCTAGTAGCCGGTCCTCTCTCGGAATCAACGCTCTCAATGCTTTTAGGCACTGATAAAATTGATCTCCCAACAAGGCATCAGTCGCTTGAGCTAGAAGCCTTCGACTATCGGAATCAACCAAGATATGACTCAACTCTTCAATTCGAGGAAGCAGTTGTTGCCGTGCTTCCAAAATTTCAGTGTCGCCGGTCAAAATTAGTTGCGCCGTATAGCACAATCGACGCACCGGTGTTTTTGCCTCTTCGGGATGAATTGCATCCCTGAGCCGCAACACATTTGCATTTGGTGTTACGATAGACATGCGGCTACGCCGGTCACCGTTCTCAATTACGGCCCCATTGATGAGAACCCTTTCGCGGGGCCCCAGTTTTAATACTAATCCACTCATCGTTTTGTCCTCCGACCACCAAGCCCTCTGAGGATGGCGGTGTTAATTTCCAACAGCGGGGCCAACCGGGCCTTGCGTGCCAACACTTTCCCCGTGTGCTGTTGAACAAATTCAGCAAGATAGAAGATTTGAGCGCGCAATTCTTTGGGCAAACCATTGTCTTTGTCCGCAACATCTATGGCTAGCGTCGTCCACAGTCGTTGATTGTCAGACAAGGCTGCAACTAACTTCGGATAAGATCTTGGCCCGGCTTCGGCTGATGATTTGATGCGATGCGTTACACGGGCGATCAATTCATACTCAGTGCCGCGAGGCGTTTGAGTTGTACGGGCGTTTTGGGAGTAGCCACGATGGGCCAAGGACTGAGCGTTCACTTCATAACCTTCTGGTTTGAAAACTAGGAATTTGAAAACTGAGGCCGGCTGAAACCGGCCTCAAATTGTAGTCTTAGCGGAAGAGGGACAGCAATTGCTGCGGTGCCTGGTTCGCAATTGACAGAGCTTGGACACCCAACTGTTGTTGGACTTGCAGGGCCTGTAAACGGGCGGAAGTTTCTTCCATATCGGCATCGACGAGCGACCCGATGCCAGATTTCAGTGCATCGCTCAGACCGGAAATAAAGTCGGCCTGAGTCTCGATACGGCCCTGGACGGAACCAAAGTTTGCGGCTGCATCTACCGACGTTTGGATCAGGTTCTCAATGTCGGCGAGGGCACTGTCCGCGCCGGTCTGACTTGTCACGTCAATGCCGGCCAAGTCTTCTAGGCCACCGCCGATTGTTGTACTTGCTGCAGCAAACTGCTCAGCGTTGACGGTGAAAACATCAGTTGCGGCACCATTGGTTGCGCCTGAAATGGTAATGGTATTGCCCGAAGCCGAAGCTGAGATACTCCGCCCCAAGGACCCCTCATCAGTCGAACTTTCAATATAAGAATTGAATTTGTCGGCCAAAGCGGAGGCAACATCCGCCATTGTGTCACCGTCACGGGCAACATATTGAAGATCACCATCAGAGGTATCAAGCAATGTGTCCAAGTTGCCACCATCTGCTGAAATCATGACTTGGAAACCGGATCCGGCGGTTACAGAATCGCCCGCCGCAGTGCCAAAGGCAACAGTTGTGGTATCAGCTGCCGATGTTGTCGAACCTGCGACTGCGTGCGCAACCTGAGTGGCGACCCCGTCCACAGCAATATCGTCAGTGGCTGCGGTTACTGCGGTTGCCGCATAGTTGATGGCCGAAGCACCGGTGCCAAGATCTTGTTTTGAAACACTGATATCCGAAGCCGTTACGCCATCTGCCGATCGGTCAAGAGATGCAAGAACATTGATGCTGCCGGATCCAGCAGTTGTATCAGTGTTCGCCAACAGGTTTAGACCGTTGAACTGTGCCGCGCCGACAACTGCGCCAATCTGATCGCGAAGTGCTGTAATATCCGTCTGGATTTTTTCACGGTCAACGTTTTCTTCTTGCGCTGCAACAATCTTGCCTTTGATGTCCGTCAGAAGGTCAGTTACGGTTTCTGATGCCTGACGGGCAACAGCCACAGTTGATTGACCCAAGTTTAAACTGTCGGAAATACCTGCAAAACCTTTTACGTCGGCTTCCATGACCTTGGAAATGGCCCAAACGGCAGAGTTATCTTTGGCGTTGGCAACCGATTTACCCGTCGAAATTTTCGACTGAGTATCAGCCATGCTAGAGTTGATCGATTTGAGCGTCTGCAGCGCAACCATTGCGCCATTATTTGTCAAGATACTAGACATATAGATCGTCCTTAGTTTTGAATTGGCGCTTTTGCGCCGGCTGCATTTGCCGATTTCGGCATCTTCAACGTCTTTCTGACGGATGCAGTTCCAAGGGTTGGTTGGACTGCGCCACCATTTTCAGGTGCAAGGAAAAGTGTCCGAGGGCATTGGTTTTAGCGTAACGCCCTCAGATCATGAGGTTTCTAATTACCGGAAGAGGGACAGCAATTGCTGCGGTGCTTGGTTGGCAATCGACAAGGCCTGAACGCCTAGCTGTTGCTGAACCTGCAGAGCCTGAAGACGTGCGGAAGTCTCTTCCATGTCGGCATCGACCATCGAGCCGATTCCAGATTTCAACGCATCAGACAAACCGGATACAAATTCCGATTGGGTTTCAATGCGCCCTTGGACCGAACCAAAGTTGGCCGCAGAGTCCACAGCCGTTTGGATCAAGCTTTCGATACCAGCCAAAGCGGCTTCGGTGCCAGCGTCGGTAGACACATCAAAACCGCTGAGAAGTTCCAAACCACCGCCAACGGTGCCGTCATTCTCAGCACTACTGGCCGCTTGGCTCGCATCTGCTGTTGCGACGGTAATTCCTGCACCGGTGTTGTTGGTAAAATCGATTTGGCCTGCCGTTGTGGCATTTTCAGCAAAACTGACATCAATCCCATCCTCAGCTGCCTGCACATTAAGACGCGCAACCATATGGTCGGTAACGTCCTGCAATGTATCACCTTCCCGGGCAACATAAGTAACGTCAGCGGAAAAGCCCATGCCGCCAGCAGAAGCCAGTTGATAGGACATACCTGCGGCCGGTGTGCCCGTCAGTGCAAGTGCTGCCCCTGTTGTCCCGTCAGCGACCGCATTGTTGTCACCGATGTCTGTCCCCATAGTGCCAGCCGTCGCAGCGCCGGATCCAAGGTCTTGCTTGCCGACATTGATGTCGGACGCAGCGACACCATCAGCGGAGCGGTCAAGCGATGCAAGAACGTTGATTGACCCCGTGCCGGCGGTCGTGTCCGTGTTGGCGAGCAGATTTAAACCGTTGAATTGGGCGGCACCGACAACGGCACCAATTTGATCACGTAATGCGGTGATATCAGTTTGGATCTTATCACGGTCGACGTTTTCTTCTTGCGCCGCAACGATCTTGCCTTTGATGTCTGTCAACAAATCGGTCACGGTTTCGGACGCTTGACGGGCAACTGCAACAGTTGACTGACCCAAGTTAAGACTATCCGAAATACCTGCAAAACCCTTTACGTCGGCTTCCATGACCTTGGAAATTGCCCAGACTGCAGAGTTGTCTTTGGCATTTGCGACTGCTTTGCCGGTCGAGATTTTCGACTGTGTGTCGGCCATGTTTGAGTTAATCGACTTGAGAGTCTGGAGCGCGACCATCGCGCCATTGTTCGTCAGGATGCTAGACATATAGATTGTCCCTACATTTCAGTGGCGCTTTTGCGCCGGTTGCATTTGCCGCGAACGGCATCTCTGACGTCTTTCTGACTGTTGCAGCTGTGGGCTTATCCAGGCTGCGCCACCGCTTTTCGGTGCAGCGCCAACCTGCCTGTGGAGTACTAACGGACCCCTAAGAGCGCTCTCAAAGATCCGTACGATTTGACGCAAATCTTCACGCCCTCCGCTCAAGTGTGTTGTTTTTAGGGGCATCGATGGTCGTACGACGACCAAATGCGTCATATGTGTCCATCGACCGTCGGATACGTTTTAGATCCCCAAGGCGCGCTGCCACGTTCCGAATTCCGGCCAGCGTTTGGTCATACAATTCTTGATTTCGGCGCATGCCGTCACGCAACGGGGCAAGCTGCTCGGGGGTGATTGGCTCTTCGGTTAGATTCTGAGCAAGCGCTTCTTTCTGTTCCAAAAGCTCGGAAATTTTTTCGAAATCACCTTCCAACAATGCAGTGCGTTCGGCCTGCAGGAGATCTTCTAGTTGCTGTGGCAATGTTAAATTACTCATCAATTCGTTCCTTTAAGGCGTGAAAAAGTGATTCCGCGAGGCCAATTCCCCCTTGGGCGGCCATTTGTTTGGCCTGTTCCAGCCGCATGAACGACGCAAACTGGTCCTCGCCAGCGCCGCCTCCAAATGCCTCTGGCGTTTTACCGATTCCAGCGGCCTTCAGCATTTCTGCCAAAAAGTTGGCTTCAAGTTCTTGGGCTGCTTTGCGCAAAGATTGGTCTTGTACAGAGACGGGCACAGGACGGGTTGGGGATATTTCCATGACAATTCTCTCCAATTCGACTCACTTACGCCTTTTTGGGGGGATCACGGTAAAGAACCGGTAAGGATCTGTGGATTAGATACAGGGTAAGGAAGAATTCCCGGAGCTCATATGCTTACTCAATTAACCACACTTTTGGGCCTAAGCCCAAATACCGCCCCAACAGAGGCCAAGATTCTTGAGGGGGGAGATGCCGACTTCGCAGAAGTGTTCGCGCGTATCGAAGCGGATATTGATCGACCGAAAGCCGAACAAAATATGGCGGATTTGATCCCTGAGGCTGAAGAGGTGGCGGAAGAAACTCCAGATGATGAAATCGTCGAATTGGACGAGAAATCTGATAGTGCGAAACGTCTTGACGAGAGGGTCGAAACCGCCGGGCTATCTAAAACCAGATTAGATAATCAGGGCGAAGATAAACGAATCGGCTTACTCGAGAAAGACACCAGTGGCGATCAAAAACCGGAAGATATGCCAGAAGTCTCGCATGAATTTGACAGTTTAGCACTGCCGAAAAGTCAGTCCAACACCGTTTTGAACACTGATCCAGAACCCTGGTTAACGCGGGTACAAATGCCCCTTGACAGAAGTCGAAACGCAGAAACACTCGACAAATTTCACGGCCTTTCATTTGCAGGCGAGAATGAGGCTCCTGCTCTGCCGGATTCGTTGTCGAGATCCGAGGTTCGAATTCAGGAGGCTCACCAACCCGTCACAAGACCGGAAAATCGGTCGCCAGAATTGCAGCAAAATGTTCCGACAACCAATAAGGTAGCTTTTGAAAGCGAATTAGCTCCAGTTGCACCTAAACCTGAGCCCGTACCGAACGTCGCGCCCGACCGTTTGCGGCGTCTAACAAGTAGCGACAGCGCGCCCATCCGGAACGACGGCATGCCTATTCGGAACAACAGAAATGACGCATCTAGTGAGCTTGAAGCACTTGGATTCTCAAGTACTCAGAGAGCGCCAACTGCAAAAAAAATTGTGCCCGCTAGGCAACCACTAACAGAAGAAAAGGCAGTGAGATCGGACAATCTGAATGCTAACTCCATAAGAGCAAACCCTTCTTTCTCAACTCATGACTTTTCAGTCGCGGCTCAAGACAAAATTCCGGCTGGCATGTTGAGTAGGGAAGCGGTTCTGCCTGAAAAAGCTTCAACATCGCGTTCTGAACTTCTCACGAGTGCCAATTCCGGCTCTAAAAGCGCGGGTGTTGATGTTCCACATGCTATTGAACAAAAAGTGCCTGCCACCCAAGATCCCGGTGTAGAAAGCGCACCACAAACCCCAAAGCCTTTGATGAATTTTGGTGATAACGTGATGCCGCCAACAGCTGAAAAACAAGCTCAGATTGTTGAACAAGAGAAGGTTCGCGTTCCCAGTCCAAACCAAAAGTTGGAGCCCCTTGGAACCATTATTCCTTCGGATTCCGTCCTGCATCCGGACGTGAAGCAAGACGCACGGGTTAAAGCGACGGCAAACATGACTACTGTAATGACGCAAGACATTCCGGCACCTTTGGAATTGAGTCCTCGCACTGGAGCAACTGATCCGAAGCCAAGCTATGCTACCTCTCTCTTGGATACGGTGGCCAAGATCACTACAGGTTCAGTTGAAAAATCGACGGATATGCAGGTTTTCGTTCGGCAAATGCAGCCTCGCGCAGAGCCGCTGTCCAACCCGATACCGTCGGATATTGATTCATCCGAAATCCCGAGCGAAGTGAGATCCCAGTTCATCACGCCGTCCACACAAGACAGCGGAAATCGTTTGGTGGCTCCTGAGCCCGATAAATGGACTAAGGAAGTCCAAAAAACAGAGCATTGGTCGGATCGCTCGTTGCGCGAGTCGCAACGGTCTGAACAGCCAATGATCGTGAAAACCAAACCCATGGAAAATGTTATTGCGGAGCCGTTAAACAAATTGGCTCAGCCTATTCCGTACATTCAGGCGAACAGCGTAATTTATCCATTCTTGGCAGTGGGCGAAGAGGAACTGGAAGCTTTGGAAATCGCGCTGCAGGCAACGTCGGGCGACCTGCGCAGCCAGCAGTCAACGCATGTTGCGCAGGGTTCAAATACGCCACCTCGGCCAGATCCTGCATTGATTATGCGCCAAGTCTCTGACGGCATCCAGAAACTTTCTGAAGCAGGGGGAGTCGAACTTAGGCTAAGTCCCGAGGAATTAGGCAGCGTTCGGATGCAATTCATCCAAGGTGAAAGCGGGTTGACGGTTCATATTAACGCGGAACGCCCGGAAACCTTGGATCTTATACGGCGCCATATCGATCAATTGGCAAAGGATCTTGCCGAAAGCGGTTTCGACTCCGCAGGATTTTCCTTTGGCGATGAAAACGCCAAGGGACAACACAAAGCGGGCTCGGCAAGTCTAGATGACATGCCAGAAGAATCCGTACCAACAGAACGCCTCGCCACCCAAGGGCTGGACGGGCTCGACATTAGAGTTTGAGGACGAAAATATGACCGATACCGCAGCAATCCAACCCGTTGTCAGCAGCACTTCTTCTGCAGGGACAACAACCACGAATAGCGCCGCCACGTCTTCGGCGACCGTTAGTTCTGATTTCGAGACTTTTCTCAAAATGATGACGGTTCAAGTCCAAAATCAGGATCCTATGAACCCAATGGATTCTACAGAATATGCTACGCAGCTTGCGACATTTTCATCTGTCGAACAGCAGGTACTAACCAATGATTTGCTCAAAGAAATGGGCGCAATGCTGGGGGGGAACGCCCTTCAGCAGTTTGGCAGTTGGGTTGGCATGGATGCTTTGGCACGCACACCTGCTCAATTCACCGGAGAACCGGTGGTGTTCAGGCCTGAATATGCCGTCGGGGCAGAAACGGCGAATTTGCTGGTTCGGAATTCCAGCGGTGATGTTGTGCAAAGGCTGTCTATTCCCGTTGGCCAAGAAGAGGCAATTTGGGCCGGAGTAGATGACCAAAACAATATCTATCCGGATGGATCATATCGTTTTGAAATCGAGAGTTACAAGGGCGAAGAGTTGCTCGAAACTAACTTGGCTGCTGTCTACAACCGGGTGGATGAAGTCAGGAATGAAGGCAGCGAAGTGATGGTTCGTTTGGCGAGTGGCGCCGAATTGACAACTTCCCAAGTCGATGGGTTGCGTTCTGCAGGTACCTGATTGCGTCTAGGTTAGGTAGATCAAAAAACCAATGCAGCCAGAGGCCGTGATTGCCCCAATTCCAGCCCATCCCAGACGGACAGCCCATGGGCGCGATAGTTCCGGGGTTGGTTCTTGAATTTGTCGAATCAAAGCATCTTCAACCAGTCTTGGAAGACGGGGTCCGAAACGCGCAAGCACCCGGGCAGTCTGACTGAAATCACGAAGCACAGCTTTGGGGCCAATGGATTTTTTGATGTAATCTTCGACGACGGGGTGCGCGACGGTCCAAATGTTCATTCTTGGGTCCAGTGACCGGGCGACTCCCTCAACAACAACCATCGTTCTCTGCAACAAAATCAACTCGGTTCTGGTTTCCATTCCAAACCGTTCTGTCACTTCAAAGAGGTAGGATAGAAGTTTTCCCATGGAAATTCGCGTCGCGTCCATTCCGAAAATGGGCTCGCCGACTGCGCGTAAAGCACGGGCAAATTCTTCGACATCGCGATCGGCGGGAACATATCCGGCTTCAAAGTGCACTTCCGCAACCCTGTGGTAATCACGACGGATGAACCCGAACAGTATTTCCGCATAGACGCGGCGTGTATACTCA
The DNA here is from genome assembly GCF_003208435.1 of Pelagimonas varians. GTDB lineage: Bacteria > Pseudomonadota > Alphaproteobacteria > Rhodobacterales > Rhodobacteraceae > Pelagimonas > Pelagimonas varians. The sequence goes on along the minus strand of NZ_QKMF01000008.1, from coordinate 185,964 downwards.
TCGATGTGCCCCATGATTCCAAAATCATAGGCAATAATATCGCCATTCGCCGCGACCTTAAGATTGCCTTGGTGCATATCTGCGTGAAAGAATCCATCTCGCAATGCATGGTTAAGGAACAGCTGCAGCACGCGTTCAGACAGCGCAGCACGGTCGTGACCAGCGGCGTCCAAAGCTGCGTTATCTCCCAAAGGCTCGCCCTCGGCCCAGCTCATCGTCATGACACCGCGCCCGGAAGTGCCCCATTTGATGTCCGGCAACTGAAACCCAGCATCACCTGCAGTGTTGGCGGCAAATTCACTGGCGGCAGATGCTTCCAGCCGCAAATCCAGCTCACCATTTACCACACCTTCGAAGTGGGCGATTACCTCTGTTGGGCGCAGCCGGCGTGAAGCTGGAGAAAAGAACTCAATAAAGCCTGCCGCAAAATAAAATGCATCGATGTCTTTGCGAAACGCCTTATCGATTCCCGGGCGTAACACTTTAACCGCAACGGTTTCGCCGGTTTCTGCCAAGCGTGCCCTGTGCACCTGTGCAATGGACGCCGCTGCAACCGGTTCGGAAAACTCCGAGTAGATTTCCTCTAAAGGTTGACCCAGCTCGGCTTCGATCTGGGCCCTTGCTGCGTCAATCGAAAAGGCCGGTAATTTGTCCTGCAAAACGCGCAATTCCTGAGCCATTTCATCGCCAACAACATCGGGCCGCGTCGATAATATCTGACCGAATTTGATGTAAGCCGGACCAAGCGCTGAAAGTGCCCGCACGGCAGGTGGCATCGAAGGATCGCCCTTTTCGCCAAGCCACTTGAACGGCCACGCCAGAACACGAGCCGCTATTCGCAAAGGAGCAGGGGTATCGAATGCGTCCAGAATGACACCCATTGCACCAGTGCGTTCAAAAGTGGCACCGGTTTGAATGAGACGCCAAATATTGTGCGGACCGCGCATTCTAGATCTTCCAACCAGAGTGAAGACAGGCGACGCCCATCGTCAGATTTCGGTATTTTGTATTCTCAAACCCGGCAGCTCTGACCATGCTAAGAAAAGTATCTTGATCTGGAAATTTTCTAATGGATTCAACTAGATATTGGTAGCTGTCTGCGTCGTTGGCAATAGCTTTTCCCATTTTTGGAATGACGTTGAATGAATAAAGATCATAGACCTTTTGCATCATTTCATTGGGAATTTGCGAGAATTCGAGAACCATCAACCGTCCCCCAGGTTTGAGAACACGGTAGGCCTCGTTCAACGCTTCTTGCGGGCGGGTTACATTTCGGATGCCGAACGAAATTGTATAAACATCAAAGGTATTGTCCGCGAATGGCAGTGCCATTGCGTCACCAACAACCCAATCCAAACTATCGCCCATTGCGCCAGCTTCAGCCCGCTGGCGGCCTTCGACAAGCATGGATTCTGTAATGTCGAGAACCGTTGAATGGCCGTGGCCTGCACGCTTCAGGAATTTAAACGAAATATCACCAGTGCCGCCGGCCACATCCAGCAACTGTTGGCCAGGGCGCGGGGCCAGCCAATCCATCATCGCATCTTTCCAAATGCGGTGAACGCCAAAGGACATAGCGTCGTTCATTACGTCATATTTTGAGGCAACCGAGGTAAAAACCCCCTGCACCCGTCCAGCCTTTTCGCTTTCGGGAACATCGGTAAAACCAAAATGCGTGGTATTGTCAGAATTCTCAGTCATCATACTGGTCCGGTTCGGCCTTCATATCGTCGTACCCCTCGTACAGAGATGGGTGCGAAAGAACAAACAGTCAAATGCGCGCAAAGGCTGGCACCAAGTCCTTGGATGGCGTGTTTGACTTTTGTTCCTGAGGGTTCCAGTTCTGTCAGCAAGGCAAGCAAAGGAGTCACCGATGCCAGAACTGCCCGAAGTAGAGACCGTTCGAAGAGGCCTTGCACCTTCGATGGAGGGGGCTGTGATTGTCCAAGCACGGGTCAATCGACCGGATTTGCGGTGGCCGTTTCCCGACAACATGGCTGAACGGTTGACCGGTGCACGGGTTGAAAGGTTGCGCAGGCGTTCGAAATATATCCTTGCGGATTTGTCGACGGGGGAAACGTTGCTGATCCATCTTGGTATGTCCGGCCGTATGCTTGTGTCGGGCGATCCATTGGGAAATTTCGTCCACGACCACCCCGCCGCCGAAAAGCACGATCATGTGGTTTTGGACTTCGACAACGGCGCACGGGCAACGTTTAATGATCCCCGTCGGTTTGGCGCAATGGATTTGTTGGAAACCGCGGCTGCTGAAAATCACAAGCTTTTGGCCGCGCTTGGACCAGAGCCGCTTGGCAATGATTTTAACGAATCCTATCTGACACGGGCGCTGGAAAACCGTAAGATGCCTATTAAATCGGCATTGTTGGATCAAAAAATTGTCGCGGGCTTAGGCAACATCTATGTTTGCGAAACGCTTTACCGTGGCAGAATTCACCCAGCCAAACGGGCATGTGACGCCACGAAAAAACAGCTTTGTGAACTGGTTCCGATCGTTCGAACAGTGCTGTCGGATGCCATCGAAGCAGGCGGATCTTCCCTTAAGGATTTCCGCCAAGCCGATGGAGAGCTTGGATATTTTCAGCATAGTTTTGATGTATACGGGCGCGAAGGGGCGGGGTGCAATACATCTGGATGTGCAGGCAAAATTGAACGAATCGTGCAATCGGGTCGTTCGACGTTCTTTTGTAAAATTTGTCAAAGATAGCTTGAACCGAGCCGCCACAGTGGTAAGCCTAAATTTCTGAGGAAACGGACGGAGCCCGCAACCTATGGCCTATGAGACGATCATCGTCGAAGTAGAAGACCACGTCGCTACCATCAAATTGAATCGCCCGGACGCATTGAATGCGCTCAACACACAGCTGTTGGGTGAGTTGAATGACGCACTGGCGGATGCAGACCGCAATGACAAAGTGCGCTGCATTATTATCACCGGCTCGGCTAAGGCCTTTGCCGCAGGTGCTGATATCAAAGAGATGGCCGACAAGAGTTTTGTCGACATGTTTATGTCGGACTTCTTCGGCAAAGAAGGCAACGCGATCATCAGCACGCGCAAGCCCGTAATCGCGGCAGTCGCCGGTTACGCGCTGGGCGGTGGATGTGAACTTGCCATGATGTGCGATTTTATTATCGCAGCAGAAAACGCAAAATTCGGCCAACCCGAAATCAATCTGGGTGTTGTAGCCGGGATCGGCGGGTCACAGCGCCTGACGCGGTTTGTCGGTAAATCCAAAGCAATGGACATGAATTTGACCGGTCGCTTTATGGATGCCGAAGAAGCTGAACGATCAGGGTTGGTCAGCCGCGTCGTTCCGGTAAAATCCTTGATGGAAGAAGCGCGCGGCGCGGCCGAAAAGATCGCTGAAAAATCTATGATTTCGGCCGTTGCTGTCAAAGAGGCCGTGAACCGGTCTTACGAGACGACGCTTTCCGAAGGGTTGCTCTATGAACGCCGCTTGTTCCACGCGCTGTTTGCGACCGAGGACCAAAAAGAAGGGATGGCTGCCTTCTTGGAAAAGCGAACTCCGCAGTTCCGCGACAAGTAAGTGAAAAGCCATGATCGGGGATTTCAGCCTCGATCATGTTGCCTCGCGCCTTCAGAGCAGAAGGTCGCGGCAAAATGGGGCTTTCCAAATCGACCCGATTTGGCTATACGCGCCTCAATACATGCGCGTGATGCCCGCTAAGGCAAGAATCGGACCGATGGTTTCCCAAGGGAAAATTCGGCTTTGTGTTGTGTCACGCTGTCAACAGATACAAAGAATCAGGACCGATCATCATGGCTAATTCGCCCCAAGCAAAAAAACGCGCCCGTCAGAACGAAAAGCGTTTGGAAGTTAACAAAGCACGCCGTTCGCGTATCCGCACATTCCTGCGCGGCGTTGAAGAAGCAATCGCTTCCGGTGACAAAGCTGCTGCAACTGCTGCTTTGAAGGCCGCTCAGCCAGAGCTGATGCGCGGCGTCACCAAAGGCGTTTTCCACAAGAATACCGCGTCACGCAAAGTTTCTCGTCTCGCGGCACGTGTAAAAGCGTTGGGATAAAAATATCACGCATTTTGTGTGAGTTTTTGAAGGGCACCACTATATGTGGTGCCCTTTTTCGTTGCAGTGCCAAGATCTTTAGCGGTCAGAGATTCTTTTTCTGAAATCTCCGAGTCAAGGCGTAAGATCAGTTGCCGGACCTCCCAATAGATTGGTAATTTCACCGAGCGAGTCACATCGCAGGGGGGACAGGCTGCCGATCCAAAGACACGTATAGACGTGCGGTTGGATCACTCGAGTCGACGCCAGTTTGGTATTGCCGAGTACTCAGGGGAACACCCCTGGCCATGTCCATTGTAAAAGCGGGTCATTTCGGCTCGACCTTCGCGGGGATGCGAAGGGTAGTACTTATGACTTTGAGGAATTTCCTCTCAGCCTATGCCTTTGGCATGGGACTGTTGTCGTGTGCTCTCTGATATGTGACGCGCCGCCGGAGTCACGGCCGGTGAAGAGAAGTCAGGTAAGGAAACAGGGACAGATGACAAAAGAACAATGGGGCGCGTTGCAAGAGCAGATCTGCAATACGGTTGGGGACAATAACTATAAAACCTGGATCAAGCCGCTTTCTTTTGCTGGAATGAACGACGAGGGCGTCGTTACACTTCATGCGCCGACAAGCTTTTTTGGCAGCTATGTATTGCAAAACTACGGGGACATGCTTCTGGCGCAGATTTCAACTGTTGCGCCAACTGTACGCCGCATTTCCTATGCCGTTGAGCAAGCCAGCGCTTCTAGCGAACCCAAGGCACCGGCCAAGCCGGCCGAACCTGTAGCGGCCGCGCCCAAGACACTTCCGGGTGCGCCATTGGATGGCCGGTTTACCTTCGACAACTTCGTCGTCGGAAAGCCAAACGAATTGGCCCATGCCGCCGCCAAACGTGTGGCCGAAGGTGGCCCGGTGACCTTCAACCCCCTGTTTTTGTATGGCGGCGTAGGTCTGGGTAAGACGCACCTGATGCACGCCATTGCGCACGAACTCAGCGCCCGAAATCCACATCTTTCTGTGCTGTATCTGTCAGCAGAACAATTCATGTATCGCTTTGTGCAATCCTTGCGCGAACGCAAGATGATGGATTTCAAGGAGATGTTCCGCTCCGTTGATGTTTTGATGGTGGATGACGTTCAATTCATTGCCGGCAAAGACAGCACTCAAGAAGAGTTCTTTCACACCTTCAACGCCCTTGTTGATCAAAACAAACAGATCATCATCTCGGCCGACCGGGCCCCGGATGAAATCAAGGATCTTGAGAACCGCATCCGGTCCCGTCTGCAATCTGGTTTGGTGGTGGATCTGCACCCTACCGATTACGAACTGCGTCTTGGCATTTTGCAGACCAAGGTCGAAACTTATCGCACCATGTACCCTAGCCTGTCGATCGATTCTGGCGTGTTGGAATTCCTTGCACATCGGATCAGCACAAACGTGCGTGTCCTTGAGGGGGCTTTGACCCGTTTGTTCGCTTTTGCGTCACTGGTCGGAAAGCCGATCAATATGGATCTGGTCCAAGACAGTCTTTCAGATGTTCTGCGTGCTTCTGAACGTAAAATTTCGATCGATGAAATTCAGCGCCGTGTCGCAGAGCACTACAATATTCGCCTCAGCGATATGATTGGCCCCAAGCGGGTGCGCAACTTTGCCCGCCCTCGCCAGATCGCAATGTATTTGTGCAAACAGCTTACATCCCGGTCCTTGCCGGAGATTGGCCGACGGTTTGGTGGACGTGATCACACGACTGTCATGCACGGGGTTCGGCGGATAGAAGAGCTGCGCGTACAAGATGGACAAATCGACGAAGATGTCGAAATGCTACGCAGGGCGCTAGAAGCCTAATTTGCCTAAAAAGCTGAGCCTTAGCTAACACAGATTGCGATGTGGCCACGTTTGGGTGGCCACATGCACTTGACGACCTTGTAAAACAATCGGACAAATCATCAAAACGGGGCTTGGAGCGCTGGACTGACCGGTCTAGTGTGCGCATCCGACTATGCGGAGAGATGGGCGATGAAGATCAGTATTGAACGCGCCACACTGTTGCGCGCAGTGGCACAGGCACAATCAGTTGTCGAACGGCGCAATACCATTCCGATATTGGCAAATGTGCTGATTGAGGCGGAGGGTGACACCGCGACATTCCGCGCAACTGATCTCGATATCGAGGTGCTGGACAAAGCTCCGGCAAAAGTCAGCCGTGCCGGTGGCACAACGGTTTCAGCTGTCACGCTGCATGAAATTGTTCGCAAATTGCCTGACGGCGCTTTGGTCGAGTTGGAAGAGGACAGCACCGCAGGGCGTTTGTCTGTCGCCGCTGGCCGATCGAACTTTTCGCTCGCTACCTTGCCGCGCGAAGACTTCCCGATCATGGCTTCATCGGAATATAACAGCAATTTCACAGCAAAAGCACAGGTCTTGCGCCGGCTGTTCGACAAATCAAAATTTGCAATTTCGACAGAAGAAACACGTTACTATTTGAACGGCGTCTATTTGCACATTGCAGATAGCGATGGCGGCCGTGTTCTGCGCTGCGTAGCAACAGACGGGCACCGCTTGGCGCGTATTGATGCGGACCTACCAGATGGAGCTGCTGATATGGCAGGCGTGATCGTACCGCGCAAAACTGTGGGCGAATTGCGCAAACTGTTGGACGAAGATGACATGGACATTGCCGTGTCAGTGTCTGAAACCAAAGTACGCTTTGCCACACCTGATATCACGCTGACATCCAAAGTCATCGACGGCACTTTCCCAGATTACACACGGGTCATTCCGCAAGGGAACACGCGTAAGCTGGAAGTCGATGCAAATGACTTTGCCAAGGCCGTTGATCGGGTCGCAACCGTATCTTCTGAACGCTCGCGCGCAGTTAAGCTCCAGTTGGACGAAGATCGTTTGATCCTGTCTGTGAATGCCCCGGATAGCGGTGCTGCCGAAGAAGAGTTGGCTGTTGCCTATGGCGACGAGCGTCTGGAAATCGGGTTTAATGCGAAATACCTGCTGGAAATTGCCAGCCAGGTAGACCGCGAAAACGCCGTGTTCTTGTTTAACTCATCCGGGGATCCGGCCTTGATGCGTGAAGGCAATGACACCAGCGCCGTCTATGTCGTTATGCCGATGCGTGTGTGACGCGGATCGATTTTTCGTCGAAAAATCGCGCTCGCCAGTGGGATGAGCAGATAAAGAAGGGTCGGGGATGGGCAAACTGTATCTGTCACATCTGACTCTGTCGCATTTTAGGTCGCACAGATTGATTCGTCTTGATCTGGATGCACGCCCGATTGTAATTCACGGCGATAACGGGGCCGGTAAAACCAATCTGATAGAAGCTGTTTCGCTTTTTTCTCCTGGTCGCGGTTTGCGGCGGGCATCGGCAAAGGATATGGCGCGCAGGCCGGAATCCCTGGGTTGGAAACTGAACGGAATTCTCAACGCTCCAAGTGGACAGCATGAGATATCGATCACGTCCGAAGCAGGTGCATCAAGGCAGGTTCAAATCGACAGCAAGTCGACCCCACAAACGGCTCTTGCCAGCTTGTGTAGGGTCTTGTGGTTGATCCCTGCCATGGATCGCTTATGGATCGAGGGAGCAGAAGGCCGCAGGCGTTTTTTGGATCGGATGGTGCTCAGTTTCGTGCCCGGCCACGCCGAAGCTTCTCTGACATATGAAAAAACCATGAGAGAACGAAACAAGTTGCTCAAGGAGCAAGTTCGGGATGCGCATTGGTACACCGTTCTAGAAGCCCAGATGGCTAAAACAGGTGCTGAGATAAATGCCAACCGTGTAACAACGCTTGAACGCTTGCGGTTGGCCCAACAAGATGCCGAGACGCAGTTTCCTACCGCCGACTTGGAATTATTGCAAAGCGAAGGTTCAATGCCTGCCACGCAGGAGGATCTACTGGATGCTCTCAAAGAAAGCCGCTTTCGCGATATGTCCGCGGGTCGAACTCTTGTTGGGCCGCATCGTACCGATATGTATGGGGTTTTTGCGGCTAAGGGAGTGCCTGCAGCAGAGTGTTCGACTGGAGAGCAAAAGGCGCTTTTAATATCGTTGATTTTGGCCAATGCTCGCGCGCTGTCCGAAGACATCGGCGCGCCTCCTCTTTTGCTACTGGATGAAGTTGCGGCCCATCTTGACGCCGGTCGCCGTGCGGCGCTGTACGATGAAATTTGCGGTTTGGGGGCACAGGCCTGGATGACTGGAACTGGCTCAGAGTTATTTTCCGATCTTGGCGCAAGGGCGCAGCACTTGGAAGTCAGTGAAAATGGGGACTGCTCACTGGCAAACACCACTCCCTAAGACGGTCTGACCGAACCAAGATTTCCGCGTATGTGTAGGTCGTTTTCTCGTGCCACGACCCGCATTCCGACGAACCCTGAACACGGTGTCTTTGAACTTGCCGAATACCGCCAAATCTTGCGGCATGTGCGTGACAAAGCAGCATGATGACGCTATAAATTCCGATAAAATAACAAAGGAAACGGACATGTCCGACACCGCAGGCAAGCCTGAAGAATATGGCGCGGATTCCATTAAAGTTCTCAAAGGCTTGGAGGCGGTTCGCAAGCGCCCCGGCATGTATATCGGCGACACTGATGATGGCTCTGGCCTGCATCACATGGTCTATGAAGTTGTAGACAATGGCATCGATGAAGCGCTGGCCAAACACGCTGACTATGTGAAGGTCAAAATCCATTCGGATTCCAGTGTTTCGGTACGTGATAACGGTCGCGGAATCCCCGTCGATATTCACACCGAAGAAGGCGTTTCCGCCGCCGAAGTGATCATGACCCAGCTACACGCAGGCGGGAAATTCGACAGCAACTCGTACAAAGTGTCCGGCGGCTTGCACGGTGTGGGTGTTTCGGTTGTGAACGCGCTATCTGTTTGGTTGGAATTGCGGGTGTGGCGCAATGGGAAAGAGCACTTTGCCAAGTTTGAGCATGGAGAGACTTCGGAGCATCTTCGTGTCGTTGGCGAGGCAAATGGTGAAACCGGGACGGAAGTCCGATTTTTGGCCTCAACGGGCACGTTTTCGAACTTGGACTACTCGTTCGAAATCTTGGAAAAACGTTTGCGAGAACTCGCCTTCTTGAACTCCGGTGTGCGGATTCTTCTCGAAGATGAACGCCCCGCGGAACCGTTGATCAGTGAACTCTACTTCGACGGCGGTGTTAAGGAATTTGTTAAATACCTTGACCGTTCCAAGCAGCCCGTCATGCCCGAACCGATTTATATCAACGGTGAAAAAGACGATATTGGCGTCGAAATCGCCATGTGGTGGAACGACAGTTATCACGAAAACGTCTTACCGTTTACCAACAACATCCCGCAGCGCGATGGTGGCACACACCTTGCCGGTTTTCGCGGGGCCCTTACCCGTCAGATCCAAAAATACGCTCAGGAAAGTGGCATCACCAAGCGCGAAAAAATATCGTTCACTGGCGATGATGCACGTGAAGGCCTGACAGCTGTCTTGTCGGTCAAAGTGCCCGATCCTAAATTCAGCTCTCAAACCAAAGACAAACTGGTGTCCTCTGAAGTCCGCCCGGCGGTAGAAAGCATGATGGGCGAAAAGCTCGCTGAATGGTTCGAGGAGAACCCAGCGCAGGCCAAGCAAATCGTTGGGAAGATCGTTGAAGCCGCTTTTGCCCGCGAAGCAGCCCGCAAAGCCCGTGAACTGACCCGCCGCAAGACAGCCATGGATGTCAGCTTTAACGCAGCCAAGTTGAAAGACTGCTCTGAAAAAGACCCGTCTTTGACCGAACTCTTCTTGGTGGAAGGGGATTCGGCCGGAGGATCTGCTCAAACCGGACGAGATCGGAAAAATCAGGCTATTTTGCCCCTACGCGGTAAGATTTTGAATGTTGAACGGGCAAGATTTGACCGGATGCTCGGAAGCCAGGAAATTGGCAACCTTGTGATGGCGCTTGGCACAGGCATCGGCCGTGACGAATTCAATATCTCAAAGCTGCGCTACCACAAAATCGTCATTATGACCGATGCGGACGTCGATGGGGCCCACATCCGAACGCTTTTGCTAACTTTCTTCTATCGTCAGATGCCTGAGTTGATCGAAGGCGGATTTTTGTACATCGCGCAGCCTCCACTTTTCAAAGTGGCACGAGGAAAGTCCGAGGTGTACCTGAAGGACCAAACTGCGCTTGATGACCATTTGATTCACCAAGGCATTGAAGGCGCGCAGTTGAAATTGGGCACCGGTGAAGTCATCGTGGGTCAAGATTTGATCCGGGTTGTAGAAGAAGCACGCCAGTTGCGCCGTGTTATCGAAGCGTTCCCAACACATTATCCACGCCATATTCTGGAACAGGCTGCTGTTGCTGGGGCCTTTGTTCCGGGGGCTGTAGATAGCGATCTCCAAGGCGTGGCCAACAAGGTTGCGGCCCGTCTTGATTTGGTTGCATTGGAATATGAACGTGGTTGGAACGGCCGCATCACGCAAGATAAAGGTATTCGCCTTGCACGCATTTTGCGTGGTGTTGAAGAGGTTCGGACGATGGACGGGTCGATGCTTCGCTCGGGAGAGGCTCGTAGAACTGGTAGTTTTACGGAAAGCTTGCAGAGTATTTACGGCACCTCCGCCTCTTTGGAACGAAAAGATCGTTCCCAAGTGATCAATGGTCCTATCGAGCTTCTGAAAGCAATTTTGGAAGAGGGTGAAAAAGGTCTGTCGCTCCAACGCTACAAAGGTTTGGGCGAAATGAACCCAAGTCAGTTGTGGGAAACCACACTAGATCCGGATGCTCGGACCCTTTTGCAGGTGACTGTGGATGATTTGGCTGAAACAGACGACTTGTTCACCAAGCTTATGGGTGATGTTGTTGAACCAAGGCGTGAATTTATCCAACAAAATGCGCTGAACGTAGAAAACTTGGATTTTTGATCCTTGTTTAGGGTAGCATATAAAATTGTGTGGCGCGCATACTGTTGCGCGTCACTGGTGCATTGAACTGGTAAATAAGTTTATTATATTCAGTATCTTACGATATTTTGGTACATTGTTCACGAAGGCATAAGTGTAAAGTGACAACTCGTGCGCCGCAAATAGCCCGTTGAAAGCAAAGAAATATCTTTGCGGGGGCAGTATTCACTGAAAGCAACTTCGAACCGAGACTTCTGAGGTGCCCCTAGTTTCCTAGACGCCTGATGCGGTCCCGTTTCAATAGCAGCAATACGTGACTGTATTAACCATTCCCTGGCTATGAGTGTTTGCATGTATGAGAAGGATGACAATTCCCACGACGGCTCATGCTTGAGACCAAGTTGCGTTTGCCGTAAACTTTGCCGCTGTCCGTCGAGGTCTGTTGGATGAGTTCAGTTTGGTGCGCATCATCAATCGCCGAATCCAGAGCCTTCTGAAAACAACCTATATGCCTTACATTTCCAGAAAGTAGCTGCCCAGAAGAATACCCTGATCTAGGCCCTCTGACCTTTCAGGAACTCCCGGAGATCGCTTCTGGCATCGAGGCTGGATCCTAAAGTCTAATTTAAACCGACAGGAAATGCTCAATTATTGAAGGACTTGAGGGCGTGAAAACCCCTAACCTGTTCTTTGCCGATCTAAGTGCTTCCCACTTTGTGTTCGCGATGCACCCTGAATGACGTTGCTTCCGGTTCGAAAGGTAGCAGGCAGAAAATGTGTTTTAGGCAAGTGATCGAATTTCGTGATGGATCAATATTCACCCGTCAAAAGCGACTTTCCTGGTCCGTTAAGGTGGTCAAAAGCGGCGATAATGTCCACTGTCAGACGCGTTACTTCGCTCTAGTTGCTGTTCGTGCGAAGGCGGACGCTGAGAAATCAGTACCAAACAAATCTGTTCGAGCATGCTTGGGCAATCCGCCCGACATTCAGGGGTGTTTGTCGGTAGAATTTTCTCGACGAAGAACGAGGAGAGTTTGGTGACATGATCAAACTACGCGAAGCTCGGATCATGGGTACTTTTGAAGCAAGCGAAAAGCGGTGTGCCTATTTGGGATCTCTACCGGGAGCATGGTATGATCACAGCCTGTTTTTACAATTGGCGGGCCGTATAAAGTGGGATGGACGCGTCGCTGATCATGTAGATGAAGGCACTGGAGCAAGTTTTGTTGCGCCAATGGTCCGAGCGACAATAGCGCGCGCGAACAAGCATTTGAAAAAATTGTTGTTTGAGAAGAGCTTGCAGAAAGACTTTCTGAAAGGGACCCTTGGAAAAAGGCGGAGGCAGTCCAACGCAACGAGATGGCCTATCGGGCCGTGCGGTACAAATTTTTTAGTATCCGGTTTGCATGCCGGACATTCAGCATCAGTAAGACTTGTGATCTGTATTAGCCGAAGCTGGACAATGCGAACGGGTGGATCGCCGATTGGCTGGCGTGGCAAACCGCTGGTCTTTTGTGTGGGCACCGGCCCAAAATCCATCAGTGGGACACTGTAAATCGGGGCCGGGAAGGCAGGCAGCATCCTGATGTTCACTAGATTGGGTAAGCCTCAACAAAACGCATAGGCCGAGCGCTAAAATCGCACAATCAGGACCGAATGGTTGGGACGGTATCATTTTAAAACTATAGGCGATGCGCGGGATCACGCCAGACGGTGGCTCTGGACATACAGCAACGAGAGGCCAAACATAGGGATCGGAAGTGTGACACCAGTACAAAAACTGAAGGCAGCTTTGGTTCTACTGGCGCACTCTACCAAAAATGGGTGATTACCTCCTATTGGTACACGCGCTTGTCATTTGGTCAACGCCGTTACAGGCCGGCGGGTTTGTTGCGGTGTAACATTAGCCCGGCGAAGGATGAGCTGAAGCTTTTGAAAGGCCTGTTCAGGTCCATTTGCTGACGCATCAGCCAAAAAACCGTCCAAGTCCGGCCAAGCACGAATCGCTTGATCCAAAACAGGGTCTTCGCCGTCGCGGTAAAGTCCAGCGCGCAACATGGTTTCGGATCTAGCGTATGCGCCCAAAAGCTGTCGTACTTGTTGGATAAGGTCATTCTCTGGAGGGCTTGCGGCCCCCGGCAGGCTTCGAGAGACGGATCGCAATAGATCAATTGCCGGAAACCGACCTCGTTCCGCGATTTGGCGGTCCATCACTACGTGCCCGTCCAACACGCCTCGTAAAATGTCAGCAACAGGTTCATCCATATCTGACCCTGCAACCAAAACGCTGAAAATCGCGGTGATATCACCTGCATCCCCGACGCCTGTGCCTGCTCTTTCGGCCAATCGCATAATTTGGTGGGCAACAGATGGTGGATGCCCCCGAAGGGCCGGAAGTTCACCTGATGCAATTGCGACTTCCCGATGTGCTTCGGCAAACCGAGTGATTGAATCTGCAAGATAAAGAACATGCGCACCTTGATCTCTGAAGTGTTCTGCAATTGTCATTGCAGCCAAGGGGCAACGGCGCCGTTCAAGCGGGGATCGATCAGAGGTCGCGGCGACAACAACGCTGCGGGCCATTCCTTCTGGACCCAGAACATTCGTCACAAAATCAAGGACTTCCCTACCTCTCTCGCCAACAAGAGCAAGAACAACGATGTCGGCTTCGACACCCTGTGCCAATTGCGCCAACAGCATGGATTTCCCAACCCCTGACCCGGCAAACAAGCCAATCCGTTGGCCCTTGACGATCGGCAAAAGCGTGTCGAAAATAGCCAGCCCGGTAGACAGACGCCCACCCAAACTGCGACGGGCTGCCGCTGGCGGTGGGCTTGCCCGAAAGGGTCTTCGCCTTGGACCTGGCCCCAAAGGGGCCCCATCCAACGGGCGGCCGTAGGCATCGATCACACGGCCAATCCAGCTGTTGCACGGGGCCAATGTGGGTGCGCCCAGAACAGCAACCCGATCTCCTTTGGAAACCCCATCGGCAGGTTCGTCTGGCAACATTGCAATCAGATCATCCCGAATCCGCAAGACCTCACCTCCAAGTTCACCCTCTGGCTGGATGAGTCGAAGACGGTCGCCGATACAGGCATCATCGGACAAGCCCCGAACCCAGATCGTTGTACCGTCAACGGCTTGGACGCGTCCAACTGCCCTGACAGGTTGCATTTGTGAAATGCGGGCCTTTAGGCCGGCGATGTCTTCTTCCATCGGTCGCTCCGTTCATTTGTATGCAAACTGTTTCTAAAGGAATCAGGGTTAAGCCTTAGTTGAAGCAATCGAGGGAGAAGCCCCGATGTTCCAAAACTTGGACATCTTCAGAACGGCGATGGCACTGGCACGGCATGCTGGAACTCAACAAGCGTTGAGCGCTCAGAATATCGCGAACTCTGATACGCCCGGATATCGGGCCCGGGAAATGCCGGAATTTCAAGACACTTTGCGTGGCTCTTTTACAGTCCAGCGCGCCACACGTGATGCCCATTTTCACGGTACTGTGGATCATGTCGCAGCCAGTCAGGTGCGTGATACGGCCTTGGATCCAAACGGAAACTCCGTCTCTCTTGAAGAAGAAATGGTCAAGGCAACAGACGCCAAGCGCCAGCATGACAGGGCGCTTGCGATCTATCGCAGCAATTTGTCAGTCCTCCGCACGAGCCTTGGCCGTCGCTAAGAAAGGTATGTAAAATGAGCGCTTTTTCAGATGCACTTTCGGTCACGTCAAGTGGCCTCAAGGCCCAAGCCAACCGCCTGCGGGTGGTTTCGGAAAACATCGCCAACGTCGACACGCCGGGCTATCGCCGCAAATCGATCCCGTTTGAACTGGAGCGTAACAGCACCTCTTTGGCGCGGGTCGAAGCAGGGCAGGTTAGCTTGGACAAACGTGAACTGGAACGCATCCACGATCCGTCTCATCCGATGGCCGATGAAAGTGGCCATTACGAAGGGTCGAACGTTAACCTAATTATCGAAATCGCCGATGCCCGAGAAGCTCAGCGTAGCTACGAAGCCAATCTAAAAATGTTCGACCAAACGCGCCAGATGTCCACCGGACTGATGGACCTTTTGCGTCGTTAAACCCTCAGAATAGAAACAGGAGACCAGAATGGACGTCCGTTCTCTTTTTGCGGCCCAGAAATATGCGGCATCAATGCCGGCGATGGAGCCGAAACCTGAAATTGTACCCCAAGTGGAAAAACAATTCGCCGATTTTGCGAATGAGTTTTCCAACACGCTGAAACAGGCTGAAGGCGCTGCAAATAGCGCGATGGTTGGCAGCGCTGATCCTCATGCATTGGTCGAAGCACTGGCGCAATCAGAGCTGGCCGTCGAAACAGTGGTCGCAGTTCGTGACAAGGTGGTTGAGGCCTACCAAGAAATCCTCAGGATGCCGGTGTAAGCCTATGATGACGGAAACCATATTTTTCGACACATTAAGGCAAGGTCTTTGGGTTGCCACGGTGACGTCGATCCCAATTTTGTCAGCGGCTTTGGTGGCGGGGGTCGGAGTCGGATTGTTCCAGGCCCTGACCTCCATTCAAGAAATGACACTGACCTTCGTACCCAAGCTATTGGCGATTGTCGCAGTCTTCTGGATTTCCATGAGCTTCATGACACGCTCATTGGTTGATTTCTTTCACAACCAGATCATCCCACTGATTACAGGAGGATAAAATGGAATCAGCAGGCTATGCAGCCCTCTCCCGTCAAACGGGCTTGATGCGCGAAATGCAAGTTATTGCGAACAATATCGCGAATGCAAATACAACCGGTTTTCGCCAAGAAGGGGTGATTTTCTCGGAATATGTCACCGAAGCAGACGGGCTGTCCGGCGTTGCCATGGCCTCGGCTCGGGTGCGCAATACGTCGTATATGCAGGGCACTTTGGAGCAGACCGGTGGCATGTTTGATATGGCCATCGAAGGTGACGGGTTTTTCCTGATTGATGCGCCAGGTGGGCAGCGTTTGACGCGTGCTGGGTCGTTTTCTCCGAGCGCAGAAGGAACTTTGGTCACATCTGACGGGTATCGGGTGCTTGATACCGGCGGGGCACCGATTTTTGTACCGCCTCAAGCCAGCGATCTGGCTGTTGGCAGCGACGGTACCATCAGCACAGATGGCCGTGCCATAGGTCAAATCGGCGTGGTTCGCCCGTTAGAACAAGGTCTTATGACTCGTGAAGGCGGCGTTATGTTTAATGCCGACGAGGGGTTTGAACCTGTCGACAACCCAAGTGTTGTGCAGGGGTATGTTGAGGCATCCAACGTCGATCCAATTCTTCAAGTCGCCCGTATGGTCGAAGTCCAGCGTGCCTATGAATTGGGGCAAAGCTTTATGGAACGCGAAGATGAGCGTGTCAGAACCGCCATCAAGGCATTTATTAAATAGGAGGCATCTATGCGTGCGCTAAAAATCGCGGCTACGGGCATGAGCGCCCAACAAATGCGGGTTGAGGTGATATCCAATAACCTCGCTAACATGAGCACGACCGGGTACAACGCCCGGCGCGCTGAATTCGCAGACCTTCACTATCAACAAATGACTCGTGCGGGAACCGTCAATGCTTCTGATGGATCTGTCTTGCCGACGGGGATTCAGCTGGGTTTAGGTGTGCGTCCGGCAGCAGTTTCGGTTCAACTGTCGCAAGGCTCTCTGTCCGCCACTGGCGGTGACTTGGATGTTGCCATCGAAGGAGCGGGTTATCTCGAGGTAACGCTTCCCTCCGGCCAAACCGCATATACGCGCGATGGCGGCTTAAAACGGACGGGTGAGGGCCTAATTGTGACGTCCGAAGGCTATGAAGTGTCGCCGGAAATTGTCATTCCAAACGACGCTCGCAGCATTTCCATCAACAACGATGGAGAAGTCTACGCCTATTTCGCTGAAGAAGCGGAAGCGCAGCTTTTGGGGCAATTCACCATGGCAGGCTTTACAAATCCCAAGGGATTAGAAGCCATCGGATCAAATATGTTTACTGAAACCGAAGCATCAGGACCGCCAATCCAATCAACTCCTGGCGAAGACGGTCTCGGGACTATCAGGCAAGGGTATCTGGAAGCCAGCTCTGTTGATGCGGTGCGTGAAATTACCGAACTGATCGAAGCGCAACGTGGATACGAATTGAATTCCAAGGTTATTTCTGCTGCGGATCAGATGCTTAGCGCAACAAGTCAGGTGAGATAATGAAACTTTTGCTCGCCATTCTTCCGTTCCTCGCGGGACAAGCGGTCGCAGAAACGATCGTCGCCACCCGATCAATTCGCCCTCAACAGCTCATCACCTCCGAAGATGTACGCGTTGATCCGGCGGTTGTGGACGGAGCCCACGTTTCTCTTGTCGAAGTCATCGGCCAAGAGGCGCGTGTCGCCATTTATGCAGGTCGTGCCGTGATGATGGGGCAGGTCGGGAAACCGGCGTTGGTTGAACGCAACCAAATGGTCGAGCTGATTTTTGTCCGGGGTGGACTGCAGATTGCTGCTGAGGGTCGGGCATTGGCAAGAGCCGGATCAGGTGAACGAATACGGGTCATGAACACCGACTCCAGAACAGTTTTGTTTGGGACTGTTGAGTCAAACGGCACCGTCGTGGTTTCAAAATGAGGAATACAATGCTTAGAATTTTTTGTCTTTTGGGTCTCGTTTTGATCAACTCGGCCTGCGCCCGCTTGGATCATTTGGGAAAAGCGCCGTCGTTCACCCCACCAGCCGAAAGCCCAGAGCGCGTGGCGATGATTGCTTCCGGTGTGTATAATGTGGCCCCTTTGCAGCGGCAGTCAGAGGCTGCATCCCTTTGGAGCTCTGGGAAAACTTCGCTTCTTGGCGATCGCAGAGCAGTCCAGCGCGGCGATATCATGACAGTGGTCATTGAAATTGACGAAAGTGCCGAGATTTCAAACGAGACAGATAGATCACGATCAGGGTCAGAAGACATGAGCGTGCCACAACTGTTTGGGGTTCCTCAGCGCATTAATAAAGAGTTGCCGACTGGCGCGAGCCTCGACCCGGCAGTTGAATTGGACAGCTCCAGCAAATCAAAGGGCAGTGGATCTGTGAAGCGCAGCGAGACTCTGACGTTGCGCGTGGCGGCCACTGTGACTGATGTCTTGCCCAACGGAATTCTAGCAATCGAGGGCATACAAGAAGTAAGGGTCAATTTCGAGATGCGTGAACTTCTGGTTTCTGGCTACGTGCGCCCCGAAGATATCTCCCGGCAAAATGAAATTACCTACGACAAAATCGCATCAGCGCGAATTTCCTATGGTGGGCGCGGGCAGATCAGCGACATGCAACAACCTCGGATTGGTCAACAGGTCCTTGATGTTGTGCTACCTTTCTAAGGAGGTCCCATGCGAAAACTGTTACCCATTATACTAGCCTTGATCGGCACCGCTGCCGGTGTTGGGGCAGGTTTGTTCCTCATGCCTGCCCCGGACCCAGAAGATGCGCATGCAGCGGCTGACTGTGTGGTTCCAATGGAGGAAGTGCATCACGTGACGGCAGAGGCCAAACAAGATGGTCCAACCGAAGGGCGTGATTACGTCAAGCTAAACAACCAGTTTGTCATCCCAGTAGTGGGACCTGACAGGGTCAACGCGCTGGTGGTTGCTTCGCTTAGTATTGAAGTTCCTACGGGATCGACAGAGGTTGTCTATGCAAGAGAACCAAAACTGCGAGATGTATTCCTTCAAGTCCTCTTCGATCACGCGAATATCGGTGGCTTTGAGGGAACATTTACATCAGGTGACCGCATGGAGATTTTGAGGGCTGCTTTGCTTGAAGCCGCTCGGCCCGTTCTAGGAAATGACGTCAGTGACATTCTGATCACCGAAATAGCCCGTCAAGACACCTAACAAACGCGTTTTAGGAAAAAACTGCCCCGATAGGGGCAGTTTTCGTTCGTTCTAGTATCCAAAACCTTGCCGCAAAGTGCTCTGTTCGTCCAACCGGTCCGCATCCCGCAACAAAGCCTTCTTCTTGGCCTTTTGCCGCTCATCTTCCAAAATGGATTTTGACGCTTCTGCCCGTGCAAACGCCGTGCGCGCTTTGGCGAGACTTTCGCCTTCATAGGCGCGCGCCATGGCTGCATCGCGCATAAGATCTGCGCGCCGGCGCATCAACCACCCTTGCCAAAGCGTGTCTGCACCAACCAAACGACGGGCCTGAAGGCCCTCGCCATCATGCTGAGCTGCAACTCGAAGTGAATCAATCTCTTCAATTTCCTGAGCGATGCTTTGGCTCTTAGCTAAGTTGCGACGATGGGCTTCCAAAGCTTGTTCACACAGTGTGTCTGTAACTTGCACCAAGTCATCTATTCCAGATGTCATGACTATCCTTTCTTACGCGCTTTTTCACGCATAGTTTGAGCAAAGCGAATGGCTGCAGCCACGGGTTGATAGTGGTCCGGTGAAATTTCTTGCCCGATTTCCGTCGTTGCATAAACTGCCCGTGCTGTTGGCGGATCTGATTGTATGGGAACGCCCGCTTCGGTAGCGACCTCTCTGATACGCAAGGCAACCTCATCAACGCCTTTGGCGACGCATTCGGGTGCAGTCCCTGGCATTCGGCTCCATCTAAGGGCGACGGCGTAATGCGTTGGATTGACAATGATAACATCTGCGTCCGGTACATCCCCCATCATTTGGTTCAGCGCCAATTCTTGGGCCATCGCGCGGCGATGCTGTTTGAGATACGGATCCCCCTCCGCCTCTTTCGCTTCATCGCGCAATTCCTTCATCGACATGCGATTTTTGCGAATATGCTCGCCGCGCTGCCAGAATGCATCTATCCCGCCAATCACGAGGGCAATCAGGACGACGATGAACAGAAATTTCGTGACGAGGGTGGTGATCATCATGACGACTTCCGCCGGGGAGGTTCGGACGGTGCCAATGATTGGCTCCAGCTGGCTTTTTAAAAAGACGGCCAATAGAACTGAGTAGACGGAAAGCTTCACAAAGCTTTTGAAAAACTCAAACAAGCCACGTCTGCCGTATTTGTTTTTGGCATTATCTATCGGTGACAGACGCGAAAACTTGGGCATCAGTTTTTTGCCAGAAAAGACAATTCCACGGGTCGCGAACAGTGTCAGTAATACAAAAACAGTTGGGGCAAACAAAATCGGCAATGTCTGGGTCAACCCCGCACTAAGCAATTGACCTGAAACGGCTTTGGCATTTCCGTCGAAGAACAGATGGGTAAGTCTTTCGGGTTGTTCGATCATAGGAAGCAAGACATTGGACAGCCTCAAGATGCAATAGCTACCAACGGACACTGCGCCAGCCAATAGACCCAAATAACCCATCGCAGTAAGAAGATCGGCAGCGCGCGGGATTTCACCTTTCTTGCGGGCATCGTCCAATTTTTTCTGGGAGGGTTCGTGACTTTTGTCGCCGCTGTCTTCTGAATCAGACATAGAGCGCTACTGGAACGGCGCTGTCATAAAGGCGTCCAAGGCTTGGACCCAGACAGTCAACATCAATGGGGCTGAAACCAGCATAAAGGCGATGGCCCCGAACGTGATCACCGGCGCGCCGACAAAGGCGACCATCAATTGGGGCATAGCCTTGTTGATCACGCCAAGCGTCAAATTATAAAGCACCGATAGAACTACAAATGGGGCCGCAAGCGTAAAGGCGAGGGCAAAACTCTCGGCGACGCGAATACTGCCCGCTTCTGCGATGTCAGCCGCGTTTGGAAATACCAAAGGCGGTAAAATTTCATAGGAAATGATCAGGAATATGGCCACCTTGACGTGAAATCCGGTGACCATCAAAAGAGCAAGCGCAGCTATCATCAAAATGTTGCCTAAGGCTGGCAAGGGATCTAACCCCGATTGGCCAAGCAGCTGCGACAGGGACGTCGATTGTGCGGCGATTGCTCCAGCGGTTTGAATAGCCAAAACAAACAGGCGCAAGACAATCCCAAGAAACAGCCCTGACAACGTCTCTGTTGCCAAAGCCCTCAGGAAGACTGGCAATGAAGGGTCTTGGAGGTCGAAATGCCCTGCAACGGCAGGGGTCACGGCAACCGTGATCACAAGAGCAATCATAAGCCGAGTTCTAACGGAAATCATCTGTTCACCCAGCGCCGGCATGACTGAAATCGCCGCGCCGACCCGCAAAAACACCATTAGTGATAACCAGAGTGACGCCGACATAAGCTCGATCAGGGGGGCAAGGCTGGTCACGCTGCCACCACCCCTACCAATGTGGGCCGTGCCTCTACGCCAATTTCTTCAAATGACATTACCGGGCTGGTCATACCCTTGGCTGCCATAACCGTTCGCAAAAAGCGGCGGCGGCGGGCCGAAGTGACAACTGCGGGTACAACGCCCCTGCTTCCCGCATCACCAATTTGTTCAGCGAGACCTTTGGTTAGCGCTTCAAATCGATCCGGTGGCAAGGCGACATCCAAGGCACCCTGTCCGCCATCCATCTGATAGGTGACAAAGGTTTCTTCCCATTCCGGGGCCAGCTGGATCAGCGGAATTGTTCCATCCGGGCGGCGCATACCGGCGACCAGCTGGAAGCCCATGCGTTGTCTTACGTGTTCGCAGATAATTTCGGGCCGGGTTTGTTGGCCGCGCATTTCTGAAACCGCCTCAAGGATTAGTGGCATATTGCGGATCGAGACTTGTTCATCCAACAGCAGGCGCAAAACCTGATGCAAAGTATCTATTTGGACCTTCTCGGGAATGATTTCGTCCAACAGTTTTCTATTCGCATCGGCGCGCGCCGGATTGGACAGCGCGACCATTTCGTCCAGCAAGCGGCGTAGAGTTTTGAATGTCAAAAGACGACCGAAATTGCGGCGTATTACCTCTAGCAAATGGGTGGCCAAAACCTCGGCGGGGGTGACAATTGTGACTCCCGTTATTGATGCGCGTTCTTGGTCTTCGGGCCGAATCCAGCGTGCCGGGGCACCGTAAACTGGTTCAGTGACATCTTTGCCGCTGGGAAGAGCACCGACTTCTTCAGGAATGAGGGCAAGCACCAAGTCGGAATTCAATTCACCGCGGGCCATTTCGACGCCGTGAATGCGGATGACATAAGTGCCTGTTGGCAAAGCGGATGCGTCGGTCAAGCGGATTTCAGGCAAAATCAAGCCGAAGTTGGATGCAATATGATTTCGCATATTCGCAATCCGTACATCCAACCCAGTACCAGGGTCCAAGGCCATGTTGACCAAGTCTGGCGCGAACTCCACGTGGATATCATCAAGATCCAAAACATCACCCATTGGGCGGGTTACAGGACCGGTGTCTTCAACTTCATCGGCGGCCTCTTCGGGTTCCACTGCCGGATGGGCTTTTATCCACCAGGCCGAAGCCCCTAAAATTGTGGCCCCAAGCATAAACGGGAAAAAGGGTAACCCGGGAACCAATGCGAACATGGCCATCAAAACGGCCACAGTTGTCAGCGCAGCTGGATGGCGCCCAAGCTGAGCCATAACCGCAACGTCGGCGGATACCTTTGAGCCGCCACGTGCCAGCAACAGACCGGCGGCGATTGAGATAATGACGGCGGGGATCTGCGAAACCAAGCCATCCCCTACGGTCAGAATCGCATATGTTTCCAGGGCGTCTGAAAGGGGCATATCATGGACGACCGTACCCATGATGATGCCCATAATCAGATTGAGACCAGTGATCAAAAGGCCTGCAACAGCGTCACCTTTGACAAACTTGGATGCACCATCAAGCGAGCCGAAGAATGTTGTTTCTTGTTGCTCCGTTTCACGGCGCAATTTGGCTTCGGCGTGGTCAATCGCACCAGCAGACATGTCCGCGTCAATCGCAAGCTGCTTGCCCGGCATGGCGTCTAGCGCAAATCTGGCAGAAACTTCGGCCATTCGGGCCGAGCCTTTGGTAATGACAGCAAAGTTGACGATCATCAAAACGCCAAACACGACAAGCCCCAAAAAAACGCTTCCCCCCATGACGAAGTTCGCGAAGCCTTGAATGACGTCGCCTGCGGCATGGGTTCCGGTATGGCCTTGTCCGATAATCAGTTTGGTTGAGCTTACGTTGAGTGATAACCGCAGCATCAATGTGGTCAGCAAAACCGTTGGAAAGGCTGAAAAATCCAGCGGGCGTTCGATAAACAGTGTGACTGTGAAAATCAAAATCGCCAGCCCAAAAGAGACAGCTAGCCCCACATCCAACACCCAAGACGGCATTGGCAAAATCATCATGACGATAATCGCCATCAGTGCCAAAGCCATTAAGATGGTTGGGTTAAAGAGGGAAATAGCCTTGGACTTCATAACTTTACCCTAATGATCGTGGAGAAGGGCAGCACATGGTGCGACCTGTAAAACTTGGCATTTCTCAAATGAAACTGCGCCATTTCTTGGCTACTCCCGAATCTCAGTTGGGTTCAGGCTAAGCAGCAGCAGTTTATTTTTAGTAAGTTTTTACTAAAGAGCGACCTATACAGGCGGTCCAGACGGGCAATAATTGCAGTGCTCCGTCCTTTGGCGATCTTGGTTGGACAATTTCTGCCCCGCAACAAAGAAATCATGGACGCACAGAACCGGCTTTGTGTAACCATTCATGAACCGTCCTTCTCAAGGCCCGTTACCTAGCTAAAGGAATTCACGTGACATCCAAGATCAGCGACAGCCTTTGGTTCAACACATGCCAAGAGAGTGAGGATACCAAACCGTTGACCGAAAATGCTAAGGCGGATTTGGTCATCATTGGTGGCGGGTATACCGGTTTGTCAGCAGCGCTCGAGGCGGCACAGGGGGGCGCTTCGGTCCGTGTTTTGGAGGCTGAAAGTATTGGGTTCGGCGGTTCTGGCCGGAACGTGGGATTGTCCAATGCAGGTCTTTGGCTGCCACCCGATGAAATAAACGCCACAATTGGCCTAGCAGCAGGAGAGCGCCTTTCGCGGATTTTGGCCCAAGCGCCTGACAAGGTTTTTGACCTGATTGCACGTCACGAAATTGCTTGCGAGCCTGTCAGAAACGGAACGCTGCATTGTGCCCATGCGCCCACCGGTTTGTCCGATTTACAGAATCGGTTTCGCCAGCAGACCGCACGCGGTGCCCCAGTGCAGTTATTGAGCCGAGAAGAGGCCATTGCGCGAACGGGGTCTGACCAAGTGCATGGCGCGCTATTTGATCCGCGTGCCGGGACAATTCAACCTTTGGCCTACGCCGTTGGGCTGGCGCGCGCGGCCCAGACATTTGGCGCGATATTGCATTCGAAGACACCGGCATTGGATGTTAAAAAGGCTGGCGCGTTGTGGACTGTGCAAACGCCTCGCGGCACGGTAACCGCCAAAAAAATGATTATCGCCATGAACGGCTATGCGATTCCGATACAGGGGTTGAAAACGCCAAAAGTCATTCCCGTACATTATTTTCAGTCTGCAACTGCGCCCTTGTCGGTGGAACAAGCGGCCCAAATTCTGCCTGGTAAGGAGGGGTGTTGGGATACCGCAATGGTGATGTCGTCCTGGCGGATGGATCAAGACGGGCGGTTGATCATTGGCGGGATGGGGCAGCTAGGCCATATTGGCCAATCGGCACATTTGGGCTGGCTGAAACGAAAACTGACTAAAATGTATCCTTTGCTGGCTGAGGTTACGTTGCAAGAAACGTGGTTTGGCCGCATTGCCATGACCGAAGAATACCTGCCAAAAACATTGTTGTTAGACAATTCAGCCCTGATCAACTTTGGCTACTCAGGGCGCGGGATCGGGCCGGGCACCGTGTTTGGCACGGCTATGGCGCAGGCCTTGCTGGGCGGGGACTTATCGGTGATGCCGCGTGCACCAATTGCCCAGCATAATATTGCCTTTGCCGGGGTGCGCCAAGCTTACTACGAGGCCGGGGCGACACTGACCCATCTTGTTAAAGATCGCGTTTGAACTGTCGCTGCCGTTTTTTGCAACGACTGGCGGTCCAATTGAAAAGATACCTCAGAAATGTCCATATAAATAAGGGGATGGAATCGGGATGTCCTCTCTTTTTTGTGAGCACCTTTGACTAATGTTAAGACGAGACTCAGTCAGTCGGCGCATCTTCCGCTTGCCTCACCAGCAAACGGAGAGTGATTATGTCACTTGGAATCACCCAAATGAAACTACGCGGCGCGCTAGGGGCAGGTTTTGCCATGATCCTCGGCAGCGTTGCGATGCCCGCATTCGCCGAAGGTCCTAGCCTTAGCGAAGAAGCCTTTGAAGCTTCGAAACAACTCTATTTCGAACAGTGCGCAGGTTGCCACGGTGTTTTGCGCAAAGGCGCTACCGGCAAAAGCCTGGAACCGCATTGGAAGAAAACCGGCGCTGACGGCTCGGTCACCGAAGGTGGCACGCTGAAGCTTGGTCAGGAACGTCTTGAAAAGATTATTGCCTGGGGTACCGAAGGCGGTATGAACAACTTTTCGGACATTATGACCGAAAAGCAGATCAAAGACATGGCGACCTACATCCAGATGGATGCGCCCAAGCCGCCAGAAATGTCGCTGGCACAGATGCGCGAGACCCGGAAGGTCTATGTCGAAGAAGCCGACTACCCGACCGAGCCAATGCACGGCCGCAACTGGGAAAACTTCTTTGTTGTGATCGAACGTGACGCCGGCAAAGTGGCCGTCATCGATGGCGACACCAAAGAAGTTCTGGTTCACATCCCCACCGGTTACGCGGTGCACGTGATCAAAGCGTCTGAGCACCACGCGATTGAAGAACCTGAGCATCCTGGCCGGTTCTGGTACACAATGGGTCGCGACGGCAAAATGACCAAAATCGACCTCTGGCAGACTCCAGACAAGATGTTGGTTTCCGAAGTCAAAGTCGCCTATGACGCACGTGACGTGGCCGTATCCGGCGACGGTAAATACATCATCGGCGGTGGTTACTGGCCTCCTCACTTCGTCATTTCTGACGCTGTGACAATGGAGCCGCTCAAAGTGGTTTCGACTCGTGGTGTGAACGTCGACGGTGACTATGTCGAAGAAGCCCGTGTTGCTGCGATCTACACAACACCAAATGAGCCAACATGGATCGTTGCGGTGAAAGAGCTGGGTCAGCTGTGGCAGGTGGATTACACCGACCTCGATAACCTGCGCATCGACAAAATCAACTCAGCCAAGTTCCTGCATGACGGTTTCTTTGATCCGACAGGCCGCTACTTCCAGATCGCCGCAAACGCGTCGAACAAAATGGTTGTTGTCGATACAGAGACTCACAAGCTTGAGGCGATGATCGACGTTGCTGCCCTGCCGCATCCGGGTCCGGGTGCCAACTGGATTGACCCGAATTGTGGTCCGGTTGCCGGGACAACACACCTTGGTGTTGGGACTGTGACAGTATGGGGCAACGATCCCGCAGGTCACCCCGACAACGCTTGGAAAACTTGCTACGAAGTTGAAACCGATGGGCCCGGTCTGTTCGTTCGGACACACCCGAATTCGGACTACATCTGGGCTGACCAGACAAAGCACCCAGAGCCAGAAGTTCAACAATCTGTTCAGGTTATCTCGAAAGAGACTGGCGAGATTGTGAAAACCATTCAGCTGACCGAGCAAGAAGGGCACGCAGCTGTGCACTTTGAGTTCAACGCTGATGGCACCGAAGTCTGGGTTTCCAACTGGAACCTGTCTGACTCGCTCGAGCCAAATGGTGAGATCGTGATCTATGATGCCAAAACTCTCGAAGAGATTGGCCGCGTCAAAGGGCTTTATGCACCAACTGGTAAGTTCAACGTACACAACCGTACAAACCACGTCACTTAAGGCGTTGTTTTAAAAAGAACGATCAGGGGCGGGCCATGCGCCCGCCCTTTTTTCTATCTCAATATTCGCGTCGGGCACCCGCCGACCGCTATGCCATAAACGGAGCTTGGATATGACCGACAGCGGTCCCGAACCGAAAAAGCCACTCTGGCGCCGGTACTTTCTTTTTGGAATGCCCCTTGCTGGAATTGCAGGCGTCTTTACCGCCGGTATTATCTTCTGGGGCGGATTTAACACCGCCATGGAAGCCACAAACACCATGCCATTTTGTGTCTCGTGTCACGAAATGGGCGACTATATTTACACTGAGTATGAAGGCACGATTCACGATGTGAACCGGTCCGGGGTTGGGGCCGTCTGTTCCGATTGCCACGTACCCAAGGACTGGACCCACAAGATTATTCGCAAGATCAAAGCATCACGCGAAGTCTGGGGCAAGTTGACTGGCTCGATCTCAACTCCGGAAAAGTTTGATGCCAAAAGACTGCATCTGGCGATGAATGAATGGCAGCGGATGAAAGAGACGGATTCGGTTGAATGCCGGAACTGCCACGACTTCCAATCGATGATGCCGGAATTCCAGAAGCCGCGTGCGCGTCAACAGCATTTGAATGCGATGCAAACTGGTCAAACCTGTATCGATTGCCACAAAGGCATTGCGCATAAGGATCTTCGCGGCCGCGCGGATGAGGAATATCTGGCGACGCTCGAAGCTCCGAATCCAGAGTTCATTCGCGAAGTCCCGCAAATCTATCTGGATAGTCTTGCCCGTGTAGAAGCCAAGGAAGCAGAAGAAGCTGCTGCCGTAAAAGCGACCAAAGACGCGGATCGCGCCAAACTTCTGGCTGCCGTAGAAGCCGCCCGCACAGATGAGCGTGCCAAGGTTGAAGCGGAAATGGAAGGCAAAGCGGACGCTGCTGCTCCTGCCGGAGCGGGGGATGCTGCGGGTGTCGGGACTGATTTGGATTGGGCTGCGGCTGGCGCTGCAGATCTGACCTTGTTCTATCCTGGGCAGGCCTCGTTTGAATGGGTGCAGAACGGTAAGTATCACGGCGGTGCGCGCCCTGTGACCAAGGGCGGCGATCAATGCACCACCTGCCACGCCAAAGAACTGGATGCGATCGGAAACAAAATCGTAGCGGGCGGCGGCGGTAAGTCGGATGAGCTTGAACCAACTCCGATTCCCGGCAAGCGTGGCACTATCCCTGCGTCCATTCAGGCCACTCATGACGGCGAAACTGTCTATTTCCGTCTGCAGTGGGAAGACGCAGGTCACAATCCGGCCCCCTTTGTTGAAGGTGGCAAGATGGACCCTGACAACCAGATCAAAGTGGCGCTAATGATCACCGGCACAGGTATCGAAATGGGCGAACAAGTGGGCTGCTGGGCAACCTGTCATGCCGACAACACCTATATGCCGTTTGATCCGGGCGCGGATGCGATTGCTGCCAATGCAGATGTTGCGGCACAGCTTCAAGCGCAAGGGACCGTTACCAAGTACCTAAGCCAAAGCCGAACCGATGTTGAACTCAAAGGCCGTCGCGGAAAAGCGCTGGGCGGTTGGGACAAGATGGAGACAGCAGAGGCCATCGAACAGTACCTCAAGGACGGGACGTTTATGGACCTGTTGCGCGTCTATGCTGATGGTTCCTCGGCCAATGGCTACTTGCTGGAACGCCGTGTTCAAAACGACGGTGAAATGGCGGCCGATGCATCCCTAGGTGCGGATGGTATGTGGACCGTGACTTTCTCGCGCAAACTGATGTCTGACGCACCGGGGGACGTACCGCTTGAAGCGGGCAAAACCTACACCGTTGGCTTTGCGATCCACGATGACTTTGCCGCCGCGCGGTTCCATCACGTGACGCTGAACACCAGCCTTGCCTTGGACAATGCGGACGCGATGATCAACGTGATCGGTCAATAAGAACACCGCTGCGGCCGGCATCGCTGGCCGCAGCGTCTTTGGTTTGAATTAGGAGACCCCGATGAAACCGGTGGCGATACCTGTACTGACCGTTGCCGTGCTTTGCGCGGCCTTTCCTGCATTTGCGCGCGGGTCCAAAGATCCCGCGGTTATCTGTGCCGAAGCCGAAGAGCGTTATGTCGAGATGATTGGCGTTGCGTCGGAAGAGGCCAAGGATGTGACTGTTGTCACCATGTACAAATATAACTTTTGCCCTGCAGAAATCACGGTGCCTATAGGCACAACAGTGCGTTGGGTAAATGTCGACAAACGCACCAGTCACAGCGTCAAAGTCGGATCAGAGCCGGAATCCGACCGCGCTTTTCCAGATGAGCACTTGGAATTCACCTTTTTGGTGCCCGGCGATCAGGATTATCTGTGCGGGCCCCATTGGGAAACGCAAAAAATGATCGGCATGGTGACGGTGTCGCCGGATTAATTCTGGCCCTGTTCTTTCGGACAAAACCAAAGGCGTTTCGGGAAACCGGAACGCCCTTAACTTTAGTCAAGGTAAAGCTGTCTCTGCTGCCTCACTTTAAGACCCACATACCGGACCGAGCCTTACCCGCAGACGGATCTTCGAATCGACGTGGTGCCGCCATAGGTGCCCGCGGGACAGGTTTGGCCCCCAGCCATCCTTAAGCCATCCACTGGACGAGCGAGACGACATATGACCGGTAAAGTATCCTTGATAGGCGCAGGCCCCGGAGACCCCGAGCTGCTAACCCTCAAAGCGGAACGCCTCCTACGAGCGGCTACCTGCGTTGTCTATGACCGGCTTGTGTCAGACGAAATTATCGCAATGGCGAACCCCGAAGCAAAGATGATCTTTGTCGGAAAAATGCCGAAATGCCATGCGGTCACCCAAGAGCGGATCAATGAAATCTTGGTCGAAGAAGCTGTGGCAGGTCATCAGGTTGCCCGCCTTAAGGGTGGCGATCCATTGATATTTGGCCGTGGATCGGAAGAAGCCGCGGTCTTGCAAACCAGCGGCATTGAAATCGAATACGTGCCGGGCATCACAGCCGCGCAAGGGGCGTCGGCGATCTCGGGCGTGCCGTTGACCCATCGCGGGCTGGCAACAGGCGTGCAATATGTCACCGGTCACAGACAAGCGGGCAAATCCCTTGATCTTGATTGGAAGCGGCTGGCGAACGTGGACACCACGCTGGTTGTTTATATGGGCGTTGCCAACATCGGACAGATCGCTGTGGGTTTGATGACCGAAGGATTGGCGGGCCAAACGCCTGTCATGGCGATTTCAAAGGCCACCAGCGCGGACGAACGGCGCATGGTTTCGTCGCTGTCCCACATCGCACAGGACGCGCGCGCAGCGGACCTAAAGGCACCGACCCTGTTTATCATCGGCAAAGTTGTCTCGCTATATGGGGCACAAGGGTTGCCACTGGCGGATGATACCGCCGAGGTCGCTGCACATGGCTAGGCTTATCGCCCTGTTTCTTGTTTTGGCTGCGCCCGCGCTGGCAAAACCGGTCGATCCGGTCGCGCTTGAGCGCTTTGTCGTTCAAGATTGCGGATCGTGTCACGGGTTGACGCTCAAAGGGGGGCTTGGCCCTGACATTCGCCCGCAATCTCTTGAACATTATGACACCGACATCCTGCAGGGGGTCATTTTGGATGGCGTTCCGGGAACCCCGATGCCGCCTTGGCGCCCCTTGATCACCGAAGCCGAAGCGGCTTGGATTGCTGATTACCTTCTCAAAGGAGAAGCCCCATGAAATTATTGAACACTGTATGCGCCCTTGCGGTTGTGCTGGGCACGTCGTCCATGGCTGAAACCATTGCCACCGGCGATTTGGGCTTGATCATCGAGCGGGCCACCGGGTCTGTGTTGTTGGTTGATCAATCCGACCGCGCAGCGCTGCACCGCATCGAAGGCTTGGGTGATTTGTCGCATGCCTCGCTTGTCTATTCCTCCGATGAACGGTTCGCCTATGTGTTTGGCCGTGATGGCGGTTTGACCAAAGTCGATATCGTGGACCGTAAGATTGCTAAACGTGTTGTGCAGGCAGGGAACTCCATCGGCGGGGCGATTTCTGATGATGGAAAACTGGTTGCTGTGTCGAACTATGAACCGGGCGGGGTCAGGGTCTTTGATGCCGAAACGCTTGAATTGGTCGCAGATATACCCACCGGAAGCAAAACTATCGGCCTTGTTGACGCGCCGGGTTCAAAATTTGTGTTCACCATGTGGGATACCGGCGAAACATGGATAGCGGACATGTCCACTGGCACAGCCGAGATCACCAAGATCAAAGATATGGGCGATCGGCCTTATGACGCCCTGATCACCGGCAATGGTCGCACGTATATCACCGGATTGTTCGGCGAAGACGGTTTGACGGCGCTTGACCTGTGGGCTGAAAATCCCGAACCGATCCGCGTGCTGCAAAACTACGGTCGTGGACAAGAGGAAATGCCGGTCTACAAAATGCCCCACCTTGAGGGCTGGGCGGATACCGGCAGCGATTTCGTTCTGCCCGCCGTTGGCCATCACGAGGTGCTTTGGATCGACTCTGACACTTTGCAAGAAACTGGCCGCACCAAGACGCATGGACAGCCGGTATTTGCCATGGCCCGCCCAGATGGTCGCCATGTTTGGGTGAATTTCGCCCATCCCCTGAACGATACGATTCAGGTCATCGACACAGTCACAAAACAGATCGTGCATGAATTCAAGCCCGGTCCGGCGGTGCTTCATATGGAGTTCACCCCGCGCGGGCATGAGGTCTGGCTGAGCGTCCGCGATGCGGGAAAGGTCATGATCTACGACACTGAAACCTTCGAAAAGCTGCGCGAGATCGAGGCCGAGAGCCCTTCGGGGATTTTCTTTACCGCGCGCGCCCATCGCACCGGCCTCTAGTCAAAGGACTTGAATATGATCCGCCCTCTTTTCTTCGCGCTGGCCGCAACCTTGTCTTTGACCAGCACGGTACAGGCCGATCCGCGCGCCGATTATGTCGATTTTTGCGCCGACTGCCATGATGCCAACCGTCTCGGTGGAACGGGTCCGGCCTTGATCCCGCAAACCCTGAAACGCATGCGCGGCCCCAAGGTGGCGGCCGTGATCCGTGACGGCCGCGTTACAACGCAAATGCCCGGATTTTCTGACGATCTGACCGAAGACCGTATCGCCGCATTGGCGGACTACCTCAAAACCCCGCTTGAGGCGGTTCCGCCTTGGGGAACAGAGCAGATCATGGCCAGCCGCGTCATGGACGACGACTATGACAGCGTTGATGCGCCTGTTTGGGCATCGGACCCAATGAACATCACACTGGCTGTCGAAACCGGCGATCACAGTGTTTCGGTTTTGGACGGTGACACCTTTGAGGTGCTTGACCGGTTTGCCACGCCTTTTGCCGTGCACGGCGGGCCGAAGTTTGACCCGACTGGGCGTTTTGTCTTCATCATGTCCCGCGATGGATGGGTGCAAAAATACGATATATGGGCGCTGAAACAGGTGGGCCGCGTGCGCGCGGGTCTGAACAGCCGCAATATCGCCATGAGCGGCGACGGCAAATGGTTGGCCGTTGCCAACTATCTGCCGAACACGTTGACGATCCTGTCGACCGAAGACCTAAGCGTTGCCGAAGTGCATGACGTGAAGGGCAAGGACGGAACGCCCAGCCGCGTGTCCGCCGTATACCAAGCGCCGCCTCGTGAAAGCTTTGTTCTCGCGCTCAAGGATGTGCCGGAGATTTGGGAGGTGTCTTATAGCGAAACTCCCAACCTTGCGATTTTCGCAGGGGGCCTCGCACATGACTGGCGTATCGAAGGGCCGGTTGCCCAAGACACGGCCTTTCCTATCCGCAAAATCACCACGCCCGACTACCTTGATGATTTTTTCTTTGACCAATCGTACGAACACGTCATGGGCGCGTCGCGCAAAGGTACTGATGGGTTGGTGGTGGACCTTGTGATTGGTCAAAAAGTGGCTGATCTGGAGCTGGCAGGTATGCCGCATTTGGGGTCTGGCATCACATGGAAATACAAAGACACCACCGTCATGGCCACGCCGCACCTTAAGGAAGCGGTGATTTCGGTGATCGATATGCAGACATGGGAAACAGTCAAAACCATCCCCACAGAGGGTCCGGGTTTTTTCATGCGCAGCCATGAAAATTCCAAATATGTTTGGGCAGATGTGTTCTTTGGCCCAAACAGGGACGTGATGCATATCATCGACAAAGAAACCCTTGAAATCGTCAAATCCATGCGGCCCGTTCCCGGTGCCACAGTGGCGCACGTCGAATTTACCAAAGACGGCAGTCATGCACTGGTGTCGGTCTGGGAAGACGAAGGCGAAGTGCTGATCTATAACGCCGAAACATTGGAAATCGTCAAACGCCTTCCAATGCGAAAGCCGTCCGGGAAATACAATGTATGGAACAAAATCACCTTCTCAGAGGGGACAAGCCACTAAGAACAAGTGTCAAAAGCCGGACCGCGAAACGTCCGGCTTTTGATTGATCCCAAGCGGCAGGGCGTTAAGATCGCGGTCTGATCATTATTGTCTGGACGTACAATGCTGCTGCAAAAAATCCATCATGCTGCAATTATCTGTAGCGACTATGCGGGCTCAAAGGCGTTTTATTGCGATATTCTTGGGTTGCCGGTGTTGGACGAAAACTATCGGCCAGAGCGTGACAGCTGGAAACTGGATCTCGGTCTGCCCGATGGTGGTCAGATCGAGCTGTTTTCCTTTCCGGATGTTCCAAAGCGCGCTTCGCGGCCGGAGGCCTGCGGTTTGCGCCATCTGGCCTTTGCCGTCGCCGATTTAGATGCCTGTGTATGCACTTTGACCGGCGCGGAAGTTGACGTTGAACCAATCCGGATTGACCCGTTCACCGGTGCACGCTTCACCTTTTTCGCGGACCCTGACGGGTTGCCACTGGAACTGTATGAGGTGCTGGGCAAATAGCGGATAGGGTAAGGGGTATCCGCTATTGCTGTTATCAATGGCCTTTGAAGACCGGTGGACGCTTTTGCAAAAAGGATGAAACACCTTCGGCATAGTCATCGCTTTCGCCGCAGATCTTCATGGCATCGGCTTCGGTTTCCAGATGTTCTGACAAGGATGCTGTTGCTGCCGATTGAATGCACATTTTGGTCAGGCCCATACCCAAGGTAGGCCCGTTCGCCAGCTGCGCGGTCAAAACGCGGGCTTCGTCCATCAAGGTGTCATCCGTATAGGCCTGCCAAATCAGCCCCCAATCCGCAGCCTTTTGCGCGGGCAATGGCATGGCGGTCAGGGCCAGACCTTTGGCACGGGCTTCGCCGATCAAATGCGGTAAATGCCAGCTGCCGCCGGTGTCGGGGATAAGTCCGACTTTTGAGAAAGACTGAATGAATTTGGCTGATTGTCCGGCGATTACGATATCACAGGCCAACGCCAAATTGGCCCCAGCTCCAGCCGCAACGCCGTTGACTGCGCAAACCACCGGAAGGTTCAGTCCCCGGATCAACCGAACAAGCGGTGCATAGAAGTCGCGCACTGTTTTGCTTAAATCCGGCTTTCCCACCATTTTGGACGGGTCGCGATCGCCCAAATCCTGTCCGGCGCAAAATCCACGTCCGGCCCCTGTCAACAACACCGCGCGTGCGCTGCCATCGCGGGCCTCCTCCAACGCGCTGCGCAGCGCAAGGTGCATTTCGTCGTTAAAACTGTTCAAGCGGTCGGGGCGGTTCAGTGTGATTTCCACCCAAATCCCGTGGTCTTGTACCTTGATCGTATCTGACATGTTTCCCCCTCAAATGCCTCAGAACTGCGCCATGTCGGTGGCGATCTGTGTCCGCACTTCTTGGACAGCCTGCTCTTTGACCGGCCCAAAGCCGCGAATATCCATCACCAACCCCGCTATGCGGGCAGCCTGTGTATGATTATCCTTGGTTAGCCCTTTTGTCAGGCCTTGCAAAAGGTCGCGATATTCAGTGATCAAGGTGCGTTCCATCTTGCGCTCCGCAGTCTTGCCAAAAACATCAAAGGCACCACCGCGCAGAGTTTTCATCCGCGCCAAACCCTTGAAGCCAACTCGTACCCAAGGACCAAACGCGCGCTTAACCGGCCGTCCGCGTGCATCCGGTTTGCCGCTCAGCAAGGGTGGTGCAAGATGGTGTTTAACGGTGAAGTCGCCCTCAAATTGCTGCTGTAAGCCTTCTAGGAATCCGGTCTCCAGGTGCAGACGTGCCACTTCGTACTCGTCTTTGTAGGACATTAGTTTGAACAAACCTTTTGCAGCGGCCTCGGACAAAGGTCCGGTGTGACCGATGGTTTTTTGCTCTGCGTCCATGACTTCGGTGATCGCCTGTTGATAGGCTTGTGCCCATTGCGCATCTTGATAATCAGTCAAGAAATCAGCACGGCGCGACACCATTTCAGTCAAGGAATGCACTGGCGTTTCAGGTAGGTCCGCAACTTGGGTGGCCTGATCGGGCGCGGCAACACAGATACGGCCCCACGTGAAGGCGTCCTTGTTTTGCGCAGGCTTCACGCCGTTCAGGTCAATTGCCCGCATCAAGGCCATTTCGCTAAGCGGCACCAAACCGGCCTGCCACGCAGCGCCAAGCATCAGCACATTGGCGTAGACCGTATCCCCCATCAGGGCCTGTGACAGCGCGTTGGCATCTAGCGACCGAAGCGATGCGGCATCCACTCCGTCGGCAATGCGGTTTACCCGATCAGAAGCGCGCAAATCGGTATCGCGGTTGCGGGTAAAATCGCCGGTTGGCATCAAGGCGGTGTTGACCACCGCCCGCGTGTGTCCCTTGCGATAGGTGGCGGACGCTTTCGGGGATGAACTGACAACCAAATCGCAGCCAATCAGCGCGTTAGCCGAGCTGGGTTCAATACGGGCCTGATTCACCTCGGCTTCGGTGTTTCCCATGCGAATGTAGGACAGAACCGGCCCGAATTTCTGCGCAAACCCCATGAAATCAAGGACACTGGCACCTTTGCCTTCCAGATTTGCCGCCATAGCGATCAGCTGGCCGACGGTGACAACACCGGTGCCGCCCACGCCTGTCACCAAGATGTCAAAGGGGGTGTCGAGACTAGGTAGTACCGGTGCTGTCAGCTGCGTTTTTAGTCTGTCAAATTCCACCTTTTTGCCTTCGGCACTGGGCTTCTTAAGCGTTCCGCCTTCGACGGTGACAAAGCTGGGGCAGAACCCGTTGACGCAGGTGAAATCCTTGTTGCACGAATTGAGGTTGATCCGGCGCTTGCGGCCAAATTCGGTTTCCAGTGGCTCAATACTCAGGCAGTTGGATTCCACGCCGCAATCGCCGCACCCTTCGCAAACCAACGGGTTGATAACGGCGAATTTTTTAGGATCTTCCAGCTTGCCGCGCTTGCGAAGCCGGCGTTTTTCTGTGGCGCAGGTTTGTTGGTAAATCAAGATTGTAGTGCCCGGAATTTCCCGCAGCTGGCGTTGTATCCGGTCCATTTCCGAACGGTGAAGGATTTCGACACCGTCCGGAAAATCGGATTTGGAAAACTGTTCCGGCACGTCGGACACAACAACAACTTTGACTGCCCCTTCGGCGACCATGGATTTGGCAATGGAGGTGACCTCGATTGGCCCGTCGACAGTTTGACCACCAGTCATGGCCACGGCATCGTTGAACAGGATTTTATAGGTGATGTTGGTGCCCGCAGCGATGGCCTGCCGAACAGCCAGTGATCCCGAATGGTAGTAGGTTCCTTCGCCCAAATTCTGGAATACGTGCTTGTTTCCATTAAACTTTGACCGCGCCACCCAATTTACCCCTTCGCCGCCCATCTGGATTAGAGATGTGGTGTTTCGGTCCATCCAGCTGGCCATAAAATGGCAGCCGATTCCGGCCATGGCCTGACTGCCTTCCGGCACTTTGGTTGAGGTGTTATGCGGGCAGCCAGAGCAAAAATAGGGCGTGCGCGTAGCACCGTCTACTGTGATCAAGTTCGGGGCGGGAACGATGGCGTTGGCTTTGGTTGACAGCTCAAGTCCGAAATTCAAATCGAGCCGAGCCGCGATAATTTTAGCCAGCATCACGGCCCCCAATTCATGGGTCCAAGGGATCAGGCGGGTGCCGTTTTCATCCCGTTTGCCAACCATGCGCTGCGGTTTTTGACCGGGGAAATCGTAGAAGTATTCTTTGAGCTGGCTTTCGATGATGCCGCGCTTTTCTTCGATGACCAACAGTTCTTGCTTGCCGCTGGCAAACTGCAATGCGCCAACATCTTCTAGGGGCCAAACCATGCCGACCTTGTAGATGTCCAACCCCAGATCACAGGCTTGCGCCTGATCAATGCCAAGCAAACGCAACGCCTCTAGCACATCAAGATGGGCCTTGCCGGTGGTTACAATGCCAAAGCGCGCATCGGAATGGCCCCACTCCACCCGATCAATCGGATTGGCGCGGGCAAAGGCCAGAACGGCCTCTTTTTTGGCCTCCATACGTTCTTCGATCTGTGGACCGGGCAGGTCTGGCCAACGGTAATGAAGACCAGTTTCGGGCGCAGTATAGTCCGGTGCCACGAATTCACGGTCTGTAGGCAGCTCAAACGACATGCCGCTTTCGACGGTTTCGGAAATTGCCTTGAATCCAACCCACATGCCGGAAAACCGAGAGAGCGCGTAGCCCCACTCCGCAAAAGGTAGGAATTCCGCGATATTGGCCGGGTTAATGTTCGGCATGAAAAAGTTCATAAAGGCAACATCGGATTGGTGCGGCATCGATGACGACACACAGCCGTGATCATCGCCCGCAACCACCAAGACTCCGCCCTTAGGAGATGACCCGTAGGCGTTGCCGTGTTTCAGCGCATCAGCAGCCCGATCGACCCCCGGACCTTTGCCGTACCAAAGTCCAAACACCGCTTCGACCTGTTTGTCAGGGTCTGTTTCAACCTGCTGTGTGCCGATCATCTGCGTGGCTCCGAATTCCTCGTTCACGGCGGGCAAGAATTCAACACCCGCATCGGCAACAAGTTTCGCATTTCGGCCGATTTCCAGATCAATGCCGCCGACAGGCGATCCGCGATAGCCCGAGACATAGCCGCGCGTGTCCAGTCCGGCGACCTTATCACGCCGTGCCTGATCCAATGCGATTCGAACGATTGCCTGCGTGCCTGTCAAGAACACGCGGCCACTGGTCTTGGTATAGCGGTCCGTTAGCTCGTAGTCTTTTAGGATCGGAGTTTGGTCTGTCATGATGCCTCTGAAGTCTTCTCAAGGGGCAAGGTGCCCACGCCTCTTTTAATTGTACGTCTTGGGGGCGAAGAGTCTGTTCAGATATTCTCATGATGGGATTGATTTTGATGGGGTTGGTTCACTATGATCTAAACCATGAATGAAACCCCTCAACTTTCAACCCTCGACACGCGCATCCTCGAACTCTTGCAACGCGACGCGTCGGTCTCGATGGCTGATCTTGCGCGGCAGGCCAACACGTCGCCAGCCACCTGTTGGCGCCGGATCAAAGCGCTTGAGGATAGCGGAGTGTTGGGCCCACAGGTTCGTCTGGTCGATCCTGCTGCCATTGGCCGCAAAATGGATGTGTTTTGTCAGGTTCGGATGAATTCGCAAAATGCCGCCGCCCGAACCGAGTTCAAACGCGCGATGGAGTTGGAGCCGACAATCGTCGAGGTTTATTCGATTTCAGGGGAATGGGACTATCTGCTGCATCTGTTGGTGCGGGATATGGCGGACTTCGAGCAGATCTTGATGCGGCGGGTGTTGGAGCATGACAGCGTTGCGGGCACCAACACGATCTTTGCATTGAGCCGGGTCAAGCACGTCACAGAAGTGCCGGTTTAGCGACAACCTATACAACTGCGCACAAACATGGTCTAAGGCGCGCCATTGACGCAAGGGCCAAGTTTATGACCGATATTCCTAACCGTGTATGGAACCATAAATGGAAGATCGATCCGATCGTCCGGTCTCTGATCGACACGGATTTCTACAAGTTGTTGATGTGCCAATCGGTGTTTCGCAACAATCGCGACACGCAAGTCACTTTTAGTCTGATCAACCGATCCAAAAGCGTGCCGCTGGCCAATCTTATCGACGAAGGCGAACTGCGTGAGCAACTGGATCACATCCGGTCTTTGTCCCTTAGCCGCGGCGAAAGCACTTGGCTGCGGGGCAATACCTTTTACGGAAAGCGGCAGATGTTTCGCCCGGATTTTGTCGAATGGTTCGAAAACGTCCGCCTGCCCGCCTATCACCTAGAACGGGTTGGCGATCAGTATGAGCTGACCTTTGAAGGCAGTTGGCCCGAAGTGATGTTATGGGAAATCCCGGCGTTGGCGGTGTTGATGGAGCTGCGCGGCCGCGCGGTTCTCAATGAGATGGGCAGGTTCGAGCTGCAAATTTTATACGCTCGGGCCATGACCAAACTTTGGGAAAAGGTCGAAAAACTACGCAAAGTCCCAGAATTGCGGATCGCAGATTTCGGAACCCGCCGCCGCCACAGCTTCTTGTGGCAAGATTGGTGTGTTCAGGCGATGGGGGAAGGGCTGGG
This sequence comes from Pelagimonas varians, assembly GCF_003208435.1. GTDB lineage: Bacteria > Pseudomonadota > Alphaproteobacteria > Rhodobacterales > Rhodobacteraceae > Pelagimonas > Pelagimonas varians. The sequence goes on along the minus strand of NZ_QKMF01000008.1, from coordinate 146,779 downwards.
CAGCAGCTTTGTCGGGACGTCGAACTGCCTGATCGCCAAGAACCGTGATCTTGAAGCAATCGGCACCAACGCACACGAATTGCCGATGGTTTATGCTGCGCTGGCACAGGATGATGCTGCTTTGGCGCGCGCGCCCTATGACGTTTTGGCCGATTGGCACGAAGAGCACGAAGGCAATCTGCGCATCATCTTGCCTGACACCTATGGCACCGAAGGTTTTTTGAAGAACGCTCCGGATTATTTAGCTGGCTGGACGGGCATCCGGATTGATTCAGGTGACCCTGCAACCGGTGCCGAAGTGGCGATCCGCTGGTGGCAAGATCGCGGCGAGGACCCCACGAAAAAGCTGGTGATCTTTTCGGACGGATTGGATGAAACCAAGATCCTTGAGCTGTACAACCAGTTTGCTGGCCGGGTTCGGGTCTCTTTTGGTTGGGGCACTTTGTTGACCAATGATTTTCGCGGCCTTGCGCCTGACGACGGCTTGGCTCCGTTTAGTTTGGTGTGCAAAGCGATCAAGGCGAATGGCCGTCCGACGGTGAAACTGTCCGACAATCCGAACAAGGCGATGGGGCCAGCCAGCGAAATTGCGCGCTATAAACGGGTGTTTGGCGTCGGTGATCAGAAGGCGATGGATGTTGTCGTTTGATCTAATGCCCCGTGCATTTTGGTCATAGTCCAGCATCGCAGAACGGGTGTGTGGCTTTGCCGCTTTTCACGGCGGGCCGGCGCGGGTAAGCACGTCTTCGATAGGAGACGGACATGCCCAAGATCGAAGCAAAACCCGGTATCATGGACATTGACCTCTATGTCGGGGGCAAAGCGCACCTTGATGGGGTCTCGAATGTGATCAAGCTCAGCTCGAACGAAAATCCGTTCGGGCCCAGCCCTGCTGCACAAGAGGCTGTTAAACGCTGTGTGCATGACTTGCATCGCTATCCGTCATCCGACCATATCGAACTGCGCACGGCCTTGGCCGAGGTGCACGGGCTGAAGGCTGACAATATCATTTGCGGCGCGGGTTCGGATGAAATTATTACCTTCTTGTGCCAAGCTTACGGCGGCCCCGGCGCAGAAATAGTCTATACAGAACACGGCTTTGCCATGTACCGGATCTGCGCACTTGCATCGGGTGCGACTCCGGTTGAAGTGCGAGAGCGTGACCGGATCACAGACGTTGATGCGATTCTTGAAGGGTGCACGGAGCACACCAAGCTGGTGTTTATCGCAAACCCCAATAACCCCACCGGCACCATGATCGGCATGGCTGAAATCGAACGTCTGGCTGAAGGTATTCCCGAACAGGCATTGCTGGTTTTGGATGGTGCCTATGCAGAATACGTCGAGGGCTATGATGGCGGAGCCAAATTGGTCGAAATGCGCGACAATGTCGTGATGACCCGCACGTTTTCCAAGCTATACGGCCTTGGCGGTTTGCGGATAGGTTGGGGCTATGCCCCGCGCGATGTGATTGATGTTTTGAACCGTGTGCGCGGGCCTTTCAACGTGTCCAATACCGCCTTGGCTGCCGCCGAGGCATCCGTGCGCGATACCGCATATGCCGAAAAATGCCGCAATGAAAACAGCCGTTTGCGCGCGTGGCTCTCTGAAGCTTTGGCAGAGCATGGCGTTCCATGCGATACCTCGACAGCCAACTTTGTTTTAGCGCGATTTGGAAATCCGGATGAAGCAAAGGCTTGTGATGCCTACCTTCAAAAGCAGGGTCTGATTGTGCGTCAGGTTGCGGGTTACAAATTGCCCAACTGCCTGCGGATCACCGTCGGGGATGAACCGGCTTGCCGTCAGGTTGCACATGCCGTGGGGCAATTTAAGGCAGGCGCAAGATGAGCGCGCCTTACAAACGTGTTGCGTTAATTGGCCTTGGGCTGATTGCCTCGTCGATGTTTTGGGCAATGAAACGGTCCGGGATGGATTGTCATGTCACCGGATATGCCCGTTCTGAAAAAACCCGTAATACGGCACGTAAGCTTGGGCTGTGTGATACCGTTTTTGACAGCGCCGAAGAGGCTGTCAAAGACGCTGATCTTATCGTTTTGGCGGTGCCCGTCGGTGCGATGGGGCCTGTCATGCAAACGATTGCCCCGCATATAAAACCCGGTGCCACGGTGTCCGAAGTCGGCTCCGTCAAGCGCACGGTGATTGACGTGATCACCCCGCATTTGCCGGAGGGGGTGCATTTTGTGCCGACCCATCCGATGGCCGGGACCGAACATTCAGGGCCGGATTCCGGTTTTGCATCGCTGTTTGACAATCGTTGGTGCCTTATTGTGCCCGACGACGACTGTGATGAAGATGTGATTGTCCGCGTTGAAACCTATTGGCAAGCGCTTGGTGCAAATACCGAACGGATGGATGCAGAGCATCACGATATGGTCTGCGCCGTTGTCAGCCATATCCCACATTTGATTGCCTATACGATGGTTGGGGTCGCCGATGACCTGCAACGGGTGTCCGACAACGAAGTCATCAAGTTTTCTGCGGCAGGTTTTCGTGATTTCACCCGTATTGCCGCCAGCGATCCAGTCATGTGGCGCGATGTGTTTTTAACGAACAAAGACGCCACAATTGAAATTTTGGGCCGCTTTACCGAAGAGCTTTTTGCGCTGCAGCGGGCGATCCGCACTGGCGACGGTGAGCAGCTTCATGCCTATTTCACCCATACACGGGCTATCCGGCGTGGCATTTTGGAGGCAGGTCAGGATACTGATGCTCCAGACTTTGGCCGCGCAAAGGTAGACCGTTGAAAAATTGGGTAGTTGTTGGATGTGTGTTGCTGGCGTTGGGCGCTTGCGGCGGTGGACGTGACAAAGCGGCGGGCGAGAAGTCGGGCGTTCGCAAGTTGATGACCAAGGCGTTTTCAGACAGTGACGTGCCGGAAGGCGGCGGCCTGTGCGGTGATCCTTATTTGGTTGGCGAAGTGGTTGGCAATGTGCCGGGCCGTATTTCGGGATGCGGCTTGGAAAATGCAGTTCGTCTGCAATCGGTTGCTGGTATTGAGTTAAGCCAGACTGCAACAATCAACTGCGAAACAGCCAAAGCGCTGAAAGACTGGGTGCAAACCGGTGCTCAGCCTGCGGTCGGCAAGCAAGGTGGCGGATTGTCGGGGCTTCGCGTTGTCGCGCATTATGCCTGCCGGACGCGCAATAACCAGCCCGGAGCCAAAATTTCGGAACACGGACGGGGTAAAGCCATAGACATTGCGGCCGTTCAATTGGCTGACGGGTCCGAAATCTCTGTGCTAAACGACTGGGGCAAAGGCAAAAAGGGCAAAGCGCTGGGCAAGATGCACGCGGCTGCCTGTGGTCCCTTCGGGACTGTTCTTGGCCCCAATTCGGACCGCCACCACAAGGATCACTTCCATTTCGACACCGCCAACCATCGCGGCGGGTCGTATTGTAGATAGTTCAAGCTACAGCCCGAGAAGCAAAGAGACGGGAAATTTCCCGTCCCTTTTTTTGAGCTAGCTTCGCCCAGGTTTGGGCGCGGTTTACCCTTCCGCGCCCATCAAAGCATTCAAAACCGCTTTGGCGCTGTCCGATGACCAATCAGCATCCCCTGTCATACGGCCAACTTCATTGCCATCCGGGTCAAAGATCACCGTGGCAGGCAGACCCAAAACGCCAATGCCACGTGCAAGCAAGGATTTGGGGTCACGGTGCAGGGGTAGGTTGGTGACCCCGATATCTTCGAAGAAAGATTTCATCGCTGGCGGCGGATTGCGCGAGGTGGCGATGGTGAGGACTTCGAATGTATCACTGCCCATGTCGGCCTGAAGGTCGGCAAGCATTGGCATTTCTTTGCGGCAGGGCGCGCACCAAGTCGCCCAAAAATTCACCACAATCCATTTTCCATGCCAATCGGACAGGTTTAAAGGTTCACCTTCGAACGTCATAAAATCCGCCATGTCGCGGGTTTTCGGCTCTGAATGCAAGATCAGTTTCTTCATTCCGCCCTCGCGAGCAGCGGTGGCGGCGGCCACATCTGCGAAGCCAGGATTTGCAAGCGCCATCGTCGCAGTATAGAGCAACGCAAGACCCAATTTTTTCATATTCCCTCCGAAGGACAGCTCATGTCGGATACTTCCTCGAACCAGATGTGGGGCGGCCGCTTTGCCGCCGGACCGGATGCGATCATGGAGGCGATAAACGCCTCGATCGGATACGATCAGCGGATGGCGGCACAGGATATCGCCGGATCAAGGGCCCACGCCGCCATGTTGGCAGCCCAAGGCATTATTACTGATAGCGACGCAAACACCATTCGGGAAGGTTTGCTCACGGTCTTGTCAGAGATCGATAGCGGAACGTTTGAATTTTCCACGGCGCTTGAAGACATCCATATGAACGTTGAAGCCCGTTTGAAAGCCTTGATCGGTGAACCGGCAGGCCGTTTACACACTGGCCGGTCGCGGAACGATCAGGTTGCGACCGATTTCCGCTTGTGGGTGCGCGATCAGTTGGATGCAGCCGAAAAGGGCCTACTTGCCCTGATTTCTGCTTTGGTTGATCAAGCAGAAGCGGGGGCCGACTGGGTCATGCCGGGCTTTACGCATCTGCAAACAGCACAGCCTGTGACATGGGGTCATCACATGATGGCCTATGTCGAAATGTTCGCCCGCGATTTGTCGCGCGTCCGAGATGCGCGTGTCCGGATGAACGAATCGCCTTTGGGCGCGGCGGCGCTTGCTGGCACCGGATTTCCGATTGACCGCCATATGACCGCCGAAGCGCTGGGATTTGATCGGCCAATGGCAAATTCTTTGGATGCGGTATCTTCGCGCGACTTCGCAATTGAGTTTCTGTCAGTTGCCTCAATCAGCGCTATGCATCTGAGCCGTTTCGCCGAGGAACTTGTGATCTGGTCCTCAGCGCAGTTCCGTTTTGTGACCTTGTCCGACCGGTTCTCGACCGGCTCTTCCATCATGCCGCAAAAGAAAAACCCGGATGCTGCGGAATTGATTCGCGCCAAAATCGGGCGCATCTTCGGGGCCAATGTCGCGCTGATGATGGTGATGAAGGGGCTGCCGCTTGCCTACTCCAAAGACATGCAAGAAGACAAAGAGCAGGTCTTTGACGCGGCTGACAACTGGATGCTGGCGATGGCGGCGATGGAAGGCATGGTTAAGGATATGACCGGCAATCGCGCTTCGCTTGAAGAGGCGGCGTCGGCAGGGTTTTCGACTGCAACCGATCTTGCGGATTGGCTGGTACGCGAAACCGGGTTACCATTTAGGGACGCGCATCACGTGACGGGCGCCCTTGTTGCTTTGGCCGAATCCAAAGGCTGCGACTTGCCGGATCTGAGCCTTGAAGACATGCAGGCGCAGAATTCAGCCATCACCGACGGTATTTTTGACGTGCTGACGGTGCATAAATCAGTCGCCTCCCGGACCAGCTATGGTGGCACTGCGCCTGCGCAGGTGCGTGCCCAAGTGGCCCGCTGGAAGGAGGTGTTGAAGTGAAAATTGCAATGATAATCGGGTTGCTGGCCTTATCGGCTTGCAGCCTTGCCGGATGCGGAGCGGATGGTGCACCGATAACTCCGGATGCTGAAACGCAGTAAGTTCAATGGCCTCGCGCGTTTTTCGCCGGGGCCATTTTCATTCCGCTGTCTGGATTGACCGCACCAATAGATGCCTCCGGCGGGGATATTTTTAGACAGAAGAAAACCAAGGGTTTTGTCACGGCAATTGATGCGCTAAGCGGGTCTGGCTGCAAATCAGGAGGCGGACTTGGATCATTTTCTTTATCGTGAAGGCGCACTTTGGGCCGAAGATGTACCGGTTTCCGAGATTGCGGCGCAAGTTGGAACGCCGTTCTATCTGTATTCGACGGCAACGCTGACGCGACATTTCCATCTGTTTGACGAAGCTTTGGATTGGGGGCCGCATCTGGTGTGCTTTGCGATGAAGGCGGCAAGCAATCAGGCAATTTTGCGCACTTTGGCGGCCGAAGGCGCGGGAATGGACGTGGTTTCAGGCGGTGAATTGGCGCGGGCATTGGCTGCAGGCGTGCCGGGAGACCGCATTGTCTTTTCCGGAGTTGGGAAAACCCATGTTGAAATTCGCGCAGCTTTGGAGGCTCGAATTCGTCAGTTCAACGTTGAAAGCGAACCGGAAATGGTCGCCATTTCGGACATCGCATCCGCGATGGGCGCAGAGGCCAAAATTGCCATCCGGGTGAATCCCGATGTTGACGCCAAGACCCACGCCAAAATCGCGACAGGCAAAAGCGAAAACAAGTTTGGTATCCCGATTGCCCGTTCCCGCGAAGTTTACGCGCAGGCAGCGGCGTTGCCGGGGATCAAGGTTGTTGGTATCGACGTTCATATCGGCAGCCAGTTGACCCAGCTTGAGCCGTTCGAACAGGCCTACAAAAAAGTCGCGGATCTGACCGAAACCCTGCGCGCCGATGGCCATGAGATCACCCGCCTTGATTTGGGGGGCGGGTTGGGTATTCCCTATGCGCGCAGCAACGAAGCGCCGCCTTTGCCGTCTGACTACGGCAAGCTGATTCAGCGCACTGTCGGCCATTTGGGTTGTGAGATTGAAATTGAACCCGGTCGTTTGATTGCTGGAAACGCAGGCATTCTGGTCACCAAAGTGATCTATCTGAAGAACGGCGAGGGTCGTGACTTCCTTATTCTTGACGGAGCAATGAACGATTTGATTCGCCCGGCGATGTATGAGGCACATCATGACATCATTCCGGTCAAAGAGGCTGAAGTCGGTGTCGAGCCGCAACCCTATGATATTGTCGGCCCGGTGTGCGAAAGCGGCGACACCTTTGCAAAGGCGCGCATGATGCCACCCTTGGGTCCGGGCGATTTGGTCGCCTTCCGCAGCGCCGGTGCATATGGCGCTGTCATGGCCAGTGAATACAACACGCGGCCCCTAATTCCCGAAGTTTTGGTGAATGGTGATCAATTCGCGGTTATCCGCCCACGTCCAACCTTTGACGAAATGATAAATCGAGATACCATTCCTGAATGGTTGTGAGGCATCCTCCTCGTAGCCAAACCTGCGAGGAGCGATATGGCCCCTAAGTCTGACCCTGATCTTCGCCGCACAATCCGGTGGCCCTTGGCACTTACGCGCGGCGGCATGCTGGCCGAACAGGTGGTGCGCGCTTGGTGGCCTTTGTGGTCTGTGGCGTTTGTTGGCCTGTCTTTTTTGATGCTGGGTGTGCAGGATCTTGTCGCGGTGGAATGGGTCTGGGCGGCTGGTGCACTTTTGACGGTTATGGCCCTCTGGTCGATTGTTCGCGGCGTCAGGCTTTTTAGTTGGCCCTCCCGCGAGGATGCGATTTTACGGTTGGACCGGTCGCTAAAAGGCAATCCTATTCAAGCGGCCACAGACAGTCCCGCCATCGGCGCGGGGGATCCTGCCTCTATGGCGGTTTGGCAAGCGCACCAAAAACGGATGCGCGCGAGATTGGTTGGCGCAAAGCCGGTTGAACCGGATTTACGAGTCGCCAAAGCCGACCCCTATGCATTGCGGCTGACGGCGGTTCTGGCCTTGGCGGTGGCGTTTTTGTTTGGCTCTTTTGTGAGGGTACAATCGGTGACGACGATGGGGGCAGGTGGGCCTGACCTTATGCAAGGCCCGAGTTGGGAAGGATGGATGATCCCGCCCAGCTACACCCGTCTTCCAACGGTCTATTTGAACGACATTACAAGCGGCACATTGGATGCACCGGAGGGATCGCAAATCAGCCTGCGCATGTATGGCGAGGTCGGAAGCTTATCGGTCACACAAGACCTAACGGGGAACCCAGCTCCGGCAGGTAAGAATGTGGATACCGCGCAGGATATTACCATCTCACAGGCTGGCACGTTGTCGATTGAGGGTCCAGGAGGGCGGGCGTGGCAGGTTGCCATGATTCCCGACACAACCCCGATTATTGAACGGACCGGCGAGATTGAGGTCGCTTATGACGGTGCAGCCCAAATTCCGTTTTCAGTGCGCGATGATTTTGATGTTGTTGGTGGCAAAGCCCTAATTTCGTTAGATTTAGACGCCGTTGATCGCCGTTATGGGCGAGCGCGGGAACCAGAGGTGCGCGATGTGATCGACGTGCCGCTGCCATTGCCGATTTCCGGCAATCGGTCCGAGTTTTCCGAGGCCTTGGGCGGTAACTTTTCATTGCACCCATGGGCAAACTTGCCGGTGCGCCTGGAATTGAGCATCGAAGACGCCCGCGGACAGATTGCGCGCACATTGCCGGAGCCGATTGCATTGCCGGGGCGTAGGTTCTTTGACCCGATGGCGGCGGCAATTATCGAACAACGACAGGCGCTGTTATGGAACCGTGAAAATGCAGGCGATATCGCCCAGACCATTCGCGCCATTTCCAACCGCCCTGATGATGTCTTTCGAAAGAAAGTGCCACACCAACGCCTGCTTAAGGTGCTTCGCGAGTTGGAAACACTTGCGTCTTTGGGGCTCAATGATGAACAGCAGGCCGAGATTGCGCAAAGCCTTTGGGACTTGGCGCTTGAGTTGGAAGAGGGCGATTTGAAAGACGCGCTGGAGCGTTTGCAGCGGGCGCAAGAGCGTCTGCAAGAGGCCATGAAAAATGGGGCCTCGGATCAGGAGATTGCAGAATTGATGCAAGAGCTGAGAGAGGCAACTGACGACTATATGCGCCAGCTCAGCCAGCAGCAGAAACAAGATCAAGACCCAAGTCAGGGCGAGCCGCAAAACTCGGTTGAGATGTCTCAAGATGATTTGCAGCGCATGATGGACCGGATCCAAGAGCTGATGGAGCAGGGCCGTATGGCCGAGGCTGCCGAAGCCCTACAGCAGCTACAAGAGATGATGGAAAATATGCAGGTCACCCAAGGCGAAGGTGGCCAGTCGCCTGGGGAACAGGCGATGGATCAGCTGTCGGAAACCCTGCGGGACCAACAAGAGCTTTCTGATGAAGCTTTCCGAGATCTGCAAGAGCAGTTTAATCCGGGTTCACGTCCGCAAGGGCAACCGCAGCCGGGAGATCAGCAGGGGCAGGGCGAACCGGATGACCAGCAACCGGGTCAGGGGCAAAACAGTGAACGCGGTGAAGGCGCGGGCCAAGGCCAAGAAGGGCTTGAGCAAAACCTTGCAGATCGTCAACGCGCCCTGAGGGAAGAGTTGAACCGCCAACGTCGCAATTTGCCCGGCCAAGGGACTGAAGCCGGTGAGCAATCGGCGCAATCCCTGGATGATGCCGATCGTGCGATGGATGGCGCCGAGCAAGCCCTGCGTGACGGTGATATGTCCGAGGCAATCGACAAACAGTCCGAGGCGATGGAAGCGCTCCGCGATGGTATGCGGTCACTCGGAGAAGCGATGGCAGAGCAACGTCAGCAACAGCAGGGACAGCAAGGGTTTGCCGAAGGCGGCACCCCCAGTGACCAGCGTGATCCGCTGGGCCGTGCGCAAAACGGAACCGATGGCCACAGCGATACAGATCAAAATATGCTGCCGGGCGAAGAGGATCTTCGCCGCGCTGATGAGTTGTCGGATGAAATTCGTCGGCGTTTGGGCGAAGTCGAGCGGCCCGATATCGAGCGGGGCTATCTGGATCGCCTGCTGGATCGCTTCTAGTTGTCGGGATCAACCTTACCGCGGAGCGATTTGACGTCACCGCGGGCCTTTTTGGTCGCCAATCGGCGTTTCTTGGACCCGAGTGTCGGGCGTGTTGGAATCCGCCGCTTTGGTTTGTGCAAAGCCTTTAGGATCAATTCGGCCAAACGTTGACGTGCGATTTCGCGGTTGCGTGCCTGACTGCGGGTTTCTTCAACTTGAATAATCAAAGCGCCCTCATTGGTCCAACGCCGACCAGCCAGTTTGCGAAGACGTGTTTTGACCGGACCTGTCAGGTTTGGCGACCGCTCTGCCTCGAACCGCAGTTCAACGGCGGTGGACACCTTGTTTACATTTTGCCCACCGGGACCGCTGGACCGAACAAATTGTTCGGTCAGTTCCCAGTCTTCGATGGCGATGTCATCATTGATCTGCAGCATCAAAAGGCTCCGGAAATGGGCTGCGAAATACTAAAAAGGGCCGCCCGTGGGACGACCCTTCGAGAATACGGAGGCGGGGGCCGGTTAGGCTGCTCGCCAGTTTGTTAGGCTGTCGCCCGGAGTTACCCTAGAGCTTGACCTCTCGCACTGTTCCTACACCCTTCTCCAATGGTTCTCTAATCACTGGATCACCTCCTTTCAGCTGTTAAAACGCGATGAGACAAAGCTACCGAAAACATGTTTCAATTTTATTGCCTCAAGATGATGTTGCCATGACATGGCAAAACCACAAAGTGTTTTCTTTGCATCAAGGTGCAGAGCGTTTTGCCAAGACACTTGACACAATCACGCGAAATGGCAGCAAAGCAATCAAGGCAAGCCCAAGCTTGACCATCCAATCGGCAACAGCCAATGAAACCCAAAGCGGGGCGACCGGACCTGCGCCGAGCAAAGGCAGCGCTTCGTTGGCCCAGCTGACGTCATTTCCGGGCTCAAGTGACACAAGGCCAGCCGAGAAGGCGATTGTGAAGAAAATAGCTGTATCCAGCGAAGATCCGATCAAAGTCGATGCCAAGGGCGCGCGCCACCATGCGCCGCTACGCAACCGGTCAAAGATCGCGACGTCCATCATTTGGGCTGTCAAGAAGGCAAGGCCGGACCCCAGCGCGATGCGCAATGTTACGGCAGGGTAAGTGTACCCATCGCCCTGAAGCATGATCTGGGTGCCGATCAGCGAGCAAAGCACGCCAACGATGAAACCGGCAAATACAACTTTGCGAGCGGCAGGGGCCCCATAGAGGCGGTTCATCAAGTCAGTCACAAGGAAAGCCAAGGGGTAGGTGAATGCGCCCCATGTCAGCCATTGGCCGAACAGAAATTGGACGAGGATGTTGGAAGCCAGAACGATGGCTGCCATGGCAAGGATGCCAGGGATATGCGTGCGTGTCATGTATGGACCCGTTTTTGCAAGGTTGCGGGGACTTGGCCCGAGGAAGTTCGGACGGCCCGCGTTTAGCGACTGCGGCGCAATGGCGCAAGTGCTTAGTTTTTCCGCACCAGATATTCGACAAATTCAGTACGCTGCAAATTGCGAAAGTTGTCGTCCGAAACCATTGTCAGGCGGATGTTTCCAGCTTGGTCTTTCCAAACGGACAACCCTTCCAGATTGTCATGGAGCCAGAGGCTGGTTTCCAGCAGGGTTTCTTCGTTTAGTACCTTGGAGGGGCTTAGTTCGAAACGGCGCACCCGTGACCGAAAGCCAAGCCCGGTGAATTCCCGTTCGAGTAGATACAGCATGCCATCAGGCCCAAAATCAGCCCCGACAGGTAGAAACCCGCCATTTCGGCGCAACGAGAAAGGTTGGTCCCAGCGGTTGTTTTTGTACCGCCAGACCGGAAAGGGTCGGTTGAGCCGACCGGATCGCTCTGGAATGGCAAACAGATGCCCTTGCGGGTTGACGGCAAGGGCTTCGAGACCGGAATTTCCCTGAAGGGATTTGAACGCCTTCGGAATTGGAAGACGTACCGCTGGCTTGTCTTTTGTGTAGGCCCAAACCCGATGCTTTCCCTCAAAGGACACAAAGATCCGGCCGTCGCGTCGGATTGCTAGACCTTCTGCATCTGCTCTTGCGCCTTTCAATGGACGCCCTTGTTGGTCTTTGAGCGGTTGCAAAGAGCCGGTGGAAATTCCTGCAATAGACTTGCCTTTGCGCGTAAAGGTTCCGGTCAACAAGCTGCCACGATCACTGATCATCGTGAACTTTCCGCCATCGTCCGTCATCTCTAGGCCAGAAAATCCGCCCGATTTGTGGACGGATTTGGGCCAATGAAAGCTTCCTACAAATTGCACCGCCCCAGGTGCCGCAGCTGGAGCGGCAAGGCTATACGCGACAGCCAGAAAAGCGGCCAGCAGACCGGCTTTTCGCAAGGTTTTAAGGATCATGAGACGCTACTTGGACGACAAAACGGCTGCACAAGCGTTGGGCAAGTCACCCATCGTCAATTCACGGCGTGGTTTGGGTTTGGGCGCGTTGGGGTCAACGGGCTTGGGTGGAGGCGGGTTCAATATCCGGTCAACCCAGCCCTGTGCCTCGGCACACCCATCACCTTTGGGAATGGGGTTTTGATTTACGCAACCCTTAGCACCTTTGGGGCAGTTCAGCCTAACGTGGAAATGATAATGATGGCCCCACCAAGGGCGAACCTTACGCAGCCAAGCCCGATCGCCTTTTTCGTCATTACACATTTTGACCTTGGCACCGGGGAAAATGAAAATCCGCGCCACGCGAGGGTCGCTCGCGGCTGCCTTAAGAATTTCATGGTGCGCCCGTGTCCACTTATTGTTGGTGTAAGCACCCGACGCACGCCGCATCGAGATAGACGAGATGTTTTCCCGATCTTTCACCGACAGGTTCAAATTGTCGGCTGGACGCAGCCAAATGTCGGCATCCAACCCGATTTGATGGCTGCGGTGTCCTGTCAGCATCGGTCCGCCACGCGGCTGACTGAAGTCGCCAAGATAAAGCCCGTTCCAACCCGGTTGCTTGGCCGCTTTACGGCTAAGATCCTGAACGTAATCGATGAGGGTGGGGTGACCCCAATTCCGATTGCGCGACAGACGCATAGCCTGCCAAGTCGGACCGGTTTCAGCCAGTTGTTTGCCGCCAGCAAGGCAGCCTTTGGCATAGCTTCCGGTGGGCATAGAAGCCTGCGACGACCCTGTTCCTTGCGCCCCGAACAGCTGCTTTGCTTGCTTCGTAGACAAGACCGGATCGATCGGTTGCGCGGCAGTTGTCTTCGCTTTGCGAGAGGTGTCCTCTCCGCCACAGGCTGAGAGAGCCGCCATAACCGACACTAAAATCAATGTTCGAAACATACCAATCAATCCCCGTCCGCTTTTACCCAGCGTAGCAGAACCAACCCGATAACGAAAAGCCCGATAAGCGGAGTGACGCCGAGAGATTGTGACCCCGTCCAAGCAGTTGCAATGCCAATGGACAGAGGGGCCAGAAACGATGTTGCTTTGCCCGAAAGCGCATAAAGACCAAAGGCTTCGGTCATCCGGTCTGGATCGGCTTGCCGCACCATCATTGAGCGTGATGCAGATTGCAGCACACCGCCCGCTGCCCCAATGATCGCACCAAAGATGTAAAACGCAATGTTGGGGAGGTTCGACCCTTCTGGCAGTGATATGCCGAAAAGGCTGTCAGGACGGATTGTTACTATGCCAATGGCAACCAGCATTAGAATCCAAACACAGACGCGAATGACCGGCTTGGGCCCGAAAGCGCTGTCGGCACGCCCGCCTAAAAAGGAGAAGATCGCACCGAAAAAGATCGCCAGAATGCCGAAAACCCCGACGTCGACAACGCTCCACCCCAATACCCCTGACGCGTAAATGCCGCCAAAGGTATACATGCCGTTCAGGGCGTCCCGGTAAAACATCGACGATCCCAAATAGGCGAACCGCGACGGGTAGTTTGGCAAAGTTCGCACAGTATTCCGCAGCTGCTGCAACGCCCTTTTAACAGCGCCCTGGGGGGCTGCGTGTTGGCGCGGATCGCGCACCCATAAGAAAAAAGGGATCATAAAGACGGCAAACCAGATTGCCGTCAAAGGCCCCACAAAACGGGTGCCTTCCCGAGCTTCTGGATCTAACCCAAAGATCGGCGATATTCCTATGAAGGTTTTGCCAGTTGTCGCGTTTTCTGCAAATAGCGTCATCATGATGATCAGCGCCAGCAACCCACCGACATAGCCAAAGGCCCAGCCATTGCCGGAAATACGCCCGATTTCTTCGCGCGAACCCAGATCCGGCAGCATGGAGTTGGTGAAAATGGTCGCGAACTCCGCGCCGACCAGCCCCATGGCAAAGAAAAACAGCGTTGCAAGCAGGTTGAAGTCATCCGGGGCGGCAAACCACAACATTCCCGATCCGATGACGTAAAGTGCTGAAAATCCCCATATAAATCGCAACCGGTTACCACCGGTATCGGCCAGCGCCCCAAGCACAGGGGCGAAAATGGCAATTACAATGCCAGCACCGGCAATACCGAAGCCCCAAGCAGATTGCGCTGCGGACCCGTCTCCCATCAAGTCATTGATATAGGGACCAAAAATAAAGGTCAGCAGCAGCGTTGCATATGGCTGTGAGGCCCAGTCAAAAAAGAACCAGCCCCAAATTCGCTTTCGCAGTGACGGTTCTTGCATGCTGGCCCACCCTTTAAAGAGGGTATAGAATCGCTTTTTACACTGCGTGGCAAGGGCTTCCTAGCCGGCGGCGGTTTTAACAGGGGGCCATGGGCGTAGATTCTCAGCGGCAACCCATGTTTGCACCCATTGCGGTAGGCTGGGGGATGTCACGCCGGGCTTGAGGATATCCATCATGTTTTGTGGGTCAACGATGCCGGATTTGTCGGTCAGGGCCATCCGCAAAACGGCGTGGCTGGAACACTGGCCGTCAGTTTTCCACATGCTTTGATCCATGTAGAAGAACCTGCCATCCCAGCCCAAAATACGAGTGCGCATTTCCACTTTGTCGAATACGCGGACACGGCGGCGGTACCGGATCGTGGTGCCAGCGATGGTCATACCCCATTTATGGGTTTTCATCGGGCCATACATCCCAACGCGGTCACCGGCGGGCAGGCGACCTAGGTCATAGATTGTCAGCGTGCGGCCGTTGTTCAGTTCTTTCCACGGGTCGATATCCCAAGGCCAGCACATATGATGCGAAATATGCGTGTCCAGCAAATCAATTTTGGATGCGTTGCGGCTGCCTAAGAGGCCTTTGGCCAAACGGATATATGGGTACATGGGGGGCTCCTGAATACAGCCGTTCCCTGCGTGTGCATCAACGCCGCGTCAACCACGACCTCGCGGCAAACTTGCGCTTTTGGGTGCCAATGCTTAGGTGATAGTCTCGCAACATGATGAGGCCTAATACATGCAATCGCTTTTCCAGATCCTTACCCTGCTTTTGGACATCGCTTGGTTTTTCATCATCGCCCATGTGATCATGAGCTGGTTGATCAATTTTCAGGTGCTCAATTTGCGCCAGCCCTTGGTTGCGCAGATCTGGGATGGACTGAACCGCATACTTGAGCCGGTTTATTCGCGCCTTCGTCAAGTTTTGCCGCCGATGGGTGGGCTTGATCTAGCCCCGTTGGCTGCTTTGATCGGCTTGATGGTCATCCGGATTGTTTTGGCGAATAACGCCGGGTTCTTTTATTCCTTCTAAGGTTTTGCAGAAGGCGTTTGGTCTGCGGCACCAGAAACTGACGGCCTTCGGGCCATTCGGGGCTTGATTCACCGAATCTTAGTATGAGACTGTCGGGAATAAGAGCAGCCTAATAAAACCCTACAGGTATACCTTATGCCCCGCGACGCTGCGCCATCTGAGGCGCTGTTGAAAGACATATTTGGTTTCGACGCGTTTCGCCCCGGTCAGGGCGAGATTGTGGAAGCCGTGGCACGCGGTGACAACGTTCTGGCCATTATGCCCACCGGTGGCGGCAAATCTCTTTGCTTTCAATTGCCTGCGCTCATGCGTAGCGGTGTCACGGTTGTCATCTCTCCTTTGATTGCACTGATGCGCGACCAAGTCCGCGGTCTGCGTGAGGCTGGCGTTTGTGCAGGCGCGTTGACCTCGGGCAACACCCAGGAAGAAACCGATGAGGTCTGGGACAACTTGCATAACGGAACGCTGAAGCTGCTTTACCTCGCTCCGGAACGGCTGGCCAACTCAGGTACGCAGCGCATGTTGTCGCAAGCGGGCATTTCGATGATCGCGGTGGATGAAGCGCATTGTGTGAGCCAATGGGGTCATGATTTTAGGCCGGACTACCTGCGGATCGGGGAATTGCGCCGGGCTTTGGACGTGCCTTTGGCGGCGTTCACGGCGACGGCGGACCACGAAACACAAGTGGAAATTGTTACCCGTTTGTTTGACGGTCAATCGCCGCAAACTTTCTTGCGTGGTTTTGATCGGCCTAATATCCACCTTGCGTTTCAACCCAAAGACAGCCCTCGCAAGCAGATTTTGAACTTTGCAGCTGCGCGGCGCGGGCAATCCGGAATTGTCTATTGCGGCACGCGCGCGCGCACTGAAACACTGTCCCGCGCGCTGTCTGACGACGGGCACACGGCCTGTTTCTACCATGGCGGCATGCAGGCCGAAGATCGCCGGTCAGTCGAAGGGCGATTTGCGCGCGAAGACGGTTTGATCGTTGTGGCGACGGTGGCCTTTGGCATGGGCGTTGATAAGCCTGATATTCGCTGGGTGGCCCATTCCGATTTGCCCAAAAGCATCGAAGCCTACTATCAGGAAATTGGCCGTGCTGGGCGCGACGGGGCCCCAGCCGAGACGCTGACGCTGTATGGGCCGGATGATATTCGTTTGCGCCGCAGTCAAATTGACGAAGGCTTGGCCCCGCCTGAACGGCGAGATGCTGATCACGGCCGGTTAAATGCCCTGCTCGGGTTGGCCGAAGCACAGGGTTGCCGCCGTCAGGTATTGCTTGGGTATTTCGGCGAGGAGGCTGAAGCCTGTAGCAATTGCGATTTGTGCGATGCGCCGCCTGAACTGTTTGATGGCACAGAAGCGGTCCGCAAAGCGCTTTCGGCAGCGCTGAGGACGGATGAAAGCTTTGGTGCGGGTCATTTGATTGATATTTTACTGGGTGCCGATACGGACAAAATTCGGGCGCGGGGCCATAAATCCCTGTCGACCTATGGCATCGGCAAGGATCTGAGTAAAGGGCAATGGCAGGCCGTGTTTCGCCAAATGATGGGGCATGATTTGATGCGCCCCGATGCGGAGCGCCACGGGGCGCTGGTGATGACCGAAGAGGCGCGGCCGATTTTGCGTGGCGAACAGACCATTCAACTGCGCAAAGACGTTGTTGCCAAAGGGGGGGATCGGCGGCCCGCAGTCAAGATGATGGTCAACGATGAAGATGCCCCTTTATTGTCCGCTCTAAAAGCCAAACGACGTGCATTGGCAGAGGCCGCGCGTGCGCCGGCCTATGTGATATTCCCGGACAAAACCTTGATCGAAATGGCCGAGGGGCGCCCGTCGAATCTGGATCAAATGGCGCGGATCAGCGGTGTCGGGGCCAAAAAACTGGAACGCTATGGCACTGCGTTTCTTGAGGTGATCACCGGTGCCGTTGAAGCCCTGCACCCTACACGGCGCAAGCTGGCTGGCAGCGATGCGGGCGGGTTGTACGATGCGTTGATGGAGGCGCAGGTTCAATTGGCGCGCGGCGAAGACGGGACGGGAAAATACCTGTCATGCAATCACACCACCCTTGCCAAAATCGCTAAGATGCGGCCGTCTAGCCTATCGGCGCTAGAAGCGGTGCAAGGGGTGGGTGCGCAAAAGGCGGAACGCTTTGGTCCCGCCTTTTTAGACGTCCTAAGTTCAACGGATTGATCAACTATTTCGCAACATGCATCCGTGGAACGCATGTGAGCTGGTCATCAACATACGTTAAGTATTTGTACGGGTTTTTGCAGGTCAGATGGGAATAATGACCGTGTTGATATGCCGTGTAGGGTTCATAGCAATTGTATTTGTCACAGCCTTTATCCCTCGGGTACGGGTGCGAGGTGTCTTGCCAGGCCAGCGCTGACGACGTCGATGCAATCAAGGCCAAAGCGGGCAGGGCGGCCAGAGTTTTATAATTCATGGGTAATCTCCAAAACACTAAAAAAACCAGTCAAACATAGCTCAATTCTGTGAGTCGCGGAACTCAGACAGAAATAGGAGTATGAACCGCCATCGGCTGGACCTTTGGGGTCGACCGGACTAAATCAGGAACATACCAAGGGGAGTGCAAGCATGTTGGTGGTTATTTCTCCGGCTAAACGGCTGGATTGGGATGAAAAACAGGTCGAAATGACGGTGCCCGACATGCAGGCAGATGCCAATCGGTTGGCCAAAACCATGCGCAATCTGACCTTGGGTGACCTCAAGGGTTTGATGGATCTGAGTGATGATCTGGCACGTTTGAACAGGGACAGGTTTCGAGCATTTTCCGAAACGCCTGAGGCTGACCTGTTGCGGCCGGCAGCCCTTGCCTTTGCGGGTGACACGTACATTGGGTTAGAAGCAGGATCTTTGGATTCCGAAGAGATGGCTTGGGCGCAGGATCATTTGCGAATTTTGTCCGGACTTTATGGTGTTCTACGACCCTTGGATGCGATGCAGGCCTACCGGCTCGAAATGGGGTCCCGATTGAAAACCCGGCGCGGCTCCAATCTGTATGATTATTGGCGTGATCAGATTGCCAAGGCGCTAAAAGCCCAGGCGGATGTAGTTAATTCGGATGTTTTGGTGAATTGTGCCAGCCAAGAATACTTTGGAGCGGTGCCCCCAAAGGCGCTAAAATTGCGGATCGTGACCCCGCAATTTATGGAAGACAAAAACGGCACCCCCAAGATCGTCAGCTTCTTTGCAAAGCGCGCGCGCGGGGCAATGGCACGCTATATCATTCAAAACCGGCTGACGGATGCAATCGCTTTGATGGAATTCGACAGTGGTGGGTATGTCTATCGACCCGACATGTCGGAGCCAGATCGGCCTGTGTTTGTACGACCGGCAGACGCCCCTTAACCTTCACGGGCCTTGGTGATCACTTTGGTGTAATGGGCGATTTTTTCGCTCAGATGGGCTTTGCGCAGCGGCTTGGTCAGATAGTCATCTAGTCCAGCCTCCAAAATGCTTTCTTTGTCCCCGCTCATGGCGTGGGCGGTGCATGCAATGATGGGGACGTGTTCGCCATCTGCCTCAAGTAGGCGAATTTCACGGGTCGCTTGCTTGCCGTCCATTTGCGGCATGGAGATATCCATAAAAATTAGATCAGGGCGTTGTTTTCGAAATTCTTCGACAGCCTCAAGCCCATTGTTTGCAAACCGCAAAGTTACGTTGAAACTAGACGCCATTTTCTTGAAAACCAGCTGGTTGGTTTTGTTGTCCTCGGCAAGAATGACATCGAGAATGATGGCGTCGTCTTCTTTTTTGGCCTCGCGATGCTTTTGTGGTTTTTCGATTTGCGGGGCGGAAGGGCGTTGGGCCGGAGTGACCTTTTCCAAGGCGTTGAACAGGGCGCGGCGCGGCACCGGTTTTTGCAGCACGGCGTGGATACCACGGGTTTCGTCGGCTTTGATTTGTCCGGGGTTGTCCGTGAGAACAATGACCGGAATTCGATGCCCCGCCCCAATGAGATGTGTCACCAGTTCCACACCGTCCATATCCGGAAGTTCCTGACCGATGATCATCAAATCCGGTGGGTCGATCATATGATCGATGGCGTCCGATCCTGTTTTGCAAAGCTCGACCTTGAGCCCGATTGTCGCCAGCTGTTTGGACAAGATTGTGCGATTCGCACCGTGGTCGTCGACCACCAAAACGCGCTTCAGGTGCGCGGGTAGGCTTGGTGTTTCCAATGCGTGCGGGTCTTCGGCTGGCAACACCACCCGCAATCCAAAACAACTGCCTTTTCCAAGTTCGGATTCAGCCCAGACCTCGCCTCCCATAAGCTCAACAAGGCGGCGGGTGATCGCCAAGCCAAGACCCGTGCCTTCGAATTTGCGATTGCGTTCATCTTCGACCTGATTGAATTCACCAAAGACATGGTCGACTTTGTCCGGTGGAATGCCAATACCAGTGTCTTCGATCGTGAGGTGAATGGCTGTTTCACCTTCTTCGTTTGGCACACCCATGACACGCACCATAACATGGCCTTCAACGGTGAATTTGACCGCATTTCCAAGCAGGTTGGTCATGATTTGACGGAAGCGGCCGACATCTCCGATAAATCTGGTCGATAGGAACATGTCATAGTCAACCAGCAGCGAAATATCCTTGTCGCGGGCTGTTGGTTGCAACAACATCACGACCTCGTGGATCGCACGCTCCAGATCAAACGGTTCGGGGTGCAAGACCAGTTTTTCAGCCTCGATTTTTGAATAATCGAGAATGTCATTGATAATCACCAGCAAAGCTTCGCCTGAACTGCGTATCGTATCGGTATACAATTGCTGTTCTTCGTTCAGCTCCGTGTCCATCATCAGGTCCGCCATGCCGACAACACCATTCATGGGGGTGCGGATTTCATGGCTCATGTTCGCAAGGAAGGCAGATTTGGCGCGGTTTGCGGCCTCGGCGCGGTTCATCGCCTCTTTTAGGCGTTGCTGGTCTTCTTTGATTTGGGTGATATCGATGCGCAGGCCTGCGCGCCCGCCGTCAGTGGTTTGGCTTTCAAAGACCCGGACCCAACGGCCATCTTCCAGCTTTTGTTCCAGCTGCGAGTGTCCCGAGCGGTGATGTTTCAGCCGCTCTTCGATCCATTCTTCTTCGCGCCCGAGGGCCTCTTTATACTGATTGTGTTCAAGGCCATACCGTAAAATATCCTCAAACGATGCACCGGGTATCATAGCCGGTGCGCTGGCCTTGTAAATTTCCTTGTAGGGTTCGTTGCACATCAGCAGCCGGTCTTCGGCATCATACATCACAAACCCGTCGGGCAATTCTTCGATGGCTGACCACATGCGTGCAAGTTCTGTGATGTCGATCGCCAGACTCACGACGCCGCCGTCTGGCAACCTTTTATCTTGGATTTTAATGAACTGACCGTTCCAAAGCCGGATAGTTTGGGCCGGAATGGAATCTCCTTCCCAGCGCGCCAGCATTTGGTCCCGCCATGACACAGCAGATTCGCCCTGAAGATCTACCAGACCTTCTTGCGATAGGACTTCAAGCACATCGATATAACTGGACCCGATTCCAATATCTTCAATCCCGTCGAAGAAGGAAAGATAGGCGTGATTGGCCAATTCGATCCGTCCATCAGGATCGAATAGGGCAAACCCGTCTTGGATGGATTTGAGAGCTTTCCAAAGTTGATCTGTAACAACTTCAATGCGTTGCGTGGCTTCTCCGAGTTCGTGCACAACACGCTGGTGTTGGTGGCGGACCTGCGCAACCTCGGTTCTGGTTTCCTTGATTTCTACACTTAGCTGCTTTGCATGTTTGCCCAAACGCCTGTTGGCCTCAAACAGTTCAGCCTGTTTAAGGTCCAATAGGCGTTCCGCAGCCAGCCGCGCGCGTCGTTCTTCGGCCAGTCTTGGGGCCAAACTCATTTCGTATCCTCCTGCGTGCAGAATACTTTTGCGAACTTGGCGTGAAGATCAGCTTAAAATGTCAGTCTTGTCAGAATCTTGGTCACATGTAAGCATATGCATATGAACCGAAAAGGAGCATTTATTATGCGACATTTTGTGATCGCCCTGCTTGCAGGATTGGCCGCATTGCCGTTTGCCACACCCAGTTTCGCGCAGGACACGGGCCCTGCAGTGCCTGATCGCCGTGTGGTTATTACCCGTGATGTCGACTTCTTCGGTTCTGATCTGCAGTCCTTGTTCGATACCTCACTTGAAGCCTGCCAAAAGCTTTGTCTTGATACGCCGGATTGTCAGGCTTTCACGTTCAATTCGCGGTCCAACGCTTGTTTTCCAAAAGCGGCTGTGACGGACCGCCAGCCCTATGACGGGGCTGTGTCCGCGTTGGTGATTAACACGGGGCCGGATGTTCAAACCCGCGCGGCAGAGCGCAGGCTTGATCTTGGATTTCTCGATGCACGCGACTTGGAGCGCGCCAAGACAGAAGCGGCAGCGCTGGGCGCACGTCACACTGGCGGGCAATGGAGCCCGCGCGCGCTGCTTGAGGCGGCAGACAACAGTTTAGCTTCGGGAAATTTGGAAGATAGTGCGCTTTGGGTCGGGACAGCCTTGGCCCAAACAGACGACGCGGCGCATTGGCTAAGATATGGCCAATTGTCTGCTCGCGTTGCCGAGGAAATACAGGGGGCGGATCAAAGAAAATTTCGCGCCCGCGCCTTCCTTGCGTCGATCAACGGGTATTTGCGCGCAGATGACAGTGATCTGATGATTGATGCCCTGCGCGACATGGCTTTGGCTCTGGACAAGCTGGATCGGGGTCGGGAAATGATTCCGGCACTGCGGCTAGCAGAATTTTATGGGACCCGCCCGGATGTGACAGAACTGCTCGATCAAGCCGTTGGAAAATACGGCTTTCGAATTCGGGAACACTCAGTCGAAGCCGATATTGCCGACCCGCAAGTTTGTGTGGAATTCACAGAAAAACTGGTGCGCGCCGGGGTCGATTATGCGCCCTATGTCCGGCTGCCTGATCCGCGGATGGCCGTCACTGCGAATGGCGACCGGATCTGTGTGACAGGTGTTGAGCATGGTGGGCGCTACACGATTACCTTCCGGTCGGGACTGCCCGCAGATAGCGGTGAAACGCTGATCCGCAACACGGATATCACAGCCTATGTGCGTGACCGTTCTCCGGCGGTGTCCTTTCCTGGGCGGGCTTATGTTTTGCCTCGCTCCGCTGACGCAGGGCTGCCTATTGAAACAGTGAATTTGGCGGAGGTTGATTTGGTTCTTCGCCGTGTTTCGGACCGGAACTTGACCCGTGCAATGCAAGACAGTTATTTCGGAAAACCGCTGTCAAAGTGGGAAGAGCAGCACTTTAGCCGCGATATCGCCGAGGAAATCTGGACCGGAAAAGGCGAAGTTGAAAACCGCTTGAACACAGACATTCTGACCCGTTTGCCAATGGGCGATGTTGTCGGGGATTTGCCCGCTGGGGTTTATGCACTGACAGCGGCCGTACCGGGATCTGACGAATTCTCTGATGGGCGGGCAACGCAGTGGTTTATCCTGTCCGATATCGGTCTGACATCCCTTCAAGGCAACGATGGGTTGACGGTCTTTGCACGCAGTTTGTCCAGTGCAGAGCCTTTGGCAGGTCTTGATGTTTCCTTGCTGTCCAGCGCCAATCGGGTTCTGGCAACAGTGCAAGCAGATGCACAGGGGGTCGCCCACTTTGCGGCTGGCTTGTTGCGCGGCACCGGCGGCGCTCAGGCAGAGTTGATCACCGCCAAACGCGGTGACGATGATCTGGCATTTTTGTCTTTGACCGATCCGGCGTTTGACCTGTCAGATCGCGGAGTCGAGGGGCGCGATCCTGCCGGACCTATAGATGCGTTTTTGACAACAGACCGCGGTGCCTACCGCGCCGGTGAAGTGGTCTATGCCACGGCATTGCTGCGCGATTCGAAAGCTGCTGCTGTTGGCGATATTCCCCTCACGGCGGTTCTAACCCGTCCTGATGGCGTCGAGTATTCGCGCCATGTCTCGGATGGTGGCGTGGATGGCGGTCATGTCTATTCCTTGCCCATCGCAAATGCGGCCCCGCGCGGCACATGGCAACTTGAGGTCTTTACTGACCCCGATGCTGATCCTGTCGCCACTGCAAATCTGTTGGTTGAAGACTTTGTTCCAGAGCGCATTGATTTCGATCTGAGCCTGCCGGACGGTCCGATAAACCCGCTTGATGCACCAAAACTGACAGTTGATGCTCGGTATTTGTTCGGGGCCGTGGGGGCCGATTTGCCGATTGAAGGCGAATTGCAGCTGAGCAGTCAAACAACCCTCAAAGCCTTTCCCCGCTATCAGTTCGGCCGCCATGACGATTACCGCGCGGTGCGGACCAACAGCTTTGCGGCGGATCTGACAACAGACGCGCAGGGCAAAGCCTCTCTGACGCTTCCTTTTCCGGACATTGATGCAAAGGGGCGTCCGATGTTGGCACGCGCCACGCTGCGCTTGTCAGAGGCATCGGGTCGCCCGGTTGAACGTGAAATCACCCGTCCCGTGCTGCCCGCGACCCCGATGATTGGCATTCGCCCAGCGTTCGAGGGGGTGCTTGGCGA
Source organism: Pelagimonas varians (assembly GCF_003208435.1). GTDB lineage: Bacteria > Pseudomonadota > Alphaproteobacteria > Rhodobacterales > Rhodobacteraceae > Pelagimonas > Pelagimonas varians. Next base: position 122,946 of record NZ_QKMF01000008.1, on the reverse strand, counting down.
AGGGGCAGAAGCGGGTTTTGATCTTCTGGCACTTGGCCCAGATCTGAAGCCGCAAGTGATGGATGTCACATGGCAGATCAACCGCGTGCGCACACGGTATCAATGGTATCAGCAATACGGCAACTGGAATTGGGAACCGATCACCACGCGCGAAACAGTAGCAAACGGGACCGGCCTTCTGGGCGACACAGCCTTGTCTGTTTCAGCAGGCGTAGACTGGGGTGAATACGAGCTGGTGGTTGAGCGGTTGGATGGCAGCTATGTCGCGGCCTCAATGAGCTTTTCGGCAGGTTGGTATGGGGGTGCGGACGCGTCCGATACACCGGATATGTTGGAACTGTCTTTGGATAAACCGGCCTATTTGCCCGGCGAAACCGCAACGATTCGTATGGTGCCGCGCTATGCGGGCAAAGCCTTGATCACCGTCCTCGCGGATCGGGTGATTTCAATGCAAGCGGTAGATGTATCCGAAGGTGAAACCACGCTGCAATTGCCTGTAACGGATGAATGGGGCGCAGGAGTCTACGTGACGGCCCAAGTAATCCGCCCGATGGACGTGACCGCAGGACAAAACCCGGCGCGGGCGTTGGGTTTGGCCCATGCAGCAGTTGATCCGGGACCTCGAAAACTTGCGGTGTCTTTTGATGCACCGGCCGAGATTTCGCCGCGCGGGTTGCTTACAGCGGCGGTGCAGATTGAAGGGATGAACGAAGGGGATACAGCCCATGTGACCGTCGCAGCCGTTGACCTTGGAATTTTGAACCTAACCGGTTTCAAATCGCCTGATCCCACTGGGTATTACTTTGGTCAACGTCGGTTGGGGGTCGAAATCCGCGACATCTATGGTCGATTGATCGACGGAATGAACGGTGCGATGGGCGCAGTGCGTTCGGGTGGTGATTATGCCGCCGGTATGCGGATGCAAAGCCCGCCTCCGACCGAAGATCTCGTCGCCTTTTTCAGCGGACCGGTGACGGTTGATGCAAATGGCCGTGGAGAGGTTGTCTTTGACGTCCCTGATTTCAACGGCACTGTTCGCCTTATGGCTGTGGCGTGGTCCGGCACCGCCGTCGGACAGGCCGAGGCGGATGTTCTGGTCCGTGATCCTGTGGTGATCAGCGCCTCATTGCCGCGCTTTTTGGCACCGGGCGACAGCGCCCGTCTCCATCTGGAATTGACCCATACCAAAGGCGCAGCAGGCGAAATGCCGTTTGCGATCACTGCGCAGGGTTTGGCGTTGAATGCATCTGTTTTGCCTGCCTCTGTAACAATTGAGGAACAAGGAAAGTTGGCGTTGGATATCCCGTTGACTGCCGATCTGGTCGGGGATCACACCATTGATATTGCGTTGACGACACCGGATGGCGCGATTTTGACCAAATCGCTGTCGCTTGGGGTGCGTTCAAACGACCCAGCGGTTGGTGCGACGCGCCGCTTGTCTTTGGCTCCGGGGCAGACCTTTACTCTGGACCGTGATGTATTCGCTGGGTTGCGGCTAGAATCCGCAACGGCGCTTGTGTCTGCTGGGCCTTTGGCACGGTTTGACGCCCCCGGTTTGCTGGCCAAACTGGATCGCTATCCATACGGCTGTACCGAACAAGTTACGTCGCAAGCGCTGCCTCTGCTGTACCTGAGTTCGATTGCTGAACCGCTGGGCCTTGGCAATCAAGACAAGATCGCATTGCGTATTCGTCAGTCGATCACGCGTGTTCTGACCCGCCAAGCGCCGAACGGGGCCTTCGGCCTTTGGGGGGCCTATTCAGGTGAATTCTGGCTAGACGCTTACGTCACCGATTTCCTCGGGCGGGCGCGGACAGCGGGCTACGATGTGCCTGACTTGGCGTGGCGCAATGCGCTGGACAACTTGCGCAACCGCATCGCTTATGCTCCCGACTTCGATGAGGGTGGAGAAGATATTGCCTATGCGTTGATGGTTCTTGCCCGCGAGGGAGAGGCCGCGATGGGCGATCTGCGCTACTATGCCGACGAACGGGCGTCTGCCTTTGCGACACCGCTGGCGCAGGCGCAACTGGGCGCGGCTTTGGCAGCTTATGGCGATCAAAAGCGCGCCGATCAGATGTTTGCCTTGGCGTCGGGCAATGTGCCGACACAGGTTTGGTCCAAAACCCGTCTGTATCGCGCCGACTTTGGCAGTTCGGTTCGTGATGCTGCCGGTGTTCTGTCCCTAGCGGTCGAAGCGCGCAGCGATGCCGTCGACCGGGAAGCGTTGACCGGTCGTATTGCAGCGGTCAACCGGCCACTGTCGACGCAAGAACAGGCATGGGCGTTGCTTGCGGCGCATGCCATGACCGAGGACCCTAGCATTTCCGGACTGTCTGAAAACGGAGAGCCGATTTCCGGACCGTTTGTGCGCCGGATTGAAGGCAGCACGTTGAACAGCCGTGAAATCACCAACACTTCGGATCGGGCGACGGATCTTACCTTGACCACCCTGGGTATTCCTGACGGCGAAGTTGACGCGACAGGCTATGGCTATTCTATTGAGCGGGATTACTACGCGATGGATGGCACGCCGGTTACGGGTGACATCCAGATGGGGGATCGATTGGTTGCGGTGCTGACCGTGCGGCCAAGTGACAAAACCAGCGCACGGCTGATGGTCAACGATCCATTGCCTGCCGGGTTTGAGATCGACAACCCGAGTTTGTTGCGGGCCGGTGACCTCAAGGCGTTGAGCTGGTTGAAACCTTCCGACACAGAGCATTCCGAGTTTCGGGCGGATCGGTTCTTGGCGGCGGTCAATCAATCCGGCAATAAGACGATCCAGCTGGCCTATGTGTTGCGGGCAGTATCCCCCGGAAGTTTCCACCACCCCGCAGCCTTGGTCGAGGATATGTACCGTCCTGACTATCGCGCCAATACCGCATCCGGTCGGGTAACGATCCGGCCATGATAGCGGGCTGAGCAAATGCGCAGCCTGTTTGCCTGTGTTTTGGTTTTGTGGTGCGTGGGTTTTGCCCGCGACCAGTTGGATAGCTATGTCGATGCGACTGTGCTTCCGGTTCTGGTGCATGCGACCTCGCCAGAAGTGCGGGATCGCAATGGGGTGCTGTTGCGCGCTTATACAATCGAAGACGGGTTGTGGCGGATGGAATTGTCGCCCGATCAGGTAGATCCGTTGTTTTACAAAATGCTGATCGCCTATGAAGACAAGCGGTTTTATCAGCATGGCGGTATTGATCCTCTGGCGACGGTACGGGCTTTTGGTCAGGCTGTGCGGCATGGGCGCGTTGTGTCAGGGGCATCCACGCTGACCATGCAGGTCGCGCGATTGCTTGAGGACGGGTCCACCGGACGCTGGGACGGAAAGTTGCGACAGATGCGGCTGGCGCTTGCACTGGAACGGCAGCTTGGCAAAGAACAGATTTTGGCAATCTATCTGCGGATCGCCCCTTATGGCGGTAATATCGAAGGGCTGCGCGCCGCTTCCTTGGCGTGGCTTGGCAAGGAGCCGAAACGGCTGACGCCAGCCGAGGCTGCATTTTTGGTGTCCTTGCCGCAAGCCCCAGAAAGCCGCCGTCCTGATCGCCACCCCGAAGCGGCTAGAATTGCGCGGGATCGCGTGCTGATGCGTATGGTGCAGGCGGGTGTGATTGACACCGAGACAGCTTTGGCCGGGCAATCGGACCCTGCACCAAACGGGCGGCACGCTGTTCCTCAGTTGGCCCCGCATATGTCTGATCGGGCGATTTCAGCGGGGCCGGGGCGATATGATCTGACACTGGACGCGAATGTGCAACAGAGTCTTGAGACGCTGGTGGCGGACCATATGGCAAGTCGTGATCCACGATTGTCGATGGCCATTGTTGTGGCGGATCATCAAAGCGGAGAGATTTTGGCCTCTGTCGGGTCGCCTGACTATACGGGCACCGTCGGGCAAGGGTTCGTTGATATGACACAGGCATTGCGCTCACCTGGTTCAACGTTGAAACCCTTGGTTTACGGTTTGGCTTTTGACCGCGGCTTGGCACATCCTGAAACGCTGATCTTGGACACGCCTGTGCAGTTTGGGGCCTATGCACCGCAGAATTTTGACGGGGTGTTTCGGGGGGAGTTGTCGGTGCGCCGCGCACTGCAGCTGTCGCTGAACATTCCGGTGATCCGTTTGACCGAGGCTTTGGGCTCTGCACATTTGCTGGCGGCGATGAAGCAGGCAGGTACAAAGCCGCAGCTGCAAGGGGGCGCACCGGGTTTGGCGCTCAGTCTGGGCGGGCTTGGTGTGTCTTTGCAAGATATGGTTCAGCTTTATGCCGCGTTGGCCCGCGGAGGAGAATCCGTGCCTTTGCGATGGCTTTCCGAGCGAGAAGCCGAGGCGGCGCGGCGGATTTTGTCCCCTGCTTCGGCGTGGCAAGTTGGGCATATTTTGGCCGGCGTGACACCGCCTGCCTTGGCCGGCCCGCCCGGACGGGTGGCCTATAAAACCGGTACATCCTATGGGCACCGTGATGCATGGGCGCTGGGCTGGGATGGGCAATTTGTGGCCGGTGTTTGGATAGGTCGGCCTGATGGAACCCCTGTTCCGGGGGCATTTGGCGGATCAGATGCTGCACCTGTGTTGTTCCAAGCCTTGGAACGGGCCCGCTTGAAGTCGGTTCCTTTGCCACCGCCACCGCCTGAAACGCTTTTAGTGGCGCGGGCGCAATTGCCGCTCAATTTGCAGCGGTTTGGACCGCGCCAAAAGGCGTCTGGGTTGCGGCTGACGTTTCCGCCCGATGGCGCAAGGTTGGAAGCGGCTGCAGGAGGGGTTCCGATCAAGCTGCGCGGCGGTGTGCCGCCATTCACACTGTTGGTAGATGGAGCCGTTGGACTTTCAGGGCTGTACCGGCCGGACTTTATTACACCGCCGATGGGGCCGGGGTTCACCAAATTGTCGGTGGTTGATGCACAGGGTAATTCTGGCCGGGTTTCGATAGAATTGCAGTGACATTTCTAGTGAGGACGGGGGCGACGCTGGCTCGCAAGCGAGCCTCGCCCCACCCACCGTCCCGCAGTTTTATCAGATGCGTTCGATTGCCAAAGCGATGCCTTGACCGCCGCCAATACACATGGTGATCAGCGCCTTGGAACCGCCAGTGCGCTCAAGCTCATAGAGTGCTTTGACTGTGATGATGGCACCTGTTGCCCCGACAGGGTGACCAAGCGCAATTGCACCGCCGTTGGGGTTCACCTTGGCGGGATCGAGCCCAAGACCCTTGTTGACAGCCAGAGCTTGACTGGCAAAGGCCTCGTTGGATTCAATCACGTCGAAGTCGGACAAGGTCAAACCCGTGCGGGCCAACAGGTTTTCAACTGCGGGAATAGGACCGATGCCCATGACTTCGGGGCGTACGCCAGCATGCGCATAGCCAATAATGCGGGCGCGCGGTTTAAGACCAGCAGCTTCGGCCGCACTGGCGCGGGCCAGTACAAGCGCCGCAGCCCCGTCGTTGATGCCCGACGCGTTGCCTGCCGTGACAGTTCCATCTTTTTGGAAAACGGTGCGCAAACCTGACAGGATATCAAGCGTGGTCGCTTTGGGGTGTTCGTCTGTGTCAAAGGCAACCATTTCGCGTTTGCGTTTCACTTGGACAGGCGCGATCTGTTCTTTAAAGTGCCCGGACTCGATCGCAGCAAGTGCGCGGTTTTGGCTTTCGACGGCAAAGGCATCTTGATTATCACGTGTAATGTCATGTTCAGCCGCAACATTTTCGGCTGTGACACCCATATGGCCAGTGCCAAACGGGCAATTGAGCGCGCCAAGCATCATATCCAGTGTCTGGATGTCGCCCATTTTGGCACCCCACCGTTGGCTGGGTACAATGTAGGGGCTGCGAGACATGTTTTCAGCGCCGCCAACCAAAGCGAAATCCGCATCCCCAAGCATCAGGGATTGTGCGCCGGAAATGATCGCCTGAACGCCAGATCCGCATAGGCGGTTTACGTTCATCGCTGGCACAACATCAGGGACGCCCGCCTGCATTGCCGTGACGCGTGACAGATACATATCGCGCGGTTCGGTGTTGATGACTTGGCCCATGATCACATTGCCAATTTGGGCTGGATCTACATTTGAACGCTCAAGTGCCGCTTTTGCGACCACCGTTCCCAAATCGATTGGGGTCGTGCCGGCCAATGCGCCGCCAAAAGTTCCGATTGCGGTGCGTGCGCCGCCTAGGATGACGATATCGTCGCTCATGTCTGTCCTCCTCACAGGTTTGGATAAACTATGCATGCTGCGTTGCCGCATGTCAGCATCTACGTTCCGTAACTAATAATTAGGCCGTTGGACAAAAGTCGCGTAGCCTTCGTGCATCCGTCTCGAAAGGAAAATAAATGAGCGTTTCACTACAGGTTCTTTACCCGGTGTCCGAGGGCACGACCTTTGACTACGATTACTATTTGTCGACCCATATGGAAATGGTTGGGACCGTTATGGGGGCACATATCTCTCAGACATTGGTCACCAAGGGACTGGCGGGCGGTCCTGAGACGCCTCCTGGTTTTTACGCGATTGCGAGCATGGTTTTTGCAGATCAAGCGGCGCTTGATGCGGCTTTGTCTGTCGCGGGTCCGGTTTTGGAAGACATTCCAAAATTCACCAATACCCAGCCTCAGATGCTGATCGGTCAGGTTTGTAGCTAAGTTGACTTTCAGGAGTGCCGAAGCCTGACTTTGGCACTCTGAGAAACGCGGGATATCTTTCGATAACGCCGGCAGCAACAGGTTCTTTCAGCCTGCGAGTTTACTGCTGAAAGAAAACCGGTGGGATTGAACTTGGGTTGATCGGTTCGACAGTTGGGGCCACGCCAAGAGCATGCACAGACACTGCCGCGACCAAGAGAACGGCCATCAGTCCGATGTTCAAGATGTTTAACCCGCTACGCATTTTTCTTCCTTTTGAGACGCTGTTTCGAAAAACGTCCTGATACCCACTGCAAAAGGGGTATCAATGCGCTTTGGCTCATCCCTTCAATGCGACAAAACGGCTGTTTTGCATCTGTCGGCGCATTCTTGCGATGGAAGACCACATAATAGGTGCATTTCAAGTGTATTTTTACGGATAAGTTAATTCAGGCGCTTATGTGCCATACTCATGCGAGGCAAGTCTGCCAGCAAACAGCGCTGCGGATCTAATGCTGCCTCGGACTCAGTTTGCCTTGATTTTGCAGCATAGCGCAGATACATGCAGTCCATGTTTCCGCTTTTCGACATCGGCGACCGCGCGCGCCTTCGTGAACGCTTTTACGGTGCCACCTTCTCTGTGCTGGCCCGACTATAACTGCGCGGCGTGAAAAACGCCGACCCAACAGCCAATTCCATTAGCAAACAATACGGGAGAGGACCGCATGTCCCCCAAAACGATCTATGACAAAATCTGGGATGCCCATGTCGTGCAAGAAGACGCCGACGGCACCAGCCTGCTGTATATTGACCGCCACCTCGTTCACGAAGTGACCTCGCCGCAAGCCTTCGAAGGTCTGCGTATGGCGGGCCGTACAGTGCGTGCGCCTGACAAAACCATTGCCGTTCCGGATCACAACGTTCCGACAACGCATGGCCGCGAAAACCCTGAAACAATGACCGAAGACAGCCGTGTTCAGGTTGCTGCGCTGGATACGAACGCCAAGGAATTCGGCATTCATTATTATCCTGTGACCGACGTGCGTCAGGGTATTGTGCACATCGTTGGTCCTGAACAGGGTTGGACCCTGCCGGGCATGACCGTTGTTTGCGGCGATTCGCACACAGCGACGCATGGTGCATTTGGCGCTCTGGCACATGGCATCGGCACCTCCGAGGTCGAGCACGTTCTGGCCACCCAGACGCTGATCCAAAAGAAATCGCTGAACATGAAGGTCGAAATCACTGGCAAGTTGAAGCCCGGTGTGACCGCCAAAGACATCACACTGGCTGTGATCGGTGAAACCGGCACTGGCGGCGGCACTGGCTATGTCATCGAATATTGTGGTGAAGCGATCCGCGATCTGTCGATGGAAGGTCGCATGACTGTCTGCAATATGGCCATCGAAGGCGGTGCCCGCGCTGGTTTGATTGCGCCGGACGACGTGACCTATGCGTATGTCAAAGGCCGTCCTCACGCCCCCAAAGGCGCACAGTGGGAAGCCGCTTTGACGTGGTGGAAAACGTTGTTCACCGACGAAGGCGCGCATTTCGACAAGGTTGTCACGCTGAAAGGCGAAGACATCCAGCCGGTTGTCACGTGGGGCACCTCGCCTGAGGATGTTTTGCCAATCACCGGTGTTGTGCCCAGCCCCGAAGACTTCAAGGGCGGCAAGGTCGACGCTGCACGCCGTTCCATTGAATATATGGGTCTAACACCCGGTCAAAAATTGACGGACATTGAGATCGACACCGTGTTCATCGGTTCGTGCACCAACGGCCGCATCGAAGATCTGCGCGCCGCTGCCGAGATCTTGAAAGGCAAAAAGATCAAAGTCGGCATGCGTGCCATGGTTGTTCCGGGTTCTGGTCTGGTCCGTGCGCAGGCCGAAGAAGAAGGCCTGTCGCAAATCTTTGAGGATGCCGGTTTTGAATGGCGCCTTGCGGGGTGTTCCATGTGTCTGGCGATGAACCCCGATCAACTGGCCGAGGGTGAGCGTTGCGCATCTACATCGAACCGTAACTTCGAGGGTCGTCAGGGCTATAAAGGCCGGACACACCTTGTTTCACCTGGAATGGCTGCTGCTGCTGCGCTGACTGGCAAACTCACCGATGTTCGGGAGATGATGTAATGGATAAGTTCGAAACAATCACAGGCGTTGCGGCCCCTATGCCGCTGGTCAATATCGATACTGATATGATCATTCCAAAGGTGTTTCTAAAGTCGATCCAGCGCACTGGCTTTGGTGTGAACCTGTTCGACGAAATGCGCTACACGCGGGACGGCGATGAAATCGCCGATTTCGTGCTGAACAAACCGCAGTACCGCGAAACCGAAATTTTGGTGGCTGGCGATAACTTTGGCTGCGGGTCGTCCCGTGAACATGCGCCATGGGCGATCAAGGATTTCGGCATCAAATGCGTGATCTCGACGTCCTTCGCGGACATCTTCTTTAACAACTGTTTCAAGAACGGCATCTTGCCAATCGTTTTGCCGCAAGAGCAAGTCGACGTCTTGATGAAGGATGCGGAAAAGGGCCAAAACGCCCGTATGACCATCGATCTTGAGGCGCAAACCGTGACGACATCAGACGGCGAAGCAATTTCCTTTGAGGTGGATGCTTTCAAAAAGCATTGTCTGTTGAACGGGTTGGACGATATTGGTTTGTCGCTCGAGAAAGTCGCGGCAATCGATACCTACGAAGAGAAATCCGCGCAGGCTCGCCCTTGGGTGTGACGCTGCAAAAACGTTAGTATTGAAACCCGGCCTTGTAAGAGGTCGGGTTTTTTTTATGTGTTTAGCCCATAAAAGATGGGTCAATCGGCTTTTCACAGAACGCTTGTGTGCCAAAATCAGCCAACCCCAAGATATTGCGATTTTCCAACAGGTTGTAAGGCACTGTTAACGAAGATGATGCATTCTCGCACCAGTTGGATTGCGAAGTTGCGACAAAATGGGCTTCCTTGACATCGGCATGTTGTCGCCGAGGGGGAACTGGGGCAAAACTAAGGCAATAATGAGGCAAGCTGTCACAAACGACAGCATCGGGATGGAACAAGAAACCGGCATCGTATCGGCTTCGTCCAGACTGAAAGGGCAGGATCTAGTGATCAAACGTATGTTCGGTGCATCCGTTCGGGCGATACTTGTGGCGTCGGTTTTTGCGATGCCTGCGATTATGTTGCCAGGAACGTCAGCAGACGCAATTCAGATGGTGGTTTTGCTGTCGATGATTGCGGCATTGTTGGTGTTTGTGGAATACAGCTCCGAATATCCAAGTCTGATTGAGTTTCGCGACGCGCCGCCGTTCAATCGTATCCGGTTTGTGGCATTTTTCTCGACGGTTCTGTTGCTCACCTTGATCGCCCGAGGGGCAACCGTGCCGACGTCCACCAACGGGATGCTGCACAATCTTGGTCATTTGATCGGGAATGCGATGGACTTTCCATTTTCGCCAGTCCGATTGATGGTGCTCTTGGCTCCGGACACAGCGTCGTTGGCCGAGATTGACCAGATTCGTATTCACGCCGGGTTTGCATATCTTATCTCTTTGGCAATGCTCTTGATATTCGTGACATTGGTCCGCGTAATGGATTGGCCGCTTGGTCATGGGGCATTCAATTTCTGGATAAACTTGCCCCTGTTCGACCCGACAGCCGGCGGCGATGTGCTGCGTCGTTTGAAACGAGACAGCCATGTTAACGTCGCCTTAGGCTTCCTTCTGCCATTCTTGATCCCAGCGATCCTCAAGGTCGCTTCGGTCTATGCGATTTCGCCGACATTGACCGATCCACAAACATTGATCTGGACGATGAGCGCATGGGCCTTCTTGCCGGTAAGCTTGATCATGCGGGGGGTGGCGCTGATGCGCATCGCCGACCTGATCGAGGAAAAACGTCGGCGCGCATATGCGCAGGCCGAATTGCAGGTGGTTTAATCCTTCTGGCCAGCTACCTATTGGTGGCTGCCGCTGCTTTTGCAGAGCCGGTTCGTGTGGCGGCTTGGCATGGTGATTTCAGCCGAAAAGGTCCTGGGTTGTTGGTGAAAGAGCTGACATCCGACAAACCGGTTCCGGGTTTGGATGCGATCATAGACGCAAATCCTGACATCTTGCTCCTAACCAATTTTGACTATGATGCCAGTTTGGTGGCGTTAACCGCGCTGCAAACCCGATTGTCTCAGCATGATGTCCGGTTTCCCTATTTATTCTCGGAACGGCCAAACACAGGCATGCCAACCGGCGTGGATATAGACGGAGATGGTCGCAAAGGTGGCCCTCGTGATGCCCAAGGGTTTGGATATTTTTCGGGGCAGGGCGGGCAGGCGATTTTATCCCGTTATCCATTGCATCTCGTTCAAGACAAAACTGCGCTGCTTTGGCAGGATGTGCAGGGGGGCAGCATAGCTGCCGATGACCCCGTCGGTGCTGATCAACGTTTGTCCTCTTCGGCGCATTGGGCGATTGAGGTTGGTGTTGGAAACGACAAATTGATGCTTCTAACCTTGGCCGCGACACCGCCGGTTTTCGATGGGCCCGAGGATCGGAATGGCCGACGTAATCGGGATGAAGTGCTGCTTTGGCCCAACATTTTGTCTTCAAAACCGGATATTTTTGATGGTGCGCCGGTGATCCTAATGGGTAACTTTAATCTTGATCCGGAGCGAGGAGATGGCCTTAGACAAGCCGCGACGAACGTTTTACAGCATCCCGCATTACAGGACCCTTTGCCCAGCCAACCCACGGTCCTCTGGGATCGGGTGGGGGAAATGCGGGTGACCTATGTTTTGCCCGATCGGTCGTTTGTAGTATCTGCAGCGCAGGTTATGCCGCCGTCACCGGATGCCGGGCCACATCGTCTGGTCTGGGTTGATCTTGCGCTTCCATGACTGGTGAAAGCGCCATGCGAATAGCCTCTACTGGTTCGGTGGGCGTAAAGTTTGGCAGCAAGGTGGTCAGTGTGCTGTCGTCCAAGTGATGCGGCAGTCGCCACAGGTATTTCATTTCCAACAGGTGTTTCGCGACCTTCCAAAAAGGGCGCACAAAATAAACTGGCAGCCAGTTCATACGTTTGGCGCGGATCGGCCTAGCCAACGCCTGCGCGCAAAGTGCGGCGAGTTCGTGGCCTGTCAATGTATATCCGGCAAAGGGGATGTCGGCGAACTTTGGCAAGTCGCTCCGTATGTCGCATAGTGCCACAGCTGCGCGGGCCATATCGGGCAAATAGGCCCATGCATGTTCTGTATCCAAGGGGCCGGGGTAGCTGATCTTGTTTTTGGCAATGGGTTGGATCAGCACCTTATCAAACCAGTTTCCGGACGCCTCGGTATCCAAAAAGTCACCTGCTCGCAGCAGTATAACGGGAACATCCGCGGCGCGATAAGCGGCTTCCATTTCGATCCGAATTTGCCCCAAAGGGTTTTGAGCACCATGGGGTGTGTGTTCATCCATTACAGGGCCGGAATGCTCGCCAAACACATAGACATTGCCCGGCTGCAAAACCGTCGCGCCCGAGGATTTCGCAGCTTCTATAATGGCCTGAGTCAATTGGGGCACCGTTACCTCCCAATCTGGATAAGCGGGGTTCCAACCGTTTACGATAACATCTATTCCCCTTGCCGCGCTTTCCAGATCATCGGTCGACCGGTCAAACACCGACACCCGCCAACCTGCGTTCCAAAAGGCCTCGGCGGCAGAACGTCCAAATCGCCCGTTTGCTCCCAAGATTAACACTGTGCCGGTCATGTCATCGTCCTTTCCTATCCGTTGTCTCCTTGATGACCTATTCAGTTTGAATGGGGAATTGCCTGAAAATGCAGATCGTGTATTCATTTGTGAATGGATGCTGCTCTCTCAAACTTGGATTGGTCCTTGATCCAATCTTTCCTTGCTGTTGCCGAAACCGGATCGTTGTCTGAGGCAGCCCGTCAATTGGGGGTGTCGCAACCCACTGTCGGACGGCAAGTGCGCAGTATCGAAGACCATCTTGAGGTGACCTTGTTCAACCGACAGCCGCGCGGGCTCGCTTTGACAGAAACGGGCAAAGCATTGTTACCTCATGCTCGTCAGATGGCAGATGGGCTGCGAACCATAAGCCTGATTGCTGCGGGAAGATCGGACAAACTGTCGGGTCCGGTCCGGATCACGGCCAGCGTGTTCACGGCGCAATACCAACTGCCGCCGATCTTGGCGCAGCTGCGGGCGGAAGAACCTGAAATTAGTATTGATTTGGTGCCCTCAGACAAAACTGAAAACCTGTTGTTTCGCGAGGCGGATATCGCTTTGCGTATGTATCGCCCAGAGCAGCTTGATATTGTGACACGGCATATTGGTGATCTCGAACTGGGGATTTATGCCGCGCGCAGCTATCTTGATCGGGTCGGGCGGCCCGAAACGTTCGACGATCTGTTTGATTTCGACATGGTTGGATATGATCGGAACGATGATATTTTGCGCGGTATGCGTGAGCTGGGTTTGGCGGCGCAGCGCGATTGGTTTGTCACACGCTGCGATCATCATGCGGTTTATTGGGAATTGATCCGAGCCGGTTGCGGTATAGGATTCGCACAGGTGTCCATCGCCGACTCCGATCCGCAGGTCGAACGGCTTTTTGCGCAGTTTCCAATGCCCACTTTGCCGCTTTGGCTGGCCTCTCATGAGGCTGTCCGGTCCACACCGCGCATCAAACGTGTCTGGGATGCCCTTGCGGCGGGGCTTTTGCCGCGCGTTTCTTGACGTTGGGGGTGCTGCGGGCTAGGCCCTTGGCAACCCAAAGGACAAAGGAAAGCCCTCATGAGCAACCCCTCGCTTCTTATCCTTCCCGGCGACGGGATCGGCCCCGAAGTAATGGCCGAAGTGCGCAAGGTCATCACCTGGTTTGGTGACAAGCGCGATCTGGCATTTGACGTAAGCGAGGACCTCGTTGGCGGCGCTGCCTATGACGCACACGGTGTGCCCTTGCATGACGACACGATGGCCAAAGCGCTGGAAGTCGATGCCGTATTGCTTGGTGCCGTTGGTGGCCCGAAATACGACGATCTTGATTTCAGCGTAAAGCCGGAGCGCGGACTGCTGCGTCTGCGCAAGGAAATGGATCTCTATTCCAACCTGCGCCCTGCCCAATGCTTCGATGCATTGGCTGACTTCTCGTCTTTGAAAAAAGACATCGTTGCCGGTCTGGATATCATGATCGTGCGCGAATTGACCTCGGGTGTTTACTTTGGTGAGCCGCGCGGGATCTTCGAAGAAGGCAATGAGCGTGTGGGCATCAACACCCAGCGCTACACCGAGAGCGAGATTGAGCGTGCCGCACGCAGCGCGTTTGAACTGGCGATGCGCCGCAATAAAAAGCTGTGCTCGATGGAAAAAGCCAACGTGATGGAATCGGGCATTTTGTGGCGCGAAGTCGTGACACGGGTCGGCGCTGATTACCCCGAGGTCGAGCTAAGCCACATGTATGCCGACAACGGTGCCATGCAGTTGGTGCGTGCGCCCAAACAGTTTGACGTCATCGTGACCGACAACTTGTTTGGTGACATTCTGTCTGACTGCGCAGCGATGCTGACGGGGTCGTTGGGCATGTTGCCGTCTGCGTCGCTTGGTGCCCCGATGGACAATGGTCGCCCCAAAGCGATGTACGAACCGGTACACGGTTCGGCACCTGACATCACAGGCCAAGGCAAAGCCAACCCGATCGCCTGTATCCTCAGCTTTGCCATGGCACTGCGCTACAGTTTTGACCAAGGGGCCGAAGCTGACCGTTTGGAAGCTGCGGTTGAACAGGTTTTGGCCGATGGTGTGCGTACCGCTGATTTGCTGGGCGAAGAGGGTGTGACCCCTGTTTCCACTGGTGAAATGGGCGATTGCATTGTCGCAGCTTTGGACGCCAGCCTTTAAGGCTTTGCCTAGTTTGCGATTAATACGGGCGCTCTTTTGGGGTGCCCGTTTTCGTTTTTGACGTGGTAAAACGGCAAAGGTGCTGTGGAACAGCGATCAAAGATGACTCTTTTGCAGGGCATTCCCCTTGCGGCTGTCCGGAAGATGGATGTAGGCCAAGAAAGATCGCAGATTTAGATTTGAGTCAGTTATGTCGCAGCCAAACCCACAACAGAATTCTACAATGCAAGCGGCCTTGCTTGGGCTTGCAGCGTTTGCGGTATTTGCAACGCATGATGTGATTATCAAACTGCTGGGAAGCAGCTATTCGGCCATCCAAATTTTGTTCTTTGGGGCTTTGCTCAGCTTTCCTATTATCACTGTGATTTTGATGCGCGATGCCCAGCCCGGCACATTGCGGCCAAAACACCCCGGGTGGATTGCGCTGCGCAGTCTGTCAGGTTCTTTTGCAGCCCTTGGTGCGTTCTATGCGTTTTCGGTGCTGCCTTTGGCGCAGGTCTATGCGATTTTATTCGCCGCGCCACTTTTGATCACGCTTCTGGCCATCCCAATTCTGGGCGAAACCGTGCGATTGCGCCGGGGAATGGCGGTTTTGGCAGGGCTTTGCGGAGTCATTGTGGTGCTGCGCCCAGGTGGTACAGATTTCGGACTGGGCCATGCAGCGGCGCTGGTTTCTGCGGTGACAGGGGCACTTAATTCGATTGTTGTCCGCAAAATCGGTGCGGAGGAGCGAACCGTGGTGATGATCCTATATCCGATGATGACCAACTTTGTGCTCATGGGAATCGCGTTGCCTTTTGTCTATCGGCCAGTTCCCCTTGTTGATTTTGGCCTTATGGCGATTGTTTCGGCAATGGTCCTCGTGGCGATGGCGCTGTTGATTATGGCCTATCAGCGCGGCGAGGCTGTGATGGTCGCCCCGATGCAATATTCTCAAATCTTGTGGGCGGCGTTGTTCGGAGCGCTGTTCTTTGACGAATACCCTGACACGGCCACCTTTATCGGTGCTGGAATAATCATCCTGAGCGGCCTTTATATTTTGCGCCGTGAAGCAGGCAGCGACGCATCGTCCAATCAGCCGGTGCTACGGACCCGAACGCGTGTCGGATTGCCCGCTGGGCCAAGGGTTGGATCCTTTATGAAACGAACCCGCAAGGACGACGCATAATTTCGTTGAGCGAGAGTTCTTGGATGCAAAAAGGGCTCGTGAAGGGCCCTTTTCGTACTTAAAATGATACTTTTGACGCTTGAGAACCGAAAGCGTGAAGCTCACACGTCTTTGTAGCTGATTTCCTTGGCGTCGACGCCCGGCCCAACTTTGGAGCGGCGCACCAGCAGACGGTTCAAAGCCTGAATATACGCTTTTGCCGAGGCAACAACGGTATCGGTATCGGCGGATTGACCGGTGGCGATGTTGCCGTCTTCTTCAAGGCGCACGGAAACTGTGGCCTGCGCGTCGGTACCTTCTGTGACCGCATGCACCTGATAAAGCTGCAATTTTGCGGTATTCGGATGCAAAACGCGCACGGCCTTAAAGGTTGCATCCACCGGACCGTCGCCTTTGCTGGTGGCTGAGACATCCTTGCCTTCGATTTCCATTTCCAGCTCGGCTTCGGCCTTGCCGCCGGTGCCGCAAACGACTCGCATGTTCACCAGCTTCAACTGTGTTGTGTCGTCTTCGGCGGTGGAGACAAGCGCAAGAATATCTTCGTCAAACACTTCTTTCTTGCGGTCGGCCAAATCCTTGAAACGGACAAAGATATCCTTCAGTTGATTGTCACCAACCTCAATCCCCATTTCCTTGAGCTTGGCGCGCAATGCTGCACGACCGGAGTGTTTGCCAAGCGGCAAAGACGTGCCAGACAGGCCCACATCTTCTGGGCGCATAATCTCAAAAGTTTCAGCGTTTTTCAGCATTCCGTCCTGATGGATGCCGCTCTCATGGGCAAACGCGTTTTTGCCGACAATCGCCTTGTTGAACTGGACAGGGAAGCCAGCAACAGAGGCCACCCGACGAGAGATGTGCATGATCTTTTTCGTGTCGACACCTGTGGTGAACGGCATGATGTCATTGCGGATTTTCAGCGCCATGACGACTTCTTCCAACGCGGTGTTGCCCGCGCGTTCGCCAAGGCCGTTGATGGTGCATTCGATCTGGCGCGCGCCGCCTTCGACGGCGGCCAAGGCGTTGGCTGTCGCCATGCCGAGGTCGTTGTGGCAATGCGTTGCAAAGACAACGTCATCGGCACCTGGAACCGTTTCAATCAAACGCCGGATCAAGTCAGAGCTTTCGCGCGGAGCAGTATAGCCGACGGTGTCGGGAATGTTGATCGTACTGGCACCGGCCTTGATGGCGATTTCGACAACACGGCACAGGTAATCCCATTCCGTCCGCGTCGCATCCATCGGCGACCACTGCACGTTGTCAGTCAGGTTCCGCGCATGGCTGACGGTTTCATGAATCCGGTCAGCCATCTCATCCATCGTCAGGTTTGGAATCGCACGGTGCAATGGTGAGGTGCCGATAAAGGTGTGGATCCGCGGTTTGGCGGCCAGTTTCACAGCCTCAAAGCAGCGATCAATGTCGGGCAGTTGGGCACGGGCCAATCCGCAAATCACCGACTGTTTGGACCGTTGGGCAATTTCGGACACGGCGCGAAAATCCCCTTCGGAAGCGATGGGGAAGCCCGCTTCGATAATGTCGACGCCCATATCATCCAGCAACTCGGCAATTTCGAGCTTTTCGTCGTGGGTCATGGTTGCGCCGGGCGATTGTTCCCCATCGCGCAGGGTGGTGTCGAAAATGACGACGCGGTTTTTGTCGGATTCGGGCGATGTTTTTGCTTTGGTCATGGTCTTCAGTCCTGATCAGATATGCGGTTTGGGGGCGGCTTGACGGTCCGCGTCCCCGGAATTGGGTTCGCCTTTGGGTTCAATCAAAAGCACTTTGACTTCGTTGGCTGCGCGGGGACGGTGCACCACGCCTTGTGGCACAACAACCAGCTCTCCGGGGCCAAAGGTCACCGGGTCATGGTCTTGGTAATCCATGGTGACCTCGCCTTCGAGCACCAAAAAGAAGTCATCACTTGCAACGTGTTTGTGAAATGGAAATTCGCCTTTGAATTTCACAACCATGACGTCGTTGTCATTGTAGCTGGCGACGACATGCGGATCCCAGTGGGTCTCAAACATGGTCAGCTTTTGGGCCAGATTCACTTTGTTCATGGGGGTTATCCTAACTCGATTTGCGGGGAACGGCGCGAAACATCTCCTCTGAGCACGCGCGCCGAAAAGGCCGCGCTCAGAGGCGAGTTAGGAGTAGGTCAATGCCACGCGCAAACGGCGCCGGAAGGCGCGCGATATTTGCGATATGTGTGGTCATAGACATGCGCGGACTATACCCGGCCTTTCGTGAATGAAAAGTGGAATTTGCAGTTTTTTGCCCATTGCGGTTTCGGCGCTATGTAACGGTGAAAGGAGACAGGCATGAAGCGCGCATTGATTATCGGATCAAGCGGGGGCATCGGCTCCGCCGTCACACGGCATTTGCAGGGGCGAGGGTGGGCCGTCGATGGCTTGTCGCGCCGTGAAACCGGATTTGATCTGACCGATGACTCTGTGGTCGACGCCCAGATGTCTGCACTTGGGCCCGGCTACGACATGATTTTGATCGCCAGTGGCGCGCTGGAAATTGGTGGTGCTGCACCGGAAAAGACAGTGAGGTCGATTGATGCCAAGGCTTTGGCGGACCAGTTCGCGCTGAATGCCATTGGTCCGGCGTTGGTTTTGCGCCACGCCGCGCGTCTGTTGCCCAAAGATCGCAAATCTGTAGTTGCGGCATTGTCTGCCCGTGTTGGATCAATCGGAGACAACCGGTTGGGTGGCTGGACCAGCTATAGGGCATCCAAAGCGGCATTGAACCAGATCTTAAGGTGCACAGCGATCGAGTTGGCCCGGAGTCACAAACAAGCTGTTTGCGTGGGCCTGCACCCCGGCACTGTGTCGACACCTTTTACGCAAAAATACAGTGGCCAATACCCGATGGTCACTCCCGATGCGGCAGCCCGGAATCTTTTGGCTGTGATCGAAAACTTGAAGCCGGATCAAACCGGTGGCTTTTACGACTGGGCGGGGAAAACCGTGCCTTGGTAATCATCCCGGTGCCGTCAATATTTCAAAAACAGCCTGTTTGAGCTTGCTGTGTAATACGGCATACTACAGGTGAATTCAGGTATCGAAGCAGTGTCAAAGGTGAACCTATGATCAGGCGAATTGTGGCCGTGGCCGGACTGGCAATATTCATGGGTGGCGCAGTGCTTGCACAAGCCCGCGACGACTCAAAGGTCTATTTCTTTGGCAATTCCTTGGTCCATCATCTAAGCGAAGACGATGACGATACCAACGTGCCGCATTGGTTGGATCAACTGGCCAAGACGGCAGGCAAAGGTTTCGCAACCGATGGTCAATGGGGGTTTTTGCGAACTTTTGCCGAAGGGCTACCGCCGAGGCCAAATTGGGGATTTAGCGGGGTCAAACGCGCTTGGTCTCCCGGTCGCCAGAGTTTCGGAGAGGCCGGATTTGACGCGGTTGTCCTGACGCCTGCAAACTTTATCCAATATCAGAAACCGGATGTGCCCTATGATGGCGAGAACCCGTCAGGTGTCAGCCCATTGGATGCCATGCTACAGGTGTTTGACTTTGCGCATCAGCAAAGCCCTCAGTCCCGCTTGTTCATTTATGAAGGGTGGGCGGATATGGGCACGTTTACCCGTAGCTTCCCACCCAATGCGCGCAGTCTTCGGCGGTATCATGCGTATAATTTGGAAGACTACCACGATTGGTATGAAGATCTGATCGAAACGCTGGCAGTGGCACGCCCTGACCACCAAACCCAGCTGATTCCGGTTGGGTCTATTTTATCGCAGGTGTTGTCGAAGGATGGGGTTCTGGCAGGATTGCCAGCAGAGTCCTTTTATACCGATGACGCGCCTCATGGCACGTCGTCCCTGTATTTCTTGGCAGCGATGATCACCTATGCCTCGCTCTACAACGAAGCTCCGCCCGCCGGTTTTCAACCGCCCAGCAAGCTGCATCCCGATATTGTCGACAAATACCCGGAAATTGCGGCCGCCATCTGGGAGGCGATGCCTGATGTCCAAGCCTTGGGCCGTGCCCAGATAACTGCCCCGCAAGCCGTGATCGCGCCAGTCGAGACAGTGCAGGCTCCTGCTGCGGACATATTTCCGGAACGCAGCCCCGTGGTCTTGCCCCCCAGCGGATTGCGGCCGGACGGTGTTCCGGTTTTGGGGATGGGCCTGAATGGAATCTCGGATTGGTCCACACAGCATCCGTTTTTGGACATCATGAAATCCGCGCGCAGCTGGGTTGGCCATAGCGCGGATCAATGGGGCGCGGCCCCCACCGAAGCCTTGGTGGCAGGCGGGCATCTGGATGAAAACGGCTGGCCGGTTTCCATTCCTGACGGGATCATCGCGGTTGAATCGGTATTTTTGACTGAGCAACACGAAGGTGCCAAGTCTCTGGCTGGGCGGTATAGGCTAACCTATGAGGGCAAGGGTGACATTTCACTGTTTGGCCGCGCCCGACGTGCAAGTTATGGGGAGGGCCGGATCGATTTCACCTATACCCCCGGTGATGGGCTGGTCGGAGTTAAGCTAAAGGCAATTGATGCCAATGACCCAATCCGGAATATTCGCGTTCTGCACGAAGATCACCTTGCCATGTATGAGGCAGGTGCCTTGTTCAATCCGGTTTGGATTGACTTGATCCAAGACCTGCGGTCGGTCCGGTTTATGGATTGGATGATGACCAACGGGTCGCCCGTGAAGACATGGGAAGATCAACCTCAGATGACAGACGCCACTTGGTCGCAATGGGGGGTGCCACTTGAAGTTATGATCAAGCTTGCCAACCGGATCGGAGCCGACCCGTGGTTTACCTTGCCGCATATGGCTGATGACGCCTATGTCCGGCAGTTCGCGCAGGCGGTCAAGGATGGGTTGGACCCCGGTCTCAAGGCGCATGTTGAATACTCGAACGAGGTGTGGAACCAGATCTTTGAACAAGCCCGTTGGGCGCGTGATCAGGCAACGCAGCTTTGGGGGGAAACTGACACGGGCTGGATGCAGTTCTATGGGCTGCGTTCGGCACAGGTGATGGACATCTGGACAGACGTCTATGGCGATGAAGCATCTGACCGGCTGGTTCGTGTCGTTTCGACGCATACAGGTTGGCCCGGTCTGGAAGAAGATATTTTGCGCGCCCCTTTGGCTTACCTGAGCCTTGGGCGAATGCCGGAACAAAGCTTTGATGCCTATGCAGTGACTGGATACTTTGGCTATGAGTTGGGAACAGATGCCATGTCGCAGCGGATGTCGGGTTGGCTGGATCAATCCGAAGCCCGCGCCGTCAAAGCCGGCGAGGCACAGGGACTGCGCCGAGTCGCCTTGCGGGAATATGTTAAAAAGGCCCGATTTGAGGCTGCGATTGCGCCGGTGACTTTAACGCTCCAAGAGGGGTCACTGCGCGAGTTGACCCAAGAGATTTTCCCATATCAGGCAGCGGTTGCGCGCAAAGCCGGTTTGCGTTTGGTGATGTACGAAGGCGGCACCCATATCTCAGCGCTTGGCCCGCTGGTGAATGATGACCGTCTAACCGACTTTTTCACCGAGTATAATTACACCCCTGAAATGGCAAAGCTTTATGAACTTCTTTTGGCGGGATGGGTCCAGTCTGGCGGCACGATGTTCAATGCCTTTGTCGATGTGGCTCCGGCGACAAAGTGGGGCAGTTGGGGTGCGCTTCGGCATTTGGATGACAGCAATCCGCGTTGGGACATGCTGATGGCCTTCAATGCCGCCCAACCCGGAGAATGGGAGCAACGCGACGTGTCGGATTTCAATAATGGCATCACCCGCGTTGCAGGGACCGGCAATCAGCGTCTTCAGGGCACAGCCCATGAGGATGTGTTGATAGCGGGGTCTGGCAATGACACGCTGGTCAGCAGTGGCGGAGACGATGTATTGCATGGCGGCGAGGGCACCGACAAAGCCTTGTTGCCGGGCGCACCAGAAGACTACCGGTTCGAGCAGACTGAACAACACTTCTTAGCCTCTGGCCCCCGCGGTGTTGTTCAGATGCGATCGATTGAAGAGCTTTTGTTCGAAGGGGCCGTCGGGCGTTCGATGCAGGTCGCTGATTTTTAAGGACACAGATGCGCGTTTAGCGTCGATCCAAGACCGTGTTGATTTCAGTCACTAAGGTTTCCGCACCAAGCGCGGTGCGGAAATGTTTAACCACGTGACTGCGGCCAGCTTCTGAAAGGCGTTGCAAGGCCGCCGGATCTCCGGCCAGAGTTCTGATGGTTCGGGCCAGCTGATTGGGCGATTTGGGCGCAACGAGATAGCCGTTTACACTGTCTTCAATCAATTCACGCACACCACCAGCATCGGTGCCGATGGTTGGCACGCCCATCGACATTGCCTCCATATAGGCGACGCCAAGAGGTTCATCCCAAGACGCCAGCACAAACAAATGGCTTTCTTCCAGTTTGGCTTTGACCTGACCGGCGTCAATGGCCCCAAGTAGTTTTACGTGATCTTGCAGGTGCAGTTTTTTCAAATGCGCTTCGAGCTCGGTGCGGTAGCCGCCGCCGCCATGATCGTCTTCGCCAGCGATTTCAACGCGGACATCAACCCCCTGGTCAATCAACTGACGGGTGGCGGACATCAGATCCTGATGCCCCTTGACCACATTCAGGCGTCCACAGGAAAACACACGGATCGGGCGGCCAAGTTTGGGGGGCGTGTAGGGGGCCGTGCGGGTCAGGGCATCTGTGTCAACGCCCATGGGCCGGATGACAATGCGTTCTGGCAGGTATCCGGCCAGTTGCTGTCCGATTTCATCTTCCAGCTTTTGGGTGATGACTGTGGCAAAGCTCGCATGCTCCCACTTGAGGCGCTGACCGGGGCCGTAATCCGAGAGCGGGCCATGCAATGTGAGTGAATAGGTGGGTGCCCCCAAAATATGCGCAAAACACGCAATCAAGGACGACCGTGCGCAGGAGTGGGCATGGATGTGATCCAACTTCAGGGTTTTCGCACATTGGGCAAGCTGTTGAGAGGCCCCAAGGCAGATCAAGGCGTCTTTGGCAAACTCGCCGCCTTCGCGTAATATCCACCCAGGCAGACCAAGCCCCAAAAGGCGAGACGCAGCAATGCCTGCTTTAAGGGGGTTGGCGGAGCCCAAGTAGGTTGTGCGTTCCATGGCCTCATCTGACCAGTCGTGTGCAATCAATCCCTTTGGCGGCTTGCTGGTAGAGAAGACGTGCACTTCGTGGCCCATCCGCTCAAGCGCTTGAATTTCGCGCCAAAAGAAGATGTGCGTTTGCCCAGGAAACTGGGGTACAATATATCCGATCCGCAAACTTTGCGTCACTGTTACCTAGCCTTGAAAAATGTGCAGCAGGTCACCCTCCCAAGGTGACGTTTAGAAATAATCTAGTCCTTTCCATTCTTTGGCCATAGTTAACTGCAATGAGCTATCACAAAGGTGCCCCTATTTTTGAAATGTGTGGCCCCTTGGGTACGGGTTATGGTGATTGACGAGAGTGTGGGGCAGATGCAACTTTCTGTGATTCTTCCGGCAAGCAATGAGGCGGCGCTGATCGGCGACTGTCTTGCGGCGATTCTAACGTCTGATTGGGATGGATCAGGCGTGCAGGTCATCGTTGTTGCGAACGGTTGCACCGACGACACGGCCCATCAAGCGCGCACCAAAACACAGGCGTTTTCGGAACGAGGTTGGCAGTTGCAGGTGATCGAGCGAACCCAAGGCGGCAAGCTTGGAGCCTTAAATGCTGGTGATGATGCGGCGCGCGGCGCTGTGCGGGTTTATCTGGACGCAGATGTGATCATCAGTCGGGGGCTGCTTTGGCAATTGGCCAATGTGTTGGAAAGCCGGACGGCGCGCTATGCATCGGGGGCGGTGAATATTACTTCTAAGGGATGGATCAGCGGTGCCTATGCCCGGATTTGGCGCCAAGTTCCATTTATGACGGAGTGTGTGCCGGGGTGCGGGGTGTATGCGGTGAACGCCGAAGGGCGGACGCGATGGGCTGATTTTCCGGACATCATTTCGGACGATACCTTTGTCAGGCTTTGTTTTACACCGCACGAACGTATTGGTGTGTCGGCCTCCTACGATTGGCCTATCGCCGAAGGGTTTCGCAATTTGGTCAAGGTGCGCAGGCGTCAGGATTTGGGCGTTGACCAAATTGGTTTAGAATATTCTGATCTTGTTGGGAACGATGACAAGCCCCAGTTTCCATTTGGCCGTAAACTGGGTTTGGCTATGCGCCACCCTCTGGGTTTTTTGATCTATTCGGCTGTGGCTGTGGTCAGCAGGCTGACACGGTCACGCGACACGGGGTGGAGCCGTAGCAGATGAGCGTTTTGGCGAAATTCCAAGGGTCGTCGTTGGGTGCACGAGCGCTACGGTCGTCGGCTTTGATCGTCGGCGGTTTTGGCGTGAGCCAGCTCATTCGCCTTGGGTCTAATTTGATATTGACCCGATTGCTTTTCCCCGAGGCCTTTGGCTTGATGGCGCTGGTCATGGTGTTTCTTATGGGGCTGGGGCAGTTTTCCGACGTCGGAGTGGCCCCTTCGGTGCTTCAGAGCAAGCGGGGCGATGACCCTGATTTTCTGAACACTGCATGGAGCATTCAAGTCGTCCGCGGCATCGTGCTCTGGCTGGTGGCGTGCATATTTGCTTGGCCGATGGCTTGGGTCTATGGCCAGGAGGACTTGTTGCAAATGTTGCCGGTTTCCGCGCTGACTTTGCTGATCACCGGATTTAGACCGACCAAGATGCTGACCGCCAACCGACATCTGAATATGGGCCGGATCACGGTGTTGGATACGGCTGTGCAACTGGCGTCAACGTCTGTCGCCATTGGCTTGGCGGTGTTGATGCAATCGGTCTGGGCTTTGGTGATCTCAGGCGTCGTTGGCGCGCTGTTGGAGGTGGTGTGCTACCGGCGCTTCCTTCCTGGCATAAAGAACCATTTTCGTTGGGAAAAAGCCGCGGCTCACGAATTGATCGGCTTTGGAAAGTGGGTATTTCTGGCCACTGTCTGCGGGTTCTTTATTTCGCAATCCGACAAAATATTGATCGGTAAATTTGTGCCTTTGGATATGTTTGGTGTTTATAACATCGGCTTTTTTTGGGCCTCGTTCCCCTTGATGCTGGGCGGAATGGTGACGCAGAAAATCCTGATTCCAATTTACCGTGAAACGCCCCCAACCCACAGTCGTGAAAACTTCCTCAAGCTGCGCAAGATGCGGGTCGCGGTATCATTGATGCTCATGGGGTTTGTCGGCTTTTTTGCGCTTCTCGGCGTGCAGATTGTCCACCTGTTGTACGATGACCGATATTTGGATGCAGGGGCCATTGCTGTCATTTTGGCGATCGCGCAAATGCCGATGTTGATTGTTATGACATACGATCAGGCGGCGCTGGCTGCTGGGGATTCAAGGCGGTTTTTCATTCTGACCGCCGCGCGGGCAGTGTTGATGGTTGTGTGCCTTTTAGTCGGGCTAGAACTGGGAGGCCTGCTTGGGGCGCTCCTCGGATATGGCACCGCCCCGATTTTGGCCTATCCGGTTGTGGTTTGGTTGGCGCGCCGGATGGGCGCGTGGGATCCGGTTCATGATCTGGGTTTTGTGGTTTTCGGGTTGTGTCTTGCCGGTGCTGCGTTGTGGCTCAATTGGGATGTCATCGTGGATTTTGCCGGGAAAAGCTTATAGCTGCTCGTGTTTCCAAAATGGAAACAATTTTGATATGATCATGGCTGCCTCTATATTGGCGGCAAAGAGGCTATGGCTGGCGGGTCAATTGCGGCGCGCGGTGGATTGATTACCTCAAATTCGCCCCATTTTCTGCGCAATGGGTGCGTAAATTGGCGGGGACGCAGTGGCGGGGTGGTAAATCGATGACGAGTAAAGCGCAAAGTTTTGGTGAAAATGACATCGCAATTGTTGGCATGGCCGCGCACCTTCCGGGCGCTCAGGACATTGCAGCATATTGGCGTAATCTGCGCGACGGGGTGTCTTCTATTCGGCGCATTTCCGAAGATGATCTACAGGCGGCCGGAGAAGATCCGGGCCTGATCCGTCACCGTGACTACGTTCCCTTTGCGGCTCCCTTGGACGGGTTTGAAATGTTCGATGCGGACTTTTTCGGATTTTCCCCGAAAGAGGCGGCAATCATGGATCCTCAGCACCGCCAGTTCTTGGAAACGTCCTGGGAGGCGTTGGAAAACGCCGGCCACATGCCCGAAAATTTTGAGGGCCAAGTGGGCGTTTTTGCTGGCTGCGGGATGGGCAGCTATTTCTATTTCAACATCTGTTCAAATCCTGATCTGGTTGAAAACACCGGCATGTTTTTGTTGCGGCACACCGGCAACGATAAGGATTTCCTGACAACACGGCTAAGCCATATTTTGGACCTGCATGGCCCGTCGATTGGCTTGCAAACGGCGTGTTCAACATCACTGGTTGCCACCCATTATGCCGCGCAGGCGTTGTTGAACGGTGAATGCGATATGGCACTTGCGGGCGGTGTGACGATTGAACTGCCGCAGGGGCGCGGATATCTGTATAAAGAAAACGAAATCCTCAGCCCGGATGGTGAATGTCACGCCTTTGATCATCGTGCCCAAGGTACGGTGTTCGGGTCTGGATCGGGCGTAGTTGTCTTGCGCCGCATGGCTGATGCCGTTGCGGAAGGGGACCATATTTGGGGTGTTATAAAAGGCACCGCAGTCAACAACGACGGTGCGCAAAAAGCGGGCTATCTGGCCCCGTCTGTGGATGGTCAGGCCAAAGCCGTTGCCGAAGCGCATGCCATTGCCGATGTGACAGCGGACACCGTGGACTATGTGGAGTGCCACGGCACAGGGACGTATCTGGGTGATCCGATTGAAATCGCCGCGTTGACGCAGGCGTTCTCAGAAACTTCGGATAAACTGGGCCATTGCCGAAT
This sequence comes from Pelagimonas varians, assembly GCF_003208435.1. GTDB lineage: Bacteria > Pseudomonadota > Alphaproteobacteria > Rhodobacterales > Rhodobacteraceae > Pelagimonas > Pelagimonas varians. The sequence continues at coordinate 96,367 of NZ_QKMF01000008.1, read as the reverse complement.
TGGATCGGTTAAAACCAACATCGGCCATTTGGACACCGCTGCCGGTGTCGCCAGCATGATCAAGGCAACAATGGCGCTGCATCACAAGCAGATGCCACCGTCATTGGGCTTCGAAGCCCCAAATCCCGCGATTGATTTTGAGAACTCGCCTTTTCGCGTGAATGACCGCCTGACCGAATGGCAGGCCCAAGGTCATCCGCGCCGCGCAGGGGTCAATTCCTTGGGGGTTGGCGGAACCAATGCCCATGTCATCTTGGAAGAGGCCCCCGCCCGCGCCGCATCCGAAGCGAGCGATTTTCCTTTTCACATCTTGGGCGTATCCGCAAAATCCAAGGCGGCGCTTGATGCCAATGCCGCCGTCCTTTCAGCCCATCTGACAGACGATTCCGGCCAGGATTTGGCCGATGTCGCGTGGACACTGCAAAATGGTCGCCGCGCCTTTGAAAAGCGCCGGATTGTTGTGGCGGAAACCCACGCAGAAGCTGCCAAACTGCTGGACGAAGGCAACCCGCGCCGTGTTCACAGCCACAGTGCGTTAGACAAACCCGACATTGCCTTTATGTTCCCCGGTGGCGGGGCGCAATATGCTGGTATGGGCCGCGATTTGTATGAGACAGAGCCGGTTTTCGCAGAATGGATGGATGTCGGACTTGATCACCTTGCAACGCTGACCGATGTCGATATGCGCGCCTTGTGGCTTCCGTCTGAGGCGGATCGCGCTCAAGCCGATGAAATGCTGCGCAAGCCCTCACTGCAACTGCCGCTTATCATGATTGTCGAATATGCGTTGGCGCAATTGTGGATCAGCTGGGGGATCACCCCAACCGCGTTGGCGGGGCATTCGATGGGCGAAAACACCGCCGCCTGTGTGGCCGGAGTCATGGGTTTTGAAGATTGTATCGGCCTTGTCCATTTGCGCGGCAAGCTGTTCGACACCGTTCCCGCCGGCGGCATGTTATCCGTCGCAATGCCAGCAGATGAGTTGGGCTCGCTCTTGGGGGCTGACCTTGATCTTGGCGCTGTAAATGCGCCTGAATTGTCGGTTGCTTCCGGTCCGCAGGCCGCTTTGGACAAACTTGAGGATGCGCTAAAGGCGCGCGACATTGACGCCCAGCGCATTCAAATCGACATTGCAGCCCATAGCCGGATGCTTGACCCCATTCTGGTTGATTTCCGGACTTATTTGGCGTCGATCCAGCTGCACCCACCGAAAATCCCGCTGACTTCCAACCGCACCGGCAGCTTGATGACGGCTGAGCAAGCGACATGCCCGGACTATTGGGTCGAGCATCTGCGCGGCACGGTGCTTTTTGCTGATTGCATGGGCACCTTGGCCTCTGAAAACCGCATATTCCTTGAGGTCGGACCGGGCAAAGCCCTAAGCGCCTTGGCCCGTCAGCACAGTGATGTGAGCGCCAACCAAGTTGTTTCGTCACTGCGTCATCCCGAAGATTTCATCGCTGATGACAAGCATATGTTCGAAGTCATGGGCCGCCTTTGGGCTTTGGGCGCGACAATCGATTGGGATCAGATTTGGGGCGAAGCGCCCCGTCTGCGCGTTCCTTTGCCAACCTATGCGTTCCAACGCAGCCGCTATTTTATTGAACCGGGAAAGGTGGTCAACGATACCGCCCCGCAATTCCTGATGCGCACCGATGATGTGGCGGATTGGGGTTGGAAACCCGTGTGGCGTCCGCGGTCTGCGCAAGTGGAAATTGACATGGCGGATTTGCATGACGCTGATCCGCAATCGTGGCTTGTTTTCGCGGACGAAGCCGGTTTGGCGGCTGGTACGATAGCGCGGTTGCGCAAGGCTGGGCAGCCTGTGGTTGAGGTGCGTGTGGGTGACACCTTCAAGCGTCTGTCTGATGATCTTTATCTGATCTCTCCGGAACGGGGCCGCGAAGGGTATGACCTGCTGTTGCAGGATTTGGCAGCGCGCGGGGTTGTCCCGACGCGTATCGCGCATTTCTGGTTGGTGACAGCGGATGAAGGGCACCGTCCCGGTTCGTCTTTTTTCCACCGCGTTCAAGAACAGGGTTTTTATTCGCTGATGTTCCTTGCGCAGGTATTGGCCGAAGAGGGCACTGGCAAACCGCATATAACGGTCTTCACGAACGGTGCGGCCAAATTGCGGGATGAAACACTGGGCTGTCCGGCCAAGGCGACCATCGCAGGCCCCGCCCGTGTGATCCCGCGCGAATTGCCGGGCGTCACAGTGTCGACTATGGATTTGGACGTGCCCGCTGTTCCCGACGTCCCGTTTTGGGGCAAGGCCAAAGCATTGGCGCTGCATGCACAAGCAATGGATGCGCTGGGCACACGAGTGCTTGAGGAAATGCTATCCGAACCCGCCGATCTTTGCGCTGCTCTGCGTGCGGATCGCCGATTTGAATGCGCGATGAAACCCGCCCTTTTGCCGGCGGCACCTGAGGCCAAGACTGGCGGCACTTATCTGATCACCGGTGGTTTTGGTGGTATCGGCCTAAGCCTCGCCCAAGATTTTGCAACCAAGGGCGCAAACCTGATCCTTTTGGCGCGAAAATCCATTCCGGAACGCGATCAATGGGCTGACTATCTGACGCGCCACGCCCCCAATGATGCCTTGGCCCGCCGTATCCGGGCTGTCCAAGCGCTGGAAGACGCGGGAGCGACGGTTATGGTGCGCGCCGCAGACGTGTGTAACCATGATCAAATGCAAGCGATCCGCGCGGCTGCCGAAGCCATGTTTGGCCCGATCACGGGTGTGATCCACGGCGCAGGCGTGATTGATGATGCGCCCTTGTTGACCAAAACACCGGCGTCAGTCGAAGACGTGTTCACCCCGAAAATTCACGGCACCGAAGTCTTGGGTCAGGTTTTTCCAGACGGATCAATTGAATGGATGGCCTTGTTTAGCTCCTCGTCGACCGTCACCGCACCGGCGGGGCAGGTGGACTATGTGGCAGCGAATGAGTTTCTGAACGCTTTTGCCCGCGCGCGCAGTGGCAAAACCAAAGTTGTGGCGATCAATTGGGGCATCTGGAACGAGGTCGGCATGGCCGCCGAAGCCGTTGCGGCCCGGACCGGAGATCTTCCGAAAGCGCCTGTCGAACCGGTGGCACTGCCGATGTTGGACAACATGACGTTTGACGAACAGGGCAACCGGATCTTTAGCGCGACTTACAGCGCCGACGACTGGTTTATTGATGAACACCGAACCAAAGCTGGCGACGCTTTGTTGCCCGGCACCGGCTATCTGACTTTGGCCGCCCACGCCCTTGCCGCGCACCATCAATCCGGCGGGTTTGAACTCCGCGATCTTGATTTCCTGCGGCCCTTGCGGGTGGCGGATGGGGCAATGCGTGACATGCGTTTGCGTCTGTCGCGAACAGACAAAGGCTATGGGTTTGATGTGCTTGCTGACGCCACGCTGAACGGCCGTCGTGGATTTGCCCTGACCGCACAAGGTACGCTGTCCATGCTGCCTATGGCGCGGCCTGAGCGGTTTGACCTGAGTGAAGTTTATGAGCGTTGCGGCGCACGGGTCGGGATGGCCGGTCAAAAACTGTCCGCTGCGCAAGAGGTGCATCTGGCTTTTGGTCCACGCTGGAAGGTGCTGGATACCCGCGCTTTGGGACGGGGCGAAGGCATCGCTGAACTGTCGCTCCCCCAAGTCGCCGAAAACGATGGCTGTCTGCTGCATCCGGCGTTGATGGACATTGCAACCGGTTGGGCGATGGAGCTGATTGATGGTTATCAGCCAACGCATCTTTGGGTGCCGGTGCGTTATGGCCGTGTGCGGGTGCACAGGGCTTTGCCGAACCGGATTGTGTCGTGGGTTCGCAATGCCGCCGAAAACCGCGGGGATGCCGAAACCGCCAGCTTTGACGTCACGATTTGTGATGCCGACGGGGCCGTTTTGGTGGAAATCACCGGTTTTACCATTCGCAAACTAGACAATCTTGATGTCTTGCGCGCTGCGCCGCGTCTGACAGCCGCCGAGGTAGAATTCGACGAAGCACCAGAGGCAGGCCAACCGTTGTCGCCGGCTGAAGAACGCCTTGCGCATAACTTGTCCCAAGGCATTCTACCTGCCGAAGGGGTGGATGCCTTCTACCGCGCATTGGCGCTTGGCGCGCCGCAGGTTGTTGTCTCGTCGATGGATCTGGATGCTTTGACACGCCAGACGGCGGCCTCAACCGCCGAAGTCGACGAGTCGCAAAAGTTCGACCGCCCGCAACTTGAAGGGGACTACGTCGCGCCTGAAAACGAGATCGAACGCCAGTTGGCCGGTTTTTGGGAAGAATTGCTTGGCGTGCAAAATGTCGGGGTTGAAGATAGCTTCTTTGATCTTGGCGGCCACAGCCTGATTGCTGTGCGGCTGTTCGCCAAAGTCAAGAAAGCCTTCCGTGTCGATTTCCCGATATCAGTGCTGTTTGAGGCCCCGACAATCCGCAAGTGTGCCGCTTTGATTGCCGATCAGGTCGGGATGCCAGAGGAAGGCACCCCGACGGACGCACCCAAAGCGCCTGAACGCCGGTTCCGCCACATCGTGCCGATGCATGATGGTGACGGCGGAGCGCGCCAGCCGTTTTTCCTGATCGCGGGCATGTTTGGCAACGTCTTGAACCTGCGTCATCTGGCCCATCTTTTGGGGGCGGATCGTCCGTTTTACGGAATTCAGGCCAAGGGATTGATGGGTGGCGAAGATCCCCATGACACCATCGAAGACGCCGCGCGCGACTACATTGCCGAAATGCGTCTGGTTCAGCCCGAGGGGCCTTATATGCTGGGCGGCTTCTCAGGCGGTGGAATCACGGCCTATGAGATCGCGCATCAGCTGGAAGCGATGGGTGAAACGGTCTCTTTGGTGATCATGCTGGATACGCCGCTCGCGCAGCGCCGGCCATTGTCGCGCAAAGACCGGATGATTATCCAGTGGGAGCAAGCCCGCGAGAAAGGGCCGCTGTACCCGCTTACCTGGGCCAAGAACCGGATTGCTTGGGAATTTGAGAAACGTAAGGAAAGCGGGGAAACCGTGGACACGGGGGCGTTCCACAACGCTGAAATCGAAGCGGCTTTTTATCGGTCGATCGCCCGCTACACGGCCAAACCGTGGGATGGCCGCTTGGTGCTGTTCCGCCCGCCGTTGCTCGGCAAGTGGAAGGTCTCGGACGGGCAATTGGTGAGTTCGGAGCGCAGCTATGTGACCAGCGACAACGACTGGGGCCTGTATGTGCCACATGTCGAGGTATTTGAGGTGCCCGGTGATCACGACAGCATGGTGCTGGAGCCGAATGTTCGCGTTCTGGCCGCCCAAATGCGCGATGCCATTGAAACGGCCGAGGCCCAAGTGGCGGGTCACGGTGAAGTTGTGTCCTTTCCAATCAAAGCGGCGGTGTGAGTGATGCCTAAACTTCTGGTCGTTTCCCTTAATTTCCGCACCGCCGAAATGACTTTGCGGTCTGTCCGGTCAGCTTTGGCAGCGATGGACGGGCTAGAGGCGGAACTGGTGCTTGTCGATAACGACAGCGGCGATGGATCGTTCGATGTGATGCAAACCGAATTGGCCACCGCAGACTGGGCACAAGGCGCGCCGGTGCGGTTGATTGCATCGGCGCACAATGGTGGCTTTGGTGCGGGCAATAATGTCGGTATACGCGCGGGTTGGTCGGATGGATCAAAACCGGATTACGTTTACTTGCTCAATTCGGATGCGTTCCCGGCACCAGATGCGATTCGGGAATTGCTGACCCACCTTGAACGCCACCCCGAAGCGGGGTTTGCAGGCAGCTATATCTACGGTGAAGACGGTACGCCACATATGACGGCCTTTCGGTTCCCGTCGGTTTGGTCCGAATTAGAAGGCTCTATCCGGTTTGGTCCGGTGTCGCGCTTGCTCAGAACCAAGCCGGTCCCGATGGGTTTGATCGAAGAAACCCAGCCTGTGGATTGGCTGGCAGGGGCGTCCATCATGATGCGCCAAAGCGTGTTGGATGACATCGGGCTCTTTGATGAAGAGTTTTTTCTGTATTTTGAGGAAACAGATCTATGCCTGCGCGCGGCCCGTGCCGGGCATGAAACGCATTATGTGCGCAGCAGTCATGTCGAACATATTGGCTCGGTCTCTACGGGTATGAAGGTCTGGACGCGTATCCCCGGGTTTTGGCTGGATAGCCGCTGGTACTATTTCAGCAAAAACCATGGGCGCGGATATGCCGTGATGGCGACAGTGATGCACACAGTGGGCGGCCTGTTTTGGCGTCTTCGGTGTTTCATTCAGCGCAAGCCCCCCTCAGATCCGCCGCATTTCTTGCGAGATCTGGTTTTTCACGACGTCCAATCAATGGTCCGGCCCTTGCCGGCCCAACGTATAGCAGCGGCCCCAATTTCGGGACCATCCGCAGCAGAAGGTTTAACGGAGTAAATATTATGTCCCAATTCTCCTGTATTTTGATCGGCAATGAATCACTTTTGGTGCAATGCGCTCAGGCGGCGTTGGATCGGGGGAATGCGGTTGCCGTGGTGGTAACACGCAATGCTGGTGTCGCGGATTGGGCAACCGGTTCAGGGTTGCGCGTCGAAGCGCCGGGCAAAGATCTGGCTGCGCGGCTCGGGGGTGTTCAGGCAGACTATCTGCTGTCTGTTGCCAACCTGTCGATCATTCCCGACGATGTTTTGGCGATCCCAACCAAGGGCGCGATCAACTTTCATGATGGTCCTCTGCCGCGCCATGCTGGCTTGAATGCGCCTGTATGGGCGTTGATGCAGGGGGAAACCCAGCACGGCATTTCATGGCATATGATCGAGGGCGGCGTGGATGAAGGAGACATTCTTGCGTCCCGCAGCTTTGACATCACCAATTCCGATACCGCTCTGACTTTAAACACCAAAGCCTATGAAGCGGCGATTGCGAGCTTTGGCGACGTGTTGGATCAGCTGGAATCCGGCGATTTGAAACGGATCAAGCAAGACCTGTCGCAGCGCAGCTACCATGCACTTGCGGACCGGCCTTCGGGCTATGGATTGCTGGATTTCACCAAACCGGCGGAGGAATTGGCGCGGTTGGTGCGCGCATTGGACCATGGCAGCTATTGGAACCCGCTTTGCGCCCCCAAATTTCGCGCCAAAGATCAGATCTGGCTGGCGCAAAGTGCTCGTGTTGTCGAAGGCTCGGGCGCACCTGGCTCGGTTCTCAAAGAAACGTCGGACCATTTGACGATCGCCTGTGGAACTGGTGCGCTAGAACTGGAAGACATCACCCGCATTTGTGGAACGCCCGTTGCGCCGGTGGTTGTGGCCCTTGAGGGAGATGTTTTGCCTTTGACGCAAGATTTCGCAAAGGTGGACGCGGCGATTGCCCAAGTGGCGGGCCGTGATGGTGCGTGGCGCAAGACGTTTGCGGACTACAATCCGCTAGAATTGGCAGGGGTCAACGCGGAAAGCGGGCCCATTGAAACCCGGTCGATTGCTTTGGAAAACGGTGTTACGCAAGTTGCGACATGGACCAAAACACTTGCAGGCAGCCAAGCGGTGGATCTGGCTTACACAAACGCAGCGATCCAAGAACAGGCGATCTCCGGACTGGTAGCAGGCTGGGTTCCGGTGCGTGTGGACGTCAACCCGCTTGACCCAAAATTGGCGATCTCAGCTGGGTTCACAACAGATCTCTTTGCCCGCGCACCCGGGCTGAACTGGCCCTCTGTACCGCATATTGGCCTGTCATCGGTGGGTCATATCGATGGCACGGCAATCACGATCGACGCCGTGCTTGGTCAGTTAACGTTTGATGCGGGCAAGATTAGCGCAGCCATGGTCGAATTGCTGATTGCCCGTTTGGAATTGCAACAAGCATTGCCAGAGGCTGAGCGTGCCTTGGTGCTGAATGAATGGAATTCAAGTCACGCTGATCTTGAGGACAGCCTGACGATGCACCGCGCGTTCGAGGTCCAAGTGGACAAGACGCCAGAGGCCACCGCTCTTGTATTCGAAGGTCAAAGCCTGACCTACGCAGACCTGAATGCCCGCGCCAATCGGGCTGCTCATGTTCTGCAAGAAATGGGTGTGAGCGCTGGCAAGGTCGTTGGCCTGTGTTGCGGCCGGTCCGTTGACCTATTGGTTGGTGCACTGGCGATCTTGAAGGCCGGCGGAGCCTATCTGCCGATGGACCCGAGCTATCCGGCGGATCGTCTTCAGCATTTTGTCGAAGACAGCGACGCGCAGGTGATCATCACGCAAGCCGCGCTAGTAGCAAGCCTGCCCAAACACACCGCACAGGTGTTGGTTCTGGACGCTGAACCCCGTCTTGCGGCAGCGCCCACGGGCAATTTGCAGGAGACATGCAGCGCCGAAGACCTTGCTTACTTGATCTACACCAGCGGTTCGACGGGCAAACCCAAAGGCGTCATGATCGAGCATCGCAATGTCATCAACTTCTACGCTGGAATGGATGCGCATATCCCCGCTTCGGGGACATGGTTGGCCGTCACCAGCCTGAGCTTTGACATTTCGGTTCTGGAGCTGTTCTGGACCACGGCGCGCGGGTTCAAGGTTGTGCTGACATCTGACGAAGATCGCGGGCTGATCTCCAAAGGGCCGATGCCGATATCGGACGCCGCGATGGAGTTTTCGATCTACTATTGGGGAAACGACGATGGCGTTGGGCGCGACAAATACAAAATGTTGCTCGAAGGCGCTAAATTCGCCGACAAAAACGGCTTTTGCGCCGTTTGGACGCCAGAACGCCACTTTCACGCGTTTGGCGGTCCTTACCCGAATCCTTCGGTTACTGGCGCGGCTGTTGCGGCCGTCACTCAAAACATCGGTGTGCGCTCTGGATCGGTTGTCGCTCCACTGCACCATCCCGCCCGCATTGCCGAAGAATGGTCGGTCATCGACAATCTGACCAATGGCCGCGCCGGTTTGGCGATTGCCAGCGGGTGGCAGCCTGATGATTTTGTGCTGCGCCCCGAAAATGCGCCGCCCAACAACAAAAAAGCGATGGTCGAAAGTATCGAACAGATCCGCAAGCTATGGCGCGGCGAAGCGGTGCCATTTCCCCGTGCTGATGGATCGATGCATGAAGTGGTGACACAGCCGCGTCCCGTGTCCAAAGAACTGCCGGTCTGGGTGACAATCGCTGGCAATCCCGACACTTGGCGCGAAGCGGGCCGCCTTGGCTGCAACGTGCTGACCCACCTTCTGGGCCAGTCGATTGACGAAGTCGCTGGCAAGATCAAAATTTACCACGAAGAGCTGCGCAAAGCGGGTCACGACCCCAAGGATTTCAGCATCTCTTTGATGTTGCACACCTATATCGCGGAAACCCGGGATGAAGCGCGCGAAACCGCCCGCCAACCCATGCGGGATTATCTGACCTCGGCGGCTGGCTTGATTAAACAATATGCTTGGGCCTTTCCGGCCTTCAAACGGCCGGAGGGTGTGAACAACGCTTTTGATTTGCAGTTGGATGTGCTGGAACCCGACGACATGGATGCGATCCTTGATTTCGCGTTTGAGCGATATTTCAACGATAGCGGGTTGTTTGGAACTGTCGAAGATGCACTTGCGCGCGCTGAGCAGCTCAAACGCATTGGCGTCACTGAAATCGCCTGTCTTGTGGATTACGGGATTGACCGTGAGGTGGTTCTAGACGGATTGCGCCCGCTGGCGAAGGTCGTCAAAGCCGCACAAAAAGCGCCTGAACTGGACGAAGATGACTTTTCCATTGCCGCGCAAATCGTGCGTCATGATGTGACCCATCTGCAATGTACGCCGTCGATGGCGCGCATGTTTGCCATGAACGACGAAGCGCGTTTTGCTTTGGGCCGCGTGCAGCATCTCTTCCTCGGAGGCGAACCCCTGCCCGGTGCTTTGGTTGCCGAATTCGGCCAGATCACCGATGCTAAAGTGACTAATATGTATGGCCCGACGGAAACAACAATTTGGTCTTCTGTTGAACGGGCTCGGGCTGGCAATAGTGTTGTGAACATTGGAACGCCTTTGGTTAACCAACAAATGTACATCCTGGACGATACCCGTGAACCTGTTGCCGTTGGCCAAGAAGGTGAGCTGTGGATAGGCGGCCAAGGCGTCACACGCGGTTATTGGAAACGCGCGGATCTGACGGCGGAAAAATTCGTGCCGAACCCGTTCCACGAAGGCCGCATGTATGCAACCGGTGACCTTGTGCGCCGCCGTGCGGATGGCCGTATTGATTTTGTCGGGCGGGTTGATCACCAAGTAAAGCTGCGCGGTTTCCGCATAGAATTGGGCGAAATCGAAGGTGTGCTTGAGGGGCAGCCTGGGGTTACCCAAGCTGTTGTTGTCGCCCGCGAGGATATGCCGGGTGATATTCGTCTGGTCGGATATTACACTGGCGACACGCAAGACGAGGTGACATTGCGCGACGCGATGGGAACAAGATTGCCAACCTTTATGGTGCCGGGCCGGTTTGTGCAGTTGGAATCCTTTCCTTTGACTCCGAACAAAAAAGTTGATCGCAAAGCGCTCCCCAAACCGCAAACCAAGGCCGCGCCGGTGGTTCGAAAAGAAGTCGTTGCGCAACCTGTGACCGTTTCCAACGTGCCAGCGGGTGATTTGGCTGCGATTGAACAAGGGATTTCGCTGATCTGGACCAATATCCTTGGGGTCGAAGGTTTTTCCGGTCGGGATAGTTTCTTTGACCTTGGTGGTCACTCGTTGCTGGCGGTGCAAGCCCACCGAGCCATTCGGGACGAGTTTGGAGCAAAGGGGTTGTCGATTACCGATATCTTCCGCTTCCCGATCCTGTCCGATCTGGTGGGATGTGTGGCCTCGAAAATGGATAATGTGCCGCCGCCGCCTGACTCGGTGAAGGAGACGTCGGAAACAAATGATCGGGCGCAATCGCGTTCAGACGCAATGGCGCGCCGCCGTGAAATGCGCGCCCGCAGGAGAGCCTGAAATGATGAGCCCCGAAGCCGAAAGCATCCGTACATTGCTTTCGCAGATGAATTTGCCATCGGGAATGTCTTGGGCAATGTCCGATCCTGTCGATGAATCCGGGTTGCTGTTTCCAGAAGAAGCCCGTTCAATCGCGCGCGCAGTCCCCAATCGTCGGGCTGAATTCACCGGCGGTCGGGTCGCTGCGCGCAAAGCGATGTGGGCGCTGGGCGTTCAGCCCGCCGCCATCAAAATGGCAGAAAACCGGGCTCCGGTTTGGCCGGACGGATTGGTTGGCAGCATCACCCACGCAGACGAAATATGTATGGCGATGGTTGGCCCGTCGGACCGCTATTGCGGGATCGGCATTGACTTGGAACCTGATGTGCCGATGGATGCGGAGCTGGTGGCAGAAATCTGCAAGCCCGAAGATCTGGAGGGTGTTGAGCTTGCTGAACAATCTCTTTTGCCGAAGCGGATATTTTCAGCGAAAGAGGCGGTCTATAAAGCCCATTTCGCCTTGGCGGGTGTGCCGTTCGGATTTCACGCGCTTTCCCTTGATCTGGTGGCGAAACGTGCTGTGTTCACGGACCATCCAGAAGCGCAGGCGATTCCTATCGCATTGCGCCGGGATCTGTTTTTCGAGCAATGGATTTGTGACGGAATGATTTTGTCGCTTTGTACGATACCAAAATGAACGGGTGGTTTGGTTTTGGACTTCAGGGACGTGAGAAAGTCAAATTAGGGCGAAAATAAGGCGTATACATCTAATCCGGCGAACGCAGTGTTTCCAAACTGGCGCGGCTTAGGCGTGGCGAAATTTAGGCAAGTTTGCTACATTGTGTCTGGAAGGTGGCCATCCGTGTGTTCGTAGCGGGAGGCATTTTTCAACGCATTGGGGGCAACTTTGCGGGAGTAACAAGATGAATCAGTTTCAATCACTTGACGAAATATTCTCGGCGCTAAAGCGCCGTGCACGCATCATTGTTGCAATCACTTTTGTGGGTTGCATGCTCTCGTTGTTTTTTACGCTCAGCCAATCCAAGATCTATGAAACCACGGCTGTTGTGCAGATCGAAGACGCACGGGTGCCGGATCGATTGGTGGGGGCCACGGCTCAGGCCGAAGACGCCGCGCGCAGGGTGCGGTTGATTGAGCAGCGTCTAATGTCGCGTGACAACCTCCTACGGATTATGGAGAAGCACGATTTGTTTTCTGCTGATCCGACCTTGGTTCTGAACGAGCGGATTTTTATGATGCGTGAGGCTGCCAAAGTCACCCCCATTGTTAATCAAGCGCAACCTTTTGCACCGGGTGCAAATGTTCCGTCTGGCCTGTTGATTACGGTCCGCTTGGATAACCCGCAAAAAGCCGCAGATTTGGCGAATGAGCTGATGTATTCCGTGATTGACCAATCGCGTGACCGAAGCACCAGCCGTGCACGTGACACCTTGGAGTTCTTCGCCGCAGAAGAAGCCACAGTCCGCGCAAACATCGAAGACCTTGAGGCTCAAATTGCCGGGTTCAAGGGGGCGAACGCCGAGTCCTTGCCAGAGGGCTTGGGTGATCTGCGCATTCAGCTGGCGGCTTTGCGTGAAACCGTTTTGAACTTGGATCAGGACATTCTGTCCTTAAAAACCGACTCTAACCGTCAACGTGAAGAGGTCAAAGATGGCCAAATCGCTCTTTTGGAAGAGCGCAAACTTTTGATCGTCGAGCGCGCGGTTCAACTTCAGACCCAGCTTGCAGCGGCACCCGAAGTCGAGCGTACTTTGAATAATCTGGAACGCCAGATGACCCAATTGCAGGAACAATATTCGGTCATCACCCGCCGCAGAGCTGAAGCGGAGTTAGGGCAGATGCTGGAAGACCGTCAACAAAACGACCGGTACGAGGTGTTGGAAACAGCATTGGCACCCGAGTATGCGGTATCCCGGTCGCGTAAGAAAACCGCAGTTTTAGGGGCTGTCGCTTCTGTGCTCGCGGGTATTGGGGCCGCATTTGCGATCGAATCCATGAATCCCCCCATTCGAAGTGCCGCCCAGATGGAACGGGCTTTGGGTATTCGGCCCGTCGTCGCGATACCTTATATAGCGGCTCCATCGACGAGAACCCAAAAAGGGTTGAAAATTTTGGTGTGGGTCGCTGCTCTAGCCGCCATCGCCACGGCGATTGTCGCCGCTGTTGGGGCATTTCTGCCCGGAGGTAGTGGGCCAAGCGTCCTTCAAAAGACCGCGCGCAATTAAGGGTCGCGCGGATCGCGCCACCTACAAACCTTACAAGTTTCAGTATTTGTAGCGGTCAAGTTCCGTGTTTTCGGCTTTGTTCAGCACCATTCCCAAAAGAGGGGTCGATTCGCCAAGACGGCGTTCGACTTCTTTCACCTCTTTTTCAGTGGTGGTTCCGCCGCCAATGACCATAAGCACACCGTCGAACAATGGCCGCGAAGCGATGACGTCATCGTAATAAAGCGCCGGCGGCAAATCTATGAGCATTACATCGGGTTCGTATTGTTCTTCGATAGCATCGAGCGTTTTCGCAGTACGCGGATCTTGCAGTAATTCAGAGGCATTGGGTTCGATCACGCCGTTAAAGCCGCAAGCGATGTGTTGGCTTGCGTTAAAGGGGTTGCCATCAAGGCGCATCAGATGGTTTTCAGGCGGGATATTTCCGCGCAGCATTTCACCCATTGATCCGGGTTTTTCAACGCCGATAACACGGTGAAGGCTGGGGCGGCGCATATCGAGATCAAGCAGCAGAGTTCGGATACTTTCCTGACGTGACAGGCTGATTGACAGATTTGCGGCTGTAAAAGTTTTGCCGCAATCCTTGGTGGGCGACGTGATTGCAACCCTGTTCCATCCATTGTCGGAAAGCGCTTGTAAAAGCCGGGTGCGCAATACGTCAAAAGCGATATGTGCAGGATCTTCGCGTTCAGCTGTTACAATGCGGTTGCGTGAAAGATGCCTGATGTCGACCGTAAAGCCCGTCAAATTATCCCAAGGATTGCTTGGATTTGGCTCCGTTGCAATGGCGGGGCTGGCAAGTTGTTCAGGCTGGGCGCGCTGCGGGATTTCGGCGGTAGGGCGCGATTCTTCTGCCAAGGGCAACTCATCGGCTTGAGTTTCGGGCAGTTCCTCGGCCAAACGCGTAGCTTCGCGCACTTCGGCCCGATTGGCGGCTTCGGCGCGTCGATCTGCGTCAGCACGTGTTTTGGCTTCTATTTCCGCCAGTTCAGCAGCGGCAGCTTCGGCAACTTGTTTTTCCTCGGTCAGGCGGGCTTGCTCGGCGGTCAACCGTTTCGTGTCATCTTCCGCCTTCCGGGCCTCTGCTTCGGCTTGCGCCCGTTCAGTCGCGATCTGTTTCTCAGCTTCACGTTCCTTGCGGGCCGCAATACGCTCCAATGCGATCCGGCGAAGCTCGGCTTCGCGTTCGGCCTCCAAACGCGCCTGAATTTCTTCCTCACTCTCGCGCTTAGACTTCAAGACGGACACCGTCTCAGTCGGAGACCTGTGCTTTCGGCGAAACTTGCGATCATCCATCATTTTAATGCTCCGCGCGCTTGGTTTAGCCCAATGAAAGCACCAAAATACACGTGCCTTGTGCGATGCATATTCTTCGCATCTTGTTTCATCTGACTGCTCAACTCCGGTAAAGACAGCCCCATCTTACGGGGGCTTTTCACTCAACTTCGTTAGAGCAGGCGATTCGGGCTAGAATAAGTCGATTTTAGGAGGATTGTTTACATGTTCCGCTGCGAACATCCCTAACATCCTATTAGATTGGCCTTTGTGATCGCTTTTTCAATAAAGGCCGCTTTGTTTCCCTCTGGTCGCCACCCTAAGACCGTCTTGGCTTGGTTGTTCGAAAACGGGCTGAAATGGGCCCTGCTTTTCCAATCCGCAAGCGATGGGCGGATCACTCCTTTGCGGCGCAAAGCGTATTTCTTTAACGCATATTTCACCGCGTCGCTGACAAAAAATGCGTTCAAATTGCCTGGGCTGACGCGGATACGTGCCCCCAATTCGTCGTGGATAGCATCGAAATAATCACGAGCGGTCAACATCGGGTCGCCAATGAGGTTAAAGCTTTGCCCGATTGCTGGAGCGTCAATCATACGCACAAGGCCGTCGGCGATGTCTTCGTTCAGAACAAACGGGAGGATGTTGCGACCATGTCCCCAAATGCGCACAGCACCAGCGCCATGCCAGCGGCCAATACCCCAATGCTGCAACGGACCGCCCGCGCCGACTACAATACCGGGGCGGGCAATCACCAATGGCAAGCCGCGCTCGGTGTGGAGTTTCATCAACTTGCGTTCGCATTCCGCCTTAGACCGAGCATACAAGTTGCGCGTGGTCATATCTGCTGGAAACGGTGTGGATTCCGTGATTTCAGAATAGGGGTTCGACATATCGTAGCTGGCGATTGTACCGGTATAGATCAGCCGTTTGACCCCGGCTTTTTCGCAAGCCATGCCGATACGAACGGCGACGCCAACATCATTGATCAGGCAATTCGCCCAAGTCGTTTCCAGCGCTTTCGCGAGGTTAAAGACAACGTCGATCCCTTTCATTGCCTCTGTAAGCGCGTCCAAGTCATGCAATGATACGCCGACTGTTTCGACATTGTCAGGCAAATCGGGGAAAGGGCCGGTCCTTCCGCGTGAAAGCACACGCACATCATGGCCTTCGGCCACCAATCGGCGGGTCAATTCGCGTCCAATGAAGCCGGTGCCGCCGATCACCATCGCAGTCGGTTTGGGTTTGCGGGTTTGGACGGCGGGCGCTTTTACAGCAAGGATTTCAGCCGGCAAAAGATTGATCGCATCATCCAAAGCCTGCATCACAGCAATGGCCGAAGGCCCGGCCCAGCGCGGTTCTGGCTTACCCTTTGCCAATGCACCATAGATGGCTGCATCCATGCCAAGAAAACTTTGACCATAAGGGTTTTTGGTATTCAAAGAGGCCAGTTGAATACCCGCATTTTTCACACCTTGCCACATATGTTGACGCGATAGGTCCAGCTGTTTGCGCAGTGGATTTATGACCAGATCTGAAGGGTTTTCACGTTCAACCACCAGAACATCTTGGGCATAATCCAACCGTGCACGGGCAGAAGACCCGCGCAGAGTTACCGACCGATCATCGACAGTTTCCACCATGGAGATGGTGAACGTAATATCAACCAACCCTGCGCGCGCCAAAATGCGAAATGCCTGCGGGCGCGGATCATCACCGGGTAGCGGTGTTGGCTTTGAGGCTTCGGCGTGTACAATTTCAAGGTCACCAAACAGATCGCAGCCAAATGCCATCAAATGCGGCCCTAATTCCAGCAACAGGTTGCGTGGTTCGCGCAAAAGCCACAAGTTGAACGGCCCTGAACGCAAGGGGCCAAGCGGCAAGGCCCATGTGATTTCAGCTGTAGAAATCCGCCCGTATTCACCCGCTTTCATGGCTTTTTTCATGCGTTCATAAGACGGCAACCCAAGGAAATTGTGGCCGGCGTGAAAGGATTTTCCGGCAGCTTCGGCGGCCGCTTGGATTGCGCGGGTGGCTGTGGCGCTCTCGGCGACAGGTTTTTCCACGAGGACATCCAAACCTGCTTCTAAACATTGAATGGCTATTGCCTCGTGTAGATGTGGCGGTGTTAGAATATGCACTGCATCACAGCATTTTGCGTCAATCATATCGTCAACCGACGTGAAAGCGCGTGCTGCGTATCCATCCGCCAAACCTTTGGCGGCGGCTTCATTTAAATCGCAGACAGCTGAGATCGATACGCCAGATGTCGCCTTGAGAGCATCTGCATGCCAAGTTGCAATATAACCAGCCCCAATTAGGCCAACGCGGATATCGGAAGACATTCAAACAACTTTCTATTTATACTCGATGATACGCATTTCATCGCCGCGCAAACGGCGAAAGTGGAACCGCGCCATCCCCAATGCATTGGGAAATTTGGAAAGGGTCAGCAGCCAGGCGTGCCGCCAGATTTCGTTATTTGCCATACCAGCCCGACTTAGGCCTATGGCGGTTCGGATGTAGCTTAGTTCGTAGAGACCGAAAAAGATCAGGGGCAGCCACCATTTGATTAGCGCACTGAGCAAGATCAAAACCGGCAGTGCCAGACCGTATAGCAGTGCCCGTTTACGTTCGGCTGCAAAGTATTCCGGATGCAGTGATCCGACTTGGGCGAAACCATGCCCGGTGCGAACTGCCCGGGACCACCACTGTTCGAAAGTCATCATGTTGGCATCATGACGTGTCATTTCTTGAGGGATACGTTCCAGCGTCCAGCCCGCCTTGCGAAGGCGGGTGCAAAACTCTTCGTCCTCAGAGGCGATGACGGTCGGGTCCATGCCGCCGATTTCGCGCCATGCACTTGCCCGTACCAGCATATCCCCGCCACAGGCCAAAATGACACCGGCAGGGCGACGCCACTCCCAATCAATCAACTGGTTGTACAAGCTTTCGTTGCGGTGAATTTCCGACCTCCAACCCGTAACCAAAGCTATTTTGGGGTTGGCGTCCAAATGAGCGCTGGCTTTATCAAGAAACCCTTCGACCAGCATACAGTCGCCGTCTATGAACATCACCAATTCGGGGTTGTCCAATGCGTCAAATCCGGCGTTGCGGGCCCGTGCAGCCGAAAACGGGGTCGACATATCCAGTTCCACAATCTGCGCTCCGGCCTTACGAGCCTCATCTATGCTATCGTCTGTTGACCCGCTGTCGACATAGACAAGCTGGCGCGCTTGTCCCTGAGCTGACTGCAAAGACGCGACCAAACGGGGCCCTTCATTGCGTCCAATCAAGACAACGTCCACATTTGTCATGACTTCGCCTCCGGGCGTTTGGTCTTGGGCGGCGTTCCGTTTGCATAGCCGCAAATCAACTCAGACAGCCATGCGGCTTCTTTGCCGGTATTGAAGTGTTTTTCGACGATCTCGCGACCCTCTTCACCCATGGCTTGCCGTTCTGGTGGGTCTAGGAAGCCGCGCTCGATCGCTTGGGACAGGCCCTCGACATTGCCGGGGGGAATCAGCCAACCGGCTTCGCCGTGGCTGACCAGTTCAGAAATACCTGCAATCTGGGTGGCGACGACAGGCACGCCAGAGGCCATTGCCTCCATCAAAACCACAGGCACTCCTTCTGCAAAACTGGGTAGCACAAACATATCGGTATCAAGCAAGGCAGCGGCGACCTCGGACTGGCTTTTGTAGCCGAGAAATTTGACTCGATCAGACAAACCAAGCGTAGAGGCCATGTCTTCCAAAAACGCGCGTTCTGGCCCGTCGCCGATCAAAGTCAGGCTCAGGTCTGGCATATCTTGTTTGAGATTGGCCATGGCCTGAAACAGGATTGGCACGCCTTTGACAGCGGCCAACCGTCCGACAAACAGCAACCGTTGGCCTGAATGCCATGTCTTGCCATAGCGTTCAGGTTCGATGCCGCAATGCACGATGTGCAGCCGGTCCCAGTGGGTTTGACCTGCAAAACACATCAATTGCGACCGGCAAAATTCGCTAATACAGGCAACAAAACGGGCGCGCGCCGCCTTTTCGTCAATGCGCCAGTGATGCGGTTCAAAGAATATGTCGGGGCCATGAATGGTAAAACTATAGGGGATGCCTGACAGCGCTTCGGACAGCATTGCGACGGTGCAAGATGCCTTGGCGATATGATTGTGCAAATGGGTTATATGATTGTCCTGAAGGTGCGCCGCCAAAACGCCTGCCTCAAGGAAATAGAACAGGTTATACAGGCGGCCCCTTATTCCTTTTGGCGCGGTTCGCCATGCCAGCGCAAGCGCCGCAAAATACCGGCGCGGGCTTCGCATCCAGCGCAGCTGCGTATTGATCAGGCGCAGCGGGTTCTTGGCAGCATCCAGAACTTTGAAGGTGCGCGCGTGTTCTTCGCGTTGCTCTTTGCCAACCAGATGTTCAGGGCCGGTTGTCCGGATCGAACAGGTTTCCACCTGATGCCCAAGCTGACGCAATGCCGCCACTTCGCGTTGAATAAAAGTATCCGAAGCGCGGGGGTACTCGCCAGTTAAATACGCCAGTTTGGGCAATGTCATATTTGGCCCCCTAAGGATTTGGAAAGCATGTTTTCGAAGCAGGCAAAGTCGGCACCGCCAAGGGCCGCCCGAAGTGCGGTGTTGGGGTAGTTGAGGGGCATCAATCTGGCACGCACAACAGGTTCTTTGAGTAACCCGGGCAGTTTTCCCGAAATCGGTTTAAGAATTCGTGTCAAAGCCAGCCATGGGCCAAAGGGCAGAGGCAATACCATACGCGGCCAGCCGGTCATTTTGCGATGGGCCGCCAGAAATCTGGCGCGTGTCGGTAGATCATCATCCACCACATTCAGCGCGTGCGTCCCTTTGGGGGTGGCCTGTGCTGCCGACACCAATGTTTGCGCCAAATGTTCGACGTGTACCAAAGGCAATTGCCCGTCTGAATTGATCTGTACGTGTAGTTTCCATGCCCAAAAACCCATTAAAGCATGCCAAGTTCGTCCGGGCCCGTAGACCGCACCGGGCCGCATCAACCAAACAGGATGACCGGTTTTCACGCATAGATGCTCTTGCTGCAGCTTCGCCTCGGCATAGGGATCGCGGGCATGGTTCAATTCTTCCAGCGGGCTGTCTTCGGTTAGGGTGTCCCCGGGTTCCAGTTTCAAAGTGTCGTAGACCGCGACAGAACTGACGAGCACGAGCTGGGCATTGCTGCCGCGCATGGCCTCTAGGACTGTTTGCGTGCCGCACAGGGTGTCTTCGGCATGCTGCGCCGCATCCCCGCCCATATGCGCGGCGGCGTGGATCACTGCGCCCACACGGTCCATGTGTTCATGCAGCAGGGCGGCGCATGCGGGGTCAGACAAATCGGCTTGTTGCTGGATAACCCCATTATCTACTGCCCATTCCGGCAAAGGCTGGCGACGGTAGACCGCGATAACCTCAAACCCTTGTTTGCGTGCCTCGGCGACGGCTGCGCGACCGACAAAACCATTCGCGCCTGTGATCAATATGCGGGTCATTTCGCCCATGGCATCGGCTCCATCGGCTGGCAGTTTGTGGTCATTTTTTGGGCACCGCTGTGCTCACCCGCGTTCTGAATTGCCAGTGTAACTTCGGTCATGTGCAGCGCAAAATCATTGGAAAGCCGGCAGGGGCGGCCGGTTTGAAGGGCGTCCAGAACCTCGGCCGGGCCAAGCATGAAATTCATTGCAGCCGCGCCCCATCGTTTGACCTTGGGGTGTGTTGGCTGCGCAAGTTTAATCCGTTTGGGAAACGGGTTTTCCATCAGGCGGCGGCGCACCGTCATGCGTTTTGCGAAACTGACTTTGGCACTGTTGTCCCATGCCGCTTTGCAAGACAGCACACCTTTGTCGCCGGTTATGCGGATGGAATGGTCATGTGGGGCCACAATGGAACAAGTCAGCCGTGTTACGGGGCCGTTCTCGAAGAAGAGCGTTGCGATAGAAAGATCGGGGGCAAACGGGCCGTTGCCTTCCTTTTCGGGGATCGTTTCAGCGGATGCGGCAACGACGGTACGCACCGACCCGAACCACGAAATCAACCACCCCAAATAATAGCCTGCATGTTCCAGCGTGCAGCCTACCTGAAACTCATCTTCAAAGGGCCATGGAGCGCCGGATTCCGACAGCCATTTTCGGTAGGCCGCTTGGGGGATAAACCCGTCATCCAGCTCTGCGTAAATGGCACGTGGTGTGCCTGCGATGTTGGTGCGCAGTGCATGGCCAAAAGTTTGGGCGGCTTCCCCAAGGGATGAGCAGGGGGCGGAAGCCAACATGAGCCCTTTTTCTGTGGCCAAAGCATGTAGGGACTTGGCGTCTTCCACTGTCATCGCCAACGGTTTTTCAGAGTAGACATGACGCCCCGCGAGCAAGCAGGCCTTTGATGTTTCGAAATGGGCAGAAGGGTTGGTCAGATTGACAATGAGTGCTCCGGGGGTATCGGCAAGCAAGGCCTCGAAACTCGATTTGTGCGGAACGTTCCAAAAGCTGCAAAATGTAGTCAGGCGGTCTGTGTTGAGATCAAAAACGCCAACAACCTCGATCCCGTCCATCGCTGCGAGAGATCGCATATAAAGATCGGCAACAAAGCCGCAGCCTAAAAGGCAGACTTGCTTGGTCATTTTTGGCCCGCCAACTGGGCGATTTCCCGGCACATACATTCCAACACGTTTATGGTCCCCACCATTTCATTTCGATGAATCAACCTCAGAAACATGGCTAGAATTCGGCAAAACACTCTGGTCTTTGCTCAATATGCGGCACTGCGGCACCACGGTCACGGTTTTTCGCCCCACTGTGGCGGATTTGGCACTTACCTCGCTGAAAAAGCAGGGTATGTCTCCGAGCACAGGAGCTGAAATGATATTCGAAATTCAAGGCCGGACAATTGATGTAAATGTGCCCAGTTGGGCCGTTCTTGAAGCGCGGGTCACTGAAAGACTGGCGCAGCGCAGGGGCTTTGCTCTGGCGACAATCAATCTTGATCATCTGGTGAAACTTAGGACATCGGCCCCATTTCGCAGCGCTTATGCAGCACAGGATTTTGTCACTGCAGATGGCAATCCTATCGTCTGGATGTCGCGTTTGGCTGGTAGGCCGGTGTCGCTTATTCCTGGATCGGCGGCGATTTTACCTCTTGTCAAAATTGCAGCAAAACAAGGGGTTGGCGTCGCGCTGGTCGGGTCCACTGATCCGGTCTTAAAGGCTGCGGCCACCTATTTGGAACGCGAAGTCCGCGATCTTGAAGTGGTATGCTGTATTGCGCCGCCCATGGGTTTTGATGCCAAAGGTCCGGAGGCCGAAACCGTCTTGGAGCGTGTGGCAGATTCAGGGGCTCGTCTGTGTTTTGTTGCGATGGGGGCACCCCGCCAAGAAGTGTTCGCCGCAACCGGACGGAAAATCGCACCCAATGTCGGCTTCGTTTCAATTGGTGCCGGGCTGGACTTTTTCGCAGGGACACAGCAACGGGCACCTGACTGGGCGCAAAAAATGCAAATGGAGTGGCTGTGGAGGCTGTTTTCGGATCCGCGCCGACTGGGGCCACGTTATTTAAAATGCCTGTTGATTTTGCCGGGTCACATGGTGCGCGCAGCTCTGTTGCGCCTGCGCAAAGGTTAAATCTGGCGCGGCTTTCTCTTACGCATCAACAGAAAATCTTTGATCTTGCCCCTTAGCCCGCGTACCGGCAAAATTTCCGCTCCCATTTCAAACACAGCTCCGTTCAAACTGGGATCGTTCATCCGAGCCAATTTCGCCCCCCATTTTGCGGCTTTTTCAGGCTGTAACCCGTTCGGGATGCCCATTGAAGTTTGCAACATGCCCGGCAGCCAGTCGCCGATGGCAATGCCGGGAAACCGGTCACCCAGATCTGCAACCATCGCTCGGGTCAGAATAGTCACCGCGCCCTTGGAGACACTGTAAGCCGCGCTGCATGGCAGCGGATCTATATCAGCCATAGAAGCCACATTTAGAATGCGCCCGAACCCGCGCGGGGCCATGTCCTGTAACGCCGCATGGCTGCAATTGAAGACACCGCCCAGATTGATCTGGATGGTCTTAGCAAAGCTGTCTGGGGTTTCATCCAGAATGTCACGATGTGGATATACGGCGGCATTGTTAATCAAGATCGCCAGAGGACCGTTCGCCTTAATACGTTCGGCAAACACATGTTGTGTGGCCCGGGCATCGGATACGTCCAAAACCACAGGTTGAAATTTGTCGCCTAGCATCGCCGCAGTTTCAGCGAGCGCAGAATGCCGGCGCCCTGCACCAACGACTGTGAAACCCGCCTTGACCAATTCAGCCGACAAGGCCCGTCCAAGGCCGGACCCGGCACCAGTAATAAAAACAAATCCGTCGTTTGGTGAGATTTGGCTCATCCGGCTTCCTTCACAATTGCATCTCCGACGCGCAGTGCATTGGCGGCAATTGTCAAGCTTGGGTTTACCCCCATCGATGTGGGCATAAAACTGGCATCGACGACCCAAAGGTTCGAAATCTCATGCGCCTTGCAGTCGGAGTTCAAGACCGAGGTTGTTGGGTCTTCGCCAAAACGGACTGTTCCGCAGGGATGCCCGAAATTTAAAACGGGTTTCAACCCCAAGAACGCGCGGCGATGCCCACGAAATGCTTTGCGGATAGCTTTGCGAAAGGCCTGTCTGCGCGCCAGTAGTTCGGGTGCGTAACGATACTCAATCGCAAGCCTCTCGGGTTGGTTTGGGTCATAAGTGACCCGGTTGTGCGCGTAGGGCAGATCTTCCATCAATCCAACAAAGATCTGCGCTTGCCCAAAAAGGCGGTGGGCGATAGCGGCAGGAATGCGGGTCAGCTGCGCAAGACCGGGGATTTTGGCGAAACGGGAACGCGCCAGCATCAGGTTTAAGTAGTGCACGATGACACCATAGGATGCCCGCAGCCCAACGGCCTGAATCGTGCCAAACCGGTTGCCGTTTTGAAGATACAAATCACGCAAGGAAATGGCCTTGGTCGCGCCGCTATCGACGGTGCCGCGCTTGGGCCAAAGGACGAACCTTTCGTCGACGTGAAACATCAAATTACGCCCGACCTGACCAGATCCATTAGCAAGACCGTTGGGATGGGCCTTGTTGGCCGAAGCCAGCATCAGTTTTGCAGATCCGAGTGCACCGCCTGCCAGCACATACCGCTTGGCGGATAGAACTTCCTGCTGGCCTTTTATGGTCGCGTGAACGGCAATGATATCACCACCCTTTTCTTCTAAACGGGTGACTTCGGCACCGGTCAAAAGTGCAGCATTCCCTGTTTCCAACGCGGGTTCCACCCCTGCGGACCGACCATCCATTTTGCAGGTCTTTGGACATTTTACACCAAGACAGTTTTTACAGCCTGCAATGCGCTTGATCCCAGTATGCGCATGATAGGGGTTCAAGCCTACGGACTTTAGGCTGGCCATCAACCCGGCCTCGGTTTGTGTCAATTCAGGCGGCTTTCGGAGCGGCAGGGCAGGTCCAGCCGACAGCGGATCATCGGACCCGTAGACGCGAAACATTTGCGCCGCGCGGTGGTACCAAGGCACCATGTCAGCAAATGAAACCGGCCAACCCTGCGTGGGATGAGGGGTTGTTTCTGTGTGGTCCAGATCATGCGGTTCGGGCCGTTCCAGTGTGGCCGCGTAAAACACGGAAGACCCGCCCAGGCCTGCACCCAAAGGCGCATAAAACACCTGATCCTGACCGTTCACGCTGGCGTGCAGAGGGGTAGGCCACAATCCACGTGTCAGCCGTGCTTCGGGGACAAAAATCTCGGATAGACCACTTTCTTCGCTTCGATATCCCGCGGCTCCTTGTTCCAAAAACAGCACTTTTTGCCCGGCCTCGGCCAAGGTCCGCCCAATGGTGCCGCCGCCCATGCCTGTACCG
Organism: Pelagimonas varians; assembly: GCF_003208435.1. GTDB lineage: Bacteria > Pseudomonadota > Alphaproteobacteria > Rhodobacterales > Rhodobacteraceae > Pelagimonas > Pelagimonas varians. The sequence continues at coordinate 72,024 of NZ_QKMF01000008.1, read as the reverse complement.
ATTATGATCACATCCCACTTGGTGTCTGAATAGCTCATTCACTTGCTGTCCCGATATTGGTGGAGTGTTGGTTCACAGAGGAAAAAACCGGTTCAAACAAATGGCGGACACGTAGTGCGGCGGAATTTGTGATGTGGTTGTTGTCAAAATACTGCCCGACACCGTCGTGCAAAGCACTGCACTTTTGATCATTGCAAAACTGTGGCCAGCTGTCGATCCATGCGATTCCTTGGGTGTCAGCCAAAGGCAACCAGGGGGCGTCTGCCATTGCTGCACGCACCGTCATTTGATTGCGTGGCATGTCCGTTTTTGTGATTGGCTTGGCGGCCAAAGGCAATCCGGCATGCGCGGTTTCACGCGCTGCGATCCGTGCGTCATAAAGCGCGATCTCGGGCGGTTGCCGCAATACATGGACGGTGGGAAACCAGCCTTTCAGGAAACTCGTGGTCTCGCGGGCAGCACTGCTTAGCAATTGTGGTTGGCTCAGATTGAGCCGCGCCGCGCCGTCGGTGGGGTGAATCGAAATTGAATTATGAACATCCAGACCGACACCAGTCCCAGCCACATAGTAGGCCCATCGACCAATGAGCAACACTGTTTCAAGGCTTTGCAACCGGCCAAAACTTTGACGGATTTGCAGGTTTGCCTGTGCACAAGCTGTGCTTTGTACCGGCGTGGCGGAGTTTTCCACCTTGCGCAGTCCAAACAGCGGCGGGCAACCGGCGCGCCAGATAATGATACCCGGCACGTCGGCTTCATGGGCGGCCAGATCCAACCCTTCCTTGAATGCACGAACGTGGCTGTCACCCCAGATCAAAACCTTGGGTGCCCCGTCGGGGCCGATGGGACAGACCTCAAGCCCATCCAGTGGCACTTCATCGGAAATGTAGCATCGGCTCCAATCTTGCAAAAAGTCGCCTGTGGCCGTGATGTGAGGGCGCGCTGTTGAGCCAAAACGGTCCGGCACTCCGTCGGTTTTGAAGATCCATCCGGACACGGCCAATGTGCCGATAGATGCAATCGCCACGGCACCTAAAACCACAGCGCCAGACAGCTGCCTTGCGCGCCGCACAGGTGATTCGACAAACCTCCACGACAACCAGGCAATGCCGACAGAGACGACCATCCATGCAATTGATTCCAGAACGCCAACCTCTCCGCCGCGCAGATAGGTGCTGAGCGTGAAAATGGGCCAATGCCAAAGATACAAAGAGTAGGAAATAAGCCCGAAAAACACGACCCAAGGGTGGCCGAGCAGCTTGTTGACCGGGTTTTGACCGGTGCCATTGGCCAAAACCAGAACAGTTCCAACGACAGGAACCAAGGCCAATAGGCCGGGGAAAAGCGGACCAGCCGGGATCAATACAACCGACAGCACCAATAAAAGCATCCCGAGCCAACTGAGCGCTGCATAGCCACGCCATTTGCGCTGGGTTTGATACCCCCAAATCGCCAGTAGAACACCTGACAGCATTTCCCAGGCTCTGAATGGAAACAGGTAGAACGCGGCCATCGGATGCGAGGGTGTCATCACTATGCAGGCGGCCAGCGAGAGTATCCAGCAACCGATCATGGCCGCCATAAGCGCGTGCCGGGATCTGGCCAACAACAAGATCAACAGGGGCAGGAAGATGTAAAACTGCTCCTCTACGGCCAGCGACCAAGTGTGAAGCAGTGGTTTGTCTTCCGAGGCGGCATCAAAATAACCAGCCTGTCGGAAAAACAACACGTTGGATAGGTAGACCGTCGCGGCAATTGTTGCTTTGCCATATTCGCGAAACTCAAACGGTAACAAGATGGCCCAAGCCAATGCGCCCGTCAGGAAAACCATGACAAAGAAAGCGGGTGCCAAACGGCGAAAGCGGCGCACGTAGAAATTGACCAGCCAAATTCTACCGGTGTGGTCGTATTCCCGCCACAGCAATCCACCGATCAAGAAGCCGGAAATGACAAAGAAGATGTCAACGCCAACAAACCCACCTCGAAGCGGGATGCCAAAGTGATACAAAACCACCGATAGCACTGCAAAGGCCCGCACCCCGTCAATATCGCGGCGGTATGGCAAACCGTGGCTGGTGTGCATCATGCGTGCTGATCCCCCATGCAACCAAACAGGCCGACAAAAAGCGCGGTCATTCATTCGTCCTTCCGGATTCTCCGGGTATCACAGGCCTCACTACGAGGGATTCGTGGCGTAGGGTGATGGCTAACTGTTGCCATAACCTAAAGTATAGCTCAAATCTGGGCAGGAATTTGTCGTTTCGCGGGCTAGGGGTCTATCGTGCCAGAAACAATCACATCAGCAACGGAACCGGACTGGTCACGCGAAGAGGTGCGGCGGTTTTGGGAGCCGGGCAAAAAAATGATACGCGCCATGCGTCGCTATCAGGTTGCGCAAGACCGCGGCGGGATGATTGGCTGGATCGCTTCGAAATTCTGGGTACTGAACCATTTGGCGTGGTCAACGATCTGTCAATCAGAACTGCACTTGACGACGCAGGTCGCGGGCGGGCTAAGGCTGACCCATCCGACTGGAATTATAATTCACCCCGACTGCAAAATCGGGCCCAATTGCATGATTTTTCATCAAGTAACGCTGGCGGGACCAGTGGTTGTGGGGGGGCATGTTGATATTGGCGCAGGGGCGAAAATACTCGGGCCGCTCACTGTTGGCGATCATGTGGTGATCGGGGCCAATGCGGTTGTAACCAAAGATGTGCCATCGGGGGCAACTGTGGCTGGTATTCCGGCGCGCGTGATTTCGATGAACCCGTCCTAAGCAGGGTTTAGACGCTGGCGGGGTCTGGAACGCCAACTACACGCTGAAAGATCTCTATCTCATCCGTCGATTTTTGGGGCGAGCGTTCAAATCCGGCTTTCAAAAGAACTTTGGCTGAGGCCGGATTTCCTGCCGCAACCCCGCCTTGCAATGTCATCAAAGGCCCGGTGGACAAAGCTGCAACCAACCCCGACACCAGTTCAGTGGCATAACCCTTGCCCCAAGCCTCTTCGCCAAGAAGATATCCGAGGTGCATTGGATCAGTCGCCGCAGTTTGGACTGGGCGAAACAGAAACATCAGTCCCACCAAAACGTTGGAAGCCGAAACCAAATGGATCGCGGCGCTTTGGTCCCGATCGGCAATCCATGTTTCGATCGCGTCCGGTGCGTCGGATAGCTGTAATTGTTCGGGAAGGTGTTGCAAAACCGGCTTGGTCAGCATGGCTGTCAGTGCTGTCTGCAACCCTCGAAACGCATCTGGATCAGCAAGCGTTTTTGCCCAAGGAACGACTTGTAATCGGTCAGTTGAAAAGGCAGCGCCGAGACGTTTTTCTTGAGATAACAGGGGTTTCTTGATATGTGTCATGCCTGTATCCAAGTGGGAGAAGTCTGTGAAATTTCTATCGGTTGCCGTGCTTACAGTTCTACTCTCAGGCTGTTTTTCCTCAGAAGTCCAGTACAAACAAGGCGTGACATCTGTTCAGCGTAGTAAAGACGAGGCAGCCTGCACGCGCCAAGCCACAGCAGCCTATCCTGTGCTTATCGTCAAACGACGCACGCCCAGACGGTATGTTCCGGGGAACCGTGTGTGCAATGCTGGCAAGTGTTACGGTCGCCACGCTTATTGGACCGGCGGGGACGTTTACACAGTGGATGCCAATAAATCCGCCCGTGCACAGGCCTATCGCCAATGCATGGGGGCGCAGGGATATCAATCTGTTGCGCTGCCCAACTGCACCGGGGCAACTCGCGAAGCGGTGCTGAAATCTACCCAAAGCCGATATCCAAATCTCAGCAGTGAAAGCTGTATGGTCAAGATGAAAGATGGCAGCGTCAAGATTTACACCCCCGGCTAAACATACTCCGCAAACGGATTGGGGTTAGTATCCCAATCCGTCCAGCGTGCGGTGTTCCAAGATCGCTTGGTATATATCAAAGGTCTTTTCGCCTTTACGGGACCACGGGAAATGGCTTTCCGCATAGGTTTGACCTGCGGTTGCGGGATTGGTCATGTGCGATGGTTGCGACGCGCAGGCTTCCATTTCCATCTGGAATCCTTCGACCATTTTGTCGAAACCCTCCATCTTGATCGCTGCGCCGCGCCCGTCGGCAGCCAAATCGCCCGGTGCGCCGTAGTCCGCCACCAGAACATAGTTTCCGCAGGCCATAGATTCGATAACCACACCGGCCCCAAGTTCACGGATAGACGGAAAGACAAATGCGTCAACCTTGCGCATCATATCGGCCACTTCGGATTGTGACTTGCGCCCATGCATGGTCACACAGTCATGCAATCCGTGTTCGTCGATCACATCCTGCATCCGGTCGCGTTCGGGTCCGTCGCCAACAACATGCAGGTGGTGTTCTTGCAAAAGCTCGGACTTGGCAAAGGCCTGAAGCGGCAGTTCCGGAAGTTTGTAAGGCACCAACCGTCCAGCGTAGAGGAAATGTACCTTACCGTCGGTGCTGCGATTGCCAGCTGGTGGCGTCTGCTTGGCATGAAAAATTTCGGGGTCAAACCCGATTTCTGGCATCGAAACGATACGGGTGTCTTCGACGCGCTCCAGATCAGCCCGTGTGTGAGAAAAGGCCGACAGCACCGCCGCAGCATCGTCATAGGTCGATCGCGCGTATGGCAAATATTTGTAGATGTTTCGCAACCCGCGCAGCTTTTCCTTTTCGCGCGCCTGTTCTGCTACAAAAGCAGCGGGCCAATCGAGATTGCCGTTCAGCGGCCCAATGACAAAAGGCTGTTTCACTTTGTGGGCCAGCCAGCTGGGCAGGGTTGGCGACATGGGTGTGATTCGATGCACTATATCGAAGTCCCCGCCCTGAAGTTGTGATTTGAAGTGCCGCCACACGCCGTGCTCAAAGGCCAAATAGGGCAGGTAGTTGAAAATCATTGAAGTGGACCAGCCAACTTCTTCGCCGCCGCGGATCAACCGCGCAGCTTTGAACATCGGGGCCGCCACCCATTCGTTGTCGATATAAACAACATTCAAGCCACCTGCCGCTTTTTCAATGTTTTCCTTGTTGCGGACATGGGTCGCCAACGTGACATTGCACAGTTTGGCGATCTCAAGCGCATACTTGTAACCAACAATCGGGAGAGAGGGCCATTCAGGATTGCATTCGTCTGCGACCAGTAAGACATTGGGTTTGTTAGGCATCACCGTCCTCGTTACATCATCGGTTTTCGTCTGGGCGACGGAGCTTGCTCTGGGCCTCGTAATCGTCTGGAGCGTAGGTTTTCCGCATATCCGGTTAATGCACCAGCCAACAACCATGTAAGCGGTGTGAGTGTGGCATTCGGGAGCATGTCCAAGGCATTGATAGCCAAAAGCAAGCTGAGTGGACCAATCATGGGAGAGATCACAAGTGCAGGTGTCGCAAATTTCACTTCCCGTCCGACAAGCAGGATCGGCAGCAGCAGAAGTCCGAATTCGGCAATAAAGCCTACCCAGCCATACACGCCGATTACGATAATCCAGCGCCCGTCCGTGACGGTCACAATATTTCCGTTAATCGGGTCAAGAATGTGATTTCGCCCCCAGCTGCCCCAGCCGAATATTGGCTTGATATAGGCGCGGTCCAGCAAGATGTTTTCGTTGTCGAAACGGAACTGTAAACTGCCTGCGCGTTGGGGATCAATTGATGCAGCCTGTGCCAGCAGCTTTTCTTGAGGCACCAGATCAGCCCCCTTCAAAATGGGATAGGCCAGCGCCAATGATGCAATGACAATCGCAATGCGCACTTGCTGGCGGGTGCTGAGCAAAACAACCATCGGTACCAAAAGAACCATAAACACCAACGATCCGAGGGACTTCGCTAGAACTAAAATGGCAGTCAGGTATAGGGCTGCGAAAAACAGCTTCCATTTTGCACCGCCCTCTTCGTAGCGCCAAAGCGCATAGGCTGATACCACAGCTGACATGGTGAAAAAGGCCACCCAAATCCCGTGATATAGAAACACCATCGGCCGATAGCCTCCAAACCGGAGTGTTTGGACGAAACTATGCTGAAAATATCCATAGACCCATTGGTTTACCTGCGGGGACAGTCGAATTTCCACCAGCATCAGCAAGGAATAAACCAAGCCTCCTATCATCAAGGCCATTGCGATGTCTCGTAGGGCTCCGCCGCTTTGCAAGTGTTGCCGGGCCATCAAAAACGGCAATACCAGCAAGAATTGTTGCAAAGTTAGCGCCACCGCATCTTTTGCACCCAGACCGGGGAGGCCAACGCGGCCAAAGAAAACGGGCTCATGGTTGGCAACAACGGTGATGATTGGCGAAAAGATAAAGGTCAGCATAAGCAATTTGCCAACACCCGATTGCGGTAGGATGGATTCTTGTTTTCCGTAGCGCGAATGGGCGACCATGAAGGCCGCAAGAACCGGTATGTTGTGTTTGTTGAAGGGGGGCATCAACGGTAGGTCGAAAACCGCGGGTGGCTCAGGTAGGAACAGATACCCCAGCAACAAACTCCAGATGAGCGCGCGATCAGCCGGCAGTCGCCTGTAGAGGGCAACCACAACCACTGGGAAAACTGCCAGTGCCAAAAAGGCAATCGAGTTGGGCATCTAATCGAATCTACTCGTTTCAAGACCTTTGGTGGCCTCACGTTGCTGTCTAGATAGCGATCAAACAAGGCTAAGTCGCGTCAGCGTTGGTGCAAAATCGTGATGTTTTCCCTATTGCCCTGCATTCCAGTAGTGCAGGTGGAAAGACCACGAGCAGGAAAAAGGTGGCTGGTCAAAGCGCTTGTCTATTCAGGAAACGAGACTTTAAGTTTCGAAAATTGGAAAACTGGTAGTATTTGATGGTGCCTTTTGGCCCTATCTGCAAGGGTTTCGCAAGACTACGGTATTGCCAATCGCACCGGCCTTAGGTCGGCGTTCTTGTTTTGGAGATTCCCACCATGAAAATGACCACCGAAGAAGCCTTTGTAAAGGTTCTGCAACGCCATGGGATCGAGCACGCATTTGGTATTATCGGTTCGGCCATGATGCCTATCTCTGATCTGTTCCCACGGGCTGGTATTAACTTTTGGGATTGCGCCCACGAGGGGTCTGGCGGCTTTATGGCTGACGGTTACACCCGCGCGACCGGCAAAATGTCGATGATGATCGCGCAAAACGGCCCTGGTATCACTAACTTTGTGACCGCCGTGAAGACTGCGTATTGGAACCACACCCCGTGTTTGTTGGTCACGCCGCAGGCTGCCAACAAAACTATCGGTCAGGGCGGGTTTCAGGAAATGGAACAGATGCGCATGTTTGCGGACTGCGTTGCCTACCAAGAAGAAGTGCGCGACCCATCACGCGTTGCCGAAGTTCTGACCCGTGTGATTGCGCAAGCCAAACGCGCCTCGGCCCCTGCCCAACTGAACATTCCGCGCGATATGTGGACCCAGATTATTGACATCGAAATCCCCGATCCAATCGAGTTCGAAATGTCCTCTGGTGGTCAGTCGTCTGTTGCCGAAGCTGCCAAGATCCTGTCCGAAGCGAAAAACCCCGTCATTTTGAATGGCGCAGGGGTCGTTTTGTCTGCAGGCGGCATCGATTCTTCGATTAAACTCGCTGAGCGCCTCGATGCACCAGTTTGCGTTGGCTATCAGCACAACGATGCCTTTCCTGGCAACCACCCACTTTTTGCCGGTCCTTTGGGATACAACGGATCAAAAGCAGGCATGGAGCTGATCAAAGACGCGGATGTTGTCTTGGCGCTGGGCACCCGGTTGAACCCCTTCTCGACCTTGCCGGGCTACGGCATGGAGTATTGGCCCGCAGATGCCAAAGTGATTCAGGTCGACATCAACCCTGACCGTATCGGCCTGACCAAAAAGGTCACCGTTGGTATCGTCGGGGACGCCGCCAAAGTTGCCACTGGATTGCTTGAGCAGTTGAGCGACACAGCAGGGGATGCTGGCCGTGCGGACCGCAAAGCCAATATTGCACAGCGCAAATCTGCATGGGCGCAGGAACTTACCTCGCTGACACATGAGAACGACGATCCGGGTACCAACTGGAATGAACGCGCCCGCGCGGACAAGCCAGACTGGATGAGCCCCCGAATGGCATGGCGTGCTATCCAATCTGCGCTGCCAAAAGAAGCAATCATTTCGTCTGACATTGGAAACAACTGCGCGATCGGCAATGCCTATCCATCGTTTGACGAGGGCCGCAAATATCTGGCACCAGGCCTGTTTGGTCCTTGCGGCTATGGTCTGCCGTCGGTTGTCGGTGCGAAAATCGGTTGCCCCGATGTGCCGGTAGTCGGGTTTTCCGGCGACGGCGCATTTGGCATCGCGGTGACCGAGCTGACCGCCATTGGCCGCGGTGAATGGCCTGCAGTTACGCAGATCGTGTTCCGCAACTACCAGTGGGGCGCGGAAAAGCGAAACTCGACTTTGTGGTTTGACGACAACTTTGTCGGCACAGAACTGGACGAGCAGGTTTCATACGCCGGGATCGCAAAAGCTTGCGGTTTGATCGGTGTGGTTGCCCGTACAATGGATGAGCTGACAGCGGCGCTGGATCAAGCGATTAAAGATCAAAAAGCAGGCAAAACAACCCTAATTGAGGCCATGATCAACCAGGAACTGGGTGACCCGTTCCGCCGCGACGCGATGAAAAAACCCGTTGAAGTGGCCGGTATTTCGGCCAGCGATATGGTCCCGCAAACCTAAGCGATACTTAAGAAAAATTCACCCCGATGGCCGGTTCGGTCGTCGGGGTGATTGGTTCGCTGCACTGGTGGCGGACCAACCCAAAAGGAAACGAGTTTGATTTTCAACGAAATCACTTACGTGTCGCGCTTTGATTGCATGCGAGCCGACTTTCCGCCTCGGGCTGAAGGACGGTTAACGGTGCAAAACCTAAAACAATTCCAACAAAAGCGCCGCCTTAGACAAACGTCGGGCCGACGACACTCGAAAGGTCTTTCCTGATGGCGGAAGCCAACGTTTCATTCCTGTCTACATTCCGTTTTGCAAACCTCTCCGCGCGGTCTCAAGAATTATTTCCCGGCGTGGCCGTGGCGGTTTTGGTGGCCGTTGCGGCCAAATTTTTGTCTGAACACTACGGATCACCCGCAATGCTGATGGCATTGCTTTTAGGGATCGCCGTTAGCTTTTTGTCCGAAGACGAAAAGGCAGCGCCAGGTATCGCTTTTTCCGCCCGCACGGTTTTGCGCATTGGCGTGGCCTTACTAGGTGCACGGATCAGCATCGATCTGCTGGTGGGGCTGGGCGGGCCATTGATCGCCTTGGTGATCTGTGGCGTGCTGGCCACAATTGCATTTGGCTTGTTCGTCGGCCGGTTTTTCGGTCACAAATGGCGGTTTTCATTGTTGACGGCCGGGTCGGTTGCAATTTGTGGTGCATCTGCCGCGATGGCGATCGGGGCAATTTTGCCGCGTGATGAACGGTCCGAAGAGCGCCTGATATTCACAGTTGTCGGCGTGACGGTCCTGTCGACCCTGGCAATGATCATCTACCCGATCCTGGCCAATGTTCTGAACATGAGCACCACCGAGGCGGGCGTCTTTTTGGGCGGTACAATCCACGATGTGGCGCAGGTTGTTGGCGCAGGCTTCTCCGTTTCTGTCGAAACCGGCGACACCGCGACCTTGGTGAAATTGATCCGCGTTGCGATGCTTGCACCAGTGGTCTTGATTGCGTCCATCGCGATCCGATCGATGGCCGATGCAAATCCGGATGAAAAGCGTCCACCGCTCTTGCCGTTTTTTGTTCTGGCTTTCTTAATTTTGGCGGGCATTAATTCTGCTCATCTGATTCCGGCGGCTTTGGCCGAATTTCTGAGCGAATCTTCGCGTTGGCTATTGTTGATTGCGATCGCAGCCGTCGGCATGAAAACCCACCTCAAACAGGTGCTTGGCGTCGGCATTGCCGCGATTGGCCTGATTGTTGTCGAAACTCTCTTCATCGGGGCGTTTATCCTTATCGGGATACGTCTCATCACCTGAATATACCGCAGTACGCACTGACAACAGCATAAGGGCGCCAGATGACATTCCAGCCACCTGAACTAGATACGAGCCCCAAGGTTTCGGATGAGATCCGCAAAACCACCTGTTACATGTGCGCCTGCCGCTGCGGGATAGATGTTCATATGAAGGATGGTAAGGTCGCCTATATTGAAGGCAACCGCGACCATCCGGTCAACAAAGGCGTGCTGTGTGCCAAGGGCTCAGCGGGGATCATGCAGCACAACGCCCCGTCGCGATTGCGCGCGCCGCTGAAACGTGTTGGTCCGCGCGGTTCGGGCGAATTCGAAGAAATTAGTTGGGATGAAGCGTTTGAAATTGCAGCCAGTAAACTGGCACCGCTACGCGCCAAGTCCCCGGAAAAGCTTGCTTTTTTTACAGGCCGCGATCAATCGCAATCCCTTACCAGCTTTTGGGCGCAAAGTTTTGGCACCCCCAACTATGCAGCGCATGGCGGATTTTGTTCCGTCAATATGGCGACGGCGGGCATCTATACGATGGGCGGTGCATTCTGGGAGTTTGGTCAACCGGATTGGGAGCATACCAAATTATTTATGATCTTTGGTGTTGCCGAAGATCACGACAGCAACCCGATCAAAATGGGCATTGGCAAGATCAAGGCGCGCGGTGCCAAGGTTATTGGCGTTAACCCGATCCGGTCGGGCTACAATGCTGTGGCAGATGAATGGGTCGGCATAACGCCGGGCACCGACGGGCTCTTCATTCTTGCGATGGTGCATGAACTGCTCAAGGCAGGCCGCATTGATCTGGATTATTTGGCACGCTACACCAATGCTCCGGTTTTGCTGGACTGTGACCCCAAATCTGAAGATTTCGGTATGTTCTTGCGCAGTGATGACGGCAAGCCGCTGGTCATTGACCGCAAGACCAAAGAATTGGTGGCCTTTGATACCCCGGGCATCATGCCTGATTTGACAGGCCATATCCGCCGTGCAGGCGTAACGCATCACGCCGTCATGCATCAGATGGCCGAGAAATACCTCGATCCGCAATACGCCCCCGAGGCTGTGGCCGAGCGCTGCGGCATTCCGGCTGCGCGCATTCGGGCCTTAGCGGCAGAGGTGGCGCGGGTTGCCTTCGAAGAGCCGGTTGTGCTGGACCGTGAATGGACGGACTTTCGCGGTGAAACACACAAACAGATGGTTGGCCGTCCGGTGGCGTTTCATTCCATGCGCGGAATCTCCGCGCATTCGAACGGATTTCAGACCTGCCGCGCTTTGCATGTGCTGCAAATCTTGCTGGGGGCCGTCGAAACCCCCGGCGGTTTCCGGTTTAAGCCGCCGTATCCAAAACCAGTAGAAGCGCATCCAAAGCCGCATTGCGGCGTCACCCCCGGTGCCCCCTTGGATGGCCCGCATCTCGGTTTTGTCCAAGGCCCCGAGGATTTGGCGCTAAAGCCTGATGGAAGCCCGGTGCGCATCGACAAAGCGTTTACGTGGGAAAACCCGATGTCCGCGCATGGGATGATGCATATGGTGATCGCCAATGCGCATGCCGGTGATCCCTACAAGATCGACACACTGTTCTTGTATATGGCGAATATGGCATGGAATTCGTCGATGAACACCTCAGGTGTTATGAAGATGCTGACGGACAAAGATGAAAACGGCGACTATGTGATCCCCAACATCATCTATTCCGACGCCTATAGTTCGGAAATGGTGGCCTATGCCGACCTGATCCTCCCCGATACCACCTATCTGGAACGGCACGATTGTATCTCGATGCTTGACCGTCCGATTTCCGAACCGGATGGCGCAGCAGATGCGATCCGCTGGCCGGTGGTTGAGCCGGATCGCGATGTGCGCGGCTTCCAATCGGCGCTGATCCAGCTGGGCGCAAAACTTGGATTGCCCCATTTCACCAACGAAGATGGTAGTGCAAAATACGCGGACTACGCGGATTATATCGTCAACCACGAACGCAAACCTGGCATCGGACCTTTGGCAGGTTGGCGCATGGGCGAAGAGGGCCTGACCACAGGACGCGGAGCGCCAAATGCAGCTCAACTAAAAACATACATCGAAAATGGTGGTTTCAGCGTCACCCATATCCCAAAAGAGGCCGCCTATTTCAAACCCTGGAATATGGGATATCAGGATTGGGCTGTCGGCATGGGCTTTTACGACGCGCCGGCCCCTTATATCTTTCAGCTCTATTCCGAACCGGTGCGCAAATTTCAACGCGCTGCCGAAGGTATCGGTGAACACCAACCGCCGGACCATCTCCGTGACAGGTTGAAAAAGGTCATGGACCCGCTGCCGATCTGGTACGAACCTTTCGAAGGCACGATGGTCGATCCCGATCGCTATCCCGTGCACGCGCTGACCCAGCGACCGATGGCGATGTATCACAGCTGGGGCAGTCAAAACGCTTGGTTGCGTCAACTTCACGGACGCAACCCGCTGTATTTGCCGACCAAACTGATGCGGGAACACAACTTGTCTGACGGCGATTGGGCGCGCGTTAGTTCGGCCCATGGTGAAATCATTGTGCCAGTGATGGAAATGGCGGCGCTGAACGAAAATACCGTCTGGACGTGGAATGCAATTGGCAAACGCAAAGGCGCTTGGGCGCTGGATAAAGATGCGCCCGAAGCAACCGACGGTTTCTTGCTAAACCACTTGATCAACGAACTGCTCCCCCCCCGCGGCGACGGTCAACGTTGGGCCAATTCAGATCCCATCACCGGTCAGGCCGCGTGGTTTGATCTCAAAGTAAGGATCGAGAAAACCAACGCTCCAACCGAAAGCCAGCCCAGCAAAGCCCCGCAAAAATCCCCTGTTGGGCAAGGTCCCAAGGAACTGCGCTGGAAGGTGGGGAAATGATCTTGCTTCTTCATCTTGCCAAGAAAACTCCGGGGTCCGGGGCAGCGCCCCGGTCCTGCCCCGTCCACATGCCAATCCTGCAGGAGGCCCACCCATGACCTCACTTCCACAAACCACCCATCGCAAGCTTGGGCTGGTCATTGATCTGGACACCTGCGTCGGCTGCCACGCCTGCGTCATTGCCTGCAAAGGCTGGAACACGGAAAACTATGGCGCGCCGCTGTCAGATCAAGACCCGTATGGTGCCGATCCGGTTGGCACGTTCCTCAACCGTGTTCACAGCTACGAAGTGCAACCAGCCGCCGCTCCGGCGCAATTGGTGCATTTCCCCAAATCTTGCCTGCACTGCGATGATGCTCCCTGCGTGACGGTTTGCCCGACAGGGGCCAGCTATAAACGGGTCGAAGATGGCATTGTTCTGGTCAACGAAAGTGATTGCATCGGGTGTGGGCTATGCGCTTGGTCCTGTCCTTACGGAGCACGCGAACTGGATGCTGCTGAAGGTGTCATGAAGAAATGCACCCTCTGCGTGGATCGGATTTACAATGAAAATCTACCCGAAGAGGACCGCGAACCCGCATGTGTGCGCACCTGCCCTGCAGGCGCACGCCATTTCGGCGATTTCGCAGATCCAGACAGCAATGTCTCGAAACTAAGTGCAGAGCGTGGCGGAATGGATCTCATGCCCGAGTTGGGCACAAAGCCGGTCAACAAATATCTTCCTCCCAAACCCAAGGACACGTGGGAAGGCGAAGTTGACGTTCTGGCCCCGTGGCTTGAACCTGTCGCAACCGAGGCCACAGGATTTCTGGGTTGGCTCGACAAAGCTTTGGAGAAAATCTGATGCATCCAGCACCCTCCATTATTGCCTTTACCACGCTGTCAGGCCTCGGTCTTGGTCTTCTGTTTTGGCTAGGTATTGATCCGGATCCCAGCGGCGGCTGGGTCGGGTTTACCTTTTTTACACTGGCTTTTGGAATGACGGGCATCGGGCTTGCGGCCTCGACCTTTCATCTCGGGCATCCCGAGCGCGCGCTGAAAGCGTTCAGCCAATGGCAGAGCAGTTGGCTGAGCCGAGAGGCCTGGGCCGCTGCGTCGGCCATGCTGGTGATGGGCCTTTATGCGTTTTGTCTGATTGTACTGGGCGTCCATGTCGCCGTTCTGGGGTGGCTGGGGGCGTTGCTATGCATGGCGACCGTTGGCACCACATCGATGATCTACGCGCAACTCAAGACAATCCCGCGCTGGCATCATTGGTCCACACCGGTGCTGTTTTTTGCATTGTCTCTTGGCGGCGGCGCATTGTTGGCGGGCAAGATTTCCATGGCGATCTTTTTGATCGCGCTGGCGGGCGGGGTTCAGGCCTATTGGTTTTGGCAAGGTGATCTGCGCTTTGGCGATGCGGGCGCGACGATTGGCACGGCGACGGGCCTTGGGGATCGCGGATCTGTGCGGGCGTTTGAGCCACCTCACACCGGAACCAACTATCTGCTCAAAGAGTTTGTCTATGTCGTTGGCCGTAAACACGGCGACAAGCTGAGATTGATTTCATTGGGGTTGATGACAGTCTTGCCGCTGATGATTTTGCTGACCAATCCCCACCACTTGATGGCAATCATCGCCGTGCTTTCGCATGTCACCGGGGTTGTTGTGTCGCGTTGGTTGTTTTTCGCGCAAGCAGAACATGTTGTCGGGCTGTATTACGGCAAAAGGTAACACCGGCCCTCACAAAAGAATGCCGGCCGACCTGAAAGCAGATCGACCGGCATATTTTCTTGTGTACTGAATGATTTATCAGCTTTTTCTACTAAACGTGCGCTTTAGCCAGCTTCCACCATCATCGATGCGGTCTTCAACGCTTTCGATCATTGGATCGATCCGCTTGGCCTGAAACCGGTTCCAACGTACTCGGATTGCCCAGAACAGTGCCGCCAAACCGGTCAGGATGAGAATGTTAAGCCATGGGATGATTTGCACATCCGGCCCTTCGACTTCGCGAACCGAGAGAGCGTTGGGGAAGATCGAGATAAACTCGCTCCTCCAGCCGTAGTGGCGCACGGCAATCCAGCGCGGTACGGCGGATGTTGATTTCAGATCGGTCGCCTCGGCATAAAGGTTTGAGGTATCGAACTTGAAATAGGGCGGCCAGCCCCATCCGGTGTCTTCGTTGCGGTAAACGATGATCTTGCCGTCCGGTGTCGTGGTTTGGATAAAGAACACGTCACGATTGGGCATTGTACCATCGCTGCCCACATCTGCTTGGGCCCAAAACAAGCTGTTGTCGCCGGGATCGACCCGCTTTTCATAGGTGTCGGTGATCCGAACAATGTCGTGCTGCGGCAGAGTGTAGTGCAAGAAGCCAGCTACAATGACCCAAAACACAACAATTAAGGTCCATTTGACATACGCCATTTCCGGCCCCTTTCAGTGGAAATTTGTCAGATATACGATGGTCAGCACAATGCAGATTGGCAGACCATAGACCAGAGCAAACAGTGACCAGCGCCGTAGTTTTTGGCTTTTTCTGAGGCCGTCATCGACATAATCGTCCACATCGCCCTTGCGTCCGTCGACGCGCCAATCGTCTTCGAGCGCGTCGCGCTTTTTTGCGCGCAGGCGCAACAGCGACACGATATAGACAATCGATAGGACCAACAGGCCGACGATCACAAAACGCCCCAGCGCGATCATTGCATTCCCCTTTGCTAGTTATCATCTGAGCCTAAGGGAGAGAAAAATCAACCTTTGGTGTGATCTACCAAGTGTTCGTTGTCCACCGGCGCGGTGCTGTTGAAACAACCAGCGCCAAAATCGGCCCCCAGATCAAACCGGCTTTAGCCCCCAGCGATAAAAAATGCCAAAAGCCGGTGGAACCGTCTCTCAGCAAGCGCTCTGTCAATTCGGGGTTCTCGACCTGATAAAGCGCTGAAAACCCCAAGGCTGAAATCAAAAGCATTGCGGCGCAAGACAGCACTGTCAAAAAGACCAGCCCGCCAATCGTTTCCGGTACAAGCCGCTCTAGACGGCGCGGCACTACAATGGACGCAAGCGCCAGAAAAACAGATGGGACAACGAGCTCTGTGAACATGAATGTAGAAATAAACCGGGCTACAGGCGCGTCAAGCGCCAGTTGTGGTTTCGGTTAGAGCCGGTGATTGTGGGTTCAGCGCAAATTCAGGGGTAATGCGGATCATATCCAATGCATTTGCCCCGATCAGGCGGCCTTGTTTCAATCCCGCTAAATTCGCCGGAACGGACGTCGCGGCCCGCAAAGCAGACTGCAAAGGAATGCCGACCTGCCGAACCATCACGCGCAAGGCGGTGCACAGGTCCAGATCTGCGCCGGCCAGAGTGCCGTCTTGCAACGTCAGCTGACCCTGATTGCGCAAGACGATGCGGCCGTCGATTTCAAACGACTGAATGTTACTTCCAGCGCAGGCCATCGCATCACTGACCAAAAACACCTCGCTTGGGCCTGACTTGGCGTCCCATGCGGCGCGGATCGTAGCAGGATGCACATGCACGGCGTCTGCGATCAGACCTGCTGACAGCGCTCCGTTTTGCAATGCGGCCCCCACCAAGCCGGGCTCGCGGTTTCCAAGTTGGCTCATGGCGTTGAACAGATGCGTGACACAGCGCGCGCCAGCGTCGGTATATGCCATACAGGTTTCAAAATCGGCGTCGGTATGCCCCAGCGAAACAATGGCTCCGGCCTGAGCCAATGCCTGCACTTGATCGGTGCGGACATTTTCAGGGGCAACTGTCAGCATCAAGGCGGGTAACTCTGCAGCCGCGTCTAACAGCATTGCCAAATCGGCATCATCCATCGGGCGGATTAACCCTGCTGAATGCGCGCCCTTTCGGGCAACCGACAAATGCGGACCCTCCAGATGCAATCCGGCGATCCCCGGGGTGTTTGCGGCGATGGCTTGTTTTGCAGCGGCGATCGCGGAGGCGGTTTTATTCGCTGTATCTGTGATCAAGGTGGGCAAAATCGACGTTGCCCCAAGGCTGCGATGCGCGCGGGCCATGCGTTGCAAGGTTTCCAACGTCGGGGCATCGTTGAACATCACCCCGTCGCCGCCATTCACCTGCAAATCAACAAAACCCGGTGCCAGTATGTCTCCGCCCAGATCGATCGCTTCAAAATCATCCGTGCTATTTCGATCAGGCTCTATTGACGCGACCACCCCATCTTGGGCGACCAAGCAATGATCGTTCAGCAACCGTTCCCCGTCAAAGATCGGACCACCGTGAAAGATCTGGCGCGCAGGGTTCATACCGTTTCCGTTACCTTGTTCAGATGGCGCGGGGCGTCCGGATTGACATTTCGCGCGGTCGAGACCTTTTCGACCATCGCGTAAAAGGACACAACGGATGAAATCGGGTCGGTCAGCCAATGATCTGTCCGTTGATGCGGCAGGCAGATCGCCTTTTTGGCTTTGCGGCTGGTGACAAAGGCCAGTGCGCCTTTTTCGGTCAGCGCATCAGCCACATCTACCAAAGATTGCTCTGCTGCATCCGCAGCGGCAAAGGCGATTACTGGAAATCCGCGCTCAACTATCGAAACGGGGCCATGCATGACCTCTGCCGAAGAATAGCTCTCGGCGTGAATTTGGCAGGTTTCCTTGAACTTCAGCGCAGCTTCGTTCGAAATGGCAAAAGACGGGCCGCGCCCCAAGGTCAAAACAGATTGGCCGTTGATTGCATTGGCGGCCATGGTCCAATCGCATTTGGTTGCGGCTTCCAAGTGCTCGGGCAGGGCGCGGATTGCGGTCAATAATTCGGTGTTGCCTTTCAATTCAGCGATCAACCACAAACCCGCCACCATCGAGGTGACAAACGTCTTGGTTGCCGCGACGCTCAGCTCAGGTCCGGCGCAGATTGGCAGGGTTGCCGTCGCGATCTGGGCCAGCGGCGACGTGTCGTCATTGGTGATCGCCACACTGGTGGCTCCGGCCTCGGTCAAGGCGCGGGTCAATTCGACAATGTCGGGGCTTTTGCCGGATTGCGAGACCGACAGGCATAGCGCGTTTTTCGGGACCTTTAGCTTGGCCCCGTAGATCGACGCGACCGACGGTCCGACCGAAGCCATCGGCAACCCCAGTTCCAGCTCGCACGCATATTTCAAAAACGAACAAGCGTGGTCAGACGAGCCGCGCGCGACAGACATAAGATAGGGAATATCATCGCCAATCAGGGCTTTGGTCTTGGCGATTGCGGGGCCTCCTGCAGTGAGCAGGCGATCAACAGCCGCGGGGATCTCTTCGATCTCGCGGCGCATCTGGGTCGTTTCAGTGGTCATAACTCAGCCTCATGCGTTGGATAACCGCAATTCGGCGACAAAGTCATAGGCGTCACCGCGATAAAGCGATTGGGTGTATTCCGCGACACGTCCGTTTTCGAGGAACGATGTGCGTTTGATGCTTAGCCCTGCGGTGCCTTCGGCGACGCCCAGAAGCTCGGCATCCTTGGCGGGCAAATTGACAGCCGAAATTTTCTGAACCGCGCGCACGGGCCGCTGTCCGCTGGCATCAAGAAGCTCATAAAGCGACGTGGTGACCTCAAGCGGGTTGGGTAAAATGTCTAGCGGCAAGGCTGCCCGTTCAATTGCCATCGGCCGTCCACCTGCTTCGCGCAGGCGGGTGATGCGCGCTACGGATTCGCCCGTGGACAGGGCTAGGGCTATGACTTCGTCGGGGGAGGGCATAAATATCCCGCGTTCAAGCCAGCTGGACGTCGTTTCCATCCCGCGTCGACTCATGTCTTGGGTAAAGGACGTCAGATGTGACAGGGATTGTTCAACTTTTGGTTCAGCTTCCCGAACGAAGGATCCAGACCCCTGACGCTGAATGATCAGGCCCTTTTCGACCAGTTCATGAATGGCTTTGCGCACGGTGACGCGGGACAGATCTGTCATATCTGCCAGTTCACGCTCCGGCGGCAGTGAACTGTTGGCAGGTAAAACCCCGTCGGCAATGCCCTGTTCAAGCCGCCGGCGCAGTTGGACATAGCGCGGACCGGCACTGGGCGAGAGCCATTGCTCAGGGTCCAGAAACGTAGAAACACTCATCCCATGAGCTCCTTTTTGAAGTCATAAGCGAGGGCGATGGCCCCATCGAGCGGGGTTCCAAAGGCGGGGGCCAGCACGTCTTGCAAGTCCTCGTGGAAGTAGCGGGCGTAGCAAGGTGCAATTCCGCCAGTAAAGGTAATCGGCATTGGTGCGGCCCACCCCAAGCGTTTGATCGCGAAGGTCAGCCAATTTGCGCCATCTTCCAAAATGGTCCTAGCGATCGCATCGCCTGCCTCTCCCGCTGCCGTGACGTCTGGTGCGATTGTTCCAAGGTCAGAGGCCGAGGCCTTTGCCGCAAACTCAACGATCCCTGTCGTTCCGCCAAATTGTGCAAGCAAAGCGGTTGTCAAATCCGTATGCGGTGTCAATTGATCCCGCGCGTTCAGGGTTGCGGACAAGGCCATTCGCCCCACCCACTGCGCCGATGCCTCGTCGCCCAGCCTTGCGCCCCATCCGCCTGCAAAGCGCGGGTGCCCGTCGGTTTGGACCACCTGAAAAGACCCGGTTCCACAATGGATAAGCGCCCCGTTGCCCAGCCCCAAAGCACCGCGTGCCGCAGCTACGCGATCTTCTTCGATGCGAACCTGTGAGAACGGCAATCGTCCTGCAACTTCGGAGGCCTTGCTTGGGCCAGTAACGCCTGCCAGCCCTAAATAGGCCGGAACGGAATGCAGTTTTGAGGCGTCAAGACTGATGACTTCGGCAAGCCCGTCAAGTCCGTCCAGAATTTGCTGTGCGGCCCCGTCCATATCGGATGTGACATTGCAGCTGCCGGATTCATAGGTGTGACGTTGGCCTGCGATCTCGCAGGAGACGCGGCACCGGGTGCCTCCGCCATCTATGGCGATTATGTCGGGTGGTCTGGTCATGGTGCTACCTATATAATACCTTTTGTAAAATTGAAAGGCCGAAATGATACCTATTGGACGATTTGCGTGGCGTAAATCGCCGAATATCAACAGAAATAAAAAATGGTAGACAAATGGTATTGTAAAGGTATGCTTCTGGTCAGATGAGGGGATTCTTGCTGTGACGCCAACAACTGAACAAATACATCCGCAAGCTTTGGCGTTGGACGTGCAGACGCTGGACGCGGCTGTGATGGCTATATGCGATGCGCAGGTTCAGGCCGCTGGTGTCGTCGCGCGTTGCACTGCGCAGTTGCAAGCCGGTGGCGTGGCGATGGCAGAGGCTATTCGCAGTGATGGCAAGCTGTACTATGTTGCGGCTGGATCCTCGGGGTTGATGGCTGCGGCCGACGCGATGGAATTGGGTGGCACGTTTGGTATTCCCTCCCGCCAGATTGAAATCTTGATGGCAGGCGGTGTGCCTTCCACGGCGCATATGCCCGGTGATGTTGAAGATGAAGTCGCGCAACTGTCTGTGGCGTTGGCGGGTCTGCAAAGCCGCGATTGCCTGATCGCGGTCACAGCCAGCGGCAGTACTCCTTACACGCTGCGCGCCGCCAAAATAGCGCAATCGGTTGGAGCAACCGTCATCGGTATCGCCAACAATCCAAATGCCGTGCTGTTTGACCTTTCAACCCATGCCGTCGCTTTACAAACGCCGCCGGAAGTTCTGTCCGGATCAACTCGGCTTGGGGCCGGTACGGCGCAAAAGATCGCCCTTAACGCCTTGTCGACGCTGATGGGGGTCGCGCTGGGGCACGTCTATCAAGGTATGATGGTCAATTTAAAGGCGGACAATATCAAGCTGCGCGAACGCGCCAGAGGTATTGTCTGCCGCATCACTCAGGTCGACGAGGCCGCTGCGACAAGCGCACTGGCGCGCGCAGATGGGGATGTCAAAACCGCCTGTCTTTTGTCTTTGGGTGCGCAAACACCTGAATTGGCCCATGCTGCATTAGGTGCAGCAGAGGGGCATCTGGGCCGCGCAATGTCGGGGCTAAATCTGCACATAATAAAAACTGAAAAACTGGGAGTAACATTATGAAACACAAGGCACTTTTTCTGGCATTGGCCAGCACAGCCCTGACAGCAACGGGCGCTTTCGCCGAGGATGTGACGCTGAACATCGAAAGCTGGCGCAATGATGACCTGACTCTGTGGCAGGACAAAATCATTCCGGCGTTTGAGGCCGCTAACCCCGGTATCAAAGTCAACTTTACCCCGTCCGCGCCAACCGAATACAACGCGGTTTTGAATTCCAAATTGGATGCCGGTTCTGCCGGTGATTTGATCACCTGCCGCCCGTTTGACGCTTCTTTGGCGCTGTATGATGCAGGTCATCTGGCCAATCTTGCCGACATGGAAGCCATGGGCAATTTCTCTGATGTAGCAAAATCCGCATGGCAGAGCGACGATGGATCTGCCAGCTTTTGTGTGCCAATGGCATCGGTGATCCACGGCTTTATCTATAACAAAGAAGCCTTTGAAGAGGT
This sequence comes from Pelagimonas varians, assembly GCF_003208435.1. GTDB lineage: Bacteria > Pseudomonadota > Alphaproteobacteria > Rhodobacterales > Rhodobacteraceae > Pelagimonas > Pelagimonas varians. Next base: position 50,690 of record NZ_QKMF01000008.1, on the reverse strand, counting down.
TGGCGTAGCGGTCCCAACCACCGAAGGCGAATTCTTTGCGGCGCTTGAAGCCTTCAAAGCGGACGGCAACTATATCCCGATGGCCATGGGCACAAATGACCAGTGGGAAGCGGCCACAATGGGCTACAACAACATTGGTCCTAACTACTGGAAGGGCGAAGAAGGCCGTCAGGCGTTGATCGCAGGTGAGCAAAAGCTGACTGACGACGCATGGGTGAAACCATACGAAACGCTGGCGAAGTGGGGTCCCTATCTGGGCGACGGTTTTGAGGCGCAGACTTATCCAGATAGCCAAAACCTGTTCACCCTTGGCCGCGCGGCGATTTATCCTGCGGGCTCATGGGAAATCACAGGTTTCAACGCTCAGGCCGACTTCGAAATGGGTGCCTTCAAGGCCCCTGTTATGGCCGCTGGCGACACCTGCTATATCTCGGACCACACCGACATCGGCATCGGTATGAATGCGGCAACCGCGCATCCCGAAGCGGCAAAAGCGTTTTTGTCATGGGTCGCCTCACCTGAATTCGCGGGCATCTTTGGCAACGCGCTGCCCGGGTTCTTCCCACTGTCGAACACACCGGTTGAGCTGGAAGACCCGCTGGCCAAAGAGTTCGTAAGCTGGCGCGGTGAATGCGAAAGCACCATTCGGTCAACTTACCAGATCCTGTCACGTGGTACGCCCAACTTGGAAAACGACACGTGGGGCGCTTCTGTTGCCGCGATCAAGGGGACATCAACTCCGGCTGAGCTGGGCGCAAAACTGCAAGACGGTCTTGCGATGTGGTACGAACCACAGCAGTAAACCTTTGGCTTGAGAGCTGAACGTTCGGGCGGGATCTGCCTGCCCGAACACCCCTATCCCCCTTGAAATCATTTCCAGAGGTTCCCCATGGATCGCCCTCGCTTTCGCTGGCACATTGTTGTGTTTCTGGCACCCGCTGTGCTGGTCTACACCGCCGTGATGATTTTCCCGCTGTTCAATACGCTCCGTCTTGCGCTGTATTCCAAGATTGACCAAGAGCGCGTGTTCGTCGGACTAGAAAACTTTCAGCGCCTGTTTCTGGACCCGATTTGGTCGGAACAGTTTTGGAATGCTCTGGGAAATAACTTTTGGTTCTTTGTTGTTCATATGCTGGTGCAAAACCCGATCGGGGTGGCGCTGGCGGCGGTTCTGAGCCATCCACGCCTGCGGTTTGCGGCGCTCTATCGCTCTGCCATTTTTATTCCGACAATCCTGAGCTTTGTTATTGTGGGATTTGCCTGGAAACTGATCCTGTCTCCGATTTGGGGTATTGCCCCATCGATGCTGGATGCGGTTGGTCTCAAAGCTTTGTTCGCCCCGTGGCTGGGTAAAGAAGAATACGCGCTGACCACGCTCGCGCTGATTTCAGTCTGGCAATATGTTGGCATCCCGATGATGCTGATCTATGCCGCGCTGCTGACCATTCCGGAAGAGGTTCTGGAAGCAGGCGAGATTGACGGTGTCACTGGGTTTTCCGCCTTCTGGAAGATCAAACTGCCACTGATCCTGCCGTCGATTGGAATCATCTCGATCCTGACATTTGTTGGTAATTTCAATGCCTTCGATCTGATCTATTCTGTCCAAGGGGCTTTGGCTGGACCAGATTTTTCAACGGATATCCTTGGCACCTTTATGTATCGCACCTTCTTCGGATTTCAGCTTCAATTGGGCGACCCGCACATGGGCTCTGCCATCGCCAGCGCCATGTTCGCGATCATCCTCGTCGGTGTGTGCATCTATCTCTTCGGCATCCAGACCCGGATGCGCCGGTATCAGCTGTAAGGAGGCCGAGACATGAATAAAGCACGTTCAAATCCAGTCGGGGCCATCGCGATGCATGGTGCGCTGATTGCCTACACACTCATCGCGTTTTTTCCGGTTTTTGTGATCCTTATCAATAGCTTCAAAACCCGAAAGAAAATATTTCGCGAACCATTGGCACTGCCGGATGCAGACAGTTTTTCGCTGGTTGGGTATCAAACGGTTCTCAAGCAGGGGGATTTCTTTCTCTACTTTCAGAACAGTTTCATTGTCACTGTGGGGTCGTTGTTCTTTATCTTGCTGTTCGGGGCAATGGCGGCCTACGCGCTGAGCGAATATCGCTTTAAGGGCAATATGATAATGGGTCTCTATCTGGCGCTTGGCATCATGATCCCGATTCGTATCGGCACTGTCGCGATCCTTGAAATGATGGTGCAAACGGGGCTGGTGAACACGCTTTGGGCGCTGATTTTGGTCTATACTGCGCAGGGGTTGCCGCTGGCGGTCTTCATTTTGTCCGAATTCATGCGGCAGGTGTCCGAAGACCTCAAGAATGCAGGCCGTATTGACGGGCTGTCTGAATACACGATCTTTTTCCGTCTGGTTTTGCCTTTGGTGCGCCCGGCCATGGCGACGGTGGCGGTGTTCAATATGATCCCGATCTGGAATGACTTGTGGTTCCCGCTGATCCTTGCCCCCGCAGAAGAAGTAAAAACACTCACCCTAGGGTCCCAAGTGTTTATCGGTCAGTTCGTCACAGACTGGAATGCAGTGCTGTCGGCCCTGTCCATGGCGATCCTGCCGGTGTTGATCCTCTATGTGATTTTCTCGCGTCAATTGATTCGTGGCCTTACGTCGGGGGCAGTCAAATGATCCGTGTTTTGATTGCAGGGCTGGGCAACATGGGGGCCAGCCACGCGTTGGCTCATCACGCCGGTTCTGAATCCGAGATCATCGGATTGGTAAGCCGCTCTGGCACCGTTTCGCATCCTGATTTGCAGGGATATCCGATCTACTCGGACTTTCGTCAGGCATTGGACGATGCCAAACCCGATCTGGTTGTTGTCGCCACCTATACTGAAACCCACGCGGACTATGCCATTGCCGCGATGGAGGCCGGCGCACATGTCTTTGTCGAAAAGCCGCTGGCGATGACGGTTGCGGATGCGACGCGAGTCACCGCCAAAGCACAGGCAGCTGGGCGAAAACTGGTGGTTGGCTACATTTTGCGACATCATCCATCTTGGGTGCGCCTGATCAAGGAAGCCCGTGATTTGGGCGGGCCCTATGTATTTCGGATGAACCTGAACCAGCAAAGTTCGGGACCTGAATGGGACACGCACAAAGCGCTGATGGAAACCACATCGCCCATCGTGGATTGCGGAGTGCACTACGTAGATGTGATGTGCCAGATCACCGATGCGCAGCCTGTGCGCGTGAATGGCATGGGCATGCGTCTCAGCGATGAAATCGCCGCAGATATGTATAACTACGGCCAGCTTCAGGTGTTCTTCGACGATGGTTCTGTCGGGTGGTATGAGGCCGGCTGGGGCCCGATGATGTCCGAAACCGCCTGTTTCGTAAAAGACGTGGTCAGCCCCAATGGTTCGGTTTCGATCACCGATGGAAACAAAGGCGCGTCAGCCGACATTGACGGGCACACATCGGTTGGCGGCTTGCTGGTGCATCGCCCAAGCGGTGATCAGGTGATCGACCTTCCGGATGAGCCGGGCCATCAGGAGTTATGTGATGCCGAACAGGCGTACATGATCCGTACCATACGCGAAAATATTGATCTTACACGACATATGAATGATGCGGTGCAGTCGCTTGCGATTTGCCTTGCCGCTGACCAAAGCATCCGAACGGGCCAACCTGTAGCACTGCCCGTCTCGCCAAAGGAGACATCCCAATGACCGCGCTTTCCCTAACCGGCGTCCACAAATCCTTTGGAAAAACCCATGTCCTGAAGGACATCAGTCTAGAGGTCGAGGACGGTGAGTTTGTTGTCTTTGTTGGTCCCTCAGGCTGTGGGAAATCCACGCTTTTGCGGGTGATCGCGGGTTTGGAAGACGCCAGCGCTGGCGAGATCCAGATCGGCGGCGAAGTGGTTAACCACACACCGCCCGCCAAGCGCGGCATCGCGATGGTGTTTCAAAGCTATGCTTTATACCCGCATTTGAATGTGCGGGGCAACATGACACTGGCACTGAAGCAAGAGGGCCAAAGCAAAGAGGAAATAGATGCGCGCGTAGCAGAAGCATCGCGTATGCTGGACCTTGAGGATTATCTTAAACGGTTTCCGTCCGAGCTTTCTGGCGGGCAGCGGCAGCGTGTTGCCATTGGGCGTGCCATTGTACGCCAGCCGAAACTGTTCTTGTTTGACGAACCTCTGTCGAATCTTGATGCGGCGCTGCGGATGAACACCCGGATTGAAATTTCCAACCTTCACCGCCAATTGGCAGCGTCGATGATTTACGTGACCCACGACCAAACCGAGGCGATGACTCTGGCCGACAAGATTGTGGTTCTGCGCGATGGTCGTGTCGAACAGGTCGGCAGCCCGATGGAGCTGTATAACAATCCGGCCAATCAGTTTGTGGCGGGCTTTTTGGGGTCGCCTTCGATGAATTTTTTACCCGCATCGGTGGTGGACAGCGCGGACCCGCGTACAATGGGCATTCGGCCAGAAGACCTGCGTATTGACCCGCAAGGCGACATCAGCGGCACAGTGGCCCATGTGGAGGCACTGGGCGGCGACACCAATGTCATGCTCAAAACCGGAACACAGAACATAACCTTGCGATTGTTTGGCCAGCACTTTGCCCGGATCGGCGACGAGATGCGAGTTTCTGCCCCTGCTGAAAAACGGTTCTATTTTGATGAAACAGGCGCGCGGATGTAGGGCCTATTTGGTGCCACCTTCGGGTGTCGCCGACAGCCGAGTTTGCAACAGATCGCCGGTTTCCAGCAAGATCGGATAGCCTACCAGCGCAAAGGATGTGTTGACTTGTTTAAGGGCGCGCAGGGTTTCTTGGTGAATGTTACTGGTCTCAATGCTTTCGGATTGACCGTGCTGGAGCCTCTCCAGATGTTTGCGCTGCAAACGTTGTTCAACCAGACGAATGCTGTCTTTTTCCGCAACCAATTCGCGGGCTTCATCCGGGTTTTGGGTCATCATGACATTCAAAGCCAATTGAACATTGGCAAGAACACGATCATGAAAATCTGCGATTTCACGCTGCCCATCCGGTGAAAAACTAAGCTGCTCATGTTCGAGCCGATGAGCCAAATCGACCATACGATGCCCGACCAAATCCGATGCGGCAGCGAGATTGGTTGCCAGCAGTGACAGGTCCATCGCCCCTTTGACCGTTTCCGCATCCAAGGCCTGTTGGTTGAGTTTGGACAAATAAAGTTTGATGTTGTTTTGAATCTGCGTCACGGTTTTAGAGTTCGTCCGAATTACGTCAACGACAGAGTTATCCCATTGATTATAAATTGTATTAACTGAGGTGAGCATTGCCTCAACCCGTTCGCCCATGCGCAGGGTTTCGCGGGCGGCGCAGCTTAGGGCGCGGCTTGGGTGGGTCAGCGCAGCAGGGTCCAGAGCGGTGAAGGCCATGTCGCTTTCGTCGGTGTTTACAGGTTTCACAACGCCCGCCGCCGCCTTTGAAATCAAGTCCACAAATGGCAAGGCCAACACGCAAAGCGCTGCATTAAAAGCCAGATGCAGGTTGATAACTCGCGTGGGACCAGCGGCCCCGAGCCATTCAAAGAACTGGGGCGCAAAAATCAGAGCGACCAAGACCAAACCCGCGCCGCCGCCGCGCAACACCAAATTGGCCACGATGATGCGCCGTGCCTCCGCCGGGGCGGCCAAGGTCAAGACATACGCAATCATCGCACCGCCCAAATTAGCCCCCAAAACCATGGCCATAGCTGCCTCGGGCGGCAACGCACCCTGCGCGACCTCGGTGACAAACAGCAATACAGCCGCCACGCTGGAATGAACCATCCAAGCAAATATCGCGCCAATCAAAAAAGCGGACAACAGATCGCTTTGCAGATAATTGAGGATGTTCAGCGCCGCCGGATTGTCAACAATATGCTCCGTCGCGGCGCGCAGCATATCCAAGGCCACAAAGATCAGTGCCAAACCGATAAAAATGCGCCCTGTCTGGCGCAACTTACGGTCACCAGCCTTGAGAAATAGAACTGTACCGAGCAGCAATAGCGCCGGGATCATCAGGGTTTGCCGAACCAATAGCAGCTGCGTAACAATGGCAGACCCCAGATCTGCCCCCAGCAAAATTGCCAATCCAACAGCCGTGTTTACGGTTCCTTTTGCGGCGAAATTAGACACCAAAACGGCCACTGCGGTTGAGCTTTGCAGCATCATCGCCGTGACAGTGCCTGCGGTGGCAGCAAGGCCACGGTTTGCAGCCGAACGCCGCAGCCAAAGGCGCAGTTGAACGGCAAAAGCGCGCTCAACACCGGTGCGGACAAGGCGCACGGCCCAGATCAATAAGGCGGCAGCACCAGCGACATGAATAAGAAAAGGAATCAGAGAAGAGCACCTTTCAAAGTGAGGTTAAGAGGGGCATTCGCTGCCGTAAGGCGATCAAGTGGTTGGGACGATCCAGTCAGGGCGAATGCCCGACCGGCAAATGTAGGGTGCGGTATCACAGCCCTGAAACAGTCCATGATCCGTGATCAGCACCGTTCCCAAACCTGCGGCTGCACCGCCTAGAATATCTGTGTGCAGCGTATCACCGACCATAGCGATGCGCTGCCGGTCAACGCCCTGTAGTCGCGCAATTGCGACATCAAAGGCATCCCCAAAGGGTTTGCCAAAGAAAGATGGCGAAATGGTCAACGTATCCGCGATTTCATGGGCAACGGCACCCGGCTCCAATGAAAGACCGCTGGCGCGCGGTGCAACCAGATCGGGGTTTGCAACAACCAAAGGACGCGGGTTGTCAGAAAGCGCCTTGGTTAGCCGGGCACTTTCTTCTTCGCCAAGCGCCCCGTTGGATAGGAATAAAAACCCACCGGCTCTTTGGAGGAGCGTAGGATCTTGGGACAAGGATTCCAGCGGGAGTAAGCTGTCTGAAAAGTCATCATTTGGCAGGCTTATCGCCGCCCAGGGTTTGCCGTCAGGAAGGCTTGGTAAATTGGCCAAAGCGACATCACGGCTGGACACAACTTCGGAGGTGTCAAAATCAAAACCCAACCGGTGATATTTGGCAAGCAAATCGGCCCGTGTATAGCTGGCGGCGTTGGTCAAAACGATCAGTTTTTTGCCCATTTCCCGTAGCTGGCGCATGCGGTCCGGCGCTTCGGGGATAGGGTCGTCGCCGCGATTTAGAACACCGAAGGCGTCTAGAATGAAAGCGTCAAAATGCTCGGCCAGATCTGCCAGATGCGCCGCATGTCTAGAGGTCTTTGGATAGCTGGCCTTTGGCAGGCGCGGGCGGATCGCTTCGTATCTATCAAAAGCCCAGTCGGTCGTAATCCGCGCGGGAATGTTTTGCATTTTTGGGCCTCAAAAAAAGGGTGGTTATCCTGACCCGAGTCAGGTTTTGTGACGGCGGCTGCGGTTGAGCATGTCCCGAGCTATCGGTGAGAGTTTCATCGACGCCGCATCGATTGCGCCGTGGTTGTTGAGCGATAGATTGGCCGTGCGGGCCGTGCCGATCAACCCCAATTGTTCTCTTACGGCGACTTCTTTGGGGCGTCTGCGGGTGCAAACCAGTCGCCTGTTCAGTCCAAGCGGGGCTGCCAGCAAGGGCAAAAATGTGGGTTTTTGCGTCCGAAGGGGTCGACGATGACCAAGAGCTTCGACCAAAGACATTGGTTCCAGCCGTCGACCTGCAAACACATTCGGTTCGGCGGTACTGAGTATAAATAGGTTCATTTTAAATTGGGGGCAGGCTCCTCTTTAGACACGAAGACGTTGACGATGACGCAGGCAGTCAAAAGCTCTGATGAGACGATCGCCAAAGGCCTTTTGGAACGCCGGGACAGGACCAGACAGGACTGGCAGTCCCAATCTTCTGGGGTTTCTAGGGGTGATCCCGACCGGCAAACCTGCAAGCGCGATGATCATCTCCGTGACGCAGCGCATCTTTTCAACGTTTGACCGACGGCTGCGTCTCTTAAAACAAGCGGGGACGCAGATCTTGGGGATTGGCGCTGCGGGATTGCCAAAGCCGGTGCGATCAGACCCAATGCAATCAACCAATGTGTGTCCAAGGCCGCAAAACCGGGCTGCCTTGGACAGTAGGTTTATCCCACGACGTTGGTTGCCGGACCGTAGGGATAGCCGGTTATGTTTTCATTGTCGTCTTCTGTGATCACAAGAATATCGTGCTCTCGGTATCCACCGGCACCGGGTTGGCCCTCGGGGATGGTCAGCATCGGTTCCATGCTGATCACCATGCCGGGTTCCAGCACTGTATCGATGTCTTCGCGCAGCTCTAGACCTGCCTCGCGCCCATAGTAATGGGACAGCACACCAAAGCTATGGCCATAGCCAAAGCTGCGGTATTGCAGAAGATCACGTTCGGCAAAGAAAGTGTTGATTTTTTCCGTGACCTCGGCGCAGCTGGCACCGGGTTTTAGAAGCGAGATGCCATATTCATGCGCCGCTACATTCGCCTCCCAGATCTTCAGGCTGGCGGGATCAACGTCCTGCACAAACAACGTCCGTTCGAGGGCGGTGTAATATCCTGAAATCATGGGAAAGGTATTGAGAGACAGAATATCGCCCCGCTCCAATTGCCGTGCTGTCACGGGGTTATGGGCCCCGTCCGTGTTGATCCCGGACTGAAACCAAACCCATGTGTCGCGGTATTCGGCATCGGGAAAGCGTTTGGCGATTTCCAATTCCATGGCATCGCGCCCGGCCATGGCGATATCAATTTCGCGCAGGCCGGGTTTGATGGCGTCGCGGATGGCATAGCCCCCCACATCGGCAACCTGCGCGCCGTGGCGGATCAAGGCGATCTCGGCCTCGGATTTATGCATCCGTTGCAGCATGGTTGCCGGGGCGATGTCAGTGGTTGTGCTGGGGGTCAGAAACTCATCAAGCAGCGATTTTTGCGCAAGGGTCAGATGATCTCCCTCGTACCCGATTGTCTTACCGGAACCGGTCAAGGACAAGATGGCGCGCCAATAGTTGTTCCGCTGCCAATCGGTGTAGGTGATATTGTCAGCATGACTGCGCCGCCAAGGTTGAGCCGCGTCAATACCCGCTGAAATGGTCACGCTGTCCGTCTGTGTCACAACCAAGCCATAGGGGCGGCCAAAGCTGCAATACAAAAAGCCCGAGAAATAGGCGATGTTGTGCATAGAGGTGAAGACGCACGCATCAACGCCTTGTACCGCCATTTCAGCGCGGAGTTTTGAAAGCCGCGCATCATATTCCGCGTTTGAAAACGGCAGAATCTTTTCACCTTGGTGAAAGCGGTATTGTTGGGGACGTTCCATGAAACCCTCCTGGAATGGGCGGGGACCCTTCCCCCACCGCATTGGTAAAGCAAGGTCCCGGCGTGCAGGACGGATAGGGGCCAATAGGTGACGACGCCATCGTCTGACCCTGAAGGTAGAGTGCAGGAGAGGGGTTGGTTTGACAAGAGTGAGCTGCGGCGATTTTCGGGTTTGTGATATTCGGGCGTTTGCAACGTTGGCTAAAGTGGTTAGTCAACTGGACAGGAATTGGCTGGTCAATTGAGAGCCAGACAGGCTGTTGAAAGCGCAACGAACCCATGGAACTTTGGATACCGATCACGATCGCAGCGGCGTTCTTACAGAATGTGCGGTCTACTTTGCAAAAGCACCTAAAAGGGGTCATGGGCACAACCGGTGCAACCTTTGTCCGTTTTGGATTTGGCGTTCCGTTCGCCCTTTTGTATTGGGGCATTCTGATTTGGGGTTTTGGCTATGACGTGCCAACCTTGTCACCCGAATTCGCCATTTGGTTGGGTATTGGAGCGATGGCCCAGATCGCCGCCACGTTCTTGTTGGTTCACCTGTTTTCGCTTCGAAATTTTGCAGTGGGCAATGCCTATTCGAGAACCGAACCAATGCAGACGGCCATCTTTGCGTTTGTTCTTTTTGGCACTCAGTTTACGGTTGGCGCGATTGTTGCAATTTGTATTGCGGTGGTCGGTGTTATGCTGATTTCGGTCTCACATACCAAGATCACCATCCGCAACCTTGTGTTATCGATGACCAGTCGCACTGCAATGATCGGGATTGGTGCGGGGACGTTGTTCGGATTGGCGGCGATAGGCTTTCAAACTGCCGCACGGAGTGTCGGGTCGGATATTTTTGTGGTGCAGGCAGCCACCACTCTTGTGATCGGTATATCTTTTCAAACCACGGTGATGCTGTTGTTTATGCTGTTCAAGGACCAGAGCGAGTTGTTGCGCATTCGGCGGGCATGGAAACCGGCTCTTGCGGTGGGGTTTGTTGGCGCGACTGCGACATTCGGATGGTTTGCGGCCTTTACTTTGCAGCAAGCCGCCTTGGTAAAAGTGGTCGCGCAGATAGAGATGTTGTTCAGTTTTGGGTCGAGCATCTTCATATTCAAAGAGGTTATCAATCGAACTGAAATAGTTGGATGTGCCTTGATCGTTGGCAGCATTATCTGCTTGGTGTTGGTTGCGTAACTTCTGTTGTGGGTTCAAATACGTCAGAAGGCGAGGGGCCAGCCCCTCGCGCTCCCCGGAGTTTAGTTGGCAAGATGAAGTTGGGACGAGTTGGGTCACCGCGCCCCTTGTTTTGATCTAGACCGTCAAGCAGACGTATTTCAGTTCGAGATAGTCTTCGATGCCGTGGTGGCTGCCTTCGCGGCCCAGACCCGATTGTTTGACGCCGCCAAATGGCGCGTTTTCGGTTGAGATGATGCCCGTGTTGACACCGACGATACCGTATTCCAAGGCTTCGGCGACCTTGTACACGCGGCTTAGGTCGTTGGCGTAGAAATAGGAGGCGAGGCCAAAGATGGTGTCATTGGCCAGCTCGATCACTTCGTCTTCGGTTTCGAATTTGAATATCGGGGCAAGCGGGCCAAAGGTTTCTTCCGTTGCAACGGCCATGTCGCGCGTTACCCCTTTGATGATTGTCGGGGCAAGAAAGTTGCCTAGCGACTGCGGGGTGTCACCTGCATAGACCACTTCACCGCCTTTTGCCTTTGCATCGGCAATGTGATTTTGGACTTTTTGGATTGCGGCAGGGGTGATCAGGGGGCCAAGTTCGGAACCTGCTTCCAGTCCATCGCCGACCTTCATTTGCGCCACACGCGCAGCAAGTTTTTCAGTAAAGACGTCATAGACTCCCGACTGTACATAGATACGATTGGCGCAGACGCAGGTTTGGCCATTGTTGCGGAATTTGCAGATGATTGCGCCTTCGACGGCGGCGTCCACATCTGCGTCATCGAACACGATAAACGGCGCGTTGCCACCCAGTTCCATCGAGCATTTCATCACGTTGTGCGCGGCCTGCGCCAGCAAGATGCGGCCAACGCCCGTAGATCCGGTGAATGTCAGTTTGCGAACTTTTTGATTTTCGCAAAACTCCTTGCCGATTTCCGAAGCGTTGGAGGATGGCAAAATGTTGAAGACGCCCGCAGGAATGCCTGCCCGATCCGCCAGAACAGCAAGCGCCAGCGCGGATAGCGGCGTTTCAGATGCCGGACGGCCGACAAAGGCACAGCCCGCAGCCAATGCTGGTGCCGCCTTGCGGGTAATCATTGCGTTGGGAAAGTTCCAAGGCGTGATCGAGGCGGCAACCCCTATGGGTTGCTTCATGACCATGATGCGTTTGTCGCGCATGTGGCCGGGGATCGTTTCGCCGTAGATCCGTTTGGCTTCTTCAGCGAAAAATTCAATGAAAGACGCACCGTATGCGACTTCGCCCTTGGCCTCGGCCAGCGGTTTGCCCTGTTCGGCGGTCATGATGGTGCCAAGGTCATCCTGGTTTGCCATCATTAAGTCGAACCATTTACGCAGAACATTTGCGCGTTCTTTGCCAGTCCATTGCGCCCATTCTTTTTGCGCCACATAGGCCGCGTCGATCGCGCTGGCCACCTGTTCGCGGGACAGGTCTGCGACCTGCGCGATGATATCACCGCGCGCCGGGTTGTCGACGTCCAGTTGCGCGGTGCCTTCGACCCATGCACCATTGATATAGGCGCGGGTTTCGAGCAGCGACGGATCTTTGAGCAGGCTTGAAAGGTTGGTGGCGGTCATGGGGTTTCCTTAGGCGTTTCTTGCTTGGCAAGAGGCAGAGCATCTGGTGAAGTGATTGTATAGAGCCAAATGAGAAGAGCCGATGGACCTAGATGATGCCTATGCCAACATGCCCTATATTCCGGGCGGTGCCGAATTTCCTGACAAATGGGCGGCAGACGCAGATGCGTTTCGTAAATCCCAAGCGCTGACAGGGCGGGCCCGTTTGGGGTTGATGTACGGCCATGGCACACGCGAAGTGCTGGATTTGTTTATGCCAGAAGGCACGCCCAAAGGTTTGGTTGTCTTTGTGCATGGTGGCTATTGGATGAAATTTGACCGCTCATACTGGTCACATTTTGCAGCAGGTGTGCAGGCGCAGGGGTGGGCAGTTGCGATGCCCTCTTATGATCTGTGTCCACGGGTTCGAATTTCTGACATCACGCGGCAGATTGCCAATGCGGTGACGGTCGCGGCACGTGAAATAGATGGTCCGGTGCGTTTGTCGGGCCATTCGGCGGGCGGGCATTTGGTGGCGCGGATGTGCGCACCGGGCGTGTTGCCGGATGATATTGCCGCGCGTCTGGCCAAGATCCAACCGATCTCACCGGTTTCGGATTTACGGCCTTTGATGCAGTTGACCATGAACAGTGACTTGCGGGTTGATGAGGCTGAGGCGCAAACCGAAAGCCCGATCTTTCAACCGAAACCAACGGCACCGGTGACGGTTTGGGTTGGCGGTGATGAACGGCCGGTGTTCTTGGATCAGGCACGTTGGTTGGCCGAAGCATGGACGTGCGGGCATCAAGTTGTAACTGGCAAGCATCACTTTGACGTCATTGATGCGCTGGCCAATCCGGATAGCGATATGACTCGCGATTTACTGGGTTAACCTATCAACTGCAAAAAATTGGGTATGGTATCCAAGGATTGCGCGCCCAGCTGCGTCCAAGTCATGAGATGCGGATGAATGTATGTGACGAAGAATTGGCTTTGGCCGCAGCGGGCGGTGACCGGGAGGCGTTTGGAGCGCTTTTATCCCGCGTCTATGACCGGATGTTCGGGCTGGCGTTTAAACTGACAGGCAATCGGGCCGAGGCAGAGGATTTGGTACAGGATATCTGTGCGGCCTTGCCGGGCAAGCTGACCAGATTTCGCGGCGACGCAAAGGTGACAACCTGGCTCTACCGGATCGTTGTGAATGCGGCGCGGGACCGGCATCGGCGTCGTTCAACCCATGCCAAGGCTGCAAGCGGGTGGGGCGATTGGGAAGTGTCCCGCCGCGCCGCCGAGGCAGAGGCCGCAGAGCGCGCTGATTGGTTGCGGTTGGCGATGGATGCGCTGACGCCGCCGGAATTGCGCGAAACACTGGTGTTGGTTCTGGAAGGGTTGAACCATGCACAAGTGGCCGAGATTTTGGATGTCTCCGAAGGCACCATCAGTTGGCGCATCTCAGAAGCGAAAAAGAAGCTTAGAGCCATGAAGGAGCGCGACGCATGAGTGAATTTGATGACCTGAAACGCGCGCTGGATGCGGCCGCACCTGCACCTGATGCCGCCCGCAAGCAGGACAATTTCGCGCTTGCGATGGAAAATTTTGACGATTTACAATTTTCTCGCCAAGGAAATGCAAACGGCGCGCGTCCTACCTCTGAACACCCCAAAACGGGGTTGCTTAGAGGAGTAAGAAACATGATTGCCCATTTCTCAACCAAGGGACTTTTGACCGCTTCCACAGCGCTGGCCGCTTTTGGCTTGGTGGTTTTTCTTCCTGTCTTGCGAGATAACATGCCGAACGGATCAGATCTGTTGGCGACCGAACAAGCGGAGCCTGTGGAGAATGCAGTTTCCGCAGAGATTTCCGATGCACCGTTGATTGAGGCGGACGAAGTCACTGATTCTCTGGTGAGACCCAAGCCGACGCTTTTGCCAGCTCCGGCCGCTGCGGCCAAATCCGGCGTTCCGTCTGCCGCGCGTTCTCAAGGGCTGACATCCTTGTCCGCTGACGGCATTGCCAGAACATTGCCTGCACCCATGCCTGAATTCCGGCCTGCGCCCGATGCGGATACCGAAGCCTTTTCAGAGGCAGAGGCCAATCCGCTGAAAGTTACTGCAGAAGAGCCGGTTTCGACCTTTTCCATTGATGTCGACACGGCCAGTTGGTCGATCCTGCGCAATTCGCTGACATATGGCAATCTGCCACCTGAAGGCGCGGTTCGGATCGAAGAAATGGTGAACTATTTCACCTATGACTACCCCACCCCCGAGGGCGATCAACCCTTTAAATCCAGTGTTGGCGTGACGGATACGCCGTGGAACGATGGCACGCAGATTGTGCATATCGGTTTGCAAGGCGCGATGCCTGCCCAGCGGCCGGCGATGAACCTTGTGTTTTTGATCGACACATCAGGCAGCATGGACCAGCCGAACAAACTGCCGCTGTTGAAACAAAGCTTTCGTTTGATGCTGGGGCAACTTTCGGAAGAGGACTCTGTTTCTATCGTCACTTATGCGGGCAGTGCGGGAAGGGTGCTTGACCCGACGCCAGCATCGGACCGCGATACGATTTTGGCAGCGCTTGACAATTTGAAAGCGGGCGGCGGCACAGCGGGACAAGCTGGATTGCAACAAGCTTATGCTACAGCCAAAGAAATGGCAGAAGAAGGTGACGTTAGCCGCGTGATCCTTGCCACGGATGGCGATTTCAACATTGGCATTCACGATCCAGAGGAATTGGAAGCCTATATCGCCAAGGAACGCGATAGCGGAACCTACCTGTCTGTCTTGGGCTTCGGGCGCGGTAATCTGGATGATGCCACCATGCAAGCGCTGGCCCAAACAGGCAACGGAATGGCCGCCTATATCGATACTCTGGCCGAGGCGCAAAAGGTGTTGGTGGATCAGTTGACCGGCGCGCTTGTTCCCATCGCGGATGATGTGAAAATTCAGGTTGAGTTTAACCCGGGGCTTGTCGCGGAATACCGGTTGATTGGCTATGAAACCCGCGCCTTGAAACGCGTAGATTTCAACAATGACAAGGTCGATGCCGGTGAAATTGGTGCCGGTCATCAGGTCACGGCGGTCTATGAGATTACCCCTGTGGGATCAGACGCGCGCCTGACGGATCCATTGCGGTATGGCACCGACCCTGAGGTGATAGACAGCAACGAGCTGGGGTTTTTGCGGTTGCGCTACAAAACGCCAGGTGAGGATGAGAGCCAGTTGATCGAAACACCTATTCTAGCCGACACTGCGCCACTGCCGGATGCAGATTTTGCGCTGGCGATTGCAGGCTTTGGCCAGATTTTGCGTGGCTCTGATCTGATTGGCGATTGGTCCTTTGACGATGCCATAACTCTGGCGCAGGGGGCCAAAGGGGCGGACCCGTATGGCTATCGCCAAGAGGCGGTTACCCTGATGCGTCTGGCGCAAAGCCTGTCGCAGTAACCCGTTTTGGCAAAGTGAGATACGGCCACCCAGAAGGTGGCCGTATCTGTCTGCCCTTCCTTGCGCCCGTCAGGTTTCAAAGCAGAGTTACAAAAACGTCATTCCCTTGTTACCTTTAGCGCTGATTGCCGCTGGTAGATCACTTGCTAGGGGGATTTCATGCCTTTCCGTACAATATGCTTGACCAGCGCCTTGGCTTTGACAGCCAGCTCGGCATTGGCCGAAATGAACTTTAACCGCATCGCAAGCTTTGCCACTCCGTTGAACATGGCTGATGCAGCGGACCGCAGCGCCGAAACTTCGGCTGAGATTATCGCCGCAACCGCCGATGGGATGACATTGGTCTATACCGACAGCCCCTTGGGCGTGCTTGGCCGTATTGACATCACCGACCCTGCGAAACCAATGCCGCTGGGCAATATCGAGCTGGGCGGAGAGCCAACAAGCGTGGCGATCACTGGCGGATTTGCCATTGTCGGGGTGAACACATCCGAAAGCTATGTCGCACCTTCGGGATATCTGGCATCGATCAACATTGCCGACGGCATCGAAACCGACCGCTGTGATTTGGGCGGCCAGCCAGACAGTGTTGCCATTGCCAAAGACGGTTCGTTTGCTGCTGTAGCGATTGAGAACGAGCGCGACGAAGATCTTGGTGACGGCCGCACCGGCCAATTGCCAGCTGGTTTACTTGTAACAGTTGGTTTGACCGGCGAAGGGGTGCTGGATTGCGACACGCTCAAAACGGTTAAAATGACCGGTTTGGCCGAGGTGTCGCCCGAAGATCCCGAGCCTGAGTTCGTTGATATCAACAGCGAAGGCGAAATTATCGTCACCATGCAGGAAAACAACCATTTGGTTGTGCTGTCCAAAGATGGCGCGGTGCTGAACCACTTTTCCGCTGGATCCGTGGATCTGGAAGGTATCGATGCAACTGACGAACGCGGAGCCCTGATTTTCGACGAAAATCAGATGTCGCGCCTGCGTGAACCCGATGCGGTCAAATGGATCGACGAGGATCACTTTGCTACCGCCAACGAAGGCGACATGGACGGCGGGTCACGCGGCTGGACCATCTTCAACAAGGACGGTTCCGTTGTCTACGAAAGCGGCACCAGCTTTGAGCAGGCATTGATTCAGATCGGCCACTACCCTGATAAACGGTCCGACAGCAAAGGCATCGAGCCTGAGTCGATCGAATTCGCCAAATTCGGCGATACGCCTTATGTGTTTGTCGGTTCGGAGCGCGGATCCGCAGTGGGCGTCTACGACGTCACCGATTTGACCGCCCCTGTTCTTAAACAGATTTTGCCATCGGGTGTTGGTCCTGAAGGCTATGTCGCACTGCCTGACCGTAACCTGCTGGTGTCTGCAAACGAAAAAGACCTGATCGAAGACGGCGGGCCACGCGCACATGTCATGGTTTATGAGCTTCAAGACGCAGCCGCGCAGTATCCGACGTTGACCTCCGAAGGGGCGGATCAGCTGATTGGCTGGGGTGCGATTTCAGGCATGGTCGCCGATACAGACGGTATGATTTATGCAGTGAATGACAGCTTTTACGGCTTTCAGCCGTCGATCTTCAAGATTGACCCAAGCCAGACACCTGCGCGTATTGTCGACGTGATCCGTGTGCACCGCGCAAATGGCCAAGCGGCGCAAAAACTGGACCTTGAGGGGATTGCGCTGGACGGCAACGGTGGTTTCTACCTTGCCTCCGAAGGCCGCACAGAACGCCTGATCCCGCATGCGATTTATCACGTGTCCAAGGACGGATTGATCAAAACCAACAAGGGCGAAATCGGCATACCAGCCGAGCTGGCCGCTGTTGAGAAACGCTTTGGTTTTGAAGGTATCACAAAAATTGGCGACACCCTTTGGATGGCCGTTCAACGCGAATGGAAAGATGATCCAAAGAACCATGTTAAACTGGTGTCATATAACCTTGAGACCAAAGAATGGGGCGCTGTTTTGTATCCCAAGGCCGAGCCGAAAACCGGTTGGGTTGGTTTGTCCGAGATCGTCGCCCATGGTGATTGGGTTTATATTATCGAACGCGACAATCAGATCGGCGGCAACGTGGTCACCAAAAAGATCTACCGTGTGCCCGCCACAGACATGGTTCCTGCCAAATTGGGCAGCGTATTGCCCGTGGTTTCCAAAGACGAAGTGCGTGATTTGATCCCTGATTTGCAGGCATTTGGCGGATATGTGACTGACAAGATTGAAGGTTTGGCAATCTTGCCCGATGGAACAACTTTTGTTAGCACCGACAATGACGGTGTTGACGACAGCTCCGGCGAAACCTTCTTTTGGTCGATCGGCAAGATGTAACGCGTGTTAATTTGAATGCCCTAAAGTTGCCCCGCCGGTTCATCCGGCGGGGCATTATTTTTGGGTTGTTTGGAACGTCGTCTAAAGATTCACTGGTTTACACAGTTGTGAAGGCGAAGGCCTCTGGTAGGCTTTGGTCATTTACGAAGGAGAATACCAAAAATGTTGCGAACCGGATTGATGGCACTGACCGCTATGGCACTACCAGCTTTGGCAATGGCCGAGGATTACAGACCTCCTGAACCGGGGACCAAATTTTTATATGGACATTATGAGGGCGGCGACACGCCTTTTATTAGCCATAGTGTTACGGTTTTGGCGGGCGATAGCACCGGATTTGTAGGGCAGGTCGATTATACTGACGGCGGCAGCCAAATGTTGCGCTATTTGTTTGGGTTCACATCCTATCACTGCGACGAGGGATATCACGTTTTTGGCCAAGGATTAGACGTCATCTGGCCCTTGGCCCCGGGAAAGACCGACACCGACGGTGCGTTCTTCGTGATAGGTAAGGACATGGAAGCATGGGTCAATGGGGCCGGGTATGACACTTGGGCTGTGCGTGAGGTTACTGAGCATGGCAGCACTTGGGTTACGCGATTTGCACCTGCCTTGGGCATTGGCGTAGACGAATTGGTCGGGATGGAAACCGGAGCCAGCGTTATGGTTGATCTGGGGGCGGTGCAAAGCTGCCTTGCCGGCGGCAATCCGTAGATCATACCGCTGCAATGCTGGGCTAGAGTGTTTTTAGCGCGTATCAATCATGCGCTCAAACCACCTTTGGCTTTGCGCTTGTTTCGTCTTGCCGTGACTGGCCGCCTTGGGTATTCCCAACTGAACCACTGCCGGGAGCCGACATTTGTCCAGTCACGCCTTCGTTGAACCTAGATTGTCTTGTCCTATTTCCAAGGCCAGTCACGTGCTGAGCGCGGTGCGGTTTTGCTAATGCGGGCGATGCGTTTTGTCATGGCGTTGGGTGTGGCTGCTGTTTTAGCGGGCTGCGACGGCGGACTGCCGGATTCCGGTCCCAATAGCCCCAAGGCGTCGGGAACTGGTGGTTTGGTCAACTCCTTGATGCTTGGCGCTCAGGACAAATCCGGACCAGGCAAAACCAAACTGCCCTTGGCCCGTGTGCGTCTTGCGGGCGGGGATGTCGTCGTTGTAGGCCCCGATGGCTATTGTTTGGATCCCGTCACGGTCGAAAACAGCGCTGCGCGCGGCTTTGCACTGATTGCATCGTGTCACATCTTGTCGGACGGCAAGTTCGGTGCTTCGGTCGAACCAATTTTGGTGACTGTAACAGTTGGCCCCAAGAGCAACGTGGAAGACATCCCAACCCCGAAACAGTTGTCTTTTGCCGCTAACGCCCCCTTGATCGGCGGTGAAACCCGTGACGGGTTTGTGGTCGCAAATCTGGGGTCGGGCGGAGACGCGGTTTTGGACGGTGGGGATACACGCTATTGGCGCGGAGCGTTTTTGCAAGGTGACCGAATGGTTGGTCTTGCTCTATATGCACCGAAAGGCAGCGCCTATGCAGGCTCCCAAGGTGGTGGATTTTTGCGTAAAGTGCATGGGAAAATCGTCTCTCAAAGCCCGGGCGGGGCCGATCCGGCACCTAAATTGGTGAAAAAACCGGGTGAAGAAAACCTTCTTGGGCGTTTATTCAATCGTTAAGATTTGCAATACTACTCTGGCACCGCAGTCGGCGGTGGGGGTGGATCACGGTGTTAACAAAGATTTGGATCGCTATGGCATGGTGCAAAACATGAGTGGCGACAAGCAAAGCTGGCTTGATCGGTCCTTGGACACGGGCACATTACGCCGTTGGACCCGTGCTGCGCGCGCAGCGGGCGAGACGGATTTGGTTGAATTGCGCGGTCAGCGCTTGCGGGCGCGACGGTTAAAGCAGCAACTCGATCAACTGATTCATGTCTCCGAGGCGCGTCTTGCCCTTCCCTATATCGGGAATCAGTCTTTTCCGCGTCCGCCGGATTCCGATTGGGCGTGGCGACCTGCGTTGTGGTGTGGCCCGCTCCCGACGCCGGGTGTTGCGCCAGCCGAAACCAAATCGATGTTCGGGCAAGAAGTAACCCTGTTCCACGACTGCGCCGAATCTGAACTGACCTTGCGCCAAATTCGCAATATGCGCGAAGAGGACTTGGCTGCTTTTGGTCTGCGGATGGATGTGTTTCGCTTTGACGGGTCTTATTTGTCATTGGCGATTGATCTGCCCAAGGGCGCAAGCGATGGCTTGCTTCGCAAGCATTTGATCCGCGTTGAAACCATCGTCGAGATGGAGCATCCCATTGAGATTTTCGCTCGCCTCAATATCAAACACGGCCCGAACACGGAGCAGATTGTTCGAGAACTGCCTTTGAACGAAGAAGAGATCGTTGTCGAATTCGATCTTGCTTATACTAAACTTAATGAAAACCGGATCGAGAAAATCTGGCTTGATCTTATCTTTGAAGGGCCAGAAATGAATCAGGTGATCTTGCGGGATCTGACTTTCAGCCGCCGCAAAAGGGCAGAGCTGTGACAGGAGCAAAAGCCATGAGCGCCTTTTCACTAACCAAAACGCGCTTCCGCGAAGGCATGTGGGAAGGTATTTTGACCGTTGTCGAAAAAGGAGCGGCACAGCCTGAGATTGCAGTCACATTGCGCGATTTGCCTGTCCGCGGGGTCACTATGACCGAAGCGGGCGAACCGGGGCGGTGGGTTGTACAGATCCCGGTCCCTATCGAAGCCGTTAGCGAAGGGGTCCAGACTTTTTTGATTGCCGATGCAAATGCAAATGAAGTGCTGGGCAGTTTCACTTTGATCGCCGGTGAGGTGCTTGGCGATGACATTCGCGCCGAAGTAGATTTGCTGCGGGCCGAATTGGATATGCTCAAGCGGGCCTTTCGCCGGCATTGTTTGGAAAACGGCTAGGGCGCTAAACAGGGCGCGCCTATTGACCTATTTGCGAATGAAGCCCACCGTGCCTGCATCTCGGCCAAGGAGCCCCCATGTCCCCGTTTCGCGGTATCGCGCTCAAGCTGCTTTCGGTGTTTTTGTTCACCATAATGGCGTCTCTGATCAAGGCCACATCTGACCTGGTTCCACCGGGTGAAGCGGTATTTTTCAGGTCGTTTTTTGCAATGCCCATCATTATCGGATGGTTGGCACTGCGCGGCGATTTGAAAACCGGATTTCAGGTTAAACGTCCCTTGGGCCACTTTTGGCGCGGGGTGATCGGCGTCTCTGCAATGGGGTTCGGTTTTGCGTCTCTGGGATATTTGCCCCTGCCTGAAGTCACTGCCATCGGATATGCTGCCCCGATGCTGACAGTGATTTTTGCCGCCATTTTGCTGGGCGAACGGTTGCGGCTGTTTCGGATCAGCGCGGTTGCCTTGGGGCTTGTCGGTGTGATCGTTGTGATGTGGCCGCGTTTGTCGCTTGATCAATTGGATGATGTTGCGGCAATCGGGGTGGCCTGTGTGCTTATTTCCGCTGTTTTGCGAGCCTTGGCTCATATTCACATTCGCAAACTGGTCGCCACCGAAGAAACCTCGGCCATTGTGTTCTATTTCTCATTGACCGCGACCATGCTGTCGTTGCTGTCCATACCGTTTGGCTGGACATGGCCGGGTGTTGCTGGGGCCGGAATGCTCATTGCATCGGGTTTGGTGGGCGGCGTTGCTCAGATCTTTTTGACATCTTCCTACCGGCATGCCGAAGCGGCAGTGTTGGCACCGTTTGACTATGCCTCGATCCTGTTTGCCATTATTTTCGGCTATGTCTTCTTTGACGAAGTCCCGACGCAGATGGTTCTGGCAGGTTCAGCCATTGTTATGGCTGCGGGTGGTTTGATCATTTGGCGAGAACGTCAGTTGGGGCTAAAGCGCGGCAAGGCCCGGCCCGGCATGACACCTCAGGGCTAGCGGTCCAACAGGCCTGCCATTGTATATGCAGGGGCAAGGAGGCATCTGCGGAACCGCCCCAAGGGGAAACGGCTGGGGGTCTTTGAAACTGCGGTTGGGAGCTGGTGGCCTGTTAGGATGTGTTGCGCCAGTAAATGGCCCGAAAAACTGCCCATCGCGACGCCATTGCCGTGAAAGCCCATCGCAGCGAAAAGGCCGGAATGGCCCGGCACTGGTCCGACAAAGGGCATCAAGCGGGGCATCAGGCAGATCAACCCAGACCATTCATGGGTGATGTCCACATTTGTCCAAACCGGAAACAACCTTTGAAAATCTGCGCGGATCTTTTGAGAAATTCGCGCTTGTGACCTTTTGCTTGCGCTCAGCCCGCCGCGCATGCCGAACAAAAAACGGCCGTCCGGCAAAAGCCGAAAGTAGTGTAGCAAATGCCGTGAATCATATGCCATTTGCGAAGACCACCAACCGGCGGCTTGCTGTTCTTTTGCGCTTAGCACACGGGTCAAAATGATGCTGGATTGAACTGGCAAGTATCGTGCCCGCA
The DNA here is from genome assembly GCF_003208435.1 of Pelagimonas varians. Lineage (GTDB taxonomy): Bacteria > Pseudomonadota > Alphaproteobacteria > Rhodobacterales > Rhodobacteraceae > Pelagimonas > Pelagimonas varians. Next base: position 28,422 of record NZ_QKMF01000008.1, on the reverse strand, counting down.
GCCAGTTTGGCAAATCGTCGGAGGAATATCCGTTTGTTGCTAATACAACCTGACCGGCGGTGACCTTGTGGTCCTGTGCGGTCAATGTCCAACGGCCGTTTTCGCGTTTCAGGTCCGTTACAGGAGCGTTCCCAAACAGGTTTGCACCGGATCGGACTGCATATCGGGCAAGCCCGTCATGATATTTTTGCGGGTTTAAGGCAAATCCGAGCGGGGTTGTCATCGCTCCGAACCAGGGCCCGGCCAAGCCCTGGACTGCTAGATCGCCCTGCTCGATGAGCACGGGGCTGACACCATAATCTGTATATATGTGTTCGGCTTCGGTTTGCATGGCCTTCCACGCGCGACGGGAATGGGCCAGCTGCGTCTCACCTTCCGAATGGGTGTCCGCATCAATACTGTGCTGATCGAGCAACCCGCGCACATGGGCAACCGAATGGGCCTGCGTTTGAAACCATTCCGCCGCCGCATCCGCCCCGAAACGGGACTTGATAATTGAATTGGACAGTTTGGTTCCGCCAAGGCAGCAAAATCCACCGTTACGCCCTGATGCCCCCCACGCGGGCGACATGGCGTCAAGCACTGCTGTTCTTGCGCCGCCCAGAGCCAAAGTGGCGGCGGCGTTTAGCCCGGTAAATCCGCCACCGACAACCGCCACATCAACGTCCAAATCGCCGCCAAGTTTGGCCCACTCGGATTTTGGACCGGTCTGAGCCCAATACCGATCAGTTTCCGCCGAATAGGCCGATGGCTCATAGATCCGTTTCATGCAGACCGTTCGGCAGCACGTTCTTCGCGGGCTTGTTTGACAGCTGTGTGTTTGGAAATGAGCGATGCGGTTATGACGCCAAAGGTGACAATCCCGATCATAATGGTCGACAGAGCGTTGATTTCAGGGCTAACGCCAAGCCGAACCGCTGAAAAGACCTTGATTGGCAGGGTAGTCGCACCGGGGCCGGTAGTGAACGAGGCAATCACCAAATCATCAAGGGACAGCGTAAACGCCAACAACCATCCAGAAATCACCGCAGGCGCGATGATCGGCAGGGTGACCAAGCGAAAAGCTTCGAATGGTGTGCAGCCCAAATCCAGCGCGGCTTCTTCCAGCGATTGATCAAAGCTGACGAGTCGCGAGCTGACAACAACCGAGACATAGCACATAGCGAAGGTTGTATGCGCGAGGATCACAGTCACAATCCCCCGATCGAGCCCAATTCCGATAAAGAGCAGCAGTAGTGACAAACCGGTGATGACTTCGGGCATCACAAGCGGCGCATAAATCATCCCGGAAAACAACGTGCGCCCCGGAAAGCGACCGGCACGGACCAATACATAGGCGGCCATGGTGCCGAGCACTGTGGCAAACGTAGAGGCAAAAAAAGCAACTTTGATGGTGACCCATGCCGCATTGAGAAAATCTTTGTTCTGGAACAGCTCGCCATACCATTTGGTTGAAAACCCCGCCCAAACCGTAACAAGCCGTGAAGCGTTGAAGCTGTAAACGACCAAGATGATCATTGGCAGGTACAAAAAGGCAAAGCCAAGCGTCAAGGAGGTGGCGTTGAACCAAGAAAACCGTCTCATCGCTCGGCCTCCTGTTGCTTTTGCTGGTTGAGTTGGAACAGCACAATCGGCACGATCAAGATCAGCAGCAAGATGACCGCCACAGCGCTGGCAACCGGCCAATCGCGGTTGGCAAAGAATTCTTCAAACAAGATCTTGCCGATCATCAGCGTGCCTGATCCACCCAAAAGGGATGGGATGACAAATTCGCCGATGACGGGGATGAACACCAAAAAGCACCCCGCCAACACGCCGCCGCGCGACAGTGGAAAGGTGACCAGCCAAAAAGCCTGAATTTTTGAACATCCAAGGTCTTCGGCGGCCTCAAGTAATGAATCGTCCAGCTTTTCCAAGGCGGAGTAGATCGGCAAAACCATAAACGGCAGATAGGTGTATACGATGCCAATATAGACAGCGGTGTTTGTGTTCAAAATCGTCAAGGGTTCATTGATAACCCCGAGGCCAAGCAGGGCTTGGTTCAGAACGCCTTCGTTGCTGAGAATGCCTTTCCATGCGTAGACACGGATCAAAAAGCTGGTCCAGAATGGCAAGATAATCAGCATCAGCAGTGTCGGGCGCCATTCATCCGGTGCACGTGCCATGCCATAGGCAATCGGATAACCGACACCCAAAGTGATCACGGTCGAAAAAAAGGCAATTTTGAGCGAGCTGAGGTATGCTTTCCAGTAGAGATCATCCTCAGTCAAAAACACGTAGTTTTCGAAGTCCAGCTCTGCGAGGAATGCCTTAAACCCGTCCCATCCTTCGGAGAGTTCAAGCAACGGCAGGTAGGGCGGGCGGGCAATGGCGGCATCCGAGAGTGAGATTTTGAAGACGATGGCAAAGGGGATCAAAAAGAGGGCCAGCAGCCAGACATAGGGAAATGCGATCAGGGCAAGGCGGCGCATCTTATGTGTCCTCTTTTGGGTGGTTGGCCGATTGTGCTGGGGATGGGCTGCCGGTCATATGCCGCCCTCCAGCACCACCGCAGCCGTGGCGGAAAAGCTGAGCCACACGCTGTCTTCCCAAGTGATCTGACGTCTGGACACGCGCCGGGTGTTCGCAATCTGTGCCTTGACCATCGTGCCGGTCTCCAACTGCACATGATAGGTCGACAAGTTCCCGAGATAGGCAATGTCGATCACCTTGCCGCGCAAGACATTCGGAGCATCTGGCCGTTCGACTGAAATGCTGACTTTCTCGGGTCTCAGGGCCAAGACAACCCGCTTTCCGGCCAGCGCCTGATCCGAATTTGTGGAAACCAAGGGGGCTGTATTCTCACCCCATGTAATTTGCACCCCAGATTCGGCCTTGGTCGCATTGCCTTCGATCAGGTTCACGTCGCCAATAAAATCAGCGACATAGACAGAATTCGGGGCTTCGTAGATCACATCGGGGGTTGAAACCTGAACGATCTTTCCGTGATCCATCACGGCTACGCGGCTGGCGACGGTCATCGCCTCTTCTTGGTCATGGGTGACAATGACAAAGGTTGTGCCAGTGCTTTCTTGAATGTCCATTAGTTCAAACTGGGTTTCGTGCCGCAGCTTTTTGTCCAGCGCCCCAAGGGGTTCATCAAGCAAAAGCAGCTTTGGGGCTTTTGCCAAAGACCGCGCCAATGCAACTCGCTGGCGTTGACCACCGGATATCTGGTGCGGTTTTCGGCGGGCGAACTTTTCCAATCGGGTGAGACGCAACATTTCATCAACGCGTGCGGCGATCTGATCCTTGGGCTGGCCTTCGCGTTTCAATCCGAATGCAATGTTTTCCCAAACGGACAGATGCGGAAACAACGCGTAGCTTTGGAACATCATGTTCACTGCCCGCTTGTTTGGCGGCACATTGCCAATGTCCTGTCCCGCCAGCAAAATTTTCCCTTCGGTCGGAGTTTCAAACCCGCCGAGCATTCGCATCATTGTCGTCTTGCCGCAGCCAGAAGGGCCGAGCAGGGCGAAAAACTCACGCTCGAAGATTTTCTGAGACAGGTTGTCGATCGCCGTAAAATCGCCAAACCGTTTGGTGACGTTCACAAATTCGATCAATGGTTTTTGCTGGGAATCTTCCCAGGGTGCGAAGACGGATTGCGCCATGTCTCTTCCCGTTTAATGGGGCCTGCCCCGAAACTATCGGGTGCAGGCCGATTTGTATTAAGGGATTAGATTCCTGATTTGATACGAGTCCAAAGGCGGGTCGCGACCCGCTGAACTTTGGCCGGATACGGATCCTTGATATAAGTCGCATCCAGCGCCTCGGGCGACGGGTAGATCGCAGGGTCTTCGATCAACGCCTGATCAAGGAATTCCTGTGCGGCCTTGTTGCCATTTGCATAGAATACATAGTTCGACGCGGCAGCCATGTTTTGAGCATCAAGGATGAAGTTCAAGAATTGATGCGCACCCTCGGGGTTCGGGGCATCGACGGGAATGGCCATCATATCAAACCACATCAACGCGCCTTCTTTGGGAGCGTTATAAACGATGTCTACACCAGCAGCAGCCTCGGCTGCGCGGTCGCGGGCCTGCAAGATATCGCCAGACCACCCTACGGCAACACAGATGTCACCATTTGCCAGCGCATTGATGTATTCGCTTGAGTGGAATTTTTGGATGTGCGGGCGAACGGCTTCCAACACGGCGGCGGCTTTTTCTAAATCGTCTTTTTCGTTGGTGTTGGGGTCAATGCCCAAATAGGTCAGCGCCGCCGGGATCATCTCGTCCGGGGCGTCAAGGAAATGCACGCCGCAACCCGCAAGTTTTTCCATATTCGCAGGGTCAAAGACCAAGGCGAGGCTGTCGATTGGGGCATCGTCACCCAAGGTTTCTTTGATCTTGGCGGTATTTACACCAATGCCAGTGGTGCCCCACATATAGTTGATTGCGTAAGTGTTCTCGGGGTCAAATTGGGCGGTGCGCGTTTGAATCACATCCCAAAGATTGCCGTAGTTTGTCAGCTTGGACTTGTCCAAAGGCTGAAACGCCCCAGCCTGAATTTGCCGTTGCAAGAAGCCGCCGGTTGGCACCACGACATCATAGCCAGAACCACCGGCCAGCATTTTGGTTTCGAGCAGCTCGTTGCTGTCAAAAACGTCATAGATGAGCGTTAAGCCGGACTCTTCTTCGAATTTTTGCAACAAAGCTTCGTCGATATAATCGGACCAGTTGTAAACGCGGACCTCATCCGCGCTGGCCATTCCGGCGATCAGCGCTAGCATGGCAGTCAACGTGGTGCATGTCTTGATCATCTTATTCTCCTAGCTGGACTCAGGGTCTTTTTTGCCCCGTCTGCGAATTTTGATCATAAGTTGCGTTGCAAAGCAACTTTTGCGATGCTTGCACGGAAGAATTACCTCGGCAAGGTCTCGGATTGACCTTGATAGACTACGGGAAGTGAATTGATGAAAACACAGGCACGAAGAGCCGAAAGTGTAGGGTTACCAGCGCATGAGCAGGTTTATCGCGATTTGCGGGAATCTATTCTGTTCGGCGTATTTAAGCCCGGAGAAGCCCTGACTATTCAAGGACTTGTAGAGCGTTTGGGTGTTGGAATGACACCAGTAAGGGAAGCTCTGCGCCGGTTAACGGCAGAGGGGGCTTTGTTGGCGCTTGGGAACCGCCGGATTATGGTTCCAGAGTTGGATTTGCCGGCCGTCGAAGAATTGATTGAGGCCCGGCTTGCGCTTGAACCGATGCTTGCCAAAAAGGCTGCAATACGGATCAAGCCAGAGGACATAGATCTGTTGACGGCTATTGATGAGCGACTCGATCAGGCGATTGAACGCGGCGATGTGCCTTTGTATCTTCGTGAGAACCACGCCTTTCATGAGGCGTTGAACCGGCTTGCAGAGGCTCCGATCTTGACCGCTATGATTGAGGGGCTGTGGCTGCGGTTTGGGCCCTCCCTTCGAATCGTATGCGGACAATTTGGAACCAAGAACCTACCGGACCGCCACAAGGAACTGCTTGCTGCCCTAAAACTTGGCCACGCCGAAGGTGCGATGAAGGCGATGCAAGACGATGTGGTTCAAGGCATGGACATGATCCGGCAGTCCTTGCTGCAAGATCAGGTCTAGGTTTCAGCTTGATGTTTGCAAAATGTGCAGCTTGGGCATGGTTCAACTGTTCACAGTGATTGACAGCTGGGAATTTGATCATATTCTTGCGGTGACCCTATTAGAGGCCAGTCCCATGACCATTTTATCCACCAACACACCTTCCGAAGAGCTGCGCCGCGTCGACGCTGCACACCACATGCATCCCTTCACCAATAACTCGGAATTGGGCGATAAGGGCGCGCGCGTTGTAACCCGTGCATCAGGCTGCTGGCTGACTGATAGTGACGGCAACCGCATTTTGGATGCGATGGCGGGCCTGTGGTGCGTCAACATTGGCTACGGCCGCGAAGAATTGGCCGAAGCTGCCAAACGGCAGATGTTGGAGCTGCCCTACTACAACACCTTTTTTCAAACCTCGCATGTCCCGGCAATCGCCCTGGCGGCCCGGCTGGCAGAACTGGCTCCGGGGGACCTTAACTCGGTCTTTTTTGCGGGGTCCGGGTCAGAAGCAAATGACACCAATTTGCGCATGGTGCGAACCTACTGGCAGGCCAAAGGGCAACCTGATCGCAATGTGATTATCGGACGCTGGAACGGGTATCACGGGTCGACCGTTGGCGCGATGAGTCTTGGCGGCATGAAGGGCATGCACGAACAGGGCGGTGTTCTGGACGGTATCGAACATATCGATCAGCCCAACTGGTGGTCAGAAGGCGGCGATATGAGTCCTGATGAATTTGGGCTTGAGCGCGCACGTCAGCTTGAGGAAAAGATCCTTGAGATCGGGGCCGACAGGGTTGCGGCCTTTATCGCAGAGCCGGTGCAGGGGGCGGGTGGCGTGATTATTGCACCTGATACCTATTGGCCTGAAATCCAGCGCATCGTCGACAAATACGGGATTTTGTTAATTGCGGACGAAGTGATCTGCGGATTTGGCCGGACAGGCAACTGGTTTGCATCGCAGGCGCTTGGCCTGCGCCCGCATATCATGACCATCGCAAAAGGCCTGTCATCAGGCTATCAGCCGATCGGCGGGTCTATTGTTTGCGACGAGGTGGCCGAGGTCATCGGCGGTGTCGAGTTTAACCACGGCTATACATATTCCGGTCACCCGGTGGCCTGCGCCGTCGCGCTGGAAAACCTGCGCATTATGGAAGATGAAAAGATCGTCGAGCGGGTCCGCGACGATACCGGCCCCTATCTAAAGGAGCGCTTCGAAAGCCTTGGCGATCACCCTTTGGTGGGTGAGGTCAAGATTATTGGCATGATGGGGTCGCTTGCTTTGACACCGAACAAAGCCATCCGTGCGCCTTTTACCTCGGATGTCGGGACCGTTGGGTTTATCTGCCGCGAACGCTGTTTTGCCAACAACCTGATCATGCGGCACGTGGGAGACCGGATGATTATCTCTCCGCCACTGGTGATTTCACGCGACGAGATTGATACGCTGGTCGAACGCGCGCGTCTCAGCCTTGATGAAACGCTGGTTGCGCTTCAAGCGCAGGGGTTGATGGCTTAGGCCGCCGCGCAATTGTGTTCCGGCATTACACATGCATGCTGGAACAAACCCGATCAATTTGGGATGCATGAATTTGTGTTTAGGAGCGCCGAGTGGCTGAAACTGGGCGAAACCAAACCTTGGCGAAGGCCGCGCCATAAATGTTGCTGATGGTTTCATAAGCGACGAGGGAAACTGGCATTTTGCATACTCCTGTTACACGAACTTCTCTATCTGTTAGGTCAAAGCTAGAGACATAAAGTTGCTTTAGATATGCGACTTTTGGAGCGTTCTTACTTTTGCGGTGACCTGATGTTGATGCGCTGGTTTGTTCATTCTTTGTTTCAGAATCGCAGCGGCTCTGCTAAATTTAGTGGCATGAACACCCAAGCCCCCAATATGCGCCCAGTTATCCGTCAACTTGACGATGCCTCTATCAACCGGATTGCTGCTGGTGAGGTGGTGGAACGCCCTGCGTCAGCGGTCAAAGAACTGGTAGAGAACGCCATCGATGCCGGTGCGCGCCGTGTCGAAATCGAAATTGCGGATGGTGGCAAGACGCTAATCCGGATCACAGATGATGGCTGCGGCATGACCGGAGATGAGTTGCCTTTGGCCTTGTCACGGCATGCGACGTCCAAAATTGATGGCTCGGACCTGTTGAACATCCATTCGTTCGGGTTTCGCGGCGAAGCTTTGCCCAGTCTTGGGGCTGTCGGCCGTTTAACCATCCAAAGTCGCGCTCAAGGGTTCGAAGCGGTTGAGCTGAGTGTTGAAGGCGGCGAAAAATCTGCCCTGAAACCCTGTGCCTTGAACGGCGGCACCGTTGTGACCCTGCGCGATCTGTTCTTTGCCACGCCGGCACGGTTGAAATTCCTCCGGTCGGACAGGGCCGAGATGATGGCGATTAGCGATGTGATCAAGCGATTGGCGATGGCCGAACCTTCGGTTGGCTTCATCTTGCGGGATGTGTCCGGCGGCAAAGATCGGGTTACATTTCGGGTTGAACCTGAGACGGGTGATTTGTTTGACGCGTTGCGCGGACGTTTGGGCCGTGTGATGGGCGGGGAATTCACCGAAAACGCACTGGCGATCGATGCAGAACGCGAAGGGTTTCACCTGACTGGATATGCCGCGCTGCCAACTTATTCACGCGGCACGGCCGTTGCTCAACACCTCTTTGTCAACGGCCGTCCGGTGCGGGATAAAATGCTGATTGGCGCGCTGCGCGGGGCTTATCAGGATTTCCTGTCGCGCGAACGTCATCCAGCGGTGGCGCTGTTTGTAGATTGTGATCCGCACAAGGTGGATGTCAACGTGCACCCTGCCAAATCCGAAGTTCGGTTTCGTGATCCGGGTGTGGTGCGCGGGCTGATTGTCTCGGCGCTGCGTCACGGTTTGGCCGAGGCAGGGCATCGCGCTTCGACCACGGTGGCCGGAGCAACGCTGGGGGCAATGCAACCGGAGCCGATGCAGCCACGCGTTTATCAAATGGATCGGCCATCCCCGAGTGCCCGCTTGGCATCTTATCAGGCACAAGCGCCCGGATTTTCGGATTTGTCTGATAGTTACTCTGGCCGTGTTTTCGAACCGGACACGCCAGCGCCAGAGCAACCTGCGCTGGAAGGATTGCCGCTTGGGGCGGCCCGTGGGCAGGTTCACGAAAACTACATCATTGCGCAGACCGAAACGGGCATTGTTTTGGTCGATCAGCACGCCGCACACGAACGCCTTGTCTATGAAAAGCTCAAGAACCAGATGGCGCAAAACGGGGTTGCGGCTCAGGCCTTGCTGATTCCCGAAGTGGTCGAACTGTCACCGGACGAAACGGCCTCCATCTTGGCGGTGTCTGATGAGCTGACCAAAATGGGGCTGACCCTTGAACCCTTTGGCGGCAGTGCGATTGCCGTGCGTGAAACGCCAGCGATCCTTGGCGAAGTGAATGCCAAGGCGCTGATCCTGGATATTCTGGATGAGCTTTCGGACCTAGGTCAAAGTCAGCTTGTTCTGGAAAAGATCGAGGCAATCCTGAGCCGTGTCGCGTGCCATGGATCGATCCGGTCAGGCCGCCGGATGCGGGCCGAAGAGATGAACGCGCTGCTGCGCGAGATGGAAGCAACCCCGCATTCCGGCCAGTGTAACCACGGCCGCCCGACGTATGTTGAGTTGAAGCTAAGTGATATCGAAAGGTTGTTTGGACGCACATGATCCAAATCGGAGACCAAGCCTATTCACTCCAGGACCCGGCTGTCTTGGCTGTATTGGGGGCGGGGGTTGTCCTGCTATTGATACTTGTGTTGTTGATTTCCAGCGTGCGACGGGCGGGCCGTACGGCTCAGACCTCGGAAATGCTGGCCCATGCGCTGACAGATATGTCGACCCGCGTAGAACATCTTGCCAATGGTCAAGGTCATCTGGAGGGCAGCTTGAATGCGGTTGGCCACCAGCAAGTCCAAGCTGCAACGCAACTTACTATTCTGATGGAGCAGCGGCTGGGGGAGGTGCAATTGCGCCTACATGAAGACATGTCCAAAGCTCAGCGCAACACCGGTGAACATCTGGCCCACATGCAACAATCACTGTCTGATAATATGGCGGTCCAGCAATTGAAATTGTCTGAAACGCTGGGTCAAAACCAAATCCGCCTGCAAGAGAACATGGCAGATTTGCAGATGAAAACCACGCTGTCGCTGACCGAAATGCAAGAAAAGATGGGCATTGCATTGAACGGCAGTGCCAAAAACACCGCAACATCATTGTCGGCTTTGCAAGAGCGGTTGCAAACCATCGACAAAGCGCAGGAGAATATCACCAAACTGTCTGGTGACGTGCTGACCTTGCAAGACATCCTGTCGAACAAGCAAACACGCGGGGCTTTTGGTGAAATCCAGTTGACGGACATTGTATCCAAGGCCCTGCCAAAGGACAGTTATACCCTGCAAGCGACACTTTCGAACGGAAAACGGGCGGATTGCCTGATCCATCTTCCCAACCCCCCGGGTCCGATTGTTGTGGATGCCAAGTTCCCGCTTGAAGGTTACGAGGCGCTGCGCAATTCGACGACAGACAGCCAAGTGGTCGAAGCGGCGCGGATGTTAAAAACGTCGGTACGCAAACACATCAAGGATATATCGGAAAAATACATCCTTGAGGGCGAGACTGCGGATGGTGCTTTGCTGTTCCTTCCGTCCGAGGCGGTCTACGCAGAGTTGCACGCAAATTTTCCGGATTTGGTGCGCGAAGGATTCGCAGCGCGTGTTTGGATCGTGTCCCCAACAACCTGTATGGCAACTTTGCATACCATGCGCGCGATTCTTAAGGATGCGCGGATGCGGGAACAAGCTGGGGCCATTCGCAAGGAATTGAGCCTGCTTTCACAAGACGTAGATCGATTGGGAACACGTGTCGGCAGCCTTGATCGTCACTTTGGGCAGGCAGCCCGTGACATCGAAGATATCAAGATTAGTTCTGAGAAGGCCGGTAAGCGGGCAAGAAGGTTGGATAATTTCGATTTCGAAGAATTGGCCAAAGATGATGTTACCAATGTTGTGCCTCTCTCTGACAAAAGCTGATTTAGAAACACTCTAAAGTTTAATGTTAAACTACATGCCATGCGCGATGCGCATGGAAGCTATGCGCGTGCCTATCTGCCGCAACGTCGTTTGACCTGTTAGACCCCAAACCCAACGCGATTGCAGAAGCCGCTCAACTTGAGTAACCTTCTAAAAGTCGCAGTGAAACGCCAGTTGGTTTAATATTAAACCAAATAGATGCGCCAGCGGCGCAATTAAGGGAGAGGACATATGACAGATCACTCGCAAGACATTGATCCGGTCGAGTCCCAGGAATGGCAGGAGGCCGTCGAAGACGTCATCCAGCGTGACGGTGCAGACCGTGCCCATTTCCTGTTGGACAAAGCGGTACAGCAAGCACGAGCAGCCGGGGCCAAGTTACCGTTCTCATCAAACACACCATATCAAAACACCATTTCAACAGATGACGAAGTTGAGATGCCCGGCGACACTGACATGGAATGGCGCATCCGCACCATCAACCGTTGGAACGCCATGGCGACTGTTGTGCGTCGCAATAAAGAAAGCAGTGAATACGGTGGACACATTGCGTCGTTCGCGTCCTCTGCTGCGTTTTACGACGTTGGTCTGAACCACTTCTGGCGTGCCAAAAGCGCGATCCACGGCGGCGACTTGGTGTTTTTCCAAGGCCATGTGATCCCTGGCATCTACGCGCGTTCCTTCATGGAAGGTCGTTTGACCGAAGAGCAGCTCGACAACTTCCGTTCCGAAGTCTCTGGTGGCGGGCTGTCCTCTTATCCTCACCCTTGGTTGATGCCTGACTATTGGCAGTTCCCAACTGTTTCGATGGGCCTTGGCCCGTTGATGGCGATCTACCAAGCGCGTTTCATGAAATACATGCACAACCGTGGCCAGATCGACATGGCCGACCGCAAGGTATGGTGTTTCCTCGGTGACGGCGAAATGGACGAGCCGGAATCAATCGGCGCGATCCATCTGGCGGCCCGCGAAGGCCTTGATAACCTGATTTTCGTTGTGAACTGCAACTTGCAGCGTTTGGATGGACCGGTCCGCGGAAACTCCAAGATTGTTCAAGAACTCGAAGGCAACTTCCGCGGCTCCGGCTGGGACGTTATCAAATTGCTTTGGGGCAAGGGCTGGGATGAACTTCTTGAGAACGACACCTCGGGCAGATTGCGCCAGTTGATGGAAGAAACCGTCGACGGTGACTATCAGACCTTCAAATCCAAAGACGGCGCGTATATCCGCGAACATTTCTTTGGCAAATACCCTGAAACAGCCGCGCTGGTTGCGGATTGGTCCGACGATCAGATCTGGGCCCTGCGCCGTGGCGGGCACGAGCCTAAAAAGGTGTATAACGCCTTCAAACGTGCGACCGAAGCCAAAGGCCAACCAACCGTTCTGTTGATCAAAACGGTCAAGGGCTACGGCATGGGAACGGCTGGCGAAGGCCAGAACACGACGCACCAACAAAAGAAAATGGCCGACGATCAGCTTAAGGCGATGCGCGACCGGTTCAATATTCCGGTCAGCGACGAAGACCTCAAAGACAAAGTGCCGCTGGTCAAACTGAACAACGCTCAAAAAGCTTATCTTGCTGATCGCCGCAAAGATCTGGGCGGGGAATTCCCCAAACGCTTTACTGGTGCGCCAAGCTTGGAAATTCCAGAGCTTGAGAAGTTCAAAGCGCAGCTGGAAAGCACGGGAGATCGTGAAATTTCCACCACAATGGCCTTTGTCCGTATTTTGACCACGCTGTTGCGTGACAAGAAAATCGGCAAGAACATTGTGCCGATTGTGCCGGACGAAAGCCGGACTTTCGGTATGGAAGGCTTGTTCCGCTCGGTCGGGATTTATAACCCGAAGGGTCAGCAATATACACCTGAAGACCGCGATCAGATGATGTTCTACAAAGAATCTGAAACAGGTCAGGTTTTGCAAGAAGGCATCAACGAAGCCGGCGCTATGGCGGATTGGATCGCGGCAGCGACGTCCTATTCCAACCACGGCGTGCCGATGATCCCGTTCTTCATCTACTATTCGATGTTTGGCTTCCAGCGGATTGGCGATTTGGCTTGGGCCGCAGGCGACAGCCGCGCACGTGGCTTTATGCTGGGCGGCACTGCCGGTCGGACCACGTTGAACGGCGAAGGCTTGCAGCACGAAGACGGACATAGCCATATCCTTGCGGGCACTGTTCCGAACTGCGTCAGCTATGACCCGACCTTCAGCTACGAAGTCGCCGTCATCGTGCAGCACGGCATGAAGCGGATGTATCAAGACCAAGAAGATGTGTTCTTCTATCTGACCTTGATGAACGAAAACTACGCACATCCTGAAATGCCGATGGGGGCCGAAGAAGGCATCATCAAAGGCCTGTACCGCATGACAAAAACCGCCAAACCGGCGAAAAAGCATGTGAACCTGATGGGCTCTGGCACGATCCTTGTGCAGGCGATCAAAGCTGCGGAAATGCTGAAAGAAGATTTTGGCGTAACGTCGGACATCTGGTCGGCAACCTCGCTGAACGAATTGGCGCGTGATTGTCAGGATGTGGCCCGCCACAACCGTTTGAACCCGTTGGCTGAACCGCAGACATCTTATGTTGCGCAGCAATTTGCGAATGCCAAAGGTCCGATCATCGCTGCCACTGACTACATGAAGAACTACGCCGAGCAGATCCGCGCCTGTGTGCCGGGCCGCTATACGGTTCTGGGCACTGACGGCTTTGGCCGCTCGGACAGCCGGGTCAACCTGCGCCGGTTCTTTGAAGTGGACGCGAACCACATCGCAGCGGCGGCCATGGTCGATCTCTACCGCGACGGTTCGATCAGCGAAAAAGATCTCGCAGCAGCTCTGAGCAAATATGACATTGACGGCAACAAGCCGAACCCGCGTCTTGTGTGATTGCGGATAGGAGGACAGATTATGACCGTAGAAGTAAAAGTTCCCGATATCGGCGATTTCGATAAGGTTCCTGTAGTGGCCATTTTGGTCAGTGTGGGTGACACAATTGCCGTCGAAGATCCAATCATCGAACTGGAAAGCGACAAGGCCACGATGGAGGTTCCTTCCTCTGCTGCGGGTGTCGTCAAGGAAATCAAGGTCGCCGAAGGTGACGAAATTGGCGAAGGTGCCGTGGTTTTGATTCTGGAAGCGGCCGGTGCGGCTGCTGCACCAGCCGAAGCCCCCAAAGCTGCGCCAGCCGCAGCGGCGGCACCGGCGGCTGCCCCTGCACCTGTTGCAGCAGCTCCGGTGACAGACGCCGGTTTTTCAAAGGTTCACGCATCGCCATCCGTTCGGGCCTTTGCCCGCCGGGTTGATGTAGAACTGGGTAAAGTGAACGGCACGGGCCGCAAGGGCCGCATCTTGCGCGAAGACATTGAGAAGGCGCTTAAATCCAGCGTTTCCCCAGTGGCGACTGCAGCGGCGCAGGGCGGATCAGGTATCCCGCCAATCCCGGCCGTCGATTTCAGCAAATTCGGTCCGACCGAAGATGTCGAAATGCCCCGGATCAAAAAGATCTCTGGCCCGGCTTTGCACCGGTCATGGCTCAACATCCCGCATGTCACCCATAACGACGAAGCGGACATCACCGATCTGGATAAGTACCGCAAGGAAATGGATACGCACGCCAAAGAAAACGGCTATCGCGTGACATTGCTATCCTTTGTGGTCAAAGCTTCTGTTTCGGCGCTTAAACAGCACTGGGAATTCAACAGCTCGATCCATCCTGATGGCGACAAGCTGATCAAAAAGGACTTCTACAACATCGGCTTTGCGGCAGATACGCCAAACGGCTTGATGGTTCCTGTAATCAAAGATGCTGACCGCAAAGGTTTGGTCGAAATCTCTCAAGAGCTCATGAGCCTGTCCAAAGCGGCCCGTGAAGGGAACCTGAAGTCCAAGGACATGCAGGGCGCAACCTTCACGATTTCCAGCCTTGGCGGCATTGGCGGCACCTCGTTCACTCCGATTGTGAACGCACCAGAGGTAGCGATCCTTGGCCTGACACGCAGCAAAATGGCACCGGTCTGGAATGGTGAGGAATTCGTTCCCCGCCTGATGCAGCCCTTGTCGCTGTCTTATGATCACCGCGCTGTCGACGGTGCCTTGGCTGCACGGTTCACCGTGACGCTCAAGAACCTGCTTGGCGATATGCGCAAGTTGATGTGGTAAGGGGAATGACCATGGACGTTACAGTACCTGATATCGGTGATTTCGCCGACGTGCCCGTGGTTGCGATCTTGGTTTCGGTTGGTGACACTGTCGCCGCCGAAGACCCGCTGATCGAACTGGAATCCGACAAAGCCACATTGGAAGTGCCTTCGCCTGCTGCAGGCGTTGTCAAAGAAATCAAGGTTGCCGAAGGGGACAATGTTTCCGAAGGATCGTTGATTTTGGTTCTGGAAGGCGCTGGTGCAGCTGAGGCCCCCAAAGCCGAAGCAGCCCCAACGGCCGCCGCCCCGCAAAGCGTTGCCGCCACTGGCACCGCAACCGGTGCAGGCGATGTGCATGCCGAAGTTGTTGTTCTTGGCTCTGGCCCGGGCGGTTATACTGCGGCCTTCCGTGCCGCGGATCTGGGCAAAAAGGTCGTGTTGATCGAAAAGAACCCTGTTTTGGGCGGTGTCTGTCTGAACGTGGGCTGCATTCCATCCAAAGCGCTGCTGCATGTGGCCAAAGTCATCACCGAAGCCGAAGAAATGTCTTCGCATGGTGTGACCTTTGGCAAACCGCAGATTGACCTCGATGAATTGCGCTCGTTCAAAGACAGCGTTGTCGGTCAGTTGACGGGGGGTCTTGAAGGGCTGTCCAAAGGCCGCAAGGTGCAGATCGTGCGCGGTATGGGCACCTTTACCGGTTCGAATATGATTTCGGTCACCGGCGCAGAAGGCACCACCACGGTTTCCTTTGATCAATGCATCATTGCGGCGGGGTCCGAACCTGTTGCGCTGCCGTTTATCCCCGAAGATGACCGGGTGATCGACAGCACTGGCGCACTGGAACTGAAGGACGTTCCGGAACGGATGCTGGTTTTGGGCGGCGGGATCATTGGCCTTGAAATGGCCTGTGTTTACGACGCCTTGGGCTCGAAAATCACCGTGGTTGAGCTGATGGATCAGATCATCCCCGGTGCGGACAAAGATATCGTCAAGCCACTGATGACACGCATCAAGGGCCGCTACGAAAACATCTTCCTCAAGACCAAAGTGACCGGCGTCGAAGCGACCGATGCAGGCATGAAAGTCACCTTTGAGGATGACAAGGGCGAAAGCTTCTCCGACACTTTCGACAAGGTTCTGGTGGCTGTCGGCCGCAAGCCGAATGGCAAGTTGATCGCAGCCGATCAAGCCGGTGTTGCAGTGGATGATCGCGGCTTTATTGCCGTCGATAGCCAGCAGCGCACGGGTCAGCCGCATATCTTTGCGATTGGCGATGTGGTGGGGCAGCCAATGCTGGCGCACAAAGCGGTCCACGAAGGCAAAGTGGCCGCCGAAGTTTGCGCCGGTCACAAGCGCCACTTTGACGCCAAACTGATCCCGTCGGTGGCCTACACCGATCCAGAGGTTGCATGGTGCGGCGTCACGGAAACCGAGGCAAAGGCCAAAGGTATCACCTATGAAAAGGGTGTGTTCCCTTGGGCCGCGTCGGGCAAATCCCTGTCTAACGGACGGAGCGAAGGCATTACCAAGCTTTTGTTTGATCCCAGCGATGATCGTATCATCGGGGCCTGCATCGTGGGCACCAACGCTGGCGATCTGATCTCGGAAACAGCTTTGGCGATTGAAATGGGCGCGGATGCGGTCGACCTTGGTCATACCATTCACCCGCACCCGACCCTGTCTGAAACGGTGAACTTTGCCGCCGAAATGTTCGAGGGCACAATCACCGACCTGATGCCGCCCCGCAAACGCAAGAAGTAAGCGCGGTACATCAAGATAAAGAGGGCAGGGGAAACCCTGCCCTTTGTGCATTTCGGACCTCCGGCACTTGATTTGCGCAAGATCAAGGCGGGTCTTGTCCCCTCAGCGCATGATCCCAGAGCGAAACAGTCATATTCTTTGCAGGAGACGCGACATGGGAATCATCGGGGACAAAATCGCTGTCCGAAAAGTGGCCGCCATCATCGTTATGGCCCGCGAATTAGATCGGGCAGAAAGCGAATTGCGTGCCTTCATCGACCGTATGGATGAGGAAGAACAAGCAGCCTTGGTTGCTGTTATGTGGATCGGACGCGGGGCCTTTGAGGCCGAGGAATGGGACGAAGCCTATGCCACAGCCGTTTCCGAAGCGACAACACCAACTGCCGACTACCTGATTGGGACACCGCATTTGGTGGACAATCTTGAAGGCGGGTTAGAGGCGATGGGCTTTGATGCCATCGACGAAGAAGACCAGCTTTTATAACGCAAAACCTAACGCAAGGACCGGCCTTTGAGGATCGCGCTTTCGCCAAAGCGGGCGCGGATTTCATCGGTCGCGCGTTCGGCCTTGGCCCGTGTTCCGGCCTTTGGGTCCAGCAGATCGCCAGCGCGGTCTGCGTCTTCCTCTGGACCAAGATGTGAAAGGCCTGCGCCGATCAATCGGTAGGGCCCTGTCCCCGGAACCTGATCAAACAGCGCCCGTGCCGTGCGATAGATGCGATCGGCGATATGGGTGGAATCGGGCAAGGTGACCCGTCTGGTTATCAATTTGAATTTCGAATCTTTGAGTTTGAGCGTCACAACTCGCCCCGCCAGTGCGCGCGCCTTTGCCCGATCCGACACTTTTTCGCATAGGCGCCACAGGTGCCCGTCCAGAATATCAACGTCGCCGGTATCTTCGTAGAAAGTGGTTTCATTCGAGATGGATTTGATTGGCGCATTGTGCTGAACGCCGCGGTGATCCTCGCCGCGCGCCAAGTGCCAAAGCCGGTCGCCCATTGACCCGAACCGCTGAGACAGCGCCTCGCGATCCCACCGCATCAAATCTTCGAAGGTGCGGATACCAGCCCGTTCCAACGATTCTTGCGCCACGCTGCCGACCCCCCAAATCAAACGCACCGGTTTCGGGCGCAAAAAATCAACGGTTTCGGCCTGACCAATCACCGAAAACCCGCGGGGTTTGTCCAAATCTGAAGCGATCTTGGCTAAAAATTTGTTGTGTGACAGTCCGATAGAGCCAGTAATGCCCAATTCCGCCTTCATTCGGGAGACAAGCCGTGCCAGCATGACAGCGGGGGGCTGGCCGTGCAATCGTGCGGTGCCGGTAAGGTCCATAAACGCTTCGTCCAGCGACAGGGGCTCGATCGAAGGCGTCATTTCCTCCATCATTGCACGGATAGCTTTTGAAGTTTCGACGTAGACATCCATGCGCGGTTTCACAACGACTGCGTCGGGGCATTTTTTAAGCGCTTGAAACATAGGCATTGCAGATTTCACACCGCGCATTCGGGCGATGTAGCAGGCTGTCGACACAACGCCGCGCCGCCCGCCGCCTACAATCACGGGTTTGTCCGCCAGTTCTGGATTGTCGCGTTTTTCGACGCTGGCATAAAAGGCGTCGCAATCCATGTGTGCGATGCTCAGATCCCAAAGTTCGGGATGCGCAATCACCCGTGGCCGTCCGCAAGATGGACAACGGGGCCCCGTTTCAAAACAGGTCAGACATTCGCGGCATAGGGACGGCATAGATCCAAGATACATCCCGCCGCGCGAATGAACAATCAGGGTATGGCTTTCAGGACTTTCATTTTGCATGAAAATCCCCATCTTGGTGACAAGATCTTTCAGGAGAGTGAATTATGGATATCGAAGCAATCCTTGCCGAAGTCACCAGCGGAAATATTGTGATTTTATTGCTTGCCGCACTTGTTGTGTTGATGGTGCTGCTTGGGGTTCGGATTGTGCCGCAATCCGAGAAATATGTTGTGGAACGGTTCGGCCGGTTGCGCTCTGTTTTGGGGCCTGGAATCAACATTATCGTGCCATTTCTGGATCGGGTGCGCCACAAGATCTCGATTCTCGAGCGGCAACTGCCGAACGCAAAACAAGATGCGATTACGACGGATAACGTTTTGGTGCAGGTTGAAACATCGGTTTTCTACCGCATTACAGAGCCGGAAAAGACTGTTTACAGAATCCGGGATGTGGACGGCGCAATTGCGACCACAGTCGCAGGGATTGTACGCGCCCAAATCGGTAAGATGGAGCTGGATGAGGTGCAATCCAACCGCTCTCAGTTGATCACTCAGATCAAAGAAAACGTCGAAGACGCGGTTGATGATTGGGGCATCGAAGTGACACGCGCCGAGATTTTGGACGTGAACCTCGATCAGGCAACCCGCGACGCGATGTTGCAGCAATTGAATGCGGAGCGTGGACGCAGGGCGCAGGTAACCGAGGCTGAGGGCGAGCGCCGCGCCGTTGAACTTGCCGCTGATGCGCAGCTCTATGCCGCCGAGCAAGAGGCCAAGGCACGCCGTATTTCAGCGGATGCCGAAGCTTATGCAACCGAAGTTGTTGCCCGGGCGATCAAAGAAAACGGGATCGAAGCAGCCCAATATCAAGTTGCCCTTAAACAAGTAGAGGCTTTGGTCAAAGTGGGCGAAGGGGCTGGGAAGCAGACTGTTTTGCTGCCAACAAACGTCTTGGACGCCTTTGGAGATGCGTTCCAAATGCTGAAGGGCGGCAAGTGATGTGGGATCAGTGGTGGCTTTGGGTTGGCGCGGGAATCATTTTGTTGATCGTTGAGATCTTCGCGCCGGGGTTCATTTTCTTGGGATTTGGCATTGGGGCTTTTGTCGTCGGGGTTATTCTGGCTTTTGGCGGCGGGGTGCTGTCATCGCTGCCCGTTGCTCTCTTGGTGTTTGCGGTTTGCTCGCTGATAGCGTGGTTTGTGATGCGCAAACTGGCGGGCGAACGAAAAGGGCAAATCAAGATTTGGGACACGGACATAAATGACGATTAGACGATGAGTGATCCTCGCCGCGATTTCCTTGGGTGCAAGGTGATGTTGTTCGTGGGGGCACAGTTGGTTGTTTTGATCAGGGATCATACGCCGGGCATTGTCTGGCCGGGCTATTTGGATTTTCCGGGCGGCGGCCGCGAGGATGGGGAAAGTCCTGAAGACTGTGCGTTGCGCGAAGCCTTTGAAGAAGTGGGGCTGGATCTATCCCCGTACGATCTGACGTTGATCCATATTCGGGACAATGATGGAAAGATCAGTTGGTTTTTTGCCGCCCATCTTCCGGAAAGTGCGCGGACCGATATTCGCTTTGGCGGTGAAGGCGATGGGTGGCAATTGATGCCACCCCATCAGTATGTGTCCCATCCCAAAGCCATCCCGCATTTCGCCCGTATCTTAGAGAGCTATTTAGCGTCTGACTGACAGCCAAGCGGTTTTGAGAGGCCGCCGGTCAGACGGTTTTCAATTCCTCAATGATCGCTTGTGCAGCGGCACGTGGGTTGGCGGCCTGATGGATTGGACGACCAACCACGATATGATCGGCCCCGTTTGCGATTGCAGCGGCTGGTGTCGCGATCCGTTTTTGATCGCCATGGTCTGCGCCAACCGGGCGAACGCCGGGTGTTACGATCAGTTTTCCCTGTGCCTCTGGCAAGGCGCGGATCAAAGCTGCTTCATTGGGGGACGCGATGACACCGTCAGCGCCGGCTTCAAACGCACGGGCCGCGCGGGTTGCGACTAGATCGGGGATGTCGCCAGCCTGGATCAGCGAGGCATCCAAGTCTGCGCGATCCAGTGATGTCAGGATAGTTACCGCAAGGATTTTCATGTCCTTGCCTGCTGCGCCTTCTTTTGCGGCACGAACAACATGAGGATCACCGTGAACCGTGAGGAAGTCCAGATCGAACTGGGCGATGCCGCGCACGGCAGCCTCAACCGTCGCGCCAATATCGAACAGCTTCATGTCCAGAAAAATGCGTTTACCGTGTTCGGCCTTCAGCTCATTGGCGAGGGCGAGCCCGCCGCCGGTGAGCATACCAAGCCCGATTTTGTAGAACGAGGCGCTGTCGCCCAGCTTCTCAACCAAATCGATCCCCGCAATTACATTGGGAACGTCGAGGGCAACAATCAAACGGTCATCTGACATAGGATCCGGCCTTTTTCTAAGAAACGGCTCCTTTTGCGGCGCGGACCGGCAATCGTCAAGCCGTCTTGGGCGATAGGCCATGTGGTAGAAAACCGGGAGCAAGCCGAATAGCGCCCTTTGACCGGTATTCCGGCATGTGGCGTGTTTGGCGAAGCGCCTCGGCCAATAGCAACAAACGATGTCGGCTTTGAGTGATCTCAATCCGGCGGGGTAAGGTCAGCGAGACATTGATGCGGGTGTCACCTGCAATCAAAGCAATCGACCCTTGCATCGCACCGCCGGGGGCGTCATCGCAAAAACCGTCATATTCAACCTTGGTTATCATCATAACAGGCACCTCCACGCGGCAAACCTGCGTGTGAAAGTTTTAAGATCGAGTGCATCTGTATCTAAAATTGGATTGGTATTTTTGGCGATGTTGCCCCTTGAAGGCGGAGGCTTGAATTGCCATCTTTTAACCGAGGCCCTGAACGGTTCGTGTGCTGCATAGCGGGCACGATTAGACCCAAGGGCGCTTGGACAAAGGAGAAGGCGATGAACCTAGAAAAGTTCACGGAGCGTTCGCGCGGCTTTATTCAGGCTGCACAAACAATTGCAATGCGGGAAAGCCATCAGAAACTGGCCCCCGAGCATTTGCTAAAAGCATTGATGGATGACGAACAGGGGCTGGCTAGCAACCTGATCAAACGCGCAGGCGGAGAGCCTGACCGCGTTGTGCAAGTCATCGATACCAAAATGGCCAAAATCCCCAAAGTGTCTGGTGATGCCGGGCAGGTCTATCTTGACAGCTCGACTGGCAAGGTGATCGACGAGGCCGAGAAAATTGCCAAGAAAGCCGGTGACAGCTTTGTACCTGTCGAACGGTTGTTGATGGCGCTTGCGCTGGTAAAAACCCCGGCGAAAGAAGCGCTTGAGGCTGGCAATGTATCCGCCCAAAACTTGAACGAAGCGATCAATGATATTCGCAAGGGCCGGACCGCTGACAGCGCCACGGCTGAGGAAGGTTATGACGCGCTGAAGAAGTACGCGACTGATCTGACAGAATCTGCACGCAACGGCAAAATTGACCCGATCATTGGCCGCGACGAAGAAATTCGCCGCACCATGCAGGTGCTGAGCCGTCGGACCAAGAACAACCCTGTGCTGATCGGTGAACCCGGTGTTGGTAAAACTGCGATTGCCGAAGGTTTGGCGCTGCGCATCGTAAATGGCGATGTACCTGAAAGCCTGCGCAACAAGCAACTGATGGCGCTCGACATGGGCGCGCTGATCGCCGGGGCAAAGTATCGCGGTGAATTCGAGGAACGCTTGAAGGCAATCTTGACCGAAGTCACTGAGGCTGCGGGCGAAATCATCTTGTTCATCGACGAAATGCACACGCTGGTTGGCGCGGGCAAGGCGGATGGCGCGATGGATGCGTCCAACTTGCTGAAACCGGCCTTGGCGCGTGGTGAATTGCACTGCGTTGGTGCAACCACACTGGATGAATACCGCAAACACGTCGAAAAAGACGCGGCGCTTGCGCGGCGGTTTCAACCGGTGTTGGTCGAAGAGCCGACGGTAGAAGACACGATTTCGATCCTGCGCGGCATCAAAGAAAAGTACGAGTTGCACCACGGTGTACGGATTTCGGACAGCTCTTTGGTGGCGGCTTCGACCTTGTCGCATCGCTATATCACCGACCGGTTTTTGCCGGACAAAGCCATTGACCTGATGGACGAAGCGGCCAGTCGTTTGCGGATGGAAGTGGACAGCAAGCCAGAAGAGCTGGATGCGCTGGACCGTGACATCTTGCAAAAGCAGATCGAAGTTGAGGCCTTGCGCCTTGAAGATGACCAAGCCTCCAAGGATCGTTTGGCGAAGCTGGAGTTGGATCTAGGCAATCTGCAAGACGAATCTGCACAGATGACAGCCAAGTGGCAGGCGGAACGCGACAAGCTGGCCTCTGCCCGTGATCTGAAGGAGCAGTTGGATCGTGCACGGGCTGGTCTGGATCAGGCCAAGCGTGAGGGTAATCTGGCCAAAGCCGGAGAGCTGTCTTACGGCATCATTCCAGAGCTGGAAAAGCAGCTGACAGAAGCAGAAAACAGTAACGAGGTGATGGTCGAAGAGGCAGTGCGCCCTGAGCATATCGCTGCCGTTGTCGAACGCTGGACCGGTATTCCGACATCAAAAATGCTGGAAGGTGACCGCGAAAAGCTTTTGCGGATGGAAGATGATCTGCACAACCGTGTGATTGGTCAGGATTTGGCTGTGACAGCGGTGTCGAATGCGGTGCGCCGGGCGCGTGCCGGTCTGAACGATGAGAACCGGCCGCTTGGTTCGTTCCTCTTCCTTGGGCCGACCGGTGTCGGTAAAACCGAGCTGACCAAAGCGGTGGCTGACTTCTTGTTCGATGATGACAATGCGATGGTTCGTATTGATATGTCCGAGTTCATGGAGAAACACAGCGTGGCACGTCTGATCGGAGCTCCTCCCGGTTATGTTGGTTACGAAGAGGGCGGTGTTTTGACCGAAGCTGTGCGGCGCAAACCCTATCAGGTTGTGTTGTTCGATGAGGTCGAGAAAGCGCATCCCGATGTGTTCAACGTGCTGCTTCAGGTGCTTGATGATGGTCAGTTGACGGATGGCCAAGGCCGAACCGTGGACTTCAAGCAGACGCTGATTATCTTGACGTCAAACCTTGGGTCGCAGGCGCTTAGCCAATTGCCCGAAGGTGCAGATGCGGCCACGGCCAAACGCGATGTGATGGATGCGGTGCGGGCTCATTTCCGCCCCGAGTTCCTGAACCGTCTCGATGAAACGATCATCTTTGATCGGCTAAAGCGCGAAGATATGGACGGAATCGTTGAAATCCAGATGGCGCGTTTGTTGAAGCGGTTGGCAGCCCGTAAGATTGAGCTGGAACTGGATGATGGTGCCAAGCAATGGTTAGCTGACGAAGGCTATGATCCAGTGTTTGGGGCCCGCCCGCTGAAGCGGGTGATTCAGCGGGCGCTGCAAAACCCCTTGGCAGAAATGCTGCTGGCGGGGGATGTGGTGGACGGCGATCTGATCGTTATCAGCGCGGGGTCCGATGGGTTGATCATAGGCGATCGGGTTGGGGCCACAAACAGGCCCAAGCCAGACGACGCAGTGGTTCACTAAAATAGAAAGGCCCGCCTGATTGGCGGGCCTATTTTCGATTGACGGAATTGGATGAAACGTCAGTCCAAACCAACGGCGCTGCGGGCGATTCCGTCCAATAGGGCTTCGACTTCTTTCATGGCCCCTTCGGGGTAGGTCCGGAACCCGATGGTTGTCACGTCCGGCGTGTCAGGGCGGACCATGACGAAGATGTCATAGGGGCAAAACACGATATTCATCGGGTCGGCTTCCATGACTTTGCGAGACACTTGGGCCGAGCAAAAGCTGAACACATCAGCATCATTGAACAAGACCACGTCCGACCCCATATCAACGCGGGTCCGTTCCAGCATCGCTCCGGTGTGCGACACGCTGTCGATGACCAATCCAGCGTCCAGAATTGCATTTTCGAGTCCGAACACCACATCGTCGAAACTGTCTTCTGTGTCATAGGTGATCATGTCCGCAGCCACCGCTGCAGATGTTATCAAGCTTAGCGCCAGCGCGCCGATCAGCGTTTTCATGCTCTCTCCCTTTCACGATACCAGCAGCGGGGCTGCCATTTGTCTTGGTTAATGTCACAGTAGCGCCATGGCTGTGGTTTGCCCTGAGGCAAACCGACACATTCAGGGAGTCGCATATGGATTACGCAATGGCCGCGCTGGAGTATTTGGCGCTTTTGTTTGTTTTGTTTTTAGGGGTCGGGTTAGGTGCGGTTGTGGTGCTTTTCTTTGTGGATCGCCGCCAAAAAAGCGACGCGATCCGGCGCAACTATCCGGTTATCGGACGGTTTCGGCACTTGTTCACCGAACTTGGTGAGTTTTTTCGCCAGTATTTCTTTGCCATGGACCGCGAAGAAATGCCGTTCAACCGAGCGCAACGCAACTGGGTGTCACGTGCTACTGTCGGGAAAAGCAATACAATCGCTTTTGGGTCCACCCGAAATCTGAATGTGCCCGGTACGCCGATCTTTATCAACGCGGTCTTCCCACCGCTGGACAATCAATACGCTTCGACCGAACCGATGCAAATCGGGCCGCATTGTCGGCATCCATATGACGCGCCGTCCATCTATAACATCTCGGGTATGTCGTATGGGGCTTTGTCAAAACCGGCGGTTCAGGCGCTCAGCCGGGGGGCGGCCAAGGCGGGCATTTGGTTGAACACAGGCGAGGGCGGGATGTCACCGCACCACTTGGAGGGTGGCTGCGATATTGTCTATCAGATCGGAACCGCGAAATTCGGGGTGCGCGATGCCGATGGCAATCTGAGTGATGAGAAGCTGCGCGAAGTGGCAGCGCGGCCCGAAGTCAAGATGTTTGAGATCAAGCTGAGCCAAGGTGCCAAGCCGGGCAAGGGGGGGATTTTGCCTGCTGCCAAGGTCAGCAAGGAAATTGCTGCAATCCGTGGCATTCCAGAAGGGCAGGCGGGGATTTCCCCAAACCGACATAGCGAGGTGGACGACTTTGCCGGTTTGCTTGATCTAATCGGCCATATCCGCGAGGTGACCGGTAAACCGGTTGGTTTTAAAACTTGTATGGGGTCTTCGGACCCATGGGTGGCACTGTTCGAGTTGATCAAAGAACGCGGGCCGGAATATGCGCCGGACTTTATAACCGTTGATGGGGGCGAAGGCGGAACAGGTGCGGCCCCGATGCCCTTGATGGATCTTGTCGGGATGCCCCTGCGTGAAGCTTTGGTGCGGATGACTGACCTGAGGGACCAATACAACCTGCATGACCGCATTCGCATCATTGCCAGCGGTAAGCTGATCAATCCGGGCGACGTTGCCTGGGCCATTTGTGCAGGTGCGGATTTTGTGACCTCGGCGCGTGGCTTCATGTTTTCGCTGGGGTGCATTCAGGCGCTCAAGTGCAATAAGAACACCTGCCCGACCGGAATCACCACCCATGACAAAGGCCTGCAAAAGGGACTTGTGGTGCAGGAAAAAGACAATCGCGTCGCGGCGTTTGCCCAGTCTATCATATATGAGGTGGAAACCATCGCGCATTCGGTCGGTGTGGCAGAGCCGCGGTTGATGCGGCGCAGGCATGTACGGATTGTCCGTGACGATGGCAGTTCGGCCCGAATGAATACGATGTCGCCTTCTTTTCCGAGAGCCGATGCGCCCTAAACTGGCAGGGCAGAATACCCTTTTTGATCACCCAATCCCCGGGACTTGTTTTCAGGCCCGGGGGGACAAGTGTTACAGACCGGCACGGCAACGTGAGGTGATTTGCATTGGTCGGTGAACGCGGGTGCCTTATCTAGACTTCAACAACCAAGGAGAACCAAATGGCCAAGCGCTGGACCAACGAATTAACACGTGCTGACGTAACACCCGAGAAAAGCTTTTTGAATCGGCGGCAGATTTTGGCTGGAATTGGCGCGGGCGCAGCGATTGGTCTGGGTGGTTCGGTGCAAGCGCAAGAGGACCTCAAGCCCAACTCGTGGGAAGAGATCACCAGCTATTGCAACTATTACGAATTCGGCACTGGCAAAGACGACCCATCCCGCAATGCGCGGGCGCTGACCACTGACCCTTGGACCGTCAAGATTGACGGCATGGTGGACCGGCCCGGTGATTACGCGTTGGGTGATATCCTGGCGAAGATGACCATCGAAGAGCGCATCTACCGGTTCCGCTGCGTTGAAGCCTGGTCAATGGTTGTGCCTTGGAACGGCTTCGAGTTGGCGGATTTGCTGAATATGGCGGGTGTCCAGACCGATGCCAAATATGTGGCCTTTGAAACTGTCTATCGCCCCGAAGAGATGCCGGGCACCCGTTATCCGGTTCTGGACTGGCCCTATGTCGAGGGCCTGCGTCTGGACGAAGCAATGCACCCGCTGACATTGATGGCGACTGGCCTCTACGGAAAGCCGCTGCCCAACCAAAACGGCGCGCCGCTGCGTTTGGTGGTTCCGTGGAAATACGGTTTCAAGTCGATCAAATCCGTGGTCCGCATCACCTTGACTGATACTCAGCCCCCCACAAGCTGGAACAAGTCGAACGCCCGTGAATACGGTTTTTACAGCAATGTGAACCCGACCGTCGATCATCCGCGCTGGTCCCAAGCCACTGAGCGGCCAATTGGTGGCGGATTGTTCGCCAGCAAAAAGGATACGTTGATGTTCAACGGGTATGACGAAGTTGCCAGCCTGTATGACGGCATGGATATGGCCAAGAACTTTTGATGGTGGATCGTTTCAACGCCCTTGCCCGTCGGTTGCCCACTTGGGCCGTCTATCTCATAGGCGTCTTGCCCGCCCCTTGGTTTCTCTATCTTGGGGCGACGGGCGGCTTGGGCGTTGAACCTATCAAGGCGTTGGAGCACGAATTGGGGGCCTTGGCCTTGCAACTGCTAATATTCGGGCTTTGCATTACGCCGCTACGGCGCTTCGCCGGGGTCAATCTAATCAAGTTTCGCCGCGCCATCGGCCTGTTGGCATTCTTTTATGTGTTTTTGCATTTGTTGGTCTGGGCCATTCTGGATGTTCAAGTGTTGTCCCAGATTTGGGCGGACATCGTGAAGCGTCCCTACATAACTGTCGGCATGCTGGGCTTTGCCATGTTGATCCCGCTTGCAGTTACCTCAAACAACTGGTCCGTACGCCGTCTTGGACCGACGTGGCGCAAGCTGCACAAATTGACATATGTCGCTACCGTACTCGGGGGCGTCCACTATCTGATGTTGGTCAAAGGCTGGCAATTGGAGCCTTTGATCTACCTACTGGTGATCGCGGCGATCCTGTCACTAAGAGTCAAATTTCAAAACCTTCGCCACGCGTAGGTCTTGAGTGGAGCCAAGCACAGGCGCAATGCGCAGTCAGTTGTTCGGCGGGGAGCAAAAGCTTGCAATGCTGCTTTCCCCGCCGAAATGCGGCTTCTTCTTAAAAATCCCGCTCCAGCGATTTTTTATGTTTCCCCAGGGGGCTCAGTTCATTGTGGCCCTGAACCGAGGACGCAGGGCGCGTCGTCTCCGACGACGGAAAACTGTCAGACGTCTGATTCCAAAGTATCCAGATGCTATTTCGAGCACCGCTTCAACTTTCCATGGGTCGGCGGCTGCACATGCGATGCAGATTCGTCCAGAACCGAAGGGGCGATTCCTGTTCAGACCTCAAATGTGAGCGATGCTATGTGGATATCTCTGTGGGATTCTTGGGGATAGATCAATTGAATTGCCGCAATGCAGCGATAGGTTGTGTTGTGAGGGGCGTACGCACTCGATTGCTGAAGGGGATTTCCATTAACTAATTGATTTCAATTGATTTTCGTGAAAGTTTCAAAAAAGGGAGTAGTTATTGCGAAAAGGGGTTGCGGGCGTATTGAGTTGGAACTAGAACCCCCTTCACCGGCGGCGCTGAGGCGCTAACGGTTACCCGGAGCGGCAGACGCAGGCGGCGCTAGACAGAGTTTAGCAATGCGGAATTTGCACTCCACGTTATTTGACATTGTGACTATCTGAAGAGATATGTGGGCAGTTTTGGTTCATTCGATGAACAAATGTCTGCATATCAGCATTCCTAGGGGCTT